>NZ_JAUSUD010000004.1 GCF_030813355.1 Metabacillus malikii
TGTTCTGGCATATGAAAAGCACCTCCTTAAATTGATACATTCATCGTACCAGGAGGCGCTGTGTGTTTATATGCGTTGTTTGATTGGGGGCTTACAGTTATATAGATTCTCCTCTAAATATTTCAACATTAACTAGCTAAGATGTAATAAAGTAACTGGATTGACAAGTGATTGAAGAGGTAAAATATAATTGTATTGTGGTCAATAGTGATATTGTCTATAATCATGTAACGTACTAGGTTATATGTCATAAGAACAAGAATTTCTTGGTAATTCATGGTCCCAGTACAAATTACATTACAAGCAGTCACTTTCATTAATAGAATCATAAAAAAGATTGGAATGAACCGTATGTATTTTGTTGTATTAGATTTAGGGTGTTCTGAATGTGGAGAAAGTTCAAATGTTCTTGGAATCTATACTTCACAATTGAAGGCAAAAGATGCGTTGACTAAATATAAAAAAGTGCATCATTTAGAAAATGACCTTGACCATGAATTTTTTATCTATAAAATAGATGAGTTGAATAAAATTTATCACAATAGTTACGAGCATATTGTGGAATAAAGCAACATTTCATCCATATGAGCATATAGTAGACGAAAAGGGGTAGTTCATATGGAAAAAATTTATTGTTCACGATGTATGCTATTTATTGAAAACTGTTATAAATGTAAACAATGTGGTAGTACAGAATTAATAAAGATTAAAATAAGTATTCAAAATCAACATACTGAATATATTGTTGAAGAATAAAACATGGCAGATTGATGTCTGTCATGTTTTGTTAAATTTCAAGATTAAGGTGAAGATGGGACACTAACTGATTATTATTTTTCAATTTCTATCCATATAGATTTAGTCTGATTTGTTACATAATGATGTTTACTGATTCTCACTTCTAATAGGCCGTTACTTAAAGTTGCATTGATCTTATTGTTATCAATTTGGTAAGGCAGGATTATCGTTCGTTTGCAATTGCCAGTCTCTAACTGTTTGTCATTGTCGGTGCTATTCTGCTCAATATAAATTGTTACTTTTTCTGCTTTCGTTTCAATTTGGATATCTTCTTTAGGTATGTCTCCTACTTCTGCCTCAATAATATATTCATCATTTGTTTCAAATAGGTCGATTCTAAATGTTTGCTCATCTAATAATGTTGTAAACGGATCTATAAAGAATTGCTCCATCCATTCTTCAATTCCATTTATGCTCAAGGGATTTTTCTTTTTATTCATAATAATTGACCTCCATTTATTTCTATTCCCTCTTTAACTAATATGATATTCATAAATGGAGGATTGGTGAATAATTAGAGTCGATAGAATAAAGTGTCGTTGATTCACCAGTGGGATAGGTAGGAGAGTGGGAGATATAAAACACATGCAGTACGCAAAACAGCTGAAAAATAGAAGAGGAATGGAGTAATCTCCATTCCTTACATGTCGTGACCTGGATTGTGTTTTTGTCCAGTATGATTACGATTTTTCACCTTTTTTGAGCCGCTTAATGGTTCAGGTTGCCCACTATTATTTCCTTTTGGAGCATTTTTTCGCATATCTTTTCCATCATTTTTATTAGTCAACTTTATCCCTCCTGTCTAATATAGAATGAGTTTATTTTAATAAAAACATTCGAAAAATAAATGAATATTTTACTCATTAATTGAGATACTAAGGATGGTTTTTAAAGAGATGAAAGGAAAGTGAGTAAAAATATGCCATACAATAAAAACAAGCAACAATCATTTCAAGCTGCACAGCAAGGGACAAATGAAGCGATGGATATTTATGAGAATATAGTGAAGGAAGATGCTGACTATGGCTCACAATTAAAGCATTTATCTGAAGAAGTTAATGAAGCTTATCAACAAATTAATAATGCGCTAGAAAATGCATCTGACACGCAAAGACAAAGACTTGAGCAATACCAACAAGATTTACAAAGAATTGTAAATGAAGTTAATCAATCAGAAAAACAATAAAGATGAATGCATGAGGATAATTTAAATGGTCTGACTCTTCCGATTAATACATTATTGAATGAAATTATTTCTTCTTTTAATGTACATTAGAGAGTCAGACCATTTTTATTGAGTTACCGTATTTATGATAGTCTTATTGATTTTTCTTTCTTTTTTTATTATTTTGCCTTTGCTTCGCTGTAAGAGGCTCATTTTGCATTTCCTCATTATATCCAGCACCAATTCCTTGTGCACTTGCATCATTCATACCAGGAATAACATGATTTGCTTTACGCTTTGCCATAATATGAAGCTCACCTCCCTATAATTAGAATGTCTAAAAATTCTGTTTTACATTCGACATTAAAAATATTCATGATTATATATTGTAAATTCTCATCTATAGTGACCATACTGACATATTAAGTTAAGTGATATAGGAAAATGAAATAATATCTAAGTGTGATTTGACACTGAGCCCAATATGTTAGATTTTGGCTTTTTTCAAAAGATTGTTGCTTTTATGACAAACTTAATTAAGTGTTGGTAGGAGCTTAAAGTGCGAGACACCTGCGGGATACGTGGGAAAGGTGAGACGTGAGCAGGCGTTTACGCTGAGGAGTACGAAAAGCGTAGGCGGCTAGCCCATCGACGTACAAACTGGAGGGGCATCGATGATGACTTATCGTAGCGAGATGACCTGAAGTTTGCTTGCTCGTGCCGCAAGGAGCTATGAGGCTCACTACCCACCCCGCTACCCGTGAGTACTGCAAGAGGAGACCAACCCAAAACGCCAACTTTGTATATAGCAACAATGTCTACAAAAACAGCCTAGTTTTTAGTAAGCTTAACCACAATAATATTTGAAATAACCGCATAAAAACATATATATTTATCTAAAAATTTGATATAGTAATAAAGTAAAACTAGGTACGCTTACATAAGTAAAACTTATACATATCAATAACATCATTGTTATTTACTTATAGTACTAGTTGTATTAAGATTGAATTGTGTGAAATTTTAAAAATGGGGAACCATCCTTCGACAAGTGTCGACCTTGACTTTAATAAGGGGGAGAAAGTTTATATGACTAATCAAGTAAAAACAAGCAATGATGCTTTCCAAGCACGTAAAAGCTTTACTGTGAATGGAAAAACGTACAATTATTATTCATTACAAGCCTTAGAAGACGCAGGAATTGGCAATGTTTCACGCCTTCCTTATTCAGTTAAAGTTCTTTTAGAATCTGTTCTTCGTCAAGTAGATGGAAGAGTGATAACAAAAGAACATGTCGAAAATTTAGCAAAATGGGGTACAGACGAGCAAAGAGATATTGATGTACCATTTAAACCATCTCGTGTTATTTTACAAGACTTCACAGGTGTGCCTGCAGTAGTAGACTTAGCATCACTACGTAAAGCGATGGCAGACCTTGGCGGAGATCCTGATAAAATTAATCCTGAAATTCCAGTAGACCTCGTTATTGACCACTCCGTTCAAGTTGACAGAGCTGGAACTCCTGACGCATTAAAATTTAATATGGACCTTGAATTTGAACGTAATGCAGAGCGTTATAAATTTTTAAGCTGGGCTAAAAAATCTTTTGATAACTATCGTGCCGTACCACCTGCAACAGGTATTGTTCACCAAGTTAACTTAGAGTATTTAGCTAGTGTTGTTCATGCTGTAGAAAATGAAGATGGTGGATTTGAAGCATTCCCAGATTCATTAGTTGGTACTGACTCACATACAACAATGATAAATGGTATCGGTGTTTTAGGATGGGGTGTTGGTGGAATTGAAGCTGAAGCAGGAATGCTTGGACAACCATCATATTTCCCAGTTCCAGAGGTTATCGGTGTTAAATTAGTTGGTGAACTTCCAAATGGAACAACAGCGACAGACTTGGCACTTAAAGTAACACAAGTTTTACGTCAACAAGGTGTAGTTGGTAAATTTGTAGAATTCTTTGGTCCTGGTGTTGCGCAATTACCACTTGCAGACCGTGCAACAATTGCTAACATGGCACCAGAATACGGTGCAACTTGTGGATTCTTCCCAGTTGATGAAGAAGCATTAAATTATATGCGTTTAACTGGTAGAGATGAAGAACAAATCGAAGTGGTTGGCGAATATTGTAAAGCTAATGGCCTATTTTTCACTCCAGATAATGAAGAGCCTATCTTTACAAAAGTAGTTGAAATTGACCTTTCTAATATAGAGGCGAACCTTTCTGGTCCTAAACGTCCACAGGATTTGATTCCACTTTCTGCAATGAAAGAGACATTCCATGAACATTTAGTAGCTCCAGCAGGTAACCAAGGCTTTGGTTTAGAAGCGGATGAGATAAATAAAGAAATCACTGTTAAATTTAATAACGGTGAAGAAGCGAAAATGAAAACAGGTGCAATCGCAATCGCAGCAATTACGAGCTGTACAAATACATCAAATCCATATGTATTAGTTGCTGCTGGTCTAGTTGCCAAAAAAGCTGTTGAATTAGGTCTAGAAGTACCAACATATGTGAAAACTTCATTGGCACCGGGTTCTAAAGTTGTTACTGGATACTTAGAGAATTCAGGACTTTTACCGCATCTAGAGCAGCTTGGCTTTAACCTAGTAGGTTATGGATGTACAACTTGTATTGGTAACTCAGGGCCTTTAGCTGATGAAATTGAGGAAGCTGTTGCTGCTAATGATTTATTAGTTACTTCAGTACTTTCAGGGAACCGTAACTTTGAAGGACGTATCCACCCACTAGTTAAAGGAAACTATCTTGCATCACCACCACTTGTTGTCGCATATGCACTTGCTGGTACTGTTGACATTGACCTTCAAAAGGATTCATTAGGTAAAGACAAGAATGGTAACGATGTATTCTTTAACGATATTTGGCCAACAACGAATGAAATTAACGAAGTTGTTAATAAAACAGTAACACCTGAGCTATTTAGAAAAGAATACGAACAAGTTTTTGATGATAATGAACGTTGGAATGAGATTGAAACGACTGATGAAGCTCTATATGTTTGGGATGATTCATCAACATACATTCAAAATCCTCCATTCTTTGAAGGGTTAGAAGCAGAACCTGGTAAGGTAGAAGCATTGAAAGAGTTACGTGTTGTCGCTAAATTTGGTGACTCAGTAACAACTGACCATATTTCACCTGCTGGTTCAATTGGTAAAGATACTCCTGCTGGACGTTATTTACAAGAAAATGGTGTATCTCCTAGAGAATTCAACTCATATGGTTCACGTCGTGGTAACCATGAGGTAATGATGAGAGGAACGTT
The DNA here is from genome assembly GCF_030813355.1 of Metabacillus malikii. GTDB lineage: Bacteria > Bacillota > Bacilli > Bacillales > Bacillaceae > Metabacillus > Metabacillus malikii. Next base: position 5,263 of record NZ_JAUSUD010000004.1, read on the forward strand.
CGCAAACATCCGTATCAAAAACCAAATTGCTCCGGGAACAGAAGGTGGTTATACTACTTACTGGCCAACAGGTGAAGTGAAATCTATCTATGATGCTTGTATGGATTATAAACAAGATGGAACTGGTTTAGTTGTATTTGCAGGAAAAGATTACGGAATGGGAAGCTCACGTGACTGGGCTGCAAAAGGAACTAATTTACTTGGTATTAAAACAGTCATAGCAGAAAGCTTTGAAAGAATCCACCGTAGTAATTTAGTATTGATGGGTGTTCTTCCTCTTCAATTTAAAGAAGGAGAAAATTCAGACACACTTGGATTAACTGGTAAAGAAACAATCGAAGTAGCTATTGATGAATCTGTTAAACCACGTGATTATGTAAAGGTTACAGCTACAGACGAAGCAGGCAATAAAAAGGAATTTGAGGTACTAGTTCGCTTCGATAGTGAAGTTGAAATAGATTACTACCGACATGGCGGTATCCTTCAAATGGTATTACGTGATAAATTAAAAGGGTAAATCAAAATAAAAAAGGAGCGGAATTCCGTTCCTTTTTTATTTGCTATGTAAATCAGTGAGTTTTTATTTATTAGGCAAATGTTTTTGATTAGCACTTTTTTGTTATGGGAATAGAGCATACTTATAAAACAACTACGTTCAAAAGGATAGAAGATAAATTCATTGTTCTATAACGTTTTCCGTGGTTAAATATAGGTGAGAAAGTTTTTTTAAGGAGACATCACAATTGATATATGATGCAGTCCAAATTGGGCCTTTTATCATTCAGTACTTTCTAATTATCGTCTTATTAACCTTTTTCATAAACTACGTTTTAATACAGTTATTAATAAATAATATAGAAATTAAACAGTTTATTAAGCAATATTACATAACAATGGTACTGATGACATTATTTACATATAAATTTGGTATAATTTTATTTCAACCTGATATTTTGTTCACTAAATACTGGTTTTATTTTACTGGTGGAACGAAAGCAATGTATTTAGGGTTTATCTTAAGCATACTATTCCTTATTTGGCAGATGTTTTCGAAAAAACTTTCGACTAAAGTAGTAGTTACAGGAATACTTATCATGTTCATATGTTTTCATATACTTTACCCTATTATAAAAATCATTGTATTGTCCTTAACATAGGAGGTTTTTATATAAAATGAAGAAAATCCTAGCGATTTCGATATTAGTGTTTTTAGTTGGATATGCAATTTACACTTCCTTCACACCAAATACAAAGGAAGGAATAACAAAAGGTAACGCTGCACCTAATATTGAGTTAAAAACATTAGATGGAAAAGAAATGAGTTTAGAAACTCTGAAAGGAAAAAAGGTCCTCCTTAATTTTTGGGCAACTTGGTGTCCACCATGTCGCGCCGAGATGCCGGATATGCAGAAATTACAGGATAATTTTGGAGAAGAAGTTGTTGTAGCAGCAGTGAATTTTACTAGCAGTGAACCAAATAAAGATTCAGTTAAGAAATTTGTGGATGAATTAGCGTTAACGATTCCTATTCTTATGGATGAAAAGGGAAAAGTTAATAGTCAATATGAAGTGCTGCAATATCCTACTTCTTATATTCTTGATGAGAATGGAATCATTACTGAAAAATATGTTGGTGCGTTATCTTATGAACAAATGGTAAAAATGCTTGAAATTAAGAAATAACAAATTGCTTTGCTTGAACAGATACCCTTTAAGAGAGTATCTGTTCTTTTTTAGTCATTACTAGGTGTTCCTACATATTATCTCTGTATTACTTATGCTAGGCCTGTTTTCATCAATCATCGAATATTTAATTCACATAAATTTTCAGTATTTTGTACTAAATTGAAGGAAAAGTGGAAATCCTTTAATTCATATATATGGAGGTGATAAGTTGTGAGGAAACAAAAGAAAAAGTCATTGGAAGAACTTGTGAATGAAAATAAACAGCAATTACTAAAGGACCAGGAGGCGCTTAACCGCATTGAAGAGCGTTGGGAACATAGAATTTTAAACCGCTTAGATTAACAAGCTTTACTAGTTATGGACGCATTCTTAAAAGGGTACTCTATTCACTGAGGAGGGGATAACTTTGACGAACTCTAAAATGAAGCAACAACACTTTACACCGGATCATATAGGAACAAAGTCGAGAGCATTTGGAAATAATAAAGGAAAAAAAATGCAAGATACATCTGGTAAGCATGCACAAGTAATTCAGACAAAAGGTGAATAGATGTGTGAGAGCTTTATAAACTTTGAATAGAAAGGATGTTTTTCCATGACTAAACAAAATAGACCAAATCCTGATGATCGTACAGATAATGTAGAAAAGCTTCAAACAATGGTTCAAAACACAATTGAAAACATTGAAGAATCTCAAGAAACAATGCAGTTTGCTTCTGAAAAAGATCGTAACTTAATTCAAGCAAAAAATGAACGTCGTGAAGAAGCAATTCATGCGATGAGAGATGAAATTAAAGATGAAGCCCAAGCACGTGAAAATGGGTACCGATAAGAAGAAGTATTGAATGAAACCAGGCTATATATGCCTGGTTTTTCCTTGCTTTTTAAAATCGATATGTTTATAAACCTTATAGAACTATTCCATATAATTGAGTAGTTTACATCTTTTATCTATTACAGCGGTTATGATATGATTTGGTAGAAGAGTTATTATTGGTAACAGCAAGGAGCGAAAACGATGTTAGTATCAAAAAAAGATATAGAAGTAAGGTATGCGGAAACAGACCAAATGGGTGTTGTTTACCATGCAAATTACTTAGTCTGGATGGAAGTCGGAAGGACAAAGCTAATTCAGGATTTAGGGTTTTCATATGCCGATATGGAGAAAGAGGGAATTATATCACCAGTTCTTGATATCAAGATAACATATAAAAAACCAGTTCGTTACGGAGAAACGGTCACAATTCATACTTGGATTGAAGAATACAATGGAATAAAAAGTATATATGGTTATGAGATTTTTACAGAGAAAGGCGAGCTGTCAGTGCAAGCTACCTCAACACATGTATGTGTAAAGAGAGACACATTTAGACCAGTTAAAGTGAAAAACCTTTTTCCAGACTGGCATGAAGCTTACGAAAAGGCAAAAAAGTAAATGGCTTTCGGCGTTACAAGAGACGAACTTAACAACTGGAAAAGTGATGTTATAAAAGGTGAAATTGCTTTTTTAACACATTTTTGGTATGATGAACGATTTCCTAACTCAAACAGTGTTACAAAAGTAGGATGCTCAGATATTAATAAGCTTATTGAGTGGGGAAGGCAGTATGGATTAAAGCCTGAATGGATTCATAAATATGGCCAATTTCCGCATTTTGATTTATTAGGTTCAGTACAACTTGATATTCTAAAAAAATGTGGACGCTATGACCATATCGTGCGCTTTCGGTTACTAGAGCAATCATAAAATTAACTTCATCCTTCCATATATATAAGAAGAGGGTAACTCTCGTGTTTACATCTTCCAATAAACACTGAAAAATAGAAATAAACATTTATCAGTGCATTAGCGGTTTGAATGACACTTGAGTTACCCTCTTATTTTCTAATCTACATAGGTAAATATAGGTTCATTTAGTTTATTATCTAGTACAACATGTAAATTATGGTTATCAAAGTACCATAAATCACGATTTTCAATAAAAAAGGTAATTCCATTCTTTTCGACTTTCGATCCTATTTCATCGGGCGTTTGTTTCGTTACACCGAGAGAGAATCCTTTTTGAACATTACTACAGCCACCATATCTAACAAAAAATTGTACGGAATCACCATTATTTAAATTTAATTCATCCTTGTACCAATTTAGTGCGTTGTCATCAATTGTAATTTCCATTATAAAAACTCCTTCAGGTAAATGATGGATATTATTTAAAGATTGTTTTTTATTATGTTAAGTTGATTAAAGCGAATTGATCACCACCAGCCTGCTCTTACCTAGTATAGTATAGCAATGAAGACCAAACTTAAAATGAAAACGAATTCAAATAGAAACTATATTTTCTAAAACTACGTAAATTTAAAATAAAATAAGGTTACTTAACTGTTTTCATCTAGTCTAGTTAAATGTCATAACCATTTCACTTTAGGTTCAGTTTTATCTACAATACGTTTAATATTTGAACGGTGTCTATAGATGACAAAAATAGTAAGTAATGATACGACTATTATTAAAGGGATGTCTTTTGTAACTATACTGTATATAACAGCATATATACCAGCTAACATTGAAGAAAGCGATACATATTTTGAGATATAGAGTGCGATAAAAAAGAAGGCTACCATTGTTAAAAATAGCATTGGCTCGTAGCATAGCAGCACACCTGCTGAAGTAGCAACAGCTTTACCACCTTTGAATTTTGCAAAGATAGGATATGTATGTCCAAGCACTGCAAATATTCCAACAATTAGAATAAAGATTGGTGGCAAATCAATAAATCTTGGTATCGCAGCAGCGAGTGTTCCTTTTAAAATATCAGCACTAGTAACGATAAGACCTGCTTTTACTCCTAGAGTACGGAATGTATTTGTTCCACCCAAGTTTCCACTACCATGCTCTCGAATGTCAATCCCATATCCTAGCTTTCCAACAATAAGTCCAGACGGTATTGAACCGATTAAATAAGCTAAAACAAATATAAATGCTTCAATCATATTAGATACTCCTTTATATAATCTTTCTCTATTTTATCATGACCATATATAAAAACACTATGAGAGAATAAAAAAACAAAAAATATCGCATTGTAAGTGGAACGAACAAAAGTTTAACATAAAGGTAATAGTCATTTATTTGCATCCACCCCGTGGAGAGCGAGTACTGCAAGAGGAGACAAACCCTAAACGACCACTCAGTTAAAAGCAACACTGTTTACGAAAACTGCCTATATTAATTTTTTCCTCTCATCAACACATTTTGAAGAGAGTGAAAAATACAACCTATGCAAAAAGAGCTATTATAATAAACATCATTCTTTGTTATGATAAATTTAAAGGAGTTGAAAATCGATGAATTACCCGAATAGGCAAGAAATTAAAGATATTTTAAATAGAAGTAAAACAATTGCTGTAGTCGGTTTATCAGATAAGCCTGATCGAACTTCTTATATGGTTAGTAAAGTTATGCAAGATGCTGGGTATAAGATAATTCCTGTAAATCCCACTGTGCAAACAGTTTTAGGCGAGAAGGCATATTCTTCGCTAAAGGAAATAAAAGAACATGTTGATATAGTAAACGTATTTCGCCGTTCAGAACAGCTTTTCGATGTTGCAGAAGAATTTTTGCAAATTGATGCAGATGTATTTTGGGCACAATTAGGATTAGAGAATGAAGCTGCATATAACCTTTTAAAAGAGAATAATAAAATTGTTATTATGAATCGTTGTATAAAAGTGGAGTATGCAATGACAAGATAGTTCATTCAATATACGAAAATCCTTGTAAAACAAGGATTTTTTATTTTATTAGCCGAATCACCTTTGCTAATTGTAAAATACGTTATACAATTAAACAGATGAATTAGCTATATACTACGTAGATGATTGTAAAAAATCGTAAAGCTTTTTAAAAATAATCAGCGTAATCACAACTTATCGTTTTAACGAGGCAGTAATTAAATATTTAATTTAGCTTAGGTACTCCTTGAAGGTATCTATTTTAGAAAAGTGGGTTGTCGACCTACAAATTATTGTATAAAATACTTAAACATGCTTCTTAACAAGAGATAATGTACTTGTGAGTGAATTGAAAGGGGTTTAGTCGTTTGGGAAAGCAACAACAGTTTGACTATAATGATGATGCGATACAAGTCCTAGAAGGATTGGAAGCTGTAAGAAAGCGCCCAGGGATGTATATAGGCAGTACGGATAGTCGTGGACTGCATCATCTTGTATATGAAATTGTCGATAACTCTGTGGACGAGGCTCTAGCTGGTCATGGTGACCATATTATTGTCAAAATTCATAGAGATAATAGTATATCAGTTCAAGATAAAGGTCGGGGAATGCCAACAGGAATGCATAAACTTGGCAAACCGACACCAGAGGTTATATTAACAGTTCTCCATGCAGGAGGGAAATTTGGACAGGGTGGCTATAAGACAAGTGGCGGACTACATGGAGTAGGAGCTTCAGTTGTTAATGCGCTGTCTGAATGGTTAGTCGTAACGATTCACCGTGAAGGATTCATCTACGAGCAACGCTTTGAAAATGGCGGTATTCCTGCTACAACACTTACAAAAAAAGGGAAAACGAATAAAACAGGTACAACCATTCATTTTAAGCCAGACCCAATCATATTTAGTACAACAACATATAACTTTGAAACATTGAGTGAACGTTTACGTGAATCAGCATTTTTATTAAAAGGGTTTAAAATTGAATTAATAGATGAACGAAATGACCTTAATGAGATATATCATTATGAAACTGGTATTGAAGCGTTTGTCACATACTTAAACGAAGAAAAAGATGTACTACATCCAGTCGTTTCATTTGAGGGAGAACAAAATGGAATCGAAGTCGATTTTGCATTTCAATTTAATGATGGGTACTCTGAGAATATTTTATCCTTTGTAAATAATGTTCGTACAAAGGATGGCGGTACACATGAAGCTGGCTCAAAAACAGCTATGACAAGAGCATTTAATGAATATGCGAGAAAAACAGGTATGCTGAAGGAAAAGGACAAAAATTTAGAAGGGTCAGATATCCGAGAAGGTTTAGCGGCTATCATCTCTGTTAGAATACCTGAGGAGTTATTGCAATTTGAAGGTCAAACAAAAGGAAAATTAGGGACTAGTGAAGCAAGAGCTGCCGTGGATGCGATTGTATCAGAGAACCTAGCTTACTTCTTAGAAGAGAACCCTGATTCAGCAACATTACTTGTGAAAAAGTCAATTAAAGCATATCAAGCTAGAGAAGCTGCGCGTAAAGCACGTGAGGAAGCAAGAAGCGGAAAAAAACGTAAACGCTCAGAGACGACATTAAGTGGTAAATTAACACCAGCGCAGTCACGTAATCCTAATAAAAATGAGCTGTATTTAGTCGAGGGTGATTCAGCCGGTGGTTCTGCAAAGCAAGGTCGGGACAGAAGATTCCAAGCTGTGTTACCTTTACGTGGTAAAGTTATAAATACTGAAAAGGCTAAACTCGCTGATATCTTTAAAAATGAAGAAATCAATACGATTATCCATGCGATTGGCGGTGGTGTTGGGGCTGATTTCGAAGTTGAAGATATTAACTATGATAAAGTAATTATTATGACTGATGCCGATACTGATGGTGCTCACATTCAAGTATTGTTACTAACTTTCTTCTATCGTTATATGAAACCATTAATTGAGCATGGTAAGGTATTTATCGCACTGCCGCCTTTATATAAAGTGAGTAAAGGTACAGGTAAGAAGGAAGTTATTGAATATGCTTGGTCTGATGAAGAACTAGATGGAGCTATATCAAAAATTGGAAAAGGCTACATGATTCAAAGATATAAAGGTCTAGGAGAAATGAATGCTGACCAATTATGGGAAACGACCATGAATCCTGGCACTAGAACGCTTATTCGTGTCAAAATTGATGATGCTGCACGTGCTGAAAGACGAATTACAACACTTATGGGCGATAAAGTTGAACCTCGTCGTAAATGGATTGAAAGTAATGTAGCGTTCGGTCTCGATGAGGATACGAATATATTAGAAAATGAACATTTATCGGTCGCAGAGGAGGTATAGGTTTTGGCAGATTCAATTGAAGTTTATCGTGATTTACCACTCGAAGATGTATTAGGTGACCGTTTTGGACGTTATAGTAAATATATTATCCAAGATCGTGCATTACCTGACGCACGTGATGGCTTAAAACCGGTACAACGACGTATATTATATGCAATGTACGTCGAAGGTAATACATTTGAGAAGAACTTTCGTAAGTCAGCAAAAACAGTCGGGAATGTAATCGGTAATTATCACCCTCATGGTGATTCTTCGGTATACGAAGCAATGGTCCGTATGAGTCAAGATTGGAAAGTAAGAAATGTGCTGATTCAAATGCATGGCAATAATGGTAGTATTGACGGGGATCCGCCTGCTGCCATGCGTTATACCGAGGCAAGACTTTCTGCAATTGCTTCTGAACTACTCCGTGATATCGAAAAAGATACTGTAGAATTTGTTCCAAACTTTGACGATACAAGTAAAGAACCACTCGTTTTACCAGCAATGTTTCCAAATTTACTTGTGAACGGATCAACAGGAATATCTGCTGGTTATGCAACTGATATCCCTCCACATAACCTTGGTGAAGTGATAGATGCAGTTATTAAACGAATGGAAAGACCGGATTGTTCTGTCGAGGATTTAATGAAGCTAATAAAAGGACCTGACTTTCCTACAGGAGGTATCATCCAAGGAATCGATGGTATTAAAAAAGCGTATGAAACAGGTAAGGGAAAAATAATTATCCGAGGTAAAACATCCATTGAAGAACTGCGCGGTGGAAAACAACAGATTGTTATTACAGAGATTCCTTTTGAAGTAAATAAAGCGAATCTTGTAAAAAGAATTGATGAATTCCGTATTGAACGTAAAGTTGAGGGTATCGCTGAGGTTCGTGATGATACGGATCGCACTGGTTTAAGAATAGTTATTGAATTAAAAAAAGATGCTAATGCACAGGGTGTTTTAAATTATCTTTACAAGAACAGCGATCTGCAAGTTCCATATCATTTTAATATGGTTGCAATTCATAACCGCAGACCAATGTTGATGAGCCTTCCATCAATATTAGATGCATATATTGGGCATCAAAAAGAAGTTGTTACTAATCGTTCAAAGCATGAATTGCAAAAGGCACAGGAGCGTCAACATATTGTTGAAGGGTTAATGAAGGCATTATCGATATTGGATGAAGTAATTTCGACAATTCGTGCTTCTAAAGATAAACGGGATGCAAAAAACAACTTAATTGCCAAGTACCAATTTACTGAACCGCAAGCGGAAGCAATTGTATCATTACAACTTTATCGTTTAACGAATACAGATATTACTGCACTTCAAAAAGAAGCTGAAGATTTAGATAAAAAAGTTCGTGATTTAACAAGTATTTTAAATGATGAAAATGTTTTAATAAAGGTTATTAAAGATGATTTAAGAAGAGTAAAGAAAACTTACGTTGATAGCCGCCGTTCAGTCATAGAAGAAAAAATTGAAGAAATAAAAATAAACTTAGAAGTGATGGTCGCTTCTGAGGATGTTATTGTAACAATTACAAAAGACGGATATATAAAACGGACAAGTATTCGCTCTTATACTGCTTCAAATGGTCAGGATTTCGGCATGAAAGATACAGACCGGTTGCTCTCCAAGGTTGAAATAAATACAACCGATGTGATTCTACTGTTTACGAATAAAGGAAACTATTTATATTGTCCAGTTCATGAGCTTCCTGACATTCGTTGGAAAGACCTAGGACAGCACATTGCAAACATCATTCCGATTGACCGTGATGAAGAAATTATTACTGTCATACCAGTAACTAATTTTGAAGAAAAGTCATATCTCACATTTGTTACAAAGTCCGGAATGGTGAAAAAGACTGAGTTGAGCCAATATAAAGCTCAAAGATATTCTAAGCCGTTAGTTGCTATTAATTTAAAGGGTGATGACCAAGTTGTCGATGTTCACCATACTAAAGGTGATGAAGATATTTTCTTAGTTACACATTTAGGATATGGATTATGGTTTGAAGAGGAAGAGATTAGTGTTGTCGGTCCTCGTGCAGCAGGTGTTAAAGGGGTAAACTTAAAAGATAGTGATTATGTTGTAAGTGGAAAAGTAATTGACAGGACGAAAAAGACGTTTATTGTAATTGTTACTCAAAGAGGTGCAGTGAAGAAAATGTCTTTAAATGATTTTGAAAAAACTACTCGTGCGAAACGAGGTCTCGTCATGCTGCGAGAATTAAAGAATCAACCACATCGTATTATCGGTGCAGTAGTTACACATTCAAAGGGTGATGTCTACCTTGAAACTGAAAGAGGTACGATCGAAGCAATCGATATTTCTTCGTTAAGACCGAATGACCGATATAGTAATGGGTCATTTGTAATTGATGAACAAGAATCAGGTACTGTAAAAACGGTTTGGTTTACTCCTGCTGAAGATAAAGATTGATGATATAAGAAAACAATTAGAAAGAGGATGACTCTCAAGTATTCGCCCTTCCTCCTAACACCGTTATATAGAATGATTGATTCTTTATTGTGTTTTCGAGGGGCCGATCGTTGAGTCATCCTCTTTTTTTAGCTTCGTTTATTTACTTTTAAAGTAATCTGAAAATGAATGAACAAATTCAATTCCATGATAAGTTAATAAACTAACAGCAGTAAGTGAAAAAACAATTACTGGAATAAATCTCATGATAGTCATCATCCATACCTCCTAATTTTTTCTTTACGTTGCTGAAGGTAGATGACGATAAGAAAAGTAGGAAGATTGATAATAGACTGCATGGAGGAAATTCTTTAGAGTAAGAGTAAACAAGAATAATGAAAAGGATGCATAAGCAATAACTGGTAATATCAATTGCTCTACTTTAATATTCAATAACTTTTCCAAATTAGTGAATGGATTCTTTCCTTCTTGTTCGGAGTCGATTCCTTGTAAAACGGTGGATTCATTTTCAACACCGACTAATTCACCGTGAATAGAAGTCTGATGCGTGTTTGATATTAATACAAACTGGAACCCAATAAAGGCAATCAAGAACACTATACAAAGCTTCATAAACCGTTCGGTACTAATTAAAATCACCTCCCTCATTGCACAATATGACAATTTTAATCCTTTTATCATTACTTGAAAAGTATTTTGACTCTTATTTTTTTATATAATAGGATATGAGGTTTTTATGATAATAAGTTTATTGTATTTTACAAGGCTTTTCGTTGGCCTTGACTATAAATAGAGAATTTTCATCGAGGTAAAGAAATCCATAGATGGAAAGTAAAAAGTAGAAATTGTATGTAACAAATTCACAAATATTAATTCAGCATTATATACCTAAGAAAAAAGACTACCTTATTCAGAGTAGTCTTTTTTCTTAGGTATATATTTAAATATATCATTTGATTCAAAACTATCTACTAATCGATTTAGCCAATCGTAATATTCAAGGGCACGATGAAGTTTAGCGATGTCTTGTTGTATTTCCTGATTAATATCCTCTGAAATGTCATTATTATTTAGAAGTTGATTAAGTTCTTTTAAAGATTTTTCAATAGCGGAAACATTAATATTTACACCGTTTCGCCATTTAATTGTAAAGAAATCGATAAATGTTTGATACCAGTCTTCCTCAGCTACATATAAATCCTTTCGACTACCCTTTTTCCAAACCTTGTCAACCATCTGCAAGTCCATCAAGTGTCTAACGGACGTGCTCATACTTGTTTTACTCATTCCAAGTTCATGTTTCATTTCATCAAGTGTCATTGGTTCGTTTTGAAAATAGAGCAGTCCCCAAAGCCTCCCCACAGATGGAGTAACACCGTATAAGTTCATATTTTGAGATATTGCATCTATCACTCGTTCTCGAGCCTTTTCAATTTCCTCTTTACCTTGCAAACCATTTTCACATCCTATTTGTGAGTATATATACAGACTACATTTAACTCATTTGAAAGTAAAGATTATGATATGAAAGGATTATGGAGGAATTCTAAGGATATAGTGTGTATAGTACGTACAGTATTTTCTGTACAAAGTTTACGGATGTATATGCCCTTATTTGCGCTTTGTAATAATTTTGTCATATTTCTATACTTAATAGGTAAAGTGTTCGTGACAAATCATTATAGAAGGGAAGGATTAATTTTACATATATAGTGTCGCGTTTTTAAAAGTATTAGAGGTGAAAATAGTGGATACAAAAGAAAGTTCGGTAAAAATATCAGTTCGAAAAGTGTCGAAAATATTTGGTAAAAATACGAAGAAAGCTGTTCAACTTCTCAACGAAGGTAAATCCAAACAAGAAATATTGAAAAAAGCTGGTGCTACTGTTGGTGTTAATCAGGCCAGTTTTGATATCTATCAAGGTGAAATTTTTGTGATTATGGGTTTATCAGGTAGTGGGAAGTCTACCTTAGTTCGTATGTTTAATCGGTTAATTGAACCTACAAGTGGACAAGTCCTAATAGATGGACAAAACATAGTTGAAATGAAAAAAGATGCGCTTAGAAATGTTCGGCGGAAAAAAATGAGCATGGTATTTCAACGTTTTGCATTGTTTCCACATCGTACGGTCCTTGCCAATACTGAGTACGGTTTAGAAATTCAAGGCATCGAAAAGGATAAACGAAAAGAACTTGCACTTGAAGCGTTGAATTTAGTAGGACTAGCGGGTTATGAACATCAATATCCAAGCCAACTTAGTGGTGGTATGCAACAGAGGGTTGGGTTAGCGAGAGCCTTAGCAAATGACCCTGACATATTATTGATGGACGAAGCATTTAGTGCTCTAGATCCACTAATCAGAAAAGATATGCAGGATGAATTGCTGGATTTGCAATCAAGTATGGAAAAAACAATCATTTTTATTACCCATGATCTTGATGAGGCATTAAGAATAGGAGACCGGATCGCGTTAATGAAGGATGGTAATATTGTTCAAATTGGAACACCTGAGGAAATATTAATGAATCCTTCTAATGATTATGTTGAACGATTTGTGGAAGATGTCGATTTATCTAAAGTTTTAACTGCAGGACATGTAATGAAACGAGCAGAAATAATTTATCTCGATAAAGGGGCAAGATTGGCTCTTAAAACGATGAAAGATAATCAAATCTCAACTGTATATATTGTCGACAAACAAAAGAGATTAATCGGTGCAGTTACTGCAGATAACGCTAAAAAGGCAATTGAAGAAAATCTTTCATTGGACAAAGTAATGTCTCAACAATTGGTCACAGTAAAACAAGAGACATTATTAGTCGATTTATTTGAAGATGTTTCAGGTGCGGCAATACCTGTAGCTGTGGTAGACGATGAAAATAAATTAAAGGGAATTGTCATAAAGGGTGCTGTAATAGGCGCACTTGCTGGAAATGAAACATATATTAATAGTTTCCAAACATCTGAGAAACCTTTAGAAGTAAAAAAGGAGGTTCTCTAAATGGGAGATTTATTACCAAAACTACAAATTGCAAAATGGATTGATTTATTAGTTGAATGGCTCGTTGATCATTTCGAACCCTTATTCGAAGGAATTGCTGGGGGATTAGAACTAATTGTTGATGGGATTGTTAACGGATTAGGCATCATTCCAGTGCTACTCCTAACGATTATCGTAAGTTTATTAGCTTGGAAAGTTAGTAATTGGAAAATGGCACTCTTTACTTTAATCGGATTGCTATTAATTGATAATCTTGGCTACTGGGACAATATGCTTGATACGATAGCTTTAGTTCTCACTTCTGTTGCGATTTCAATTATTCTTGGTATTCCAATCGGAATATGGGCTTCTCAAAGTGATAAGGTAGGAAAAGTTGTTACACCTTTGCTAGATTTCATGCAAACAATGCCTGCATTTGTCTATCTTTTACCTGCAATCTTTTTCTTTAATATTGGTGTAGTCCCTGGCGTTGTCGCTTCTGTAATATTTGCAATGCCTCCAACTATTCGTTTAACCATTCTAGGTATTAAGCAAGTGCCTGAAGACTTAATTGAAGCTACACAAGCATTTGGTTCGACAACTTCACAAAAGTTAATAAAAGTCCAATTGCCTTTAGCTTTGCCAACTATAATGGCAGGGGTTAATCAAAGTATCATGCTCGCATTATCAATGGTTGTTATCGCATCAATGGTAGGTGCTCCTGGTTTAGGTGCAGACGTTTATCGTGCTGTTACTCAGCTCCAAACAGGTACAGGATTTGAAGCTGGCTTAGCAATCGTAATCATTGCGATTATTCTTGATAGAATTACTCAAAATATTGGTAAATCAAAAAGAGGAGGAACTTTATAATGTTTACTAAAATGACTAAGGTATCAATAGCATTAGGATTATCACTTACTTTAGCTGCATGTAATAGTGCTGAGGAGAGTAGTAGCTCAAAAGATACGAAAACGATAGGTGAAGCTGTAAATTATGAGGTTATTGGAATAGATCCAGGTGCAGGAATAATGAAAGCAACGTCTAGTGCACTTGAGGAATATGAACTTTCTGATTGGGAGCTCGTTGAAGGTTCCGGTGCTGCTATGACTGCGTCCTTAAAAAAGGCATATGATAAGGAAGAGCCAATTATTATTACAGGGTGGACACCACATTGGAAGTTTTCAAAGTTTGACTTAAAATATCTAGAGGATCCGAAAGGTGTCTACGGAGAGGCCGAAAATATCCACTCTATTGCACGTAAAGGGTTGGCAGAAGATTTACCTGGTGTACATAAAGTAATCGACCAATTTGCATGGACACCAGATGAAATGGGAGAGGTAATGAGTAATATTCAAGATGGAGTATCACCTGAGGAAGCTTCTGCTACATGGGTTGAAGAAAACTCTGATAAGGTAGCTGAGTGGACAAAGGATGCTAAAGAAGGTAATGGTGAAGAAGTAAAACTTGCTTATGTTGCTTGGGATAGTGAAATAGCAAGTACAAATGTATTAGCTAAAGTATTATTAGATTTAGGCTATGATGTTAAATTAAGCCAGGTAGAAGCAGGGCCTATGTGGGCCGGTGTTGCAAATGGAAGTATTGATGCACATGTTGCCGGATGGTTACCATTAACGCATGCTGACCCATATGAAAAGTTTGAGGGTCAATTTGATGACCTTGGTGCAAATCTTGAAGGTGCTAAAACAGGATTAGTTGTACCTTCATATATGGATATTGACTCAATCGAGGACTTAAAATAAATTCATAATGAAATTTTGTTGAATGATTTCATTAGAAATGCACTAAGAGGTAAGAATCGATGGTGAGAAACACCACAAGATAATAGATTTCTAGTAAACCCATGTACCTATGTATGTGGGTTTTTTAATCTTTGCAAAATCCACAGTTTCGTTTAAGATAGTCATAGAAATTTAACAGGAGTGGGAGAGTGTAGCATTAACGATCATTATCTTTACACATTTAGGATACCGTACCTTTTTTAATGAAACGCAGTCAATTTATTGGACAAATTGATTAGTAGATTTATAAATCAGTAAAAGGGAAAGAATATAATTAGTATGTATACTCATTGCTTGACCATTGTTTTTATAAAGACAGTATTTCCGAGACTTAGGAAATACTGTCTTTATGTTGTTTATATTCCTCTAATTTAGTAATCATTATATCTATTTCTGTTTCAGTAAGGGAAGAGCTGTTATCAATTCGGTCTTTTACATATTTTAATTGCTCCGGAAGTACTCTACCTCTTGAGAAGTAGGATGCAACGGTTCCTGTCACGACCCCAATTAATCCGATCCCGACGAACATTAAGAAGGATGCTATTAAGCGTCCAACAGTTGTCTCGGGATACAAGTCACCATAACCAACAGTAGTCGTTGTAACAACGGACCACCAGAGGGCATCTTCAAATGTTTCAAAGTTAGGCTCAAGCCAAAACATTAGTGTTGCACTAAAAAATAGTAATATAACAATAACAATAAAAATCCGATCGACTTTATATTTTTTGGTTAAGACTTCAAGAAAAGAGTCTTTTCGATAAATAAGAGCAATGAGACGAACAATTCTAAATAATCGTACTAACCGTAACGTCCTAAATAATTGGTCAAGCGGTATTAGAGCAATAAGTTCCAGTGGATGATTCTTTATAAATGACTTTTTATCATCACTAACAATGAAACGAATTACATAATCAATAAGAAATAAACCCCAAACAAACCAAGATAAAATGTAATCCTGATCGTTAGGTAGCTTTACAACGACGGAAAAAATGATTAAACAAGCCAATAAGATTTCATAGGTGAATGACACGATCGTCTTGTTCATGTAAAGCACCTCCTAAGCTGAAATATACTTTTACAATTTCTTATAATATATTAACATAATAGGGAGTTAACTCGTATCACGATATGTACTTATATAAAATGCACTTGGATATATTATCCATAATAATGGATAGGAGTGGGGGAGTGCGTACGAAGTAGATGGTTCTGTATTTTAACATCTTATTGTATATTATAAAGGGTTAATGGACACTTATTACTATTGTTTACATACAAAATAACACATGTAATTAATTGCTTTGCTAGATGAATTCATGTATAGGACAGGCTGTAATGTTTAGTATAAGTAATTTAAATCGATAACTTTTAAATGAAAATTCATTTTCTGTCTCAATATCTTAAGTTAACTTAGAATATGAGACAAAATTCATAATCGATTTATTACTTCCTAGAATATATATTATGTAAACTAGAAAATAAAAAGACCCGTTTTAATGGTCTTTAGGCATATCCATTCTATCTACCGCACTTCGCAAGTCATCATTTTTAATATGTGTGTAAATCATTGTTGTTTGTATCGAAGAGTGACCTAATTGACGCCTTAATTTTGGAACGTCGTTAATCTCTGCATGATATCTAGTCGCAAATGAATGCCTTAATTTATGAACTGACAATGCGGGTTTTCCGAATGAATGTGCATATTTCTCAATCATTTTTTCAATTGAGCGAGCTGTTAAGCGTCGCGATTTTCCTTTAGGACCCATTGGTGCTGCAACAAATAGGGCTTTGTTTGCTTTTTCTACATGATATCGTTTTTCTCTTATATGCAGGTATTGCTGAAGGTCATCCATAGCAATTTTACTAAAGAAAACGTATTGCTCCTTATTACCTTTACGAATAACCCGTGCTGAATACTTTGTAAAATCAATATCTTCAAGATTAAGGTTAACAACTTCAGATAATCGTAGGCCAGATCCTAATATTAAAGAGATAATCGCTGTGTCACGTTCTTTATTCATTTGATAGAAATTAGTCAGCTTCTTATTGTCTTTAATCATTTCAACATAGTCGTGGGCGACAAACCTTCGGAAATTTTCATATTCATCACCAAGCAGTATTTTACCTTCCATTTTATTCGCAAGTGTTTCCATGCTTTGTTTAAGCTCATTAAATTCAATTTTTGCCATGACATTACGGTTTATGTACGGCTTTAAATCACGGGTTTCAGCAATGTTTTGCAAATAATTGAATAAAGACTTTAATGCAGATAATTTACGGTTAACCGTAACGGCTTTGTTTCGGTGTTCGTATTGTAGTGCATTTAAAAAGCCTTCAACTTGCTGGACAGTAAGTTTTTCTAATAATTCTAATGGTATGTCTTTTATATGACCTGCAAAAAGCTGCTCTGAGATTAGCCATTGGAAAAAGATTTTGTAATCATGACAATAATTTAATAATGATGCGGGAGAAAGTTTTCTACGTCTATGGTCAATAAATTCCTCAACATACCAAGGCAATTCTTTAAGTAACATCGATAATTTTTTGTTATGCAGTTGTGATTGTTCTGTCATTATAAAAACACCTCAACGGAATTTGTTATCTATATTTATTATAATTACTAGATATTATTACGTCAAATTTATATTTTACGTAATAATCTATTTATTAAACTCCCTCTAATCATTTTAAGGTGTCCATAAATATACGTGAAGTCGTTTATTAAAGTTTGATATGTTATGTTGAGCTCATTGTTGAATTTGTAACTATGCTCTCTTCTTCACTTTATTGCTAAAAATGATTCCTACTATAAAGCATCAAATAATTTTTCAAAGCCATCAATCAGCTTTTTTTTATAGTGTGCAACTTCTCCTTTTACTTCGTCGTTATTACTTGCATAAGTTTAGCGACCAGCTCTAATTAATTAATGAAAAAATGCATATTCCTATAGGAATGTGTTGTATTGTTACACGCTTGAACTATTTTAGGAAATATTTAATTTAAAAGTTTACCCTTACATATTCTTTCAAAAAATGGAAAATAATAATCCGTAGAATCTGTATTCTATTACATATTAGGAGTCCATATATGCCTAAAGAAAGATTAAGCTCAGTCCAACTAATCTTTGTGATTGTAAGTTTTCTTATTGGGAACACCTTTATGTACAATACTGGGTCTGGTGCAAAACAGGATGCATGGCTCGTGTTCCTTTTTACTATGATTGGTGGATTTATATTGATGTACGTTTATATTAAATTATGTACATATTACCCTGGAGAATCATTGGTCCAAATTATCCCTAAGGTTGTTGGTAGACTTATTTCATATCCAATCATATTACTTTACATTATTTACTTCATTTATCTCGCTTCAAAGGCTTGTCGAGATTTTGGTGAACTAATAGCAGCAACAATATTGGATGAAACACCAATAGAGGTCGTCATTGCAAGTTTTATGGTGTTAATCATTTATTGCTTACATGGCGGTGTAGAAGTATTTGGTCGTATGGGTGAAGTCGTTTTTCCGATATACATTATTGCGATTATGATTGTATGGATTTTGTTATCTACAGTTGACCAATTCTCTATTGAAAATTTAACACCTGTATTAGGTAATGGCATGAAACCTGTATTAAATGAAATCTTTCCAACCGTATTAACCTTTCCATTTGGTGAATCAATCATTATTACAATGTTTATCCCTTTGCTACAAAAAGGAGCAAATCTTAAAATAATCGGTTTTTCGGCTATTGCATTGACCACCTTCCTATTAGTCACGAATATCATTATGGTCCTGAGTGTATTAGGACCAGAGGTATATAGTGACCAGTTTTTCCCCCTCCTTTCTGCTACGAGAATGATTTCAATTGCTGATTTTCTTGAGAGATTTGATGCATTGATTATATTAATGATGGTTGCAGGCGTTTTTTTTAAGGTTGGTGGATGGATATATGGAGCAGCTACGGGAATTAGCCAATTGTTGAAATTAAAGCAAAATAAATCTGTGTTACTTGGTCTAGGAACGATAATAGCACCAATGGCGCTCATCATCGCATCAAATCAGATTGAATATAATGAAATTGGTTTGGAACTTGTTCCTTTATATATTCATATCCCCCTTCAAATCGTGATTCCTCTTCTATTGTTAGTAATAGCATTTATACGTAACAAAATGGAGAAAAAGAAATCATAGAGTCAGTATACATGGGTTATTCTGAGGAGTGCTTGAATTGAAATTATTTAAACGTAAAGTAAAATCATCAAAAAAGTCCCAGAAACATCAGTCTATAGGTCAATCTCAAAACGATTGTGGCAAAAGTGAAATATCTATCGAAATACAGGAAAATCTTTCTGAGCTTAAAAAGCTATTCAATGGTGCTGAAGATTTTTCTTATCGAGAGTTTAAAATTAATAAAACGATACCTGCTGCAATTTTCTATTTAAATGGGCTTGTTGAGGAAAAAAGAATGGAATTACATGTCATTAATCCTCTGTTAAAACCTATGGATGAAGAAAATCCAACTATTGATTCCTTTCTCAAAGAAATTAGTGCAGCAAGTATTGAGATTAGTCCATCCTTTCAAGAAGCAATAGATTTTATATTATCAGGTGGTACGGTTCTTTTTATAAATGGATATAGTCAAGCATTGCTAATCGGAGAACATCATTGGATCCAACGTTCTGTAGACGAACCTTTATCAGAAGCAGTTGTTTTAGGACCCCGGGAAGGTTTTATTGAAAATATACGTACGAACATCAGTATGATTCGGAGACGTTTAAAAACAACAGAACTTAAATTCGAATCTTTGAAAATTGGTAAACTCTCTAAAACAGATGTTGTCATAGTCTATTTGGAGAACATTGCGCAAAAGTCTATTGTTGATGAAATACGTAGTAGGCTAAAAAGGATCGAACTTGATGCAATTGAGGATAGCGGATACATCTTAGAATTTATCGAAGATGATCCTTATACAGTCTTTCCCCAAGCCTTACAAACTGAGCGGCCCGATCGTGTGGTCGGGAATATATTAGAAGGAAGAATAGCTATACTCGTTGATAATAGCCCCTTCGCTTTAATTGTACCGGTTACTTTTTTTCAATTGATGAATGCTTCTGAAGATTATTACGGAAGATTTATTATGACATCCTTTATTAGAGGTATCCGTTATTTGTTCTTATTTATAGCGTTACTGTTCCCTTCAATCTATATTGCCGTGACGACCTTTCATCAGGAGCTATTGCCAACAAACCTATTATTTAGTGTCGCAGCTTCAAGGGAAAAAGTACCCTTCCCTGCTGTTATCGAAGCATTATTAATGGAAATTACATTTGAGGCGCTACGAGAAGCTGGTTTACGGCTACCAAGGCCAATCGGTTCTACTGTTAGTATTGTTGGAGCTTTAGTCATTGGACAAGCAGCAGTAGAAGCAGGTATCGTTTCTGCTCCTTTAGTTATCGTAGTGTCTACAACTGGAATTGCCTCCTTCATGTTCCCGAGTTATAGCTTTACAGGCGCAATTCGATTACTACGATTTCTTATGATTTTCTTAGCAGCAATATTAGGATTTTACGGTATCCTGCTAGGTGTGTTCTTTATTTTAGTGCATTTAGTGAAATTACGTTCTTTTGGTGTTCCTTACTTTTCCCCGGTCGCTCCTCTAAATGTAAACAATATTAAAGATATATTTATTAGGGTTCCGTGGTGGAAAATGAATGAACGACCAGAACAGACGGCAAAACGGAATTTGAAGCGATTAGGAAAAGAATAGTTTATAGGAATTGTACGTGAACAAGTTAGGAAGGTGTTTATGAGAGCAATTAAAGTCGTTCTTTTATTTATTATGACAGTGATCCTTGGTGGTTGCTGGGATCGTGTTGAAGTAAATGATATCGCAATTGTTACAGCAATCGGCTTAGACCTATACGAGGATGACAAGCTTCGACTCTCACTCCAAGTGGCAATTCCTTCAAAGTTAGGACCAACATTAAGTGGCGGGAATGGCGAAAGTGGAACTTTTATTATTTCTGAAACTGGTGCGAACGTTTCAGATGCCTATAATAATTTGCAGGAGAAAATCGGCAGGCAAATATTTTTCTCACAAAGTCGCGTACTGTTAATCGGCGAAGACTTAGCTAAAGAAGGTGTTAAACAGATAGTAGACTTTCATACAAGGTACCATGAACCACGTATAAATAGTTTTATTATGATTACAAAGGGAGATGCACTAAAAGTCTTAAAAGCAAAGCCGGTCTTAGAGAGTATCGCTTCTGAAGAATCTAAAGAATTAGCGAAATTAGGTAAAGGAATTACGATATATGTTAGAGATTTTTTAGATATGCTTTTAACAGATGGGCTCGAACCAATTGCACCACACTATTCAGTTACCTCATTAGAAGAAAGTAAGGAAGACTCAGAGAAGGGCCAAAAAATAACCGGTGCAGCAGTGTTTAAAGATGAAAAATTGGTCGGTTGGCTAGATTCATTTGAAACAAGAGCAATTTTATGGATACAAAATAAACTTAATAAAGGTATTATCACCCACCATATCCCCAAAGAAAACGGGAATGGCAATATAAGTGGCCAAATTATTAGAGCAGAATCAAAAATTGTCCCTACCATAGAAAATGGTGATTTAAAAATTGATGTGAATATCATTACAGAATTAAAAGTAATTGAAAATGATTCCGAATTGAATTTAAATGACTCAAAGGTTATCGAAGATTTGCAAAAGCAAATGGAAACTGAGCTTATTGATAAGGTACAACAGGTTTTGATAAAGGTTCAAAAGGATTATCAATCAGATATATTTGGATTTGGACAAAGAGTATATAAAGAATATCCTTATGAGTGGAATAATAAATATAAACAAAATTGGGACGAGTTGTTTACACAACTTGATGTTTCTATAAACGCTAAAGTCTATTTAAGAAGAGTAGGATTAAGAATGTAAAATTCGATTTTGGAGTAGGATTATATGCTTAAATATATTATGATATTGCTTATCTTTATTGTAATCTACGCTTTGGAAGCACCTAAACTTATTAAGAACAAGGAAAAGAAAGAATTATTAGTCTTCTCGTTCTTATTAATAGTAGGATTAAGTTTAAGTTTTGTTGCAGTTCTACAAGGATTTATGTAATTTAAGGCTTTTTGCATTAATGGGTCTCTCCCTCTCAAACAATCACTGTTCGTGTGATTCATGCTATGTAACAACCGAGAAGCGAGACCTATTAATTTTATTATTCTTTTAGTAACTCAAAAATAGCTCTAACATTTTTAAGATCTTGAGTACTTAACATTTGGTTGCTATATCTAGCTTTTCCATAGCTGTCCAACAAGGTGATTACTTCCGGTTTCATACTATCAATTTCATTAATTATTTCGGTTAAAGTTTCGGTTGATGTGTTTGTTCGTTTATATTGATAACCGTGATGAAGGATTTGCTCCTTTACTAGTTGTTGGTATACATATCTGACTTTCTCCCTTTCAGTTAAGTTCTCCCACTTTTGTCGTCGTTGAGTAAATGGTTTAAAAAATAGCTTAGTTACCTTTTCTTTTGTGTCTTTTTGAAGTTTCTTTATATCAATTAGACTTTCTTTTTCATCAATATACACAAGTCCATTCTCACTATTATGATTGCTTAATTGAAGTAATTGTCCTACTCGATTCATAAGCCATTGGTATGAGGTCTTTATTAAGCGCATAACCTTCTTTCCTCCATACACAATTAACATAATACAAATGACTGTTCCAATAATGTAAAAGGCAATATACATTATTTTCTCTAGTATTACGATAATTGTGGATGGCTCTCCTCTCTCAAGTACTGGGAAAGATTGTTCAGTTGCTGGAGGAGACTGTTGTATTGATTCTTCGTCACTTTCAAAAAATGAGAGAAACCACAGGAGTCCGGAAATGAATAACGAAAATCCCTGAACGATAACATACTTAACAATGCCAAAGCTTGTTATGAGTGTTACGATACCGATCATTCCTAAAAGATATAGGGAATTTTTTTGCTTTATGGCCTTTGATACAATTGGTTTATTATTCTTTGCTAAGGTTGAAGCCTTTAACACTCCGCTATTTGATAAAAATAATGTAGTAATAATGAAAATTAACCCAGACCATGTTATCACAGGTATGTAGGGGGTAAGGACGCCGAAATATTGATAAGTGAAATACGCTAGAAAATATACTGGAAAGCCTAAGACCCATAATAAATAAGGGGTAAGCACTTTATCTGCAGCAATAACATGGTAATATCTACCTCGAATGAATACTAAGCAATGTACAAATGACAACATCAAAATAGTGAAAAATTGATTATTGAATAGTAGCGTAATTGGGATACTTGTAAGAAACATTAAAACAGTTAGGAAGAACCTTGTTTTAGCTTTTTCATGAATAACACTTGAACTCAAGAAACCAATGATAAAAAGTAGCGGTAAAATAAGTAGCCAGATTCCCATTTTATTAGATACAAAAAGAATCCCAACTAGTAGTAGAATTGGTAGGATTAATATAAATTCGATTATTGCAAAATATACTTTTTTAAAAGATATTGCCATCGATTTTACCTCCAATTTGCTTGTTGTGGTAAGTCATGTTGCTCAGAAACGATGAGTATTTCAATTTTGTTACCGTGATGCTCAAGTTTACGAATAGTTTCCTGCATACTGTCCGTTAATATGGAAGTAATGATGAGAACATCGGTGTCTTTTAGATTTTGAGTTTCTTCTTGAAAGAAGCGATTAAAACTGATGCTTTTATCCATGCTAAGCTTAGCCATCGTATCATATATAGAGGTTAAATGTTGTTGTCCATTACTAGCTTCTATCCGTATGGGTGTCTTATGGTTCGTTACCTGGCCGGATCCGAACGGTTCTACTAGATATGAATTACAAGCAAACCCTGTAGACATCCCATTAGAGATCGTATAATGGGCAAGTGATGCTGCAAAGGAAATAGCCTTTTCTATTAATTCTGGCTTCTGAATTGGCAGCCAAATATCTTCTGTATCGTCAAAATTCACATATATTATTAACTCATGGTCTGCTGTAGTATCTCGTTTATTAACTTGCAAGCTGTTCGTACGCGCAGTAGCTTTCCAATTAACAGTATTCATTGAATCGCCATACGTATAGTTTCTTATCCCTGCTAAAGTGAACGGGTCATCGATTATCCATCTTTTCACAAGGATGTCTCCAAGCCAACTACGTGAAGGTAAGGGAATTTCGTCAATTGAAATGATTTCTGGATAGACAATTATAGCTGTTTTTGACTCTACGTAATGAAACGTTTCTCCTAGGCCTAGAACATCACCTATTGTCAGTGAAACAGAGGTTAACTCATAAAATCCTCGTTTCTGACAACGGATTTTATGTCTTCTAGTAATTTTTTGAAATGGCAAAAGGCTAAATAGCGTTCGATGAAACTCATCACTGTGTTCTTCCTTCTGGATATCATGTCTGTTCAAAAACTTTAATTGTTTATGAATCTTTGATTCTAGTCTGAGCCATGGAATAGGTAATATTTTATTATTTGAGATTTTGTCAACTAGTTCAATTTCCTCTCCCGCAAACACAGCATCTTTATTAAAATATCGGTCATATTCAATTTTTGCTAATCCCCACCTATTAAAAATATAGCTTTGTACAGCAGCGATTACGCAAGTGATAAAAATAAACCAAGCGATATTCATTTACCGATGCTCACCTTTCATTAAAACATCCTCTGTAGGGACTGAAACTGAGTCAATGATTTCATCAAGAATTTGCTCTACATCCGCTTGTTTCGCCCGTAACATTGATTTTAAAATAATTCGATGGCTTAAAACTGGTTTGATCATTGCTTTCACATCATCGGGTGTAACATATTCTCTGCCATTTAATATAGCGATTACTTGTACGGCTTTTAACAAAGCTTGACTTCCTCGCGGGCTTACACCTAATTCAATTGATGGATGTGTTCTAGTCGATTCGATGATATTCATTATATATAGGAGAACATCATCGCTTACAAAAATACTAGAATATAAGTTTTGTGCAGCAAGTATTTCCTCTTTCTCAATAATAGCCTCAATTTCGATTAATGGGTTCGATTCTTTAAATCGTTTTAAAATATGTAATCCTTCTTCCTTAGTTGGATACCCAAGTCGTATCTTTAGTAAAAAGCGATCAAGCTGCGCTTCTGGTAATGGGAATGTTCCTTGGTTTTCTACAGGATTTTGTGTTGCAATAACCATAAAAGGGCGATGCAATATATGAGTCTCACCGTCGATTGTCGTTTGTCCTTCCTCCATACATTCAAGTAAACTTGATTGTGTACGTGGGGTTGCCCGGTTTAATTCATCTGCAAGGACAATATTTGAAAAAATTGGTCCCCTCTTAAACTCAAACAATCCATCTTTCTGATTGTACACATTCATTCCAGTCACGTCAGTTGGCAACAAATCAGGTGTAAATTGAATTCGATTAAATGAACAAGATAATGATTTTGCTAGTGTTTTTGCTAATAATGTTTTTCCTGTACCAGGAACATCCTCTAAAAGAACGTGACCTGATGAAATAAGTGCTACAATTAGATGATTTATTTGCTCATCCTTTCCTATCACTACTTTTTGAATTGTATTCTTTAATTTTTCAGCAAGATGTTGGATATCAGATAAATTCATAACAATGTCCCCTTTTAGTTTAAAGAATCTTTCTTTGCAATCGCTACCATTTTCTTATAAGTCTATTTTACTTAAAATATGGAGAAATGACAGTATTTTCTATTGAGGAGGAATAAGCTTAGTGAGAAAGAGTATGTACACATGTAAGGAGAATTAATTATGTAGTTAAAAAGACTGATTCCTTACATACAGGATAATCAGTCTTTTCGATACTTTAATAACCATCTAATTAGCTTCTTCTCTAAGTTTAACTTTTCTTTTCACTGATTCAGTAATGATATTTTCATATTGTTGTGAATCTAAGGTTTTGAATTCTTTAATGTAGGCCTCCCATTCCTTTTCAAAATCCTCTGGTTTCGCTAAAGCAATCTTTGGAAAGGAACTTTTTAGTAATGCTTCAGCCTGTTGCTCATACATCTGTGCAGGTGAGCCTTGTTGAATAGGGGTATCCCATGCTGGATACCATGGCCTATCTTCAGGTTCTGAAAATAAGTCTGTAAAAACAGTTAAATGATATGCTTTTAAAAACTCGTTATCAGTCTTGTCATAATCTAATATAGCAACTTCAGGCTGATTGCGCGGTTCCCATGAATTCCCATCCTCATAAACGCCTTCACCACGTGGCCAAATCCATTCAAAATAAGTAAATCCAAATTCATCTCTAAAATTTTGGTCTGAGGTAAGGGCCATTTGTTCTTTTGTCCGATAGTAGCGACCATTTTCACCGATTTCAAACGTTTCTCCTTCAATACCCCAATTTATTAATTTCTGAGTCTCTTCTTTTGCCATATGATCTAAAAATTTAATGATTTTTATTCGTTCCTCATCTGTTGTGCTAACAGTAATGCCTAGACCCGGTGAGGCAACAAAGGATGACGGGTCCATATATTGATCCTTAATATTAGCATCAAAGACAATGGGAAAAGCCATATATTCTTTATAGGGGTCATCTCCATTTTTTAATTTCTCCATTGCAGGTTGTACTTGCCAATAATAGTCAAAGAAGCCTAATACCTGTCCAGACGCAATCTTTGCTAAATACTCATCATAAGTCTGAGTAAATGATTCTCGATCAAACAGGCCTATGTTATTAATTTCATTAATTTTTCTTAACCACTTTTTTGTTATTTCTTTATCAGCATATACTTTAGCTTCGTGCGTCTCCATATCAACATATATCTCTCCATCATTTGGATACCCTGCTAAATGCATCGGAGCATTTGAAAATGCAAAAAATCGCCAATCATATGTTAAAGCAGTAAAGCCAATCGTTTCATTCCCATTAATTAGTTTAATTTTATTATAGTATTCTTCTATTATTGCAAAGTACTCATCTAATGTTTTAGGATTTGGGTAACCCATATCTTTTAGGACACGACGCTGGATCCAGAAGGCCCCTTGCAGTACATTAGGGGGTGCTGCATATCCATGATCTGCTCCAGAGGGAATCACATAAATATTCCCATCATCACGCTTCATTAAGTCTAAATAAGGTCCATATAGTTTTTTAATATTAGGTGCATGTTCTTCGATTAGGTCATTTAATGGAATATATGCTCCTGCATCAATCATAGCATCAGTTGATTCCTGTGCATTCATAAGGTCGGGGTATTGACCACTAGCAATCATTGTCCCTACTTTAATGTTAACATCTCCTACTATGTGCTCAATATCAAAATTAATACCTGTTTCGTCTTCAAACATTTTTCCAATCTTTGTTTCACTTGTGTTTATATCCTTCCCTGGTGTAAAACCGTTAAAGAATGTAAAGGTAACAACATCTTCATGTTCTGAAGTCTCACTATCACTGCTCCCTATAAAGACATTATTTTGACATCCGGTATTCGTAAAAATGAGAGCTAGTAACAAAACTGAAATGTTAATTTTAACTTTGTGCATTTTATTCCCCCTCTTTATATGACCGAATATAACGTAAGCACTTTCATATTAAATTATTATCTATAAGTAATAAATTAATTTATTTCTTATACAATATGTAGTCTTTGCACCATTTTATAGATTAGCCTATAGACATACATATAGCTGCACTGCTAAAGAAATCTAAACACAACAATTCTATAGCCATTTACAAAACTGCTGAATCTATCACCTTATTACTTATATTCTTGATAAGGTAGTTTAATTTGCAGGGTCGTGCCATGTCCTTGTTTCGAAATAATCTTTAAATCGAATTGATTTTGATAATGCAGTTTAAAGCGATAAAAAACATTTTTCATTCCTACGTGTTCTCCTGTAAAGTTCTCATCATGAAAGGATTGCATAATTTCATTATACTTCTTAGTATCTATACCTACCCCATTATCACTTATCGTACAGAGGATATTATCCTCAAAACGTTTTATTTTCACTTCAATTACACCGTCTGCCTTAAGCGGTTCGATACCATGAATGCTAGCATTCTCTACAAACGGTATCAATGACATATTAGGAATTAAACAATTTAGTGTACTTTCATCTACATCAAAGGTGTACGTCATTTTTTCATCAAAACGGTAGTGTTGGATTTCTAAAAAACTATTAATAACTTGAAGTTCTTCCTTGACCGTTACCCAATCCTTGCCCCAAATAAACGATCTCCGTAGTAATTTTGCTAAATTATGAATAATATTGGATGTTTCCTTTTCTTCCTTAATTAAACTTCTCATTCGGATTGTTTCTAGTACATTAAAAAGAAAATGTGGATTTATTTGACTTTGTAAAGCACTTAGTTGGGCTTGCTTCCTTTGTAAGTCTAAATCCTTTTTTTGAATGCTTGCAACATAAACATCGTTAATTAGCCCTTTTATTTTTAGGGACATTCGGTTAAATCCGCTTGTTAGAGCTCCAATCTCATCTTTATACTCTTTTCCTTCAATAATCTCAAAACTTTGGGCTTCCAATTTTCTCATATGTTTTAAAACATTTGAAAGTCGATGATGTATATTCCTTGTAATGAGTATGATTAATAATGAAGGTAATATAATATTTATCAGGGCAAAATAGATTATAAATTTTCTAGATGATTTAACGTCTTCTAGTAATTTATCCTCCGTAATAGCTCCAACGACTTTCCAATTATTCATATGTTGTTGTGGAAATTGTTCTGTGATAAAGAGCATTTCCTTAGGAAAGGAGTTTTCACTGAAACTATGTTTCTCGTTTTGCCAATCAATATTTTTATTTGTCGTATATTCTATATTTCCATTGCTATTGATTAGATAGACATCCCCTTGGAATGTCACGTTATGAAAGATACGCTCAATTGAAGACATGTTTAAATCTATTTTTATTATTTTCTCTTTTTCATTACTTTTAGAGTAGCCTAATTCTCTTATTACACTAAATGTATTTAGACTTCCATCTTCTCCGGTTGTTCTAGTTACAATTGGATACATGCTATTAACCTGGTTCATTTTCTTATACCAATTTGTTTGTTTAATTTCATTTGTAGTTTTGTTAATCCCACCAGCAAAGATGACGGTATCATTATCTGTGTATAAAGAAATTGAGTGGATTGTTGAGTAAATAGGTGTATATTTGTTTATATCTCGAAAGAAAGAGTTATAAGCTAAGATAAATTCAATATCATTCTCATATTCATGTTCTAAAAACGAGTAAAGTAGATTATCTGTATATAAAAAGGAAGAAACACCAACGGCATCATCTATTCCTTGGCGAAAGTCATTAGCCATTTGTTCAATAGCAAGAGACAAATCATTGATTTTTTGTGTACGAACATTTGATGTTGTAACTTGATAAAATATTATATTTGTTAGTAGGACTGGAATAAACACAGCAAGAATATAAACAATTAATAATTTATTCTTTAGTTTAACATTGTTAATGTGAAATCTTTTCATCTTATCGTTTTACTTCTTTCAAGTTGATTTTTCATATGATTACGACGATATTTACTAGGAGTTATCCCCTCTTTTTTCTCAAATTGTGTAACAAAATAATCCGGATTGGAAAACCCTACAGATTCAGATACTTCATATATTTTTTTATCTGTTTGCCTGAGAAGCTTTTTAGCATGTTCAATTCTCAATTGTAAATAGTAATCCTTGAAGTAAATTCCATATGTTTTTTTGAAAAGCTGTCCCATATAGACTGGGTTCATGAAAAATATATTTGCTATCTCCTTAAGAGTTAAATTTTCATGGTAATGTCTATCAATATATTTTTTAACATGATAAATACTGTTTGATGCATTGTGTTTATTTAATTGAGCAATCTGTTCGGATGCTTCTAATATAAACTTAACGAATAGGTCCTTTAATTGCTCTAACGTTAGTCCATAATCAGCCCAGTGAAACATCTCGGTTATAGTAGAAAGCTCCTTTTCATTACCTTCAAGTGTTTTAATTGTTTTGACTACCTCATGCACAATTCGATTAATTGAAGTACGAACTGCACTTTTTGCGAAATACCTATTTTTAAACTCTGTAAAAATAGATTCAATTGTATCAATAATAGCAGAGTGATTATGTTCTTCAATCAATTCCATTAATTGAATTTCGAGATCTTGATTTAGCACCGTATAATTTATCGATTGGTTAAGCGTACTTTCAAATATAATAGGTACATTTGAGGGCATTAAAAATTTATA
This sequence comes from Metabacillus malikii, assembly GCF_030813355.1. Taxonomy (GTDB): domain Bacteria; phylum Bacillota; class Bacilli; order Bacillales; family Bacillaceae; genus Metabacillus; species Metabacillus malikii. The sequence continues at coordinate 35,522 of NZ_JAUSUD010000004.1, forward strand.
TTGGGCTGCTACTTTAGCTGATTCATATGATTCATCTAGTTTAGTGAATTCATGCACAGTTTTTCCAACATATATCGAAACTTCATTATGAAAATGTGAGGATAGCTTCTTTTGCAAACCCTCTGATAAATCACATATCTTATGATTGAGCGTGGAGTGTGATGAAACGAAAATAAGTCCATATTCACTTTGGCTAAGTTGACAAATAAGGAAATATTCATTTTTTTCAAAAGTAACAGTACGATATAAAGCGTCTTTCATTTCAATTAAATCAACCGAACTGTTATTGATTTCAATTATAAAGTAATTAAATCTTCTTAATTTTGTTAACCTGTATTTTAACTCTGGTAGTAAGTTATCTTGATTAGTTACGATTTCCTCATGTGAAGTTGTGATAATGTTATCTAGTAAATGTGTCTGTTTTTCGCTTTTTAGTAATTTATTTGATAGTTTGATTAATGTTTCTTCTAATTCTTCTTTTTCAATAGGTTTAAGTAAAAAATCATGTACGCCGTAGCGTACTGCTTGCTGTGCATATCGGAAGTCACTATATCCGCTAAGAATAATAAAACTAGGAGTTACATTCATTGTTTCAGTTGTTTTTTTGATAAGTTCTAAACCATCTAGAACAGGCATTTTTATATCCGTAATAACTACATCAGGTTGATTTGCAACAATGTATTCAAAAGCATCTTCACCATTGTCAGATTCAGCACAGACTTCAAAGCCGCACCCGTGCCAATCTATTAAGCTATGTAATCCTTTACGGACATAACGGTCATCATCTACTAAAAAGAGTTTTAACACAATAAATACCTCCACTATTAAAGGTGTTAGAAATAGGAGAACTGTGAATCCGTTTACATTTTTATCTGTGTGTTCATAGTATTTATATATAGTTATAGAATAAGTTTACCTAACTTTGTTTGTTTATTCAACTAACTATATATATTTTAATCTATTATCTATCTTCGTTTCAAGGAATATTAACGAATGATGATTTCGTGAAAATTTATACTGTTTACTTAGTTATTTCTTAGGTGAATTCTACTTTGAATCCGCATGTAGTAAAAAAAGCACAACACTAAGTGATAACAGTGTTGTGCTTTTCGTATATTTTGCATATGTATCACCGTGCACCCTTTCATTGTGATGGAAATATAAGTGCTGCTTAAGCTGCTAGCTCGATTAGGGCTACCCTGCGGCACACAGAATCTCTATTTATGGCTGCTCCCTTCCAGGCCTGACCAATTTCATAGAGTACTGTTGCGCGGACCCAAATTGTCAACACCGCATAACTTAAGGCGAACCTTACATTTACAACATCCCGCAGAAAGGGAATTCAACCTCGCTAAGGCGGATTGCGAGTACAGGACACCGCCAGCTTCCCATCTAGCACGGTATGTATTTTTGGAATATTGGATGAATTATCTTTTTATAGAGTCCCACCTATGCCGTATCCCCACATGTTTTATAACCCGCTCTAAAGCAGGTGGGTTTCCGCATGTAAACGTCTCTGCTGTCCTTTCATAAGGCTAAAGGCTTAGCATCAATTTACAAATGTAAGAATCCCGATAAAACAGTACGGTTTAAAACATATAGAGGTTACGTACATCGTAGGAATTTGTTTGTTCGTCTGTATATAAAATATATCATACTCAAAGCGAAGAAGTAACAGGTACATTTTGTAAATAAAATTGTTACTAATAAAGCTGTTCGATGAGTATATGGTTGACTAAGAAGCTTAGAATACATAATTATTTGATTGGTATATAAATTTTTGACACAGAAAAAAGAAAGGCATTTTGATAAACAAATACCTAGATTCTAAAGATGAGAAAAATAGAGAAGAATATTAAGAATCCTTCCCTATATATAATTATATTTTCTTGCCATCACTATTTTTATAGCCATTTCTCGAGCGGTATTGTTGAGGTGCTCTTGCTGGATATCGAGCAGGAAAACTAAACATATGAACAAGCTTTGTAAATGGTATTGAAGCAAACAGTAAGAAAGACAGTACGACATGGACTTTAAAAAGTGTCGGGATTGCTACCATAAGTTCTGAAAGTGGTCTAAGTGTAAATAAACTTCTAAACCATGGGCCAATTGTCAGTCGATATTCATATGCAACAACTGTTGTATTATAGATGAGAGTCATATATGTTCCTATACCAGCTACTAGTAATAGTAGGATAATCGCAAAATAATCTCCGAATGATGTATGAACTCTAATGTTTGTAAAATAGAACTTTCGTAAAAGAAAGACAATTAATCCTAATACAACCATTAGGCCTGCTACGCCACCACCTGCAATCGCGAAGAAATGGTATGTATGGTCATCTACCCCAATTGCATTATAAAATTCTAGAGGTATAAGAACACCCATTATATGACCAATAAAGGCAAAAATAATCCCGTAATGGAACACAACAGAGCCAATCCTTAACCATCTTTTTTCAAAGATTTCTGTTGACGGTGCTGTCCAGCTTTTTCCTCGATAGATAAAGCGATAAAGTAAAGCAACAATTAAGACAGTGGCACATAAATAAGGGAAAATCGTCCAAAGAAATAATTCTTCCATATTTACCACCTACCTCCTTTACATTAATGCACACGAATATGAAATTGACTAATATACTCCACTAGATACAGATTTTTGTTTTTGAAAGACACAAAGTATCAGACTCTTAAGCAACCACAGATATAAATTAAATACACATTTTTTAACTTTATTATGTGTAAGTGTGCCTGATACTTTGGTTTTGAGTCTCTCATTTAAATGTTGAAAACAGGTAATTATTAACAGGTTCTATTGGTATGTTATCGGATATGGTAGTTCATCTAAATCAGCTTTTTCACGTTGATTTTCCAATTGAATTAATTCTTCTTCTTCTGGTGCCTCGAAAATATAAATCTTCGATAATTCAAGGACTTGATGATAAGGGTTATTTTTCGATAAACCTTCAGATATACGGTGAATGGCAAATGATAAACGTTGTTTCAATCTGATAAAATTTTCATTACTTGGTGCATAGGCTAATAGCTCTAGAAGAAGCGGAATATAATCTACTAATTCTTTACTTCCATGCTCAAAGCCAGCTTCACAAACCATCTTTTGCAATTTGATTAAAGCCGCTCCACGTTTTCTGCTATCACCTAGTTCATGTGCAGTTAAATAGAGGCCCGTTTTCTCTTTATAGTCAAAAGTTTCGACATAAAGTTTCTGCAATTCCAATATTGACAATTTATATAAAGGATTTAATCTTTCAAAAATTTCTTTACGATTCTTTTCTAAAGGAAAGTGCTCTTTTACTAAGTCTTTTATCGATGAGTATTCATCGTAAGCACTCGTCTCAGGATAATCTAAGACTCTAGACATAATTACTAAAATTACTTTTTCTTCATTTGTCATTGACCTTCACTTCTTTCATACGGATACGTCATCATGCCCTCTGGAGGTGCTAAATCTTCTATACTACAAGCCCCTTGCCTATAGTGCAGGTCATCATCCATTTCTCTTCTACCAGTTGGTATGACGAACCGTTCGTTATATTTTGCAACACCTAATAATCGGGCCATATCCTCTAATTCATCAACAGTTGTGTTAGCCTCTTTTAGTAGCTTGCTTTTTTTCACTTCATCCACGCCACCTACTGTTTTTGAACGCATATGAACTCTCATTGCAGCCATCTTTAAAAGAACTCTGCGAATCACACTTGTATCATCTGCAGAAAGAAGGGAAGCTAAATATTCCATTGGAATTCTCATATCATCAACAGCAGGTATATAGCCATCAGCACTTAATTTATCTTCATTTGTTATATGATTCATTATTGGACTTAATGGTGGTACATACCACACCATTGGTAAAGTACGATATTCAGGGTGAAGTGGTAAAGCAATTTTCCACTTTATCGCCATTTTATAAATCGGCGACTGCTGAGCACTTTCAATCCAACTATAGTTAATACCTTGTTCCTCCGCTTTTGCAATGACCTCCGGATCAAATGGGTCTAAAAAGACTGATAATTGAGACTCGTATAAATCCTTTGGATCTTCAACAGATGCAGCTTCCTTCACTCGGTCAGCATCGTATAATACGACACCTATGTAACGGATTCTCCCAACACAAGTTTCAGAACATACTGTCGGAAGACCTGCTTCTGTTCTTGGGTAACAAAAATTACACTTTTCAGCTTTATGTGTATTCCAGTTATAGTAAACCTTGTGATAAGGACATCCGTTCGTACAAAAGCGCCAGCCACGGCATGCATCTTGATCAACTAGGACAATTCCGTCTTCGTCACGCTTATATAAGGCACCTGAAGGACAGGATGCGACACATGAAGGATTTAAGCAATGTTCACAAATTCTCGGTAGATACATCATAAATGTTTTTTCATATTCCATTGCGATATGTTCCTGTAATTTTTGAACATTTGGATCCATTGGAACGACTTCACTACCGCCTGCTAAATCATCATCCCAGTTAGAGCCCCATTCTGGTTTATCAATGTACTTTCCACTAATCATTGATTTTGGTCTTGCGACAGGGATATCATCCTGCTTTGGACTATTATGAAGTTGTTGAAAATCATATGTCCATGGTTCATAAAAGTCATCTAATTCTGCCATGTTTGGATTATAAAAGATATTTGCTAATTTTGAGACAGGGCCGCCTGCTTTTAAATGAAGCCTGCCATTCCGCAGAGTCCAACCACCTTTATATCGGTCTGTATTCTCCCATTCCTTTGGGTAACCCGGTCCTGGTCTCGTTTCAACATTGTTATACCAGACATACTCCATTCCAGGGCGGTTTGTCCAAACATTTTTACATGTTACTGAACAAGTGTGACAGCCGATGCATTTATCTAAATGCATAACCATCGCCACTTGAGCTTTAATTCTCAAGCCAATCGACCTCCTTTAATGGTCGGACAATCGCTAATGTATCTCTTTGACTGCCAGTTGGTCCATAATAATTAAATCCATAACTGAGTTGTGAATAACCACCAATCATGTGGGTAGCCTTTGGATAGATTCTCGTAACACTATTATGCGTCCCACCCCGATTCTTGTTAATCGTGTTAGCAGGTACACCCATAACACGGTCTTGAGCATGATGCATATAAATTGCTCCTCTAGGCATGCGGTATGTTACAACAGCCCTTGCCGCAACTGCACCATTCCGATTATATACTTCAATCCAATCATTATCCTTGATTCCGATTTCAGCTGCGTCTTCTTCATTCATCCAGATTACTTGCCACCCTCTAAATAACTGGACCATCTGATTTGTATCTGTAAACATTGTATGAATGCCCCACTTTTGGTGTGGAGTCATATAACGGAGCGTAATATATTTTCCTGAATTCTCGATTTCTTTTTCCCCTTTAATAAATGGCCCTTTGTTAATAGGAGGCAAATAAAGTGGGAGGCCTTCCCCGTAATCAAGCATAACTTCATGATCTAGATAAAAGCTTTGACGCCCAGTTAATGTATGCCATGGGATATGGTACTCTTTATTTACTGTGAAAGGTGAATAACGGCGATTATCGTTTTCTAATCCGCTCCATACTGGTGTCGAAATTGTTTGACGAGGTTGAATTGTTAAAGCATCGAGTGTGAAATCCTCATCTTCACGGCCTTCTGAAATATGCCCAAGTTTCTTTCCGGTCTTTTTCTCTAATGATTTCCAACCTTCAACTGCACGTTTCCCATTCGTAGCACCAGACATAAGTAATATTGCATTAATTGCTTGTTTATCTGTATAAAGGGAAGGATACCCTTTCCCGATTCCTTCATATGTAGAAGGTCCTAGACGATCCAGCAATGATTGATACACTTTATCTCCTGGGATACGAACACCCTTTGTGCCGTAACCATTCTTAATATTTGGACCAACTGTTATCCACATGTCGTATACATTAGGATAATCGCGTTTTACAAAATTAAAGTTGGCCATCGTTTTCCCAGGTATAGCATCCGTTTCTTCTTTACGCCAATCTTTCACCTTACCGTATGGCTGTGCAATCTCATTAACAGTATCGTGTGCTAACGGTGACATTACTAAATCCTCTGTAACTGGCAAGTGCTCTTTAGCAAGTTCAGAAAATTCCTTAGCAATTTGACGAAATGCTGCCCAATCACTTCTCGTTTCCCATGGAGGGCTTATTGCTGCATTAAATGGATGAATAAACGGATGCAAATCTGTCGTGCTGATATCATGTTTTTCATACCAAGTTGCAGCAGGGAGTATAATATCAGAAAAAAGACCTGAACTTGTCATTCGAAAATCCATACTTACGAATAAATCAACTTTTCCTTCTGGCGGCTTTTCAGAAATGTTTACGTCTTTAGGCTGCCAGGACTGCTCAACGTCTGAGAGAACAGTATCTTTTGAACCAATCAAATGCTTCACAAAATATTCATGACCTTTCCCGCTATCACCTAGTAAATTTGAACGCCAATTGAAAAAGATACGTGGGAAGTTTTTAGGGTCATTTGGATTTTCAATTGCGTATTCTAGCTTTCCATCTTTAATCTGTTGGGCAATATCATCGATTACTGCTTGGTCATCGTCTTTGTGACGGTCACGAGCATCACGAACTACATCTAGGGAATTTTGCGTGAGTTGTGGAAAACTAGGTAACCATCCTAAACGAGCTGATAATGCATTAAAATCTGCAGGGTGCATTTTTGTATATTGACTGCCCCATTCTGTTTGAATATCATCAAAATCGTATTCATAACGGAATTGTTCTGTTGCAAAGTAGAAAAAAGATGTGCCGTTCATAAAACGTGGTGCTTTTACCCAATCATTGGCAAAGGCTATTTGTGAAAAGCCTTCTAGTGGGCGAACTTTTTCTTGCCCGACATAATGGGCCCAACCGCCTCCATTAACTCCTTGAGAGCCTGTTAACAAAACAAGGTTTAAAATAGCGCGATAGATTTGATCACTATGATACCAATGGTTTGTTCCACCTCCCATAGCAATCATTGATTTTCCTTTTGTTAGTGCAGCGTTCTCAGCAAATTCTCTTGCGACTTGTATAACATGTGATTTATTAACACCAGTAATGCTTTCCTGCCAGGCTGGAGTATATGGATTCTCACTATCGTTATAATCTTTAGGATAATCACCCTTCAAGCCTCGACTGATTCCTGTGTGGGCAAGCATTAAGTCATAAACGGTTGTTATGATTACCTCTTCACCATTTTTATCTTTAATTTTCTTAATTGGAACACCACGTTGAATTGTGTCCCCTTCTTTTTTGGCGAAATAAGGGAATTCTACTAATACCTCTTCATCTTTCGTGGTTAAAAAGCTAAGAAGCGGGTTTATATCGTTACCATCTTCATCTTTTAAATCTAAATTCCAATTACTTCCACTATCCCATCGATGTCCGATGCTTCCATTAGGGATCGCAAAGTCCTTTGAATTCTCATCCCAGACGACTGTTTTCCATTCCGATAGTTCCTGATTTTTATTTATATCTGAAGCACGCAGAAAGACATCTGAACGATAAGCATTTCCGTTCTTTTTTAGTGTGACAAGATAAGGCAAGTCTGTATATTGTTTAACGTAATCCATAAAATATGGAGTTTCTTTATCTACGTAAAACTCTTTTAAAATAACGTGTGTCATCGCCATTGCTAGCGCACCGTCAGTTCCTGCTTTTGCTGGTAGCCAAATATCAGCAAATTTTTCATATTCAGCATAATCAGGACTAACTCCAACTACTTTCGTACCGTTATAACGCGATTCAACCATAAAGTGAGCATCAGGTGTTCTTGTTTGAGGAATGTTTGTACCCCAAATGATAAAATATTTCGTATTATACCAATCTCCACTTTCAGGAACGTCCGTTTGATCTCCCCAAACTTGCGGTGAAGCAGGAGGTAAGTCTGCATACCAATCATAAAAACTTAATATTGTTCCTCCAATAAGCGATAGAAAACGTGTTCCACCTGAGTAACTGACCATTGACATAGCTGGAATTGGGCTAAAACCTACAATTCTATCTGGTCCATATTTTTTAATAGTATAAATAGTTGATGCAGCAATCATTTGGCAAATATCTTTCCATGTACCACGAACAAATCCACCTTTACCACGAGCTTCAACGTATTGCTGACGTTTTTTAGGGTCAGTTACGATATTTTCCCATGCTTTTACCGGGTCACTCGCATGTTCGAGCTCTTCCTTCCATATTGCATAGAGGTCGCCTCTTATATATGGGTATTTGACACGTGTTGGACTATATGTGTACCATGAGAAACTTGCTCCCCTTGGACAGCCACGAGGCTCGTAATCAGGAAAATCATCTCCAGTTGACGGATAATCTGTTTGTTGGGTTTCATAAGCAATAATTCCGTCTTTTACATGAATTTTCCAACTGCATGACCCCGTACAATTGACTCCATGAGTTGAGCGGACGATTTTATCATAGGCCCAGCGGTTTTTATATATAGATTCCCAATCACGGGACCGAGGGCTCTCTTCTGTCCATCCTTCATTTATTCGCTCACCGCGAACTAAATGCTTAAAAGAGTCTAGTAAAGAGTTCTTTTTAGGACTCATTATGATTGTCACATCCTTTCAAATTTCCAAGTGGATTAAATGTATCGCCAACTATTCGAAAGGAGTTGTCCCCAGCATCAAGTTCACTAAGAAAGGTATGCCAACTGTTTGCATTTGCTGCGGCAAGGATAAGTCGTTGTAATGTACTGAAATCATCGATCGCATATATTTTTTCAATTATGTCTCCAGAAATTGCTCCAAATCTCATCCGCAATACTGCTATTAAATCTTCTCTATCATTAATAAGCATCGTATCATTTTCTAAAGAAAACAATCTTTACAACTCCTTACTACAATTTAATCATCTTAAAATATTCTGATATTAGTTGCTGTTTGCATGTTTCAACTGTTTCTTGAAAGAACGTTTCTACACGCTCGTCTGGATTATTCGCTTGGTCAAAAGAGAAATCAGCAGAAATTGGTTTAGCAGATAACGATTGTGAAAGAGAGATAGTTAAAGTTAACCCATCAACTCTGTCTTTAGCTGTTGCATAAATATCGTACGGGTGGATATTTTTCTTTGAAAACACTTCAACCATTTTTTTATATAAAGCTGGTGCTGCAAATCGAAGAAGTCTCTCTTCCCCTACCTGTGGATCTACTTTATTCACAGTATTACCATCCATTCCTTTATTTCCCTCCGTATCATGCGCTATTAGATAGTAGTTTATTCATTTCATCTTCATTATGTATCTCATCGATAATGATTAAGCTATCTAAAAGTGATATCATTTTTAAATCTGCTTCCTTTATTTGTAATCTAGCTTTCATATTATCGACAATCTTCCTCATTAAGTCATGATCCCGGGTAAGCTGGTGAACAATTTCTTCAAGTGCGGGGTTTTCCTTCATCATCTCTTTATATAACCCTGTTTCTTCTGCTTCAGCATGCTGTAATGTTCGTGATTCCCAATGCTCAATGATTATTTCTGCGACATGAAGAGCTTTCTCATTATCCCCATCTTCTATGCATTTTCGATAAATCTCCCTTAGCTCTTTTGCTTCATTAAGTGCAGCTTCATGTATCAATGAATGAGCATCTTGTTTTTTTAAACTAGGTCCTGACATTAATAATCATCCTTTCTAGTAATAGCAAGATTTGTTTATAGTTGAATTCATCTTTTTAAACATCCTTTCCAACTAGCCTCATAATAAACATTTTTTTTAGTGAAAAGGGCCAAAAGAAAAAAGGAGCTCAGTTTAGCTCCTTGAGGTTCCTTCATTCATATCACTAAATAATCCTAGATAGTATCTTACTTCACCTGCTTCGTCCTTAACTTCATTAATAGTTAGCCATTCTTTAATTAGTTCATTATTTTTTCGTTTATTCCATATTTCACCTTGCCAATAGCCTTTATGATGAATAGATTCCCACATCTTGTCATAAAAGCTTTTGTCGTGTTTACCTGATCGAAGAATACTTGGTTTTTTACCTACAACTTCTTCAGAAGTATAGCCAGTCACTCTTGTAAAGGCTTCATTCACCTTTTCAATTGTTCCGTTTTTATTTGTAACCATCATCCCTTGGGCTACACTTTGGATTATTTTCGTTTCAAGACTTAACCTTTCCATGTAATACATCCATACGACAATAATTGAACTTGCTAGTGCAAACATTGCTAACGACATAAAACCAATTGCATAGTGTCCTGTAATGTTAAAGACAATTGAGAGGACGATTGGTGGAAAAAATCCTCCTAGCCCTCCCATAGCTGAAACAATACCGTTTGAAATTCCTGCCTGTTTAGAGAAATAATAAGGTACAAATTTAAAGACCGCTCCGTTTCCTATCCCTGCACAGAATGCGACGGTTAAGCAACCGATTGTATACAACGTTATGTTAGGTGTAAAAGATAACAACACTCCTGAAAAAGTAAGTCCATTAAATACTAAAAACAAGATAAGAAATGGATTAAATTTATCTCCTAACCAACCACCAACAGGTCTTAAAAATGTTGCCAGCGAAATAAATCCTGCCGTTCTCATTCCTGCATCAACAGACGTTAGGCCAAAATTTGATACTAAAAAATTCGGGAGGTAAACAGTGAATGCTACGAAAGAACCGAATGTCACGAAGTAAAATAAACTTAAAAACCAAAGTTTTTCATTCGTATATACACTCTTAAATTGACCAATCATTGAGTTGTTAACTTTAGGTTCTTTCCGATCTCCAAAAATAAAATTTAATAAAGCAAATAAAAGTAGTGGAATTAAAAATAGTCGTACCGTATTTTCCCAGCCTATTGTATTTGCAAGAATTGGTGCAGAAAATGAGGTAATCGCTGTACCAATATTACCTGCACCATATATCCCATTTACAAATCCATGCTTTTCCTTCGGATAATATTTTGGTAATGAAGTTACACCAATTGAGAAAACTGCTCCTCCTAGTCCTAAAATTAACCCACCAATAATTAAATCTGTGAGCGAATCGGCTATACTTAAATAAAAGACTGGAAAAAGTAGGACTAAAAAGCTAACAAAAAACAGTAACCTTGCACCAAAACGATTTGTCCAAAATCCAAGGAGAATTCTTAATAAAGACCCTAATATGACTGGTACAGCCGTTACGATTGCTACTTCATTACTTGAAAGGTGAATATCCTCTTTAATATTAGGTATGAGAGATGAAATAAGGACCCACACCATAAAGCCTATAATAAGACTTCCTGTTTGTAGAGGTAATTGTAATTTAGTATTCAATGTAATGCTCCCTTCACTAATGATTCGTCTAATATGACTGACATTAGTTTGTGAAGCATTACAATTTTCAAACATTATTTTTAAAAATACATTATACATAACAGATTTAATATTTATTTAAGCTCCATATAAAAAAGACGTCACTGTGACGTCTTAGCAAAAAAGTGCATTAGGTGTATTTTAATAGCAAATTATGTATAAAAAACCTTATCAACATTGTATCTAGATTGAAGCTTATTGATTATATATGTTTCATATATTTCCCGCTCCATTGGATCTTCTACAATACATACATCAATTTTAAAAATCTCATTTCGATGATTCTTTAGAGGAGATACATTATCCTCTAAATGTTTCTTAACACGTTGTCTTAATTTTCTAGCTTTTCCAATGTAAAGCAGATCGTTATTTGCATCAAAGAATAAGATTAATCCCCCTTTATCTCGAGGTATTTTATGTAAATCAATAAATCCTTCAATCGGCTTAATAATTGGTTCATTATTAGTCAAATCTTGTTTTCTTTTGAATATCGTCATATCTGGTTTAGGTATTTCAATTTTTATCAAGTTGTCACGTCCTCTTTTTTTTAGAAATCTTTATGATAACTATGAATGCTCTCATATAGTATTGGCAGAAATTAATAAACATAACGATGAACAATATGAAAATTTACAATTCCTTAACACTTGCTTAACAAACAACAGTTAATATTAAAGGTAAAATTTGTCTTTGTGTTTGAATCATTTATTGTTTATTACAAGTTTAATTTATATAACCAACATACTTTTATGAAAACTGTCATTGTTTAATACATTATTATATCACTTATAGCAGAGGTGATGTTAAAGTTTATGAAAGGGCAAGGATTCCTTAGATTATTTGAGACAATTGCTGGCATTTTGTAGGACAGCCTATCACATGATACACAATTGTTTAAAACATTAGACTCAGGTAGATACATATAAGAGAAATCGTAAATCAACTATAGGTAATGACAACTAGTAAGAACCTACAAATATTATGAAAACGGTCTAATAATTTAATCTATATGACTAATTCCAAGGAGCATGAGATGAACCGATTCATTGGAGAGATTACTGAGATAGTCCCTAAAGTTACGACCACCACAACAAATCAAGTGGTGGATAAGCTATTTTGTGAGAATTCAAGTCATCAAGGAATTGTTGTGACGGAACGAGAGATACCTATAGCTTTAATTACCAGAACGAACTTCTATCAAAAGCTAGGTTCTTTGTACGGATATAATTTGTATATGGGCAGAACAGTCAAACTATTAATGAATAGGAACATACTTTGTGTTGATTATTATAGTTCAATAATTGACGTCAGTGAAAAGGCGATGAAACGTAGTGAGGAACAGCTCTACGATTATATTATCGTAACAAAAGAAGATAAATTATTTGGAGTTGTCAGCATTCGAACATTATTAATTACACTAGCTAACATTCAATCACAAATAGCTTCTTATCTTAATCCTTTAACAGGTCTTCCCGGTAATCATATAATTAATGAAAAAATGCAAGAAGCATTAAACCATAAGGAGTTTACTGTCCTCTACATCGATATAGACAATTTTAAATCTTATAACGATATTTATGGATTTTCAAGAGGTGATGAAATAATTCAGCAAACGGCATCTATTTTAAAAAGGTATATCAATGATTTTATCGGACATATCGGAGGAGATGATTTTTTAGCTATTATATATCACCATCGATATAGAGAGATATGTGAACAAATCATAAAGGATTTTGATGATTGTAAAAGAGGGTTTTACACGGAGAAACATCTATCTCAAGGTTATATTATGTCTGAAAATAGAGCAGGCAGCCTTGAAAAGTTACCCCTTGTTTCACTTTCGATAGCTGTAATAAGCAATCATTTCTACAATTATAGTAGTGTAGAAGAGATAGTTGCCCATGCGACCGAAATAAAAAAACGCTGTAAGAAGACGGTCAGTAGCTGTTATATAGATAATTTTACAGCACTGAGCTATCAGTTATTAAGTGAATAGAAAAGTTAAGGTGACTCCTAACAATCCGAAGTAAATTAACACAGATAAAGTGTTAATGAGTTTCGTACTGTTGAGTCACCCGCTTTTTTAGAAAGATTATAAGTAAATATATGTTAAAGTTCCTTTAGTAAGCTAGATAAAGAATAATCTTTAGGTAGTTCTACACTATTGTATTGAAGGTCATTCGCTTTTTTAAATGTGTCACTGCCAATACAGATTATTTTTTTATCGGTTACGTATTCGGTAAAATCTTTACCTAATGATTGAAAATAATTTTTAAGTGTAGCTAATGATTGTTTATCTTGGAAAATAATTGTATCATACGTAGCCTCTTCCAACATGCGACTATGAATAGAGTAAAATCGACTATCTATATTTTCTTCGTGAGACTTAAAAAATTTCGAGGCTACACTATTAAGTGCCTCTAAGGGTAGTGCCCCTATTTCCAATACAGACCGATTATCAATCGTTTTATTGTCTATGATGCTTGCGGATAATCCATGGTTTTTAATAATCTGGACAATCTCATTGTTATAACCGTAAATACTTCCTTGAATTGAACGAAAGTCAATTTCTTCTGTTTTCATATCTTCAAAAAATTGAATAGCACTGTCTACTGAAGTGAAAATTAGTGAATTGAATTGACTAATTTTTTCTAGTATCCTTCTCTTATCCCCAGTCATTTTCGAACTTTTAATCCATTTAGGTAATTCAACAACATCAGCACCAAGTTCCGTTAATTGTGTAGCTAAGTTATGATTATCGTTCTTTTTCTTACAAACAATGATTTGTCTTCCGAATAATGGTTTTTGTTCGAACCAATTCATTTTATCTCTAAGGGAAACTATATTACCTACTAAAGTGATAGCTGGGTTTCGAAACTTTTCTCGCTCAGCAAGCTCTGCTATTGTAGAAAGCGTTCCTTGTAATGTTTTTTGCCTGGACAGCGTTCCCCATTGGATTAAGATTACTGGTGTATCAGCTGGTTTTCCAAACTTGATTAAATTTTCACAAATGTACGGTAAATTGGCAACTCCCATGTAAAAGGCAATAGTTGCGATTCCATTAACTAGCGCTTGCCAATCAATGGATGGCTTACCTGAAAGTGATTTATCATGTGCTGTTACTACTGCAAAAGATTCTCCATATTCTCTATGTGTAACAGGTATTCCAGCATAAAGTGATGCGGCAATACCTGAAGTGATTCCGGGTATAATTTCGAAAGGAATTTGAGCTAATGCTAACTCACTTGCTTCTTCTCCAACGCGACCGAATACACTAGGGTCACCACCCTTTAATCGGACAACGATTTTTCCTTGCTTTGCGTATTGGATTAGTAATTCGTTAATTGCTTCTTGCCTTAATATATGACGATCTGGTAACTTACCGCAATATACAAGTTCACATTCATCTGAGGCAAATTCCAATAATTTTGGATTTACTAATCGGTCATATAGAATTACTTCAGCATTTTTTATTGCTGTTTTTCCTTTTACTGTAATTAACGCTTGGTCACCTGGTCCAGCACCAACTAAATAGACTTTACCAACATTCATTTTTGTTACTCCTAACCATTCGTGATTATGATGTCTGTTTTTATAGAAGCTAAGGCTAGCTCTTGTATTATAGATTAAGGCTGTTTTCGTAAACATTGTTGCTTTTAACTCGGTTGTCGTTTAGGGGTTTGTCTCCGCTCCAACAAACCCTTAAAAAAGGTTAGTGCAAATAGCCACAATCTTATAGAAAAAAGCCAAGATTAATAAAAGAAGGGAGCAATTTCTTAGCTCCCTTAGATGTACTGCGTTAGACATTAATTATATTATAACTCAAGATAAATATCATTACCTTCTATAAATACTTGATACACTTTTACTAATCCTTTATCAGGGGCTTGCACGTTCCCGTCTATGAGTGATATTTTGATATCGTATACTGGACAATATACGAAGTTCCCACTGATTAGTCCATCAGTAAGTGTCCCGCCCTTTGGATGAGGACTTTTATTTTCAATTGCTCTGACATCTCCATTTGTTAGTTTGAATAGTACGATCTCTTCATCTTCAACGAGTGCTAACTGTCCGATTCCTGTAGGAAGTTCGGAGTAGGTAGCAACTTTTATCTTCGTTTTCATTGTAGTCATAACTAACTCTCCTCTTTTTACTGAATTGGAAGTGTAACCTTACGAGTAGTATAATAACGATCACGTATTTCTTTATCTTCAATTGCATCTTTCCACGGCTCTGAATAGCGTTCTAATGTTTTGTTAATCCGTTCATTTAAATCTTTTACAAAAGATTTATCTGATAGTACTTCTTTTACGTGTTCTAAACCAACTCGTTCTAGCCACTTTGAAGTCCGTTCAAGATATGCAGCAGTTTCGCGATAGTATTGTAAGTAAGCCCCGACAAGAGTATAGACTTCTTCTTCGGTTTTTACAGTTGTTAGTAGGTCTGCAGCTTTTAAGTCAGTGCCACCGTTACCGCCAACGTATATTTCCCAGCCACCATCTATACCTACGATACCAACATCTTTAATTCCTGATTCAGCACAGTTTCTAGGACAGGCAGAAACTCCCATTTTCACTTTATGTGGTGTATCAAGTCGTTCAAACCGTTTTTCAAGCTCAATTCCTAAGCCCATAGAATCTTGTGTACCGTAGCGGCAAAATTTTGCGCCAACACATGTTTTCACTGTCCGGAGCGTTTTTCCGTATGCGTATCCTGAAGGCATCCCTAATTCTTCCCAAATGTCCGGAAGCTCATCTTTCTTTATACCCATTAATGCAATTCGTTGTCCACCTGTTAGTTTTAAGAGCGGTACATTGTATTTCTCTGCAACTTCAGCGATTTTTTTCAAGTCTTCTGCATTTGTGACACCGCCGTACATTCTTGGAACGACAGTATATGTGCCGTCCTTTTGGATATTGGCATGCATTTTTTCGTTGACAAGTCGAGAGTCTCTATCATCCTTATATTCTGGATAAATCATCCCTAAATAATAATTTAGGGCAGGGCGACATTTTGTACAGCCTTCCTCTTGTTTCCAACCTAATACATTCATGACTTCTTTTACATTTGTTAATCCTTTTTCACGGATTTCTGCAACGACTTCATCCCGGCTCAACGTTGTACAAGTACAAAGAGTTTCTTTTGGAGCTGTTTTATCAAATTCATCACCTAACGTATATTCAAGAATATTTGAGATGAGTGGTTTGCAACGTCCGCAAGAGCGACCAGCATTCGTACACCCGCCTACTTCTGCAACAGACGTAAGACCTTGGGTTTTAATTGCCTCAACAATTGTACCTTTAGTTACTCCATTACAACCGCATACAAGTTCGTCATCTGGCATAGAAGCTACATCATTATTTTCCGCATTTCCGCCCTCTGCCTGCAAAAACGCAAAATTTGTCATACTTTGAATATCTTCTTGCTTAATCATCATTCTGTATAATCTAGAACTATCACTTGTGTTACCATAAAGCACAATACCTACAATTCGATTATCGCGAATTAATACTTTCTTGTAGATACCATCAAATTCATTATGAACTTTAACAGCTTTTGTTGTATTGTCCTCAAAGATTTCTCCGGCTGAATACAGATCAACATCAGAAACCTTTAATTGTGTACCAGTAACGGAACCTTCATATCGTTTAGTAGGTATCCCACAAATATGTTCTGCCAAAACTTTACCTTGTTCATAAAGAGGTGCAACTAAACCGTACGTGATTTCTCTATGTTCTGCACACTCACCAACAGCATAAACACCTGGAATGGATGTTTGCATGTAATCATCAACAACGATCCCGCGATTTACATATAAGCCACCATCTTTTGCAAGTCTTACATTAGGTACAATCCCAACAGCCATGACGACTAAATCAGCTTTCGTTTCGCTGCCATCTTTAAAGCGGATACCTTCAACTCTTTCACTACCAATGATTTCCGCTGTTTCTGTTTTCATTAAGAAATTCATACCCTGTGCGGCTAGCTCTTTCTCTAGCATTTTTGAAGCTGTTTCATCTAATTGCTTTTCCATTAAATGTTCTAGTAGATGTACAACATCAACCTCCATCCCTAAATTTAATAGACCTCTAGCTGCCTCTAATCCAAGCAGACCACCACCGATAACGACTGCCTTTTTATATTTCTTAGATGTTTCAATCATTGTTTCACAGTCTTGAATATCACGGAATCCTGTAACTCCATGTTTATCAGCACCAGGTATAGGTAAAATAAATGGTACAGACCCGGTGGCTAAAATTAACTCATCATATGGGGTTTCACGACCAATGTCTGAAATGACGACTTTTCTTTCGGGATTTATTTGGATAACTTCTTCACCGGTATAGAGCTGAATTCCGTTTTCTTCATACCATGCTAAATCATTTAAAATAATATCGTTGATAGTTGTATCACCTTGTAACACAGTTGAAAGCTGAATACGATTATAATTTGGATGTGGTTCTTTACCAAAAATAGTGATTTCATATAAGTTTCGATTTATTTTTAAGATTTCTTCAATTGTACGGATTCCTGCCATACCATTGCCAATCATGACCAATTTTTTTGCCATCTCAATGCCTCCATTAAGTTCAATATTTCACAAGTTTGTCAAATTAGTTGTCAAATACTTCTCTAGACTTTATTGATAGCTTAATTGTAATGGAGAGCATTTTAAAAAGATGTGATGAACATCACATCTTTAAAATTTAAATTAATTTTTAATCGTTTGTATAACTAGGATTTTTGTATGCTATCTGCCCTTTACAAATAGTATAAATAAGATCATTCTTATTATTTAAGATAACTAAATCGGCATCCTTCCCAATTGCGATGCTCCCTTTTCTATCGTAAATATCCAATTGCTGTGCAGGGTTTTTTGCAGTCATTTCTATTACTTCTTCAATTGAACAGCCGGTAAATGAAATCATATTGTTAACAGCATCAATCATTTTTAAAATACTGCCTGCAAGTGTTCCATTTTCAAGTTCTGCCAAACCATTTTTGACAGTAACGGACTGTCCGCCTAAATCGTAATATCCTTCTTTTAAATATTTTGCACGTATTGAATCTGTAATTAGGATTAAACGTTTGGATGTCTTTATTTGATAGGCTAATTGAATGATTTCTTTCGATACATGAACACCATCTACAATGATTTCCGCAAATAATTGATTATGTAATAAAGCTGCCCCGACTACTCCAGGTTCTCGGTGATGCAAGGAACTCATCTGGTTAAATAAATGTGTAACTTGAGTTGTGCCAGCATTGATTGCTTCCATTACTTCTTCATAAGTTGCTTTGGAGTGGCCAATTGAGGGGATGACCCCTTTAGAACGCAAGTTCCGAATAAGCTCAATCCCACCTTCGATTTCTGGTGCAAGTGTCACTTGTTTAATTGTAGAATTTGCAAGGTCTTGCCATTTATTAAAAAGATGATATTTTGGTATTTGTATGTAACGTTTTGGTTGTGCACCAGCCATTTGATGATGGATAAAAGGTCCCTCCAAGTGAACCCCAATTACTTCAGCTTGTGGTTGCCTACTATAAGCTTGCGCTGAAATGAACTTTCCGACATTCATCAGTGATTTTTCAATGTTTGTGGTGCTTTGCGTAATCGTTGTTGCAAGAAAACTCGTTGTTCCTTCACGAGGTAAAGTAAGAGCGATATTTTCTATAGCATCCATTGTACCATCCATCGTATCTGAACCATTAGCACCGTGAATATGTAAATCTATAAATCCAGGAATAATGATTGAACCTTCAGTTGTGGAAAGGACGCGATAGTCATCAAAACTTGAAATTTCTCCTTTTTTACCGTAATCGACAATTTTTCCATCGACGATTTTTATAAATCCGTTTTTAATAACTTTGTCCTCTGCATAAACAGTAATATTATGGATTAGCGTTGGCTTCTGGTGATTCTCCATATGTTTTTCTCCCATTTATATATTTTTATGCCGTAAAAGCGTGCTTTTCTATAAGTGTAACCGAAAATTAGACATATTGTCCCCTGTTCTTTTATCTTTGATAAGGTGCATCAATAAAGTATTAAAAATTGAAAATGAATTAATGTAAATAAAAGTAAAAAATGTTAAAATAAGATGTAGTAAAACAGAGGCTGAGACATAACAAAAACAACTAGTTAAACACGAACATTGTTATATTTGGGTTTTTTATATTCAAATTATGTAAAGGTTGATTAGAGCTGATTACGAGACTCCTGCGGGATGTATGTTATAAAACATAATGCTCTATTAGTTCAATAATAATTGTATGTTAGGAGTGTATACAATGATTGCTAACTATATCGGTACTACTGAGAAGATGTTACATAGTTCTTCCCTATCAGATAAAGTTGCTGGAATGATACATCCAAAATTTAGGTTTAATTATCGTGGTGATATCGAATTAACAGATGAAATAATTAATCTAGGAAATTGGAAAGCTATTCATTTAGATGATATTCAGGAAATTAAATGTGAATTTGACGAAACTTTTAAAAGGCTAACAGTCAATGGGGATAATCGGCTAGGTTATTTTTCAAAAGGAGAACCACTAATCCTAACTTTATCTAACGAAAAAATCTATTTACTCATTAATTGGAGTTTTACGACAGGATTTACAGATAATAAAAAGTGGTTCGAAAAAATAGTAGAGAAAATAGGATAATTGGGAACATAAATAGGTGGCATATTTCTTTCATATGGAACTTTCGGAACTGGAAGTATCCGGTTCGACGATAGGGAATATCCAACACTTTTGTAGTTGATTGAACCTATCGTCAACATTGTGTAAAAACAACATTGACGATGGAAGATAATTAAATTTGTTTTAAAATTTTAGATAAACTTAGCGGTTAATTTTTACGCACTTTGTTTAAAATTCTTTTTCATTCCTGATTGTTTATCCTTGACAAAGAACGAGAGTACCAACCCAATCATCGTTAACATTGCTACAACAATGAAGGCGGTATTTGCACCATGGATGTCAGGGTGCGCTATCGTTGATTTTTGCTCAGCAATCTTCATACTAGTTGTCATAACAGTAACGAGTATGGCAGTACCAACAGATGCTGCAATCATTCTCATTGTATTATCCATTGCCGCACCGTGTGGAATTAATCTTGTTGGTAATTGATTAAGTGCAGCTGTCTGAACAGGCATCATTACCATAGATAGACCAAACATTCTGATGCTGTATAGAACTGTAATATAAGTGAATGTTGTTTCAAGATTCAAACTCGTAAATAGAAATGACGAAATCGTCAAAATAGCCAAGCCGGTAATCACGAGCCATCTAGCACCAATCTTATCAAAAACACGACCAACGATTGGAGCCATAATTCCACTAATAAACGCACCAGGTAGTAAAGCGAGACCTGCTTCAAATGCCGTGAACTCTCTCATATCTTGCATAAATAAAGGAATCAGCGTTTCAACACCGATTAAACCCATAAATGCAATCGCTCCTATAATGACTGCAAACGGAAAAAGAGAATATTTAAATACGCGGAATTCTAACATTGGATGCTCTAGTTTTAATTGCCTTGTAATAAATAGTAGTAAAGAAAGAACACCTACACTTAAACTTATAATTGTAATTATATCTGTCCATCCTAGGTTACCAGCACTCGTAAATCCGTATAAAAGACCACCGAAACCGAATGATGACAAAATGATTGATATTACATCCACTTTTGGCTTTGTTATCTCTGTTACATTTTTTAATGCAAAAAATGCGATAATGATATCTATAATTGCTATAGGGAGAATAATATAAAATAATTGTCTCCATGAGTAATGCGAGGTAATCCATCCTGAAAAGGCCGGCCCAATTGCAGGTGCGAATGAGATAACTAACCCGACTAACCCCATTGCTGAACCCCTTTTTTCCTTAGGGAAAATCATGAGAAATACTGTTGTCATGAGCGGAAGCATGACTCCGGCACCACTAGATTGAATCACACGTCCTAGTAATAAAATTTCAAAATTTGGTGAAATGCCTGCTATTAAAGTTCCAAAAGCAAAAATACTCATTGCTGAAATAAATAGCTGCCTCGTTGTAAATCGCTCTAACAAAAAGGCACTAATAGGGATCATAATTCCATTCACACACATGAAAACAGTTGTTAGCCATTGGGCACTATTTGCCGTAACATTCATTTCTTCCATTATCGGTGGTATCGCAGTAATCATTAATGTTTGATTTAAAATGGCAATAAAAGATCCTGCGAGCAACAGAGCTACTATTGTTGATTTGTTTATTTTCGTTTCCATATTTCCCCTCACTTCTTCACTTATTCAAAATCTCTTGATGTTAGTGGGTATTAACTCACATTACATAACGATTAATTATATATGAATCATTACATTGTGAAAAGTGAAAAGTCTTGGAGAAAACTTCAATTCTGTGATGCTTCATTAACCTTAAAATAGTTGGGACGATCGAACTTGAGTGTCAAAAAAACTGACCACCTAAAATGTCATATTTTTGCTACTACAATTATTTGATGATGTTATGATTTGGCATGTTTTTTATCACTGTTTGTTTAAACTGTTGCGAGTGAAATGACAATTATCACATAGTTGATGACGGAAAGTTTTAGGAAGATGTCTTCCGCAAACTTTACAGCTTTTCTTTTTAATATTTACTCCTGCTTTTAACAAGTTATGAATTTTATCACTTATATCTTCGCGAAGTCGCTCCCAATAAATAGCTTCTGTTTTCTTGTCCAACTTATATAAAAATAGTAAATGGAGACCTATTGACTTGTATGAAAGTTCTAAATCTTCAAGCCCAGATTCTTTAATACGAGGCTCAGGAAGTTCATCACCATTTACTATTGACTCAAGTTTTTGACGCCACTGTTCTCGTAATGAAGATTCATTTGATGAAAAAGGTAGATGTAAAAAGTGATATAAATCTGAAACAGACAGCTTGGCTTCAATAATTGTATCCTCCACCATTTCATATAACAGCATTTCTTCTGATAATGATGCCTTTTTCGTACCTTTTGGGCTCCGGAATTTGTCCCATAAATAAAAGAAATACCCAAGTTTATGTGAATATTTTTGGAACTTCTCAAGGACAGTTGGTGTCGGTGCAATTGCAAAACCGTGTAACGGTTCATCCTCTTGTTGTAATAATTTTGCCATATGTTTTAGATGATTTGTAAACGCAACCTTCCCTACGTTATATATCCCCTTTCGACCGGCACGCCCAGCTATTTGTTTCACCTCTTGAGATGTAAGAAATCTTCTTCTAGTTCCGTCGAATTTATCATTTTCTAAAAAAACGATTCTTTGGATCGGTAGATTTAGCCCCATACCAATTGCATCAGTTGAAACAATAATATTTGTTTCTCCATTTATAAATTGCTGCATTTGCTTTTTTCTTGTTTCTGGAGGCATGCTACCATAAATCATACTTACTTTCCGGCCATTACGTTGTATCTCAGACGCGATTTCCAGCACCTTTTTTCGAGAAAAGCAAACGAGAGCATCACCTTTTCTAATATGATTCATGTTAAAAGCTTGAGTTTCAACTTTTAAAGGGATTTCTCTTTCGTATTCATGTATGGATACTTGGGTATCCCCAAGTAATTGTAAAATCATATCTCTTGCATTAATACTGCAAATGATATGGACCTCTTTTGCGTTTGCTTTGGTTATCGCCTTATACCATGAAAAGCCTCTGTCCTTATCAGCTAACATTTGAGCTTCATCAATGACAATCACATCATAATAATCCTTCTCACGAAACATTTCGACAGTACATGAATAATGTGAAGCACCTTGAATAAGCTTCTCTTCTTCCCCTGTTTTCAATGAACAAGGAATGCCGTCCTCATTTAAAGTCTCATAAATTTCTAACGCTAGTAACCGTAAAGGTGCAAAATAAATACCGCTGCTAGCCTTTTTCATTTGTTGAATCGCATGATATGTTTTACCTGTATTTGTCTCCCCTACATGTAAGATATAGCGCATATTTCGACCAGGTGGAGGGTTATACTCCCTTCCAAATATGTCGTCAATTATTTTATTTTCTAGTTCGTGCTGGCGTTTCCGTGCTTCTTTTTCCTCTCTCGCTACTTGTTCTCTCTTCATAATATCGTTATGGTAAATCTCCCGATGCTCGTCGAAATGATATGGAATATCAATTAACTTAATTAAGTCGAAAATAATTTCGTCAAGCAGTTCTTCAAAAATTGACAAAGCAATTTCTATGAATACATTGTAATAGCCTTGTTTAATGAATGAATCAGTAAGTTGATATTTATTTTGTAGTTGAACAGGTATATTCTCTTTTATTAAATTTGGCGCAAAATCATAAACATTATTAATCACTTCGGTTTCATATTTCTCGAATAAATTCTGTTGTTTATGATAATGTCGAGATGAAATCATTTGATTTTCTAAGAACGTTTCTAGTGTTAGATTCTCTCCTTCTAATATGTATCCATATCTGTCTATATCAATTGCAAGACGACTTCCAAGAAGGAAACGAGCATATAAAAACATTTCTTCATATTTTAAATCGATGATATCATCTAGTAGTTTTTCAAATTCTAACTTGAGATTACGTTGTTCCTCTCTTTGTTTATTTAACAATTGTTGTGCATGATATGCTTCTTTGGCATCATTATATTTCTCCTTCCATTCATTTGGATGATGAGCGAATTTTGTCCTAAGCCATTCAAATAAGTCATAAGGTTCTAACTCCCTAAGTTCATTACGAAACATTTGATTAATTAATTTCTTACTAATACCTTCGACCTCATAGCCTTTCTTAATTAAAAATTGCTTCTTATCTGAGTAGGAAACATGACTTACTGTCGAATTTAACCAGCTGTTAAGCCATATTTGTTCTATGTAATGTTTCCTGTCTGTTATATATTGTTGATAGGTTGGAAGAGATTCCGTTGTGATAAAGTATTGATACATATCTTTATAAACCATTTCTTTAGCTCGTTGAACAGCTTTTTCATAAAATAGGGTTAGTTGTTCGTCCATCATTACATCCCTCATCAATTTGTCATCATTTTTTTATAGTATAAAGTTATAATGTGCTAAAGAATGTACGAATCTTCTTTATCACGGTTAGCTTTTGTTTAGTTTCCTTTGATAATAGTCTATTCATACCATTATTAGCGAAAAAAGAAAAGGAACCATAAGGCTCCTTTAATGCTTGCTTTCTTCTGAAATTAATTGAACTGTTCCGATTCCAACTTACCAGCGCCGTATAAACGGTAAGCTCCATGCATAGTTGGGCCAACATATTCGTTAAGCTTCCAACCGTGTCTAATAGCTTCCGTGATAAAGCTTTTTGCAACATCAATGGACTCTATGACTTTTTTACCTTTAGCTAATTCGGCTGTAATCGCTGCAGAGAAAGTACAACCAGCACCATGTATATAGGTCGTATCAATTCTGTCATTCTCATACAATGTAAATTCATGACCATCAAATAATAAATCTACTGCTTTACTATGTTGTAATTTGCTTCCACCTTTAATTAGAACATATTTCGCACCAAGTTCATTTATTTTAACAGCAGCTTCCTTCATTTCATCAATTGTTTTAATAGGAGCTGTTTTAGCGAGTTGACTAGCTTCAAATAAGTTAGGTGTCACTACTGTAGCAATTGGAACAATAACATCTCGTAATGCCTCAGCTGTATCAGGATTTAATACTTCATCCTCGCCTTTACAAACCATAACAGGGTCTATAACAACATTTTTAATTCCCGATTCCTTTATTCGTCTAGCAGCTACTTCAATGATATCAACAGTACCTAGCATACCAGTTTTTACCGCATCTATTCCAACAGAAAGAGCCGTATCTAATTGAGCCTCGAGTGCATCGATAGCAATGGGAAATACATTATGATGCCAGTTGTTTTTAGGGTCCATTGTTGCGATAACAGTTAGTGAGCTCAATCCATATACGCCTAACTCTTGAAATGTTTTAAGATCTGCTTGAATACCAGCACCACCGCTGCTATCGGAACCTGCAATTGTTAAAGCCTTTTTCATAGTCATTTATGCTTCCTCCTTGTTGTTAACACTACTATTATAGCGGTTACTAGATTATTTACATATAATACAGCTTTTTGTTTATATTGTCACTATATCAAGTTTGATTTATTATGTAATCGAGTTAGTAGACGGGATTTGTAATATGGTGTAATTGGGGAATACCACTTCTATCCTATGACGAGTATTATTGTGGTTTTTGTGCTAATTCGACAATTTATTGTAACAAAAAACTCTATCTCAGAATATTTCCGAAGTTAGAGTTTTTAATAACTATTTTAAATACTGTTGCGATTATCTATTTGATGAGTAAAAAAACTCATAAGAAGCGACATATATGGTTTAGCTTTCCAATACGAAGCCATATTTTTTATTGATACGTTTTGCAATTAGTTCAAGGAATTTTGCGACAGTCATTTTTTCAATATCACTTGTATACCAAGCTAACCGTGCACCTTTCTTTTTACCATCAAAATGAACTTCTAGTGGCCAAAATGTCTTTGTTTTAATTGTATAATCAAAGTGAATATAGAGTTGTTTTCCATCAGGAGATTCTAGAACAACACGGTAATTTGGATTTTTCCCTTCCGTATCTAACTTTACTTTTTTAATTCGAGTTAACATTTACAGACCCCCAATGTATTTGATGTAAAATGATACCATCTATTCATTGTACTATAAATATCAGAAAACACCTAATTTTTAATTTTTGAAGGTTTTGGTTGATTCCTCTTTGCCATAATAAATCTCCTCGTAAAACCTACTTACCACTCTTATTTTAGTAGGAATGGTATCACCTCTCACTTTCACTTAGCAAACACAAGGTAATTGTTGTTTACTTACATATTTAAATTAAGTTGATTTATAATTTCACAGGCACTTGAATGATTTGTTGACCCCAAAAATGGTATAGGTTCAAAAATGATATCAATAAAATTCCAACCCGCTAATTGACTAGTCTACTAATAGTTTGGGATTATATTAGTATTATCACTAGAGAGGCGATGTATAAATGGATTTAAGGCAGTTAGCATATTTCTTAGAAGTTGCAAAATTTAAAAGTTTGACAAAAGCAGCAGAATCTTTACATATTTCACAGCCAGCCTTAAGTAAAATGTTAAAAAGTCTTGAAGATGAATTAGATATGAAATTAATCTTGCGGACAAATAAGACAAGTGATTTAACAGATGGTGGGAGAATTGTTATGCAATATGCCCAGAAGATTTTTTCTCAAATTGAAGAAATGGAAACAACTTTAAACGATTTAAAAAGTTTAAAAAGAGGCTCAATTCGCATAGGTTTACCACCGATTATCGGAAGTCTGTATTTCCCTTCAGTGATGGCGGAGTTTCATAAAAAGTATCCAAACATCTCAATTACGATTACAGAATATGGTGCTGCCAAAGTTGTGAAAAGTGTTGAAGAAGGAGAATTCGAACTTGGTGTTGCTGTATTGCCAGTCAATGAAGAAGATTTTCATATCTATCCGATCGTTGAAGATGAGATGAAATTATTAATACATCACGAACATCCTTTGGCAAGTCAATCATCAGTTCAATTAAAAGATTTGCGAAATGAAGAATTTATTTTTTACCATGAGGACTTTGCTCTCCATGATATAATGTGGAAAAAGTTTATTGAAGTAGGTTTTGAACCAAAAATCTTATTTAAGAGTTCACAATGGGACTTTATGGTAGAAATGGTTGGCGCAAATTTAGGTGTGACGATTTTACCAGAATCAATATGTAACCGTGTTGAAAACAAGTATGTAAAAGTATTGAGTATCAAGCCTGTTATTCCATGGAATTTAGCAGTTATTTCAAGAAAGAATAAATATCTTTCTTATGCGGCTAGAACTTTTATTGATTTCTTTTTATAAGGGTTCATTATAACTAATAGTAATAATGAAGATAAATAATATATATTTTACGAATAACCATAACGCGTAGTACGATGAACAATGTTAAATAGGAAGTATGACTATGCTTCTTCCGAAAAGGAAGGTGGTTATGATGAAAAAGGTTTGGATGATAAGCCTGCAATTCGTATTCATTCATTTATTCTTATTATGTGGATATGGAATAAAACAGATTATTGCGCTCCCACTGCCAGCCCCGATGATTGGTTTAGTTTTGCTATTCATTTGTTTACTAATAGGAATTGTTAAATTAGAGTGGGTTGAAAATGTGGGTAACTGGTTATTAGCAGAATTACTATTGTTTTTTATCCCCTCAGCTGTAGGGATTATAAATTATCAAGATATTTTTAGCTTAATGGGCTTGGAATCAATATTTTTAATCGGACTAAGTACGTTTATTGTTATCGCTACGACAGCACTAACAGCTGAGTTCATTGATAAGAAAAAAGGAAGTGTGTAAAATGATTTTTGTATTTTATACATTTGTGACATATATCATTTATAAAGTAGTGAAACTCGGTTATAAAAAATGGTCTCTACCATTATTCAATCCATTACTTATTTGTCCAATTTTGATTATTTCATTAATACAACTATTTCATATTCCGGCAGATCATTATTTAAATGGATCGAAAGCTATTACTCATATGCTAGGTCCAGCAACAGTAGCATTTGCAATCCCGATTTATAAACATTTTCATTTAATAAAAAAATACCTTGGAACTATTATCGTTAGTATAACAACAGGTTCACTAGTAGCTATTGTTTCAACATTTATTTTATCGGTATTATTTAAATTAAATCCAGAGTTTATTACGAGTTTGTTACCTAGGTCGATTACAACCCCAATCGCAATTGAAGTATCCAAAGAAATTGGAGGTTTACCAACGTTAACGACAATATTTGTCATATTGACTGGTGTAATTGGAGGCATTCTAGGTCCATTTGAAATCAAGTGGTTTAAAGTTAAATCTCCTATCGCTAAAGGTTTAGCTCTAGGAATGAGTGCTCATGGTGTCGGAACGTCAAAAGCAATGGAGTACGGAGATAGGGAAGGAACCTTTTCTACGATAGCAATGATTTTTGCTGCTTGGATTACAATGGCTTGGGGTAGTTTGCTTATACCTTCCTTAATTCATTTGGTAGAAATATAATACAATGTAGCCAATTATCAAAATGATTTGATAATTGGACTACCACTTAGAATAAGTAATGGTATTTACAGTTTCTTTTTGTCAACAATTTTTATCGCAAAATGGTTTAATAAAAAACTCAATGACTTCCAAAATAATATTTTTGATTTTGATAAATGATGAATATATATAGCTGTATACTCTGGATAGCCTCTTGCACCTCTATCATATTTAAAGCGACCGACCCCAGCACTTTGATGGTATTTTCGATCGTGCTTAATGGATTCATTAACTGCCAAATAACGGAGCATCCGATAAAGACCTTTTTCCTTAGGTAAGTCTGTATTGTAACCAAGTACTGGATTTGCCATTTTGTTTTGGTATATTTTGGACCCGAATACACCCTCTAAGATACCATTTCTTTTAAGTCCCATATAAATAAGAGCACGTTCTCTATGTGTAGATAAAATGTACTGTTCTGAGAATTGCGGATTGTTATAAGAGTATTTTTCTAAATATAATTTATCATAAAGCTGTTTAGCACGAGACAAGTCTTCTCTAGTGAATTCATCGTGATAGATAATTTCGAATTCTTGATTACAAAAAAGTTTTTTATCACGTTTTAGTGTATTACGTACCTTTTTACGAGCATGCATAATATCAGCTGGTTCAGAAATATATACAAAGCGACTTGGAAGGAACACATATTTCAGTTTCTTCAAGTCTCTTATCATTTCTGGATAAAGGCCATCATTTAAAGAACGATATCCAATTAAATAACTTGGATATTTGTTCAACATTGCATGATGGAGTGCCGATAATTGCTTTTCAGTTAATAGCGGCGATAAGTTAGTTGAAATTAACCAATTATTTATATAGACAACTTTGTTTATTTTTATGAACTTAACAAAGATATCCATTACTGCTAACAGCATACGTAATGGTGCTTCTAAAACCTTATTGTTTAACATGGTGAGTTCTTCTTTTGAATACGTTATGTAATGGTTATAAGGTGAACAAACATATGAATTCTCGTATTCAGATTCATTTACCGTATACGGTAACAGAACATTATCAATAGCGACAAACCTTATCGTCGTATTAACATTATGAATAAGCTCTTTTGTTTCCCCTTTTAATAAAGGAGTAAAGTATTTCTTTATTTTCTCCCCTTCTATATAGCAATCCCAACAAATCTCTTCCCAGTTATTTTTATCAAAAAATATAACATTTTCAGCCATGTTGGACTCCTTCACTTATTTAATTTTCTAGTTACTATTTTCTCGATTAATCTCCAAGGAAGAATCCTTTTTAGTATTGATAATGTTTTTGCACCTTTGCCGATAGTGTATCGGAATTTCGGTTTTCTTTGTTTACTAATCTTGACGATTAGTTTTGCTACTTCGACTGGGTCCGAACCATGATTCGCTGATGCTTGTGCATATTTATATAAATTTTGTTTAAATTGATTCGTTTGATTATTTATTATTTTGACCTTCTCTAGGCCCTTTTCCCAAATTTTTGTTTTGTATGAAGCAGGCTCAACGACAGAGACAAATATACCTTTTGGAAGCAATTCTAACCTTAGACTTTCACTTAGTCCCTCAATTGCAAATTTTGACGTTGTATATGCTGACATACCTGGAAATCCAAAGAATCCGCTCACACTGCTCATATTAATAATTTTTGTGCCCTTAACCTTTTCTAATAAAGGTAAAAATGTTTTCGTAACTTGATAAGTACCAAAAATATTTGTCTCTTGTTGTATGGTCCACTCGTTAATCGTTATATCTTCTAAGAAGCCGCCTTCGCAATATCCGGCATTGTTAATCAGTATATGTAATTGACCAAACTGTTCTTGAACATAAGATTTTATGTATTCAATCTCAGCAAGTTTTGTTACGTCCATCTGTTGTACAGTTAAATAATTAGATAAATCTAATTGCTCTACTTTTTGTATTAATTCTAATTGTTTATTTAGATTACGCATAGTAGCGATGACGGTATATCCACTTTTTAATAGCTCTATTGTCATACTTAAACCGAGACCACTATTAGCACCAGTTATTAATGCAACCTTCATTATAGACTTCCTTTCCTTGTTGCTGGGCTTTCATATTATTATATACGATTTAATTATATTTGCATGAAATACTCATAAAGAGAAATACTAAACGATGAACTATTCATCATGAGTGAAAAGTAGGTGAAAACAATGACTAAAAAAGGTATTCAAAATTCAAGCATTGAACAAATTCAACATGACCATGAGACAGAATCAGCATTTAAAGAAGATAATGTAAAAAAACAAAACAAAAATGCTAAACGTAATAAGTAGTCGATGATTCAAAGGGCAGACGCCTCCAACATCCATTGATATATAGTCACTTTCACTTCATTCTATATATTTTGAGTTGGTGGGTTTGTCCTTATTTATAAGGTTTAATACACGGAATCTATAAACAATTTGTGTCTCAACGATGATTACTTTATAAGAAGTATTTTTTCATTAAAAACTCTACTAGTAGCTATTTGAAGGTGTCTCATCTGAAATGATAATCAAGCAATAGTAATAAGGATAGATAAAATGAAGAAAGGGTTGATATGAAAATGAATCATTTAAAGGCAATCATGATTAAAATGGCTGCAACCTTTTTACTCCTAGCCTTTATTCTTGGATTTGTGTTTAATTATACTTTTGGTAATATATTAACAGTTACCCTCTTACTAGGGGTCATTTCATATGTTCTTGGGGACTTATTATTACTACCACGTACTCGAAATATCACTGCCACAATCTCAGATTTTGCTCTGGCCTTATTATTTACTTGGTTCTACCTATCAAATATTACCCCTAATGGTTATCGACTATTTCTAGTTTCATTATTAGTCGGAATTGGTGTGTCTTTATTTGAAGTTTTTTTTCATCGATATATGAAACGAGATGTCATTACGGAAGGCAAGTCTAATTTTAACGTGAACCACAATCTCCAGTATCAAACTGAAGCATCAGAAGAACTTAATCCAAATGTTCAGAAAAAAAATAACAAGGACTAAATATTAATATACTGTTATTTAGGATTGAAAAAGGGCTGTCATATATGTGGCAGCCCTTTTTTATATGATTATATATCAGTAAATTAGGTAGCACTAGTAAGTTTGTATGAAAAGAGGGTGACTTGGAGACCATTCTGCATAGCAAACATCTTTTGAATTTGATATTCCTTCAGAATTTAATTGGTGTAATAGCCAGTCTTTATCTACACCAGCCTTTTTTAAATTTATCTCTAAAATTTCACCATCACTAATTAGTGTGATTGGGAGATGTCTGGTGCCATTTTTTAAATTTAAATCACTAGTAGTTGGTTTGTCTGCCTCAAACTGTCGGATAACACTAATACTACCATTTGTTTCTAAAATAGCGTATTTTACTTCTTTTAGTGAAAATACATCCTTTGACCTTAATAATTGTTGAAGCTGGTCCACATCTAATTGATTTTTTTTCAATTCCCGCCAATCGAGCTTCCCATCATTAATTATCATTGAAGGCCTTCCTTCAAAGAGATAGCGGAATTTTCTCGATTTTTGAGTAATAAACTCTGTTAAAAAGATTAGTAATCCCCAAATCGCAATCGCAAATATGATTTTTGGTAATCCGATTTTGTCATCAAAAATGGCACTTCCAACAAATTCTCCTACGACAAGAGCGGAAATAAAGTCAAAAGGAGTAATTTGACTAATTTGTGTCTTCCCTAAACACTTAACAAGAATTAATAACACAAAATATCCACCGATTATTTCAACTAATATTTGTAGAAACATACTTTTTGCATCCTCCATACAATTGATAAGTAATTTTTATAAAGTGGCATAAGTATTACCCCTCTCTCCATCCAACGAGTTTCAAAATCTGATCCAATCATCACTGATAAAATTCGAGTAAAAAACACAATCATTTTAATAAGAACCTTTGAAAAAAACACGCGCGAATCTTCACACGTGTTTTTTGAAGTTAATCCATTAATATAGTTTGCTTTATTAGGTAATTTATACAATCGTACATGTTTTCATCTAGTTTTTAGGGACATCAAACTAATTAAAATTCAGGCAATTCATTAAGGTTATTTTCTTTTATTCCGTCTGGTTCACTTCGAAGAATATCTCGACCGTACTTATGAAATACATCTACATGTGCTAATTGGCCTGATTTTGCTTCATGAAGAGCTTGTACATAATCAAGCTCTCGACCGGATTCCGTTTTAAAAGCAATTAAATCTCCACTTTCATTCTTTCTCACTGCTACAATTTGTTCTTTTGTGGAACTCTCGTTTAGTGAGTGATTATCCTGCGTATTTGCTTGTTTATATTGATTGTATATTTGTTCAAAGCGGTCCATGTATTTCACCTCTATTTTTTTGTCTGTGCAATCTGTGGTAAGAAATTATTTCATTTGCACTAGGAAAGATAATATAAAAATTGAACAGCCGACAATTGACATGCCAAATGCTCCTAGCTTATTTTTATCTTTCATTAAAACATATGCATGACCAAAGCTATATAGTGTGCCGATTAAGACAATAGCCCATAAAAGTAATTTCACTAATCCTTCACCTTTTCCATTTCGGATTCTTTTATTTGTTTACCAAACCCAAATACTTCAGCTTTTACCTTAATGTCAATATCTGCATAGGGATAATTTTTTTTTGTCCAATCCCACTCCTCATACTCTTTAACCGTTTTGAACAATGGTCTCACGTACAAAGACCAGTAAAACGGGTCAGATTTAAATTCCTTTTGTGACCTTTCAACAAGCTCTTCAAGGTTTTTCTTTATTTCTCTGCTGATGGTAGCTCTTAGTTTATTTAAATGTTTTTCATTTGATGAGTAATCGACCATACTTGGTGCTGATAAAATTTCTGCAGATATGGGTACTACCACATTAATCTTAGGAGGACCTTTTCTTAATTTGACTTTTACATCAGTTTGATCCTTCTTCTTTAGCCTAACAACGATTTTATATTGGTCATCGATTGGGTCTGTGTAGCTTACATACATATCTTCCATATCTAAGCTATTATCAAGGATCATTGCACTTCTCGTTTCTTCACCAGTGAGCTTACCAATCATTTTTCCTTCCTTAAATACAGCTGACCCGATAAGTTGTGCTTGGTTTCCGCCATCTTTTGGTACATGTCCGGCTATATATTGATCCTCTTCATTAAACTTACTTTCATCTTTTGCTTCTTTAACAGAACCGAACATAGATAGAAAAAGGTCAGCATCACCATCTGTAATCGCTAAAAACCTGTTTAAGCTAGATTCTGGCACTAAGCCAGTTTCGATTGAACGATCAATAACAAATTGGTAATAACGGTGTGGTCTAATTTGCATTTCTGGTTTATTCTTTTTAAGAAAATCAGAAGCTTTTCCATCTGTGACAATTAATTGGGTCTCTCTCCTTATTTCTCTCTCTTTCAAAGCTGTTCCAATAATTCTAAAGAAATAATCAGAGCGAGCTAATTCTTCTGAAACAACAATGACTTTCGATTGAATTAATGAAATTTGCCTTGTTACAAAGGAGTTTGCAGTATTTTTCGCTGTTACAAAGTCAGGAGCGGTTAAGGTGATAATTTCCTTTTCACCTGTTTCACTTGTGGCTCCTTGCATATTCTGTTTTGGATTAGAAAATTGAAATGTTACATCAAAGGCTTGATCCTTTTCAAGGTCAATTCCTTCTGGTATATCTAAACCAATTGCAATCGCATATGATATCTCTTCTAACTCCTTACGATCCCAACAACCTGTAAGGAATGTTAAAACAAAAAAAAGTAAAAGAGGGATTTTAAGACGATTCATTTGTTTTTACCCCCTTAAATTTCGAAAAAATCCAAAGGATAAAAGGCAAAGTTAAAAAGATATATTTGAACTGGTAAACAATATCAGACTTAATGAAAAATATGTTTAGTATATCATTTTCAGGAATCATCCCTAATATTAGGATAAGTATCGTAATTGGGAGTAACGTGTGTTCAAACTCTTCAATATGAAAGACAAATCCGAAAATTTTACTTGTAATATATATATAGACAGTAAATTTGACGAATACAGCTAGTAACCAAAAGGTAATAAAGAATGTTTCAATATTTGTAATCGCCTTTCCGATTGAAACAAAACGAATTGCTTCATTAAAAGGATAAGTGATTTTGTCCAAACTGCGATAATCAAAAATTAACGCATATAGCAGCAATAATAATGACATGAGTATTACGGTAAAAATCGCAGAGCT
This sequence comes from Metabacillus malikii, assembly GCF_030813355.1. Lineage (GTDB taxonomy): Bacteria > Bacillota > Bacilli > Bacillales > Bacillaceae > Metabacillus > Metabacillus malikii. Next base: position 70,226 of record NZ_JAUSUD010000004.1, read on the forward strand.
TACGATACCCTTCGCGTAAGTTTTATGTTTCTTTACAAATGGGTACATGATTGCAAGAAGAAATATATCAGAAAAAACAGAGGTGAATTTAAAGCTAGCCTTTGCCAACTCGGGATAACCTAGTCCGAATAGCGGAAACATTCGATTTATTTGTATTTCCTTAAAAAGCAACAAGTAAAGTAATGATAATGCTAAAAGTATATATGGTACGACCATAAACGCTACGGAACCTATTGTCTCCCAACCTCTTTTTGCGCCCCACAAACAAACAACTAATAACAAGATATATAAAATAAACATAGGTGTTTTCGGTAAGTTAATAGTGATTAATTGGTCTGAATAACTTCTAGTATCAATTGCTGTTTTCGTTACGGCATATAATAGGAAAGCTAAACCAATAACAAAGGCAATTTTTCTCCCTAATAGAAGTTGTGTTATCTCAAAAAGGTTTTTAGATTTGTATTTCTCTAATAGTTGATTCAAAACTAGTAAAGAAGGTAGGATGATTAAGAAAGAAAAGATCACTACCATCCATGCAGCGTTAAGACTATGCTCAAAAAGAAGTGTTGATGTCATATCACTTGCTTTAGTTCCAACAATTATAACAATGATTGAGAACAATTCTTTAAAGCCTATTACATCTTTTTCTTGAGTAACCATTGTCACACCTAATTTCACTAAATTATTATTTTACACCCTTTTTTAAATCCTTCGTTTTTAAATAACCAGGTCTTATTGCTTCACTTTTTAAAACTTTTCTAAACAATGTATCATTAGAAGATTTATACGTTGGTGTTAATGGTGCAAAGTAAGGGACACCAAACGATTTAAAAACAGTTACATAATATAACCCAATTAAAAAACATCCAACCATTCCAAAAATGCCCATAAAGCTTGCAGCAAAGAAAAAGCCAAATCTAGAAATTCGGATAGCGTAATTTAGATTTACATCACTTATCGCAAAGGAAGATAACCCCGTCATTGCAACGACGATAACGACAATGGGACTAACAACATTTGCTTCAACTGCAGCCTGTCCTAATATTAAAGCACCAACGATGCCGATTGTTGGTCCTATCGGTGCAGGTACACGGATACCGGCTTCACGGATTAATTCAAAGGCTAACTCCATTAGGAGTAATTCTAAAATAGCTGGGAAAGGTACCATCTCACGAGCACCGGCTATTGCTAGCAATAGGTCCGCAGGTAACATTTCACGATGATAGTTCGTTATTGATATGTAAATAGATGGCAAAAATAATGTGATAAAAACTGCAATTAATCGTAAAAACCTAGTAAAGTTACCAAAGATAAATCGTAAATAATGGTCATCAGCAGAATGAAGGAAAGTCCAAAAAGTTGCAGGAGTAACTAAAGCAAAGGGTGAGTTATTCATGATTAAAATAATATGGCCATCTTCAATATATGAAACAGCACGGTCAGGTCGCTCTGTTTGCAAGATTGTCGGAAATAGGCTGGTTTTACGGTCTTCAATAAGTTGAACAAGCAATCCTAAGTTTTGGACTGCATCTTTATTTACTTCCGATAATCTCGACTTTACTGTTTTAAGAACTTCTTTATTTGCAAGCTGCTTATTGTACACTAGGAATACATCATTATTTGAGCGTTTCCCAACAGTCATTTTCTCAACTTTGAAATCTTCACTTTTGATTTTTTTACGAATGAGCGAAATGTTTACATCAACTTTCTCGATGAATGATTCTTTAGGACCTAGCAATGTTGTTTCATTTTGCGGCTTTTCAACACTTCTTCCTGCTACTTTACCTGATTTTATTATGTGGACTTTCTTTTCTCCCTCTACTAATAGTACTGTTTCACCTGAATTTAGTTCCTTTAAAATATTCTTTAAACTAGTCTCTTCCTTTAGTGAACTTATACTAATACTTGATGGTATTTCGGTTTCCGTTTCATGTAAAATAAGAGGTTTTATTAATTGCTCCTCTATTAATTTGACATCAGTTAGAGAAGGGATAAAGAAGATTGCTGCCTTCTTGCTATTCATTTTTAATGTGAATTCTCTAACGACAAAGTCTATGTTTTCGGGGACAGAATAAATCTCTTTTATAAGTTCTACATCTTTTTGGATGTCCCAGGATAAATGCTTTTCATCTTGGTTAGTTTTATCAGAAGATTTATTTGTATCATCTTTCTTATGCTCTTTATTATTCTTAAAAAAAGGAAGCTTCTTCATCAATTATTCACTCCTAGAAACGATAGCTATGATGTAAAATCGATCTACCTTTTCATTAGAGTGCATGTAACTTACAATTTTATTCGTAAAATTTTACTTGATAGCTATTAATTATTAAGAGTGAATCGTCGATGAAAAGCACCCTATTAACAAATTGCTAAGACTTGAAACATAGTTACTCACTTCTCGGATTTAAATTATGTTGAATGGTATTTTGTACTTCCTCAATTTCTGCTTGGCTAGCGTCGATCGTTTTATACCAGCCATTTTCAGATAAAATATTGTAAAGGGCGTTATGGTTGCTCAAGGCTCTCTCATAACAGGCCATATAAATTTTTTGTAACTTAACATGACTTGTTTCCATGATTGTAGTTGCTAAACTTCGACATCGCCCTTTTTCTAACTCTAGGCATAATTGCAACATTTCACGGTTTGTTAACCCTCGTCCTTCTATATTATTAGGCATAGACACCATCTCCTTTTTGTTATTGGATATCTTGTGAACGATTAAAATATTTGGACAAATCAAGAATGTTTTCTTGGTGAAATTGTGCTAATTGTTCTAAAGTGTTTTTGAGTTGTTCATCATCACACAAAGTTGCGCACCAATTTATTGTTTTTGCAATAATCTCTTCCGCTCGTAATTCGTCCTCAATAAATGTCAATTCTTTAGTTGTTAGTGAAGCCAAATTTTATCACCTCATATTGTTGATTTAGGATTTAAAATGCGAATATTGTTATACATATCTGTGAAAGCATGCACCTATTCAAGCTAATTAAGTACGATAGGTTCATAATGTATTAATCCTTGGACATCGAAAAAAAACAACTACCTCAAAATTTACGGAAATGCCCTTTAAGCGTTAGTATTCATATTAGTATTTAATTTTATCCCAGATTGCAAGGCAAATCTAAATCCATCTTTTCGAGACAAGTATAAATGTAAAAAAAAGGGTGACTTATAAGTGTCCACCCCTCTAGCAAACATGACTATAAGCTAGTTACGTTTGAGGGGGCCGACCACAATAGAGTCACCCTTTATTATTTAATTATCTATTATTGGAATTAATTGGATTAATAGTATAAATAATGAATCATACTTAGCTTAAATACTTAGAGTAAAGCATCTGCTGAAATTATTTCTAATGTAAGATGCTTTGAATGAGATAAATCAATTTCATATGGTTGCACTTTCTGATTATCTTGATCCTTAATGATACGGATTAAAGGTCTACCTACAGAATGAAAATTATAATGCACGACAATGCCTGTTCTTCCATCATTTAATTTTACAGTTAGTCCAGGTGGATAAATAGCGATACAGTTTCTAAATAGTTCAATTTGTTTTTTCTCAAATTGTGTCCCACTTCCAGAATAAAGTACTTCTAGTCCTTTGTGAGGGAGCATTGCTGGGCGATAAACTCTTTGGGAAGTTACTGCATCAAAAACATCAGCAACACTCAAAATCTTTGCATATGGATGAATGTTGTTGGAAGTTATACCTCGGGGATACCCTTTTCCATCGATTCTTTCATGATGTTGGAGTGCACAATGTGAGATGACTAGAGGTAAACCATGGACCTTCCTAAGAATTTCAAAACCAAGTTTGGTATGCAATTTAATTAAGTTAAATTCTTCATTTGTCAACTTATCTGGTTTGTTTAATACCTCAGGTGGTATAAACATCTTACCTAAATCATGCAATAATGCTCCTAGGCCAATTTCTTCAATCTCTTTACGTGGAAGCCCATTTTCAATTGCAAGCTGGCATGAATAGATGGCGACATTTAAGGAGTGCGTATATAAGTGATTATCAACAATTTTAGTAGTTGCAAGAAGGTTTAGTGCCGTGCGATTTTCTACTAAGCTTGTCGTGATATTTTTAAAGGTTTTTTGTAATTGGTCAATAGACTTACTAGATTGCATCATACCTTGTATGTTTGATGTGTTAGACGTATATTCAGCGATTGTTGTTAATCCACTCGTTACAGCCTCAATAGATTCAACCCTTAGTTCCTCAGGTATAGATTCCACTACTTCTATTCCCTCTGAATCATCGTCTTCTATATAGATTGTAAATACATTGAATTGAGTAAGTCTTTTTATGAGGCTATCAGATAAAATCGTTCCTTTAGCTAACAGAATTTTGCCATTCTCATAATAAATCGATTTTCCTAATCGATAACCAGACTCGCTACGATTTAATGTTATTAAGCGCATCTTTTTAATCTCCTGACGAAAGTAGTCCTTACAAGTTCGTTCTTAATATTTATAAAATAGAATATAATTTAATTTTTTGGTGTGATATATTGTCGATTATAGTAGAAATGATACATTAATTCAATTATTTACATTGGTACATAAGAATTGTTATGTTCATTTTGTTGTTGAATATTAGTGCGAATGGGGGTGAATGCAGAGCTATATACTAGGTATTTAGGTGGTTTTTATTTTAGGTATATCAATTTATAATGAAATATAGTAATAAAGTTTGGATGTTTTCAGATTACTAGTCAAATTTTACTGTCAGGTTGTCAGCTATACTGATGTAATATGAAAAGGCTAGCTGTTTTAATATCGGATAAAATTGCTAGCCATTTTAACTATTGTTTATTTCATTAAATTATCAACTTGCTTAATTTTTGTACCAGGATAATAATAGTCAATAATTTGCTGATAACTATTACCACTTACGCCCATGTAATGTGCACCCCATTGGCTCATCCCTACACCGTGGCCAAAACCTCTACCTTTCATTACATATGCATCATTTTCTACGGTAAGCGAATCAATAAAATAACTCTTAAATAAATTACCTCCAATTAATGGTCTGATTTTATTTAAATTGACTTGATTAAAACTGATTTCATCATAGAGGATAGTACCATCAATTAATCTTTGTAAAAACTCGACTTTTATTGAACCAGTAGTAGAACGTTTTGATTTAAGAGTCTTTGATGAGACTTCAAACATAGGTATTGATAAAATTTTAATTTCACCAGGATATCCATTTGCTTGTAAATATTTCTTCATTGAGTTTGTAATCTCTGTGTCCTTTTCCTTTGCATTCTCCCACCAGTTATCATCTAATTCATCTTGATCATTAAGATTAATCTGTGTTTTGTGAAGTTTGAATTTCCATGGATTTACAGGGTCGTATTGATCTTCTTTAATAGGAAAATACGATTTTGGCTGTGCTCCCCAAACATGAGCATTATTTTCAGTTATTCCTCCATTACTTGCTGAATAAAAAGCATCAATTAGACGGTCGTTATAAGTGATAACTTCCCCTTTTGTATCATTTACTGCCTTAGTTGTACTTTCACTCCACGTAAATCCACCATATACTTGAAATTTAATCGTATCGTCCAGATCATCATTTATGTGGGAAATTGCATACGTTCTAGCCGCTAATGTTTGCGCTTTTAATGTTTCAATGCCCCAAGATGGATAGACTTCAAATGGAACAACACCTTTTAGATAATCTTCGACAGGTAATTGATTTACTGGTCTAATCGTATTGTTTTTTTCTTTAATAAATTCCATTGCGCCTAAGTAGGGGCGGTCATTAATGGAAACTTGATGGGTATAATCATAACGCTTCGGAAGTAATACAAGTGTATCAGACATTAATGCTTCACCTTTACGATTTCCCTCTTTTAGAACAAATTTCCCGCCTTTCATTGTGAGTTTGTAAGTAATATTTTCTTTTAATGGAACTGTTTCACCTAGGATTTGATACTGTCCAGAAACCCGAAAAGTCAGCTGGCTCGATTCGCCTATATGTTGGACTAGTTTTACTCTAACTAAATCTTCTGCACGAGCTTGAAAAGGATAGAGAAACAACAAAGATAAACTTAGTAATATTATTTTTTTCATAAGTTTATCTTTCCAGAAAGTATTCATTTTCATTCAAAAAGGTAAACTTATCTTTATATAGGAAAACTTTTCACTGTTTTTGTTGCTTATAATGAAAGTGCTTTGTAAGCTAGGTTTACGTCATTCTTTAGCATTGCATGTAAGTCATAGGAAGGATAATAACCTCTCTCGTACATATAGTTAAAGATTGTTGCGTTTAAGATAACGTTATTATGTAAACTTATAATAAAAAGTACTGCCCTTAAGTTGTTCTTAAAGACAGTACCGTCTATGTGAGATTATTAATTTTGAAAATATGTCGTCGTATTGAACGGTTATTTCATTTTCAACCATTTAAAAAAGCTTACCTTTCCATTGCCTTCACATGAGGAACATGAAATGATTCCCTCTCCATCACAAGAATCACATTTTAGATTACCATAACTAAAACCTTCTCCTGAACAATTTTGACAGTTCTCAAATCTAGTTCCATTACAGCTTTTACATTTCATGAAGTTCCCTCCTGCTAAAATTATGGAGCGAGCAGCAAGTGAGAGTAACGAAAGTGAATTAGCTTCAATTGATTATTCGATTGCTCCTAATTCATTTTATTTAATTGGTAACACACTTATGAATGAATAATATTACATTTTAATAATAAAATCATTACAATTATAGAGAAAGACAAGTAGAATCTTGCACTTTTAACATATGTAAAAGTTTTGTTTATCGATAACAAACTTATTTTAGCTCACCACGTACTATATTCTTATATGTACAAATTTATGAGGGAAGTTTGTATAAGTTAGGGATATTGTCTATGGTAGTATTGAGAAATGTCAGTTTGTAGAATAATAACGGTATTAAGAAGTTTTTATAGTAATTTTTTAAGCAATCTTTTCAGACCACTTTCCGCTTTCTTTCCCTCTATTTGTGAATTGTTTCCTTTAGAAATTGTAATATTATCTGTATTAATTGCTTCCTGTTCAGCTAACACCAGTCCATATTTTGAATTATATTCTTTATTGGTAGAAATCGTGTATTTTATGTTTAATTTATTCGCTAATTTTATATAATCAGATAAATATTGGTAATTCATATTACCATTTAAATATAATGTCGCATCCTTACTTTCTTTCATTCGCTTTTCTATTTCTATGTATGTACCCTTTTCACGCACTTGTTCTTTTGTTAGGACAACGATAACCCTTTCTCTTAAGGTTCCTAAATATAAACGTCTTTCATCAGGATTAATTTCACGTACACCGTGTATTCCTTGTTGTACATATTCATCTAGTTTGTCGCTCATTTAAGTAGCCTCCATTTCGTAATAGAATAAATAACCAGATTTTTTATACCGATAAAAAATTGCTAGGTCAGACCATTTTCATCTGACCTTGACTAGCATTATCGTTGACCTGCTGCTTTTTCTACCTGTGTTTGATGAGAGGAATCTGCTTTACCATCAACATGTCTTGTACTATTAGCAAAATATACATCAAAATGACCGGTTATTCCGTTATCTTTAATATACTCTCGTTCATGTGGCATAAAGCTCATGCTTGCGGCAATTTTTCGTCCATCAATTTCTAGAATAACTGCTCTAGGTGTCCAGGAAAAGCCGCCCCAAATTGATTTTGCTATCTCCGTATCTTTTGACGTTAGTGTTTCAGAATCTGCATGATTTGCTCCAACCGTTCGCTGGATGTAAAAACTTTTTCCTGTTGAAAAGTCTGTCACTTTTGCTGTTTTACCAATTGTGAAAATATACTGTGCTTCTGTCCACCAATCTAAATATTCACCGTGTTTAGCGCTAACGACTTCTTTTGTTGCGATATTATGAACGGGTATTTGTAGCTTTTGTCCGATTGTTAATCGACTATTTAGTGATAAATTATTTGTTCTCAGTAATTCAGTTTGTGGAATACCGTATTTTATGCTTAAATCCCAAATTGTATCACCCGATGCAACGGTATGTGTAATAAATGTAACCGTGTTAGTACCTAATGTAGAGGGTTTGTTTAGTCCGTCTGGTATAGTCAGTGCTTGACCAACAAATAATTGATCAGATGATAAACGGTTAGCCATACGAATACTATCAATGGTTACATCAAATCGCTTCGCTAATCCACTCAAACTATCACCTGGTTGTATTGAATAAACAAATGTTTCTCTTTCTATTTGTTTATTTTCTATCTTTTGTTCTCCTGATGGAATGATTAATTTTTGTCCTATCTGTAGAGAAGTAGATGTTAGATTATTTACAGTACGTATTTGATCTACAGTTGTACCGTTGTTTTGTGCAATTGACCATAAACTGTCACCAGCAACAACGGTGTAAGTAGAAACATTAGTTTCAGTTTCTTCTTCTCTTATTGGTTCAGTAGTAGGTGAATGAGCTTCAGGTATAGTAAGTACTTGTCCTATTTTAAGAATGTCGCTTGTTAGTTGATTTACTGCCCGTAGCTGGTCAACAGAAACACTATAGCGCTTTGCGATAACGGATAAACTATCACCAGCGACAACGGTGTAAGTAGCAACGGAAACATTAGGTTCAGTCTCTTCTTTTATTGGTTCAGTAGTAGGTGCATGAGCTACAGGTATAGTGAGTACTTGCCCAATTCGCAGAGTGTCACTAGTTAGTTGATTCAAGGTCCGTAGTTGGTCAACAGAGATATTAAAGCGCTTTGCAATAACTGATAAGCTGTCACCGGCAGCTACAGTATATTGATTATCCAATGTATTGCTAGTCGCATTTGTATTTTCATTTGTTATTAGTAGCGGGATAATTAATTGCTGCCCCAAATATGTTTGGTCGTTAGTTAGCTTATTAGCTTGCTTAATGGCGTCTACAGTTGTACTATATTTTTTTGCAAGCACTGTTAAGTAATCGCCTGCTACGACCGTATGGATCGCTTTTGGAATAATAAGTTCTTGATTTACTTTTAAAGTGTCTGAAGATAGATGATTTGCTCTTTTAATATTATCGACGGTTGTATTGAATTTTTGTGAAATCTTCCATAAAGTATCACCACTTGTAACTTCATAATAAATCATTGCAGATTGAATTTCGCTCTTTGGTAGCTCTGCTGCTTTAGCACTATCAGTATGCCCAACTAATGAAAAGGTTGATATAACTATCCCACCAAGGAGAACTTTCGCAAAATTTACTTTTAAATGTGGATATTGTCTATTTATTACATGCTTGGCTGTTTGCAGCAAGTCCATTTTTCGTTCAGGTGATTCGCCTAATTCTGCTGCAAATTCAGTATATAATTCATCAAGATGGATCTCTAGAAAGTATTGATTCGGGTCGGATGTATCTTTTTTTAATACAATCTTTTTAAAATACTCCAATGTTCATTCTCCTTTTTACCTGTCATACACTACATATAGCATTTAACAAAATAATAAAAACAATGCTAGTTATTTTCTAGGTAAAGTCTAAATCAAACTACGGTTTACCAATATTATAAGATTATGTAAAGGAGAAGGAAAAAAGCTGCAATACCCGTCTTTTTGGGTGTTGCAGCTAAAAATATTATTTGTTTGCAAGTCGCTCGATTAGAGTTGCTAGTAGGAGTGTACGTTCGACAAGACTAGGTACTTCTAAATATTCTTTTTCACTGTGAGCATTTCCGCCAATAGGACCTAACCCGTCGATAGTCGCTATTCCTAATGAAGATGTAAAAGACGCGTCAGAACCACCACCTGTTTCTGTGTCTTCAATGATAATGCCAATTTCATCCCCTACATCTTGGATAATACGTAAAAGTGCACGAGTTTGTTTGTTTTTTACCATAGGTGGACGATTAATTTCACCTTCTATAGAAACTTTTGTACCGATTACATCGGAAGTTGAACATATTTCTTCTAATTTACCCTCTACAATGTTAATTTGCTCTTCTTTTTTTATGCGTACATCGATGTGAGCTTCTGCATGATCTGATATCGTATTAATACTAGAACCGCCTTCAATTAGTCCTACATTTACACTTATTCCAGTTTTATAATCATTTAATTCATGTAGCTGTATAATTTTATGAGCAAGTTCTTCGATTGCACTACGTCCTTTTTCAGGCTCAATACCTGAATGTGCCGCTTTGCCTTCGACAATTAATGTGTAATTTCCTTTACCTCTTCTTGCGGTTACAACTGAACCATCTTTTCTAGCTGGCTCCATAACAAGAGCGAATTTGCATCCCTGCGCTTCTCTTTCTATAATCTTTCTTGATGAAGGTGAGCCGATTTCTTCATCACTATTTAGAATGATTTTTAGATGTTTGTAACTATCAAAGTTCTCATAAATTAAAGCTTTTATCGCATATAAAACTGAAACAAGGCTTGATTTCATATCAATGACGCCAGGCCCGTATGCACGGTTACCTTCAATTCGGAAGGGTCTTTCTTTTGCTGTTCCTATTGGAAAAACCGTATCGAGATGGGCAAGTATTATAATTTCAGGTTTCTCTATATCTTTGTGCTGTATAATCAGATGATTACCAAGTTCCATTTCTTTTGCCACAGAAACAGTAAAACCTAAATCTTGAAAACATGTTTCTAGAAAAGTACCAATCTTATCAACACCATGCTTATTAGTTGAACCACTGTCGATATTAACGAGTTTTTCAACTAATTGTAGCATTTCCCCTTGATGCTTGTGTAAAAAGGTTTCCATGTAGCTTGTTCCTACTTTCTATCTTCATTCAAACAGGGTTTGCATCCTTGTCATAACAAAGGATTTGAAAGCCATAGATAACCTTAATTGTTTTCTTCCTCGATTATTACGGCTAAATTAAATAAAAATTCGTAAATGAATAAGTAAGCTTCACCTATTGTAAAGTCTGATTTAAAATTGTAAATATCATTTAAAGTAAGGTTTATTTCCCAAATACCTTCATTTTGATTAAAGAGCAAATCGAAGGTCGTAGGTGATACTGACATTTGTTCATTTAAATATTGTTTTATTTGCTTTTCCTTTTTCTTTGGTTGTTTTAATCCTAACATGACATCATATGTTTTAAACACATCATCTAACTCAAGTGAAATTGCGTCAATACCTAGATTTTTAAACCATATTGTTTCTATATAGATAAACTCTTCAATATTGATTATTAAAAACTCTAACGGTTTATCTAAAAACTCAATTGTTTCTTGTCCGATTTCCTCTTCTGTTTCTTTATGTCCACGTTCAATATAAGCATCCATAAAGCGATGCTGAACGCTATTCTCAATCGTAATATTATCTATTGGTATGATTTCATACTTTTGAATATAATCTATTTCACTTTGTGAAAGTGGAAGCTTAATATTTACGGTAGCTGATTTTTGTTGATTAAAAGTGGTTTTAATATAGGTCTCAAATTCCTTTAATGACAATGTCTATGTCCTCCAATAGTAACTTTTATTAATTAGTATACCAATTTATCGAATGAACACACAAAATAGTGTCTTCTTATTCGAAGGTGTAAGTCAAACTTATACTTTACTGTTATTGATACTGTTGCTATTTTCAATACTCACTTTCATCGGGAAATTAATACTTTTAAAACTTAACACTTCTTATTTAATCTATTCCGTTTCAAGCTCTAATTCTAATATTACAGGACAATGGTCACTACCCATGATTTTTGTGTGTATAGAAGCTTCTGATATTCTTGGTGCTAATTCTTCTGAAACTAGAAAATAGTCTATACGCCACCCTATATTTCTTTCCCTTACTTTACTCATGTAACTCCACCAAGTGAACATATCCTCTTTTTCAGGATAAAGGTAACGGAAACTATCAACAAACCCTGACTTTAATAGAGTTGTCATTTTCTCACGCTCTTCGTCTGTAAAACCCGAATTCCCTCTATTTGATCGTGCATTTTTCAAGTCGATTTCTTGATGGGCAACATTTAAATCACCACAATAAATGACAGATTTTTTAGCCTTTAAATCTAGCAAATATTTTTGGATAGTATCTTCCCATTGAAGTCTTTCAGATAATCTTGTTAAATCCCTTTTCGAGTTAGGAGTATATACTGTCACAACATAATAATTTTTATATTCTAATGTAATGATTCGCCCTTCCTCTTCACTGTCATTGTCACCGATACCATAGGAGACTGTTAAAGGTTTATGTTTAGTGAAAATCGCCGTACCTGAATAACCTTTACGCAAAGCATAATTCCAATATTGGTCATAACCATCTAAATCTAATTCAATTTGGCCTTCTTGCAGTTTTGACTCTTGAATACAGAAGAAATCTGCATCGACCTCATAAAAATAATCTAAAAAACCCTTTTTTACACATGCTCTAATCCCATTCACATTCCACGAAACGAACTTCATTTTTGTATCTCCTTGCTATGAAAAAATCTATTAATCTAAAAATCTATTTTAGTCATACTAATTAGAATACCATAAATAAAAAATCGAAGTGATAAAACTCCTCAATTATTGTTCTTTGTTATCATAAAATGGTTATACATGATAATATATATAATCTTTGGTAAACTATGAATGAATATATACGTTAGGAGTTAAAACATCATGTTACTGCAACCAAATACATTTATTTTTAATCTCGGAATGGCAACTATACTATCCATCATTATCGGGATTGAAAGACAATTAAAGAAAAAACCGTTAGGCTTAAAAACGTGTTTAGTCATTGGGATTGTAAGTTGCTTACTGACAACTGTTTCGATTGAAGCATCTGAAAAATTTGCAGAAGCATACATCCGACCTATGGATCCGCTTAGACTGGCAGCCCAAATTGTATCAGGGATCGGCTTCCTTGGGGCAGGCGTTATCCTCAGAAGAAATAATGACATGATATCTGGCCTCACAACCGCAGCTATGGTCTGGGGGGCAGGTGGAATAGGCATAGCTTGTGGGGCTGGATTTTGGTTTGAAGCAACGGTTGCTACTTTCCTCCTTATATTCAGTGTTGAATTAATTCCATTTATATTTAAATATATTGGACCAAAGTCATTACGTGAACGGGAATTAAAGGTGAAAGTTATCGTAAATGCAGAGGATAAACTAACTAATATTTTAAAGGAATTAAAAAATCATAAGATGAAAGCGAGAAAAGTTAGAGTTAAAGACATTAAAAATGGAGAATTACAGCAATTAGATTTAATTTTATTAGTTAATGAAAATATTTATGTTACAGATGTTTACTATACGTTAAAACAAATTGACCATGTTATTAATGTTGAAATGGAATCTTTATAATGAGATTCCATTTATGCCTATTTCTTTGATTTTGTTGACCTCATGAAATTGACTATTTATATGTGCTTTAGTTAAATTAACTGATAAGGATCCCCTATCAATAAAGTGAATAAGAGTCGCACCGCGAGGCCTTATATTTCTGAAGATTATCTAATTTGAAAAACATTTCTTTAGAAGATTGTACGAAAGCATATGTTAGAAATCTGCATTCCATAATGATGAGCCAATATGATATAATGAATGAGTATTCATTCATGTTTGTAACTTTTGGGGTGGTAAAATGAAGAAAATTGGTCCATTGACTATTATTGAAGGTAAACATAATAGCAAAGTACCTTATTCAAGGAGTATATTTATTGAGACTGACCACTTGTTAATTGATGCTGGGGCAGAACGAGAACTACTAATCGATGTAGATAGGCAATATGGCATTAATACCATTTGTAACACTCATTATCACCCGGATCATACGAGATATAATTTTCTTTTTCCAAATGCTAAGAAATTAATGAATCCAGTAGAGTACGAGTTTTGTCAAACGGTTGAGGGCATAGCAAAACAAAATGGTGTATATGAAGAATGGGGAGAAAAAGGTATCGAGCGTTGGAAAAAGAGTATACCTTTAGATTGGTTACATGGCCTACAAGAGATCAATGGTACGTACGAATACAACAATGTTCATTCTTATGGAAATGTACAAATTACATTTATCCATACGCCAGGACATACGAAAGGTTTTTGTTGCCCATTTTTCCCTGATTTAGGGGTTGTCTATACAGGTGATTATGATATGACGTCATTTGGACCTTGGTATAATGGGTCGGACGGTAATATTAATGACTTTATAAAATCTGGTGAGCAATTATTATTGCTTGATGCTGAAATGTATATTACAGGACATCAGAAAGGGATTTTTAAAAGAGATGAATTTGCAAAGGAAATGAAAAAGTTCTTATCAATTATTTATGAACGTGACGAACGAATACGTGCTTATATAAAACAAGGTCTAACTTTTGATGAAATCGCAGAAATTGGTATCTTTTACCCTAAAAAGGCACTTGAGAATCATATATATCAGACATGGGAAAGAATTGGTATACGTAAACATGTTGAACGATTAAAGTGCTGATAAAACTAAAAGAGGCTGAGACAAAAGGTTTTAAAGACAAGAAAAATACGAACTATTAGATGAGATTTCAATACAACCTTCGTGTTGTTTTTGCAGGGTTGACGTTCTGGTTGATTGCAGCATGAGTACTCGCTTTCCGCTTAGTGGGTGGTGAGCCTGTCTAGCTTCGGCGGCTACCTGTTAACAAACTTCAGGTCACCTCCCTACGATAAGTCATCATCGATTCGTCTAAGGACTCACCGTGATTCCTAAATCTTTAGTCGATGCCCCTCCAGTTTGTACGTCGATGGGCAAGCCGCCTACACTTTTCGAACTCCTCGGAGTAAACTCATGTGGGGTCTCGCCTCTCCCACGCATCCCGCAGGAGTCTCTCAGGTCAGCTCCAATCAACCTTTACAGAATTTGAACATTGAACCCCTAAAAACTATGTTCGTATTTAACTAGGTTATTTTTGTTATGTCCCAGCCTTCATTTCAAAATGATAACTATATAACCATTCCTCGTAAATAGTCTTACGACATATATACGATTTAATCTTCTTCTGCTTCCATTATATCTTCAAAAGCATTTGATACTTTTTCGAATTCTTCGTCACTCTCGATTGGAGAGAAATCTCCGTCATCGTCAACTTTTAGAAAGAATACATCTATTTCTTCTTCAGATTCTTCGAGTATGTCATCTACAAAGCCGACAGCAACATAATCATTTGCTTCTAATGTTATAACAGCTAAAACCTCAACATCATTTTCTTCATTATCTTCTCCGGTAATTGTGAATACTTCACCGACTTCAATCTTTTCCATGTAAAAACACTCCTTCCGTTATGTATCGGACAAACATAATTAGTTTGTCAATAATTGCATAAATCATACAGCATGAACAAATAGATGATAACTTTATCTTAAAGGTGCAAATCCTTTTACGCTGTCAAGAATTTGTTCAATTTCTTCAATTACTTCCTGAGATAACACAACATCAACTGCACGAATGTTTTCTTCAATTTGTTCTGGTTTACTTGCACCGATGAGGGCAGAACTAACATTTGGTAATCGTAATACCCATGCTAACGAAAGTTGAGCCAATGATAAGTCGAGTTTATTCGCTAAATCATTTAATTGTTGTACACATTTTAATACATCCTCTTTGAGATAGCTATTTATTATACCATTTACTTCTTGATTGGCTGCACGACTCCCTTGTGGTAACTGTGCACCTGGCTTATATTTACCTGTTAAGATACCTTGAGCAAGTGGAGAAAAGACAATTTGTCCAATCCCTGCTTGTTCACTAACCGGCACGACTTCATCTTCAATATATCGTTCAAACATATTATAGATTGGTTGATTTGAGATTATCTTATGTAAGTTATATTTTTCTTGAGTTGCTGCAGCTTCATTGATTTGCGCTGCGCTCCATTCGCTAATACCTCCATATAAAATTTTCCCTTGCGTTATTAAATCATCAAATGCTCTTAATGTTTCTTCTGTTGGTGTTTCTTCATCATAGCGATGGCAATAATAAAGGTCGATATAATCTACACCTAATCTTCTTAAGCTTGCCTCACATTGTTCCATAATATGTTTCCTCGATAGTCCGCGGTCATTTGGACCATCTCCCATCGGAAAAAACACTTTAGTAGAAAGTACATAACTTGTTCGATCATATGGCTTTAATGCGAGCCCGATTGCTTCTTCTCCAGCACCTCTGTTATAGGCATTTGCTGTATCGAAAAAATTAATACCGCTTTCAAAAGCTTTCTGTATACATGCATTTGCTGCCTTTTGTTCTTGTGCTGTACCATATGTCAACCAACTACCTAATCCAATAGCACTAACCTTTAATCCGCTGCTCCCAACTCGACGGTATTGCATCTTTATCACCTAACCTTTTTATATTGTGGCTATACATCTTTCTATTCTATACTAATAATCAATATGTAGCACGTAAGAAGTTAGAAAAGTGACTGGTCATTAAAAAGCCTGCCAGTCACTCTTCTTTTCTCCTTTATTTTACAAGATCCTCTATTTCTTGAATAATTAATTGTTGAATTTCTTCCACCTTTGAAAAATCCATTGCATCGATATAATATGCCTCCAACTGGTCTCTTAACTCTTTCGCTTCTGCTAAATAGGATATCGCTTCTTTCATTTTATCCTTATATGCTTTTGTGGTTCGCTTAATTTCATCTTGATATTTTTCATCAGTGTTTGGGGCGATACATCTTTCATACATATCAACTATTTCATCTGACTCCCGATCTGGAAAATACTCATGTGGAGCTGTACTATCGAAAATTGCTATACCTAGCTCACGAATAATGACCATATCTAAACTATTTGGGTCGAAACCACAATGGTAAACCTCCACATCAAATCCTCTGGATTCACCATCTGAAACGATTTTTTTTAGCATTGTTGATTTACCAGAACCGGCTCTTCCTTTAATGAAGTATCTTTTAGGGACATCAGCTGTTAAGTTTTGGATAAAGTCAACTGCTCCATTAGGTGTAGCTGCACCCAGGAAACGATGTTTAATTGTTGGTTGTTTATTTTGATAACCGTTTTTAAAAATCTTATCTATTAACTCATCAGTAAGTTTATTAGCCTCAGTAAAGTTCATGTTTGATATATAAATTTCTTCAATTTCGTCGTGTGCACGTAATGCACTTGCAAACGTATCGTAAGCTTTATTAAAAGTAGCAGAAATTTTTTCGTTTAATAAAAGAATTTCTTGCTTATACTCACGTAATTTAGCTGAATTCCATGCAACACCTAAATTAATATACTCTTCGATGACACCAGGAGCCTTTGGTTCTATTACATGCGGTGCAGTACCGTCAACAATTCCTATTTTATATGAAGGCAAAATGATTCCATCGATTGAATTATTGTCAGAAGAACAATGTAAATATTCAAGGTCAATCCCTTTTGACTCCATGATTTGACCTATTTTATTCATTAAGGATGATTTTCCTGTACCTGGACCACCCTTTAATATATAAACACGCTCTAAACCTTCTAACGCACAATCATATAAACTATAAAACCCTTTTGCTGTGTTCCCACCTGCATAATAGTGGCGGATTGTTGTTGACATCTTTTTCACCCTTTCAGAGCTTTTCTCTTTCATATAATATGTTTCGACCTATTTAAGGGTGAATGCCTATTCAAGCTCAATTTAGAAATTGATACTTTTTTATCTTAATAGTTGTAGGAGGAGATTGAGTACCAAATCAATTAATAAAAAAGGAGGCATTTGAGCCTCCGAAAATCTTATGTATATTTTTTGAAAATGAGCGTTGCATTATGGCCACCAAATCCTAACGAGTTTGATAACACAACTTGGACTTCCGCAGGTCTTGCCACATTTGGTACATAATCTAAATCTAGTTCTTCGTCTGGAGATTCATAATTGGTTGTTGGAGGTACGATGCTGTCTTTAATTGTTAACAGTGAGAAGATTGCTTCGACAGCCCCTGTTGCACCTAAGAGATGACCAGTCATCGACTTGGTAGAACTAATTAACAGTTGTTGTGAATGCTTGCCAAATACCTCTTTAATCGCTATTGTTTCATATAAATCATTATAGTGTGTACTCGTTCCATGGGCATTAATATATTGAATGTCTTCAGGTTGAATACTAGCATCTTTTAATGCTTGCTTCATCGCTCTTTGCGCACCTTCTCCATCTGGAGCTGGTGTTGTAATATGGAATGCATCGCCTGTTGCACCATAACCAATCAATTCACCATATATCTTTGCACCACGTGCAATTGCATGGTCTAATTCCTCAAGGATAAGAACGCCAGCTCCCTCTGCAATGACAAAGCCATCACGATTTCTATCAAATGGACGGCTGGCTGTTTTTGGGTCAGGATTTGTACTTAAAGCTGTCATATTTGAAAAACCTGCAATCGTCATTTCAGTAATTGAGGCTTCAGCACCACCTGTTACCATCATATCAGCATCACCATTTTGAATCACTCGGAATGCATCACCGATTGAATTTGCACCTGATGCGCATGCTGTTACAGAACAATTGTTTATACCTTTTGCACCAATTTCAATTGATACGCGACCTGATGCCATATCTGGTATAAACATTGGGATGATAAATGGACTTACTCTTCTAGGTCCTTTATCTAAATAACGTTTATGTTGCTCTTCAAAAGCATCAAGGCCACCGATGCCTGAGCCAATCCAGACACCCACTCGTTCTGGATTCACATTCTCTCCGATGTTAATCTTTCCATCTTGAATAGCCATTTTACTTGCTGCAATTGCAAAATGAGTAAACCTTGCCATTCTTCGGGCTTCTTTGCTATCTATATAATCATCAGGTTTAAAGTCCTTTACTTCTCCAGCCACTTTGACATTGAACTTTTCTGCATCTACCCTTGTAAGTGGTGCTATACCACTTTCACCCTTTTTTATCCGTTTCCAAGTAGTTGAAATATCATTTCCTAACGGTGTAACAGCACCAATTCCAGTAACAACGACTCTTTTTTTCATGTTTGTTCCTCCTATTACTTAGTAGAAATTAATCATAAAACATTTTTATGACGATTAGAAAGAGCTTGCGAAATACTCCCAGGTAATATGGGGATCTATTAAGCTATGTTCTGCTTTTGTAAGAATTTCAACTCAACTTGTTGTTTTCAACAGTACCAGGTTGATTTTTTATTTGGATTGGTTAAAATAACGACATGACTAGATTTTACCAAAATTAAAAATGAAATATAAGCAATTGGCTCATAAAATTATATTATTTTTATTATTGGATGATGCTCTCCTATTAATATTTACTATTAAACAAAGTGACTAATTTAAGCATCGTAACTTTGGTTGGTGTGATGGAGAGTAACCGCATTATATTTCCTGCGAAATTTTGACTTGCCCTCAAATCAACGAATGACATATAATACACAATTACCAACAAATTTCTAGATAAGTTTTAAAAAAAGAGCCACATATAGTAGCTCTTTTATTGATTCAGGTTTTCTACACTATTTAATAAGGAAGATACTTCATTTACAGTATTTAATAATTCACTATTTTCTATTTGTTCTAATGAATATTCACCTGTTTCTAACATATTATTTACCTCTTCTAGTAATACTTCATTTGTATTTAATATCTCTTGGTGAACTTCTTCAG
This sequence comes from Metabacillus malikii, assembly GCF_030813355.1. Lineage (GTDB taxonomy): Bacteria > Bacillota > Bacilli > Bacillales > Bacillaceae > Metabacillus > Metabacillus malikii. Next base: position 89,808 of record NZ_JAUSUD010000004.1, read on the forward strand.
CTATTGCAGGGGCATTTATCTCATTAAATTGTGCAATTTCTTCTTTTAAAGTTATTAATTGTTCTTCTAGTTGCTCTAAAGAAACGCTATTATTTTTTAAATCTTCAACCATTTGTGGTAGTTCTTCAGAAAATTCACTTAGTTCTGTAAGGTATGATTGTGCTTCTTGAACATAATCAATTGATTGATTCACCTCATCCAAAAAAGAACAGGCTGACAACAACATTATCATTGAAACGATTGAACTGATTAATATTAGTTTTTTCATGTATAGCTCCTCTTAAGTATTTTTTATTCTTGTTGTTATGTAATACGTTTATAAACTAAAAAGGTTTCCTTTTTCTATTTCAAATATGATATGGCCTAACAATTCAACATATATTGGCTTACTATGGAGGAAAATGACCTTTTTATAAGTCAGGACATAATCCAACAATCGTTTTATATACTAACTTAAATGAATATTTCACCTATAATACTATTTCTTAGAAACTGTTTCTTTCCATCTATCCCTTAACCATTGTTTCAAAATACCTTTGCCCCACCCATCTTTATTCGTTTGCAATGTTTGGACTCTCCAATACATGGGCGGATGTGGCATAAACTGAAAGGAAATAATTCTAAGTATCCACGATTCTCTCTCCAATGATGATGATACATTTTCATCTTTGTCATTTAACATTTGATATTCCAACGATTTGTTTAAAGCGTTATCCTGAGCTATTGTTAGTGTCCGCAGGCTATTTGCCATCTGGATATGGCCACCTTTTAACAATTCTCCCCCTAAATGGTCAGCACGTACTTCCATCCATTGTGAAACAAAAGACAAATAGGTTGGAAATATCATCATCAATAGCCAAATGAGGAGAAATAATGGAGTCTTTAATGATTCAATATTATCTATGTTCTGAATGATAGGTATTAAAGTTACTAATAAAATGAGTAAAAAACATATTCTCCAGATTTGTGTCCACATAATATCACGTTTCTTCAAATGGATCGATTCATGCGCGATGATTCCTTCAATTGTATCAAGTGGGAGCTTTAATGTTTGACTAGTTAATGTTATCATCCCCCGACCAATATTCATTCCGGTGGCTAACCCATTATAATCGGATGATTCCGTTTCATATAATTTGACATTCGATAAGCCAGCTTTTTTAAAAATAGGATCTGCTACAGAGATAATTTCTTGATTAGTTATTGCCTTTGCATCCATCGCTACTTTTAACACTACATCTGAAATCATGATATTTAGTATCCAGTAGCTTATCCCAGCTAACACTAATCCCCAAGTCGGTACTTGTAAGAAATATAAAATTAAGAGTAATGCACTGTAAGCAGATACTCCTTTCACAGTAGTGGCAAAATATAGTTTGCCAATTAGTCTCTTTATATTCTTTTTATGATAAAATGGCAAAACGTTCATTGTTTCTGCAGGCTGGTTTTTCATATACAAACTAAATATGTCTACCCACTTTTTCGAATCATTGAGTGTCAGATATAAAGTCTCGCCAGGCATTTCAATTTTCAATACATCGCGATTACTTGTTGTAAAGTCAACATTTGATGTAAATAGTGTAAATAATGGATGAAGCTTTAAAATATCTACTGATGTTTCTAGCTGGAGATTTATACATTCAATAACAGGTATTTTCCTAGATTCATATTTAGACAGAATAAAAATTTCAGCATTATCATGGTCGTAATAACATTTTACATTTTTAGCAATATGAATTCTCTTTACTAATTCTGTAAAGAAGGTAATAAATCCTAAAGTAATGATATATTTAAGAATGCTACTCTCTTTAGGTCCGTAGATTAGGAATAAAATCGCAAAGGCAAATGTCACAAAAAAGATTAATACATCAATAACTACTCTTTTTTTGTCACGGAATAATTGCATCTCCTCTACCTGTGCAGCTATAAGTTGTTCTTTTACTTTATTGTATGAAGTTTTGTGAGGACGTAACTCAATAGCACTAGCATAACAATAAGCTAATAAACCAAAATAAGTAAAGCCGTCTGGAAAAGAATGCACGTAAAAAATATAACAAATAGTTAATAACCCACATAGGATTTCGACAAAGTAACCTAGTTTTTTATTTATTCGCCCCGATAGCATCCCAATATAATGAAGCATCACACCTAGTATCATAACGATTAAATAATTGAGAAATGTTTCAAACATAGGCTCACCTCTTAGGATAATTTCATTTAATGTAACAATTAGGTATTTTTTGAAATAAAGTTGAATAGTAAAAAGGTTAACTACAATGGGTTAACCTTTTTTGTGCAATATGTAATTGGCTAATTTCTACTATTGTTCTTCCATTGCATTCACTAAGTTAAGTACATTGAATGATTTAAAATGTATTATTGAAATTAATTATTCCTTAATCACTAACCACTTCAAGAAATCTTGTTCTTTTTTAGTCAGGAATCTTCCTAAATCTTCTGAAAAATAAACATATAGTTCAATATATCTTTTTGCCCTTTCGTCCATAACGTACCCCCAGCAATTATATTAATCATTCTATAATCGTAAATTTAAATAAGCATCTTAAATAGACTATTATATTTTAACATGAAATGGTAACAGAATATATGAGAATTCCCTAATTTTTTGCATTTTTAAATTCTCCACAAAATGAAATAATTTATTGGAAACTACACATAATATTAGAAGTTTCATCAGACATAAATTGATTACTCTTTTCGTTTCAATACGTAAAAAGTAAAAATGTTAGGTGGTGAACAAAATTGAGGAAACTACTTATCCTATTATTAGCTTCATTTTTGGCAACAGCATTTGTAGGCTGTGATGATGAGCCTGGCGAAGACGAGATTGGAGACGGTGAGATTAACGACGAAGAATAAATATGATGAGGGTGACTTCAAATGCTTCAACTCTTTAAACATCCGAGATAAATGAAATTTAACATTTTATTTATCAATATGAGAGATTACCATTGTCACCCTCTATATATAGGACTTACTGTAAAGTTATTCTTTAAGATGGACCATATAAAACAACTAAGTAAGATAATAAATTGCTTCAAAATCAGCTATGTTTAATAACTTGATTCTGGAGCGATTTCAGTAAGATTTTACTCTCGAAAGTATATACGCGCCAATGGCTTGAATAATTGTTTTGACGATTACTTGACCTATTATTGCAGCAGGAACAGCTTCCCATGATAAAAAGTTTGCCCCAATTGGACTAAGACCGATAATCACAAAAATAGCTGAGTCCAGTAGACCCCCTACTATGCCACTGTAAAATACGCGCCAGCTCATCGGTAAATTCAATCTTGTATAAATTTCTGTATCTGTTGTTTCTGATATTAAAAAAGAAACAGCTGAAGCAAGTACAATTACCATTGTATCACCTAATAAAAAAGAAACTATTGCAGACAAGATTAGAGCTAGCCCGATAAATCCGTACGTTTTCTTTCTCCCAAATTTATTTTGAACAAGGTCTCGAAGAATGAAAGTTGCTCCAATTAATAATGTACCCATTGGTATGATAAATATTGATAGTGTTAATGGTTGAAACGCAGCAGTAATAACATTAGCTAATACAATTGATGTTAGGTAAAAAATAATTCTCATTTCATAATCACCTTTACTGTAAATGAATTAAATCTGTCACTGTTTATTAAATTGACTGTTTTGCATTGTTTTATTACTAATTGTCATCTAATGTTGATTGTAGCAAGTAACATTCGAATTCCATATCACGAAAAAGCTTAGGCTATATCCTACATAAGGAATCATAATCCCCGCCACCAATGAAATAGCTGCCTCCGCTGGTTGATTATCAAAGCCTAGAACACTGTATGCGTAGCTTTGATAATTAACAATTAACAAATTGCTTTAATAAGTGCTTATCAAATTGAGGTAAGTATTTTAAAGCATGACTAACAGTTTAATGAATAAGTTAATAAGACAACAGTCAATGCAAGAAAAATTAATTATACCGAAGCATCATAAGAATTTAAACTAAAAAGGTTAAATTTCATGAACTTTTCACGATTTAAGCAAAGCTTGACTAAGTTGTTAAATAAAGTAATAAATCATTTTTATAGTTAGCTAAGAAATGTTGTTCTTTTTTAAGGTGTGTTATAATAAATCAACTGATGTTATAAATTCTTACATCAAGTTTATTAGTTGATTCCACTAGATAACTAATCAATAAGAGTGGGAGTGATAGGAATGACACAAAACTATACAGTCCAAGATTATTTTAACCGTCCCCTACGAGATTTACGAATTTCTGTAACTGATAAGTGTAATTTTCGTTGTACATACTGTATGCCAGCAGAAATATTTGGCCCTGATTTCCCCTTTTTGAAGAAATCGGAATTGTTAACATATGAAGAAATTGAACGTTTAAGCAAGATTTTTATACAATCACTAGGTGTTCGTAAAATAAGAATAACTGGTGGAGAGCCTTTGATGAGAAAAGATCTAGCGACGTTGATTCATCATTTGAGCCAGATTGAAGGTGGGGTCGATATTGCGATGACAACAAACGGAGTGCTATTACCTCAATATGCGAAGGAGCTAAAGGAAGCCGGCTTACAAAGAGTTTCAATAAGTCTCGATTCATTAGAAGATGAAACATTTGGAAAAATCAACGGTCGAGGAGTTTCGGTAAGTGCTGTCTTAGATGGAATCGATGCAGCTGAAAAAGCTGGACTGGGGATAAAAATAAATATGGTCGTAAAGCGAGGAATGAACGAACATGAAGTTTTACCTATGGCGCAATACTTCCGTAAGCGTGGACATATCATTCGATTTATAGAGTTTATGGATGTAGGAAATTCGAATAATTGGAATTTAGATGACGTATATTCAAAAAAGCAGATTATTGATACAATCCATAAACGCATGCCCCTTGAGCCTATTAAACCTAATTATGTAGGGGAAGTTGCAACTAGATATCGTTATGTTGGGTCAGATAAAGAAATTGGCGTTATTTCTTCTGTATCGGATGCATTTTGTTCATCGTGTAATCGCGCACGACTAGCAGCAAATGGTACACTGTACACCTGCTTATTTGCTTCAAAAGGGCATGATTTGCGGGAATTACTGAGAACTAATAAGTCAGACATTGACTTAGAACATGCAATCATCGAGATATGGAATGGAAGAAAAGATAAATATTCTGTCGATAGAAATAATCAAACTCAATCCGTACGTAAGAAAATTGAAATGTCACACATCGGGGGTTAAGGGATAATTGATAGGATAAAAATTAAAATAATTAACATAGAGAACTTAAAACAACGCCAATCATTGTAGATATATTAATAGATTGGCGTTGTTTTTAGATTAGGCTCTTTTCTAAAAGATTGTGGCTTTTTGCACTAACCTTTTTAAGGGTTTGTTGGAGCGGAAGTGCGAGACTCCTGCGGGATGCGTGGGAGAGGTGAGACCCCGCAGGCGTTTACGCTGAGGAGGCTCACCACCCACCCCGCGGAAAGCGAGTACTGTAGCGGAGACAAACCCTAAACGACAACTCAGTTAAAAGCAACAATGTTTACGAAAACAGCCTTAGATTAATCAGTGAGCAGGCATTTCTGTATGCTCTTTTGTCATTTTTTTATTTTTATAATTTGTCAGTTGTTGCTTTAATAAAGGAAGCAATAATCCATCTCCACCATAGTAATAGCTAGCTGTGCCAGCTGCCAAGAGTAATATAGCAGCAGTATAAAGGATTGGGTTTGTACTAACTGTTCCCGCTAATAAGAAATTTAAATTCATAAACGCACCTGCTAATAAAGCGGGAATAGTTGCAACACCTAGTAATAATCCTACACCAACTAAAACCTCACCCCAAGGTATTAAAATGTTGAATAACTCAATATTCGGTAATGCAAAGGTTTCTAAAAATGTTGCATACCACCCTGCAACTGCTGGATGTTCTCCTCCTGCTTGAGCAATAGCACCGTTAATAAATCCTGTTGCATCGAAGCCGTCAGCAACCTTATGAATTCCAGCTTCAAGCCACTTAAATCCTAACCAAACTCTTAAAATAGTCCAAATAATTGCGATTTTCGGTCCTCTTAGCCACATCATATAAAACAACTCCCTATATAGTAATAAAAATCAATTATGTTAAGATATTCGCTAGCTAGCATTAGCAGTTAAAGGAAGTTAGTTTGTGAAGTGTTTCACTAACTTTCTATGTATATAATTTACACTTTTTTAAACAGCTTTTCAATGGTATTCACTGAGTGTTCATATCTTTTTATTTATTTAGCTTTTTGTGACATGAATCACAGCAATGATAGGCTCTTTATTTATTATTTATTTATTACAAAGTAATATATAATTACTTACACCTGTTAACTGGCATTTAATGTAGTTCGTTTAGCTATAGATATTAAAGATGAATTTTCATCCTTAGTATGTATCGGTGTCTTTACCATGATTACGTTTCATACATTTAAGAACATAGGGATGACAATTGGACTTTTGCCTATCATTGGCATCCCCTCCCTCCCTTTCATTAGCTTCTTATGTTTAAAGCATAAATACGATACGAAACCAGGATTCGCCCAATCAACTCCAACCAAACGCTTAATGAGGCTTAGTGCAAAAACCATAATCTATTAGAATCGAGCTTTTATTTCATACCTGTCTAAAGAAGAAAGGGAGACGAAGAAAATAATCTAGACTCATCAACTACAATATATAGATAAAAATTGCATCCTATATAGTTGTGCTAATTAGGGAGTCTGACTTTTCTTGTCACCCTTTATATTTACATCAATTTATATTTTTTCCATAAAAGATTTCGTCCATCTCTTTTGTTAATTGATCTGTAATCTCTTCTTGTTCCTCTACTGTTAATTTATCTTTCGTATAGCCAAATAAATAGTTATTTAAATCAAATTCCTTAAGTTTGCATTTCGTATGGAAAATGTTTTCCTGATAAATGTTAACATCGATCATATCGAACTGTTCTTTTACCTCATCGGGGATGTAATTTTGAATAGAACTTATTTCATGGTCAATAAAAAGCTTTTGTCCTTTAATATCCCGGGTAAACCCTCTAACACGATAATCCATTGTCATAATATCTGTGTCAAAAGAATGAATTAAAAAATTGAGCGCTTTTAAAGGTGAGATTTCCCCACACGTTGATACATCAATATCGGCTCTAAATGTACTTATCCCTTCATTAGGGTGGTATTCTGGATATGTATGTACAGTAATATGACTTTTATCAAGACCAATAACGACCGATTCAGGAAGAGGACCTGGTGATTCATCATAAGATTCGGTTGGAACTTCAACAACTGGTCCTTCTGAAACTAAAAGTGTGACACTTGCACCCTGTGGTACATAATCCTGTTTTGCAATATTTAATACATGTGCTCCAATAATGTCAGTGACAGACTTTAGAATATTTGTTAAGCGATCAGCGTTATATTGTTCATCAATATATTCTATATAAGCCTCACGTTCTTCTTTTGTTTTCGTATAACAAATATCATACATATTGAAGCTTAATGTTTTCGTCAAATTATTAAAACCATGTAATTGGATGCGTTGTTCTGGAGTTAGTTGCATTTTTCTTCCTCCTCCAATATTTACTTCAGCTAGTATCAAAAAATAGCCTACCCTATATTTTAATAAAGCATACAAAAAATAGGACAGAAAGTACGAGGAGATAAGTAATTTCTCTGTAACCGTGTTAAGGTATTGTTAACTTAAAAAAGCAAAGTATCAGTACAAAACATATTGATACCTTGCCACTATGAAGAATATAAGAACTGACATTAATTTTCTTTTATTTCAAGTCTTATTTTTTAAGGAGGTCTACAATTTCTCGAACTGGAACTGGCTTAACTTGATTTTTACCATTTTGTTTAGCAAAGAACATTGCTATATCAGAATTTTTATAATTATTGGTAATGGCTTAGCTATCTCTACATTTGTTGCGTCCGTTCATTGACAGCTGAAGCAGAAAAACGTAATCTAAGGTGAAATAGAAGGTTTTCATTGACCAGTGTGGCTGTTAAAATGTGACTAAGGTAAAATAGAAGGTTCTCCATTGACCTGTACAGCAGAAAAACGCATATAATTGAAATTACTTTGTATTATTGGAAATAGGTGTATTCTAAACTTAACTTTCTTCAGTAAATCTTGTATGAGTAAGTTAGGGATTCATTAATTATATAAAGGGATTATTTCGTGATATGTGGAGCATTTAATTAAGTGAGAGCAACTTTTTTAAAAGTAGTTAAACTTGGTTTAAAAAAAGAAAAGGAAGACTCATATCATCGAGCCAACCTATTACTAGAAAACGTTGATTATAGGCTTTTCTTTTACAAAGTGAACAGGTAATCTGTTGAATTTTTCTTTTAATAGTTCTACGAGATATTCCATCCCTGGTTCTTCACTTGCTGCATGACCTATTAGAATGAGTGCTTTGTTTCTACCTTGTTCGTTTGCATCACGTACATACTCGGGTGTTTCCCATTCAGGTCCTTCTCCTGCAATGATTAATTCTACTCCCTCATTTTCGAAAAGTGGGATAGCTAAGTTACTCCCACCTCGATATCCAACGAGGAAGCCTATTTTTGAGCAAGTCATCTCTATGTCGCCAATAATTCGGACATATGGAATTTCGAGTTTCTGCTTTATTTGGTTAGCCATTTGCCCTACTGTTGTAGTTGGAACCGTTACAATTGCTGACGTATCAAAGTGTTTTGTATTGTTTTTATCTAGTTCTAATGATTTTAAAAGACCAAGCATGATAATATCTGGTTGGTAATGATGAATATAATCATGTAAGCGGTATATAGCAATATTTGAGTCTTTAATAAATCGTTGTTTTTCTATGAAACTCTTATAATCTTGTAACGGATTGTGCGCATGGTGACTGTAAAATATCCCTTCATGAGTAATAATAAGGTTTGCATCTAGTTCAGTTGACTTTTTTAATACATACTGTGAGGCAACAAATGTAACAATAATTCCTGTTATGCTTTCGTTTACTTCTCCATAAAGCAAGCCATCGACTGTATTTACAATTTTCTTTACCGGTTTAGTTATTTCATCGATTACATCTTGTATTGAAATCATCGTAACACCTCTAAACAAGTTGATTTCCTTGCACTATTCGCTAGTTGCGAATGGTCCTCCTTGATCCCCATATAATCACACAAGGCTTAGAAAATAGCCGATTTTCTAAATAAGAAATGTTCATGAGAGTCATATTCGAACTCAAGTATTATGAACTTACACTTTGTTCATTTGTCATATTTGAATCTTTTTCTAGGAAGTTTGTTTCAAGGTCATTTAAAATTTCCTTCGTATTTAGCATGATGAAATAAGCAATGGTACTAGCTGTAAATAAGATAAGAAAATTTGTTGTGACATATGAAAGGTAGAAAGTAATGAATAAAATCAATAAATTTCCAATAGAATGCTTAGCCTTTATAAATGCATAATATATTGACAGTTTTATAGCATCCCTTAACCTGAACTTATAACGAGCATTTATTATCAGTAGATTAATTGATAGTATTGTCCATACTAAGGTTAACATGAAGACAACTAGTGAGAGTATTTGATTTATATCAGAAGTGGACTGGCGAAGATATTGTAGATCCACTATTAATATGAAATAAACAAATAGTATCGGGAGCCAAACTTTAAATGTGTCTTTCAAGTTCTTTTTGTAACCGTCAAAAAAATCCCGTGTTGGTGATAGTTCTTTAGTTCTAGTTAATTTTTCTATTGAATAGATAAGTGCAGCAATGGCAGGTCCAGATGGAAGTAGTGCCAAAAAATAAATTAAAATATTAGAAAATGAAGGTGTCAGCGTCATAAAGAAAAAGATAAAGATACAGTTTGTCAAAATAAAATATAAATTTGTTAATGCCAACCAGTATATGTAATTTGTTAATGAATAGAGTATTCCGTCTCCAAAATCTCTTTTGTTGTTCATCCTTTTCACCATCTTTCTTTGTTGGTTTTAGTAGACATTTTCAGGCTGTCTTCTCAATTAATTTTTCAAATGAGAAGACAGCCTCGTTTAACCTGTAAGTTATTTTGATTCTTTATACTTCTTGTACGTATCATTCGCCAAGTCTAAATATTTTTGTAAGCCTTGCCCTTCTAATTCTTTAATAAAGGCATCAAACTCACTTAAGTCTCTCTCACCAAAAATGAATTTTAATGTATTTTGGTCAGTATAATCTTTTAATGGTGTGCTTAATAATGTAACTTGTTCACGGTCTTCAATTGTGAATGGTAATGGTGGTTCTGCCGGAATAGTCGTTTTCGTTTTAGCCATATCTTCTTGGAATTTTACTTCTTCCTCACTCATCATCGAACGAAGAAGGTCCGTTGTACCGCCATAAGCAAATACACCACCAGAGAATCCATAATCTACACGTAAGTCCTTCGATCCCGCTGGATTTAATCCATTATAGTTTACATCTTCAACTAATTTTCTTACACCATCCGTTTTAGTATAAGTTGTGCCTTCTACTCCCCACTTAGCAAATTCCTGTCCTTCATCACTATAATATAACCAATCGATAAATTGAAGAATTGCCTCGAAGTTTTCACTTTCTTTAGCTTTAGATGAAATCATTACCCCATTTTCTAAGCGGGAACCAGACATAAGTTGGCCAGCTGGACCACCAGGAACCGTGATTTTAGCAATCTTGTAATTGTCTTTCCCTAATGTTTTATCCATATCAGTACGATGTAAAATAACAGTTTGAGAGTTACCATTTATTATAAATGATTTACCAGTTACAAATTTCTGAGTTGCTTGGTCATCTTCTTGAGTGAAGCTCTCTTTATCGAGAAGACCTTCTTCTACCAATTTATTAAAGTACGTAAGCATGTCTTTATATTCGTTTGTTGTAGCTGTATAAACAAATTTATCTGCATCTTTATCATATGTTAACCCGTTACCAAAGCCCCAGCCTGCTTTTGTTCCAAATCCTGTTGCTGCAATGTTGAGTGTACTATTAAACTCAAAGCGATCTGAGAATGGTGTAACATCTGGATATAGTTCTTTTAATTGTTTCATTGCTTCATATAATTCTTCCCACGTTGCAGGGATAGCAATATTGTGTTTTTCAAAAATATCAGTTCGAACAATTAATGTATAATCAGGCCATACATTTTCATGTAGTCCAGGTAATAAATAATATTTACCATCATTTTGTTTTAAACCTTCTAATTCATCTTCAAGCTGCCATTTTTCAACTTTGTCTTTAAAATGTGGCATTTTGTCAATATAATCACTTATTGGTAAAATCGCACCTGAGGATACGAATGCAGATTCTTCGCCTGGATATGTTTTTGGAATAACTAATGGTGCATCTCCTGAACTGATTAATAGACTACGTTTTTGTGTGTAATCACTCATTGGGACGATTGTCGGTTTTAATGTGACATTAGTCATTTCCTTGATTTTTTCCCATAGTAACCAATCTTCTTTATAAGGATATGTTGGCTGGTCCATATATAATATTGGTAATTCAAATTCTTCAGTTGCTTTAAAAGTATCTCCAACTGAGTAGGATTCCATTGCACCCTTTTTTGTGTCTTCACTTTCTTTGTTAGCAGATTCTTTACTTGAACAACCAGCAATGACTAGAACCACTAAAATGAACAAGTAAAGCAATGACTTAAAACTTTTTCTCCCATTCTTCATTTTTTTGCCTCCCCTTTGTTTTTTACAATTCACAAGCGTATTTCTTACCTTTGGCAATAAGACGCTCATTAATAGAACGTTTCGGCACTTTCTATTAATGAGTGCCTTATTGCCAAGGAATTCTAATTAGCAGATTGTTTACTTTACAGATCCAAGCATTACGCCAGAAACAAAATATTTTTGGACGAAAGGATAGATTGTTAAGATAGGTAAAATTGTTAACACCATTGTCACTGATTTAATGTTTGAAGAAATTTGCGTTAAATTATCTGCACTAGTTGCACCAGCAGAAGTACCACCTGTTACGCCAGCGATTAAATTTCTTAAATATATAGTGACTGGAAATAGTTCTTTCTGGTCTAAGTATAAAAATGCCGGAAACCATGAATTCCAATGTGCGACTGCGTAGAACAAGATCATTGTTGCGATAACGGCCTTACTTAATGGGAGAACAATTTTTAATAAAATCCCATATGTGTTTAACCCATCCATTGATGCGGCCTCTTCTAATTCCTCAGGCATATTTTCAAAGAAGGATTTCATAATGAGCATGTTATAGATACTAATTGCACCTGGGATAACAATCGCCCACATTGTGTTACCAAACCCTATACCGTTTATAAGGACATAGTTTGGGATTAGCCCCCCATTGAAGAACATTGTAAAAACAGCGAATAATGTAAGAAATCTTCTACCAACTAATCTTCGCTTAGATAATGCATAAGCAAAAATTGTGGTTAAAAACATCGAGATTGCAGTACCTACTACTGTATAAATCACTGTGTTTTTATAATTCGTCCAAAACATATTGTCCGATACGACAGTTTTGTAAGTATCAAGATTGAACCCTTTCGGTATGAGGCTTACTTTTCCTGCGTTTATATTTGCTTCACTACTAAATGATTGCGCGATAACATTTAAGAAAGGATAAAGCGTACAAAATACTATGGCTATTAAAATGACTGCATTTACTACTTTAAATACTTTGTACTGTACAGATTCTTGCATCAATATCTCCCCCTACCACAAACTTCTTTCTGTTAATTTTCTCGATATTCCATTTGCGGTTAAAACTAGCACTAACCCAATTAGTGATTCGAATAAACCGATTGCTGTTGCATAACTAAAATTACTAGATTCTAGTCCAACTCGATATAAATAAGTTGAAATAACGTCTGAAGTTTCATAGTTTAGTGGATTATATAAAAGTAAAATCTTTTCAAATCCAACAGCCATAAAACTACCAATATTTAATATTAACAATGTGACAATTGTCGGTAGGATTCCAGGTATTGTAATATGTAGTGTTTGTTTCCAACGATTCGCTCCATCTATTTTGGCAGCTTCGTATAAGGAATCATCTATTGTTGTCAAAGCGGCTAAATAAAGGATAGCGCCCCAACCCATTCCTTGCCAAATTTCAGACGTGATATAGATGGTTCGAAACCATTCTGCTTGTTGAATGAAGTTTATCTTTTCACCAGTAAAGAATTCAACAATTGCATTAATAGATCCGTTTACAGCTGTAAGTTGTAATATCATTCCTGCTACGATAACGATCGATAAGAAATGCGGTAAGTATGATGCAGTTTGCACAAATTTCTTAAATCGTTTAGACTTTACTTCATTAAGTAATAGTGCGAAAATAATTGGCATTGGGAAACAAAAGAGTAAAGTTAGCCCGCCAAGTAGTAGCGTATTAGTAAAGACATTCCAAAATGTTGGGTCATTAATAAACATTTTAAAGTAATGGAAACCTACCCATGATTCTCCGAAAATATTTCCACCTGGTATAAAACGTCTAAACGCAATTACGTTCCCTATCATTGGGCCGTATTTAAAAATTAATAAGTAGATTATCGGTAATACTAATAATGAGTATAGCTGCCAGTCCTTTTTTAATATTGTGCCTAATGTTGATAGTTTACTTCTTTTCACCATTTTTACTTCATGTACTGTCTCGACCTTCACATTCCCCATATTTACCCCCACTTTCTACTATCATGCTTAAAGACTATAGCATGATACTTAATTAACTTTCTTAAAAACATACATTTTTTAATTTTATATTTCTTGTTTTACTTCTCCGCTATATAATGAGCGGTAATACACTTTTAAAACGCTTACATTAGAAAGAAAATAATAAGACAATTTCTTTTAGAGCTAAAGTCAGTTATGGCAAAGAGATAAGTTTTGCTTTCAAATCTGCTGTTTACCTAGTTTGTTACAACTATAAATCATTTTAATACTTTGTTTGTTTGACGATCATACTAAGTTTTGTGTAACATTGACATACTAGTATGGTAGTAAGTTCATTGTAAGCGATATCTTTTAAAGGATCAATATATTTTTTTTAGATTTTGTAAAATATTTAGAATATACTCCAAAAAAAGGATGACTCAATTAATGCTTTCACCTATGAGGAGGCTGAAAGTTTGTTTTGAGTCATCCTTTTTATATAGACTGTTTACTTTTGTGAATATTTTAACACACACGCTTTTTATTTATAGCATAAATTTAGTGATATAGCTTTAAGATGAAATTTGATTTAGTGCCTCATTTATCGGTTTGTCACCTGCTACAAGATCAAACGATTGTTTGTACGTTTTTTTATTGGATAGGCATGCATAAATTGTACGTGCAACGTCTTCACGTGGAATTGTTGTGCGCGATAAATTCCCTCCGACATCTATATGTCCTGTTCCCTGTTCATTTATTAAACCACCAGGTCGAATAATTGTATAATTTAAGCTAGATTGTATAAGCATTTTGTCTGCATAGTGTTTTGCAACATAATATGGTTTCAATTGCTCATTCCAATTCTCACGGTTATTTGCTTGAAGCGCACTAACCATCATATAGCGTGTTATATTCTCTCTTTCTGCTGCTTCTATTGTTTTTACAGCACCATCCAAATCAATTAATAGTGTTTTATCTGCTCCAGTATGTCCCCCTGAACCTGCTGTAAAGACAATTGCATCACAACCACGTACAGCCTCAACAAGTTCTTCTACGGTGCCTTCTAAGTTCGCCATAACAGCGTCAATACCTGAATTATGGAGTTCTTTCACTTGTTCTTGCGTCCTAACCATTGCTTTAACAGAGTATTCACTACTTGAGTGAAGTAATTGGACTAAGTGCTTCCCTATTTGACCATTTGCACCAACTACTAATACCTTCACATTACCACTTCCTTAGTTTTGTCTTGTATTTTTTATTATTTCAAATAGGAAGTATTGAAACAAGTATCTTGCCTCACTGATTGAGTTTCGAAACAAACAGTTTAAGTAATTCATCTTCGACTAATTTTCCATTATCACTAATTTTTAAGTGATTTAAGAGAATTGAAAAAATAAATGGTCCTTCATTGGTTTTTACATATCCTGACAATGTACTCACATTTGTTAATGTCCCAGTCTTAGCATACACTTTTTCCTTTAGCAAAGTAATGGACATGCGATTTCTCAGAGTCCCTCCCTGCATTTTATCATTCACACCAGATATAGGCAGTGATTTATAAAATACAGGGAACCATTCCTTCTGTTTCGCATGATAGAGAAGTGTTGTTAAATCATTTGCTCTCACTAAATTTTGATGAGAGATGCCAGAGCCATCCCTCATGACAACCTCGTTAGCATCAACGCCTAAGCTTGTTAATGTATTTTTTGCAGTGTCAATTCCATTTTCCCATGTTCCATTTTGTTTATACAGTTTCCCCATCTCTTTAATAAAGACATCTCCAAAACTATTTTTACTTAATTTCATAAAAGGAATTAATAATTGTTGCAATGGTTCCGATTTATGTTTATAAATGAGCTGGCTATTTTCAGGTGTTTTGTTATATTTCACAACGCCTTCAAGCTCAATTCCATTACGATATAACGCTTCCTTAAATAATGTAATGGCATATTTCGCAGGTTCCCATACTGCAATTGTATGTCTTTCGGCCTTGGTTCCTAGAGGAATTGTTCCTTCAATGATAATTGTGTTTGTTCCGTGTTGACGAGTAATGCTAACTTCTTTTTTTATATCATCTGTTACCGTCACCGTATGATTCAGGATATGTACATATTCTGTATGTGGATGTAACGTTATCGTAGCTTTTTTGCCCAACTCTGCGTTTGGTGACATTTCTAGGAGAATGGTTCCTGTGTCATAGTCTTCGTTTGGTGAAATCGTTAATGCTGAAACTGCAGCACCGTAGTATGCTTCTTCATCACTCCAAGGAACATCAACTGCATATGAGATATCATCAAAATGTGTAGCGTCACAAACAAGATTACCTGTTATTTTTTTAATACCTTTCTTCTTCAGTACTTTGGCAAAATGATCAATGTCTTCAGGTAATAACGTTGGATCTCCCTTTCCGACTAAATAGAGATTGCCATATACACTTGATGTTTTAATTTTACCATCTGTTCGTATTTCTGTACTGAATGTGTAATTTTCCCCTAATGTCGCTAATGCTGTAGTTGCGGTAATTAACTTTAAGTTCGATGCAGGTGTTAACCGCTTATCCCCGTTATATTCATACATTAATTCACCTGTGTCTGCAGATCTAATACTTATTCCTACAAGCGAACCTTTTAGAAGTGGGTGGTTTTCGATAAACGGAGTTAAATCATTGTCAACGCGGTTTATATCGTTTTTAGCGAAAGCTGTATGCTGGTCCCAGAGAAGGATATGAATGATGATGAGGAGTGAACATACAATTAGTTGTTTCATACTAGTTTACCTCTTTCTCAATCTCTTTCATTTATCATGTCAATTTAATGAATTTAATATGCTATAAAATTAACAAGTATATACGTTATATGTCTTATTAAGGATCTAGCGGAAATATTGGTGACAGTAAGAGGAATTTGTCTAGTGATATGCTAAAGAGGATGTTTTCGTATACATTATTGTACAAAGGCACAATTTTTAAAAAATATAAAAAAGAAGCTGTTCGAACAGTTCTGCTCGAGACAGCTACTTGATAAAATTATCAGAACTTGCATAATGCTTTAGTAAATTCGGATACAAGACTCACTAACTTTGATACACAGCTATTTTCTTCACAGATAAGGAATATAACTTATGTTTAGTAACGATTCATATCATCTGGGTCAGGACCAACACGGTGGTTTTCGTTAAGTGAGTTGATTTTTTCCATATCTTCAGAGTTTAACTCAAAATCAAAAATATTAGCATTTTCTTTAATGCGATGAGGTTTAACCGACTTCGGAATGGTTACTACTTCATTTTGGATATCCCATCGTAAAATGACTTGTGCAGTAGATTTATTATACTTATCAGCAATTTCCTGTAATGTTGGATGGTCAATTAATTGTCCTTGCATTAATGGAGACCATGCTTCTAATTGAATTTGGTTCTCTTTACAAAAGCTATGTAAGCTTGACTGTGTTAACCTTGGATGATATTCAACCTGGTTAACCATCGGCTTAATTTCACAATCTGCCATTAAATCTTTCAGATGATGTTCCTTAAAGTTGCTTACACCAATTGCACGAACACGCCCATCTTTATATAATTTCTCTAGGGCTTTCCATGATTCTTTATATTTATTTAGTTCTGGTACTGGCCAATGGATTAAATATAAATCTAAATAATCTAGCTTTAGTTTATTCATACTTTCTTCAAAAGCTTGTAATGTCGACTCATAACCTTGATTGGAATTCCATAATTTAGTCGTAATAAATAGCTCTTCCCTAGGTACATTAGATTCTGCAATTGCTTTGCCAACGCCATCTTCATTACCGTATACTGCAGCAGTATCAATTGATTTATAGCCTAATTCAATTGCTGTTTTGACTGAATTGATGACTTCATTGCCTTCCTCTACCTTAAAAACACCTAAGCCAAACCATGGCATTTTCACACCATTATGTAAGGTTGTTGTACTTTGTAAGTTATCCATTCACATTACCCCTTTCAAAAGTTCATTTCTATTTTGCCTTATATTTGAATCAACTAAAAGAAATTTGCTCATCATACTTATTTTTACATGTAACATTGAGTCATTAACTTTTAGATAGACTTTATCTACATAGACTTTGCCACTACATCATTCCCTATTAGTCAATGTCTTAGACTAATCCACACTCACCCTATACACTTTCCAAATTTGTACTTGAGCATTCGTTTTAATAAGTTTTATCACTTAAGGGTTAAATATAAGAAAAAGCCCTAAGAAAAGGGCTTTTATGAATCACACGATTACTTAGTATACATATGACGCTCCAATGATGATTAACAAAATAAATAATACGACAATTAAAGCAAATCCAGCTCCTAATCCGTAGCCTGCTTCTCCACCCATGTAAACACCTCCTAATACCTTTTGCTTTACTATATGATTTATTAGTGCAGCTTGATATAGGCATTTGTAAATAGTTTTTATATCATTTATATTGGTTTTATCAGTTTAAAAGAGTGGAAAAAAAGTTACTGGAAAGGTGCTGTTTTTTTGGTATGTGTGGACGCTTTTCTCTAGCAAGTGATTTGAATATGCTTCAGGAACAATTTGATTTTCTAATGAACGAAGATTTTCCAATTCGCTATAATATTGCTCCATCACAGGATGTGTTAGTTATCGGTTCAAATGGACACGAGAGAATTGGAAAAAAAATGAAATGGGGATTAATTCCCCCGTGGGCAAAGGATAAGAAGATTGGATATAAGATGATTAATGCTCGAGGCGAGACAATTGACGAAAAAGTAAGTTTTAAAAAACCATTTCAAACAAAGCGTTGTTTAATATTAAGTGATGGATTTTATGAGTGGAAAAGGACAGGTAAGGAAAAGCAACCATATCGGTTTATAATGAAGGATAACCGGCCATTTGCCTTTGCTGGATTATGGGAACAATGGGTACAAGAGAATGAAAATGTGTCCTTATATACTTGTACAATCATAACTACAGAAGCTAACGAGCTCACAAAAGATGTTCATGACCGTATGCCTGTGATTCTCCAAGAAAATAAATATGATGAATGGCTTGATAGACATAATAATGATACATTAAAACTAAAAAAACTTCTTACTCCTTACGATGCAAACTTAATGGAAGCATATCCAGTTTCTCAAATTGTTAATTCACCAAAAAACGATATACAGGAATGTATGACGAATCTAAATAGCCTATAAATAAGTATAAGGTCTCAACCTATTATTAAGTGACTGTTCACATAAATCATGTTTTTAACATTGTTGTAGTTAGGGGTAGTTGGCAGCACGCGTACTTGCTTTCCTACGCATACCGCTGAAGTCTGGAAACCAACCCATTGAAGAGTTAGCGAAAATCCTATCTTTTAGAAATGTGCCTATCAAATTTAATTAGACAACTGAACTCAATATTTCTGTACTCTCAAAACAGAAAATAGAAACATCTTTATCTGTTTTGAGAGGTGGTAATCCTTTTGACTAGCCGAATTATTTTTAATGATTTTGGATAAATGGTCTATGCATAGCTGACGATTGGTAATTTGGCATTGTCATTTGATTTGGTATTGTTTGAGAAAAGTTCTGTTGGAAACCGGCTGACAAATCTTGTTGCATGCGGTTACAAATATTTAAAACATTTTGGCATTGTTGTATAGCTTGATGATGTTTTTGAAGGCTCTGTTGAATTACATGTACTGCCTGTTGTTCACGGTTTATCATTTGCTGCAACATCTGAATATTTTGTTGCTCTTGCTGAAGCATTTGCTTGTATTGCTGGTTACTTTGCTCGGTTTGTTGAATTAATTGTTGAACAATTTGACGACATTCATTAATTTGTTGGAAAGCTTGTTGGTTTGTTTGCATGATCATGATTCCTCCTGATTACATATTGTTTAAGTTTTGATTTGTTTGTTGAGCATTATACATACTACTAGGTTGGTAACTATTCATTAATGTATTTGAAGTCATTTGGTCGAATGTTGGTACTTGGTAATACCCTTGTTTATTCATGTAACTCCAAATTTCATATGCTTGGTCTGCACAGTTTTTTGCACTTTGAATCAACATTTCTCGAATATGTACATCTGTACATTCAAGTGCTGCATGCATTTTCATTATTCCAGAAGATTTATGAAACCCTAACATACTTGCTGATACATCACGATCATTCATCTGATTGACAGATGCATTAGGTATTTCGGCAACGGCCTGTGCGTTTAACCCATATTGTGGTGTAAAGTTTGAGTTTGTTTTAACTTCAGGTAAAGTTCCGATGTTCATTCTTTGCTTCAGTGCATTTACCAACGTGTTATACTCATTCGTAATAAATGATAATTGGTTTTGTAATATGTTTTTTAGTTCCTCGTCCTGACAATATGGTTGATATAGTTGAAATTGATTAATACCATTAATTGCACACATCAAGACTTCATGGCACTCTAACATTTCATGTGCACCAAGTTGTTTATTGTTCATTTATATCCCTCCTATGTTTTATTGAGCTCTGAATTGATTGTTAATTCCAGCATAATAAAGTTCGGTTTTTACTACTCATTGAGTAATAGGTCCCTTATTTTATACAAAAACCAACTAAACAAAATTTCCTTTAACATAGTTCAATTATAGAGCCAAAGTTAAATTCCCACGGTCAAGGTTAAATTATTCAACCTTTTATATATACATCATTTAATAATCCCTATAGTTTTAGGTTATTATAGGAATTTCGACTGTTTAGCAGTGTCCACCACTTTACTTTTTTATATCAAATGTTCAAATAAAAAGCTCCCAAATTATCTTAAATTTATTTACTATGTCTATAAATAATGAGACATCTTATAACTAGTGTATCTAGTTAGTAAGATGTCTCATTTTTAATGAAATCTATAATCGATATGCCCTGAATCTTTTATCTTTAAGGTCAATAAGCTTTGATTCATAATTTTCTTTGATAACGAAAAGAATTGTCCATCCCAATGTAACTGCCAGTTAATAGGTGCAACTGACTGAATAAATAGCAGTTGTTGTTTAAAAGTAAAGTAATCGTTGGATAAAATAAAAATCTCCTCAGCCTTCGCATACCATAACTCTTTGAGAAAGTTGCTTGCATTCTTTGTATCAGCGTTAGTTAAAATATCGTTTACAGAAACATATTTCATTTTGACGAGCTCCTTTCTATTCATGTGCATTAGTTGTAATTACTGCTGTTATCTGTGTGTAACTATTTATTATAGAAATGAGCCTTTTTAATAGAGTAAATGATTATGAAGACAAGTTCTATGATTAATTGTTTCCAACTGTAATTGGATAACATTTTTCAATTATTGTGATATCTATCACAATAAAAAATATTTGAATCTATTATTCTAGATGTAGGAGGTGTTGGAAGTGATAAATCATTCAATATTTAATCTTAATCATACAGTCGGGGACGTTGTTGCGGTGTTTCCACAGTCAAGTGATTTCTTTAAAAGGAAAAAAGTAGACTTTTGTTGCGGAGGTACACGAACACTTGCACAAGCTATTGAAGAACGTAATTTAAATGAAGCTGAATTTATCGAACAGTTACATCAATATTATGAGGAACATGCTCGGTCAGAGGATACAACAGACTGGAGAGAAGTTCATGCTGATAAGTTAGTCAAACATATTGTTGATGTGCATCATCATTATGCACGGACAGAGGTAGAACAATTAACACCGTATGTAAAAAAAGTTGCTCTAGTACATGGCGACAAGCATACGCACCTTAACAAAGTGCTCTCTCTTTTCAATGATTTAAAATTAGAAATTGCAGAACATTTTAGTAAAGAAGAGAACGAAGCATTCCCGAAAATTTTGAAATACGAAGAAACTAAATCAATCCAAACACTTAAAGAACTTAAGCCAATTGTAAGCTGTCTAGTTGACGAGCACGATGCTGCTGGTGAAATTTTAAAACAAATTAGAGAAGTTACACATGATTATGAATTACCAGAAGATGCATGTGGAACATTTCGCTTAGTTTATCAACGTTTGGAATTGTTAGAAAATGATATGTTTCAACATATTCATCTTGAAAATAACATATTATTTCCAAGATATATTTGACACTAACATAAAACTACCTTCCTAGTGCGCGGAGGTAGTTTTATGTTTGATTTGGAAACACTTTGATGTAATCCTCTTAGATAGAACTACTATTCTAGTTTTTTGTTAATGGGCTCTGAATATGATGGTAATTAACTTGCTTAAAGCGGTCCATGTTACTCTTCTGAAAATTTAAATTTATTGAAATAACTTTATTAAAAACCCTTCTTCTTCAAGACTTGGAGCAAAGAACGTAACGCCATAGCTTGCAGCAATAGCAGATACGGATGTCCATATTACTAAACTGACAATCATCCAAATTGTTACTAACTTCCTAGAAGTACCAAAACTCATACCCATAAATGCAGCAATATGTGAGCCGACTAACAATGGGCCTAGTATTGTTAAGCCTGGCAATCCGTATTTATCAAATAAGTTACGTGCGCGCTTTTGTTTCTTATCTTCACTTTGCTCATCTACTTGAATAGTAGAAGGTTCATCTGATACTGGTTCATTTGTGCCTTCTTGGACTTTTACCTTTTTCCGTCTCCTTAACCAGCCTTTTACATTGTCTACAAAAACTACTAATAAGAAAATGGTTAATAGGTTTCCTAAAAAGCCAACTATTGCTACAGGAATAGCCGGTAGCCCCCCAATAATTGCTATTGGTACAACTGTAAATACTTCAAAAAGCGGTATTGCGGCTAATATAAATACAAGTAAATATGGAATTATCAAAGAGATATCTCTCCTTCTATTAAAAATTTTAATAAATATGTAAATTATCCTTTGTTTGCGTATATATTTGAAAACTACATTACATTAACATAAAAGCTCTTTTGAAAACTTTTTGATAAAGCTTATATGAAACTATAATTTTAGATAACTTTTTAATTTTACCACATTTTACAGTAATTAGGTAGAATAATTGTAAAAAGAGGGTGAACTAAGTATAATAAGTCACCCTCTAATTTTTATTATTCTGTTGTTTTATTAGTAACCTCATCTAAACTCTTGTTCGTCGTATATTGGTAATCTGAAGGATTAATAGGTGTAAATCCTTCAGGAGTGTAAAAACGCAACAAGTCCTGATTTACAATTTTATCTGACATTTGTAGTTTCATTCTTGCAATCTCTTCGAATTTTTTTATCTCTTCTGTTGTTTCGAGTTTCTCTCCAGTATTTGTATCATAATACTTACCATTTAAACCAGTAACAGTCTCAGTAATAAAATCTCCATTTCGGAATGGTACAACTGTTTGATGGTCTGGTGAAAATAAGTCGGTACCAACCTGCACATAACCTTTTGTATCAATACCTAGTAGATGCATAACTGTAGGCATTAAGTCAATTTGTCCACCATACTGATGCATAGTACCGCCTTTTTCTCCAGGAATATGGATAAATAGTGGAACCCTTTGGAGCTGAGCATTTTCGAATTTACCAACATCAGTATTTAATACTTTTGACATCGCCTTATTATGGTTCTCAGATATACCATAATGATCTCCATACATAATGATCATCGAATTTTCATACAGACCCGCACTTTTTAATTGCTCAAAAAATGTCTTTAACGCTTCATCTAAATAGCGTACTGTCTGAAAATAATTGTCAACAGAAGCATCTCCCGTTGTATGCGGCTCAATTGTAGCTAAACTCTGATCGAGCGGATAAGGGAAATGATTTGTTACAGTAATAAACTTTGAATAAAAAGGTTGTTTTAACGATTGTAGCATTGGTATTGATTGTTCAAAAAATGGTTTATCTAATAAACCGTAGTTTACAACTTCATCACTTTCTGCATTGTAATAGCTTAAATCAAAGAATTTATCAATACCTAATGACCTATATATCTCATTACGATTCCAGAATGTTTTTGTATTGCCATGGAAGACTGCAGATGTATAGCCTTGTTGGCCTAATATCGCAGGTGCTGCTTGGTACGTATTTCTACCTTTAGTTGAAAATGCAGCTCCTTGAGGTAATCCAAATAGTGAGTTTTCTAACATAAACTCAGCATCAGCTGTCTTACCCTGTCCTGTTTGATGAAAGAAGTTATCAAAGTAAAATGTGTTGCTATCTCTAGTTAATGAATTAAGGAATGGTGTTACTTCCTGACCATGCAATTGATAATCTATAATAAAATTTTGAACTGATTCTAAATGGACATATATAACGTTCTTACCTTTTGCAATACCAAATAAATTTGGGTCTGGTTCTGCATATATCGCATTCGTATAGTTCGTTACCTCTGTAATATCATTTGAATCCGCCATTGCTCTTTGTGCAGATGCATTTGTACTTTTGATTGCATCATAAATTGTAAAGTTATACATTCCTAAATACTTTACAATATAATTTCGGTCAAACGTTCTTGTTAATAATTGCGGTCGATCTGTTTCAGCTAAGCTTAAGTTAACTGCAAAGATTGCTATTGCAGCACTAAATGTGGCTAATAATGTACGTTTTCTAACTTTTATAGAAATTGGTTTTACGACTTTTGTTACAACAAGTAGGAATAAAATTATTGTATCTAGGAAATATAAAATATCATATGGTTTTAATAAAGCTAAGATACTTTGCCCTAAATCACCTGCGTTTCCAGTTTGCGTTAGCGTCGGTAATGTAATAAAGTCTGAAAAGAAACGGTAATATACAATATTTGCATACAATAAGAACGATAGAAGAAAACTAATGACTATCATGAACTGATATGCCTTTTTACCTTTTAAGAATAGTGCGAATGCCACGAAAAAGATAATAGAACTAATCGGATTTATAAATAAGAGAAATTCCTGTATGTTATTGTCGATACCTAATGTAAATTCAACTCTATATGCTGCGTAGGTTTTTATCCATAATAATGCGACTGTAAATAGGAAAAAATAGATGAGATTATTTTTCCATGTTATTTTCTCGGTTGTCATGTAATACACCTCTTAAATAAAAAATGTTAATTACTAATCATCTAACGAACATTTTACAATTCTATCGTAAGCAAAAATGTTCGTCAATAACGCAATTTGGAAAAATCCATTGTAAGCGCAACCGTTAGTATTAACATCTTCTATGTATGAAAGTCCTTTCATCCCCTTTATATTAATGTTTTTACTTAAGTATTAAAAAAATATTTGACTATTATTTAACATTTGTTCCGAAAGTTTGTTTATCTCGTTTTCAAGCTGAAATGTTCGTTTCGCATTCCCTTCAGCAAAGTTGGTAAGACGGTGTTTTAATTCCTTCTCATTGTGTAATTTTTCAGATACTACGATGTATTTTCTAAGTAATGCTGTTTCAAGGTTTAACGTTTCTTTTAACTCGCTCAATAACGCTTCTCTTGTCAATGCATCCTCACGGTCATGGTCGCGGTCATAGTCTACATCATGATTTGTGTTCAACGGTATCCCTCCTTCGGCTATATTTTCATTATGTTCATTTTATTTCTTATCAATTCATAATGGGTAAGTAACAAAATTTCCAATTTTTTAGTATTTGATTTTATTAATGATAGAAGTAATTTGATATAATTTTTATTTGTGTATCTGATAAGCTGTTTCAACACATCAAGTTTCTATAGAAATTGTCAGTTGCAGAACTTTGCTGTGTAATGAATTACTCAATGATAAATTTTGTTGCATAAAAAAAGGAACTGATTTTTCAGCTCCTTTTTACTATCATTTAGTTGTCATAAACTGGCCTTCTTTGAAGGTAAGTTTAGCGCTAGAGGTAAATTTGTTTACTGCACTAAATAAAGCTTTTACAGACGATGTCATAATATCAACATCAATGCCACATCCCCAATGGACTGTTCCGTCCTGTGCCGTTATCCCTACGTAAGAAACTGCATTAGAATGTGAACCTAGTTCTTGTGCATGCTCTTTATAAACTAAGTTACTATAATCAATTTGTAATGTTGAACGTAATGCATTACTTATTGCGTCTAGTCGGCCATTTCCTTCACCAACGAGCTGCTGTGTTTCCCCATTAATTTTAACGGTAACAATTGTGTTGTAATCATCATGTTTTGTAAATTGATAATCAATAAACTCTAATGGGTTGTTAATGTTAACATATTCCTTTTGGAAAATAGCATGGATTTCTTCTGGCATAAGTTCTTTATTTTGATGGTCAGAAACATTTTTAACAGTGTAACCAAATACTTCACGCATTTCTTTAGGTAAATCTAGGCCGTATTGCTGTTCCAATACATAACCAATACCACCTTTACCAGATTGACTGTTAATTCTGATAACGTCACCTTCATACTCTCTGCCAATATCTTTAGGGTCAATCATTAAATATGGGACAGACCAGTGTTCGCAGTCATGTTCCTCGCGCCATTTCATCCCTTTAGCAATTGCATCTTGATGTGACCCTGAAAAGGCAGCGAAGACAAGTTTTCCACCATATGGTTGTCTTTCGTTTACCTTCATTTTTGTCATACGCTCATATACTTCAATAATCTCAAGAATGTTTTCGAAGTTCAATTTTGGGTCAACACCATGTGAATACATATTTAGTGCGAGAGTGACAATATCAACATTTCCAGTTCTTTCACCATTTCCAAATAGGGTACCTTCAATTCTTTGTCCCCCTGCTAACATACCCAATTCTGCATCCGCTACACCACTACCGCGATCATTATGAGGGTGAAGAGATAGAATGACGTTATCTCGATAGTTTAAATGGTTACTCATGTATTCGATTTGACTTGCATAAACGTGTGGCATTGAAAGCTCTACTGTTGCAGGTAAGTTAATGATTACTTTATTTTCGGCAGTAGGTTTCCAAACATCTAACACTTTATTGCAAATTTCAAGTGCAAAGTCAATTTCTGTCCCTGTAAAGCTTTCAGGGGAATATTGAAATTGGAAGTTTCCTTCTGTTTCTGCTGCATATTTTTCTAGTAATTTTGCTCCTGAAACTGCTATATCAATAATTTCTTCTTTTGATTTTCTAAATACTTGTTCACGTTGAGCAACAGAAGTTGAATTGTATAAGTGTACAACTGCTTTTTTAGTCCCTTTTAATGATTCAAATGTTTTTTTGATAATGTGGTCGCGTGATTGTGTTAATACTTGAATCGTCACATCATCAGGAATTAAATCCTTTTCAATTAATGTTCGAAGAAATGTATATTCTGTTTCGGATGCAGCTGGAAATCCTACTTCAATTTCTTTAAAGCCTATTTTCACAAGTAATTGGAAATATTCAAGTTTTTCTTCAAGTGTCATTGGAACAACTAATGCTTGGTTCCCATCACGTAAATCAACACTACACCATATCGGAGCTTCAGTAATGTATTCCTTCTCAGTCCATTTCAAGCTTTTTTCAGGAGGCATGAAATAACCTCTCGCATACTTTTCAACATTTTTCATTTTAATGACACCCTTTCGTTTCAATTCAATTATTGTTCATTATCTATTTAGTGGAATGAGTTAAGAATGGGATGAAAGAAAACATAAAAAAGCCTTTCATCTCGTAAATAGAGACGAAAGGCTGTTATCAGCTTACGCGGTACCACTCTAATTCATGCCAGATTGACATGCACTCTAGTAGATAAAAGGAATGACTCCTCCTTATATCCTCCTAAAATAACGGTTAGGATCCGTCTCCACCTACTTTTTCTAACACGAAATTTCAGCGAGCTACTTCAAGGTGAGTTCAGATTTTCTCCACGACTGTTTTCCACCGACCAACAGCTCTCTGAGCGTTTTAAAAATCTTACTAGTCCTTTTCGATGTATTTAAATATTTAGAATATTATATCAAGTGAATTCATTTTTATCAATGACTTTTACAGAAAATTTTAGAAACTCAATATATTCTGTATAAGTCTGTATTGGTAAAAAGCTTAATATTATAATGGAAGACTACCCTGAAAATAGTCTCTTTTCTAAAAGATTGTGGCTTTTTGCACTAACCTTTTTAAGGGTTTGTTGGAACTGACCTGAGAGACTCCTGCGGGATGCGTGGAAGAGGTGAGACCCCGCGGAAAGCGAGTACTATAGCGGAGACAAACCCTAAACGACAACTCAGTTAAAAGCACCAATGTTTACGAAAAATGCCTAATGGAAATAGAATATTATTGTTGATTTTACCCTCATAACAGTTAATCATTCATTATTTTATCGGGCTGTGGGTATTCTACGCCAAATGTTTCAATTGTCATTTCTTTAATTTTTTGGTCTTCTAATGGCTTGTCGTTTTCATTTCTCTTTACACTTACTATCTTATCTACTACCTCAATGCCCTCAATAACTTTTCCAAACGCTGCATATTCACCATCTAAATGTGTGGAGTCTTTTACCATAATAAAAAACTGGGATCCAGCTGAATCAGGAGCTTGCGCACGAGCCATTGAAATAACGCCGCGTTCATGTTTTAAATCATTTTCAAAACCGTTTTTAGAAAATTCCCCTTTTATCGAATAATTTGGTCCACCGCTACCGTCGCCATTTGGATCGCCACCTTGAATCATAAAATCAGGTATGACTCTGTGGAAGGTTAAGCCGTTATAAAATCCACCTTCAACAAGTGAGATAAAGTTATGTACAGTATTTGGAGCAATATTTGGATATAATTCTAGTTTCATTTGTTCGTTATTCTCCATCGTAATTGTAACGATTGGATTTTTTTCTACTGTTGTTTTTTTAGTCGTTGTTGCAGTATTTTCTTCCTCTGCCTTCCCACAACCTGCGATAAGCAATAGGATAAATACTACTGTTGTAATCAGATAGGTTTTTAATAAATTTTTCATTGTTTTATTCCCTCCTATTTTCGAACTTCTTTTAATTGTTGCTGTTATCGTAAACATAGTTGCTACTTACTATTAGTAGTTTTGGTTGAATTCCTCCTTGTCGTACTTTCTCTCAATGAACCCTGTTTTAGTTTTGCAATATTATCAGATACTATAGCAAATTTTATCATTAATCTTTAATAGATAGAATATTGATTATATCTAAACAAAACTTTACTGCAAATAAATTACACTAAAATCACCACGTTCGCTTAATTTCTTTTTGTACACATTATGAACTTGGTTTTAGAACATTATAATGAGTTTCAAAATTCAATGAAGCTACAGTGAAACCTATTTTATCGATATTTTATTTCATCGTAGATTAAACTGAAACTCTTATCATACTTAAGAGATAGGCTATCCCTCCCCTTTCACATCATTCATCATTTATGTTACGGTTAACGTATACGTTTTTAGGAGGTTGCGATTAACATGGCGATAACTGAATTAAAACATCTTCTGAGAGATTTCTATCCTTTTTCATTGTTAACCGACTACCAACTACAAGAGATGACGGATAAAGCAACGGAGGTTACATTCTCCAAAAATGAGTTTATTTTTCATGAGGATGAATCGGTTGAAGAATTAGATTTATATTTTCTTGTTTCAGGATTAGCAAAAAATATATTACACCAATCTAATGGCAAACAATTATCACTTCGTTATTACTATCCGGGAGATATTATCGGAATCATGGTGATGTTTACGAATGGAGCATTAAACTTTTCAGTGCAAGCTTTAGAAGATTGTACAGTTTTTAAACTAAATAAGAAACATTTCTTTGAAATGATGACAAGGAATAATGACTTCTCAAAAGTTATTTGGGAAAGTATCGGTGAAAGAACGAAATCATTATATGATGAAATGAAAAACAAAACGAGTGATGACGAACGAGATAATGTTCATTTACTTACTTCTCGTGTCAATACATGGATGGATACTCCTGTTTTCATTTCACCTGAAGCAACTATGGAGCAAGCAGCTAAATTAATGAAGGATAAGAATGTGCTTGGTTTAATTGTAAGTGAGAAGCCGCCAATGAAATATGGAATCATTACTATCGGAAATATCATTCAATACGTGGCAAAAGATATTTATAGTAATAAAGTAAGAGATTGGGTAAATGTTGAACCCTATTATGTGCATGCAGAAGCATTTGCATATGAAGCATTATCATTTATAAAAAATAAATCTTTGGAATTTATTCCTGTTGTTCATTACGATAAAGTAATTGGAACATTGTCAAGTCGTTCCTTTCTGCAATTACAGGATTCAAGTTTTTTAGATTTAACTTATCATGTAAAAAATGGTAAATCTG
The DNA here is from genome assembly GCF_030813355.1 of Metabacillus malikii. GTDB lineage: Bacteria > Bacillota > Bacilli > Bacillales > Bacillaceae > Metabacillus > Metabacillus malikii. The sequence goes on from NZ_JAUSUD010000004.1 coordinate 119,642, forward strand.
TTAAGGAACTTGTTAACGAAGGACCTTTGGTTAATCAAACACTTCACACATTTATTAAAAGCTTGATGGAGAAAGATACGTATGCTTATGATATTGCGGAAGTGATTACAAATCATAATGATAACCTCTATCGTCAAGTTTTGAAATTAGCTGAAAGTGAAATGAAAGCTGAAGGATATGGTTTGCCTCCTATCAATTACTGCTTTATTATAATGGGCAGTCAAGCACGTAGAGAGCAAGGGTTTCGTACAGATCAAGATAACGGTATGATATTACATGATTATGAGCATCTCCATAATAAGGAAGAAATCGAGAAGTATTTTAACATCTTCACAACTAAGATAAATAGCCACCTTGCAGCAATTGGTTTTACGGAATGTAGTGGTGGCATTATGGCTCGGGAAAATAAGTGGAGGAAATCATCAACTTCATGGAAAAAAGAAATCGATACATGGAAAAAGGAATTAGATGCCGAGGAAATTCAGAAATTTACGATGTTTTATGATTTTCGGCCAATATATGGTGATTTCTCCCTGGCCGAAGATATCCGTACGACTATTACTGAAAAAGCAATGCGTTCCAATACATTACAGCAACTATTAATGAAAGATGCGTTGCGCTTTAAAATATCAGCACATCCGTTTGGTATTGTGCAAATTAAACAAAAAAATAAAAAGATTAATGTGAAAAAAACTGGATTAACACAAATTATCTATTCCATTCGTATTAATGCGATTAAGTATGGAATCCGTGAAGTTAGTACAATAAAGCGACTTGATGCACTAAAGAAACTGCATGCTATGCATCCTCGTGATGTTGACAATGCAAAAACTGCTCTACATTATTTACATTATTATCGCTTAAAGCAAAATTTATTGGAGCTTGAACTTGGTGAAATGACAACGAATGATATAAACATTATGAACTTAGAAAAGGAAGATCGTCTGAAGCTTAAAGAGGCTCTGCAAATCGCTCACCGTATGCAGCAAGTCACGAAAATCAGCTTCAACAGAAACCGGGTGGTGTAGTGACGTTTGCCGTATGATTTACAAATTATTAAATATTATTTATGGGATCAATTCTTCTTTAAAATGCATCGGCGTAAGTTAAATCATTTCGAATTAAAAAATGTAGCGCATTCAATTGAATTATTTCTAGAGAGTCAAATAGGAGTAACAGTAGATGATTTTTCTTCAACTACCTATACAATATTTGATTTAGAAACAACTGGTTTTTTCCCACAAATTGGTGATGAAGTTTTATCGATTGGAGCAATAAAGGTCCAAAATTATAAGATTCAATATGATGAAGCCTTCTATACTGTTCTAAAGCCTTTTAAAAAAGTACCAAAATCAGTTCAGCAATTGACCGGAATTACAATGGAGACTGTTCAGAATGCACAGTTATTTCCGGTCGGTCTCCAGAAATTTCTTGAATATAGCCAAGGAACTGTCTTGGTTGCACATCCGGCAACTTTTGATGTTGAATTCTTAAAGACTAGTATTAAAAAATGGAAATTGCCAAATTTCAATCCAACCTACATAGATTCACACAAGCTTGCTAATCAAATGTATACGGATAAAAAGAATTATTTAGATCATTTAATTAAACGATTAGGAATTAATGAACGTGAACGACATCATGCGTTAAATGACGCAATAATGACCGCTGAAATTTTTGTACAGCTTGTTCAATTAATGAAAGAGATGATTGATTCAACTACAACATATGAAATTGAAAGAGGATGACGTCGATGGACGTAACATCCTCTTTTTTATTTTTATAGTAGATTTATAGCTTCTTAAAGATTGCCGATATTGTTTCTGCTCCATCACTTTTTTCAGTAATAATATGTGAGAATGTATAAATAGAGCCACAACCATCAATATCAAAGAGTGTCATTTCCATAAAATCTCGAGGTAGTTCATGTAAATGCTTCAAAATGATTTCTTTATTTGATTTCTTCAAAAGGTCTCCTTCTTGCAAATAATGTACATAGGGATTTGTATCAAGAAGATTTTCAAAAGGAACATGGATAAATTTCATTTAAAAGCACCTCACATTGTAGTTTTCAGTATTTTCTGATTATTTATATCATACATGAAATACGTGATTTTGAACAGATATTTTTGAAATTTTTTATATGGAAATATTAAACTGTCAATTAAAATTTATTTCAAATGAAGACTCATCCTACCTATACCATTCATTGTAATCAGGCTAATTTATTCAATACTGATAACAAATGATACCAATTTCAAGCTATCGATTACATGTTAAAATGATGGAAAGGAAGTGACAAAATTGCCAGTTAAAATGAGAGTTTTTATTATATTGATATTTTTGTTGCCTTTTCTATTAAGCTTTCAATCTGAGGGTCGTTCCTATCCTACCTATGAAACATATTTAACTCCAAAAGGGATTGAATTCACTAGTTATTCATCGAATTGGGATCAGAGGAAGTTACAGGAGTTATATGTAGAGCTTTTAAAGAATGGACATGGAGAAGAATTAACAGAGTTAAAAGCGGTTAAAATTTACCCTGATAAGCATCAGGCTTCTAATACAAAGGGCAGTTATCAGGCACTTTCAAAGACTATTACACTATATCAAGGCGATAAATATGTTCATGTTGAAGACTATCGAGATACACTATCACATGAATATGGTCATCATTTTGCATATTATTATTTTCCATCTCATCATTTTCCATTTTCTAAGTGGAGTGTGGTCCGCGGTTTAGAACATGAAGCAATTCGTTGGGATGCATTCTGGAATTATAAAGAGGAGCATCACGCGAACTATCCACAAGAAATATTTGCAGATGATTATGTCCTTCTATTCGGTTCAACATCGGAAATGAATAGTAAAACATTTACTGATCATGAACCATTTTACTTGCGTACAGAACACGAAAATCAGAATATACCTAACATTCTCGAAAATAAACCGTTAATTGAGATGATTGAGTTGGAGAGTGGCTTAAGTGTGGAACCTTCTCGATTAATCGAAATGCCACATTTTACAAATATTACTGATAATCTGGTTAGCTATCAAATTACGAAAAAAGCAAATATCGCTTATCGCTTAAATGTACATTTACATGATATTAAAAATGAGTATGGAAGTACCGTTATGGAGTTTTATGAAATTACAGTAAACGATGATATCTCGGAATTACACTTTAATATTGAACAAGCCATTGAAAAAAATGATTCGAACTATCTATCATTTAGTCTTGATGTAGTCGATCTCTCGACATCAATAGGCTTTGAAACTGAAAAAATTACTGTAGGTATATAAAAGAATTATTGTCATTAATAGAATCTGACCCATCATAAGCATTTAGAACAGATATGAACCATATTCTTTATGTTTTATGGGTCAGGCCTATTGTCAGAGGAGTCTCCTCATAACCTTCCTCTTACTTCATTGCGGATTACTTCAATTTCCTCGTCTGATAAATTTGCTGGGAGTGACGTTTCTTTCTCGAAAATCCAAGCATTTATTAGTTCAAAATCATCTTTATCAAATGTTACACTGTATTCCTTCCCATCATGTGTTACCTGAGCTGTGACGTGTTGCTCGTCATATTGACCTTCATCAACAACCATTGAAAGTATTTGAAATGATTCCATGTACAAAGCTCCTTTTCCTTAGTAAAACTCATATTTGTAGGATGTTCATTAATAGAGCATTTATACTATGTTGGATTACCACCCACCCCGATATTGTGGGACTCGTGGTGCGAAAAACTAGCACAAATATTTTGTACAATAAAAAGTAACACGGAGTCTTAACCCTGTACGTTTTTATCTATTTTGGAAGCATTAATAGTAAACTCTTCTCTAACTTAATAAATCGATAATATCTTCGTCGGATATAGATGGACTTTTACTAGATTGAATGATGTCTTCGATCAGCCCTTTCTTTCGCTCTTGGAGTGCGTTCATTTTCCCTTCTATTGTTCCGTTCGTTACTAGCTTTATGACTTGGACGACCTCAGTTTGTCCGATTCGATGTGCACGGTCAGCTGCTTGCATTTCAACCGCAGGATTCCACCATAAATCGTATAAAATAACTGTATCTGCACCAGTTAAATTGAGTCCAGTACCCCCTGCTTTTAACGAAATTAAAAAAATTTCTCTTTCACCATTATTAAATCTTTTACATAACTCGATTCGCTCAGCTGAAGCTGTTTGGCCATCTAAATAAAAATATGGAAAATCCAATTTAGTTATTTCAGCCCCAATTAGCTGGAGCATTTTCGTGAATTGTGAAAAGATAAGAATTCTTTTACCTGTACTATGGCATTCTTTTATAATATCGATTAATTGATCGAGCTTTGCAGACCTACCATCATAATCATCAATAAATAAGCTTGGATGACAACAAATTTGGCGTAAACGTGTGATTCCAGCTAAAATCTTAATCCGGTTTTTTTGTATCGTTTCTTTATCAAGATGCTTAAATTTATCATGCTTTAATTTGGCTAAGTAAGCGAGATAAAGTTGTTTCTGCTCTGGATAGAGGTCAGAGAAGAATTTATTTTCAACCTTTGCCGGTAGCTCTTGTAAAACATCTTTTTTCTCTCGACGTAATATGAAAGGTTTTACCCGTTTAGCAATTACTCCTCGTGGTAAATGTAGAAACGCTTTACGATTAGGAAACAAACTAGGAAAAACAATTTGAAATATGGACCATAGCTCAGTTAAAGAATTTTCGACAGGAGTTCCTGTTAACGCGAACCGGTTTTTGGCAACAACCATTCTTGCGGATTTAGCAGTTTGAGTTAAGGGGTTTTTAACTGCTTGTGCTTCATCCAAAAAGAGTGTATGAAACTGTTTATCTTTATAATGGTTGTTGTCCTTTACTAATAACGGATAAGACGTAATTAGTACATCGTACTCCCCTGCTTGGTTAAATATATGATTTCTTTCTTTTTTTGTTCCGGCAACGACCATCACTCTAAGTTCAGGTGCAAATTTCTTCAACTCATTTGCCCAATTATAAATAAGTGAAGAAGGTGATACAATAACTGCAGGTTTTTTCAGATGTCGTATTTCTGATACATTAGAAAGAATAAATGTAATTGCTTGGATTGTTTTGCCTAAGCCCATGTCGTCAGCAAGAATACCACCAAATTGATATTTAGATAATGTTTTTAACCAGTTAAAACCAATTTTTTGATAATCCCGAAGAGTGGCATTTAAGTTAGGTGGAACACCATATTGTTCTTGATTTGGTGTTCGTAAATTCTGTAAAAACGATTCGAATTTCTTGCCGAGTTTTACAACTGCTTTATCTTCCAATTTGTCTAATTGTTGTATTCCATATAAAATTGGCAGGTGAATTTCTTTTTGAAGGTCATCGTGATTTAGCTCTAGGCCTTCTAAAAATCGAGCAACTTTTTCAAACTCCTTGTTTTCTAATGACAAAAAGGAGCCGCTTGTTAATTTATAATATGGACGCTTTAGCTCGAGTGACTGTAATATCCCTCGAATATCTTCTTCATTTAAACCATTAATGTCAAACTGAATTGATAACCAATTTGTTCGTTCTTCGACCTCTACTCGAAAAAAAGGGTAAACAGGTTTTGTGAATAATCTTGCTCGAACAGCAGAAGTTGCAAATATCTCAACAAATGATTTTAGCTGAGGAATCATATTGTGTAAAAACTGATACTCTAATTCTTCATTTTGTAAGAAATATCCGCCTTCTGTTTTAGATAGCATACTCTCTTCCAATAGTCCTAGTATTCGTTTCTCTTTTTCTTCATCCCTTACAATCGATGAAGCTTGTTCTTCATAGTCTATTTCTAGAGGATTTAAAATAATGTCATTATATTGAAATTCTAAACCTGCTAACAGCTTATGATTTATTCTATCTAGATATAGTCTAGCTTTTAATTGGTTACCTTTCAGTATCGGTGAGAAAGTCTGTGATACCTCTACTTTACCAAGCTGCTTCATTATTGGAATTACTTTTGTCGTGTATTCTTCAAGTTTCTCTATTGATAGTAGAAAATGACTTCCTTCATGTTCTTCGACCATATTTCTCAACTCTGCAAGTAAATGAAAATGCGTATCTTTTAACATAACTAGTTTATTTTCAATAAATATTATTTGATAAAGGTGCAAGAATTTAAGTTTTTCTATACCGTATATCTTCAAGCGGAAATTATTATCACCATTTTTATAATCGAATGAAAACGATATGGGTAATGTTTCGGTACATTTTGTAACGCCTTCATAGTGCTGATTTTCATAGACGAGCTTCGTCGAAGGTGCCGCTATGAGTAGAGGAAGTACCGTTTCAAATGAGCTTGGCGGAAGATAAAGTCTTGCCGAGTTGTCGCTATGTGTAGTAGTGGCTACATTTTTTGTATAAAATGTTTCTTGTTTAAATATTGTCAGTAATTGCTTGATAAGCTTGTCTGTTTCTCGTTGTAGAAAAAACTGCTTATTATGGTAAGTAAAATCATCAGACACTATAAATGGTTGACCTTTTTCATAATGGGTTAAAAACTGCTTTATATTTACTTCAGTCAACTTATCGCTCCCAATACGAAGACGAATACTTAGCATGTCGTATTGGTCTTCAATGTTCAGGATAAATTCCGTCTTCAATAATTTTCGATCTTCTATATAGTGCTGATTATTTTTAGGAGCTATGGAACTCGGTGAAAATAAATGTAGCAAGTCTGGTTTAGATCTATTAGAAGATTGAGATGAGGTATGTGTTGGAAGAGACTCTTCTTGATAAGAAGAATCTCGTTTAGTCGTATCATTAAGGAAAAGCAACGTTGCTGCAACATGTTGACAATGCTTGTTGAAGGAAGATAACTTAGGGCAGTTGCATTCTGCCTTAATTTTTCCCATTTCTTTTTGTATGGTTACATAGAAATTCTCTATTCCTTTAATAACCGCTTTATATACGAATGGATCTTCATCACTGTTTATAAGTGATACGTGCCCTTTTTTATTATATTGTTTGCCCCTTTTAAAGGATTGCTCCCCGCATAATTCTTTAATTAGTTTTTCACTAGCAAATTGATTCATTTTGATTCCCTTCCACGCGTGGCGCCCACTGCTATAACAGGCACAAGATACCTTTTATTATACTTTATAGAGAGCCTAGCCAATCATTAATTCGATATTGAATATCTGAAAACCAAATATTGAAAAATGTCATTTTATCAAAATACAGCAATATACCAAATATAATCATGATAGCTCCGCCAATTTTCATTAGCTTTTGTGAATGCCTAACGATAAATTTTGTCTTACCAATAAAGAACGCTAATAATATAAATGGGAGGCAAAAGCCTAATGAATAAGCAGTTATATTAATAAATGCCTGTGATGGATTAAGTATACTTGCAGACATGATTACACCAAAAATGGGTCCAATACAAGGTGTCCACCCTGCAGCAAATCCTAGGCCAATTAAAAATGAGTTAAGAAAACCAACTTTCCGCCCTTTTCTTTGAACACGCGTATCTTTCATCATAAATTTCGGCTGGAATACCTCTAGCATAAAGAGTCCCATTAAAACAATAAATACTCCACCCAACATTCTGATTAAGTCTTGATTATTTTTAAACAGTGTTCCGATACTGCTAAACGAAAAGCCTAATATATAATATATGACGGAAAATCCTAGAGAAAAAAAGATGGAATGAAGTAAAATCGTTTGTTTATGGCGACGGTCTTTGTCACCTTTTAATTCACTAATGGACATTCCTGTTATGTATGAAACAAATGATGGATATAATGGCAAACAGCATGGTGAAATAAAAGCAAGTAAACCAGCTGAAAAAGCCATAATAAATGTAATATTTTCCATAATAGCCCCCTTAAGTCATATAATAGTCAATCCTAGTTAATAACGAAAATATGACTATTATCTCCTACGCTCTAGTACATTGGAAATCAGCAGAGAACTCCCTTGTTTGTCAGGAATTATCTGCTGATATCAGTTTAGCATATTCTCATTTATTTTAAAGTAGATTGTTTAAACTGTATGGTTTAGGTGAAAGTATTACTCAACATTTTTAGTACATGTAAAACTAACCTTATCATAAGGTACGGTTAAATTAAATACTATTATGTTCATGTAATTGTTGAAATTTAAATAACTATTTCTGATAAGACGTACTCAATCACTTGTTTAGAATGTAGTCTCGCCGCAATATATGGTGGTTGAACATGCATAGTTGTTTCGAATGGTAACCCTAACCACAAATATTTTTTATCAATTATGATGAAAGGAAATGGCACTGCTACTGATGTGTCAGTTTTATTTTTCTGTTTTACATCATTTGTTGAGAATACTTCAAGTGTTGTAGAAGGATGCCGTGTATTTAATATGTTTCTCCATTCTTGTGTAAGCTTCTTCCTGTCAGGTATATAAATGAATATTGTATGTTTAGCATGTATAATATCATCTTTTAACTTCTCAAGCTTTTTAGCATGAATCCATAAAAGCTTTGGATGTTGGTTTTTTACCCATGAACCAATTTGCCGCGATTGGATAATTTGTTGATTGGTAGTTTGATGATTGACGAGCTGGTGAATTGTCTTGTTGCGATATACATTTGAGCGGATAAATTGCTCGTTGCAAATATGGACAAATTTCCCCCTTGTACGAGTAATCGCGACGTTTATTAACCGTTCACTATCTTTTCCAACTAAAAGCATACCAGGTCTTTCCTGAGGGTAGCTATCAACAACATCAAAAATCATGACATCACGTTCGCTACCTTGAAACTTATGAACTGTAGCTGCAATGATGTCAGCCTCTAACAGCTCTTCTTCATAAAGGTCAGATAATAGTAAATCCATTAGATAAGCTTGTGCCCGATATGGGGTAACGAAACCAATTGATTTTGCCCCAGAGAGATATGCTTCATGGATGACTTGGAATGACAACAAAAGGTGCCAAATATTAAAGCGTGAATTCGTTGATTTCTCACGCAGACAATAGTTGCCCATCCCGGATGTATTAACTAAAATCGATGCAAGATTTTCAAATGGTGGACGCTCAACAATTGGGGTCCTTGAGCGTTTTACGCTTTCATGATCTCCGACCAATGAGTTGTATATATGTTTGTTTGTAAATGCAGAAATATCAGGATGCATTCGTCTTTGTTCTTTTAGCAGGAACAGATGTGGATGAATAGAATGTTTTTGCTTATCTTGTACCCAATTGACAACTTGTGCTTTATGGAAGATATCCTCCCGCAACCATTCATCCACTAGTTTGTGTCTTGCTGTTGCAATTGGTGGTAGTTGCTTAAAATCGCCACATACAATCGTTCGCTTAGCTAACGAAGCTGCAAATGCTATTTGAGGTACATATGCCATACTTGCTTCATCAACAATTACTAAATCATATTGCTTCTCATAAATGGCTGGGTCTGTTGCGGCTTTTGCTAATGTTGTTCCGATAATTTCTGCATCGTTGACAAAACTTAGTTCCTGTTCTCTAATCTTTTCATGCATTTGTGATAATTTTAATTCTAGCTTAAGTAACTGTTCCGAATCTCTATTGGTATAAGAATTTCCTAACGTTTCTTTAAGGCCTTTTCTCTCTTCTATTAGTGCTTGGCGATTTGTTGCGAGACTTGGATTATGGATGTTCAGCAGCTCACTAGTTGTCATAAAATGAGTAGATTTTTCTGTATGTGCACCGTAACGTAAAACATCACCAGTTCGTTTCAATTTCCCCTTTTTATGAATGAATTGAGTTGTCTCAGCAATTAATACATCTACAGCCTGGTTGCTTTGTGCAAGTATTAGGACAGTTTTATGTTTAAAATATTTATTTGCTGCGACTCTGCCGAGGGTATATGTTTTACCAGTACCTGGAGGGCCCCAAACGAATGTAACAGGATTATATTTGCTTCTTAAAACAAGCTCATGCACATTTGATGAGATGGAATCTGTAGGATGTTTCACTTCTAATGGGGGATTCATAAGTTTTTTTATACGTGTTCGTTTCTGTTTACTTTCCTTTATTTCATCCAAACGGTCATGCAACTGATCTAATAATTCCCATGGATCATATACTAGATATAGTTGTTGTAAACTTCCTATTGGGGCTTCAACCGCTATTATAATTGATTTACCTTCAGAAGATAATATTCTACCCGTCATTGCAATAGGTTCAATTGAAATTTTCGATCCGTTGGGAATTCTAGTCGTTTGGGTTGTTTCAAAATAATAAGTGTAGGTCCCATTAGATGCTGTCATTGGTTGACCATTTTTTAATACGTATTTAGAGCTGCCATATTTTTTTAGATGACTAATTTCGGCCCGTAATGCTTTTTGCCAAACATTGAGATAAAAATTTGTTGATTTCATTCTTAACTAATCCTCGTACTTTCATGTATATATTAGCCATACTAATGGATTCTGATCAAAAAATCTAGGAAAGTGTAATGGGGAACTAAAAAACACATTATGATTGTATACGATTAATGAGATGCTTGCCATTCAAAATTAAAGAAAGATAACAACATAAATGAAGGAGGTTGAAATTATCGTAATTTCAACCTCCTTTATAGAAGTTTATTTCTTATTAAGTTCGTCTAAGATTGGATAAAGCTCTTCCAAATGTGTAATTTCATAGGTAGGAACTACTTCGTTTCTTTCTTTATCATGGCGATTAATCCAAACATTCTTCATGCCAATACGGGATGAACCTAAAATATCTGTCATTAGATTATCACCAACCATAATTGCTTCGTCTTTTGAAAGTTGCATTTTTTCTAAAGCATGCTCGAAAATTGTTGGGTCAGGCTTCCCTCTTCCAAACGCACCGGAGATGATAATCTGTTCGAAATACGGTACAAGTTCTGGTGTGATTTCTAACTTAGTATTTTGTAAATCAGGTGAACCGTTTGTAAGTAATAATAATCGATAATCTTCTTTTAACTTATCTAAAACGCTAAACGTCTCATCATACACGAATGGACTTTTACGGCGATTAGCAGGGAATTCTTCAGCTAGTTTAGCTCCGAACACGCTGTTATCGATTCCACATGCCTTCAGTCCCCTAATCCATGCTTCTTTACGATATGTTGGTACAATGGCAGCCATCTTTTTGAAGTTTTCCTCATCATCAAGGAAGTTGCCCCATAGCCCTTCAAAAGGATTAATTCCTATCATTTGTGTGAATTCATACGTTTCATATGAAGAATATAGCTCTCTTGCTTCATGACGAACTGCTTCTTCTAGTTTATTCGCGTCAATACCAAATTCAGCTTCTGCTAGTTTACAAGTTGTAATAAAAGCTTCCTGAACACTTTTCTGGTCCCATAATAATGTATCATCTAAATCAAAAAATATCGCTTTAATCAATGTGGTTGCCTCCAGTTCTATGTACGGTAATACGAAATATTTCCACTATTCTTTCAATAGATTAACCGATTTTTCATAGAGTTGTAAATAGTGGGTTGAAACTTCTAAACTTTGAAAAAACTAAATGAGCTATATTTGAACCTTTTCCTTCAAAATAAATTTTTCAACGACTTTAGCGACCCCATCGTTCATGTTTGTATCTGTGACATAATTTGCAGCTTGCTTTATATCATCTGGAGCATTGCCCATTGCTACTCCAAGACCTGCAAATTCAATCATTGCAAGGTCATTGTAGCTATCACCAATTGCAATAACTTCGTCTTGCTTTATGTTTAAGAGCTGTATCAACTGATTAAGACTTGTCCCTTTTGTCACTCCTTTTTCCGTGAATTCCAGGAAGAAAGGCTTCGAACGCATTACACTAAATTGATCCTTTAATTCCTTTTGTAACGTTTTTTCAACAACTGCCATTTTTTCTGGGGCATCTACCATTAGTACTTTTACTACAGATTCTGTAACTGCTTCTTTGAAACTCGGAACGACCTTAATCGGTAATCCTGTTAGTTCAGATTCTATCGCTGTAAATGGGTTGTCTTTTTCGGTAATAATTTCATCACCAACATATGTATGAATAAATACATCTTCTCGTTGACTTAAATGAAATAATGAATGCGCTTGGTTTGGTGATAAAGTACTGCTAAATATCTCTTCACCTGTTTGGCAATTAATTATTTTCCCGCCATTAAATGATAAAATAAAGCTTCCATATTCAGCTAATAATAATTCATCAGCAATATGCTTCATTCCAAATGTAGGACGGCCAGAAGCTAGTACAACCTTGACTCCATTTTGTTGTGCTTCCATTAAGGCCTGTTTTGTTCGGTCAGATATGGAGTGGTCGTTGCGAAGTAGTGTATCATCTAAATCTAATACGATCATTTTATATGTCATCCTTCATAACCCTTTCTGTATACAAGTACTTATTATCGTACTACAAAAAGCGCTATTATGGGGAGTAATTTATCAAATAGAATAAAAAATGCTGACTTCTTTTTATTAGGAGAAGTCAGCATCGTTTAAGTTTAAAAGTTTTATAGTTTCGCAGCAGCTTGTTTTGATGTTAAAATTTGAACTTCAATGGAGCCACCGTTTGTATCAACGATTGTTTTAATCATCACAGGATAATCTTTATTATTCATAAATTTAAAATCCGGACCATTCCAGGATACTGTTGCATCTCTTCCTGGAGGTACATACCCAATTGACCGGGAATGTGAATGAACTTCAATAACTTCTAATCCTGCAGCTGTCACAGCATTATATAGTGTCGATGAAGTTTGACATATACCGCCACCAATTCCTTCAACAAATTCTTTGTCAACGATCTCCATAGCCTTTTGATAACCTCTTTCAACCGTACGTTCTCCAACAACTAAATTAAAGTAAAAACGGTCTCCTGGGCCTAATACGATTTGATTTATCGTTCCTGCTGACAAAGCAATATTTTTCGTTCTACCTTCTACCCCTGCATTAAACGTAGTTTTATAAGAACCGATGACAACTTCATCAATACCTTTTACTGTCTCTTCGGTGACATTTGGTGCTTCTTCTTCGACAGGAAGAATTACAGTCTTATCGAGTGCACGAATATTTTTTAAGGAATCGACTAGCTTTGCTTCATCGAGAACAACACGTTTTTGTCCCTGTGTAAGTTTTCCGTTTGAAAATTTTGCAGGTACCATTGGTTTATCTAAATCGTTAGCCAAGTTACTAGCAATACTTTTTAATTCTTTTTCGTATTCTTCAGTATTCGGTTTAATCTTTGGATTAAATGAGTATAGTGTTTCTTGAGTAGTTGGATGAAGTAAATCAACTTTATGTTCAATCGATTTTTCAATTAATTGAAAGCTATTCGTACCCATAGCACTAGCCGTTAATGGTTCATCCTTGTTGCCATTTGTGACACCTGAACTACATCCTGTAACTAATAAAATCATAAATAATGAAGATACATATTTTTTGTACATTCTCTCTCCCACATTTCCCACTAAGATATTGTTTCTTTTATAAAAGAGTTAATACTTTTTGAAGACCCCTCCGTCTAGTAATACATCAACCAATTTTATCTTATTCTATAACTGGATTAATTATCATTATTAAATGTAAAAAAATGTTAAAATCAAAAACTCCTGATTGGATTCACACTCTGTTAATGTTAAATGAAGTCCCTATCATATCTCAGATGTTCATATTAATGTACAATTCACGAATGTGTGTTTAGTAAATTGAAGTGAAGTAAGTATATATACAGCTTATTTGTAAGAATATCCCTAAAATTTAGGATGTGAATCATTAACAGATTAATTATTATTTTACTATATTTATAGATGTAAAGTATCAAATTCATGACAAATTTTAAGTTTTTATTTCTAACAGTAAGACGAATCAGGTAATGCAAATGTTTCATTTTTTTCAGCTAAATGAAAAATTATTTAAATTTTCATTAAAAATGTAGTGTAATAAAAACGACCGCTTCTCAGCGGTCGTTTTAACTACATAATTATTCTGTTACTTTAACTACCCAATTAAATAGATCTTCATGTGTACCCGTTTGGATTCCAGTGAGTGTATCGTATAATTTTTTAGAAATTTCACCGGTTTCTCCGTTATTTAGAACCATTTGCACATCGTTATAATAAAACTCACCAATTGGACTGATAACTGCAGCTGTTCCAGTTCCGAATGCTTCCTCTAACTGGCCATTTTTATATGCATTATACACATCTTCCATTGAGATTCTCTTCTCATGAACTGTAAGTCCCCAATGTTTTAACAATTGAATGATTGAGTTACGTGTAACACCTTCTAGTATACTACCATTAAGAGCAGGTGTAACAATTTCACCATTAATTTTGAAGAAGATGTTCATACTGCCAACTTCTTCGATATATTTTTTCTCGACACCGTCTAACCAAAGAACTTGGGAATAACCGTTCTTCTCAGCTTTTTCCTGTGCTTTTAAGCTCGCTGCATAATTTGCGCCAGTTTTTGCCGTACCAGTACCACCTTTAACAGCACGCACATAATTATCTTCCACATAAATTTTCACGGGCTTAATGCCTTCTTTATAATAAGATCCTACCGGAGACAAGATAATCATGAACCGATAAAATTTTGATGGTGCAACACCAAGATAATATTCAGTAGGGATAATAAATGGGCGAACATAAAGTGATGTTCCTTCCAAATTAGGTACCCAATCTTTTTCAATAGCTACTAATTGTTTTAATGCTTCAAGTGCAAATTGTTCGTCAATATGTGGTATACAAAGACGGTCATTTGATTGGTTCATCCTTTGGAAATTTCTGTCAGGTCTGAATAGAAAGATTTCGTCTTCTTTTGTCCGATATGCTTTAAGACCTTCAAAAACGGTTTGACCATAATGAAAAACCATCGTTGATGGACTTAATGAGATTGGTTCGTAAGGGACGATTCGTGGATCATACCATCCTTTTGTCACACTGTAATCCATTACAAACATGTGATCAGTAAATACACGCCCGAATTCTAATGTTTCAGGATTTGGTTTCTCTTTTCTAGTAGTACTAAGTGTAATGTTGATTTTATTTTCCATAGCTAACTCTCCCACTTCAATATAATAATAAAAGTAGCTATTATCGAAATAATAACTTTCTCTACTACGAGAATATCTGTTAACCTATTTTATAACTTTTCTCGTATAATTAACAACTGTTTTTCGACAAAAGATTCAAAATAATCTATAAAAATATAAAAACTCATAATTTTTATACTATTTATATATAGTTTTTTGCAATAATGCAAGAGATAATTAGTCACTTTAATGTGAGAATGGGTAGTTATTTAATGAAAAAGAATTATATTCTACAAATTTTCCTATTACTTTTTTAAGGAATAATTATTTATAGGTTATTACTCTCATCAATTAATAATAGTAATGAACGCACTAATTTCTATGAATCAGATTAACGTGATCGAAACATTTAAGGGTAGATTTGTGAAATATAGCTGTACTTTTTTAAATGTCATTTGAACACTGCGTTGTGAAATATAAAAAGAGAAACTGTATATAGTTTCCCTGAAAATTATATGTCTGCATTTAAACTGTTGCTTTTTACCTTTTCTTATATGGAAGGTTTTCCCGGAATTACTCCAACCAACTATTAAAATAACATAAAATAAGCTATACCCTTCATGAAAAGAATCTAATAAAGTACTTCTTTTATTTCAGTTCCAGCTCTTTCAATCGTATCAATAACTGCTGAAACATTCGTTGTATCTTCGTTATATTCCACTTTAATATCGCCATCACCTACATCGATTAATGCTCTTTCAACACCTTCAATCATTAATAATGAGGATTCTAATTGCTGAAATGCTTGTACATTCTTATGCTGTACTGTAAATGTTACTGTTTTCACGGTTAGAGAACTCCTTTATGCGTTTTTACATAGTCTTTGATGTTTTTTATGTTTTTATCCTCTTTGTTATGCTTATAAAAATGATTATATATTTAACCTGTAAGTATGTTTTTAAAAGGCTGATTTAGCAAACATTCTTGCTTTTTACTTAGTTGCCGTTTTGGGTTGGTTTCTTCTTGCAGTACTCGCTTTCCGCGGGGTGGGTGTTGAGCCTCATAGCTCCTTGCGGCACGAACAAGTAAACTTCAGGTCATCTCCCTACGATAAGTCAACCTTTTAAAAAAGGGTATCTAGATAAGGTATACATTATGTCTAAGTGTCATAAATTTATATAAAAAGCAGCCAATGTTGAATGGCTGCCTTCATAACATATTTAGATTTCTTTTTTGCGTTTCATGTAAATTGCTCCAAATGCGAGGAGGATAAGTCCAATCATTAACAGATTATAAGTAGGTGTTGCTGTATCGGGTAACTTATTTCCTGTTGAGTTATCCTTGCTCGAACTAGTAGTAGTATCTTGTTTGTTGCTAGGTTCAAATCTATTCTTGTTCAACTCATATTTTGTAGACGAATTGTTATTTTTTATGGCAGGCTGTTCATCTTTCTCTTTATCTTTTTCTTCGGTTTCTTCTTCGTTGCTATTCTCTTCATTTGGCTCATTAGCTGTATCGTCTTTTGGTTGTTCATTTATCGGTTTTTCGTTGCCATCTACAGGCTTCGTAGGCTGTTCCTCAGGTTGATTGTCGTTATTTGTTGGTGGTTCTTCTTCATTTACAGGCTCTTTTACTTCGATACCAATTTGGTAAGCAGCAATTGTACCAGAGACTTCATGTGCTGCTAATAATATATTTTGTCCAGTTGGGCTATTAGATGAAGGAATAAATGTCAGTCCTTCTGGTGCGACATCAGCATTAGCAGTTGTTACATTTTCATCTTCGCTGATGATTCGACTTGAGAAGTATTGATTAAAACTTGGATGAGCAGGGTTACTAATATCATAAATCATAATTCCGCCTGTTCTTTCTAATCCGATGAAGGCGAATTGTCGGTCTTGAACTTGTCCAATCGTAACAGTTTCGGGTTCCGGACCTTTATCATCACTGCGTGAATCAAATTCATTCGTATCGTTGCTAGTGTTAAAGTAATCTGGGTATACTTTTGCTGTTATTTCTTCAAAGTCCGATCCGCTATCATATGTCATCGTTAGTGAATCAGCATTCCAAATTGAAAAGGAACGTCCCCCGTATCCATAAATTGCTTCATAATTACCTGACCCATTGACTGGTGCAGAAATTGTTGTTTTTAATCTCCCTAATTGGTGGTCTTCAAACAGACCTTCTTCAATCATTTTGTCAAGCTCTTCTTGGGTATAACCTTCAAATAAGTCAGCGTTTAACGTATAGGAGTCTTTTAACTTCTTTACCCTTTCTTCCTCTGAAAAACCATCATAATCTTGGGCATCTCCTTCATTTGCTGTCAAAATATAGGTTTGTCCATTTACACTATAGGTTGCCATTCCGTCAGGCATGTACATTGATAAAATTGGCCAGTTCCGTATGTTAATTTGGTCATCTTTATCAGATGCATCAAGTTTATTTTTGTCAATTGAATGGTCTTTATAGCCGAGGCTTTTTACTTGAACCACTTTCGAATTGTTTATATCTAACTTGGCAATTGCGTTATTCTCTTGGAGCGCAACATATGCAAATCGATCTTGATTGTCTACGACAATATACTCAGGCTCAAGGTTTTGTTGATTAGTACTATCTTCATGCACCATTCGTACATTTTCATCAATCACTTCATCTGGAAAGCTAACATTTGTTACGCTGTTAGATGTTACATTTTCAGGTCCAGAGGCAACATTTATGATACTTACTGTTCCTTCTGGGTTAACGGTGTAATCATCGTTTGGCTCACCTTCGTTCGCAACAAGTACCTTTGTTCCATCGTGCGTAAATGTTAGCATATCAGGTAATGAACCTACGTTAACATGTGATAGATACTCCCCATCAGTTGAAAGGAACACAACAAACCCAGCATTTACCTTTTCTTTTGCTGGAGCAGCTACTGCAATATAGTTACCATCCGGATGAATGGCTACACTTGTCACATCAGATGCTTCAACACCTAAATCTGCAAGGGTGATTTGTTTTTGACGTGGAAGAGTTTGTTCACCTTTAGCAAGCACAGATAAATCAATGATATCGAGTGCCTTAGCAGCGCCATTAACTGAATATGCTTGGAATGTCTTCTCGTTATAGGCAACGATTTCGGTACCTCCATCTCCGACTGCCGCACCACTTGTGTAACGACCTAATAATTCGACATGTACCGATTCATTTGAGTGATGTACATGTCTTGTTAGGTTCTCAGCAGCATATGTATATGTGGGTGATAGTAAGAGTGCGCAAGATGCAGCTGTAATAATTGACTTTGAAATAAATCTATGAAGCTTTGACATATTTTCCTCCTTTATAATACTTGATAAATTTATGTAGACATCAGAATCTTACAGGAGGGTTATTAAGCTAGTTTGAAAGTTATGTAATGTTTATGTAAATATTGTCGAAATGACTCATAGATTTATTAAAGTTGAATAAACAGGGTGTTTTCCCGACAAGTATCTGCATGTTTATGACAACGTTCTCTGTTATTTAATTAAACGTTTGTTTAAAAGATGTCCTTTTTAAAAAAAGTTTGTTGTTTTTTGTACGAACTACTACTTAAGTGAAAATTTTTTGGAAATGACAATAAATGAATAGAAGATATAAAAACATACTAAAAAAAGAGGCTGAGACAAAAAGGTTGACGTTCTGGTTGATTGCAGCACGAGTGCTCGCTTTCCGCGGGGTGGGTGGTGAGCCTCCTGAGATACTCCTGTGGGGTCTCACCTCTCCCACGTATCCCTCAGGAGTCTCGCAATCAGCTCCAATCAACCTTGACAGAATTTGTAATATTGAACCCCTAAAAATAATGTTCGTATTTAACTAGGTTATTTATGTTATGTCCCAGCCTCTTTCCTTCTTTACTAATTAAATGTTTTCTTGCTTTAATCCATCAATTATATTTTCTTTTTTGACTTTACTTGAGGAATAGAGCATTGCACTTCCGACGATAATGAAAATGGCAATAATCACAAAGATGATACTACCCCAATGTAATGTAAAACCATACTCAAATGTGTTTTGCATTGAAAAATATATGAGCACCATTACAAGTAGACTTAGAGGTAATCCGTAAAGTAGACCTTTAACCCCATAAAAAATACTTTCATAGTGAAGCATTTTATTGAACCCTTTAGGTGTCATTCCAACAGATTTCAGCATGGCAAATTCACGTTTTCGTAAGGCAATACTAGTCGTAATCGTATTAAAGATATTCGCAATCGATATGAAAGAGATGAGTACGATGAAACCGTATATGAAAATTGACATCAACAACATCGTTTGTTCCGCATCTTTCCGTTCACGACTTACATTGTACACTTCCATATTGGATTTTTTCAGTTCTTCTATTTCACGTTGTGTTTTCTCAGGATCTGTAGTATTCATAAAAAAAAATGTTTGAAGCTCTTCCTTTAATTCTTCATCTAATATTTGTTCCAACGTTTTATCTGATACGATAATATCTAATCCACCTAATCTCGAGTGGTTAATCCCGACTGGGACTTGATCGGTTAGTGCGCCAACCTGCACTTTACTCATAAGTTTTTTTTCATTCGTTTCATAATTCATTGAATATAAATCGATAGATGATCCAACCTTTGTTTCAATTGTTTTTGTTTCAATAAATTTGCGTGTTGCCGCATCTTCATAAGTTACTTCGTTAATGATGATTGCTTGAGGTTCTTTAGATGAAGTTAATTTTTCTGGATTGACCCCTATCTGCTTTGCATACTTATGGAAGCTAGCTTCATCCATACCGTATATTGATAGATAATACGGATACTTTCCGTCTTCAAGATTATAATCATCTGTTGTTTCGACTAGCTCCAAAAGTCTATCAGGCATTTCTTCTGGTCCGATTGAGCTATATGCAGATACTACATTATAAATTGTTGAATCAGTAACTTCTTTTAAGGTTCTGAAAGGTGAAAAGTCTTTCACCGTAAGGTCCTCACCATAGATTTGGATATCAAAGTTAGCTTGGTCTTGTGACATATCTAGTGACTTTTGAATACTCCCGGTAAAAAAGGAGACAGTTAAAAATAAAACGATACTGATAATAAGTGAGAAGATCGTCGCTTGATATCTTCGTTTATTCCGTTTCATGTTTTTTAAACCGATATCTGCCTCTATACCGAAAAGTTTACGGACAAGCTTCGATGTCTTAACTGCTTTTTTCGTTAATTTAATGTCTTCTGTTTGTCGTATTGCATCAATGGCAGAAATTTTTGATGCCTTTTTTGCCGGTACAAATGTCGAGATAAAGATTGTAACAATAGAAATAATGCAAGGGACTATTATTGATAACGGCGTTACAATAACGATTAGTTTTTCTTGTATCCCAAACGTATTTCCAATGAAAGTATTGATAAAATGGAAAGTAAGCCCAATTCCACCGATACCAGCTATAATCCCTATCGGAATACTAATCGTGCCAATGACGATGCCTTCAAAAAAGACTGAGTTGCGCTTCTGTTTTTTTGTTGCACCTACACTTGAGAGCATTCCTAAATGACGTGAACGCTCTGAAACACTGATTGCAAAAGCATTGTAAATAAGTGATACAGACCCGGTCATAATAATAGCGATGATAATAGCAATTAATGAGAACAATGTTTTTGCTAAATCACTATTATTCGTTATAGCAGAGTATCTTAACAGTTCTGAATTATAGTGGAATGTTTTTATACCGAGTTTGCTAGCTAACTCTTCTGCATGGTTATAAAGGTTATAGTTAACATCTTTTAATTGAATGACAGCATTTACTTTTTCATCACTCTTTAATGACTTTTTATCAAGATACGTTATGGCTGTATGCCCCGGGGACCAAGACTTTTCCCATAAAGGTTGATTGATAAAGCCAACGATTGTATATGTTTCTGTTTGTTTAGTGATGAGTGTTTCATTTACTGTATCTTCGCCCATCTCTAATGTATCAGTTTGTGTAAGTGGTACTGGCGAAGAATCCGTATATCTGTCGCCAATATCAAGTGTTAGTTGGTCACCGATCGAATATTCGGTATTTGTATCCTTTTCGATTTCTACAGAGAGAACAATTTCGTTTTCTTTTTCAGGTAATCGCCCTTTAGTTAGCTCGATTGGAAATAAATTATTTGCAGTATCGTTATATTGTTTAATAAAAATATATGGCTTATATTTGTTTTGCGCATTTTCTAGACTCGCGTACCCTACATCATTTGATAAAGCTAGCTTTTTAGTTTGTTCATCTTTTTCAAGTTCGTTTACTTGGTCGACAGTAACTTTCTGATATTGGACGTGCCATTCTCCATCTCTAGCAATAGTATCTCGTTTCATCAAATCTAAAAAAGAAAAAACAGAGGTTGCTACTGCTGAAACCATCGCTACCGAGATAATGACTCCTATTATCGTAATTAGGGTCCGCCGTTTATTTTCTATTAAATGTCTAACGGTCAGTTTGTTAACAATATTCATGGACGAATCACCTCGTCCTTAGCAACTCTACCATCTTCTATAGCGATTACACGGTCAGCCTGCAAGGCAATTCGTTCATCATGAGTAATTACGATTAATGTTTGGTTATATGTTTTATTAAACATTTTTAATAATTCGATTATTTCATTGCTATTTTTACTATCTAAATTTCCGGTCGGTTCATCAGCGAGCATAATAGCTGGGTTACTAATCAAAGCTCGTCCGATTGAAACACGTTGCTGTTGACCACCAGATAATTGGTTTGGGAGATGTTGAAGGCGATCCTCTAATCCTAACACCGTAACGATTTGGTTGAATTGTTCTTTGTCAACTTTATGACCGTCTAGTAAAAGTGGTAATGTAATGTTTTCTTCAACAGTTAAAATCGGGATTAAATTATAAAATTGATAGATTAATCCTATTTGTCTGCGGCGAAAAATGGCTAATTGCGTCTCATCTAAGCTATAAATATCTGTATTGTCAATCAGAACCTTTCCACTTGTTGGACGATCGACACCACCTAGCATGTGCAGTAATGTCGATTTCCCCGAACCTGATGGTCCAATAATCACGACAAATTCTCCCTTTTTAATTGAAAATGATACATTATCAAGAGCTTTTACCGCTGTTTCCCCTTTACCGTATATTTTCGATAAATTTTCAATTTTTAAAATATCCATATCTATTTTCCTCCATGTCATTCAAGATGGTTTAAGTATATCCACCGAAAATGACGATAAGGTGACTGTTAAGTGACATTTTAGTCACTTAACAAGAAATACCGCTATTTAAATCACCTGTTTATAAAATTTAATGAGAAAAGTAGTTCCTACTCCTTCTTTGCTCTTTACTTCAATATCACCATTTTGACTTGAAATAATGCTATAGGACATTGCTAATCCAATTCCGACACTATCCTCACTTGTATTTGTCCCTTTATAAAATCTTTTAAAGATATGTGGTAAGTCTTTTTTTGGTATCCCTGTTCCATTATCAGAAATGATAATTTCCGTAAACAGAGGATTTTCTGTTGCTGTAACGGTGATTTTCCCGAAGTCAGCTGTATGTTCAACACAGTTCTTTAAAATATTTATAAATGCTTCAATTGCCCAATTAGCATCACCAGTAAATGTAATATTGTCTTCTTCAATTTTTACCTGAAGGTTTTGTTGTTTAATATCAATTGGTATTAAGACAGGTTCAATTGCTCTTTCTATCGCCCTTTTAACATTCACCTTCTCTTTTTTAAATACAATCGTACCTGCATCAATTTTTGATAGCTTTAATAAAGAAGAGACTAACCATTCGATTCGTTCAAGTTGCATTCTAATGTTTTTCGTAAATTCTGCACGTTTCACTTCGTTTAAATTTGCATCACTTAATAAGTCTGCCATAACCATCATTGAGGTTAATGGTGTTTTAAGTTGATGGGATATATCAGATATCGCGTCAGTTAATTGTAATTTATCGCGTTTTAAAAGTGATTGCTGCTCCGCTAGCATACGAGTTACTGTATATATGTTATTTTTTAATATGCTTAGCTCTCCCTCTTCATTATCACGAATATCTAATGTGTAATCCCCATTGCTAATCCTTTGTAAATAATGAGATAGTTTATAAAGCTCCCGATATCTCCGAGATGTATAATAGAAGCATATACTTATGATGATGATTAAAGTAATAAAAGTAAAGAGTGCTGCATTTTTTGACATTGTAAAAGCGGCAATACAAACAGCAAGAACTGTAAATGAAATCATACTAAACGCCATTATTTGATTTTCACGGCTTCGAAACAACGTTAATCACCTACCTTGTAACCCATGCCACGGACAGTTTTTATTAACGTCGGTTTTTGAGGGTCATCCTCTAACTTTTCACGCAATCTTTTTATGTAAACAGTTAATGTATTATCGTTTACGAAGTCACCTGCAACATCCCAAATTCTTTCTAAAAGCTGACTTCGTGTCAGCACTTGGCCAATATGTGTAGCGAATATTAAAAACAAGCGGTATTCTAGTGCGGTTACATATACTTCTACTTCATTTTTATATATCTTTCCCTCTAATGTATTAATCTTTATCTTTCCGATTTCTATAATAGGCTTTACTCCGACTTGGTTTGTGTAACGGCGGAGAACGGATTTAATTCGTGACAAAAGTTCACGTATGCGGAACGGTTTTGTAATATAATCATCGGCACCCATATCTAGTCCCATCACAACATTCACCTCATCATCAACTGCTGTTAAAAAAATGACAGGTTTATCACTTTGTTGTTTCACAAGTTTACATAAATCATAGCCACTGCCATCTGGTAATGACAAGTCAAACAAAAATAAATCAATTTGGTCAATTTGTTCGCTTATAATCTTTTTAGCTGCTTCACATTGATAACATAATACTGTTTCAAAATCTTCGTTTTGTAAGGAGTATTCTAAACCAGTAGCAATTGTTTTATCATCTTCAACGACTAATATTTTCATTAATTGTTTCCTACCTTTTCTGTATTAAAAGTACTTTTATCATAGTGAATTAGGGAACCTCCGTCAAAGTATTTCATTATTACCGCAGTATATATTGTTGATTTAGAGGGCTTTTATTTGCGAGCCAATCATCGATTAATTGATTAAACATCGTCGGGTTTGTGAATGAAAAACCGTGTCCAATGTTGCGGATAATGAGTCCGTTACATTGTTTATTTGAAGCGATTAGGTCCTTTGCAGATTTCTTCATGATTGTGCGTTCTTTTTCTCCGACTGTAACTAGGATGTTACTATTTGCCTCACTAAACTGTGGTGGAAGGCAGAATGTCATATTTTCTACTAACACTTGAATAAGTGTTTCTTTTTTCATCTCTATACTTTCTTTATAATATAAAGGGAATTGCTCCTTACCTATATAAAGTGTTTGTGCTTGTAGACGGGAGAATGTTTTGATTTTAATAAGTGGGAAGCTTAAATGAATAAGCGGTTTTATCATTGAAGCTGAATAAGGCATTGGTCTAGTGAGGGCACTATTTATCATTGCATAATCGATTAAGTTAGGATTCATGCTTAACATCTGTACTAATACTTGTGCACCGAGTGAAAATCCAACAACGACTATACGCTTACTTTTCCCCTTTTCTTTAAGGATATCAAGTAGTAAATGCGCACTGCGCTTAATCGTAAATGGGCTACAACATTGACTTAAACCTTGTGCTGGCAAATCTGGTATTAAACAATGATATTCACTATAATAATCAACTTGCTTGTCCCACATCCAGCCACTCACACCGCCTCCATGGATAAACATGAATAAAGTATTGGAATGAATATTTCCTGTTTCCTTTATATATATCGACATAATGTTCTCCTCTGCTTTAATAGATTCATGGTATACTATTTTATATTTGTAAAGTCGGTGATTGATTGAACAAACAACGATTGTATCCGTTACTTATTTCACAAGTTATATTTTTTCTAAGCATGCCTTTTTGGCTAAAATTTTTAGATTATTTACACCCAATTGTAATCGGTGTTATTTGGATATTATTAACGAGTATTGCCTTTATCCTCAACGCCATCATTAGAAAGGATAAAATATTTTTACCGATATGGTTCGTTCATCTCATCATTGTTCTGTATACAATTAGCTTATTTGTTTTGTTGTTCTTTAGACCTGAAACACAAACTTATGGAACAATGAATCTGATCCCATTTGATACAATAAACTATTACTTTTCTGGAGATTCTAATCGTTTCATTGCTTTTTATAACATAGTTGCTAATATTTGTCTATTTATACCGTTTGGGATTTATTATCATTATGTGGTGAGTAAACCTCATTGGATGTGGTTAATGATTGTAAGTGTATATGCGATTAGTTTGATAGAGCTTACGCAATTTTTAACAAGAAGAGGAAGCTTGGATGTCGATGACTTAATATTGAATGTGTTGGGGGTTTGGCTCGGGTATTTAATAGCACCTATTTCCTATAAAATTCTAATTATTAATAGAAGAAGGTAGAGTATATGTAGTATCTACCTTTTTCTATATCTTTATTTTAGTATATTTGCTTTTTCAAT
This sequence comes from Metabacillus malikii, assembly GCF_030813355.1. Taxonomy (GTDB): domain Bacteria; phylum Bacillota; class Bacilli; order Bacillales; family Bacillaceae; genus Metabacillus; species Metabacillus malikii. The sequence continues at coordinate 145,154 of NZ_JAUSUD010000004.1, forward strand.
AGAGAGAATTGCTTCTTTTAATACTTCTACCTCTTGTACTAGAGCAATGCGTACATACCCCTCTCCATGAGGACCGAATGCATGTCCTGGGGTTACGACAACATTTGCCTTTTCGATTAACTCATACGTAAATTGAAGAGAGGTCCATCCGTCAGGCACTTCTGCCCAAATAAACATACCTGCGTCTGGTTTGTCGATAGGCCAGCCTATAGATGTTAATCCTTCAATGATAACGTCACGACGTTGTTGGTAAATTCTTCGACTTTGTTCACAAAACTCTTCTCCATTTTCCAATGCCTGAATAGCTGCTGCTTGAATTGGAAGAAATACACCATAATCTAGATTGCTTTTTAGCTGCTGCATCGCATGGATAATTTGTTGATTTCCTGCTAAGTACCCGATACGGCTACCTGCCATATTGTAGTTTTTGGAGAAAGATGACATTTCAACTCCTACATCTTTTGCACCCTCAACCGAAAGAAAACTAATTGGTTTATTTCCTTCAAAGTAGAGCTCAGAGTATGCAAAATCGTGTAATACAATGATATTATGCTTCTTTGCAAAGGCAATGATTTTCTTGAAAAAGGTCTCATCTGCTAATGCCGGTACTGGATTTCCTGGAAAATTTAAAAACATTAATTTGGCTTGATATGCAATATCCTCAGGAATAATGGAAAGGTCCGGTAAAAACCCGTTTTCTTTTGTTAACGGCATAAAATATGGTTTTGCACCGGCTAATTCTATACCTGCTGTATACGCTGTATAGCCTGGGTCAGGTACTAAAACGATGTCCCCTGGATTAGCGAATGCCATTGGGAAATGGACGAGTCCATCTTGGGAGCCCATCATTAATAATACTTCATGTTCCGGTTCAATATGAACAGAATATTGTTTCTGATAGTGTGATGAAACTGCAAGTTGGAATTTACTCGTTCCCCCCAACGAATACCCGTATTGATCGTCATCTAAAACTTGATTTGCGAGCGCTTTTTTTATAAACAGAGGCGGTGGCAGATCAGGACTTCCGATACTCAAGTCAATCATTTTAACCCCTTCAGTGAGTTTTTTCTTTTTATATGCAGCAAGTTCTGCAAAAATCGATGCGTGAAACGCATTCATTCGATTCGAATATGTAATGTGCATTTGATAACCTCCACCATTGACGAATTTAGTATATTTATATAATTATATGTATTCTGAAAATAAGTTTATCATATAACATGATATAGTTGGAATAAGATTATCAAACTTAAATAAGGAGAAATAAAAAGTTGGTCACTACTTATGAGGACCAACTTTACAATAAACACAGCTTATTTTTTGATTGTGCCTTATAAATTTTTATAGTGTTTCAGTTTCTAGACGAAAGCCTTCAATTTCGACATCTTCATCAATTTCTAATAATAGACATCGTTTACCTTGGTACATAATATATTTTACATTTTTTAAATCTTTCGGATTGATTGATAAGTTTGCTAGATTTGTGTTAATTTTGATTGATTTAGGTACGAGACTACTTGCTTTGAATTCATGTTTTTCATCATCGATAACTTCTTTAAAAGCATGCTCTACCTTAGCGGAATCAACATCTTCAACCCCACTAACTTTCAAAATACGGCCAATGTCTTGGTAATCGAGCATTGGTGTATCTGTCTCTCGGTCTTCTTCCTCTTCATTTTCTTGAACAAGCTTGTCAATTTCTTCATATACATTTGAGATTACTTTCGAATCTATTTCATCGCCTATGACGTTCTTTAAGACATGTTCAAATATCTCTTTGTCCTCGACTGCAGTAATAATCTCCTCACAAGTTAACACTTCTTCAATAAAGACTTCATCTGGTTGATTTGCTTTTCCAGCATAATAAAGAATGTGATTAACATCTGCTGCATTATCAATGAATGCTGGGAATAAAAAGCCAGATAGCGGTGCTGCTAGATTTATTATCGGGTCGACTGCATTGTTCGGTCGGAATTCCTTTTGGACATAATCAAACAGCAATGTCTTCTTCGGTTGGTCCGTTTTATTTTGACTGCATAAAATAAACTCACTAGAGTATACTTCATCGTCGCCACCCAATTCTGACTCGAGGTCACGTTTTTTCGTTGGTTTTCGATACTCCCCACGAATAAATGTAACCATCGTATCGAATTCATAGGCAGAGTGGGCATACATTTTTTCGACGACTTGGAGCATATTCTCTTGCCAATCCTCTGATAATGTCTCATGTAAACCTTCATATAGTATAGTTTGTGTGTTATCTTCAACATCTCTTCTAAATTTGAGGTTGAATAATTTTGAATCAAGTTGGCCTGTTAATACCTTTTTGAAATTAGCTAAAAATAGTTCCTGTGTTTCTTGATCGAGCATACCAAAAGGTAAGCAGAATTGATGATATATTTCACCAGTTTCCTTTTTTACATATACAATAAGGATTTCTCGGATTTCTAATAAGTGATTGTTTAGTTTAAATTGTTTGCGTATAGCTGCTATATCTTTTTTGTTCATTTTTTTCAACTCCCAATCCTGATTATACAGTTTTGGAAAGAAAATAGTAATACTTGAATTTTGACATATTATTACTAGGAATGACTAATATTTCTTAATAAGAAATTAGAGTGTGCAGAAAAAAAGGAGGCTGAGACAAAACAAAAAACAACTTAGTTAAATACGAACTTTGTTTCGGGGGGTTCAATGTTACAAATTCTGTAAAGGTTGATTGGAGCGGAAGTGCGAGACTCCTGCGGGATGCGTGGGAGAGGTGAGACCCCACAGGCGTTTGCGCCGAGGAGGCTCACCACCCACCCCGCGGAAAGCGAGTACTGCAGTGGAAATCAACCAGAACATCTACCCTGTAAAAACATCATGAAGGATAAATGGAAATCTCATCTAATAATTCGTATTGTTCTTATCTTTAAAACCTTTTGTCTCAGCTTCTCTATATTTTGATTATATACCTTTAAATGCTTGTCGATATACTTCGGCTAGCTCTGTTACTAATGGTAATTTTGGATTTGCTGTTGTACATTGGTCTTCAAATGCTCTTTCTGCTAGATAATCAACTTTGCTTTCAAATTCTGCTTTATTAACGCCGTTTGCTTCAATGCTCATTGGGATTTGTAGTTCTTTACCTAACTGGATTACTGCTTGAATCAAGCTTTCTACTCCTTCTTCTGTTGAACGAGCAGGTAAGCCTAGTATTCTAGCAATTTCTGCATAGCGTTGGTCTGCTATGAAGTGAGAGTATTTAGGGAATGATACAAATTTCTTAGGTTTAGTCGCATTGTAACGAATAACGTGTGGCATTAAGATGGCATTTGCACGACCGTGAGCGATATGGAATTCAGGTCCTAATTTATGCGCAAGGCTGTGGTTAATCCCTAGGAACGCATTTGCAAAAGCCATACCAGCAATTGTTGAAGCATTATGCACTTTTTCCCGAGCTAGCTCGTCACTTCCGTCTCGATATGCACGTGGTAAATATTCAAAGATAAGCTGAATTGCCTTAATTGCTAAGCCATCAGTATAATCATTTGCCATACAAGATACGTACGCTTCAATCGCATGTGTTAAGACGTCCATACCTGTATCAGCTGTAATGACTTTAGGTACTGTCATTACAAATTGCGGGTCGATAATCGCAACGTCCGGAGTTAATTCATAATCTGCTAACGGGTATTTAATATTTGCCTTTTTATCTGTAATAACCGCGAAAGATGTTACTTCAGAGCCAGTACCAGATGTTGTTGGTATCGCGACGAATTTTGATTTCACACCAAGTTTAGGATATTTCACTAAACGCTTACGGATATCAAGGAATTTTTGCTTTAATCCGAAGAAATCAGATTCCGGATATTCATAGAATAGCCACATTCCTTTTGCAGCATCCATTGCAGAACCACCACCGAGTGCAATAATGACATCTGGTTGGAATTTTGCCATCATCTCAGCACCTTTCATCACTGTATCGATAGATGGATCTGGTTCAACTTCAGAGAACACTTGACAATGTACATAATCAGAACGTTTACGTAGGTAATAGAGTACTTTGTCGACATAGCCTAGTTTTACCATACCTGGGTCAGTGACAATAAATGCTTTCGTAATATCAGGCATTTTTGCTAAATATTGTGTAGAGTGTTTTTCAAAGTAAATTTTATTTGGTATTTTAAACCACTGCATATTCACATTCCTTCTCGCTACTTTTTTAATATTGATTAAATGAATAGCTCCAACGTTTGTAGAGACAGAATTACCACCATACGTACCACAGCCTAATGTAAGTGATGGGATATATGCGTTGTATATATCACCTATCGCACCTTGAGAAGATGGTGCGTTACATATAATTCTTCCTGCTTTCATACGTAGACCGTATTGTTCAATTACTTCTTTGTCTGAACTGTGAATAACTGCAGAGTGTCCTAAGCCACCAAATTCAAGCATTTCTTCCGCTCTTTTTAAGCCTTCCTCCGTGCTGTTTACTTTATAACATGCAAGTACAGGACTTAGTTTTTCTCTTGATAGTGGATAAGCTGGGCCAACACCTTTTAATTCAGCAATTAATATTTTCGTATCTTCAGGTACTGATACACCTGCCATTTTAGCAATCTTTGCAGCAGCCATCCCTACTATATCTGGGTTTACCGCACAAGATTGTTCATTAATGACGAGCTTTTCAACTTTTGCTTTTTCTTCTTCATTTAAGAAATAGCATTTGTTGGCAATCATTTCTTCCTTGACTTCCGTATAAATTTCCTTATCTATAATCACAGCTTGTTCAGAAGCACAAATCATTCCGTTATCAAATGTTTTTGATAGAATTAAGTCGTTTACTGCTTGTTTAAGGTTTGCTGTTTTCTCAATGTAGCATGGTACGTTACCAGGACCTACACCAAGTGCTGGCTTACCTGAGCTATAAGCTGATTTCACCATTCCTGCTCCACCTGTTGCTAATATTAAAGACACTTTGCTGTGATTCATTAAAGACTGAGTAGCTTCTAATGAAGGTGTTTCGATCCATTGAATACAATGCTCTGGTGCACCTGCTTTAATCGCTGCGTCGCGAAGAACTCTTGCTGCTTGACTACTTGATTTTTGAGCTGACGGGTGGAAAGCAAACACAATTGGATTTCTTGTTTTAATAGAGATTAATGCTTTGAACATTGTCGTAGAAGTTGGATTTGTAACAGGTGTAACCCCTGCAATCACACCTACTGGTTCAGCGATTTCAATGATTCCTTCGTGTTCGTTTTCATTGATGATACCTGCTGTTTTATCATATTTTATCGTATGGTATACATACTCAGTTGAAAACATATTTTTTATAATCTTATCCTCGTATACACCCCGTTTGGTTTCTTCAATTGCCATTTTTGCAAGAGGCATATGTTGATCAAGACCTGCTAACGCCATTTCTTTGACGATATTGTCAATTGCATCTTGGTCCATCTTACGGAATTCATTTAATGCTTTTAACCCATTGTCTACTAATGTGTCTACCATTTGTGATGCATTTTGTTTTGCTTTCTCTTGTTTACCAACTACCGTCATTACAATCCCTCCAAAAGGTTATCTTTGTGAGATGTTTCACATACACTTTTAAAAAATGCGATTTTACTCAAGTTATCTAGGTTAGTCTAATTGTGAAACATTTCACATGAATTTATATAAAAAAAAGTATGACAAACATTTTAATTCAAGTCACGCTAATATTATTCACATACAGGATTTCTTGGTAACTTCTCAAATGAAATGTCTGTCAATACTTTTGAATATCGTTTTACAATTACTACGTAATTAATTGTCCAAATGTACGCTGGTACTTCTTCATTTCCCTTAAACATCATTGCTTCAAACTCATCGCCTACTGCTTCCTCGAATGCCTCTTGTGTGTAAACCTCTGAATCTGTGGTAAATGTTTTCCATTCACAAAGCATCATGTTTATCAACTCCTTATACTTTATGAATTTATCTTACCATGATTTTCTGCAAAAAGTTTGTGAAAAGTTGAACAATGTGTGAATTTATTTTTAATTTTTCTTTTACAAATTCTAATCATGACAAAAGAATGATAAAACCCGCATCATTGCTATTATTTTAGCTGGTTGATACGGGTTAGCGTTATTAATTATTTAAATATTGCTCTAGTTCATATACAGGTAATGGTTTACTGAAATAATATCCCTGTGCTTTATGACAATCATGTTGTTTAAGTACTTCTAATTGTTCTGCTAATTCTACTCCCTCTGCAATAACCTTTAAGCCAAGATTATGTGCCATGAGTAGTATAGCAGTTGCAATATTTTCATCACTTAGATTAATGGCAATATCGCGAATAAAAGATTGGTCTATTTTTAAGAAATCTATCGGAAACGTTTTTAAATAACTAAACGAACTATAGCCTGTTCCAAAATCATCCATTGCTATCGTTAACCCGAGATTTTTTAGTTCGTGTAATATTTGGGTAGCAGACTCAACATCCATGGTCATACTTTCGGTAATTTCAACAATCAGTAACCTTGGATTTATTGCAGTTTTGTTGAGAATTGATTGCATCATATTGATGAGATTTGATTGATAAAATTGTCGAATTGATAAATTAATAGAAACAGAAATTTGCCCAAAGCCATTAGTTTCCCATTCTTTTATTTGCAAACATGCAGTTCTGATTACCCATTCTCCAATCGGAACAATAAGTCCTGTTTCCTCTGCAATCGGGATAAACTTGTTCGGAGGCACCATTCCAAATGTTGGATGTTCCCAGCGAATAAGAGCTTCTACTCCGGACATTTTATTTGTAGATAAATCAATAATTGGTTGATAATGTAAGGTGAACTCTTCTTTATCAAGTGCTTTACGTAGATGGTTTTCAAGCTCTAGACGTTCTTGAACGATTTTGTCAAGCTGTTTATCATAAAATTGAAAATTATTACGCCCACTTCTTTTCGCTTGATACATCGCTAAATCTGCTTTACGAAGTAGTTCATCCTTATTTTGTCCATCATGCGGATAAAGACTGATACCTATACTTGGTGTAACAAAAATTTCATTGCCTTCTATAATAAATGGCTTTGAAAGTATATCAATGATTCGATTAGCAATTGAACTAACATCACTTTTCGAAACATTATGTAAGAGAATTGTAAATTCGTCTCCACCTTGTCGAGAAAATGTATCATTACTTCTAATACAACCTAATAATTGCTTTGATACTTCCTTTAAAAGTAAATCACCTATATTATGTCCTAATGAATCGTTAATAATTTTGAAACGATCTAAGTCGATATAGAGTAAACCTAATGTATGTCTATTAGTTAATCCGTTCTGAATAGCACTATTTACACGGTCATCAAAAAGCCGTCGATTTGGGAGGCCAGTTAACGCATCATGATAAGCCATATAATTAATTTTTTCTTCAGCATAAAAATGTTGGATAACTAGACTTGTTAAATAGGTCGCCTTTTCAATTAGTATACGATCAGATTCAGCAGGTTCTGAAGGTTTGTTATAGTACATTGCGAATACACCTAAAACATTTTGTGCTTGGTCAAAGAATGGCGATGACCAACATGCTTTTAAATTATGCTCCAAGGCTAGGTCTTTAAAATCTGTCCATAATGGATTTGTCTCGATATCACTCACAATAACGGTCTCTTTTAAGAAGGCTGCTGTTCCACAAGAACCAGTACTTGGACTAATTGGAATACATCTTAATTTGTCACTATACTCAATTGGCAGGTTTGGTGATGAATAAAGAATTAATGTATCTGAGTTTTCTTCTGTCAATGATATTGAGCATGTTCCGCCATTTGAACTTTTTTCAATGAGGTAAATGATTTCATTTAGTATACTTGAAAGTGGAAATCCCTTCGCCAGCATTTCTAACACTTTATTTTGCCCGTTTAATAGGGTTTGAATTTGGTTTATTTCAGTGATGTTTTTTGCAATGCCTCCAACACCACAAATCTCATTCTCATTAAAGATTGGTACCGCAGTGACAGATAATTGTTTTAGTACACCTTCAGTCGTCCTAATGACAGTGTTAAACCTTTCACTTTTACTATGGCCATTCATTATTCGAAGAAGGGTAAGATTTGTAGCTTCTATGTACGATTCGTCTAATATAGAGGCAAAAGGCTTGTACAAAAGGTCAGCACGTTTTATGCCAATTAAGTCTACTGCGGCATCATTGATTAATAAGAAATTTCCGTGTAAATCAATTACATAACAAGCATCAGGATTATTCTCCAATAAAGATTGATAGGTTTTATATAAGCATTCTTTATCCATGACTGCACCATTCTTCCTATGTTGTGTTCATCTATTTACTATAATACTATAAAAATTGGCTATAAAATAGTATTAAATACCTATAAAATGACTGGTAAAGTAATCCATAGTCTGAAATAGTTAGTATACTCTCAGTTAACTGAAATTATAGTTAAATAGAAAGAAGGTATCGTTTACTAAACAAGCATGGTCTCTCCTGATTAATTTTCATCATGTTATCTGTATAGAAAATACAATTATGAAGAAGATAAAAGAGGCTGAGACAAAAGGTTTTAAAGACAAGAAAAATACGAACTATTAGATGAGATCTCAATTCAACCTTCGTGTTGTTTATACAGGGTTGACGTTCTGGTTGATTTCCGCTGCAGTACTCGCTTTCCGCGGGGTGGGTGGTGAGCCTCCTCGGAGTAAACTCCTGTGGGGTCTCACCTCTCCCACGCATCCCGCAGGAGTCTCGCACTTCCGCTCCAATCAACCTTGACAGAATTTGTAACATTAGACCCTAAAAATAATGTTCGTATTTAACTAGGTTATTTTTGTTATGTCCCAGCCTCTTTTACTATTATTTTGTCCATCCCTTTTGTTTCAACATATCGATGATAGTTGATTACGATTGAAGCTAGTTCATAAACATCAATTGATAGTTATAAATTTTTATAACGAGTAAGTTTTGTTCCCCAGCCATCTTGTAGGAATCTAGTAATCAGCCTCCATAATTTTATTGATTAAGTAAAAGACAACAACTTACTAGAAAGTTGCTATCCACCTATACAATTAAGATAGATTACTAATCCCTCGTTTAATCTATTTTACAGTGATTACTGTTTTGACAGATTATTTTTTTGTCACCCTTTTTATTGGCTCTATAATGTAACTACGTTACCATGTTTATTATTCAATTACCTACAGACATCAACCAATAAATTATCTTTATATTTAGCTTGTAATTGTTTCGGAATCTTCTTAAAAATATGAGGAGGTATGCCAACTGAATCTTTTATAACAACTTCTCTTCCCATTTCAATAATGTGAATGAATTCCCAATACGCAATAAAAAAGTGAAATGCTGGCTCATGAATAAATTCCATCCATCCTTCTGCAATATGTTCATCCTTTTCATTAAATATGTTAATTCCTGAGAAATTCTCTACAGTGCCATCTAAGTAATCGGTATCGTGTCCTTCTATACAACTTTCGGACCAATCAAATTTCAATTGGGATTCAATCAGGCCATATGCATATATATCTTTCGATAGTTGATGTTCAATTAACTTTCTTAACTTAGGTCCCATTTTGTCAGAGAAACCTAACGATGTATAATTTGGTTTCATTTTTTCCACTCCGATTCTACCTATCTCATAATTCTTCTAAAGATAGCTCACTAACTAATATGTGAGAAAATCTCCAGAATAGATACTTGTCCAATTGAATCCTAAGTAACTATTAATTTATATATAGTGATGGATTAATAGCAGCAATAAGCTGTCTATTCTTCATTTCGTTTTTCCCATTCATCTTTCAACATACTCATTTCCCAAAGACTCCAGTATTGCTCTCCCATTTTCCTAGCATCTCTTAGTAAACCCTCTTTGACAAACCCTACAGATTCATAACATGCAATTGCTAAAAAATTAAAATCAAACACTCCAAGACTAACTCTATGTAAGTTATGCTCTTCAAAGGCGACTTTAAGAATTTGCGTCATCATTAATTGACCAATTCCTTTACCTCTTAACGTTTGCTCACCTACTAGCACTTTTCCTACTCGAGCTGACTCGTTTTCTCGGTCAATATTTCCTAATGAAATATGTCCGATTACTTCATTGGTATTGTTTACTACACTGTATATAAAATGATTGGATTTGTCTTTATTAGCACCTTTTACATAACTTTTTAATTGTTCTTCGCTTAATGGATAGCGAAACTGTGGGCCACCCCATTGGAGTAAAAGCTCTGGTGTCTTTATCCAATCAATAAGTTGCTGAAAATCTGAATCTTCAAAGAATCTTAAATGGACGATAATTAGTCCTCCTCACTTATTTTTTTAACTATTCCCCTTCATTAACTACCTACATGTTGCTTGGGTCTTTCGAAAAAGTTTTTAAGTTGCTTTCCTCTTACTGTACTCCCTCACGGTACACGTTTAGGGGGTGTTCCGAGGAAAAAATTATACTTTATTGTTGACCAACTCCAAAATGTCATCCATTTTCTTATTTGTCTTACGCTTAAATGCGTACATATCTTTTTTTATCTCTGATATTTTATTTAAGAGTTCTTCTAAATCCCCTTTATGGATTGATTTACTCATATTTTTATGTCGATGTTCACTTCGCGGTGATGTGTATTCATCGTCAATTAAGTATAAAGGCGTATTAATTGTTATCATTTCTACTTCAAATGTTTGACCTGCTGTTTCACGTAATGTATCAAAGATTAGAGATTTATATCGTGATTCAAGCCAATCCCTTGAGAATTCATTTGGTGCAATAACATATAATAAATCATCATCTATTTTGACTTCGGTGTTTAATATCCAAGTTTCATAGGAAGGTTTACTAATTTTTTTGGAGATTTTCTCCTTTACTTCGCTCCATAGCTTCGCTTGATATGCTTCGTTTATGTTTATAGTTTTCACAGATGTTTTATCATCAGTTATTTCTTTGTTTGAGAGGATGTTTATCGAATCTTTATTAACTTCTACATTCTTTTGTAAATAGGAAAGGTATTGATAGGCAAGTTTTCGGTAGGTTTTTGCAATATAAGAAGCACGTTCCTTCATGTCAGTTATTGGTGGATTGAATAAATTTTCTGTAACCAAGTAATAATCGTCATCTTCAAATTTCAAATGCTTAAGAAGTCTTTTAAATTCCTCATACGATTTCATTTCCCAAACGGATTGTTCAAAGCTACGTAGAATTGTTTTTATGTCATTTTCTTTTAGTTCAACATAACTGGAATTATCGTTGCTTGGATATAACAAATTTTCTGCTTTTAACCCATTGTTTATATTTTGCTTGGAAAGATAATCAATAATTTCTTGTTTGTATGCTAATTGTCTTAAATCTGCTTCCGTTTCTTTCCCTATTGTGCGAAAATCATTACCTGTAATGAAGTGCATCATCATATCAAGTGTTTCTTTAGGACCGTACCCATATTCTTCAATTCTTGCTACTACATAGTCCCAAACTTGTTGTTTATCGTCGTTATTCAAAGTACTCGTCATAGGATCACCTAACCTTAGATAGTTAATTTAATGATAAAAATAGTAGATTGCAATAGGAATATTTTATAATATTTTCACGATGCTTCCAATAATAAAAAGTCGTTATGATAATATAAATAAATTAGTGGGCAATTCAAAAAGCTCCCCCCTCTAATTCAAACAGAACCGCCTACGATACCTTTTATTTAGTACAGCTAAGCTTAAATTTAATGCAACTAAAAAACGCTATTCCACTGGAATAACGTCTATAATATCTTTTGATTAAAATAAGGACCTTTTTTCTTATCACCATAATGGTTAGTAGCTATAACCTTCGCTGTTAAGATTAATGAACTATTATCCTTCTACTACTTTTCGAAGTTGTTTATTTACGATGTCATTCCAACCATTATTCATTCGTTCACGAACAACTGAACTTTTCTCGTTCGCTTTTGTAATCGTTTCTGAAGCTCCCCAGCCACTATGAATAAGGGTGAATTCTGTTTCTTCACCTAAGTCTTTTAGAAGGAAAGTAATAATCCAACCATCTACATCCCATGTAAACGAAATTTTGTTCGGCTCATCGACTTCTATTACTTTGCATGGAGATGGACCGAACGGAGATTGTAAGGTAAATTCGTGACTTACTTTAGGTTCAAAATCATTAGGCATAAACCATGATGATATGCCTTCAGATGATGACACCGTTTCCCATACCTTTTGTAAAGGTGCTCCGAGACGGATTGTATGCTTAATATCTTGAATTGTTTCCATAATTAATTACTCCTTTTAAAAATCCCAATATTCATAACGGATTCTTTTATATCGTTTTCTGAAAAGATAAAATTAATTCAGGTGAATTTTATCTTTATCATAGTTTATATTTGTATCTTAATACAAATCATAAGAATATTTGTTAATTTGTACGGGCTACTTTCTCATAAGTATAAAGAGCAAAACTTAAGATTTGAGTCTTGTTTTGCCATTACTGACAAATCATTAATATATTTCCATCAGGATCTTTAAAGTTAAACCAATGTCCATGTTCAATTCCTGTTATAAGTTCAACATTTTTTTCTATCATATATTGATAAGCCTGCTTTATATCATTTGTGTTTAATTGGAATGCTGGTACTTGAAAAATGTTTTCAGGGCTGTATAGTTTGCTATCTAGGACAATATTTGGACCTTCTAATGGAAGCACATAGATATGGTCAAAAAAGATATCCCCGTTTGTTGGCAATCCTAATAAGTCACAATACCAATCACGGGCATTTTCGACATTTCGTACAGGAATAAAGACACCACCGATTTTCTTTGAGATTGGATTCAAAAGTCTCCCTCCAAATTAGTTGATATGTTTGGATATATTCGACATATGTTATTCCGTGTCCTTTTTACAAGGAAAATCTTAGATAAATGAATAGAATAAAAAACAAACCTCTTGTACTGCAAGGTTTGCTTTTATAAGTATTACTTTTCTTTGACAATTTCCTTTAATATCTCGTATGAGCGTTTTTGCTTGTCTTCGTCATAAATATAGGAAACGGCCATAATTTCGTCGACATTGTATTTCTCTTGGAAGTTGATTAGCTGTGCTTTTACTGTTTCTTTACTTCCCATAAATGTCACACTTGACATTGATGAAGCCATTTCTTTTTCGGCTGGACTCCATATTCCTTCCATCGTATCAACAGGCGGTTGTAATGGATTGCTGGAGCCACGGACAACATTTAGGAAAAATTGCTGCATTGTTGTGATTTCTTTTTCGGCTTCTGCATCGTTTTCTGTCGCGATGACGTTAAGGCAAACCATCATGTACGGCTTGTCTAAGTACTGTGATGGCTGGAATCTAGCACGATAAATGGAAATTGCCTCTTCCATATATCTTGGTGCAAAATGGGATGCGAACACATATGGTAATCCAAGTTTTGCTGCCAAATATGCTGAATCTGTTGATGAACCAAGAATATAAATCGGGATGTTAGTCCCTACTCCTGGATAAGCTTTTACATAACCCTGTTTTTCTTCCGGACCGAAATATGTAAGCAATGCATTAATATCGTCAGGAAATGTGTAAACTGAATCATTCTGTGAGCGTCTTAATGCACTTGCGGTCATCATATCTGTGCCTGGCGCTCTCCCTAACCCTAAATCAAGTCGGTTTGGATAAATTGTTTCCATTGTTCCGAATTGTTCTGCTACAACTAAAGGTGAATGATTCGGTAGCATTACTCCTCCTGAACCGACACGAATAGTCTTCGTATGTTCTAACGTATGTTTGATTAGAATTGAAGTTGCAGAACTTACAAGTGTTGGCGAGTTATGATGTTCAGCTATCCAATAGCGCTTATAGCCCATCTTTTCCGTTGCTTGTGCTAAATCTACCATTGAGTCAACAGCATCTTTAGGAGTTTGCCCTTCACGAACGGGTGCTAAATTTAAAACTGATACGGGTATATTTATAGTTGACATATTTATAATCCTTTCTCTCACGGTATATTACTATAGTAACAATTGATGGTAAGTAAACAAACAAATATGCTTATGCATTTTATAAAACGAATACTTGTTAGTAGTATTGTGCCATAAAGGTTGTAATATTACTTGCTCATTATTGGCTTACCTGTTATGGAAATTGATTCATTAAAATGATTAGAGTAACCTCATTTCAAGCTAATAAAGTAAATGTAAAGCAAAAAGGGTAGAATATTCCATCCATGATGATAAATTCTACCCTTTTAAATATATAAAAAATATTAATTATTGAACGAGTTCATCAACTGATAAATTTTCGTGTATCCGTTTTATTGCTTCACCAATAAGTGGTGCAACGGAAAGCTCGACAATTTTGTCAATGCGTTTTTCTTCTGGAAGTGCAATTGTATCAGTAATGACTAGTTCTTTAATTTTCGAATTGTCGATTCTGTCGATTGCTGGGCCTGATAGAACTGGATGTGTACAGCACGCGTATACTTCTTTCGCGCCATTTTCCACTAGTGCGTTAGCTGCTAATGTAATTGTACCGGCTGTGTCGATGATGTCGTCAATTAATATCGCTGTTTTGCCTTCAATATTTCCGACGATGTTCATCACTTCCACTACATTTGGTCTTGGTCGTCTTTTGTCGATTATGGCAATCGGTGCTTTAAGACGGTCTGCTAATTTACGTGCACGTGTTACACCACCGTGGTCAGGAGAAACAACGACGATATCATCTAAATTTTTGTTTAAAAAATATTCTCCTAGTATTGGTACACCTAATAAGTGGTCAATTGGAATATTAAAGAACCCTTGAATTTGTTGTGCATGGAGGTCGAGTGCGATGACACGGTTTGCTCCAGCTCGTTCAATGAGATTTGCTACAAGCTTCGCAGTGATTGGCTCTCTTGCTCGTGCTTTTCGGTCTTGTCTAGCATAGCCATAATAAGGGATGACTAGATTGATTGTATTTGCAGAAGCACGTTTTAACGCATCAACCATGATAAGTAGTTCCATTAAATGCTCGTTTACTGGGTTGCTTATAGACTGGATGATATAGACATCATTGCCACGGATACTCTCTTCTATATTAATTTGGATTTCACCATCACTAAAGCGAGTTACAGAGCTTTTTCCCAATTCTACACCAAAGCAGTCACTAATTTTTTCCGCTAGTGCTTTGTTTGAATTTAGTGTAAAGATTTTTAATTTTGTTTTTGGATATTGATTAGACATTATTAAGTGAAGACCTCCACAAGGAATTTTATCTTTTCATCTTTCGACATAATTCTAGTTTACACTATAAAGAATTCATACAATAGTCATTAGATGAAATTTTTATGTGAAATTTTAAGCTTTGTTAAATGGTTTTGACTTTTTTTTGAAGGAATGTAGTTATTTGTTTGGTGACAAACATTTAAAATTACAGCATTTGTTAAAAATTGTAGGTTTCGAATATCTTCTTATACTGGTGGATTTCTACTTAGCTGTCGGATTGAGTTACTTTTCTTTCTTAATCTTCATTGAAAATATAAAAAACATTTAGTTAATAACCTTTCAATAAATCCTTCCTATAATTCTTTTATTACCTTAATTTCTATTCCCCTTCATTCAGGATTAGTTTGTGGTTCATGATAAAGTTTTACTAAAAATCCCTTTTAAAATGGCGATCCAAAAATTAGTCCTTGACAAATTATTGTAACAATAGCTTCATATTATGTTCACATTTTCACAATGAAGGATGGCTATTTTGGTGCTATATTTTAATTGGAAATACGTAGGAGGGATAATATGACAGAACTTATGCTGGCAAGATTACAATTTGCATCAACGACAATTTTTCATTATTTCTTTGTCCCATTGTCAATCGGACTTGCTTTTTTAGTTGCGATTATGCAAACGATGCACTTTGTGACGAAAAATGAAATGTTCTCAAAAATGACAGATTTCTGGGGGAAGTTCTTTTTAATTAACTTTGCGGTAGGAATTGTAACGGGGATTATTCAAGAGTTTCAATTTGGAATGAACTGGTCCGAATATTCACGATTTATGGGTGATATTTTTGGTGTTCCATTGGCAATTGAAGCATTACTAGCCTTCTTTATTGAATCAACGTTTATTGGAATTTGGGTATTTGGGAAAAACCGTATACCAAAAGCATTACATTTAGCTTGTATTTGGCTTGTGTCAATCGGAACTGTTTTATCTGCGTTTTGGATATTAACTGCTAACTCCTTTATGCAAAATCCAGTAGGTTACGAGCTGGAAAATGGGCGGGCACTTATGAATGATTTACTCGCTGTACTTACAAACGAAAAGGTATTAGTGGCTTTCCCGCATACAGTATTTGCAGCATTTGCAACAGGCGCCTTCTTTATTATTGGTGTTAGCGCATGGAAGTTGTTAAAGAAACAAGATGTAACATTCTTTAAATCTTCAATGACGATTGCATTAATTGTCGGAAGTATTTCATCGATAGGAATTGCCTTTTCAGGGCACTCGCAGGCAGGATATCTTGTTGAAGCACAGCCAATGAAAATGGCTGCTGCAGAAGGAATCTATGAAGATACGACAGACCCGGCACCTTGGACTGTTATTGCCAATATTGACACTGATAACAAGGAAGTTAGTGCAAGTTTAAAAGTTCCTTACTTATTGAGTTACTTATCTTACGGTGAATTCAAAGGTGAAGTATTAGGAATGAACACGATTCAGTCACAATATGAAGAAAAATATGGTGAAGGAAATTATATTCCACCAGTTAAAACAACATTTTGGAGCTTTCGGATTATGGTTGGTTTTGGCAGTGCAATGATACTTCTTTCAATACTCGGTCTCATCTATCGTAAATGGGGGAAACCAGAAAATCATCCAGTTTATTTAAGAGTAATGGTATTTATGATTGCAGCGCCGTTTATTGCAAATACTTCGGGTTGGATTATGTCTGAGATTGGCCGTCAGCCTTGGATTGTAAATGGGTTATTTAAAACAGCAGAAGCAGTTAGTCCGAATGTTACATCTGGACAGATATTATTTTCATTAATTGCATTTTTAACCATTTTCACACTATTATTTGCGGCAACTGTATACCTATTTGTGAAAGTGATTAAGCAAGGACCACATGCGAAAATCGCAGAAGATATTTCTGCATCAGACCCATTTAATCAAGGAGGTTTGGAACATGCAGTTAAGTGAGATATGGTTTTTATTAATCGGAATATTATTTGTAGGTTTTATCTTCTTAGAAGGTTTTGATTTTGGTATTGGAATGAGTACGAAGTTTCTCGCCAAAAATGAAACTGAAAAACGAGTGCTTATCAACACGATCGGTCCTTTCTGGGATGCAAATGAGGTTTGGTTAATTACTGCCGGTGGTGCGATGTTTGCGGCATTTCCACATTGGTATGCAACCTTATTTAGCGGCTATTACATTCCGTTTGTTGTGCTTTTGTTAGCATTAATTGCTCGTGGGGTTTCGTTTGAGTTTAGAGGCAAAGCACAAATGCAAAAATGGAAACAAACATGGGATTGGTCGATATTTTTAGGAAGTATTCTTCCCCCATTTTTAATTGGGGTATTGTTTTCAAGCTTGATTCAAGGGTTGCCTGTAGATCGGAGTATGAACATGTACGCTGGCTTTACGGATATTGTCAATTTATATAATGTTGCTGGTGGTGTTGCTTTTGTTCTCCTCTCCTATTTACATGGCTTGATGTTTATTTCGTTAAAAACAACTGATTCTTTAAGGGAACGTGCGCGTGAACAGGCGAAAAAAATCTATATTGTATCAGGCGTTGTTATTATCTTATTTATCGTGTTAACTGCCATATTTACGCCTGCATTTACAGACAAAGGAATGTTTATTATTCCGATGTATAGTATCGCTGTTTTCCTATTTTTGCTGCTCCTACCGTTATTAAAACAAAAACGAGAGCGTTTAAGCTTTACAGTAACCGGGTTGATTATGATTTTAGTGACTGCATCCTTTTTCGTTACATTATTCCCAAATGTATTAATCAGTTCACTAGATACTGAAAACAATATAACGATATATCAGGCAGCTTCAGGCCAATATTCTTTAAAGATTATGACGATTGTAGCTGTGGTAATGGTACCGATCGTCTTAGCTTATACGATTTGGAGTTATTATGTATTTAGAAAACGAGTAACAAGTAAGGAGCATCTAGAATACTAATGGACAAAACATTATTAACATACCGAGGTATTAAGCGAATATTTATAGTAATTTCTGTGCTAACGATTGTTCAAGGTTTCACAATTGTTTTTCAAGCAATCTATTTATCTAAAATGATTACGAATTTATTTCACGGGACAGTTTGGCAAGCTGTCCTTCCCTATTTCACCTTGTTTATAAGTCTCTTTTCATTCCGACATTTTCTCCAATGGATGAAGGAACGTTTGAGTTATCGTTATGCTGAACAAACTTCGATAGCTCTTCAAAAGAAGCTATTGTCGAAGCTTTTTGCAGTCGGACCAAAAAGCGTTTCAAGACATGGGACAGGAAATATCATTACTTTGACTATAGAGGGTATTCAGCAATTTCGTAAGTATCTAGAATTGTTTATTCCTCGTTTTCTATCTATGTTTATTATCCCCGCAATTATTTTATTATATGTCTTCTACTCTGATACTCTCTCTGGTATTGTACTGCTAATTACAATGCCGATTATGATTGTTTTTTTAGCGCTACTAGGGTTAGCTGCTAAAAAGAAAATTGATGACCAAATGGATACTTATCGGTTATTGTCACGCCACTTTGTTGATTCTTTACGTGGAATTGTTACTTTGACTTACTTAGGAAGAAGCAAATCCCATGTTAGAGCAATCGCATCGGTCAGTAATAAATATCGAATTGCTACGAACCGAACGTTACGGTTAGCATTTTTATCAACATTTTCGTTAACATTTTTCTCTAGTCTGTCAATTGCTGTCCTTGCTGTTGAATTAGGGGTGAGATTAATTGAGGGCACAACCGGATTAGAAGTTGCTCTTGCAATGCTTATATTAGCACCTGAATATTTTGCACCTGTACGGGAATTTGGCAATGATTTTCATGCAACGATGGATGGAAAAGAAGCAAGTAGGCAAATTCATGAAATACTACAGGAGAAGAATATTCCGTTTATGAATCGTGACTTCTCCCTCCCTGCTTGGAATCGTGATACAACATTATCGATAAAACATATGTCAGTGACATCCGAGGAAGAACAACGTAAGCTTCTCGATAGTATTTCGTTTGAGGTTAAAGGCTTTAATAAAATAGGAATTATAGGGGCATCTGGTGCAGGTAAATCAACATTGATTGATGTGCTAGCTGGGTTTACTGTGCCGACCGAGGGCTCCATTGTAATTGATTGTGTGGAAATCCCCCATTTTTCGATTGAGCAATGGCATAAACAGCTTTCATATATTCCACAGCATCCGTATATTTTTTCTGGGACAGTTGCTGAAAACATTCGGTGGAATGATCAGACTGCAACAGATGAACAGTTGCATAAAGCAATAAAGCTGGCAGGATTAACAGAGCTGGTTCACAGTCTTCCGAACGGTATTAACGAAAAAATCGGTCAAGGTGGACGGTCCTTAAGCGGAGGTGAAGAACAACGGATATCATTAGCACGCGTCTTGTTGAAAAATCAGCCGATTTTATTATTTGATGAACCGACAGCACATTTAGATGTAGAAACAGAGTACGAAATGAAGCAGATGCTCCTTCCTTTATTAGAGAATAAGCTAGTCTTTTTTGCAACTCATCGTCTCCATTGGATAAAGGATATGGATTACATTTTTGTTTTACAAAAAGGAAAGTTAGTTGAAGCTGGAACACATGAGGAATTGTATGATAAAAAAGGATATTATTTCGATTTTATAGGAGGTGAATCATTAGATGAATCTTTTTAAGGTGTACATTACTCCATACCTAAAGGAATATATAAAATCAATCGTTCTTGCCATTTTCTTTTCAGTGTTAACGATCGCTACAAGTGCGCTACTTGCATTTACATCAGGTTATTTAATTTCTAGAGCCTCTCTTCGACCTGAGACAATTTTACTCTTATATGTACCCATTGTTGGTGTCCGCACGTTCGGAATCTCAAGGGCCGTTTTTCAATATATTGAGAGGCTTACAGGTCATAATGCCGTTTTAAAAATAGTAAGTGCAATGCGTGTGAAATTATATGAAATGATTGAACCACAAGCTTTATTTATCCATAATCATTTTAAGACTGGTGATTTATTAGGGACATTAGCAGATGATATTGAGCATTTACAGGATGTTTACATTCGAACGATTTTTCCAACCATTAGTGCACTCGTCATTCTCTTTATGTCAACAATGACAATTGCTGTTTTCGATTGGAAATTTACGATTTGGATACTGTTTTGTCTTTGTTTAATCGTATTTATCTACCCTATTTTTTCGCTTTACTTTCTAAAATCAAGACAATTAAATCAGAAAATGAGGCATACTAAACAATATGAAACATTAACAGATAGTTTGTTCGGGCTGAGAGATTGGATGATTAGCAGAAAAAGTGAGCAATTTATCGGGGACTTCTACAATGCCCAAATGAAAATCAATGACATTAACCGTTCAATCGTGTTTTGGACGCAATCTAGAGGATTTCAACTACAACTAATATCAGGAATAGTCATGGTATCAATTGCGATTTGGTCTAGTAACATGGTGCAAGCAGAAGAATTTGCACCTGCATATATCGCAGCATTTACATTAGTGACCTTGCCTATACTGGAAGGTATGATTCAAGTTTCCCACGCGGTCGATCGTGTGAGCTCATATGTGGAATCGTTAAAAAGGATTGACAAAATTCAAGCCTTTGCTCATGAGAAGCCAGTGAAAACTATATCAATTGATGCTGCATCTATTGATCATGTAAATATTGAGGTGAATAATCTTCAATATCGTTACGATCAACAGCAACAAGCTTATGCGCTGCAGAATATTACGCTATCAGTTAAACAAGGCGAAAAAATTGCTCTTCTCGGGAAAAGTGGTGCAGGAAAGTCGACATTAATTCAACTACTACAAGGAACACTCATTCCAAATGAAGGTATGGTTACAATTGGTGGCGTCTCCCCTTCTTCATTTGGAGAACATATTTATGACCTAATAAGTGTGTTAAATCAAAAGCCTTATTTATTTGCAACATCAATTGAAAATAATATTCGCTTAGGAAATGAGCATGCCTCCAAAGAAGAGATTATCGAGGTGATGCAACAAGTTGGCTTAGCTGATTATATTGAGTCGTTGCCAAAACGACTTGAAACACAAATGGAAGAAACCGGGCAGCGCTTTTCAGGTGGTGAGCGCCAGCGAATTGCTCTTGCACGAATATTATTAAAAGATACACCTATCGTTATTCTTGATGAACCGACAATTGGTCTAGACCCATTAACTGAAGCAACATTACTCAATACGATTTTTACAGCTCTAAAGAATAAAACAGTGATTTGGATAACCCATCACTTAGTTGCAATGGATAGGATGGATCAAGTCATATTTTTAGATAACGGATTAGTGACGATGAAAGGCAGTCATCATGAATTAATAAAAACTAATAAACGTTATCGACAATTATTTCAAATGGATCGTGGTGGCTTAGTACATTAGATTCATTTGGTGGAGGCACGCTTGTGGAATTTGCAGAAAAGCTTTTACATGAACCATTAATTTTATTATTTATTATTTTATTTATCGGCTCATGGTTCGGTCAAATACAAGTTAAAGGCTTGAGTTTAGGGGCAGCAGGGATTTTGTTAACTGGGATGGTTTTTGGGCATTTTGGCTATCAAATTTCCCCACTCATACAAAATTTTGGTCTTAGCCTCTTTATCGTTGCGGTAGGTTTGAATGCTGGACCGAGATTTTTCCGGATGATACGTTCAAGTGGGTTTATTTTTGGAATTGTTGCTGTCGTCATTATCTTTTCTGCTGTAGTAACGACAGTACTTGTCTCTAAACTTTTTCATTTACCAGAGTCATTAAGTATCGGGATTATGACAGGTGCGTTGACAAGTACTCCTGGTCTCGCGGCCGCTCTTGAAGCAACAAAGGATCCACTTGCGTCCGTCGGCTACGGGATTGCTTATCCTTTTGGCGTACTTGCTGTTGTTATTTTCGTTCAGCTTGTCCCTCGCCTACTTAAGGTAGATTTGATAGCTGATTTACAACAAACAACAAGCCCAACTAAAAATGAAGAGTCACCTGAAGTAATGACGATTGAAGTGACGAATCCTAGCATTAATAAACGGACTTTGAAGGAACTAAAGTTCGAGAAGCGAAATTCGGTTGTTATTTCTCGTGTTATTAGAGGTACTCGTAATATTATTGCCCTAAATGATACCGTGCTATTAATAGGTGACCAGCTCGTTACTGTCGGAACAAAGCGTGAACTGAATGCATTTAGTTCCTATGCCGGTGTTGAGGTTCAAACTAACTTGATAAATGTTGACAATATAATATTTCGGAACGTTATTGTTGATTCGGATGAAGTAATTGGGAAAAACCTGAAAGAGCTCCAGCTACGTCGCAAATATGGGGTAACGGTAACACGAATGGAACGGGCTGGTATTGAATACCCACAGAATCCGAGAATTCGCCTTGAGCGTGGTGATGTGCTTCGCCTTGTTAGTAGTGAGGATCGGTTAGATGAGGTTGAAAAGCTATTTGCTCGTAATAAATTGACTGTTACAAATGTTGATTTACTGTCATTAAGTATTATTTTATTAATCGGAATCTTAGTTGGGATGATACCAATACCTTTACCTGGTTTAGGAATAATTACATTAGGTGTTGCCGGTGGACCGTTATTTATTGCTTTAATCATTGGTCATTTTGGTAAACTTGGTCCAATTCATACGAGGTATTATCAGCCAGCGAATCAAGTAATTAGTGATATTGGTCTCGCTTTATTTTTAGCTGGAGCAGGAGGAGCTGCAGGTCAAGGTATAGTAGATGTCGTAAAAACTGAAGGTATGAGTCTATTGATTGGTGGTGCTTTAATTACAATTGTACCGATGATTGTCGGTTACGTTTTTGCTAGAAAGGTGTTTAAGTTAAGTATGCTTCATTCACTTGGAGCGTTATGTGGCGGAATGACAAGTACGCCTGGCTTAGGGTCTGTAAATCAGTTAGTTGATGCTGAAGACCCAACAATCGCTTATGCTGCTGCCTATCCGTTTGCACTTATTTTAGTAGCGGTTATGGCACAGTTACTCATTTTCATTTTATAAGTCTATGATTCATTATTGAATAAGAGGGTGAGTGAAATCGCCCTCTCTTGAACCTGTAAACCTCCCCCCTCATCTTTTTTTCTTCAAGACATATTCGTGATAGAGGCCTCTTAAAATATACGATTTGTATAACTCAATTTTTCTTTTTTCACTAGGATGACGTGAAATCCCATTTGCCTTTAACTGCTGAACGAACCATCCTTTCGAGCCTGGATATGCCATCATCTCACCTCTTTCTCTCTGCTTGCCTCTATCCTATGAGCTGTTGTGAAAAACAATGAGTAATTCCTCTTTTATTTTTATAGTTCTTTCATATGGACGGGCTGAATACATAATAATGAATGGACTAATTAATATGGGGAGGATATTATGCAATTTTATTACGGAAACCAAATGCCTTTACGTGTACTAGATGAAGCAGAATTTTGGAAACATCAAGAGGAGGAGCATACAGTTGTAATTCGTGAACTTGTAAAGGGTCTTGAAGAACAATATGTAACCGGGTTACAAAAGTGGGAAGCGGAATTTGCAAAAGCACATCAACGTGTTGTTCGCTATATTGAAACCGTCAATCGATCAAATGGACAAGTCTCTCAAGCACTTTATCAAGATGTGCTCCAGCTTGTAACATTCTGTTTAAAGCAAAGTGAGGAGTTCACTGATTATTGCCGCATGCTCACAGAAAAAAGTGAACCAATAAAAACAAATCAAACGGCAAAGGTCGTCATGCACCACATCATCGTGGAATCAGAATACTTTATCGGGGTCGCACAGACGATACTGTACAATAAATAATGTGTGTGGGGACAGTCCCCCGCTGATTTACCGCGTTAAATAGTTGAGGGACAGTCCCCCGCTCTATTACTGCGTTAAAGGGTTGGGGGACAGTCCCCATTTTAAATAGTAGTTGGACATTCACCTTCTAAAGAGCCTATTCGTATACTGTATAAGCTTTAGGAGGTGATGAAGCCATGAAAGGATTGCAACAATTAGAGCCCATTAATATAGATAGATTGTCAGATTGGGAAAAAGAGACGTTTGAAAAGTTCGCAAAAAAAATGAAGGACAGAGAGCAGTTATTTCCTTGTATACCGGCAACACAAGGCTTTGCATTAAACCATCTTCGTTATGGTTTTCTACCAGACCCTCGTAACGAGGAGGCTAAAATTCAACTTAGAAAGCTTTTAGCTGAGTATACAGAATCATCAAATGAGTTTGGGGATTATACTTCATTGATAATCTTTTTCAATACACCAGAAGTGCTGAAAGAAACGTATACAGTTGAACAATTCGAAGAAATTTTTTGGAATCAAATGAATGATTTAGCGAGTCATGATGAAAAAGAGTGGCCAGCACATATTCCTTCTAATCCAGAGGAAACGCTTTGGGAATTTTGTTTTCATGGTGAACAATACTTTATGTATTGTGGTACTCCTGCACATCGAAATCGAAAAAGCAGACACTTTGACGAGTATATGCTAGCAATTACTCCGAGATGGGTGTTAACGAAGTTTGGAGAATCTCCTAAGTACGCAGAAAAAATCAGAAAACAAGTACGGAAGCGAATTGAAAAGTATGACTCTGTCCCGATTCACCCCGAATTAAACAGTTATGGAAATGAGGATAACTTTGAATGGAAACAATACTTTTTACATGATGATGATTCGGCTCTTTCAAAATGTCCTTTTCATAGAATGCTAAAGAATGAAAAGGAAAAGTGACGAATTTAGAGGTGACTCAAAATGATTGAGTCACCCTTTTGCTTTATATATTCTTAATTGCTAATTGATTGCCCAATTTGTTTAATTAGTTCAATTGTCGTAACAATTGTTGCAAATTCCTTGTGTAATGTTGCTAGTTCATGGTTATGAATCGCTTCAGGTGGATAATAGGTTCCTTCATGATCTGTAAGTTCATAGGCTGCTGTTCCATCAGAGACTAGATATGTTTCATAACCTAAGTTACCACTCATTCGTGTTGTTGTGGAAACACAATGTTGTGTTGAAAATCCTGTGATGACGACAGATTGAATCTTTTTTTCCTGAAGGTAAGTTTCAAGCTTTGTTCCGATAAAAGCACTATTTACGCTCTTTTGAAAAATAGCTTCACCTTGAATTGGTTTAAGCATTGCTTTAAATTCAGTTCCTTGTGATTTGTAATGTAACGGTGATTTAGGGTCCATTGAAAGGTGTTGTGAATATATGATCTCCCATTTTTTTTTACGCCAAGTTGTTAATAGCTTTACGATATTGTCTTCAGCATCCGGGTTATTTCGTTTTCCCCAATAAGGGTCGTCAAAGCCGATTTGTGCATCTAAAACAAGAAGTGCAGGCTGCTTGAATAGTTGCGTCATAATTATTGCTCCTTTTTTACGTTCATGTTCCGCAATATGTGCGATAAGGTGTTTGTTGGGCTGGACAGACTGTATAATCCTCATGTTCTAATGAATAGGCATATGGATTTTTAAGAACGTGCAACAGTTTTTCTAAAACAGTAAAATCCCCTTCTGTTACTGCCGCTGATAATGCTTCCTCAACTCGATGATTTCTCGGGATGATTGATGGATTTGATTGTTTCATTAGTGTGATAGCTGCTTCCTTTGTTTCAACTTGTTGTGATAATCTTTTTTGCCACTTGTTATACCATATGTTAAATTCTTCACTTTTAAACAATGGAGTTTCTAGTTGTTGTTCTAGTGTCAGTGCTCTAAACGTGTTCGTATAATCTGCTGCATATTTTTCCATTAGATTTAGAAGTTCCTCAATTAGTAACCCGTCATGTTCTTCTTTGTGAAAGAGGCCAAGCTTTTTTCTCATTCCGGTATTCCAAAATTGATAAAACAATGCAGTGTAATTAGAAATTTCAGCTTGAGCAATTTCGAGTGCTTTTTCTTCTTCATCATCAAGAAAGGGTAGTAACGTTTCTGCAAAGCGCGCCAAGTTCCACCCGCCAATATATGGTTGGTTACCGTATGCATACCTGCCTTCTCTGTCAATCGAGCTAAAAACAGTTGCAGGATTGTATGTATCCATAAATGCGCATGGGCCATAATCGATTGTTTCCCCGCTAATTGTCATGTTATCAGTATTCATAACACCATGAATAAAGCCGACTAACTGCCATTTAGCAATAAGCTGTGCTTGGCGATTTATGACATCTCTCAAAAACATTACATAACGATTTGTGTCATTTGTTATATCCGGATAATGCCGCGAGATTGTATAATCTGCTAATTTACGTTGTTCTTCGACCGTCCCCCATTGTGCTGCATATTGAAACGTTCCGACACGAATATGGCTAGCAGCTACACGTGTTAAAATTGCACCTGGCAGCATTGTTTCACGGATGATTTCCTCTCCTGTTGTAATAACCGCAAGACTCCGAGTTGTTGGAATGCCTAATGCATACATTGACTCACTAATTATGTATTCTCTTAGCATTGGACCTAGTGCTGCCCGTCCATCTCCACCACGAGAATAAGGCGTCCTACCTGCTCCTTTTAGTTGAATATCAACTCGATTACCAGATCGTGTGATATGCTCCCCGTATAAAATGGCCCGCCCGTCTCCGAGCATATTAAAATGTCCAAATTGATGACCAGCGTAGGCTTGTGCAAGAGGTGCTGCTCCGCTTGGGATTGTGTTACCAGCTAACTGCTGTACACCAAGCTCGGTATCTAATTCTTCAGTATTTAAGCCAAGTGATTCGGCCAATTCTTTGTTTAAAATAATGGTTGTCGGTGATTGAACCTCTGTCGGTAGCTGTTTTTTGAAAAATGTTTGTGGCAATGATGTATAACTATTTTCAAAATTCCAACCAATTTTTGCTTGTTCTGTCATTTTCGTCTCCTTAGTACGTCATTAATTATCATCATATCATAGGTTGTAAAAAGTTTAGTGTACAAAAAAAAGCAATGGAATAGAGTACTCCATTACTTATGTTTCTCATATCGGTGTTCATTTATGATTACCGATTTAGCTGATAGCTCTTTTTTTACTATAAGAAGCTATACTGTGAATAATCGCTTGACATCCAGTACTAGCGCCTAGCCCTTCGAAAAGTCATAAGCTGATCAATAATTTAAGGATTAGTTTATGCTTGTCGGGGCTGTTCAAGGTGCTTACGCTTTTGTTCTTGTGCTACTTCCCTAGAGTTTTCTTTAATTAGTAAGCCACCGATCAGTCCCATTAATGCAAAGACAGCCGGTATCATAAAGCCGTAAAAATATCCGATACTCGCTTCAGCACCTTGGAAATGGTCAAGAACTTTTCCGAACGCACTTGGTAATAGGACAGCACTTATAAATCCACCCATATTCGCAAAACCGGAGACAACACCGACTTCTTTAACATCGAACGTTTTGCGGACAACAGCAAATGTTAAGGCACTTGCACCATTTCCATAACCAATTAAAAAATAAAGAAGGATAAGCATGAAAAATGGTGGCTTTCCTTGAAACAATATGAAAGATGACCAGCATAGTAAGACAACGATATGGACAAGAACATATGGTTTGCGAATCATACCGAGCTTACTTGAAAGCCAACTTGTTAGCGGTGCACCAATCATTGCTCCTAATAACCCGATCATTACAAATTGACTTGCACCAGAACGAGACATTTCAAAGACATTCATCCCATAAGGTACAGCCCAAGAACCGATAAAGCCGACATACGTTCCGACTGTACCATAATGACATAAAAATGTTGCCCACGCTTGGCGATTTGTAAATACACGTTTTAATATGTCAGATGTTTTTTCGTGGTGTTGTATAGATTTTTTTATAGTGGATTTTGTCTCTGTTTGTTCAAATTTCTTAGGATTTCGAATTAACACAAAATAGAGAAGGATTCCACATAAACAGATAATAATCCCTGTTGTGGAAAACGGTGGTCTCCAGCCGGTATTGGATATCCATATAGAAAAAGGAACGGTAGCCATTAAAAATCCGAGACTCCCTGTCATGCCGGCCATGCCTAGTAATTTAACAAACTCATTTCCCTTGAACCATACGCTTAAGATTAACACTAGATTTATCCATATTGTTGCATCGCCAGTACCAACTATTAATCTCGCAACTAGAAGTACATATTCATTCGCAGCTATACTATATAGGAACGTTCCAATCCCAGTAAGGAACGTACCAATGACTAGAAATATATTTGGACCATAGCGGTCAGATAAGATACCTACCGGAACTTGTAACCCAGCATAGGCAAAAAATTGAACACTTGTTAGCAACCCTATCATTGAAGCTGTTATGTGAAAGTCAGTCATCAATTGGTCAGTAATTAATCCTGGTGCGGTTCGTTGGCTGACAATGAGAAAGTATGTCAATAACACACTTCCAAAGACGACCCAACGATACTTGCTGTTTTGTTTATCCATCTGTAAAAAACTCCTGTCCGTTTATTCCCTCCACCATTATACTTTATTCATACATATTTATGGGTATTTCATGACACATAGATAATAAGTTTTAATATTCAATCAATTCAGTTTTAGCATATCACAACACGTAAAAAAGCAGAAGTTCTATTAGATTAGAAACTTTCTGCTTTATTTTTTATAATTAATCAGCTAGTATTTCTTCAATTTGTTGAAGTGTTTCATTACTTAGCTTTACGCCTGATGCTTTAACATTTTCTTCGAGCTGCTCTGGACGGCTTGCTCCTACGAGTGCGCTTGCTACGTTTGGTTGTCTTAATATCCAAGCAATCGCTAATTGTGAGAGTGTAAGCTGTTCATGAGCTGCTATTGTTTTGAGTTGTTCTACTCTGTCTAAGTTTTTGTCATTAAGTACACCGTATAAATCGCCTAGATTTTCTTGGGTTGCACGGCTACCTGCTGGGGCTTCTTCGCCCTTTTTGTATTTACCTGTTAATACACCTTGAGCTAATGGTGAGAAGACTACTTGGCCAATTCCGTGTTTTTCGCTGACGGGAATAATCTCTTTTTCTATGTAGCGTTGCAGCATACTGTAATTTGGCTGATTGACGACGATTCGGTCTAATAGTTTTTTATCTGCAAGATGTACTGCTTCTGTAATCTGTTCTGGTGTCCACTCACTAACACCTACATAAAGTATTTTACCTTGTCTAACTAAGTCATCAAGCGCACGTAGTGTCTCTTCAAGTGGTGTTTCTGTATGAAAACGGTGACAATAATAAATATCAATATAATCTGTGCCCAGTCTTTCAAGACTTGCATGACATTGCTCTAAAATATGTTTACGCGAAAGCCCTTGATCATTTGGACCATCGCCCATTTTTCCAAATACTTTAGTCGCTAATACGTATGAACTACGGTCGTATTTGCTTAATGCTTTTCCTACCACTTTTTCTGCTTCTCCACGCATATAGACGTTAGCTGTGTCAAAGAAGTTAATGCCTAGATCGAATGCTTTTTCGATTGAAGCTGTAGCTTTTTGCTCCTCCACATATCCACCATACGTTAACCAACTGCCTAAACTAATTTCACTTACCTTTAGACCGGTATTGCCTAAACGACGATATTCCATATCGTTGCACACCTTCCTATTATGTATTTTGCGAAAAAGTCTTATCTAACTATTATATTTTATCATGTTGGAGAAGGATTTTCTTGTAAGAAGACTTGAAATCTGATTGTAAATCGCAGAATGTTTCAAATGCTAAACTGCTATTTTTTTAAGTAATTAAAAAATATATTAAATAAAAGATACTACAAGAAAAAAGTGCGTTAAATCCTATTTATGGATTCACGCACTATATATAAATTTTTTAAGCCTTAACTTGTTGTGGTTGTGATTGCGGCTTAGGTTTAGGTTTACGTTTATAAATGATAATTTCCGAGTATTTAGTAAAAAATATGAGTACAAATATGGCAACGGAAATACCTAAATGATAGGTAGGGTCTGCTTCAAAGAAAGAGAGTTTATACAATAATATTGGAATTGAAATAATCATAACGACTGCTGCTCCGATAAAGCAAAAAATGAATAAGAGTATATCAAGTATTGTATTTGCCCAGAATGGGAGATCGAAGTCTGTGATAACATCCTTAGAATTATTATAGAAATCCCAACCATCCATTGGATAGTCGATGATGGACTTGCCTAATATGGCAAAACTATTAATTAAACCATCAAAGAAGTTAAGTTCCTCTTTAATAACAAACTCATTATTATCATTTGTTGAATATTCCTTCCAGATGACTTTGAAATTGTCGTCCGTTTGCTCAGAAACATTATAATCTGCAAGAGACATTCCATAAATTATTGCTAACCCTACTAACAGTATAGTTAGTCTTTTTAAAATCTTCATTATATTTCACCTTCTAAATTCTAAGTATCTATTTTATGTATGAGAGTCTAAAAGAATATGGACGTTAACTGCCAATGAACATTCTATTACCTAGCTTAGCCTTTTACTTTTACAAATTAAGTTCATTCTCGACATTTTCTATTATTATGATTGACTTTATTGTACTGTCAGATTATCATTTTTTTCCATGGTCCTTAACTACTATTTCAGTTAAATATAGCTTGACTCCTCTTATATCAAGTGATTGCGTAGTATAAATAATTTTATCTATAGAGAGAATGGAGATAAATTATGATTATTAACAAATTACCTATGTAAAAAGTATTGTTAATTAGTTAAACGTGACAATTTATTTGTGTTATCACGATGATAACTTAAACCTTTTTACTACTTTGCTTTTGAAACGGAGTATATTCATGGTTATTTTTAGTAAAAAGTACTTACCTCATGGTCGAGAGTTGGTGTCGAAAAAGGTTGAATAAACATTTTGGACTACCGGGATAATAATAGTATGAAAGTCTTACTGGAGGGATATTTGTGAAAGAAAATAAAAAACAACGTAAACAGGGAGTTAGTCAAGAACGTAGTAAATCAGAATTACTTAAAGAAAAAGGTAATGAAACTGTACTAAAAGACGGCTTTCGTTATGATTATAATGACCCTTCGGAGTTTTAGAGGTGAAAACCGCATTTATTTTTTAATGCGGTTTGCTTTTTTATCTTATTGTTAAGTTGTTATAAATAATTTCAGAAAGTAATAGGAGAAAGAGAGTATACATACAAAGAAATATTACATTCCTTACCTTACTAATAATGGGTTGTATAGGTTTCACTTTGTCAGGAGCAATTGGTTATCAGCAATTTCAATACTATTGTAAAGATTTTTGTCAAAAAGTAGAGTGTACCAGGTTCATTCATATGCATTAAAAAAACCTAACATGTTGCTCAATGCCGGGATAATGCTGTAACATGACCAGAGTTTGTGACGCTTGTTACAACTTTTTATTTATCACTTATACATAACACTTCAAAAACAACAAATGGAAAGGCCCATGATGATGCTACCGACTTACTTGGTAAGAGTGTAATTAGTTGTTTCATTGACGTTCCCACTTATTACACTAGAAGGAGCGCATTCTTTAAAGTTTCTATCATATTCGATGATATTTGAAGATAAAAAACCTATCCTCTCATCATAGTGTGAGAAGATAGGAATGAAACAGAGTTAATTTACATATTTTCCGTAGTGAGGGACAGCGATGCTATCAAAATCACGAGCAAGTTTTGTTAAGTTGTCTGTTAATTCTGCTCCTGTCATTGGTAAGCCGTGTCCTGTTACGGCTACAGAGGGTTGTAACGCTTCTAATTTTTTTACTGAATCTCGTGCTGCATCCCAGTCAGTTGTTAAATATCGGGGCGGTCCACTAATTTCTTTTTCTTGTGTTAAAACTTTATATAATGATTCTTGTTTTACAGTAACAAAAGCATCCCCGACAATTAATGCACGGTCTCTATCTCTAAATAGTGATACATGTCCAGGAGAATGCCCTGGTGTGTGTATATAGCGGAACTCAGGCAAATGTGGGACTATGCCGTCAGTTGGAAGCACTTTTATATTGTCACCAAGATTTATCGGCTCATTTGGGAACATCGGGGACATTTTTGCCACCATTCCGCCTTCAACTGTAGGATCAGGATCTGGATAGCCTTTTTGTCCAGTTAGATAAGGTATCTCTAATGTATGAGCATAAACGGGAACGTCCCAGTGGTTAACAAGTTCAATAATCGCACCAACATGGTCAAAGTGCCCGTGAGTTAAGATAATTGCTTGCGGACGACTACCTGCCCCAAATCTTTCTTCAGTAACCGAGATAATTTCCTCTGCTGAGCCGGGCATCCCCGCATCAACTAATACAAATTCATTCGAGTCTGGATTTCCAACAAGTGAAATGTTCACAATTTGGATTGTATGTTGGTATATGTCAGGTAAAACAGCCATCCCCACTCCACTACCGATTGATGTTGTAGGGATAAATTTATAGTCACTTCCATAATGCATTTGCTTGTCCATTACATAACCCTCTTTCGTAAAAGTGTGACACGTTTGTAGTCTTCCATATCGGAAAGTCAATAAAGCATGAAAAAACTGGCTAAAAAAGCTTAGCCAGTTTAATAAATGTTTAATTTGGGTGGAATTTGAGTGCATTAACGGTTACTGCTAACACGTCCGACACCTTTTATTATTGGGAGCAGCTTCCCTTTTTTTCTTTCCTTCGTCATAACAATGCTACTGACGACAATTAACTCCGCTAAAATACCCATTGATTGTGCTAACGCTCCAATGATGCCATTCCAATGTGACGCAAACTGAACAGCTATCACTAATACAACAAGTGTCATCAATAGGTTTGCCGATTGAGAATAAATCGTTACTTTCGTTTGTTTGTGAATCATTAGTAAGCCATTAAAATAATCGACAAATGGAAAAATCAATGCCATGAGTAAGAAAAACATTAACACTTGTAGGCTTGCATCAAGCAATCTTCCTGTTACTCCCATGACGTTCTCTAAGAAAAAAGCACCGATTGGAGTAAAGCAAAAAATAGCTAATAAACTAAATGGAATAAACCCGATAATTAGTGAAAATCGTTTTACTTCTCCTTCATGGTCATCATAAAAGTTTATAACAATTTGGTGCATATAAGAGAAGAAGCTTAAAAACAACTGAGCAACACTTAATGCAATAGCATAACTGGCGATTGCTAGTTCGATATCCCCTGTTTTCCCTAAAAAGATGTTGATTGCTGGACCAATCATAACGATAATAACTGATGATAGCATTAATGGACTATAAAATTTAAAGATATACTTCTTTGATTCAATTCGGCTCTTATGCCGTTCAGGCATTTTTCGAACTAATGACCTACCTTCAATATAGCTAACGAGCGCTTCAATCATCATTCCAACGAGAAATATGATTGCCCCAGTTTTACCGGTAATATGCCCAGTGGAAATGAAAATTAACGATAACAAGTACATCGCCGCAAGCCTTATTGCCATTCCAATCGTTAACCATTTCGTTTGACGATTATAAATGATGATACCTTGGTTTAAACAGCGTAGTGCTGAAAAAATTGTTACAAAGATTAACACTTGATAAATTTGTTTAATGTAGGCGACCATGTCAGGATTAGCTCCATAAATAACTGCAAAAATAAAATCGCCGACTGGTGTAAATGCAACTAGGCAGGCAACAACAGTTAAGCTGAGAATAAGATACAAAGTAAATCGTGACATTAATTTAAATGAATATGTATCCCGAACAAGTGATGAACACGTTTGCCTGAGCAAGACACCGAGTCGTTCGGTTATTCCAAATAAGCTCATTGCAATGGCATAGCTTGCAATAATAAACTCCGAGTTTTCTGCACGAACTAATGTGCTATTTATGATAATATGTGATAATGTCACAAGGCTCGCGGAAAATCCTAACGGCAGAAAGAAAAACAACAACGTCCTCGTATCTAAGCCTTCCCGTTTCTCCATATTCTCCCCATCATCCTTTGTTTATTTGTTTAGTAAATATTTCGACACCCTAAATGTATTATAACGCTAATCGCTTTCATTAGGATGAGTATTTTATAAATATATTAATATTTTATAGAAATAGGATAAAATTTCTATAGTTGAATATAAAAAAGGCAGCTATCGAGAAGAAAACCCGAATACTGCCTAATATTTATTATGTGAACTATTCTCTCTTATAAGCTTTTGGAGGTGATTCCATCCAACCTTTATCAATTAATATATTTGCTCCATCATCAACAAATAGACCGATGTTGATTAATGTTCTTCCATACAACAAAGAGATATCCCTTCTACCATTAACTGCTAGTGAATTTCCAAATGACCTAATCTTCATCGCGAACATGTCAACTTTATGGAATAGCATGATTCGGTCTGAAAATGGTGAAAAGTTTGACGTTGTCACAAGATGGTCTAAAAATGACGGGGATGGTAAATTTTCTAGATGGAGCTTTTCCATATACTGCTTTAACGCCTTGTCTGTCATGTCTAAACCACGTTTAAACAATGCTTTAATTTTATCATCTTTAACCACTTGAGTAAAACCTAATAACAATGCCTTACTTGTCGTGTTATTCTCAATATTATCATATAAATGTGTAATTTCTAATGCATGTAATGGCCTAATATCACCAACAAAGCCTGCTAGGAAATTTTCCTTTTTAATAAAATCAGTACCATCGGGAATTGGTATTTTTGGTGGCTTAACGATTAATTTTTTCTCCATTAATACATTATTAATCTGACCTAATAACACGGTTGTACAATGATTACAATAAATGAAAAACTCTCTTACATCTTCTCGCATGACGATGGGAACTGCAATTGCATAAAGGCTCAGTCCCGCCTTAGCGGCATATTTCAAATAATGAACATAAAATTCATCCTGATATAATCGCGGTGCGCCAAGATTGACATCATCCTCCGAGAACCCTACAGGTATCGGAAAGTTTTCTTGTTTTAGAAATTTTTCGATTCTCTGCATGAAATCTTTACTTAACGCAATTCCATTTTCCAATAATGTCTTAATATCCTCATCCTCACAATGTTGTAGGAAATATTGTAGGATTTGTACAGACATGCTGTTTCCTGAATAAGTAGCCCATAATTTTCCCACCTCAACGGTTGAGAAAGCTTCATTTTCATTCAATTCTTTTGAGCTTATATTAATAGGTTTCATAACGTCCATTGGGTTGAAGTCCATTTGTAATCCCCTTTTTCCGCTTTTTTGTTAGGTTTACCTTTTAGGTTCATTTTTATGCTTACTCCTAATGGAATCTAGCTTGAGAATTGAGTGAGAAGTGTTATGACTTATTTGCTATATATTGAAATAGTAAGGTTTTTAGACTTATCTATTATTTGTCAAAAAACTGTAAAATATGGTTTGAGCATATTGATCGAGAAACACATATATCCTCGGTAGGAGCTGTTTTACGCAAAGGCTGTGGTCTTTAATTTTTCACGTCTAATCAAATAATTAGTATGAAGCATCCGCTCATTTCACTTGTTCCGTAAATTAATAAAGAGACCAAATAAATGTTTAATTGGTCTCTCAAAGATTTTTATTCCTTTAGAAAGTTCTGCTATTTTAAAAGTTCTTCTGTTAGTCGAAGAAATTCTTCGGCGTCTTTGGCAACTAGTTGTATACCTGCTTCCCAAAACTCTGGCTTTGTTATATCTACTTCTAAATGCTTCATCGCAAGCTCTTCAACATTCATTGAGCCCGTATCACGTAGTAAGGCAATGTATTTTTCTTCGAATCCATTTGGGTTTTTTAAATACTCACTGTATATGCCAAGACTGAATAAATAGCCGAATGTGTACGGAAAGTTGTAAAATGGCACATCATCTATAAAGAAATGAAGCTTACTGCACCAGAAATGTGGATGATAGCTTGATAAGCTTTCTCCGTATGCTTGTTTTTGTGCATTTACCATCAGTTCGTTAATGCGTTGCTCGCCTACGATGCCATTTGAGCGTTCTTCATAAAATGACTGTTCAAAAATGAAACGAGCGTGTATGTTTAAAAACATTGCTGTAGCATTTTCAAGCTTTGTATTTAATAAAGTAATTTTTTCTTCCTTCGTCTTAGCATTAGAAATTGTTGCATTGCTAATAATTGTTTCAGCGAACGTGCTCGCAGTTTCAGCAACATTCATAGCATAGTGACGATTTAAATTTGGCAAATCTTTCATCACATAGCTATGAAAAGCATGTCCTAGTTCATGTGCTAATGTACTTGTATCGTTTGATGATCCAGTAAACGTCATAAAAATGCGGGATTCTGCAAATTCAGGTAGTTCTTCACAATAGCCACCAGGACGTTTATTTGGACGGTCTTCTGCCTCGACCCAACGGTTTGTTAGCGCATGTTCTGTAAACTCAGCTAGTTTCGGTCCGAATGAAGAAAAATGTTCAATTACGAAATCACATGCTTCATCATATGTATAACGTGGTGGTTTTACATCACCAATTGCAAGTGGTGCATCCACATCCTGCCATTCTAGCTGTTCCATACCGAGCAGCTTTGCCTTTCGTTTTAAAAAGTTGAGAAATGGTTGTTTATTGTTTGAAACAGCAGACCACATCGCCTGCAATGTCTGTGCTGTCATCCTGTTATATTCTAATGGTTCCTCGAGGAAATCCGTTCTGCCATGTGCCTTTTGTAATGTTAACCGATAGCCATCTAAATGATTTAATGTATCGGCAAAAATAGGCGCATATTTTGACCAGGCTGCTTCCCAGTTTACGAATAATTGCTTTCTAACATCAGGATCTGGGTCAGAATACATTCGATTCATCGCTTGACCAACGGAATAATCGATATGCTTACCATCTTTATCTGTAAACGGAATTGTCATGATGGATACAGTTGTATCGTACAATTGACTCCATGCTGATAGGCCATCTTTATTTAAATTGGCAATCATTTTTTCCTCTTCTTCTGATAAGAGACGTTTGCCTTTGTCACGGATTTCGTTTAATGCAAAAGATACTTCTGCTAAAGTACTATCCTGTAAAAGTGCTTGCCAATCTTCATCACTAATTGCAACTAGCTTTTTAGTAAAGATAGTTGACATATTTTCAAACTCTGTTGATAAATCCATTACTTGCCCCATGACAACATTGGCATATTCGTCATTTGTATATGCATCATGCCACATATGTACAAAAGAACCTGCTTGTCCTAGGCCATTTTCAATAATTTCTTGCTTATGTAAGATTTCTTTTAGATTATCTGCTGTGATGGTTGTCACTTTTTGAATAAGTTGCTGGTAATTCTGAATATCTGTTCTGATTGTTTGTAGTTTTTCCTGTAACTGTTGTGATTTTGTTCCTCCAGGAAAAACTGCATCTAAATTCCACGTGTTTTCATATTTCATTTTTTTTTCACTCCTTTTCTGTTGTGTGACCTCTTTATTATATTAGCAAAACTTTTACATTCTGTTCAGTCGTTACTCTTAAGTTGTAGAATATATTCTACTATTTGTAAATAATTCCTTGTTTTTTTCTCATAATAACATAAATAAAGTCAGATTGATGGTGAAGATATGGACAAGGCAGAAAAAGTTGAGAAGGTTGGTAAGTTATTTGATGAATTTCATGAGCTTCACGAAGTGTATGCGCAGATTTGGTTAGATGAGACTTTTCTACATTGGGATTGGTGGTTATCTGTATTTTTAGCTGTAGGTCCATGGGTCTTTTGGTTTTTTTACCGGAAGATGGAAAGCACACATCGGCTTCTCTATGCGGGTTTGTTTGTGATGCTCCTATCACTTTGTTTAGACTACACTGGTGCGGCACTTGGTTTGTGGCATTATTCTGGTAAGGAGACTCCTTCCTTTCCGGCATGGTTACCATTTAATTTTTGTATGATGCCTGTGTGTATTATGTTTCTGATCCAAACAAAGCCACATATTGCAGCATGGAAAAAGGGGCTGTTTTTTGGTGCACTAACGTCCTATGTTGGTGAACCGTTGTTTGTTTTAGCAGGATATTATATTTTAACTGGTTGGAAATATACATATTCATTACCAATTTATGCGTTGATTTACTTGTTTGCAGATTGGTTGACGAAGAGGGAGTCTTTTTCTGAATTGTGATGGAATGATATTAGTTTGATGAAAAGCACTGTCCTCTTTAGCTGTTTATGTTTTATGTGGATAATCACTGCAATTGACTTTTCCCTTTCGATAAAAAGCAAGGTTATGTTAATATGGTGAACTTCATATTAACGGTCAGACCCCCCAACCAGTATAACTTAATAATATTTGTTGAGGAGTCAAACTCCTATATGTCACCACTTATTTTTCAAATTTGAACCATGCAAAGTCAAACTTGCTTCCAGGAAGGAAGATGAATGTTAGCTTTTGAAGTCCTGTAAGTTTTTCAATCGTAAATGTGCGTTCAACATAGTTGTTAGAATAGGTGAATTCAACGAGCTGATTTGATTCGCCTTCTTCATTTGCAGATCGAATATGAATCGTATTTTTATCGATTGGTGAACGACCGCATATGGTTAGTTTTGCGGCCCCTTCAATTGTGAAGTCCATTTCATTAAATTGTAGTGAAACGTTATTGCCGATTCCTTCAATTTCATTGGCAGTTTTAGTAAAGGTGTCTCCATAAATGTAGTCACAGTCAAGTGCGCGATTTTTTGTAAAGGCACGATTTTGTACTTCAAATGTAAAGCCTTTTATATGGATTTTTTGTTTCAGTACAAAGCTAATGGATGAAATCCCTTTTAATCGTTTAGACAGTTTGTAAGTTTCAGGCTGGTAGACATTCCATTTTGATTCTTTTTGATAGATGGCATCCGCTACTAATTCACTATCTTCGTCGCCTGGCGTGCCTTCCCATATTTGCAGTGAATATGGCTCGCTATCTAATGCGAAAATTGGAATAGTAATTGTATCCGAGCCATAAGGACCAAAATTAATATTGTGAAAACTTACCTGTGTTTCGCCATCTCGACTTGTGGCGATGCCACGCTCATTACCGTTGCCAACATCTCCTTTACTGTCGTCGTAAAGGCCAGCAGAAATGAATTCGTATGGGTTTTTATATGCTGTCCCAAGACCTGTCGCTTTGCATTCAATTTGTGATATAAGTCTTATTTTATTACTGCCATTTTTACTAACACAGCGAATGCGAAATTCGCCATCGCCAATCGCAGTTATTTTAGCTGTGAGGCCATTTGCGTCCACTTTAGCAATGTTTGAGATAATTCCCGCATCGTTGACAACGCTCCATTCAACCTCTCTGTAAGTAGTATCTACTGGTGATAGCAATGCTTGAACCGTTATTTCAGTTTTCGACTTATTGAAATACAGACCATCCTGACTAATGATGTTGATTTTACGAAGTGGGATTTCGTCAACCTGACCTAAAAGAATATTTGCCGGTTGATTTTTTAATGAAGTAGAAATACCGACTAGTTGTTCTCTTGGTGCTTCGACCGCTTCTAGCTGAATCATCTTTGATGCCATTCCCTTTGAGGTTACTTCAACTTGAATCTGGCCAGCCTCTGTTGTCGAAGCTATGATGGCCATTAGTTTACCGCTGAATAATCGTCTGCTTGTTCCTTTGTATTGGTCATAGTCTGTACTATCGCCATTGTCTAAACCGACTAAACGTCCTGCCCCAGTGACATTGACATTGACGCGGTTGTTTGCATTTTCCACAGAAATACCGTGTTCATCAACCATTGTTATTTCTACAAACAGCAGGTCAGTTCCGTTTGCGATAAGGTGATTTTTATCTGTTTGTAAACGAATTTGTTTCGGGTCGGTGAAAGATTTTTTCACAGCAGTCGCGATGATTTGATTTATTTCATCATAGGCGATAGCTTTGAGCTCTCCTGCTTCATAGGGGACTTTCCATGTAGCTACTAACTCTGTCCCCTTTTCATGGTCAATCAGATGTGTTCCTATTTTGTTACCATTTAGATAAAGTTCAATTTTCGGTGCATTTGAACAAACACGAACATCTATCATTTGCCCTTCATTAAAATCCCAATACGGGAACAAATGAACCATTGGATTTGTTTTATAATCAGTCCATGCAGCCTGGTAAATGAAGAATGAATCTTTTTTGAATGTTGCTGTATCGATTTGTCCGAAGTACGAGTTCTTTGTATGGTATGGTGTTGGTTCGCCTATGTAGTCAAATCCTGTCCAAATAAATTGACCGAGTGAAAATGGGGTATCACGTTCAGCTATTATACATGCTTCGGCTGATTTGGCACCCCAGCTAGTCGTACTGT
Organism: Metabacillus malikii; assembly: GCF_030813355.1. GTDB lineage: Bacteria > Bacillota > Bacilli > Bacillales > Bacillaceae > Metabacillus > Metabacillus malikii. Next base: position 185,558 of record NZ_JAUSUD010000004.1, read on the forward strand.
TTCCTAATGCAGAGCATTGTTCATCATCGTCTGTTAAAATCGGTTGATCATAGGGAAAGTGATAAATTCCTCTACTTTGTACGACAGAAGCAGTTTCACTTCCATATATAATCCAGTCCGGATGTTCTTGATGATGCTGTTCATAATATTTTTCTGCATAGTTGTAGCCAGCTAGCTTGACGATATCGGCACATTTTTGGGCATTTTCCCATGGCATATAGTTTGAACCTATTGTAACAGGTGCGTTACGCTTAGGATCAAATTCATGGACATAGTCGATTAGCTGTTTTGTCACCTGTTGGCCGCGGTCATCGGCATGTGTATCATAGATTTCATTGCCGATACTCCACATGAGTAAGCTTGGGTGGTTACGGTCACGTTCTACCCAGCTTTTCACATCGTTACGTGCCCATTGTTTGAAAAAGCGTGCGTAATCATACGGTGTTTTCGAACGTTCCCACATATCAAAGGCTTCGGATACGATAAAAAAGCCCATTTCATCGGCTAAATCCATTAATTCGACTGCCGGCATGTTATGGGCAGTTCGGATTGCATTGACACCCATTTCCTTTAAAATGTTTAGCCTTCTTTGTAGTGCGGCCTTATTGAAGGCCGCACCTAATGCGCCAAGATCATGGTGTTCACAAACACCATTCAATTTCATTTTTTTACCATTTAGATATAAACCCTCATCTGGATTAAGGTCAATTGTTCTAAACCCTATATTTTGTTCGATAACCTCTATTACTTCTTCTTGCTGTTTTCGCTTTACTAGTTTTGTGACGAGTTTATAAAGACTTGGTTCGGCTATGCTCCATAGCTTCGGTTTTGTGACAAAAAGAGTTTGCTCGTTAACTGTGTTAGTGTCATTGGTAGCTGAAATCGTTTCAGAAATTGTTGTAATCGGTTGGTCTTTGTCATATATTGTATGGCTGAGTACTAGCTCTTCAGACACTTTCAAGTTAGCATCGATGTCTATTTGCCAGTTATCATGTTCAAGCTTTTTCGTTGTTACATAGACACCATTTGTTACTATATAACTTGTTTCTCTTGTTTTTAAGTATACACTTCGATATATGCCAGCCCCTGAGTACCAGCGACTGTTCGGACTTTGATGAACGACTTTGACGATGATTTCGTTTTCACCTTCAGTTAGTGCAGCTGTAATGTTGTGCTCAAATGAGGAATAACCATATTTCCATTCCCCGACAAGTGTTCCATTAACGTATACAGTAGAATCCATGTAGACACCATCAAACGCTATTAGGACTTCTTCTATATCTTTTGACCAGATAAACTGTTTCCGGTACCAGCCAATACTGTCTTCATATAAATTAGTTGTATCGTATATTAACCAGTCATGCGGAAGATCAATCGGTTCGAATGTTAACGTTTCCAAAGAAGGTGTCTCTAAGGAGCTTTTTGCAAATTGCCACCCATTGTTAAACAAGATTTTTTGATTCACTATTCTCATCCTTTGCCGTGTTATAACGAAAAAATCGACTTTATTTAGTCGTTAAATTAATGGTTCTACGTGATAAGCATTTTTCCTTTAATTAATGTGATAGAATTTTATCTTTTAAGGATGTGCGTGTTGATATGTTGATTTTAGTTTTCATCGCAATAGGAATAGCAATATTTTTGATTATTGTATTGATAGCTTTGAAGAAGATTGTACCTGAAAAAAAGTAAAGTATTACTTTATTGTTTTTACCGTGTAACTGTTGGTAGCACATCGACAATCATCATTAGCATTTTTATCGGTGGCTGGCGTGGAATGGGCTACGGGATTATTGGGGTAACATTCTTTATTGGTACGATTTTGGGTGGGGTCATTCATAGTTTGTTACATTCCTTCTTGGAGAAAACAAAGGCTTAGCAATCTTTGGAATTGAGGTGGTTGCTATGTTTTGGGCTAGCAATTTAGTCTAATTGTTATTTGTTATAGATATTGTTTCAAGAGGTTGGAACAGTTTGACCCAACCTCTTAAAACTTTACTTACAGATAAACAATTTCAGTAGCAACTGTTTGTTGAAAAGCTTTGTCATGTTCAACAATAATCATTGTAGGGTTGAAGCTTCGAATGAGCTCTTCAATTTGAATCCGCGAATAGATATCAATAAAGTTTAACGGTTCATCCCAAATGTATAGATGTGCTTTTTCACATAAGCTTTTAGCAATTAACAGCTTTTTCTTTTGGCCACCAGAATAATCTGCGATGTCCTTTTCAAATTGAATGCGATCAAAATCCAATTTACGAAGAATGGCTTTATATAATGTTTCGTCAATCTCATTGTCTTTAATATATTCGGAAAGATGTCCTTTTAAATGTGACGTATCTTGCTGGACATAGGAAATGATCAGTCCTGAGCTTAATGTGATGGTGCCTGTATACGCTATTTGCTCTCCTAATATAAGTTTTAAGATACTGCTTTTCCCACTTCCGTTTTTTCCATCAAGGACAATGCGGTCTCCATGTGCTACTTTAAAGCTGGTCGGCTTATTTATGGAATGACTATCGTAGGAAATCGAAACATCGTTCAAAACAACTAATTCACTTGAGTGATGTGTTATCGTTGAAAGTTTAAGTGCTTCGGTTTTTTCGACATTTTTAAGAAGCTTTGCCTTGTCCTCAAGCGCTTTTTGTTGTCTTGTTTCTAAGTTTTTTGCTCTTTTCATCATTTTAGCTGCTTTATGTCCGACATATCCTTTATCTACTTTCGATCCGGAGTTTACTGTTCCGTTTTTTGAAGCTTCTACTTTATTAGACCACCCTGCGGTTCGCTTTGAAGACTGTTTTAATCTTTTGATATCATTTTGGAGGCGATGATTTGCAGCTTCTTCATGCACCTGCTGTCTATCAAAATTGATTTTCCAAGTTGAATAGTTCCCAGCTTGGACTTCAATGTTGGCTTTGTTAATCGATAAGATGTGGTCTACGCATCCATCTAAAAAGTTTCTATCATGTGAAATTAAGATAAATCCTATCTTCCGCCGTAAATATTCTGAAACGATTTTCCTTGCATCTGTGTCTAAGTGATTAGTCGGTTCATCAATTAAAAGAAATTGGCCATCATTTAAAAACAATGCAGCAAGCAATACCTTTGTTTGTTCGCCGTTTGATAATGTATTAAACGGTCGGTATATAGCTTCAGCATCGACATTTAGATAAGCAATTTCTCGTAGAAATTGCCAATCCTCTGCCTGTGGGCAAATTTCTTCAAGTATTTCATGTGTATTTCTGTTTTTATTTGACACTGGATAAGGGAAGTAATTAAATTGTACGGATGTGATAATTTTCCCTGTATATTCATAGTACCCTAATAATAAATGTAAAAAGGTTGTTTTGCCTCGCCCGTTTCTTCCAATAAATCCAAGCTTCCAATCTGTATCGATTTGAAAATTGACATTTTCAAAAATATTATCAAAGCTGCTTGGGTAAGCAAATGTTAAGTCTTGTACGTGTATCATTGACATAAACATTCCTCCTTTGTATGTTGCTTTATCATATATACAAAGTTGGCACCTCACCATGATAGGCAGTTATACATAGTAAACGCTTATCTAGTGTAGGTGTCATTAGGGATTAGTTGTTATCATGTCATTCCTCTCCTTTGTTTTTGAGAGAATAAAAAATCCTCCCAATTTTGATTGGAAGGACTAGTCTTTGGTCTAGATTCATGAGTTCATAACTGTCAAAGAATTAAAGATATTCCTAGAACTGATTTAAAAATAGATAGACTAATCCTATATTTTGCGATTTGAATGTATTCATTTCAAATAAAAATATAGATTAGTTAATCATTGTTCATCCATCAGTCCTCTCATCTAATGTATGTTTATCTTATCAACTATTTATTTGGAAATCAATAACAAGTAAAGATGTTAGTTGTATTATCTAGTTAGTAGACTGATACTTCATTTTACGCATCCAGTTTGATTCAGTTAAAAAAATTATGAGAATGGGAAGCCTCATTACTGCCTCTTCATACAACAATATGTGAAATTAGCATAATAAAACGTGAACTAAACAAATAGACCACGTATTTTAATTTTATTTATTTATGAGACCTGTACTAATTTCCTGTAAAGCTCCGTAAAAACACTCAATATCATCAAAATCTGCTTGTTTTTTTAGGCAGGCACAACGCTCATCGATAAAGCCTTGCTTCAACTTCTCAACGTTTAAATGTTCATCTCCTAATTCCCGTACGATTTCATAGCTATTATGGTCATCCACTTTCATTCTCCAGTCCTGATAGACTTTTTTCCCTAGTTCATACTGGTCAACACTACTCATGTTTGTATCCCCTTTTATTTTTTGAAATAGTTTGTCAATTCTATACATAATCATCGTACATAATGTGACAAAAGACAACAGTTATTGTGATTTTTCCTTATTTAATTATTAGTCATTAATAAAAATATACATGATAAACAATTTTATTAACAACTGTTTTTTACATAATTTAAAATTGTTTGTAAGTGTACGGAGAAAAATTGAACATATTCCTATATATTTTCTTTTGCTGCTTCCTCATCTTCACGTTTTATCACATTATCTACTGCACCAAACAAAAAGAAAAATAAATACATGAGCAGAAAGTAAACAATTTCTGTATTCGCAGACTGAAATTCGATGATATGTAAACCTGCGTTCATGAAATGCATGAACAAGAAGAAAATGACAAATTGAATCGTTTCAAATAGAAATAATGTTATTTTATTATCACGTTTTTTATATTTTAAAATCGCTTCTACTAAAATACTTAATGGTGCTAACAATATAAATCCAGCAAAAATTGTTAGACACATATAAAGTGCTCCTAATGGATGTTGAAAACTAAAATCTAAAAATAGTCCTATTAGTGACTGAAAGCCGAGCATGACTGCAAAAACGACAATGGCAATTCCTGTGATGATTAAAGTGATTGTGGAGATATTCTTCGTTTTCATACTATAGTTCCACCTCGTATTATCTACATTTAATTGGATTATTAGAGTTCGTAAGGTCAATAGCTTACCTTACGAATCTTCACCAATAGTTATGACGAAATGGTATGGAAAAAGTTTCATAATTAATCATTTTTATAATGAAATAGTCATAAATGTAATACTCTCTTATGAAAGACCTTCTTCATGTCTCTAGTTTAATAATTGTAGAATAGAAGATTATCATATAACTATAGAAAATGACTTATCTACTGACAAGTCATTTTCTCATTATTTCTTAGTTTGTTTTATATGCTGTTTCGTGTGTATACTTTGAATCTCCTTTTTGCTGTGTTTCTTCGTTTGATTTAACTAGTTGTGATTCAAGCTCTTCTAACGATCTTCCTTTTGTTTCAGGTACAAACTTCCAAATGAAGATTGCTGATAGTAAGCTCATTAGTCCATAGAATGAATAGGTTAACCCTCCACTAATTTCCATCATTGCCGGATAAGTAGATGAGATAAAATAGTTCGCAGCCCATTGTGCTGCAACCGCGATGGCAACTGCTTGACCTCTAATTTTGTTCGGGAAGATTTCAGAGATTAATACCCATACGACTGGTCCCCAAGACATCATGAATGATGCTGTATAAATAATGATGAAAATAAGTGTGCCAATTCCGATTGTATTTGTATATGCCATAGTGGCTACACCGAACATACCGATTGTCATCCCGATAGAACCAATGATTAATAATGGCTTACGCCCAAACTTATCAACAGTGAAGATTGCGATAAGGGTGAAGACGACATTGACTAAGCCCATAATAATTGTTTGGAACATAGATGCATCTCTACCTGCTCCCATACTTTCAAAAATACGTGGTGCATAGTATAGTGCAACGTTAATGCCGACGAACTGCTGGAACACGGATAATAAAATACCGATAATGACGATCGCTTTACCGAATGAAAATAGTTTAGCTTTCCCTTGATGTTTGTCAAAGGAAGATTTAATTTCAACTAATGTTGCTGTTGCTACTGCTTTTTCGTACAAGCGATTTAAAACTGACATCGCTTTCTTGTCCTCGTTCTTTAAAATTAGATAACGTGGTGTTTCCGGTACAGTGAATAAAAGAACTAGGAAAAGTGCTGCTGGGATTGCTTCTGAAAGGAACATGTAACGCCAGCCGATATCGTTAATCCATTCAATTGTTTGGCCGTTCGCGATTCCGTAATTGACGAAATAAACGACAAGCATGCCGAGAATAATGGCAAATTGGTTTAAAGATACTAATGTTCCGCGAATTTTCGGTGGAGCCATTTCACTAATATACATTGGTGCAACTGCTGATGCGAGACCAACCCCTATACCACCGATGATTCTATAGATGTTAAATGTAATTAATAACGCGATTGAAGGCTCTCCTTTTGTGAAAAATAAAAATTCCGGGTAGGCAGAGCCTAATGCAGATAGAATAAACAATACTGCTGCAATAACGAGAGAATATTTTCGTCCGATGTTTGATGCAAAGTAACCGGATACAAAACCGCCAATAATACATCCGATTAATGCACTTGAAACTGTAATTCCGTGGACTAGTGAACTAAGTCCAAGGCTATCTGTAAAATATGCTTGAAGTGCTCCTTCTGCTCCGGATATGACGGCAGTGTCGTATCCAAATAATAAACCACCGAGTGTGGCAACTAATGTAATTAATACAATATAGAAATAACTATTCTTTTTCATATGTTGTTGAAAGAGACTATGCTCTTTCATCCCCTCCCTTTATAGTTCATTCGCTAACGCTTTCATAACAGGTTGCGAAAGTAGTGTTTGCTTGCTGTATAAATAAATTATCATGTAAACGGATACTTGATTTCGCTTTCATCTGTACTTTTTTGTTAGTGTCTAGATTTTTTTGTGATTTGGGGAAGGAGTACATATTTGCTGTAGTAAGTTACTAGATGTTTAATCTTGTTTCAAGTTCTTGTAGTTTTTTGTAACTAAGTAGCGAGGTATGAAGTGTTCTAGCTAATCTAATTTGTGTAGGGGTATTGTGTGGTTATCACAAAAAAATGAAGCAGAAGAACCGTCCGAGACCATTGAAAAAGTATTCTTATTAGAAAAATAGAATTTATCGAACAAAGTTGACGTTCAGTTTGATTGCAGCACGAGTACTCGCTTTCCGCGGGGTGGGTGCTGAGCCTCATAGCTCCTTGCGGCTACCCGTTATCAAACTTCAGGTCACCTCCCTACGATAAGTCATCATCGATTCGCCATACGGCTCATCGTGATTCCTTTGGTCTTAGTCGATGCCCCTCCAGTTTGTACGTCGATGGGCAAGCCGCCTACGCTTTTCGTACTCCTCAGCGCAAACGCCTGCTCACGTCTCAGCTCTCCCACTCATCCCGCAGGAGTCTCGCAATCAGCTCCAACCAAACTATACGGAGGATAAGCACATTAAATGTACAATAAATTGTTTAAGAGTTTATACTTATCTGAAATCAGTATACTTTTTCAGTGGCTTCGAACCGTCCCTCTGCTTCATTTTCGGTATTCGGTGGGGCTTGAGCCTGTTGCTTTTTTGAAGACACGGCTGAAGTAGTTTGGGTCTTTGTAGCCGATTGTGAGCGCGATTTCTTTTAGGGACATCGTTCCTAGTAAGAGCTCTTTTGCTTTTTCGATTCTTTTTTTTGTTAAGTAGTCGATAAAAGTGATATTGAATGTTTCTTTGAAAAGCTTGCTTAAGTAGTAGGAACTAATTCCAGCATGTTCAGCAACTTCTTCTAGGGAAATTGATTTTTGATAGCGGCTATCGACATAATCTTTTGCTTGTAAAAGGAGTGTTTGCACCCCATTTGAACGATATTCTGCTATATGCTCAATAATTTTAAGTAAATGTGCTTTTGCAGCTGTTTTTAGCTGCAACGTTGTTGAAAATTGCCCGAGGTTTATTTGAATTTCATCGTTATAACCTAACTCAGCAAGTGACCGTGTCAGGACAATGAAGAAATGTTCAATTGCCCTATGTGTTGTATTCACTTCGTAGTTGTTCGCTTCCTGGATTACTTGAAAGTATTGCTCGAATAACTGAAGTCCATGCTGGCTGTGTCCCTTTTTGACAACATCAATTAATTTTTTCTCGAGCTCTGATGGGACGAGTTGTTTGCGCATTTGCTTTATTCCATCATGATAAACTAAATAGGAGCCTTTTGACTTCGTTCCAGTAAGCCCTAGGGCATCAAGCGCTTGTTGATATGATGTTGAATAATCATTAACATTTTTTACAATGGAACCAATTCCCGCACTTATACGTGTGTCTTTTAACTGCTTTTGCATATTTAAAATGATTGAGCGTGCAAATTCATCCCGGTCATCATCATCTTCGACAAAACGGAGTACTGGAACTTGAAACCCTGTTAATGGCCCAACGAGAGATTTCGGATAGTACGTTTGGATGACTTGCTTTAAGTTTTGGTACCAGCTACTTCTTTGCTCTCTTGTTGGATGAAGTGCTTGTGCTGTAAATGAAAACACCGTAACGAAGGCCGTTTTATTCCCCAGGTCTAATAAGTCTTCCCAGTCTGTTTCATTGAATTCATGAACGTGGTCCATGATAAATGAGATGATAAATTCCATTTCAACGAGCTGATTGAGCTGCTTTGATTCAGCATCTTTTAGTTTTTCGGCAGTTATTTCATTTGCCATCCGGTCGTAAGCCTCTAGCAATTCTGACATTTTACTTGGCTTTAGCAAATACTCCTTTATCCCATACTTCATTGCTTCACGCGCATATTCAAATGTATCGAATGCTGATACCATAATGTATTTTGTTTGCGGTAGTACGTTTAGAATTCTTCTTATTGCTTCAAGGCCATCAAATTCAGGCATTTTGATGTCCATAAAGATTAAATCCGGTTTATGAATGAGTGCTAGTTCGACGGCTTGTTTTCCATTTTTGGCCTCTGCAACGACTCGAAAGTTTGTACGTTCTTTTGTTAGCATAAGTTTCAAGCCTTCTCGTTCTAGTTGTTCATCATCGACTAGCATGATGTTAATCATCATTTGCCTCCTTCCTTAATTTGATTCTGACAGTTGTTCCTTTACCAGGCATTGAATTTATTTCAAATTTGCTTTCCTTTTGAAACAAACGGAGACGGTCCATTACATTTCTCATACCGATACCTGTTGAGTGACCTGACCCTTGAAGTACCTCTGCATCTTTATCATTGAGAAGTCGGTGAATCGTAGTTTTGTCCATACCAATACCGTTGTCAGATACTTCTATGACGACAAAATCATTTGCTTCATATATTTTAAGTTCTATAACTGCTCCTTCTGCCATGTGTTCGATTCCGTGTATAAACGCATTTTCAACTACTGGTTGTAATGTTAGACATGGAATTGGAATGGCAAGACATTTCGTGTCGATTTTTTCCCTGAATTCAACACGGTCGCCAAAACGGGTCTGTTGAATGAAAAAATATTCCTTAACGATTTTTACTTCATCCCTTAAATATGTTTGCCTATCAAGACTACCAATGTTGTAGCGTAGTAACGTTGACATCGATGAAATAAGCTCACTTGTGTTTTCAGCCCCTTCGATAAAGGCTGTTTTTGAAATCGTATTTAACGTATTAAAAAGAAAATGGGGATTGATTTGATTTTGGAGGCTTTTAAGTTCCATTTCCTTTAGCAATTGTGCTAATTTCGCTTTTTCTTCGATTTCACTCATTGAAGCAAGTATATTTTGCTTCATTTCATTAAATGTTTTTGTTAAAAACCAAAGCTCGTCCTTTCTTGAGACAACAACATCTTCCACATTATAGCGTCGCGCGGATATTTCTTTTGCTGCATTAGTAAGCTTGGCAATCGTTCGCGTAATTCCAGTTGAAAACCAAAGCGCAAATAATATGCTAATGAGGATGAGTAAAACAATTAATGATAAACTAAATAGTTTCGTATACTTTATTTTTTCATCGCTGATCTTTGCTATTTTCTGATATGTTGTTAGGTTTTCGTTGATAATGTCGAGCGTTAACTCATGTATATAGATAGATGTACGATTTGCTTCTTGAAGATGAAATGAGTATGCTTCAATATCCTGCTTTGTCACAGCTTCAACGGTATTCGTTACACTTTCAAGAAAACTCGATATGATATTGATATAGTTTTTTGACTTGACTCCATGATTTTCTTTCAGTTGAAATGTTTTTTTAAGCTGGATAAGTTTCTGTTTATTTTTCTCAAGAGTGTTTAGGTTTTCTTGTAATGGTTCATGAACATAAATTTGTAATGTATCAAAGGTTTGAGTTGTTTGATTAGTTAATTGATTTAATAAGAACTGTGATTGTTCATTTTCTTTATACAGCCCGATTACGTTTTCGTTGCTCTGCTCACGTATTAAAAAGATAATAACGAACAGTAACAGTATCGTTGCAAAATAGATAAGGAGTTTTGTTCTAAGTTTAATCATGATGAACCACCCTGCTCGACATGTGGAGAACGAATAATTGATGATTCCGTATGTGTGACATCATGAATTAGCTTACCGTTCATTACTTCTAGCATTGTTTCGATACTGTGAAAGCCCATCTCATATGGGTGCTGCTCAACAATTGCATCAATGTCTCCATTTCGCAACAACGTCATATTTTCATCAATCGGGTCAAAGGTGATTACATACATATCGTTTTGTTTTTGTAATGATTTAGCTGCGGATACAATTCCTAAGCCGTTATACGAACTTGTTCCATAAAATGCTGTAATATCATTGTGTTTAATAAGCATATCGTATGCAGTCTCTTCTGCTTCCACTCGTGATATTTTTGATTCTTTAATTGCAACAATTTCGATCCCTTTCTCTTTTTCGACAATATCTTTAAAGCCTTGAACTCTCTGCATATGGTGTGGATTTTCTAAGCTGGCGGTTATAATCCCTACGGTAGCTTTACCATTTGTATCCTCGACTAATGCCTTCCCTGCCAGTTGCCCAGCTTCATAGTTATCGGATCCGATATAGGCATGCCGTTTGCTATCTGGTGAATCTGTATCAATTGTTATGACAGGGATATTTTGTGATTCAGCTTGATTAATTAATGCTGTAAAGCTTTCATTGAGACCTTGAACAATAATCCCGTCCACTTTTGATTTGATCGCTTTATCAATAAGCATTAGTTGTTCCTCTGGGTTGGAGCGCTCTGGACCGATGTATTCAACATGAACGTTGTGCTTTGACGCTGCAGCTTTTGCACCATCACCTACAAGCTGCCAATATTCATGCTGCATCTCTTCAACAATTAAGGCAAAATGATATTTTGGTAAAGATGCTTTTGGTGAGAGAGCACTTTCAAGCTTTTTTGTGTGTGTCTGAACTTGATTAAATAAATAAAACGAAATGATAATTGTTAAGATACTTAATGTGATAAGTATGAAATAAATGATTGGTTTACGTTTCATTAGACCACCTAACTTATTTGGTTTTCCCTTCTAGATAATAGATGAAATTGTCTGAAATAAGCAAGGGTAAAGTAAGGAGTCATCTATTTTTGAAACCAATCTGCTCGTTCAATGTGTGCGAACGGAATCACGGTATCGATAACACCGTTAACGGTTTGAAGAGCAATATTTTCACCCTTCAGCCAATTTGAGAAGCTGATTTTTGTATGTGGTTGGTCTCCCCCAATGGCAAGCCATGCTTCTAATGGCTGAGGGAAATAGGCTGACGTATGGATAGTCCCTGCCCAGCTCCCGTAAAGTTTTGAAAACACACCTTTATTTGTATCATTTAAGAGTCTAAATGCTTCTTCACCACTTAAATTCATTTTTTGTTGTTCATCAACTATTTCCAAACGTTTTTTAGAATCATCAAGAATGTGACGATTTTCTTCAGTCAGGATTTTGAAATGATTTGTACATGAATATCCTTCTCGAACTGCAATTTTGCGTGGTGAAGTTTCAACAATCATTGGCGATGCACAGGTTTTATCAAATAAGACATAGCTAAACGAACCGCGATGTGGGATTTCGTTCAGAAATGCAACTGCATCCGAAACAGTTGCACAACATTCAAGAATAAGCCTGCCAATCATATGACAAACAAAGCCGTCACCTGGGCGTTTTCTATTCATAAAGGTGTATCCCATTGATAAGCCTTTTTCGTTCATGCCATCACTTCTGCCGGTGATTTTCTGAGTAAAACCAATTGTCGCAAATCCGCCATCTGTTGGCTGAAATAGAACGTAACGACCGTCATATGTTTTAGGATGGTAATCATAATTACGAATCATATAATCGCGTCCGACATAAATAGAACAACCTGATCGTGTCAGGTTCACCCGGTATCCACCGAATTCCTGTAATACCTTTTCCATTGGCCATTTTAATGCATCTTGTAAGCCTAAAAATTCGTTCCAAATAAACGGTGCCCACTTTTCGATTGCTTGCTTTGCTTCATTTATATCAATTGTGAATTTTGGTCTTCGCATCTTCCATTGCTGCTCACGATTTTTGACGAGAATCGAATCTAGGATTTGCTCTCCTTGTAAATAACCAAAATCATAATGTGTGTTACGTGCTTGAATGATGTTCACATGTATATTCTTCAATTCTTTGCCTCCGGATGATGGTTGAGGAAGCGTGGGGACGGTTCTTGTGCTTCCTTTATATAGATAAGGATATATGGAATTAGTGGAAAAGGAAAGTAACGAAGACTTTAAAAAAAGTTCTAATATAAATTAAAAGTTTACCTAGTAACAAGGATGATGTTTTGTTGCTTTCCTTTACGGTATACAAACTTCATTCATATAGGGTGTAGTTATCATTATACTAGCATACTGTAGGGGGCATAATTGATAACGTTTGAAGCTTCTGTTGATTTGTTGTTATAATATTGTGTTTCCTCTCAAGAAGCACAGGGACGGTTCTTCCGCTTCCTTTTTCATAATAAAGGAAGCAGGAGAACTGTCCGAGACCATTGAAAAAGTATTCTTATTAGAAAAATAGAATTTATCGCACAAAGTTGACGTTCAGTTTGATTACAGCACGAGTACTCGCTTTCCGCGGGGTGGGTGCTGAGCCTGTCTAGCTCCGGCGGCTATCGACTATCAAACTTCAGGTCACCTCCCTACGATAAGTCATCATCGATTCGCCATACGGCTCATCGTGATTCCTTTATCTCAGTCGATGCCCCTCCAGTTTGTACGTCGATGGGCAAGCCGCCTACGCTTTTCGTACTCCTCAGCGCAAACGCCTGCGGGGTCTCAGCTCTCCCACTCATCCCGCAGGAGGTCTCGCAATCAGCTCCAACCAAACTATACGGAGGATAAGCACATTAAATGTACAATAAATTGTTTAAGAGTTTATACTTATCTGAAATCAGTATACTTTTTCAGTGGCTTCGAACCGTCCCTCTGCTTCCATGCTGCTTACAAAGGTTCTAGTTCCTCCTCGGTAAGCCATTTATGGTTTGTTGCCTTTTGTCCGTCAGGTGTTGTGAAGTTTACCATATAAACGGTTGTCTCTGTAGATGAGATAATTTCTTGTTCTGTTCCTTCCATGCCCATCATATGATTAGCGGATGTTTTAGCTTTCTCTCCCCGTTGTAATGTCTCTTCTCCTACATCGATGAGTTCTTCATGAATAATCCATTTATGATTTTCAACTCTTGGGTGGGCATTATCTGAAGGTGTATAGGAAGTGACGTATGCTGTTGTTTCATAGGCGCCAACGATTTCTACTTCTACACCCATCATCATTTCCCCCATATGGTCTGTTTTGCTTTTTGCTTTACTACCAACTGGATAGGTTGGGTTCTCTGCTACTTTTAAATCGCTAGGAACATCACTTGAACCTTGTAAAATCATATGGGAATGGTCCATCTCTTCCATTTGCTGATTTGCACATGCTGTTAAGAAAATTGTTATGACCAATAGAAAAAATTGTGTAAAGCTTAGCTTGTTTGTCAATGTGTAAACTCCTTTAATAATTATTATTCATATAATAGTTTGGACATTATTAATCGTAGGAATACGTAGGAAGCGCGGGGACGGTTCTTTCTGCTTCCTTTTCACAAGAAAAGAAAGCAGGAGAACCGTCCGAGACCATTGAAAAAGTATTCTTATTAGAAAAATAGAATTTATCGCACAAAGTTGACGTTCAGTTTGATTTCCGCTGCAGTACTCGCTTTCCGCGGGGTGGGTGCTGAGCCTCCTCAGCGCAAACGCCTGCGGGGTCTCAGCTCTCCCACTCATCCCGCAGGAGTCTCGCACTTCCGCTCCAACCAAACTATACGGAGGATAAGCACATTAAATGTACAATAAATTGTTTAAGAGTTTATACTTATCTGAAATCAGTATACTTTTTCAGTGGCTTCGAACCGTCCCTCTGCTTCATAGTTTTTTGAAGGTTTGGTGGGAGAACCACATGATGTTGAGGGCAAGGAGGCTGGTTGCTAGTAATGGGATGAGTCCTGAGATGTACCAGTATATGCAAAGTAGGATAGTGGTTGTAAAGATGATGACAAGGGTTGATGATAGCTGTGATAGGCCAATAAGTAGAGAAAATTTTAGGTATTGAAAAAATTTTAGTTTAAAATGTACATAAACAGGAAAGAAATTTAATAAAGTAATGAAGTAAAGCAAACTTATGCAAATCATGATCGCATGGAATATTTGAAATAGTAGATTTGAAGATGACATCTGAAAAAAGATGATTTCAAATCTTAAAAATATGCCAATAGTGAGAAAAATTATTCCAAATAGATTTGCTTTAATAAATTCCTGACGATAAGTGTTCCAAAATATACGGAAGGTTGTTTGTTCTTCATTTCCGGTAATCCATTTCCGGATGAGAGTGAATAAACTAACAGTAGCCGGCATAATACCGAAAATACCTAACCCTAAAAGGGTGAAAAGCATCCAGAGCAAATTGGCGTATACAAGCTTAATCATCCATTCACCTACAAAATTAATTACATTGATTACTCCACTTCGTTGCATGGACGTTTCACCCTTTCTGTTATTGTTTTAACCCTTTACTGCACCAATTGCTACACTGCCGATAATCCGTTTTGAGAATATCGCAAAGACGATTATGATTGGCAATACTGATAGTGCAACACCCAAATATTGCACACCATAATTTGTTCCGTAGTACCCTTGCAGAAGCTGTACTAATAGTGGCAACGGATACTTATCGTTTGTAAATAATAATACTAATGGTCCCATAAAGTTATTCCAGGAACCGATAAAGGTAAAAATCCCTAATGCAGCAAGGGCTGGCATAAGCATAGGTAAAATAATCCGGTTAAATGTTTTAAATTCACCAGCACCGTCTACTCTAGCTGATTCAATGACTTCATCAGGAATTGTACTATCAATAAACTGTTTGACAAAGAAAACGGCAAAGGCATTAGCCGCTGCAGGCAAAATGAGTGCTGCGTACGTATCAATTAAATTTAGAATATACATTATTCGAAATGTCCCAACTAAGCCTAGCTGTTGAGGGACCATCATCGTTGCAAGCACGAAGATGAAAAGAAACTTTTTCCCTTTAAATTTGTATTTTGCGAAGCCATATGCATTTAAGGCACCGAAATATAATGTTAAAGCAGTTGAACAGCAAGCAATGATTAAGCTATTAATAAAGCCACGCCAAATATTGACGTTTTCATTCATAGATTGGTAGTTTTCTATTAATGCGTTACCAGGTAAAAAGATAAATTTTGAAGCGATATCTGCATTTGTATGTGTACCATAAATAAGCATGATATAGAATGGGATGATACAAATTATCGCAAAGCATATGAGAAAAACGTGTACGATGACATGGCTAAGCTTAATTTTTCGCTTGTTCGATTTAATTTCTGTTACCGATGTTGCCAGTGAAAGATTTCGCGACATTTTGCAAACCTCCTTTAATTCGATTCACCCTTCGTTCTTCGGTTCATTAAAGTAAACGATAAGATGGAGAAAATGACAATGACAAGGAATAACCCGAAGGCAATTGCAGAACCGTAGCCATACTGATACCTTGTAAATGCTGTTTCATATAAATACATGACACTTGTTAACGTGGCATGATCCGGGTTACCGGTACCGTTCGTTAGTGTAAAAGGCTGGTCAAAAATTTGCATGCCACCAATGATTGAAGTAACGATTTGGAATAAGATGATTGGTCTTAGTAAAGGAAGTGTGATATGGAAAAATACTTTCACTTTGGAAGCGCCATCAATTTCCGCAGCTTCTAATAAATCTCGTGAGATACCTTGTAGGCCTGCGATGTAAATAATCATTGAGTAACCAAAATATTGCCAAAATAAAATCGATGATACGAGTATTCTCATAAACATTGGCTTATCTGCCCAGTTAATTGGGTCTGAAATAAAGCCAAGAGTCATTAATAATTGATTAAAGCTACCTGTTTGCCAACTGAAGATTAACGCAACTAATAGTCCTAAAGAAGCAGCAGTTACAATGTTTGGAAAGAAAAATACAGCCCGGAACAAACTCTTCCCTTTGACAAATTTTTCATGTAATATAACAGCGAGTACAAGACTGACAGTAAGCTGTGGGATGACGGAGACGCCCCAGATTAGCAATGTATTACCTAGTGACTTATAGAAGAAATAATCACTAAACAATCGTTGATAGTTTTCAAAGCCGATTAAAGCCGGATTGCCAAAACCATCCCAGTTTGTAAAGCTTAGATACAACGAATACAAAATCGGATATAATCCGAATACGATGAAAACGATAAAAAACGGAGCGATAAATATATATCCATAATGATTTTTTTGTAATGTCCTTGAGAACATATCCCTTCCCCCTTTGGTGCAGCTTTCCATAAAATACTGCAGCGGTGGTTTCGTTTACTTCACGTCAATTTCCGGGAAATTCTGGCCCACTTCAGTCTTAAATGTGTTCAGCATAGATTCCTTTGTTTTTAAGCGGCCATTTAAAAAGTCGTTCACCTTTTCATCCCATAACTTATTGATGTCATTGTCATATTTTGACTGTGGTGCTGACGGTACTTGTTCCCCTGCTTCTACGAAGAACTCAAAATATTTTTGTCCCCCTAGAAAATCTGACGTTAGATTTGGTGCTAGCTGTTCATCTATTTCTTTATTACTCAAGAAATATTGTTGACTAGTTGCTAATTCGGTAAGAAATTCTTCATCCGTTGTATAAAACTTCATAAATTCCCATGCAAGGTCTTTATTTTTACTATTGTTGTACATTGCTAGATATGTTCCACCACTGCTAAATGACTTTGGTCCATGTGCTAAGCCCCATAGTCCTGTGGTTTCAGGAGCATTTTTTTCGAAAATGTAAGGGAGCCCCCAGGTTGGCTCAGCGTAAAACATGACGGAACCCTTTTGCATCGATGCTGTCCATGCAGGTCCCCATACTTCATACTTTGCTTCAACATTGTTATCACGTGCTTCCCTTACGATATCGAGCTGATTAATCCTAACCTCATCGATCACAAGTTTTCCGTCAACAACCCATGGTTCTTTAATATTCGAGCTTTCGACTATATTGATGTCAGCCCAGCTTGATAAGGCATGAACTTCACCATTACTCTCCTTATAAACCTTTTTACCAATCTCCATTACTTTATCCCAGCTAGAAATAAGTTCACTTACTTCTTTGGGGTCATCTGTACCTAAGTATTGCTTCGTTAAATCGCGACGATAAAAGAAGCCACCTGGTGTACCTTGGTACCCTAAGCCGCGAACAACCCCTTCTTCATCCCTTTCAATATCTTGAATGTATGGGAATTGCTTATCCAGTATTTCCTCAGCATTGTATGGCTCTTGTGATAAATTTTCGAGTCTAGGAATTTGTTTGATTTGTGGCCAATAGGCATTTTCTACAAAAAACACATCTGGTACATTTTTCTCAACCTGTAAAACAGAAATAAGCTTTTGCACATAGTTATCATTATTAATAAACAGTAAATTGACATCAACATCAGGATTCCGTTCTTGAAATTTTTCAACGGCATATTTCGCTTCATCTGTAAATGTCCAAATCGTTAATTCCTTCTTATCTTCGGAGGCGGAATTTGAACAACCAGATAGTATCAATGACACTACTAAACCAATAACCATCGATAGAGAAAAGAGCCTTTTCTTCACGTTTGCACCACCCTTTTTAATGATTGGTTTTAGTTAAATACAATCTTTCGATTCATCACTCCTTTGTATTATATTTAGTAGCAGATATTTAAAGCGCTTACAAATACTTAAACTTAAATTATCTGCTAAACTAAGTGGCTAGAATGTTCCAAGTTGTTAACCATGAATATTCTGCACCTCGAGTAAAAAGAACTTTGTTTACAGAAAAATTCACAAAACACATAGGCGTCTTTTCGACTACGATAGGAAGCAGAGGGACGGTTCCTCCGCTTCCTTTTCAAAAAAAGGAAGCAGGAGAACCGTCCCTCTGCTTCAATAGCAATCCCAATTGTAAAGTACTTTTGAGAAGTCTAGGTTTTTTAAGTCTTGCTCGCGGATGAAGAAGTTACCTACGCCAGAATCGCCCCACATGATGTCGTTTGAGTTGTCTGTGTCGATTTGGAGGAGAAGAATGTTGTAGTCTCCGCTTCCGTATTCGCGTGGGTCTGTTTGTGTAAAGAAGCCGTAACCACCAATTTTATGACCATCATTTGAGACTTCCTCGGCAAAGATATCCCATAGCTCTGTTCCCTCCTCCTCATCAATCACTTCATCAAAGTTTATTTCTGCTAATTGCTCCTCAGCACGAAAGTCTGACATGCCTAGTGCTTCATATTCGATAGAGAATTCAAGACCTACTTCTGATGTGAATGGGAAACAAAAATCTTTATGCTCTTCATCGATTTTAGGGAATTCCTTTATCAGAATACCTTCCTCAAGAATGTCCTCGTGGTAGATAACTTGATATGTATCCCCATCTACTTTGCGGTCAAAGTCTAACCCCATTAAATCATCATAGGCAGCAATAAAGAATTGAAGAATCCCCTTCTCTGGGAATGGTTCTAGATGTGGAACCTCGGCAAAATTGATTTGTGCTAATAGTTTCATAGGTTTGCCACTATAGTCTACAGGGTATTCCATATTTTTAGGGAAGTATGGGTTGCCGCCGAATTTGCTTTGATAGATTCCAGTTTGTTTTCGTTCTCCATCTATGTGGATATATGGTACGATTGTTTTTTCGATAATGCTTTTGTATTTTTCTAGTTGTTTTGGTAGTGAGAGTTGCTTTTGCATAGTTTCACCTCATTAATTATTCCAAAATATTAGAATTAATAGAGTTCTGAATGGTTCGTTTTAAGACTACCAAAATAAGAAATAATTTTATATAGTCTGAAATATCCCTTCTTAAAATCTTCTATTATTAAACTCACTAATAATGCATTAATAAATTTACATGTTTTCGAATACTAATAAAAGGTTAAAAATCATATATTGTGGTTATAGATAAATAAAGGAATTTGTAGGAGGGGTTGTAGCAATGGAACCAATTAGGGATACGTTTGAAGAACGGAAACGATTTATATATGAATATTTAAACAAGAAATTGAAACTTTCTACTGAAACCAATATACTCTTATCCTACATCTATGCGATACCGTTTCAACAAAATGCACCTTTAACAGATGAATATATGCTTGAATTAAAAAGTTGTACGTCTGATGAGGATGTCAGAAGAGTATTGAAAAAAGTATTTGAGAAGCAAACCGATTATGAGTTTCGACATATACGTGATATTAAGAGGAAGCTGAACGTTCATAGTATGGATATTTACCAACAACTAAATTTGCTTATACATGAATTTAAACGTATTGAATCACATGGGTATCAAAAGGATATTACAGATTTAATTTCTCAGCTTAATAAGCAGAAACAGGATTTAATAGAAGGTTTCGATGTGGCCATAAATTATCTTGAAAATTGGGCTAATAAAAAAGAGAGCTAGATTAAATAACCTTACTCTCTTCTATACCCAAATATTTCTTTAATGATTTCCCAGTAGTGTCTTTGCTGATTAGTTCCCATGAACGTGAAATGATGCTGCTATCATAAGTGTGATTTAACTCTTCGATAATTTTTTCTTTCCCTGTAACGTTGTTTGTGTCAAGTGCTGCAAAGATTAAATCTTCAACGATTAAATCAGTTTCTGATTTGTAGTGCAGACCTCTTTGGGCAACTTTTATTAATTCCACGACTCTTTCCCCCTCATCACTTTTCTTTAATTCCTCTAGTCCATCTTCAAACTGATTCTTTTGTTTAGAGCTCATTTCATGATAGATGTAGTCAAATAGGAACTTGTAAGGTTGAGATAACTGTTCGGGATAGTCTACCTTAGAGTGAAGATTGGCTAATAACTTATGCCCTTCCAACATCATCTTCACACCATCTTTTTTGATAACTCTATTATCTGACATTAATCCCCAAAATGCAATAGCGACGGGGTTCGGGTTCTTCTTGTTATAAAATAGTGGGGCATTCCATACCCATTTTTCGTCATTTAAATTAATTAAATCATAATCAAAGGATTTATGTGACTTCATTCCGTACTTACTAAAATCATAAGCAAACTTCTCCGTTGTTGTATGCTTGAAACCTCTAAAGCCAATTAAAATAGAAATAATCGGAATTTTATTAAATGTATGCGTAAGTAAGTTGTGATAGTCCCTAACCCTTTCATCCATATTATCGTTAGTTGATTGATATTCAAAATGAAGGATGATTTCATTTTTGTCTAGGTTATCCATCCGAACGAGGAAGGCTCTGTCTAAATATTTCTTCCCATCAGGATGTGAAAGCAAGTGCTGATAGTGGTGTCGATAAGGTGAGGTGACATCTTCACTTAATGCTAACCATTTCTCATTTTTATCCAGGTTTAGATATAATTTATTGTAGAAGAGCTTCATAAAATCTTTTACTGAAAACTTAAATAATTGCTTGAAATTATTGTCGTGTTTGTGATGTTCCTCTGACATTAAACCAAATCCCCCCCTGAACTCTGCCATTAACATGATAACTTATTAAAAGTTAGAAAGGAATAGTTTGGTAGTTTTAAATAAATTGACGCGAGTTCAGGAACTAGAATTTGTGAAGATTGTGCAACAAGCAAAGTAAAAACCCTTTTATAACTGATAAAAGGGTGATGTTATGTGTTGTGACATATACGTAACTGACGATTCATTATTAATAGAAATAATGTTATTAGTTGTATTTATTTCTCTGCAATTTGATCAAGAGCCTGTTCTACGTATTTATTTTCGATAACTTTAGATGTTTCTAGCTTATTATCGATGCCGCCAACGGAGTATAAAAAGTCTGCTTGTTCTTGATGTGCTTTAGCAAATTCATCAGTAGTCGGTGATAGAATATACTCTGAATTTGTGAGTACGTTTTGGATAATCTCAACATCTAGTTTTTGGGATTCAGCTAATTCTTTTGAAATTTCATCAATGTTTTTTGAAAAATGCTGTCTGACTTCTTCATAGGTTTTTAGAAAAAGGATGGTTAAATCTGAGTGCTCTTCTGTAAACCTTGTTCTTGCGATAAGGAAGCTTGGTGCATTAATATTTAAATCCTCACCGGTAACCAATACTTTTGCACCTGTCTGATAGACTGCTGTTGTTGCATAAGGCTCCCATATTGACCAGGCATCAATGGAACCATTATCTAAAGCTGGCCTAGCCTCGTCTGGTTGAAGCTGAATGATTTCAATTTCTTTATCTGTCAGATTAGCTTTAGCAATTGCCATATACAGAAAGTTGTATGCACTACTACCTTTTGCGACTCCGATTTTCTTACCTTTTAAGTCTTTTAAATTATCGATTGAGCTACCTTTAGGAACAATAATTGTGTTGCCTTTCTTACCATCACTTGTAACAGCAATGGCTTTAAAATCCACATCTCCTGACTGTCCGGCAATAACAGGTGTCCCTCCGACTGCCCCAAAATCAATCCGTTCTGATGCTAAAGCTTCAAAATGTGGAGGTCCACTTGCAAATTCATTCCACGTTACTTTTACCCCAACTTTTTCAAAAGCTTCCTCAAAAATTTTATTTTCCCTAGCATAAGGCAATATTCCTATTTTTCCTTGTACCCCGATATTGATTATAATTTCTTCTTTTTTCTTATTTTGAGACAAGGATGCAGTCGAATCTGTGCATCCTGATAGAACATTTACAGATAACAGGAATACAACCAACAATAACGTTTTTAACTTCCTCACACTTCTTCGCTCCCTTATTTCTATTTGATAATTTCTATCTGTTTACTTGGTTTTAAAGCATAAAATACCGTTGTTATTACATTAACCTTGGAAGTTGTCTTGCCATTTTAATAACCTTCTTTCAAAAATTCGCACAAATGAATCTGAAAGCTTACCAAACACTGCAAAAATGATAATCCCTACGAACACAATAGATGTTTGTGAAAATTGTCTTGCATCCATAATCAGATAACCAATACCCTGACTAGAGCCCATTAACTCAGCAGCAACTAATGCTAACCACGAAACCCCGAGTGATAATCTCAATCCTAAAAGAATATTTGGTAACGCTGCAGGTAGAATTAATAACGTAATTTGCTTCCATCTATTAAACTCTAATACTTTCGATACAGCAAATAGCTTTGAATCGACACCTCTAATTCCGAGAAATGTGTTCACATATAGTGGGAAAAATGCTCCTTTTGCTATCAATAATATTTTTGATACCTCACCAAAACCAAACCACAAGATAAATAATGGGATAACGGCAAGTGTTGGAATTGTTCGTAGCATTTGTAAGGTCGGATCAACTGTATGTTCAAAATTTTTATTAAAGCCGACAGCCAACCCTGCGAGAAGCCCTAGCGTTCCACCTAGTAAAAATCCACCAATTACTCTTAATAAGCTGATTTGAAAGTGTCCTAGTAATTCACCAGTTGTCACCAAATCTAGAAATGTAGTAGAGATAATACTTGGCCTTGGAAGCAATGTTTCTGATATAAGTCCAAAAACACCTGATAATTCCCATATAATAAGAATGAAGAAAGGTAGATAGAATCCTTTCAAAAAAGTAGCTTGCTTACTACTTCCTCTTTTCCTGTTGAGAGATAGTTTATTTATTTTACGTTTACTAGAAGCAATTGCGATTTGATTTACCATGATTCTCCTTATTTACAATCAATATTGCTGATTCTGTTTGTTAACGCTTTGACTTTTGTATTGTTTGTGATATTCGAGTTCTATTTCTGATAAAGGTAATTCATATAGATGATTGTCTTCCTTCTTGTAAATGCCTAAAGATAACAATTGGTGGATGAGTTTTTCTTTTTTTTGGTTAACGGCTTTGCGCAACTTTGTCACTTTCTCACCTCTTCTCTGCATTAATAAAAATTGTTCGACCTAGATTTTAAGAAATAGTTAAATAATATAGTTACTTTAATTGATTCATAAAACTGTTAAGTGCTTCATTTAACCTTTGCTGCGCTTCTTCATGTATAGTAAACTGATGTTGCTCTAAACGAACTATTTGCTTATCAACTGTATAAACACCATTAACAAATTGAGTTGCACCTATTGCTGATAAAACGGGATTAAGGGCATATTCAATTGCTAGTAAATGGCCAATTGACCCTCCTATTACTAAAGGTAGGACGACTTTCTCTTTCAGACTTTTCTGTGGTAATAAATCAAGAAATGTTTTTAATATCCCAGAGTAGGCTGCTTTATAAACAGGGGTCAATACAATGACTCCTGAAGATGCCTCCACAAGTTTATTTGCTTGAATAATCTGAACACTATCAAATTTTGCTCTGATAAATTCCTCTGCTGGCAAAGTATGAACTGATATCGTTTTAAATGGAATATCATTTTCTTGAAGCACCTTTCTTACAAAGTTCAAGATTCCATATAATCGAGATGTTTCATTTGGCTCACCTGTAATAATTACCACTTTTGACATGTAATCTGCACCTCACTTGTTTTATTTCATTTATAAATTTTCATTACGAGCAAAATTGCGCCCTCATTAAAT
Source organism: Metabacillus malikii (assembly GCF_030813355.1). GTDB lineage: Bacteria > Bacillota > Bacilli > Bacillales > Bacillaceae > Metabacillus > Metabacillus malikii. The sequence goes on from NZ_JAUSUD010000004.1 coordinate 209,521, forward strand.
GAATGAAATATTAACCTATAACTCTTTAGTAAAAAACGGTAAACAAAAAGGCGCTCTAACTCTATGGTTTTATTATTCCATCTAGATTGAGTGCCTCTAGTTTTCTAGTCAGCTACATATATATTTTTTTATTTCATTTACTATCGTTTTATAGGCAACCACCTCCTCAGATTTAAAAGGTAATAAAAAAGGCATAACTCTTGTTATTACAGGAGTTATGCCTTCGGTAGTCCGATCGACTTTTTGCTATATATTAGATTAATGCGATTATAATCCATATTATTCCTACCTGTCAACTGAAGATTACGAAAAATTTACTGATTGTTAACTTTTTTTCTTCAATACTTGTCGGTTGTTAGAAAGTACTTATTTCCATCAAGTATTCATTAATAAGTAGTTGTATTACATTTATAGCATTATATCGTTTATGAGTAGATGATCCGTTACATATCATGTAAAGTTAAGAGTGTAGTGATAATCTAAGGTGGATGAAAGGAGATTTCATTTTGAGTACATCGATTCCAGAAATGACGCTTAATGATGGTGTTACGTTGCCTGTGATTGGTTTGGGTACATATGCTTTAAAAGGAAATCAAGGTGTAGAGTCGATCGAACATGCTGTTGACCGTGTAGGATATCGTCTTTTAGATTCAGCTTATAATTACGAAAATGAAGGTACAGTTGGAGAAGCGGTTCGACGCAGTTCTGTTCCAAGAGAAGAATTAAGGATAACATCAAAATTACCAGGACGTTATCAAGCGTACAACCAAGCTGTTACGACGATTGAAGAATCGTTATATCGTGCTAATCTTGATTATTATGATTTATATTTAATACATTGGCCTAATCCAAAGCAAGACAAATATGTTGAGGCTTGGCAAGCACTAATTGATGCTCAAAAGAAGGGGCTTATCCGGTCTATCGGTGTTTGTAATTTCTTACCGGAGCATATAGAGCGCCTAATAAAAGAAACTGGTGTGAAACCTAGCATTAATCAGATCGAACTACATCCTTTTTTCAATCAAGCTGACCAAAGGGATTGGCATGCTAACCAAAATGTACAAATACAGTCGTGGAGTCCATTAGCTCGAGCAAATGATGTGCTTGAAAACAACGTTATTAAGGAGATTGCTAGTAACTATCATAAAACTGCATCGCAGGTGATTTTACGTTGGCATTATCAATTAGGAGCAATTTCGATTCCAAAATCAGCTTCTCCTAAGAGACAACTTGAAAATATCTCGATCTTTGATTTTTCATTAACTGATGATGAGATTGGCTTGATTTCTGACTTATCGAAGCCTAATGGAAGAATAAATAATCAAGACCCTTCTGTTTATGAGGAGTTTTAACGGTCTTACTTTATGAAACTCGTATCTATCGTGATTTTCTGACGATTAATACCATGAAAAGCCCAAAAATGTTAATTTTGTACATTCTTAGGCTTTCACTATGAGCTACTTTGGAGTGGAAGGAGAAGTTATTGAACTCTAAAGTTTTGAATAATTTGTTGAAGCGATTCTGCATTTTTAGCTAAGATTTGTGCTGATGAGGCAATTTCTTGCATAGATGCTAATTGTTCCTCAGTTGCTGCTGAGATTGATTGAGAATTTGCTGATGTTTCCTCGGCAATATGTTTGACACCGCCAATTGCGTTCGTTACTTGGCTCATGCCAGATACTAATGTATTTACAAGGTTTGCGACTTCATCAATTTGGGTTACAACTTCTGTGATTGAGCCATCAATACTGTTAAAGATTTCCCCCGCATCTTGCACAACAACTAATCCTTCATTTACTTCAGACGTAGCTGACGTAACGGTGTTCATCGTATTTTGGGTATCGATTTGATTACTTTCATTAATTAATCCAACCGTATATGCTGACACACCTATGGAAAATGTAATCATCGTTTTTAAAGATGACGTAAATGAGAAGACAGTTGAGAGATTAAATGGAGAAATTGAAGAAGCGTATCATAATATCCCGATTGTGTCCGGTGAAGTACCTGAGGCAGCGATTCCACTACTTGAAAAAAATAAAGATATAGTTACAGTTGAAGTAGATCAACGCGTTCATATAAATGGTCAGACAGAAGATTGGGGAATTCAAACCGTAAACGCTAAACAATCTTGGAATTCCAATTATACAGGGCAAGGTATAAAAATAGCTGTAATTGATTCAGGGATATCTCCGCATCACGACTTAAAAATTGCTGGGGGGGATATCGTTTACTTCCTATACTACTTCATATCATGATGACAATGGTCATGGTACACATGTTGCAGGAATTATCGGTGCAGAAAATAATGAAATTGGTATTGTAGGTTCTGCTCCTGACGCAGACGTGTTTGCCGTCAAGGTATTAGACAAAAACGGTTCTGGTTACTTATCTGATATTATTAAAGGTATTGATTGGGCAATTTCTAACAAGATGGACATTGTCAATTTAAGTCTCGGGACAAGCAGTGATTCTCTTGCTTTACGACAAATTGTCGATAAGGCTTATAACAGTGGAATGTTAGTTGTTGCTGCTGCAGGTAATAATGGAGATGAAAAGGGTACTCTAGATTCAGTTGGCTTCCCTGCTCGTTATCCATCAACGATTGCAGTAGCTGCAATTGATTCAACTAATCAACGTGGCAGTTTTTCTGCTACAGGTAATACAGTAGAAATTTCTGCGCCTGGAGTAAATGTTCTGAGCACATATTTAAATAATCAATACATGAAAATGAGTGGTACTTCAATGGCTACACCATATGTAGCAGGTACGTTAGCTTTATTTAAACAAATGTACCCTACCCTTTCACATATTCAATTGAGAGCGAAATTAGCCGAAACAGCACTTGATATAGGCACTACTGGTAAAGATTCATTTTATGGGTATGGGGTAGTTCAAGCACCTGTATTTATACAAGAACAGGCCCCTTCACTTCCTAAAGAGATTGTAAAAGAACAAATTCCAGCTTCTGTTGTTAATCAAGTTAAAAAGCAGCCTGTGCCAACACCTGCTAAGCAACCAGTTAAACTACCTGTCAAAGCTGTACCTAACAAGGTTGTTAAAAAACCGATTGTTAAGAAAAACCTTATCTCAACGCTGTCAAGTACTCGTTCTACTTATCATGTAGGTAGCACTATATGGGTGAAATTAAAGGCATTGGATAAGATATCGAGGAAGCCAATAGCAAACGGAACCGTGAAATTAACGGTTAAACCACCAAAAGGTAAGGCGAAAGTTGTCACATTAAAAACAAATAAAAAAGGTGAAGTTTCTTATAAGCTCGTAACGAATAAACGTACTACGAAAGGTTCTTATAAATTTTCAGCTACGACTTCTGTTGCAAACTACAATCAAATTTCTAATACAAAGACTGTTCGGTTAAAATAACATTTATTTTATTTTAAAACTCCATTTGATTGATGGGGTTTTTCCTTTTGCTAAATGAATTTAACAAAATCACACTAAAGATTAGTTTTATTGTTATGTTCGAGAAGAACGCTAATATTATATTGCTTTTTTATTATATTGTTGTCTTACATTGACTCATTAATGAATTTTGAATATCGTACCCCCTATCTCTAATAAAAATGGTCGCCTCGGTAACGATATAAAGAAACGATTTTATTGGATAAGGAGTAGATCATGAGAAATAGAATACTTTTTTGTTTCTTATTAGTAATGCTCATCATAACTGGGTGTGGAGGAAAATCTCAAAATGAAATGGATAAGCAAGAACGGAAAAAGGCTGAACAGCAAGAGAAAAAAATAGAAAAGGAAAACGCACAGATGCAGATTCATGCTGCAATGATTACTGCATTTGGAAATGACGGGTATGAATATTTACAAGCAAGGGATGAGCTGATCACGATTATAGGTGCAAAAAATGTTGGATTTGATTTGGCGTTTGCTGGTGACAAATCGGAAGAGCAAAAGCTAACCCAAGCCTTGCAAATGGCACATGATAAGGAGAGCTTTGCACAACATGGACTTCTACTAGAAGCACCATCAGAGATGCATGATCTGTATGCCGAGACAAAAAGGGCGTTTCAGCTCTTTTCGAATGGAGCAGCATCTATTATATATGGAACGGAAAATTTTGATATTGACCAAGTTCATTCAGGATATGCGGAAATTGATGACGGGATGAGGATTATTAGAAATTTGAACGAATCACATCCTGTTTTATTAGAATATCGCAAACTTCAATCGATGGATGTTCACGAGCGGGCTACTGAAAAGAGGAAACAATCGAAAGTAGTGAGGCCTAAACATTTTAATGTTTATGAAAATGAAAGATTTAATTATAGGCTCGCCTACCCGCCTACATGGCCAAATGGTGTTGAATCTGGAAATGGCGATGGGATGCCTTTATATGAAGCTGATGGTAACCATATCTTCGTGTACGCATCAAACTATGACCCAGCCTCTGTATACACGCCTGATTTACAAGCTTACACACTGATAACATTATATAATGGCGAGACAGCTTATTATTATGAGGAAGATGTAAGTGGAATTGTAACGTTTGAGATGGTTTATTTAGGTATGAATTCGGTCCAATATACCATTCATGGTGAAGTTGACTCTGACTATTTTCAGGAAAACAGAGAAATAATTATGCAAGTCATAAGAAGTTTTGAGGATATGACTGAGGGTGAAGGTTCATGAAGCGATTGAATGTACGGTTTCTTCTATTCTAGGGCACTTGATTGTGGTATTTCGTGTTTATATGCTTCGAATGCTTTATTCATTAATCGAGTGAATGATTTCGTGTCAGATTCGTCGGCGAACCTAATATTCAAGGTAGTTCCTCCTTTTGGTTATAATAAATTGTATCGATAAGTTATATTTTAATTGTTTGCAAAAAGAAAGATGCGTTAGAGCTTTTTATAGATAGCTCTAATGCATCTTTCTCCTTTTTTGAAGCAGGAGAACCGTCCCCGTGCTTCGGAAGCGGAAGAACCGTCCCTCTGCTTCACCTCTGCTTCATTGTAAGTCTTCGATTGAGTTGATTTCGACGTATTTTGGGACGACGAGGCCGTTTTTGGTGCCGTGGAGGTTGCGTCCAAGGTCTTGGAAATCGTTTTTATACGTATTGTAGTATTCTTGGTGTGTTGTTGGTAACCATGCTCCTACCATGCCATCCGCACTACCGTTGGCTACACCTGCAAACATTGGACCGACTTCGACTTGGCTTAGGGTGACGTTATAGCCATGCTCTTGAAGAACTTTACCAACTACATAGGTACTGGCAATTTCAGAATCCCAAGCTACGAAAACAAGCTTTATTTGTTCTCCATTTCCTGACTGTGCACCTTTTGTCCATTCTGCCACTTTTACTTCATTTGCGTTTACCCAGTTTTCTGCTGCATCCGTCGGGTCTGTACCATTTGCGATATCGACCATGACTTCTTCCATATCACTCGGTTCCCATGTAAACTGATCAAGAATTTTATATGCACCGGGTACATCCTTTTCGAGTCCTTTTCTTACGACTGTATGGATATCTTCAGCACCACCAAAGGAGCCTTTCGGGTCTTCGAGATATTTTAAATCAAAGGATGAGAACATCCAATGTGGTGTCCAGCCTGTAATAATAATTGGTTCTTCATTGTTATATGCTTTCTGAAGTTCAGCTACCATTGCTGCTGACGATCCTTCTACTAATGTCCAATCATCTAAATCGTACTCTTCAATTGCGGTACTTGTCAGCTCCATTAAACCTGCTCCAGGTTCAATGCCTATAATTCGATGATTTGTTGCGGCTGCAATTTCACTCATATTTTCATTCTGAGCATTATTGTTTTTTGGAAGTGAAACTGCTATTGCAGTGCCGACTATTAGTAAAGCTAAAATTGAGAAAGCGATTTTGGGTTGAAGTTTATTTGCATATGCCGGTTTTCGTAGGTTTTGTGTGATACGGTCCAGGATAATCGCGATGATGACGATTGATAATCCAGCTTCAAAGCCTTGTCCTACGTCAATTTGGCTAACCGCGCGATAAACGTCTGCCCCTAGACCAGGTGCCCCTACCAATGATGCTGTTACGACCATTGATAAAGCGAGCATAATACTTTGGTTGACACCTGCCATTATTGTCGGCGTTGCTAAAGGTAATTGGACTTTGAACAGTTTTTGACTTGTTGTTGAACCGAACGCATTTGCTGCTTCGATTAAATCTTTCGGTACTTTTTGGATACCAAGATTTGTCATCCTAATTGTCGGTGCTATTGCAAAGATAAAAGATGCAATAATTCCAGGGACTACGCCTATTCCAAAAAATAATATCGCAGGAATTAAATAGACAAAGGCAGGCATTGTTTGCATAAAGTCTAAAACAGGTGTTAGGATACTTTGGACAGTTTTTCGTTGGGCACACCAAATTCCGAGTGGAATACCAATAATAACTGTGAGCAAACCTGACAATAAAACGATAGCAATTGTTTGTATACTTGAGTCCCAATAACCGAGATTGTCGATTAATAGTAAGCTAATTAGTGTAAATATGCCTAATGGCCATCTGCTTGTATAGATGATTAAAAGAGTCAAAAGAATAATTAGGACGATAGGAGGACCTACACTTAATACATTCACGATTAAATCTAATAGGCCATCGATGATATTCGTGATTAATGTAAATAGTCCAGCCCAGGCTATCGTTAACCAGGCAACAAACGAATCAACCCATTCCCCTAATGGTATTTTTGGAATATCCATGTCATTCCTCACTCTCCAAATCATTCAAAGAATCTTTATTCCCAGATAATGCAGCAATGACAGCTCCACGTATGACGATTCCTTTGAATCGCTTATTTTCGTCTACAACAGATATTGGCAGACTTGACGTAGAAATTTCTTCCATCAGGTCTGTGAGTAATGTATCCTCTGAGACCGTTGGGATATTTGTTGTCATCGCTTCAGCTATTGGTTTATTTTGATTGATTGCTTCACGTGCTTGTTCAGCTGTAAGTGCTCCTAATAATGTATTTTTACGGTCAACAATAAAGATGCTAGAATAGCCTTGATTACGCATAATTTCCAAGGCAACCCTCGGTCCTCGGTCGATGCTGATCTTTTCACCGCGTTTCATGACATGTGAGGCGGTGATGACTTTCGATAAGTCGACATCCTCTACAAACTTCTCAACAAATTCATTAGCAGGATTAATCATAATCTCTTCTGGTGTACCTAATTGAATGACACTGCCATCTTTCATGAGGGCAATGCGATCTCCAATGCGCAGTGCTTCATCTAGGTCATGGGTAATAAAAATAATTGTCTTTTTGTATTGTTCTTGGATACCAATTAGTTCATCTTGCATGTCTTTGCGAATTAATGGGTCCAATGCGCTGAAGGCTTCATCCATTAAAATAATATCCGTATCACTTGCAAGAGCTCTAGCAAGTCCAACCCTTTGCTGCATACCACCGCTCAGTTGTGATGGGTATTGATGTTCATATCCTTTGAGTCCAACAGCTTCTAACGCTTGCAGCGCTTTTTCACGACGTTCCTCTGCAGCAACTTTCTTAATTTCAAGACCGAATTCTGCGTTTTCTAAAATCGTTTTATGTGGGAATAAAGCAAAATTTTGAAACACCATACTAATTCGTTTTTGTCGTGTTTCCCGTAATCTTGCTGGATTCATTTTTACAATATCTTCGTTTTTAATGAGGATTTCTCCAATAGTAGGGTCGATTAATCTGTTGAACATTCGTATTAACGTTGACTTACCGCTACCTGATAGACCCATAATCACGAAAATTTCACTGGGGTAAATTTTAAAACTGACATTATTAACGCCAACTGTAAGTCCTGTCTCTTTCAATATTTCCTTTTTTGATTTACCTTGTTTTAATAAATCAATGGCAGCTTTTGGAGATTTACCAAATATTTTCGAGACATTCCTGACCTCTACGTACGGCTCCATTCGTTCATCACCTCAATTTATTAATTACCTATTGCCTAGTTAGTTATCCCCTTTTTGTATGCTGGTATGAAAGGAGAAGTATTAATATTTGATTAACAGTCATCATGTATCAAATATGTTGCATTGATATTTAACAGAAATAATAAAAGACCGATAAAACACCGGTGAAAATCATTACTTATTTCATTCAACTATTTTTGTTACCACTCAAGTTCTTTTCGTTGCAAATCTTATACATTATCATCCTTACCTTCTGAATAGTTTCAATGTCTTTCGTAATTTTTTTAGCTAAAGATACTTTAATAACATTGTTAGGTTATCAAACTATATACACCCTCCATCATAAATAAATTTAATAAACTTCTTTTTCTTCTCAAATCAAAAATAAAATTTAAAAAACGCTAACCCTTTGTGGATTAACGCGCTTGTTACTTATGATATAAACTCCATTTTTTTGTTTTAAGTAAATATAGAAAAATATCTGTTATCCATTTCGAATATAGAGCAATTACAGCATATCCACCAAGAAGGATGAGAAAGTTTTCATTACCACCAAAACGAAATAGTCCAAAGCCTAATAATAGTGGTTTAAGAAAGAAAGAAAAGGCTAAACAAAGTAGTAGTGCCCATAGATAATAATTTTTCCCTTTATTAATGGTGTACTGGTATACAAGTATAAACGAGACAGGAACTAAGGAAGAATCAAGGGAAATATTAGATGGAAGTACCGGGTAAATTTTATAAGGGTACATCCATGTTCCTTTTAATACTCCTATCGAATCCAGAACAGCCATTGATAAATGGACACTGTATCCGAAGAAGCCTAATTGAAATATTTTATTTCTATCTATAAATAGGATCAAAATGATAAGTGGCAGCAAAAGCATTGTAAGAACCACCCAAAATTGCCATGTACCAACGTGTGAATAATCTTGCCAATATTGTAACCATCTATCTGTTTGGGCTATTTCCCCTTTTCGAAGTTCCTCAAGTAATTTTACTTGGTTTTCATCCATGTTGTTCCCTCCAATTACTGTTAGTATTTTCTAGTTTATGGTATTTATACTGTACGTAAATAAATGAATTCACTTCGCAGATGTAATGCAAAGATTCCCCTTTTAACATTTGCATCATTTAAAAAAATCCTTTGACAATTTACAATTGGAAAAATATACTGAAAATGTAAGTTATTTTAGGAAAGGTACGGTGCTAGGTACATGTGGAATTAATCTTATTTGAAAGGGTATCACTCATATGAATCGAAAAATGAGAACCTGGAGAATGGGATTAGTCTGTCCAAATTACCTTTCATTAAGTGCCGATTACGCTACTCGTTTACTTTACTTCTTTCGTGATTGTATTTGAACGTAGCAAATAACGTCTGCATTTTATTTGAATTTGGATAAAACTCTCCTCTCCAGGATTCTGGAGAGGTTTTTCTGTTTATGGCCTCTCCCATTACTAGAAGAGGTGTTAGTATGAAAACTGTTATACAAGTTAAGGATATTCGAAAAAGCTATCGTGAACGCGATATTCTAAAGGACGTAAGCTTCGACATTCGACATGGTGAAAAAATTGGTCTCGTTGGCTTAAATGGTGCCGGAAAAACGACACTTATTAACATTTTGTTGAACCTTAAAGAACCAGATAATGGCTCTGTGACGATGTGGCCACCTGATGTAAAGATCGGGTATCTACCTCAATCAACAGATAATATGCTGTATGTTGAATATGAAAATATACACTTTGAAGAGAAGCTACTAGAATCGAGCAAAAAACTAGGTTTACAAAAGGAGATTTTTACCATCGAAAAGCAGACTGTCTTAAGTGGTGGAGAAAAGCTCAAAATGTCTCTTGCGAAAATATGGTCTGAATCACCTGAGGTGTTAATATTAGATGAACCGACAAACCATTTAGATATGCAAGGAGTCAATTGGCTTGTTGAGGAAGTTAATGAATTTGGTGGTGCTGCGATTATCATTTCACATGATCGCTATTTTTTAGACCAAACCGCAACAAAAATTTTTGAACTTGAGGCTGGTCAACTTAACGTTTTCGATGGAAATTACAGTTTCTATCATGACGAAAAACAAAGAATATTAGAACACCAAAAATGGGAATATGAAAAACAAAAGCGCAAAGTTGAAATGATTGAGAATCAAATTACGACATTGAAAAATTGGTCGGCTAAGGCACATCGTGAGGCTGGTAAAGGTGGTTCAAGCGCTGAAAATCGGCAATTAGGTTTACGTGAATTTGAACGGAAGAAGGCTAAGAAGAAAGATAACCAAATTAAGTCGAAGATTAAACGTTTAAATCTTGAATTAGCAGAGCGTGATATGAAAAAGCCAAAGGAAGAAAAGCCTGTTTCGTTTCAATTTGAAAGTGCGCATAAGCGTGGTAAAAGGATTCTTGAAGCGAAGGACATAAAAAAGCAGTTTGGCAACAGAGTACTGTTTCAAGATAGTAATTTTTTTATTAAATATGGCGAGAGAGTTGGATTACTTGGAGCAAACGGATCAGGGAAAACAACCTTTTTAAACGTGTTACTAGAAAAAGAAGCATTAACGAAAGGCTCTCTTTGGGTTAGTGATTCCATAAAAATTGCTTATCTATCTCAAGATGTTAATGACCTTGCAAATGAGCAAACTCCTTTGCAATATTTAATGCTCGAAAACCGTCAGCAAGAGACATTGGCAAGAACGATGATTGCTAATATGGGCTTTGAGAGAGACATTCTTGATAAGCAAATGACACAGTTAAGCCTTGGTGAACGGACTCGTATTAAACTAATTGGCATGATTCTTAAGGAATACGATGTATTAATTTTAGACGAACCGACAAACCACCTCGATTTACCGAGCCGAGAAGAGCTCGAGCGAACACTTTGTCATTATACTGGAACTTTACTTATTGTATCCCATGATCGCTATTTGATTGAGAAGCTATGCACAAAGTTACTAATGATTGATAATAACAAAATAAATCAAATTGATATGGGTTTACGGGAATATGAAGAACGACGGGAGTTCAATAACAATGAGGTAGCGAATCAAACTAAAGAAGAAATTACACTCATTGAAACAAAAATAGCTGAGCTGTTAGGGAAAATCAGCTTATTGAAATCTGGTACTGACGAGTATAAGCAAGTTGACGAAGAGCTAATTGTTTATATGAATTTAAAGCGGAATTTAACAATGGAATAAACGCTTATGTAAAACATACAATGCACTGATAATTATTGTGTTGAGTAAGTTATAAGCGGAGAACTAGATACTACGGGTAAGCAATTAGTTTTATAAGATAAATATCGAAAGAATGATAAAAAGCTAAATCAGCTACTTCATAAAGTTAGAGACCATCATTTTGCAAGTGATGGTCTTTTCTTTCATACCCCTTCTATGACAGTCAATTTCTACTCATTCCATTCACTTGGTAATTGAATGATGACATATTTTGACGTCCACATTTCTGTCGAAGCAATAATTTACTGTTCTCCTTTTTTGAAAAAATAGCCACTTCCCTCTTGACCTTGAAACACCCATCCATTTTCATTCATCAACATTTTCAAATTTTTGTAACCTTGTCCTTTTTCCTTTCTTGTCATAAACCATTCATAACCATTTTCTTCAGTTAGTTTCACTATACTTTCTGTTGAATCATTGATAGTTGCTAATGCTGATCTTTTGCTTATCGATTTGACAGGTAATGTAGGGTAATAAGCCTTACTAATGAATAAAGAAAATCCTATTATTAAAATGAACAAACAGCTTATACTGATTAGCCACCGCTTCATATTTCCTCCAGAGCACTGATTTCTTCAAAGGTTGACAGCTATGTTCAACTTAGGTCATACCCCTTCAAGTATTGCCTTTGCAAATTCTACATTTCCCATTACATTCACAACATTTTTGCCCGATTCAACATCCCAACAAGCTGCCATTACTGTCTCGATATATAAGCATTGTCTTAAAGTTTCTTTTGAGATTTTTAAGTTTTTTTCAAACGTGTTAATAATGTTGGATATTTTTTGATAGGCTTTTACATCTTTCTCGTCACCGAATTCATTTAAAATAAACCTCGGAATATCAAAAATCGGATCACCTACTACACCTTTTGGATCAATAATTACGTATTGACCATTATTACCGAGTAAAATGTTATCGTGATGAAGATCTCCGTGAAGCATTGCTTCCTGTGAATAGAAGTTAGTGATCGAAAAACAAATTTCTTGTGCTTTATTCATATAAACTGATAATACCCTACAATCGTCTCGACTAGCTATATAGTCTGTTATTCGTGTCACCCATTGTGTATATGTCGGAAATATTGCTTTATTACTATGAGGTTTATGTAGACACTTATAAAGATTACTAAAAACGGATAATCTGTTAGTTAAGTTCTGTTCAGCACGCAATGGTGTACCAGGTTTTACCCATTGTTCAAGAATGGCGCCTTGATTAAGGTCTTCTGCAAAGATTTGACAGAAGTTATTATCTTGATAGTGTTTAAGTGTAAAATACTCCTTCGTAATATCTGGGCTAGAACCAATTTTTAAGACAGCATCTCCAAAACGTTCTGAGTAACAAGTAAAAACAAGGTTGGCGGAAAATGATTGAATTAGTTTGAGAGAGTGTAATGACCACTGATTACGAAAGTGGTTGATATTGTTACAAACTTTATTGTAGAACTGCTGACCAAAACGATTGATTATCGTATTTTCTTCTGATTCCCTGAAGCAATAGCTGCTACTCATATATAAATCCCCTCTATTTCGATATGGTGCGTTGATATTAACTAAACATAAAGGACGTTGGCCAAGGAAGTAGATAGTTGATAGAACGCTGTAATGCTTTTTTCACCTAAATAGGTATACATATGTATCCGAAATGAGGAAAGAGATTCAGAGTTACGTTTTCTTATTGAATTCTCTCCCCATTTTCAAAGCGAAAATTGCCTTTTAATTATTTATCCTTAGATTATAATGGTAATATTGTTCATCTCTTATGTAGCCATTCTTTTCATATAAGCGCTGGGCAGTTTTATTATCATGTGCTGTGCAGAGGCTTAAGCTTTTAGCATTTGTTTCATTTGCGTATTGTTTAGCTTTTTGAAGGAGTAATTCTCCGATACCTTGTTTTCTAGCGGTTTTCTCAACATATAAGTCGTTTAATATCCACGCACGTTTCATTGAGACAGATGAAAATGTCGGATAGAGCTGTGTAAACCCAAGGTATATGTCATTGTCTTTTGCGACAAAAATGATTGACTGCTTGTTTTCAATTCTATCTTTAAGGAATGCTTTAGCACCTTCTAAATCGGAATGTTGTTGATAAAATATTCGATATGAATTAAATAGATTAGCTATTTCATCTAGGTCTTTTAAAGTTGCTTGATATATTTCCACGTGTCCCCACCCCGTATTATTCTTTATAGTCATTACTATCTATTAGACTATGTAATATTTATTAGTATTTTAAATAGAATATTTACTAATTTACTCTTAAGTTCTTATAGCTTAATCCCAATAATTGAAGATGATTTCACCTATCGTTTTAGGTTTCCAGTATGCAATTTGTTCCAATTCGGCATCGTTAAGAGCTGTTCCATGTAACATATTTTGATGAATAGGCATGTTTAGTTCACCTGCGGATATTACTTTATAAAAAGGTGCAAATTCTTTAGTAAGAATAACATTGTCAATGAATCTTATATCACCATATTCTACTGATGATGCAAAAGTAAGATAAGGATAATGTTTATTCAATAATATATATAACTGAGTACATAAGACCTCAACTTGAGCACAATAAAAATTAGCTGTGAGTTGGGATTTATAAAAATCTATTACTTTTCCACCGTTTTGAGAAACAAAATTAAAGCATAGTCTCTTGAATTGTTTTTTGTCTACGTTTGGAGGTTGATTAGCTTTATAGAAGCCTGTTACCCCATTTAAAAGTTTCATCTAACACAACCTCCAATTACACACTAAATTTGCGCTATCGTTAGTATCATACTTTTTACTTACCAAAAATCAAATGAGATTATAAACATACACTTTATTAAAGATTAGTATTTTTGATTAATGAACCAGTACCGACAAATAAATACTTTGTTTAAGAAAACTACATTTACAAATATAAATCACTGCTCTATAAAGGAAAGTTAATCCCACCATAGGAATAGATTTTCAGTTTCAATTAATTCTTCAATTAGGTTCTCAATACTGCCAGTACCTTGGTCGACGATATCCGGACAAAAATCATACATTTCGTGTGCTAATGTTGTGAATTCTTCTCTCGAAGGCATCTCGGTGAATTTCGCTTCAACCCAATCAAAACCAGCTCAAATGATGGAGAAAGGATAGTGATTATGCCATTGCTTTAGCCTTGCAATTACATCTGAATTACTTATATCATGGTTATCCCCATTAGTTTGTAATAATTTCAAAATTTCAAATTGATCGGTTCCTTTTAAAATATTAATTTTTCTATTATCATCGTTTTCACTATCAGACATATAAGATAAATAGCCAAGATGTTCCAGCTCAGACTGAAGTCCCAACACTTCATACTCTGCATCCTCTTTGTATGTTAAGAAAAAGAGCCCAACTGTCTGTTGATCGTTGTGGTCCAAGATGTAAGTTTGGAGTTGCTTATGAAGTGCTACTTCTTTTACTATGTTAATTACTTCTACATCAAAGCCTGTTTCCTTAGTGATTTTCCCGATTTCGTTATCTTGTTTACTAAGTATCCCGAACAGTCTTTTTAAAACCACATTATTCCCACCTGTTCTATTATCAAATTCCTTTTATCATTTGAGATTATTCGACAAAATCTTTAACTTCCCCCTAAAATATGTAGCTATGTTGGACTACAATTCCTTTATAAAATGAATATCTTCAGGGTTTAATGCGTATAGTTCTGAATTTACTTTAGGTGCTAGTTTACAACCATAGTGTAAGTAAAAGCTCACCGCTGATTCTGTTTCGGCTGCAGAAATGTATAATTTTTTTGCTCCCTTTGACTTTGCTAGGTGTGAAACTTTGTCCATTAATTGTTTCCCAATTCCACTTCTTCTATATCCGTTGCTTGTGTATAAGAAGGCCATTTGCAGTTCATCTTGGTTATCGCCAATAAATTCGCCGCCTAAAACAGCTACACCGACTAATTTTTCCTGATGAAAAGCTCCTAAAAAATGGCCTTCATTATCTAATATTGGTGTTAACATGTTGATGTTTTCTTGGATTATTTCTGGTGTCCATCTTGGTGCATGGACATTTAATTCTACCTTCTCTAGTTCTCCATCATTGTGCACGTATTTGTACCCTATTTCTTCGGAGCGGTCAATCTCTTTTATTCTAGTAATCTCATGTTTATTTAGTTCTTTAATTGTTATTTCCATAGTAGTTTTCCCCTATATCTAATCGTTGTTATTAAGAAAAAATAGTAGCTCTGTCTTTTCTCCTATTTTTGTGAACTGATTTTTTTTATACATTTCCTTTGCTGTATCTGCACTGTTTGTTATGAGGTAGGCGATGTCGATACCATTGTTGTATGCGGTTTCGACTAGATGTTTTAACACTGCTGTTCCATAGCCTTTACGTTGATATTGCTCAATAATATCGAAATCTTCTAATTTAACGATACCGTTGAGTTGCATATATTCGATATTGCCAATCGGTACTCCTTCATCGTAACAGACATAGAGATGGAGTGGCTTTGCTTCATTTTGATAAATATCGGCTTTCCTGTTAATCCTTTTTCGGGCGAATTCTAATCCCATATCTTTTTGATTCGCTTCAATATCAACAGTGATTCCATCTTCTAACACTTTTTGATGATCCGCTTTTACAACGTGACAGCGCCTGTTCCCTTTTAGTTCACGATATTTTTGCGTTTTAATATACATGATGTCATATATACATACATGTGGTTTGATGGGTAAACGGTCAAGAAGTTCATTACTAACTTGATATGTTGTTTCTACTCGGAAAAATCCGTTATGTTTTGTTTCGATTTTTTCGATTTCGTTAACAATGAGTTCGTATAGTCCTTTATTAGCTTTATAGAATGTGAAATTATGAGTATACATGTTAGGAAGTGAAGAATCTATATATTTTATTGCAATGTCATCTTCGAATGTGTCAGAAAACAAACGGACG
This sequence comes from Metabacillus malikii, assembly GCF_030813355.1. GTDB lineage: Bacteria > Bacillota > Bacilli > Bacillales > Bacillaceae > Metabacillus > Metabacillus malikii. The sequence goes on from NZ_JAUSUD010000004.1 coordinate 225,612, forward strand.
TATGCATGTTCCATTTCAAGTAAACGATTTTTTAAAGAAGTTTTGAGCATTGACGACTCTCCTTTATTTATATTTCTAACGATAATAGGGTGAATACTCTTGCTGAAGTATCACCCTATTATCGTTAAGACAAAGCGTTATTCCACGCTTCATAAAATTGTTGGACGGTGGAGTATCGATTATGTCTATTTTTTTCTACAGCTTTTAATGCAACATCATATAACGATTTAGTTGTTTCCCACTTCGAAAATGTGTAGTCAGTTTCGCCTCCTAAAAGGTTAAATGCGATGGCACCCATTGTATATACATTTGTTACTGAATCGATTGGACTTCCTTTTGTATATTCTTCTGGAGACTTGAATCTATCAGAACCCCAAAATTGGTCACCGACGTCGTTTATTGACGGTGCCGTACGATAAAAATCGATATCACATATTTTTGTTTGATTATTGATAAAATCGTATAAAATGCTTCCATCGTAAAAATCCACGGCAACAAAGCCTTTAGCTTCAACATATGTATGAAATGCATATATGTTTTCGAGTGTCTGTAACCGTTTGGTGATGTCAAGATTCCGAAATCGATAATATGGTGATTTTGGGTGTTTATATTTCACATCTCCTGCAAATTTCCAGTGTGGATGTAGACATTCGCCTTCGAACCACTCAAATACAGCCGCAAAACCGCCGTTTTCAGTATTGAAATAATCTAGCAATTGTATAAGATGTGGGTGCTGTAGAGTTTGATATATGGGAATTGCTGTTTTTAAACGAGCAACTGCATCATTAGGGTTACCTGTAAATTCTTTCGGTTTTGCTCCCGCGTATTTCACGAAGAATTTTTTGTTTTTTCTTTCTATTCCGAAACTAATATTCCCTGAATCCTGTTCATCAAAAACGCAAAATACTTTGCCTAACTGATTTAACCAAGATAAGTTGTGGGGCTCTTGTAATTGAAATGTCACATCGTCAATTGTAATCGTAACAATATCCTGTTTAGCTACTTCTTTCATCATTTGATCCTCCATTGATTGGGATCACGTAGTTTATAGGGGGCAGTGATACGTTTTCCCTGTTAATGAAATATAACCCCATTTAGTATCATCGTTATATTCATTTAACAACGCCTCCTTCCAATTGGATGGTGTATATTATACCATTTTTAGTTAGATATGGAATTGAATTAATTGAGTTATTTTGAGTATAAGTATATTTTCAGGACGTGTTGTGGGGGGAATGTAGATGCCTATTTTTAATGGTACAGCGTAATGGAGAACATTTGAATAAAATTGAAGTGTTCTTCATTTACGATTTGAATAACTTGAACAGTTACTTTTTGTCAGGCTTTGGCATAAAGTATGCGCAACTACCTGTAATAAATCCGCCGCTGATTGCAAGTACGGTTCCGATTACGATCCACAGAGTTGATGAGAAAGTAGAAACATATACCCCTATAGTTAGGAGGAGTACGCCTACTAGTAAGAAAACGATTGTTTTTTTCATATTTCACCTCGTTATATGTTTTAGATAATATGAATGGGGATTATACAAGTGATGACATTATACTGTAGTTATATTTTCGCTTTTTTATAAAATTTATTTTTAAAATAATGATGAATCAATTATCGTTGCTCCAATTTTCTCCATCTTTCTTATCGCTAGACTCTTTTTTCTGTCGTTAGCCCCTGCAATTGCGTCTTCAATTAGTGTAACATTATACTTTTTTTGGAGAGCTTGCTTTACAGTCTCTAATACACAGCCTTCTGCAAATAATCCTACAACGTAAATATTTTTTATATGATGATTTTCGATGTATTGAAGTAAATATCGATTGCTAAATGCATTTCCTTTTTTTTTGGAGAAATAATGATTATTAACAACTTTTAGCTGTTCATTTAGCTTTGCACCTTCACTTCCCTTTAATGCAGCATTGTTGCGAAACCAGTTTGATATGTATTGATTTTTTTCAAATTCATTTCCGATGTATAGAATATGCATGTTTTTTGTAGAAGCTATTTCGATTAATTGATTTATACTCGTAAGCATTGTATTGACATGTTTTTTCGCTACTGGCAATCTAGCATTTTTATCAGTGAAATCTTTTTGGACATCTAATACTAATAACGCAGTTCCCATTAGGTCTCCTTTCTTGTTATACCTCTACTATTAATAAACATTTTAATAGAATTCGAAGGCTAAGGTATCAAATAGATAGAGTCTTTATATCATTATCTTCCTTCAGTTATTAATCAGAAGTTAAATGTGTAAAGGATGCGAAATCATCGATATCATATGTATGTCCATCGTAACGGATGACGGTAATTGAGCATTCGGGGATAAGCTGACTTTGTGTAGCGATAAAATTTGGATGAAGTTTCCTTAATTGTTCGTTACTAAAGACATTAATCATAAAATCTGTGATGATGCCTCCGTGTGTTACGGCTACGGTCTTACGATTAGAAAATTGGTTTGTACAATCAATAATAAATTGTTCAAGCCTTTGTCCAGTTTGTTTAGCAGATATTCCTGATGGTGGTATATAATCTCGATTTATTGAGCATTTATTCCAAATTTCTACAAAGGCTTCAAAAGATTGTCCTTGTATATCCCCCCAATTTGCACGTTCTCTTAACCGTATGTCTTCTATTACTTTCGTTTTGGTTTTAGCCGATATGTATTTAGCAGTTTCTTTTGCCCTTTGTAATGGGCTTGTAAAGATGTAGTTTATTTGTTTATCTTTGATATAATCAGCGGTTTTTTTTGCCTGTTTGATGCCAGTTAGTGAGAGGCTTACGTCTCCCACAGATTTTTCCTTTATACCGTGTCTAACAAGATAAAAGGTGTTCACATCAATTCCCCTTATTTTTATTATAAGTGACATTTTATGTGTTGAAGTTGATTATTACTTAGTTTCTCGCATAGAACCTAACACGATATTGTACCCATCAGGGTCTTTAATACAAGTGATTTTCTCCTCCCATGGTCCGTGATTACTAGTGTAAGGTTCGACTGCGACATTTCCTCCATTATGACGTATTTCTGCAACGATGGAGTCTAAGTCATCCCAGCTAACATGAACATATGTGTCCCATCCAAATTTCGGTCCTTCCCATTCTGTTGGATAATCAAGATGCTTTTGTGAGCATGCATTTGGTCTGACATCATTTGGAGAGTTCGCCTGTTGGAGGATGAACGTCATCTCATCTCGTTCTGCATGGCCCCAACCATCAATATGGCAGCCAAGAACATCGCGGTAATATTCCAATGATTTAGTTAAATTGGAGACTAAACGGACTTGAATGGTTTTACCAAGTTTCCCTACTTTGTTGTCGCTTGTTTGCATGGTTTTATCACTCCTATTTTCTAAGTAATTGCACTTAGTATAAATTCCATATCCTTCCTTCATTTCCTCTTAAATGGCGAAATTTTATCAAGACTATTTTTTATGTTAATAATTTGTGTTGCCTTGTTACTCTTCAATCGGTTTGAGATTTTTCTCAATTTCTGTTCTCTGGTTTTCTAAAAATGGAGGTAAATCTAATCGTTCACCTAGTGTTTCAACATTCCCATCTATTGTGAAACCTGGGCCATCTGTTGCAATTTCAAACAAAATCCCGTTTGATTCACGAAAATATAAACTTTTGAAATAATAGCGGTCAACGATTCCTGAAGATTGAAAGCCTCGTTGTTTTACTTGGTCTTCCCAATAGCTAAGTTCTTTATCGTTTCTTACTCGAATGGCTAAATGGTGTATGCTGCCACGACCAGGTCTTTCGGAAGGTCCGTCTAATGCTTTCACAATGATTTCACCAAATGCCTCTCCTTCTACAGATTGAAAAATTGCTTCGTCAGCAGATCGGGATACTTCTGTATAGCCAAACAAATCTTTTAGTGTGCTTGCTAATTTTTCAAGTCTACGTACGGTCATTTCCACAGGACCCATGCCTTGAATTATATGTTCTCGAGGCACATCTGATTTCTCCCAGGTTTTCCAATGCTCCGCTATCTCTCCGTTTGCTGCTAACAGTACGAAACGAAGGCCTTCATGGTCCTCAAATTTCAAGGCAGGGCGATTAGCATATGTAGTAATCTCTTCATGGTACACACCAAATTTCTCAAACCGCATTTTCCAAAAATGCAAACTTTGTTCTGAAGGTACTAATAATCCGATTCTCGTAATTGCATTTGTCCCGCGATGAGTCTTCCCCGCGGGAGGCATCTCAAAAAACGTTAACTCAGTTCCAGGGCTTCCGATTTTATCTCCATAAAACAAGTGATACATCGTAGGGTCATCTTGGTTCACTGTTACTTTTACACGTCTTAATCCTAGTATGTGACGGTAAAAATGGTTGTTTTTACTCGCGTTTTTAGTAATCATCGAAATGTGGTGATGTCCTGGGATGTTATACATTGATTAATCGTCCACCTTTGGTTTATTATTTTTGTTGCTAAGTACCCTATGAATATTGATACCTTCAGCCACACATCTTATTTCATAAAAATAGTTAATCACTTCATTGTCATTTTTTATCGCTTCGTTTATCTTTTTTAATGTTCGTTTTCCGGTGCGCTTATCGATTAAGGATAGTATTTTTATGACCATATCCGTAGAGGCTAATGATTTATCTATCGGTGATTTAAAGTATTGTTCTAGTGAATCAAAAAAGTCGTATTGTGCAAAGATACCTTCATCCTTTACAAGGTTATGTGCTTGTATTCCTATTTCAAGATTTTGATTGTAGTTATGAACATCATAATCAACATCCTGTTTATGGCGAATTTCGGATTCTTTATTAATTAATGCAATATCTGATGTGATTGTACACATATTTAAAACTTCTTTTTTATCGACTGTAATAACCGCTCTGCCAAGCTTGTCGTGTGCTTTTCGATAATTTATAACGTGAAAATCAATTCGGTCTTTTAACGACTCACAGGTGAAGCTTTTTAAATGCTTTTTGGCTTTACTCCATTTCGGGCTGTACATATTGTTTTTTCCTTCCATAGTTATTGCCTTCAACCAAGAACACATCATAACAAAATAGTTCTTCTATATATCTATTATAGCTCTTTAACTATTGAAGAGTTTATAAAAATCATGGACGCTAAATTAGAAAAAAAACGGAAGTATACAGTGGGATTCTGAGGTTCGTGCAATTATAAAATGAGGTTATACGCATATACATTTTATGCGAGTTAATCGTTCCAGAAGATATTTAGTACTCACTTTTATTAGGAGAGATGCTTAGACCGAGGGTTTCCCATACGCATCTAAAATATCCCCTTACCCCTTAGAAAGAAACGAAGTACGCACTTTGAAAGGGGTAAATCCTAGAGTTATTAAATTATGAGCGTCAGAAAAATATATTTAAACCCATTAATTTCCGATAATCCTCTTCATTTATTTCTTTAATAAATGAATTCATATGTTTCCAATATTTCGCTATTACTTCTAATTCTTCAATTGTTAGTTCATATAAATTTATATCTAGCATTTTTGAAAATTGTTCTAGTATATGAATATAAACGTTATTTTTATCATTTGACTCAATTCCATCTTTTTCAACAAAACTTAAGAGTCGACTGTATACTTTATGTGAAAATTCATTTATTAACTCTATCTTGGTTTTATGTTCGTAGTTTAACGCTTCTTTCATATTTCTGCGCTCCTTAATAATTTGCTTTATCCGTAAAACTAATTAACTTATTGACAATCAGCCTTTGTACCTACATATGTTTTTACTCTAAATACTCTTCGAATTATTAGGTGAACGAATAGTATGTGGAAAACAATTGTATAAAGAAGCTGTACAATACTAGTTAATAACACTTTTGTTTTATACTAATGTAAGAATTTAAGTGATGTTGCACCTTCAGTAAACCGGGCCAAATACTATTAGGCTTAAAATTAGGAAAAAAAGTGCAATTAACGTTCTTTTTAGAAAAGTCACTTTACATCACTGTTACTATATAGATTTTTTAGTAATGTTGAAGCTTGATATTGATTTATAGGTGTTATTTTTGTGAATGGATTTATTTACATAGAAAAATGCCATACATATTAAATCAATTACTGAAATTTCAGAAAAGTCCATGTGCTCATTCCTGCATTTTTAGTTAAGTTCCACTAAAGTCTATTTAGGAATTTCAACTTGAATACAAGGAGAGCCACCATCGCTACTTATTAGCTATTCGATTGTATAAAAATAAATTATCAGGACAGTTAAAAGGGATCTCTCATATATAACCATTGAATTTCTAAATGATAGTGCCAATCCTCATAGCAGTGTTCTTTCATTTCGTAATTCTCTATCTGCGTTAGTCTAATAATTTAGTTCTATTACCTTAATCATTATTATGAATTAGCTTCAATAGTACAATAGGATATTTACCTTATTTTTTGTATTATTTATCCTTAAATACATTTATCATTTGTTTCAGATGCAAATGATAAATTCTTATCATATTCTCTTATTTTATATTAATTTCACGTTACTCCATACCTCCTCAATAGTTCTTCCATCTGGTAAAACATATGCTATTAGCTCCTCACTTGTACTAAACTCTTCTGTAAAGTCTTGTCCTTCTAGTGTTAGTTTAAAATTTCGATATATGTGATATACATTATCATCATGTAAAAAACTGACGATATTATAGCCACCATTTTCAAGACAATGTGAAATATCTGTCTTTAAATCATCAATAGAATAATTTATTTTCTGTTGAATCAATTGAGCATACATTCTTACGTCACTATCCGGGTCGATGCGGAATGTTTCTATTAGGCCGTTTAATGTGTCTTCGTCTAATCTGTATGATAAAAAGTTCCATACACTGTTTGCAATTTGGGATCTAATTCGTTCATTAGAGTGGTTTGTTAATGCTAATAAAGCTTGACCAAACCATGTAATATCAACATCTGTTTGAGAGAGAGATACTATCGCCTCGATTATTTCATCTTCCCTATCATTTTCTAAATGGTATTCAAAGGATTCCCTAGAATATTCAGTCATTTGATTTTCTATATCTTCTATTTCCTCTTTATCCTGGTATTCTATTATTGTTAAATTCTCTAAGAATTCGTTGAAGTCTTTGGCAATTTCGATAATCTCTGCTTTCTCATTCTCATTATTTACATACACGATAGGAGGATTCACGGTTACATTTCGATAGTCAAATGCTAGCCAATAATGTCCATCTCCATTAAAGAGAATAAGTCCTTTTGGCATATCCCATTCGCTTATTAGATAGTCAGTATCAAGAACACCTGGGTTTTTACCAATTCCATAAATGTTTGTTACTTCAATAAACGCCTCGCCTGGTAAGGTATTGTCCAGTACAGGGAAAGCTTGATAATTTATTTCTCCACCGTTTTGAATCTTTAGAATGTTTATGTATGCTCTTGGAAATGTAATTTTATATATATCCTCAGCCTTTTTTATGTCCTCAACAGTTAGAGCATTCAATTTGTAAATGCTATTTCCTTTTTGCCAAAAACCTTCTTTCAACAAATTCACCTCATAAGAATTATTGTTTATTTCGTTACCCTTCTACAATTGCTAGGTATTTTAAAGTTTCTCCTTTTGTTTCAACGAGAAGAATATCTTTTCTTTCTTTTGCTGTAAATATCTTGGAGCCTACTGGAAGGATATTCGCTGTTCCATCTATAAAGTCGGTATTGTCCTCATTTTTTGTTTTTATTTCACTGATTTGATTGTCTTTTGTTAATGGCAATTCGTCAACCCAATCAATATTAGTTTGGTAGATAGTTCCATTGTACTGAAAGATATTAGCATCGGGATTCAATGTTAAAACTTCCTCGGCATTAATATTGTCAATTGTTACTGTTTTAGTTTCCGTTTGATTAGTGCAACCTGTCACCACAAATAAGATAAATGCTGTAGAACAAAGAAAACACTTTATTCCTTTCATACCCTCACCTCTTTTAGATATAGTCTAAAATTATCTAAGAAAAGTTACATCAGTTGTTTTATTTTCAAGGGGTTACCTTTTAACGATAAAAAACAGAGCTACCGAAGTGACTCTGTTTTCATATCTAATTTAAAACGTTAGTATATTCGATTGGCTGGCAGCCTGTGACTGTTATTGAAACGTCTTCATCGATAAATGAATCAATCGGACTAATTTGTAAAACCGGTACCATGTTACCTCCTCCTTTTTCAGTTTATTCTATTAGGGGATTTTATAATATTTTTGTTTAAGGCTAATGGAGCAAATTTGATACTGTTTCAAAAGAGCCATACATTTAACGACTAAGGTGGTGATTATTTTGAATTCAAGTAATCTATAAAAATTCATAAATTAGGCGGTGAATAATGGAGTGTTTTACTGTAAATGGTAGAAGCGAGATTTATTTATATATTATAATTATGTAGAACATTAGAATATATTTAGTTTGGTAAATATTAAGAATGAGATTTTATCAATCTTAGCTAATGAATCTATGGAGTCGTGATCAGAATTTGTAGGTAAACGTCATCTTTATAAGGAGGATGTTATGACTAGAAACTTTAAATTATATTTCCTGGGATATTTTATATATTTTCCTTTTATTTTTATCATCAGTTTTATTATTTGGATGTACCTCATTCGAAATCATGATTTATGGACTGTCTTTTCAGATTGCACTTCAATAATAGGACTGTATTATTTAATGACGAGTGTAGTCTTTACTCTAGTTTTTATAAATAGTGTTAGTAAAGAAAAGGACTAAAATCTAAAATAGTATAAGTCAGTTACATGGTTAGAATCTGTAATCACAATTGAATGCAAATAAACTACAATTTGTAGATTAAAAGACTTTCAGTTAACCATTTAAGTCATTTCTTTTATAGCCGTAATATCCCGTCCCAGGCCTTAAAATATGAGACGATTATAAAATCACTTTCCCTGCTTCTTTTAGGTTATTGACCTCATCTTAGAAAATTGCCGCTATTAATTGATTAAGACCTGAAGTCGATTCATCAAATATATATAAATCATATTCTACGGATAAGGCAGATAAGACCAATCTTTTGCACATTACCTTTTGAATATCCTTTAGCTTTCTTTTTAGGGTCAAGTTCAAAAAGCTTAATCAAATTGTCCCGCTTTGACTTATCACCATTTCCATCAAGACTAAAAAAGGCGTCAATCCTTTTGGATCCACACCCCTTACTTAACATCTAACATATTTGCGTTTGAAGCCGATTCTACCTTTATCAATGTCTTTTTGAATTGTTTCATAAGAATTTAAAAAGCTGCTTTTTTTGTTATCCCGTTTCATTTCAACAATTCCTACTTCTTTGGCGGTTTCGACTGCCTTGTCATGTAACGGTACGTAGGAAATTCCAACTGTGGCTAGAAAATTGTTCATTGCTGACTTTGTCCGATTTGGTGCTTCGTGAATCGATGTTTTCACAGTATCGAGCATCGCGGAGATTTTGTCTTCAGAAAATTCATGGTCTTTGCGGTTTCCTAGTAGCCAGCAATAGCAGCTCCACCCCGCTGACATTCTCAGTTCCTCGCCGCTTGCTATCCATTTATCAGCAACGTCTTGTGCGATGTCTGCCTCTGATAATGTTACAGCTACGACATAATCAGATAGCATATAAAAGTATGCGCCATCCATCCAACGGTCATAGTCTGCTTCTGTCATGCCATTTGGATCTGCAATGATTCCGGCAAAATACATCGCATCATAGTTACCTGTTGCATAAAGCTCTTCTGCTAAAGGCTGATTAATCTTTATTTTCTTTGCGATTGATTTCATTGCACCTGTTGCCACGCCAAAAAGCGGCTCTTTTGCACCGTTAGACATATATATTTTTTTCGTTCGTTCCTTGCCTAATCCTTCAAGCTCCTTCATCACTGTTTCGAAGTCCATTCGTACGTACTTCCTTTCTTTATGAATACTGTTATAGTTTATAAAAAAATTCTTGTTCATTGTGTCTATTTTAATATTACTATACTCTTTCCTTCCTTTCTAATTCTACGATCATGTATGTACTGATGATATGGACAAAACAAAAACAGTTCTGTAAAAACGGAACTGTTTTTGTAGTTATACTTTTTATGATAATTTCATCTTATAACTAATTACTAGCAGTGTCATTCTCAAATTTTTTGAAAGCTTTTGTCGTCATCTTTGAGATGAAGTAAATACAAATGAACGAAACAATAGAGACAAAAAGTAAATTAATTGTAGTGATAGGTTTTGGATTCTCCGCAATAAAAAAGACAAAAACAGTGATTAATATTGAGAATACTAATCCTTTTGTAATGTGTTTATTTGGCATGATATGTAAGCTCCTCTCAGTTATCTTCTGAATACATCTATATTTATTTTAACATAATATTCCTAAAAATTCCTTTATTTTGGATTGATTTATTATGATTTATTTTTTACCCTTAATAGAAGAACCTATTATCCAAAACAACCACATTAATTCTTATTATGACTAATTTATTCAATAAAAATTGTCACAAAGATTGCAATTAGTAATGTAAAGATACTTAGAACATAAAGGAACTTTACGGACATATTTAAATATCTTAAAACACGAATGAATAATACCGAAGTTATTAATGATATTGAATAGAGTGAAGTATTTGTCATAAACCAACATCCTATCCAAGCAACAGATAAGGCTATTATAACTTCTGAAATTATTTTTTTCATTGCAAGTAGGTTTTTTTCGTTTTGTTCTGCTGTATTCATCTTTCGTCGCTACCCTTCATTTAAAAGAATTCATTGTTTCTTTTTAATTCTTTTTTTCCATAACATTAGAAAATGTCGACACATTTAATTAGGATATGAGTGAGGAACAGATTTCACCAATAATTCCTTCTGTTTGATGAACACCTAAATCTGCATTTGTCAAGATTACAGCACCTATTTGAGTATCTGGATATGCGACAATCATTGCTTGAAATCCGACACCCCAACCCATCGAAGTTATTTTTAATTCTCCTTTATTTTCTATGAATACACCTAACCCAGACCAGCTTTTGCCTAATTGTGGAGTTATCATTTCTTTTGCTAATCTTTGTGGAACGCCTATTTTACTTTTTCCTTTGATGACATCCATCAGTTCAACCGTTAATTGTGCTAAATTGAGAGATGATGACCATAAACCGGACGCAGATGGATATGGGTAGATAGGGTATTTACCTTCCACAAGTTCGCCATACTTGTTAATGTTCATTAGTTTTATTTTCATAAATCCTCCATGTCATTTATAATGGTAAAGTATAACACGAACACTCGTTTGATTATTCTGCTTTTTGTAAATTATAGTTATTTTGAGTTTGATTATTTGATAGAGAGTGCAAGGCGCATGACAAGTCTTATTGGCAATGAAGGATTTGCCAACTGATTCATATCTCCGACGAAATAAATATCTTTAATCGGGTAATAAAATGCAAAAGAGCCTGTTGTACCTGAATGTCCAAGAAGGTCTCCGTCGCCCATAAATAATGTTGGAAACCCGTTTAATGGGATTCTCATGTAGCCACCACCATATTGGATTGGGAACATGGTTAGTTGTAACTTGTTGTATTTATTTAGGTGTTGGAAAACAGTTTTATTAAATAATTCCCCTCCAAAGAAGGCTTTCATAAACGTCATCAGTTCACGGGTAGTGCTGATGATACCGCCGCTTGCCCGACAGCCTCTGATGAAATTTGGACGAGATATTGTGATTTCATTCATATACATGTTTGGTATATATTCATCTTCATGACAAGGTAAATAGGTATGTTTAAGCTCTAAGGGGTCGAAAATCAATTGCTTATAAACTGATTGTAAAGGCATTTCAGTAATCGTTTCGACTATTTTTCCGAGCAAGTCAAAGTTTATATCTGCATAGTATGCTTTATTTTTTTGTCAGGTGCAAAATGGGTATTTAATTGTTTGGTGAGGGAGAGCATTTCATTTAGATTGATATCCATATCTTCTTTAATGACACGATTTTTTAAATTTTCCTTCGTTTGTTCAAATGCATCTGGCAGTCCACTTGTTTGAAATAGCAGGTGTGCGATTGTTAGTTTATCAGCATATTCTTCACCGTTATATTGATGGAGGCCACTAAGGGTTTTGTTATCGAAGTAGTTTGTTATATTGTTGTTTAATGATAGCTTACCTTGATCGAGCAAAATCAATATGCATGTCGTCGTGAATAATTTTGTGATGCTAGCGATTATGATAGTCGTGTCTATGTCCTTTTCTCCATATCCATAACGATATGATATGTCTCCGGTTGTATTTTCAATAAATAAAACACACTCGTGAATTTGCTTTGATTTTACCGTTTTGTTAAATAGTTTTTCGATTTTCGAGGCTTTCATTATTTTTTCCCCTTCCTGCCTGCTACAACTTTCCATTATATTTGAATTTCCACTAAAAATTCTTGATTGAGGAAGGGATATGATGATTATTTTAACCAGATTATTGATTATATTTTAAAGGGTTTCCTCTTAAATTTCACCCAATTACTTCATATTGAGTTGTAGTAAGTTTTATTTCGTTTCACAATCATAAAGTAATAGAGGTCCTTCTCAAGTTACTGTTACAATTAATACATTTACAGTTTCATGTGCGCACTTTATCGTTTCTTCTTCTTTGACTGATTACCAAAAAGGCCAATTGCAACGGCTACCCCAATACCTACAGCAAACCAAGATGCGAAACTCATCAACTCCACCACCTTTTTTTTATACTATTAATACGGATATAAGCGCGAATGGTTTCAGCTTTCAGTTAATCAGTTGTAAAAATCTTCTGATTCTTTATAGCTAAAAAAAAAGCGATACCCTTCATAAGTATCGCTCGTATATAATATTCATTTTCATTACATAATAGGAGCTTCCATTCCTATCTCTGCCCATTCCTCTTTTGATGGACCGTAAAGACCGGGAACTGACAAACCAGCTTGTCGCATAAGAATCGTCATTTGTCCGCGGTGATGTGTTTGATGTTGGATTAACAAGAGTAAGACATCTCGCTTCGCCATTGTTCTCCCAAACAGATTTAATTGTTCACTAAGGTTTTCTTCTGATAGTTGCTCTTTTATTGCTTGTACTAATGAATGACTGGCTTGTTGGTATGTATTCGAGATGTGTGCAGCGGATGTCGGAACAGGGTAATCATTAGTAGGGCCGTCAATTGATAAATCGATATGTGATGCAATATTGCCGATTGCTGATACAGTGTGCCATGCAATGCGACCTAGTGTCCAATTTTGAGGAGTAACTTCTTGTTGAAGAGATTCATCTGTAAGACGACTTAATACTTTCTGAGTAGCAGCGGCTTCATATGCCCATAAATGAAAAAAGTCTGATAGTTGAAACATACATTTCCTCCTTTTTTGTATACTCCTCAAATATATTCTGCAACCTCCAAATATTTCCTGCTTGGCGAAAAAAATATTATTCTTGAGCAACACTTGTACAAAAATAATTCATTTGTGGTAAGTCAAGTGTTTTGTTCATTTCTTTCCCAAAATGCAATACCGCTGTCGTCTGCTATGACAAAAAAGCTTCCACCAAAAGAAAATCGATAGCAATATAGAAACCCTCGATAAACACGAACACAGTTGTTATTGGCTCCTTCAACAAAGCAATCTTCAAACGCTGGTTGATAGATAATATCTTTACAGGGATATAAGTGATACTTTTTGTAAGCTATCCCCGAGGTTTGTGCGTGAAGCGCGGGGACGGTTCGAAGCCACTGAAAAAGTATACTGATTTCAGATAAGTATCTACTCTTAAACAATTTATTGTACATTTAATGTGCTTATCCTACGTATAGTTTGGTTGGAGCGGAAGTGCGAGACTCCTGCGGGATGCGTGGGAGAGCTGAGACCCCGCAGGCGTTTGCGCTGAGGAGGCTCAGCACCCACCCCGCGGAAAGTGAGTACTGCAGCGGAAATCAAACTGAACGTCAACTTTGTACGATAAATTCTATTTTTCTTTTAACAAGACTTTTTCAGTGGTCTCGGACGGTTCTTTTGCTTCAGAGGCAATGGAAGCAAAAGAACCGTCCCTCTGCTTCCTATTTCTGTTTCACAGACCAGATAACGACGGGTATTAGCAGTAGTGATAAGATACCGCCAATGAATGATAGAGTTGGGTAGCTTGAGCCTGCTACGATCATTCCTGATAATGCTCCACCTGCAGCTCCTGATAAGGCGATGAATACGTCGACGGTTCCTTGGATTTTTGCCCGTGTCGATGGACTCGTTGCATCTACAATAAGTGCGGTTCCACTTATTAAGCCAAAGTTCCAGCCTAAGCCTAGTAAAATAAGAGCGATAACTAATAGTAAGAGTGAGTCTCCTGGTGCGATTGCGGATACTAAGCCAGCAAGGAGCAGGATAGCTCCAGAAGCCATCGCTATTGCTGTTTGTCCGAATTTATCGACTAACACACCCGTAACAAGCGACGGAAGATACATTGCGGCAATATGAAAGCCGATGACAAGGCCGACCTCCCCTAAACCATGACCGTGATGTCTCATATGAACAGGAGTCATCGTCATAATGGCGACCATGACAATTTGTGTTAAAACCATTATTGTTGCACCAACGATTATACCGCTTTTGTTTTCTAGTTGTTCTTGATTAGGTGAATGTTCCGCTATTAACTTTTGCTGATTGTCGGCTTCAATAGCATTTGCGATTAATAATGGATCTGGTCGCAGCATGAAAAACAGGACAAGCCCAGCTAATATGTAAGCGGCTGCTGATAATATGAATGGACCTGTTAATGCAGGGACACCAATTGACCGGGCAAAGTCTCCCATTACATTCACTAAGTTAGGACCTGCTACAGCACCAAATGTTGTAAATACCATTGTCATACTAACTGCTGTTGCTCGCTGTTTTTTGTTTGCTAAATCTGTACCTGCGTAGCGCGCTTGTAAATTTGTCGCTGTGCCTGCACCATAAATTAGTAAGGAAGCAAATAAAAGAATGATACTGTTTAGTATTGCTGCCAAAATGACTCCTATTGCACCCAGTCCTCCAATAATAAAACCGGATGTTAACCCGATGCGGCGCCCAAAGCGTTGCGATAGTCTTCCAACTAATAATGCAGCTCCGGCTGACCCTAACGTAAATAAAGCTGTTGGCAAACCAGCATAGGCATCTGTACCGAGCAATTGCTGGGCGAGAAGCGCACCAACGGTAACACCTGCTGCAAGACCTGCACCACCAAAAACTTGTGAAAGACTGACGATGAATAGTGTTCGCTTGTATAATGCGTTTCGTTTTGCTGGAGAATTGATGTAGCTTTGTAATAAGTCTGATTCAGACTCTAATTTACTTACATGTTGTATTTCGGCCATCATTTGCCTACCTTTCTAATCTATTAATCTTTGACTATTCTAAATAGATTTGGTTTATCTTACCATGCGTAAAAAAACCATACAATAAAGTAATTGTATGGCAGACAATATTAGGTGTGTTCGGTTAGTAATTTTGTTAATATAGACAATCCTCGTTCAAGCTCTTTTTCCGATTTTGGTGCACAGACTGAGATTCTTACTGCACGTGCTGGACAGTTATTTCCTACGACAAACCGTTCTGCTGCATATACTTGAACCCCATGTTTTGCTGCTAATGTTTCAAATTGTGAACCTGATATGTTCTCTGGTAAGAGTAGCCACCTGAAGATGCCTGTATCATCACCTAGACACGTATAATCCTCTAAATAGCGATTGACCATTTCATTTCTACGTATGGTTTGTACTTGATGACTCTCAATTAGGATTTCAAATTGATTTGAAACAATTGTACGTGCTGCTAATTCTGCAAGTAATGGTGAAACGGTAATATTTAAATTATATAAAGCTTTTGAAATCGGGTCCTTATATTGATTCGGTACGGCCATATACGCTAGTCGTAGTCCAGGTGCTAACGACTTTGATAAACTTGCTATATAGATGACATGTTCTGGTGCAAACGAAGCGATTGCTGGAAGTGGCTCCTTACTAAGAAGATGGTAGGTTGCATCTTCAATTACAAACTGATTATACTTCTGTGCAATTGTAGCAATCATTTTGCGATTTTCAAGTGACATATACGTAGCTGTTGGATTGTGATAATCTGGAATTAAGTAAATGCCTTTAATATTTTCATTTTTACAAGCATACTCAAGTGCATTAGGACACATTACAAAATGTTCATTTTTTATTGGTACTAATTGAACACTTAACATCGCTGCAGCAGTTTTTAAACCAGGATATGTATGTGTATCAACGCCTATTCGATCTCCAGGTTTACAAAGGCTTGCAAGTATTGCACTTATCGCATTTTGTGCCCCATTTGCAAATAATATGCTATCTACTGTCGGTACGAGCCCACCTCTTCGAATGAGCTTAACAGCCGCATCCTTTTGCCACATACTTTCACCTGATCGACCATAACCTAACCAGTTCTCATAATTTGCTTCTTGAAGCATACTTTTTAATTGAGTGAGCAGTGGTTTGAAGGAAGAATAATCAGGCAATGTTGCCCCCATTTCAATCAAGTGCTTTGGTTCTGTATCCTCAAGTAAATACGCATTCGATAATGCATCATACGCAACAAATGTGCCACTCCCAACTGTTGCACTTAGCAATCCCTTTAACTCACAAACTTTAAAAGCTTTGGAAATTGTACTGACATTTAGGTCTAAAAAATCGGCTAGTTCACGCTGTGGTGGGAGTTTTGTACCGGGCAATAAAACACCGTTTATTATATCTTGTTCTAATTGATGTGCAAGTGCTTTGTATATTGGCTTTTTTTGATTATCAATTAATGGTTTCCAACTCATCGGGTAGTTTTCAAAAGAATTTATTGGCATACGATGCACCCTTCTTGAGACTTCTATTTAACTATTAAACGTTACTCGTGTTACACTATTATCTCTTTTTTAGTCATTACATTTATAATAGTCATTTGGTTCGATTTTTAATGCTCTTGTTTAGGAGAACTGTGATGTAGTTAAACTTATTATCTTAATAATCGTGACTTTCATTTTCTAGCTTGACTCTAAGGTTTCGGAATCACAATCACCTAGTAATTTTGAGAAATAGAATTAATAAAGCCTACTCTAGTTTGCTTCTTTTACAATAAATTCTGACTCGTTCTCTTCTAAGTATTTCTCTAAATAGTCATTGATTGTTGGTTCGATATCATAATAAGTGTAATCAAGTTCTGTAAATTTTTCATTAGCTGCTTCGTCAAGATAATCTTCAATCGTTTCAATGTTGGAGATATTTTTTTCTTTCAGAATATTTAATGCGCTAGAAAATAGTTCAGATTGTTCTTTTGCTCCAAGCTTTTTGAGTGCTTGGGCAGTTTCGGTAGCGAATGTTGTCCCTCTATTTATGAAATATTGCATATGTCCACCGTTTTGTAGCTCTGAATCATAGATAAAACAAAGGTGTGCAACCCTTTGAATTTCTGTTAAGTCACAATATTCTTCAATTGCCAATATATCGATAAATTGATTCCATTTTTCATATGGGTTCTCTTTTAGCATTTTGCTCGTAACCTTACGTTTAATCATCGTTTTTCTCCTATCTTTTTTCGCTAGTATATCAATTCTAATCCTCCCAATAAAAAATTGCGTCCAGGACTAAATATTGCCTTGGATCACGATAAATTGTTGGGATTTCTGTTTGGAATGGCAAAGGTTGTTTTATATCTTCTGCTCCTAATAGTTGATAATCAAATTCGTCTAACGTTTGCTTCAATAGGTTAGCAAAACCTTGAAAGTTATTATTTATGATAAGACGATTTGGCCCATCAAGAATTGTACCGAAAGCGCCGCCCAATTCTTCATTCGTTGCTTTGCGGATTTTTTTATATCTTACGTCTTCACCCATTATGGCGACTGGGGTAAGTCGAGATATATCTATAATAATCCCGTTTGTCTCAATCTCTTGAATGCCGTATTTCTCACTAACGATTACAACGTCTTCTTTACGGTAACAAAAAAATTCAATGAACGAAGCATAGCCACTGCCGAAATGATTCCACACCGCTTCACATACGACATTAGGAATTCGGCTTATTCGATAAAAGAGCCGTCTGATATGTGCCTCGATTTCTTGTTCGTTGTTTGAATTATAGGGATAGTTATTTCCGATGATTTGACCTTTAATCATGGCTTTTAATTGGTCATTTGTAAACATGTAGAAACACCTTTCTAAGTTTGTATTTCGATAAGATAAATGGATTGATTTTCATAACATTCAATAGTTTTAATGACTTTAATTATTGATTTATCATCGTTTCCATAGTTTAGTTGTTTCATATAAGTAAGATATCCTAACTACAACAATTAAATATGCTTGTTATAACAATGTGAACGAACCGTTTTGAAGTTAAAATGAAAACCTCCTAATCTAGATCAATATAGATAGTTGTAAACTTGGATGTTTCCTCTGGAGGAATCGTGTGGTTGGTTTTCACTTCTTCTCACTTGATCCCTTAAGGTTTTAACGAAATTCAGATTAAGTCTTTTAGTTATTTGTTAATAGATTAACTAAATTTCTTTCGACTAATGGCCAATCACGTTCAATTACACTATAGAATACAGAATTACGATACGTTCCATCATTACGAATCATATGATTTCTTAATACCCCTTCTTTTACTCCACCGATTTTTTCAATTGCTTTTTGTGACCTTATATTTCTTTCATCAGTTTTCAATTGTACCCGAATGCATTTTAATGTTTCAAAGCAATGTTTTAGTAGTAAGTATTTACATTCTGTATTTATATTTGCACCCCATACAGAAGGTGTGTACCAGGTCCACCCTATTTCCAGACTTTTATTTTTGGTCGATACATCGAGGAATCGTGTAGTGCCTATTATTTTATTGTTCTCACGAAGTATAACAACAAATGGATATTCGGTTTTAGTTTCTTTGTTTGTTAAAGCTTCTTCTACAAATGCCTCCATATCAAGTGATGTATTAATAGCTTTTGGTAAGTGACTCCAAATAGAAGGTTCTTTACTAATTTCATATAGACCTTCGATATGATTTTTTTTCATTGGTACGATGCGAATCTTCTTTCCGACTAATTCATCAAACATTGTATTCCTCTTTCCACATACGCTCGATATGATAGTTTTCATTAGGATAAGTTAATAAATAGACGTCTGGATTGGACATTTTTCGCCATTGGTCAAATCCGAAATGGTTATCGAATTGATTAATCAGGAGAGACAATATATTACCGTGGGTTACAATGATGACCGTATCGGTGTTATCGTTTAGTAGAACATCATCCACAGTTTGCCTAATCCGCGCTGCAGCTTCTCTGCTTGACTCTCCACCGGGTAACTTTAAATCAAAATCATCGTATGTTACTTTTAATTTTTCAAGCCAATCGGGTAAATCTTCAGAGCTTAGTCTTCTTTCCGATAGTCGCTTATCGATTTCAATTTCTAACTCTATTTTCTTGCTTAATCGTTCAATCGTTTGAACGGCTCTAACAAATGGACTAGATATGATTCTCTGAATATTCATTTTAGAAAAGAATTCACAGAGCTTTTCAGACTGACTCTTACCGTTTATGGTTAATGGAGATTGACTTGATTGTCCTTCAGCTTCACAGTGTCTGAGAAGGTAGATTCTTTTTTCCACTGTAATCACGCCCATTTAATTGATTTATCATTTCATTGTGTGTTGATACCACTTAGGTTTTACACTGTTGAAATAATCATGGTCTTCTAAATAGATAGATAGTTTATCTAGCATCTCATCGAGTTTGTCAGGTATCGCTTTTAATGTCCAAACAACAGTTGAAAAAACACACATTGCAAGATACAGAGAATAAAGCGTCCAAAAGTGTTCATCAGGTTCGCTCTCATGAAAGTATCCTTTAATTTGGCCAATCGAAAAAGGTATGCTTACATTTCTGCTAAAGATGCCAATTTTCAAGAACTCATGGATCGGGTCTCCCCAATCATATCGATTAAAGTCGATCACTCCAGCAAACTTTTTGTCTTTCACTATGATGTTACCAGGATGAAAATCATCATGCTGAAATAAATTTGGCCGATGTCTCATCAGTTCGATATTGTCATCAATAAAGTTCATAATTTTATGATCATTCTTAACTTTTATCCCACATGTACGATAAGCATTTAGATAATTTTTATGCTTTTCGACTTTTCTTGTGTACCACGATGAGATGTGAGTAGGCGCAGGAAGTTGGTGCATTTTTCTTAGTTCTTTTCCTGCGTCGATTCCAATATTATATTGTTCTTGAGTAGAGTAAGTTGGGATTTCTTCTTCAGCATCCTGACCCTCTATGTATGAGGTAACGATGTAGCCTCCGCTGTCAATTTCACCAAATGCAAGTGGTTGTGAGCAACGTATGTTATAGTCCTGCATATTTTGTAAAATAGCGTATTCAGTTCTTTTAAATTCTATCTCTTTTAAATGAAAAGTCCGAAGTAGTACTTTGCGACTATCTTGCATATGTAGTAAATATTTTTCGTCATTGGAAAAGCCTTTATTAATTTTGATTACTTCTTGACAGTTACCGCCTATGATAGGAATCTCATTTAGGTGATTGAAAATCAAAGAGCACCTCCTAAGTAATGTGTTTTAGTTGTTCAATTATTTAAATTCTTTAAGTTTTTGAATACTATATATCTCATATATTCACAACTGAATTTCTATCAATCTATAGTAGCATAGAATCCATTTTTTGTTATTCATATTTTTAAATCAAAAATCGAGTAACGTTATGCGCTACTCGATGATTTGTTTTAGTTTTTAATTGTTATTTGCTTATCTGGGACGTTCAATTCCATGTAAATTCTATATTTAAAACCTTTCATTCTTGAAAAGCTTTCTTTTGTGCGCTTGAACTCTGTAAAGCCTAATTTTTTATATAGTCGAAGTGCGACAGCATTTGTATCGACTACCTCTAAATAATATCGCTGGAAAGCTTCATTTTCTAAGACGTAACGCATTAGTTCTATTGATACACCCTTGCCTCTTGATTTTATTGCGGTAGCGACACATTCAATATAACAAGTGTCATCTCCACAATCCAACTTTTTATTAAATTCATCTTCCATAAAATGATATGCGAAACTCCCCTTTATGTATCCAAATGAGTTTCTAAGTATCGTTTTATCGATTGTAATCGCTCGTTTTTTATTAGTGGAACATGCTAAAATGCCAACAATTTCATCTTCTATTGTTGCAACAAAAAAAACGTCTCGACATATTTGTTTCCTAAATGCATCGATTAATTTTTCTCGGTCGTTTGAGAGAAAGGCTAAGTCTTTCTCATACCCCTCAACAAAAACAGCCGCCACCTCACGGGATATATCTTTGTCAAAACGGTTCATTGGCTTAATACTGATTTTATTTCGCATTCAACTCCACCTCTTTGTAGTTACTAATCTATTATAGGCTTCGTTTTTTCTTATTGTTCTCCTCGAAAATACTATCTAATATCCAATACGGGAATGCAAATATACCCCCAAAAACAACAGGAAAGCAAAATCATCTAGGTCTATATTGTCGTTAGAACTTGAGACACTTAGTTTGAGACCAAGTGTCTTTATGTTCTAAGCAACATTCAAAATTTTTTATACTCATTTATCGTACAGATCTTTCGCGGAAAGAAATTATTGTAAGTGCATTTAACATAATCGTAACGATAAGTAGGACTGATGATGCTAAAGCTACAGCACCAATTGTATCCATAAGTGCACTCCAATCCTCAATCATGACAAGATGATAATTGTAAAAGATTTGAAAGCATATTGAGGTAGCACAAGCAATCATGCTTACGAAGGACAGAAGCATCCATTTTTTCTGTGATTGTTTTTTATTTCTCATCATATTCACTACAGGTAATAGCCAAGCAATTAATCCGAGCAAAAGACTACCAAGATTAAGCCATCCATAATCCATAATAAATCCCCCTGTTTGACCCGATGTAGAGTAGGAAACATATCGTCAAATCTCTATTTTCAAAAAATTCAATATATATTTATATCTCTACTATAATAACATTAATTGGATTGAAATGGAAAAACATTTATCAATAGTTTAAAATTGATTAGACTAACATCAAATACTGGATATGTGTTCTCACCAGTACGTTACGAAAGGTGATTCTCATAAGGGTCTATTCCCCCCATCGTTAATGATATAAATGATATTTCCGATCATTAGAAAGTTGGCCATTAAAAAACAGCGTTAATCCTTAGTGGACTAACGCTAGGCTTTCATTCATATATTAAGAAATTAGTTTTAATCCAATTGCTGCACTTAATACCATTGCCATAAACACAATGCGCAACCAATGTTTTGATTCCCCGTAAAACAGAATACCTACTAACCCAGAACCAACTGTACCAATTCCTGTCCAAATGGCATAGGCAGTTCCCATCGGTAATGTTTGCATCGCTAAGCTTAAAAATCCGAAACTACTGCTAAGTCCGAGGATAAGCACAAGAATGGTGAAGAGATTTCGTTTGCGAAGGATTAAATTCATCCCTGTAACGCCAATGACTTCACATATACCTGCTATAACTAAATAAATCCAACCCATTATGATGCCCCTCCTTCTTCCTTAGGGCTTCCTGTTACTAATTTTAAACCGACAACCCCTGTAATCAGGATAAGAATTAACACGATTTTTATCGGTTTAAAAGGCTCTCCAAAAACGAGCATTTCTAATATAACGGTTCCTGTCGTACCAAGGCCAGTAAATACTGCATATGCCGTACCTACTGGTAAAGTAGATGTGGCTTTAATTAAAAGAACAAAAGAAATAATTATTGCAATAATGGTTCCTGTCCACGTTAAAACATCATCGGAATGTTTAAGTCCCGTTACCCATAACACTTCAAAAATAGCTCCAATTATGACTGCACTCCATGCACGATTCATCGTAATTCTCCTTTATTCATGCTGATACCTTGCCAATACACATTCCAAGATTCAGTTTTTCTTTTCGTTAATCGCTCTGGAATACCGTAGAGAAGCTCTACGAATAATCCATCCAACATTGTTAAATATGCCAATGATGCTGTTTCAGGGCTGATATCTGAATTTAAGACAGTCGAATGATATTGAAAGAGAGAAAGAATAATCAATTCCAATTCATTCACAAATTTTTCACTTCCAAGCTTCACATTCTTTTCTAGACGAAACGGTGGAAAAAACGATGTTTTAAGAAAGAATCTTGTATTAGCGTTTTTTTCATAGCGATTAAGGTATTCATTTAAAAACATATTTAAAATGTCATGTAAAGATAAAGACTTATTTCTTTCTAGATAACTTTTAACGAAACTAAGTTCGTGTTCAACAGATTCAGTGAAAATTTGTAGAAATAGTTCTTCCTTGCTTTTAAAGTGTGTGTAAATTGATTGTTTCTTTATTCCTACTTCGTTCGCAATTAACGCTAAAGATGCTGCATCATATCCATGTGAAGTGAAAAGTGTTTGCGCTTTTTGCTTTATTTTATCTGATGTCATAATCATGATCCTCCCGAACGGTCGTAAGGTAATCTTAACAGAAGGATTTCATGTAATCAATCATTAATTTGATGTGGAATGGGTTTGTCTGATTATGAGTATCCGCTGAAACAGGATGACCCCTGAGTTAAACGAACATCGGTACCTCTATGACAAATGTTTCTGAATTTGGCTTTTCGGCGCCAACAGACAGGTCAAGGTACGATGCCACGTGTTGATAAACCGGATGAAGTAGCTCAGCTTGCTGTTTTCTTAGGGTCTGATGAATCTTGTTTTATTAATGGACAAGTTACTGCAGCTGATGCTGGCTGGACTGCATATTAAATACGGATTTTAACCCAACCATGAAATTAATATCAGGGTTGGGTCTGGTTTATGAAAATCACTTATTTAATTAGGCTATCAATCTTCTATTTTCACTGATATTTTCTCAACTACGTTATCAACGATAGCGTCAATTTCAGCATAGCCATAGTATTGAACGTACATGACTCTATTCCCTTTTGAAGCAAAAATTTGCTTCATATCAACTTCTTCTTGAACTATCAATTGGTCTAAGTCTGGATGAGTTTTTTCGATTAATGGTTCGTGATTGAAATGATGATATTTCTTTGTTAAATCTTCTATAAGTTTATCTGATAAACTTGGAATGCTGAGCTGATACACTTGTGTTTGAATCGATGGTGTATAGTCACCGCTTTTGTCATGCCACTGTTTATCAGAAATGAGTCCTTGTTCATATGTATCATATTGAATAGGTGCTAATGGACTCCAATAATAGGAATAGCTGTTTTCCCAATCGATGTTGTCATGACTATATGATGACTTATCTTGAATCAGATTTGAATCGTCTTCTATATCGGCTAATCTAACAATTGGTAACGCATTGTTTGTTTCTGGTAGATTGTTCGTTTCCATTTTATAAAGTTGTGCGAACGGAATGGCTGCACTCAATCCTACTAGCGCAATGAATCCAAATGCTATTAGATTACGAATTTTGTAGTATTTTTTCCATGGTGCACGATGATTTATCGGTTTTCCTTCAAGTAGATTTTGTCGCAAAACACGTATAGAACTTGATGCTTGAATTGAGTTATAAGCTAAATATACGCAAAAAATGGCTAAAATTGTTTGTTGGACGATGTCCCATTTTACTAGAAGTAATATAGGTGTTTTAAAAAGAAACCAAGTTGAAAGTAACAAACCGACTAAAATGATTGTTGACACAGCCACGGTTACAGCGTTTTTCACTAGTTTCCTGTCAAAATCTTGTAATGTATAAGATTGCTCAGCTGGGTCAGTGTGAAGCTCTGGTGCATCAAGTTCTTCGGGTGATGAAAAAACATGAAAATTATTAAAGCTAGTGACATAATGCCAACCATTTTCGGCGTAAAGTTGAATTTGGTCTTGGCTCATTTTTTTATTAATCGAGACGTCTATTCTATATCTCATTTTTTTAGGTTCTGCTTTTGCAAACTTCGCAAAATGAATCCCCATCTTTTTTAAATGTAACCCATTTGCAGCCATGTCTGAAAACCAGCTTTCATGCTCACCTATGCGCCAATAATCCCTTGGGCGGAGTTTTAAGACCGTCCTAGTCAAGCTTCTCACCCTCCTTTAATATGCTACTATCTGCGATAACCGTTTTTAATCGCGTATACTCTTTTTGCAAAGCTTCCTCACCCTTTGTCGTTATGCGATATGTCTTCCTTCTGCCGTCGTCTTCTGCTAATGAAATGAGTCCGTCCTTCTGCATCCGTGACAGGACACCGTACAATGTTCCTGGACCCATTTTCACCCTGCCGTTTGATACTTCTGTAATTGCTTGCATTAACTGGTATCCATGATTAGGGCGCATTAACGCGAGTAGCACATAGTACATTGCTTCAGTCATCGGTCCACCGTTGTATGCCATTTGCTCTTCTCCTCATTAATTATTAAAACTCTCACTATTATGTTATGCGATATATCATATAGCATAATAATACATTATATTATGTTCATTTGTAAATATATAGTAAAAAATCGGTTGTAAAAGAAAATGTTTTACCTTTTTATGGTATCATTAAATCTGGATTTCTTCATAACTTTTGAAGTGCGTATATCATTATTCAATATCCCACTTTAGAAAGGAAGTTGATGAAATGAGCAGGAAAATTTATAAGGGAAGGTATGTCGTCAAATCTGATGAGAGTTTTGTCATATTTATCATCGGGATGAGGATAAACAAATTTTTTTCTTTTACAAAATGGATACCTGTTTTTCGGGCAATGGGGCCGATGTTAAGGGAATTATATCAACATCCTGAATTAGGTTTCTACCACACTGAATATTTAATAAATTGGCGAGGCGTAACGCTTATCCAATATTGGAGAAGCTTTGAAGAGTTGGAAGCATATGCTCGTGGAAAAACTCATGCTACTGCTTGGAGAAATTTCAATCGTACAATCAAAGATGACGGTAGTGTAGGAATCTTTCACGAGACATATAAAGTGCAAAAGAATGCTACAGAAGCTATTTACAATAATATGCCTAAGTTTGGCCTTGCTAATGTTTTTACGCATACGGGAGTGTCACCAACCACAGATACAGCAAGAGACAGGATAGAGAAATGAAAGATACCCTATTAGAAGTTTAGTATGTAAGAATAGCTGTAATACTATTTAGTTAATTATATTTATTTAAATTTGGATATTTTGAAAAAATGAAATGGTTATTATTAAAGTTGATATGGAACCCGCACACATTAAAGTGAATAATTTCCGTCTATTCAACTCTTTTGATGATTTTACAAGTCCTTTAGATACTGCAATCCAAATGACAATAGAAACAATAGCAATAACACCCGTTGACATGTTTGACATCCCCTAAATTATTTTTACATGTGAATTTATATGACTTAATAGCAGTTATGTATCTTATAAGCATATATACGTTTAGAAAAAAGAAAGGTTTCACTATTATATTTTAAAATGAATAAGATAGTTATAATTATATTTCAATCAGATGTAATACAACATTATTTCATAGAAAATGCCACCTAATTAGTGGCATACTGGATGATATTTATTTCATCTATTTTTTTGTTGTACTAATCCGAAGCTAACTCCTACAGGGTCTACCAAATATGCGAGATAAAAGTCATTAAATTCCATTTTTTCACGGACAATCATTGCACCATTGGCTTTTGCTTTTAAGATTGCTTCATCAATCGAATCAACTTCAATTTGAATACGAGTTCCGTGTGGGAAATCGTGGGGACCTTTACTAATGCCACCATCGATACCAGGATCTGTTTGTTCTCCCGTTGTGACAGCCCAATAATCCCATTTCGGTTCTGCGATTTTCCAATTAAAGACGTTTTCATAAAAGGCTGCTGCTTTTTCTGGTTCTTGGCTGCTAAATTCAAAACCGATAACCCTTGCCATTATCATTCCTTCTTTCGATAATGATTTTTTAATTAGTAAAAGCATAGTTACATAGAAAAGTTGATACCCACTTTTGCAATGAGCATATCTAGTACAGGTAATACGTGGTGAACAAATTTTATACAATTGGACTGTACTAAGATTTGAAAATGTTTTCCGTACAGTCCAGGAGGTTATTGGTCCCGTCCAAATGCTTTCGTATCTATTTTTTTCTTATCAAGGAAATCCTCTATTTTCTTTTGTTCTCTTCCGTTCACGCCAACACTTTTTTTATAAAGTGAACCTAAGTCTATTTCCGGTAAATCTCCGTTATTTGCATCATCTGTCATTTTGTTAAGTAGTTCATCTATTTCATAGAGGAACTCGTTTACGCCTGTAATGTAGTGGCTTATTCTTTCTGTCTCTTCTTGATAGCCTTCAGGTAATGTATTATTCAGGATATAGGCTGAGAAGTTTTCGTCATTCTCTTTTGTTAGCTTGTTAATTTTGTTTAATTTCTCTACTTCCTCTTTCGATAGTTCCTTTTCTTCATCAATAAGTTCTTGGAATGGAGAACTAGCAATATATAATTCTTCATAGCTGTCAAGGTATGTTTTAATGCTTGCTTTTATTTCTTCCTCGTTAATGATGCTATTTTGTTTTTCAGAGGTAAAAATCACATCCGGAATCTTTACGTCCTCTGTTGAAAGGATATCATCTGTAGGTTCAATGTCAGTATCTTCGGCTTGAGAACATGCACTAAAGAATAAAAGGATGATTAAGCTAAAAAATATCTTTTTCATATTTCCCCCTTAATTTTATCCACGGATAAATCCGCCTTCAGAATGGAGAATTTGTCCTGTTATCCAATTAGCTTCTTCACTAGCAAGAAACGCTATTAGCCTGGCGACGTCATCTGGAACACCGATTCGGCCCATTGGAAATTTTGGGAGAAGGTGTTTTCTTATGTTGTCGTCCATCCAGGTTGAATCTGTTGGACCTGGGTTTACTGCATTGACGGTAATTCCGAGTGGTGCTAATTCTTGTGATAATGAACGAGTGAATGCTGATATTGCCCCCTTCGTTGCGGCATATGCTAACTCACCAGGCATCGGTCCTACATCCTGTCCCGACGTCATATTAATGATTCGTCCAGAGCATAAATCCGATTTTTCAAAGCGACGCGCGAATTCCACACATAATAAAAAGCATGACCTCATATTCACTGAGTAATGCTCATCTAGCATTTTTGCGTCTAACATGGTATAGCTGTCTAGTTTTGAATGTGCGGCATTATTGATGAGAATGGATGGTATACCTAGACTGCGGTTTACTTCGTCAAGGATGGTTAATGCAGCATCAGCATTTGAAAGATCTATATTTATGTGCTCACAGGCGACTCCCATTTCGAGAATCTCTTGTTGGAATTCCTTTATCCAACTATCGTTAGCCTTCCAGTGTGTAAAAAAGATATTGATACCTTGTGAAGCAAGCTTGCGGCATATGGCTGTGCCGATATCTCGAGGATTACTAGCTCCTGTTACGACTGCTATTTTATTGTTCATAATTAATGTTCCCCCTACTAAGCGTACTACGTGATGGAAGCTTTAGAGATGGATTTATTTATCTACGAAATGATAATACAGACCCTAAATTGTGTCAGCATCGTTATCTAGAATTTTAAGATTCCATACCATGTATCCCTTTAATAGCAGCAATTAGATATTAATAGATATGTACCTTCGCAATACCTTATCTTTTTATTATGTAATCATTATATAGTTTGCTACATAAATTCATAATAACCATTCCGCTTTAGAACAAGTCCTGGCTTCTTAACTTGTATAAAGTTCAAAATCTCTTCTTGGAGAATAATTTCTAACTTATCAAAAATTCTTAACTAATCTTCTAGTTAAATAGATCACTCATTTTTAGATATACTAGATTTCATTTAGGGTTTCCTCTCTTTCATGGAATGTCTACTTTTCCGAGGATACCCTACTTATTTAGTTCCATGGAATAACTCCAAATATTGGAGTTTTATACACATAATATTTTACATCATCCGGAGACTTTCTCATTTTCGTCTTCATACCTTTTATGAAGAACATTTCTGCTCAGGATTTTCCTCGTTTTCGTCTTCATACCTTTTATGAAGAACATTTCTGTTCAGAATCTTTCTCGTTTTCGTC
Organism: Metabacillus malikii; assembly: GCF_030813355.1. Classification (GTDB taxonomy): domain Bacteria; phylum Bacillota; class Bacilli; order Bacillales; family Bacillaceae; genus Metabacillus; species Metabacillus malikii. The sequence goes on from NZ_JAUSUD010000004.1 coordinate 254,719, forward strand.
TTCATACCTTTTATGAAGAACATTTCTGCTCAGGATTTTTTTCGTTTTCGTCTTCATACCTTTTATGAAGAACATTTCTGCTCAGAATCTTTCTCGTTTTCGTCTTCATACCTTTTATGAAGAACATTTCTGCTCAGGATTTTCCTCGTTTTCGTCTTCATACCTTTTATGAAGAACATTTCTGCTCAGAATTTTCCTCGTTTTCGTCTTCATACCTTTTATGAAGAACATTTCTGCTCAGAATCTTTCTCGTTTTCGTCTTCATACCTTTTATGAAGAACATTTCTGTTCAGAATTTTCCTCGTTTTCGTCTTCATACCTTTTATGAAGAACATTTCTGTTCAGAATCTTTCTCGTTTTCGTCTTCATACCTTTTATGAAGAACATTTCTGCTCAGAATTTTTTTCGTTTTCGTCTTCATACCTTTTGTGAAGAAGTCCATTTCGGTTCGGGGATTTTCCCTTTTTAGTCTTTATACCTTTTATGGAGGTTAAATATAAGTATTTATAAAGAAAGATTTCTTTTGTTTAGCTCTTTAATATATCAAGCTTCGATATCTTCATCATTTCGATATTCTAGTATATCTCCAGGCTGACAATCCAAAGCCTTACAAATTGCCTCTAATGTTGAGAACCGTATCGCCTTTGCTTTACCATTTTTTAAGATTGAAAGGTTCGCCATTGTTATTCCAACTCGTTCAGAAAGTTCAGTTACACTCATTTTCCTTTTTGCTAGCATGACATCGATGTTTATGATAATCGCCATTGTTTTCACCTCAGACCGTTAAATCATTTTCTGATTTTATATTAATTGCTTCTTGTAAAAGTTTTTGGAGAACAGCTGCAAAGACTGCAATGACAATGGAAGCAAATATGGGAACCAATCCAATGATAATGAGACCCGGTGCATCATCTAGCTCTGCTACAAGAAAGATAAATGGCAGAACAACGACATACAAGAAACTTATAATCATCGCACAAAATTTGATATTCTTTAGTGCTTTCACTGAGTGTTCAGAGAATGCCATGCTTTTGTCAATATAATTTAAAAGCTTAAATGCCTGATATAATGCAGCGAAAAACGGAACTACAGATGCGAAAATACCAATTACAATTGGATAAAGTATATGGGCATAATCTGGATTTGCTGGATTGTTTGCTAACCAATAGATACCAAAAACAGTAATCGCAAGAACTGGACTACCGATAAGTATAACAGCAATCTTTAAAAAGAGCGTTGATCCTAGTTTCATTTCAAAACACCTCATTTATTTATTGTCATTAAGAAATTTACCATAGGATTTATCGTTTTGCAATAAATATTTATTATTAACATTATTTCATTTATCGAAAAACAGGTTTATTCCCTTTTCTAGTTGTGCAGAGACAGAATGATCCTTAATATTAGAAAGACGAAAAAATACTGTACCAAAGACAAATTTGTCTTTATTGGTACAGCCTCTCGGAAGTAGCTAAAAATACTGTTTAAAAAAATTCATATAGTCCGTCATTGAAATACTGATATTCTCTTTCTGTAACTTTGTATCTCGTATATCCGTCATAAAATGCCTTAAGGTGTAGAGGATTGTCACTAAAATGTCCAATTGCTAATGATACATCATATCGCGGGTCTCCTACTGCCATTCCTGCTACATCAATGAATCGCTGTACTTTTCCATCTAAGACAAGCACGTTATCGGTTGTACAATCACCATGTATCATTGTTTGCTTTACGGGTAGGGGTTTGTTTGCCATTAATTTGTTTAATAATTCAATAGTGCCGTCGGTCTGACCTTTTTCAACATAGATTTGTGCTTGATTAAGCTGTTCGTCTAACCAATCTTGATACCACTTTAATGATTCAATTGGAGGCGTTTCATGGAATTTGTTTAAAAAAAGTCCAAAGCTCCTAATTAACCTGCTTTTTTCTGTAGTTGATGTTGCCGTTTTTAAGGCCATAGTTAATGTGTTGCCGTTTTCGAAGGACATGAGCAGGTGGTTTCGATGACTTTCCTCGATAAAACCGTTATAACGAGGGACTGGAATTGCTTTGCCGTTTAGCACTTGTAACACTTTCGCTTCTTTCTGCAGCCATTTTCGATATCTATCCATGAAGGCAGTTTTAATCATGTATGTACCTTTTTGTGTCGTGACTCGGCGAACTTCTGATGTACAGCCTTGTTCTTCAATTAGATGAATTGTTTGTATTTCACCAATAAGTGTCTCTATTTCAGTTTTTATTGTGCCAAGCATATGTCTCCCCCTCTTTATCTAGGAATCACTTTATACTTGTTGCGATAAACATTGCTGCATCTTGATTCATAAAAATCTTTTTTCCATGATAAAAGGTCCTTATTTCAATTGAAGTAAATCCTACTTCTGAAAGTGTTTTACTAAGCTCGTGGTGAATAAAACCGTTGTGGACCTTAGGATGATTGATGTTTTCGTTCTTATCAAAGTCGATTATGATTAGTTGGCCACCATCGTTTAGAATGTTGAACAGTTCTTGTAAAATTTTCTTCGTATCTTTGATATGTAACAGAACTAGTGACATGAGCACGATGTCTGCCTTTAGGTCAGGGGTTGCTTCCGTAAAGTCTGAATAAAGTACCGTTGCATTTGTTATGGATTGCTGTTTAATTTTTGCTTCTGCGACCTCAAGCATTTGTTTTGATGAATCAATTAACATTACGGATTCTACTAAATCTGTAACTTGTAGACTAACTAGTCCTGTGCCACTACCGTAGTCGATTAGTGTTTTCGTTTTGCTGTTCTGTAAATGTGGTCGTACTTCCTTTACGATGATATTGGCTATTTCGATTCTGTCCTCTGTGTCATAACGTTTTGCCAGCTGTTCAAATACGTTGTTTTCCATGTTTTCCACTCCATTTTAGGATGTTTTACGTATTGTAGTTTTTAAGTTGTCTTTTGTTTATTTTCTCATATAATAGTTGAAAACCATATAATAATGTAGCTTCGATTAAAAATGTTACTGACATGTTTAATTTTGATAGCTTCACAAGTGACATATAGCCAATTTTTTTAAACCAATCCAATAATAGATACGTAAAGATACTGTCGATTATCGCATTTGTTATAAAATATCGTATAAAATTGCCGTACGTGTATTTCATTATCCAAAGCGATCCGACGAAAAATGGTCCGATTAGAAGTGGGATTGCACCTAATGCATTTGGTTTTATATTGTAATGGAACCGCCACCATTTTTTCCGTTCAGCGAGTAGACTTTCTCCAAAAAGGTAGAAAAACATGCAAATTGATGCAGGGAGGAATCTTTTTATTGTGTTACGCTTTAGAAATGGTAATGTTAACCATGGTAGGACAGTCATGAGGATGATGAGTTTATCTCTTTTAATCATTATGAAACAACCACCTTTTGGTATTGATATAGATATTTTTCCAAAAGGTATAAATCATATACTAAAGCTTTATATGAAAGAGGAATGGAGAGCCAATATTTCTCGCAAATATTACGTAGTTCCACTCTCAAAATCATATAGCAGTTTCATTTTTGTTCCTTTACCGTTCTGAAATCCGTTTGTTTGATAAAATTTCAATGATTTATCAAACTCTGGTAAAGGTGGAGTGGCTACTTCAATACGTTTCCATCCGATTTGCTTTCCATATGTTGTGGCTTCAGCTAATAGCTTTGCACCAATTTTGTTTGAACGATAATCGGGATGAACATATAATTCTTGAATGATGCCAAATTCACCGCCGGCATATAAAGAATAGCTTGTAGTGATTGAGATAAAGCCTACGATTTTATTGTTTTCTACTGCTACAAAGACCTTGTAAATGTTATGTTCTAAATATTGATTGCATCGTTGTAATGATTCTGAATTTGGTGGAAGAGTTGTTTTTTCCTGGCAATGTCACAATTTTTTTTAGTTATTATTCTATTAATTTCTTATTGTAACCAATATTGCTTTTTACATAGTTGTCGTTTTGGGTTGATTTCCGCTGCAGTACTCGCTTTCCGCGGGGTGTGTGCTGAGCCTCCTCGGCTTAAGCCTGCGGGGTCTCACCTCTCCCACGCATCCCGCAGGAGTCTCGCACTTCCGCTCCAATCAACCCTTAATATAAATAGTAGAAGAAAACTATCTACTATAGCAATAATTTTTTGTTATGGACTTTTTACAACATAGAGCAAAAAAGTTATCTAGTAATTATGTACACAGCTCATTACTGTGTCTCCAAATGTCCTTACGTCTTCTAGATAATCATATCCTTCTGGTGAGCCGTAGCTATTGAACGTTGGAATACAGGAGTGAACTCGTATGACTTTTTAGTTTTGAGTTGTAACATGTTGTACCCCCACTAGATTCAATCTTTATATAATAGATTAATAGTTCGTCTAAAAAGGCGATACCTCTGAAATGAAGTATCGCAATTACTTATAGAAATGATGCAAATGAATTAGTTGAGTTCTTATCACTTTTTGAGGTGATGAGTATGTCAACGTCTTCTGCAAATTGTATTTTCACAGTGTTATGAATAATCGCTGAGTAGTTCTTTCTAATCCAATCGGAAGCAAACTCATTTGCAGCATAAATGATGATTTTTCCATTTGAATCACGTTCAAGACTTATTACTTTAAACCATGTGTTATATGCATTCGTGCTAATCTCGTTTTTAACCGTATCTAATACTTTTGTTAATAATTCTTTGTTTTCCATGTTAAAGTCCCCCTATAATTACAAATAATGACATAATCATATCATATCATGATGTTAATAACTTCATCTATATTGAAGAAATATAAAATTCTAGTAGTTGACAATTTGCTAGAAGCCTATTTAAACGGGAAGCTGAATTTGTAACCGACATAGTAAACTAATTCACGCAGGAAAAATGGGATTTGGCTTTTAACAGTTTTGTAAGCAGATGTTTGTGTTGGTGATGAGTAGATTTCTTCGATTCCGATTGTTTTGGCCATGAGCATTGCTCGTTTCATATGTAATGGGTCACTTACAATTGTAAATGTATTGAGGTCTTTTTCGCTTGCGATTTCATGTGCATATATTAAGTTTTCTTCAGTGATTTTCGACTTTGTTTCGATTAGAATATCATCCGGGTGAACATCGTGTTTGATAGCATATGCTTTTGCTACTTCGGCCTCTGAAACATGACTACCCTTGCCCTTTCCACCTGTGAAGATAATCTTTTCTACATAATCGTTTTCATATAGTGTAATCGCATGAGTGATTCTTTCGCGAAAAACAGGTGAAGGTTCGTCGTGCCAGACAGCTGCTCCAAGGACGATTGCAGCATCGGTTTGAACGAATTGGTTTTGTTTACTGAAGGACCAAATGCTTATAGCTGAATGAATGATGAAAATGAAAAAACTAATCAACAGGATGATGACTAGTCTTAATAAGGACTTTCGGGTCACTATCTATCAATCCTTTGCTTTAATAAACTGTTAACTATCTTAGATTAAAAGAGTTGGTACTATTTTATCTAAACTCTTGCGAACTTACAGCCTAATATGTACTTATACTTCTGTGGATAATCAAGCTAGGTTTGATGAATTAATAAATAGCCCCGCTAGCACGTCTTATTCTGATTTTGTTGAATATGTTTGATCAAGCTGTTCATTGAGGAACTTTGCTTGAGCCATAAATGAATTGAAATCAGCGTTTATAGTCATTCTAAAACCTAAACCAGCTTCTCGAAGTGTTTGTCGCAAGTCTACTAATGCTTTTTTATCTTGTTCTGTTACCGAAGCTAAAGTGTATTGCTCATCATTCGGGTATTGACTTAAGTTATATGATAATCGTTCTAGAATTCTTTTGTCTTCGTTTGAAAGTTTCCCTAATTGTGTACCAGTAGTCGTTCCTAGTGTTATTCCGTTTAGCACTTCTCCGAGCTCTGCTGTGACAATGTTCGGTTCTGACCAATGGTTGTCAATTTGGTGCGCAATGACCCCTTCTAGTTCAACTAAATTTTGTTGGATTTCCGTCAAAACTACTTGCTCTTTGACGAAATTCATTTTGATGATTCCCCATGCAACAAAACCAATAAGCAGAACATTTACAGTGATTGATAATGTCATGATTAGTTTGATTTTTTGACTCATGTTATCGTCCTTTACCTTCTATGTAATGTTGGAAAACTATTGGACTATTTTTTCAACTTATTATCTTCGATTTTGAACGTTAAGGTAAATCTACAGTTTTATGAAACGATATACCTAGATATTTGTAATTTATATGAAGCTTATTAACTTCTTCATTGTGAAAAACGGTAACTGCTTTTATTTCATCTTCTTTTGTGGCAGTCCCATTATCATATTTTTCATATAGAGCAGACGGTGATGTTCCTGTTTTTATCGTTGTTTTATCTATATCTATTAATTGATATGCTTTCGCGCCTTCATCGGATTCATCGCTTGCTAAAATATAACCTTTTAAAGCGTTACTGACTTGTAATTTTGCACTTCTAGGTGTTCCCCCGTTATTTACAGAAATATTAGTGATTGTAATATTTGCAAAGCCTTGATTACCGATACTTGCAAGACCTGTTGTTTTGTTTATACTTGATTCAACTGAACCTATTTCTTTAAAGATACAAGGTACTGAATGTTATAGATAGTAATAATAGAGGAAGCCAATGTTTCATTTTCAATAAATTATCCCCTCTAGATTATTTCTTAGTTTACAATATTTTATTGAATTTTCACACTTTTTATATGAAAATATTTTTATATAGGTAAGATTGTTAGATTGCGAGGTGATGAATATGGAGCTTGTAACAATTCTATCTTTTTTAGGGGCTGCAATTGCGCTTACCCTTATGCCAGGGCCGGATAACCTCTTTACTTTAGCGCAGAGTATTGCAAAAGGAAAATATGCGGGGATTTATACGACACTCGGGTTATGTACTGGGTTGGTCGGTCATATTACGGCTGCTGCGATCGGTATTTCAGCAGTAATTTACCAATCAGCGTTTGCATTTACAGTAGTGAAATATGCAGGTGCTGCTTACTTGTTATTTTTAGCCTATAAGTCGTTTAGAGACAAAGGATCAAGTTTTGAATTGCGTAACGAGGACGATTTAGATTATAAATCTTTATACAAAAAAGGTGTGATTATGAATCTCTTAAATCCTAAGGTTTCGTTATTTTTTCTCGCTTTCTTTCCACAGTTTATTTCTTTTGAGAATGGGAATGTATCGCTCCAAATGCTCGTGTTAGGTAGCCTTTTTCTAGTCCAGACTTTTGTGATTTTTTCATTGTTAAGCGTCTTTGCTGGAAAAGTTGGTGAATTTCTACGGCATCATCCGACATTGTCTAAAAAGATTAACGTGATTCAAGGGGCGCTGTTTACTTTTATAGGATTCAAGATTGTGTCCAGTCAGAAATAAAAATATGTGAGTAGTGTCATGCTACTCCTTTAAACATTTTGTTAGACGTGGATGGAGGGTTTTCTTATGGGTGTATTGATTTCCGTGATTATCATAAGTTTAGTTGTATCTACAACGACTTGTTTATGGTGCCTTCAGAGGAGGAAGTATATGTGGTTGGGAATGGTCGCCGGCTTTATTATTAATTCTATGATTCTATCAGTTTCGGCTTATTTCCTTTATCAAACAGATGTTCAAGTGTTTCACAAGCAGACTGAAGGTTTATTTGACAGTTTAGGGATTTTCGTGCTCGTCTATTTTATTCCTATTAACACTTTCATCAACTTTGTGATTTTAAAAGTTGTGAAGATAGATTCCCCCTTTTTATTTAGGGGAAATCGAGATAAATAAATAACGCTTCCACTTTCCTTTCCTAAGCTATATCTGCTTCATCCATAAATATTTATTACGCCCAAAAGTGATGTACCATAAATTAATGAAGGCTTGGTACCCGTTTAGGCCACCACATTGAAAGTTTAGTGTCTCATCTTCCTTGATTTCAAACTCGAACTTTTCACTTCTGCACCAATCAATTTTAAGGTATAGCGTATGTATACCGGGTTTTAACGGGTACTGAAAAGTTTCTTTTTGTCTAATCGTGCCAACCTCTTCCTCATTCACAATTACTTTGTATGATCTGAATTTATCCGACCAGCTTGCTTCTCGTTGAATATTTATCATGTTTGTTCCCCTTTTCTCTATGAATGTATTTTACTAGGTAGTCCTTACATGTATATACGCAGTTAGTGGCAGAAAGTTTCTGACCTTATTACCTGTTGAAATTATTCAAAGATTATATCCTTTCGATGCAAAATACGCTCTCGTTTTTTCTTAACTCGGGACACTTTATCAATCTCGTAATAATTGTCTATTACTAGTTCAATTTCATTCACATTTGTGTTGAGTATTTTGGGACTATATTTTTCAACATATGGATCGTTGCCTATTGCAGCACATTTATCCATCGTATCTAAAGCTACTAGACTAAGTGGCCGTCCTATCTCTAGCCAGTTTCTCATTCTCTCCCATGTCGGAAAGCATAAAGCTGCTAATCTTCCCCAATTATCATGAAACGCGTTACAGTTGGCTTCAATCCAATCAAGCACTTCAGTTGAGCGGAATCTATGTAAACAAGAGAATACGGACATTTGTCGTTCTTTTTCGTTAAATGATTGTAATTGTTCGAAAACATATTTCAAGCCTTCTTTAGTTGGTATGCAGCTTGCTGTTGCCCAAGACAATTGGACCAAGAGATTTTTATTATAATCTTGCCAGAGTACTTTCACCCATTCAGATGCGATGTCATCAAGAACCTCTGCGACAATTTCTAGCATCCTTGCTTTTACCTCAACATTAGTAGTCTGATAGAAGCGTGTTTTGACACTATTTAATAGAGACACATTATCATGTTTGCTCAAAGCTTGGCGTAATTCATCTTCTATGTACCATCTTGTTATCGTGAAATTCACTAGCTGTTCCAAATCGTGTTGTACATCCTCCAGTAATGGTGCCATATCATCAACAGATACGTCTACTTCTTCTTCTGGTTGTGTAGCTTCACCATTTTCTTCGTAAAAATCATCGTGTAGTAGGAATTTATTAGGCGAGTGGATTACGGCTAAGTTATACCATTCAATTGGTTTGAGTGAATATTTTATTAAACGTTCATGACAACTATGACAGAGCCTGTATGGTTGGTTTTCATCATCGGAGTGATCTTTAATGCTTGTAGGATTGGTTTTACAGGCTTGGCATAGTTCTGTTAGTTGATTCAAAGTTATCTTTCCTTTGCTTATAGTAGTATATTGCCGGATAAACGTTCTATCAATATTGGGCCTAGTAGTTGGCTATTTATAACACTTTATTAACTACTAAGCTATTTTTTAAGTTCTATCCATATTTGAACTATGCGAAGATATAAGACCTATCAATTTTTTTCGACCTCACCTTTCCTCTTTAAGAAGCATAGGAACCGTCCCTATGCTTCCTACAACGTTTGTCGCAGTTTCTGGATGTCTCGTATTGGCGATTGACCGAACTTGCGGCTGTATTCTCTACTGAAATGGGATGGGCTTTCATATCCTACTTGAAATGCTGCTTCGGCTGCTTCTAGGTTTTCTGTTAATAATAGCCGACGTGCTTCTTGGAGTCTGAGTTGTTTTTGGTATTGGATCGGGCTCATCCCTGTCACTTTCTTAAAATAGCTGTAAAACGATGATGGACTCATATTGGCTTCCTTTGCTAATTCTTCCACTTTCAAAGCTTTTGTAAAGTCATTGTTCAGCTGTTCGATTACCTTTGCAATTCTCTGTGATTGGCTGCCTACAAGAGCAACACGTCTCAATGTATAATTGTGGTCATTTTGGAATAACCGGTAAATGATTTCGCGTTGGACACTAGCAGCAAGGACAGGTATGTCTTCTGGAGTGTCCAGCAACTTTATAAGGCGTAAGATTGCTTCAAGTAGCGAATCACTTATCGGCGTTATCTCAAGTCCGCGTCCTGATGTGTGTGTTGATTTAGTTTGCTTAGCCGATTGAAGGACTTCAAACATCTGTCTCATATCAAGCGGTATATGTACACTAAGATACGGTTCTTCTTGTGAAGCTTTTATGACCTGACCTGTGATTGGCAAATGAACAGAAGCAGTTAAGTAACTCGCTGAATCATATTGATAACTTTCTTCTCCAAGCATCACTACTTTTGACCCTTGTGCTATGACACATAGCGAAGGTTCATACACAGTATGAATAGGCTCGGACGTTTGTGAAGTTTTTATAAAGCGCAAACCTGGTATTTCCGTTTCATGTGTACCATCCGTTTTCGCAAGCCTCTCGATTAACTCGACTAATTCGTTGGATTGGTTCATGGAATATCCCCCCACTTTTTCCTATAAATGCTTTGTGAACTTTTTTCATTTTATATCGCTTTGGAGGATTAGGCAATCATTGTGTATCATCCGGCTACCGTCTGCTATTTATATCAGTTCATAATAAAGCTGTGTTCAACAATATCGATTGGAGGTTAAGGAGTTGATTAAGTTTTTGTTATTGGCTCTTTTGTTTGGAATTGTGAATTCACAATCAGGCCAAGAACCAACTACAGGCTTCCACTTACACACGAAGGGAGAAAGTGATATGAAAAAAGAACATGAAGCTTCACATCCGTATGTTGGTATGTGGGTGACTGAGGATGGATATATTCGGCATGAGCTGCTCACAAACGGTAGGTATGATGAGGCACGTGGGGAACGTAATAGTGCTTATCAAGGTAGTTATACAGTCACAGGAAATCATATAGAGTATGTCGATGATACAGGGTTTTCAGCTGACGGTGATTTTGTAAACGGAGTCCTCTACCATGCAGGAATGGTGCTATATCGAGAAGAACAGTATGAAGGGAGTAAGGAATGATGTCAGGTATTAATGGTAAGGTAGTTGTTATTACAGGTGCAAGTAGTGGAATCGGGGAAGCAACGGCACGACTGCTTGCAAGTCAAGGTGCTAATGTTGTTATAGGTGCACGGCGATTAGAAAAATTAGAGAAATTAGCAGCAGAGATTCGTGCTGAAGGTGGTACTATAGCCACCCAACAACTCGATGTGACAAAACTAGAGCAGATGGAGCAAATCATTAAATTAGCTGAGGAACAATTTGGACGAGTAGATGCCATTATCAATAATGCTGGGTTAATGCCACTTTCTCCATTGGAGGCTCTAAAAATTGAAGAATGGAATCGCATGATTGACGTCAATATTCGCGGCGTACTACACGGGATTGCCTCAGGAATTCCGGTTATGAAACAACAGGGCTTTGGTCATTTTATTAACATCGCCTCGATCGGCGCTTACGAGGTAAGCCCGACAGCTGCTGTATATTGTGCAACGAAATATGCCGTGCGAGCAATTACTGAAGGTTTGCGAATAGAGCTAGCAGGGCAAGGGATTCGTGTCACGCTTGTATCACCAGGTGTAACTGAATCAGAGCTTGCTGAGACCATTTCAGATCATGAAGCGAGGGAATTTATGAAGGAGTATCGTCGCATTGCACTACCGGCCACAGCGATTGCCCGCTCTATCCTATATGCGCTTGAGCAGCCGAGTGATGTTGATGTGAATGAAATGGTTGTGAGACCGGTTGTGTAGGAGGAAGCGAGGGGACGGTTCTTCTGCTTCCTAACGAAATTATAAATCAAATATATGACTACACTGATTCCATCTGAAAGTAAAACAAATTTAACAGTTAACTCTAAAGATTTCTTACAAGCAATTGATCGCGCAAAAGCCTAAAAGAGCCAACGCCTGGATTTATCTAGGATTGGCTCTTTTTCATATTTCATTACATAATTTTGACTAGGTTTGTAAACAGTGTTCATTCAAATAAATATACTTATATAATAATTATATCCTACACTGCGCTATTTTATATTTAACAACATAGTGGATTATTGATATTATTTGCTAGATAAATAAGCATTTTGATTAAGGAGTACTTATTCTAGAGAAATAATAACTATAAGTGTGATAACAATAGAATGGATAAATTTCAAAAATAAATGTAATTATTACTTTTTGTTGGAAGCAAAAGAACCGTCCGAGACCACTGAAAAAGTATACTATGTTAAGATAAGTACCATGCCTCATGAACTTTTTGTACAGATATAGAAGCTCATACCATGTATAGTTTGATTGGAGCGGAAGTGCGAGACTCCTGCGGGATGCGTGGGAGAGGTGAGACCCCACAGGCGTTAGCGCCGAGGAGGCTCACCACCCACCCCGCGGAAAGCGAGTACTGTAGCGGAAATCAAACTGAACGTCAACCTTGTATGATAAATACTATTTATCTATAAACAAGACTTTTTCAGTGGCTTCGAACCGTCCCCCTGCTTCCTAATTCGCAATTCCGTTTTTTATGAATGAAAGTAATTTATCTACTTTTTGGTGAATGGTTCCCTTGCTATCTTTTGTAAAGTCATCGACGAATAGATTTGCTGTTAGATGATAGATACATTGAGCGATAAGAGATGGATCAAGGTTTTGTTTGAGTTCGCCTGATTCGATTCCAGTTTTGATAAGTTCCTTGTAAATTGCTAATATATCTTGTTTGGTTTCTCCTAGTAATTCCTTCATTAGCTTTTTGTTCTCATACAATTTATTCGCAAATTTTTCATATTCTGGGTGTTCGGCCGCAAACGATGCTCCTGCAATGAGTAGAGTTCTAATTTTATCAAAGAATGAGCTTGATTGTTTCTCGACATAGAAAGACATGTATGTTTGTTTCGTTTCTTTAACGATTTCGAGAAGATGGAGAAATAAATCCTCTTTATCATCAAAATAGTCATAGAAACTACTACGTGGGATGTTTGCTTGTTTTATAATGTTCGATATTTTGACTTCATCAAAAGAGGCATTCGAAAATTCCTTAATTGCAGCATCAATGAGCTTTTTCTGTTTTTCCTCTGTAAGCTTAAAAAATGTTTGTTTAGGCATTATCTCACCTCTTTCATGATTGTTTTATTAAGCCTTCTATAAACTGAATTGCATGTTGTACACCATTTTCTGCTAGTATAATATTTTTTATTTTTTCAGCATTATCAATTGTTCTCTTACTTTCTATCTCGTTTAATGAGTGAATGAGGTCCGACACTTTAAGATTTTTTTCTCGTAAAGGTTTTAATGAATATCCTTGTTTAAATAACCGATGTGCCCAAAATGGCTGGTCGACTGTAAATGGGATAATCAGTTGCGGTACTCCGCTAAGAAGCGCTTCTGACATAGTACCGACACCGCCATGATGGATAACCCCTTTTGCACGTGGAAAAAGGAGACGATGTGGCGCTTTTTCAATTGCTAGTATATGTTCCTCTTGAGTGAAATTCATTCCGCTAGTTCCCGTTAAGACAATTGCTCGATTTTCGGTTTCTATTAACGCAGAAATAAGCTTTTGCTTAAAAACTTCTGGTGCTTTTAAAGGCATCGAGCTAAAGGATACGACAATTGGCTTTTTACCCTTTTGCAAAAATTGTTCGACCTCATCTGAAAGAGTCTCTTCTTCTATATCTAGGAAGAAAAAGCCTGACAAGAATACTCTGTCGTTCCAGCTGGTTACTTCTTGAAAAAGATATGGACTAATAGGATAGAGAATTGGTATCGGCGCATGATTTGCTTCAAATGTGTAGATGCCTGCTTTTCTTTTAGGGAGTTTAAGTGTCTTCTCTCTAAAATCGTTAATTTGTTTAATAAATGGTGATTCACTTAACTTGACAACCTTGTATGATAATCGATTGATGATAGGTCCAAAGCTTTTATTTGGCGAAATCGTAAAATTCGGGAATTCTGTGATTGGGTACATGATTGGAACAGGAGGTAAGCAGATGCAAGGAATACTTGAATGGATCGCAATATCAACTGCACCGAGAGCTTTAGGATGATAAATAATTAAATCAGCTCCAATGGATGCTTCATAAAAATCATCCATACTTTTTCGATAAGCTGGTGTTACCACTGTTCTTGTAAATTTGATGATCCTTCCAATACGCAAGTTTCCCCCATTAAAAACTGCCCTCCCCTCCTCACTTTCCATGATTGCCATTAAATCAGCATTTGCCTCGTGAAAAGATATCCCATGTTCCTCAATAAACTGTTTAAACGTAAGACCTGTGCAAATAAGGACGTCATGACCGTGTTTTAGTAATTCTTTAGCTAAAGCGACATATGGCTGCACGTCTCCTCTACTGCCTAACGTTAAGATTGTCACCTTCATTTTCTCCACCACCAAAGATATAAATAAAAAACGTCGACACTGTCGTCGGAATTATCTTTATTATTGATTGAGAGGTGTTATCTGTCAAGTGAGTGTGACAATGTGGACGTGTTAAAAAAATATATTTTGTAAAGTGAAAGTCCCCTTGCTTCCAAAAAAAAAGCAATAACTCCATTTAAGAAGTATCGCTCTTTTCTTATTGACTATTTCTATTTAGAAATTGACTTCATCTACTTTTGTATACTCAGTTAACCGTGAAAAAAGATTGGAAAATTCAAAGTAAACTACCTTGTAGTTGGATTTGGAAGCAAAAGAACCGTCCCCCTGCTTCCTATTTTCGCTGTTTACTTTCGCGTATACAATTAATTGTTATTTTAGTTGTCCCGTAATCATAGGTGAATTCTTTTCTGCTTATGACATATGCCCAATTGTTGAGTAGGAGTGTATCCCCTTCATTTGGAATAAATTGAAATCCTTCAGATGTAATTGGTTCTTCGAATATGTATTTCTTTTCTGTAATGTCGTAATACGTTAGTTCGATTTTCATATTAGCCCTCCCTTTATATTAAATGTACGATTTTGGGTTTGTAAAGGTTTCGATGCTAGTAAAACTTTGCTTTTTTAAGTGCTTTTTATTGTGAAATTGCTGATATTAATTACTGTTAATCCCTTAGAAGTACAATGTTATTCTACACCTTTTAGACATTATCTCCACGATATCATTTTATATTTTGGCCATAGCATTTCTTTATTAAAACATTTTTTTGTGTAGAAAGGTTTTTATAATAAAAGTCTTTCCCCATTTCGAATAATATTAATTGGCTTTTATCAATTACTTTATATAATGAACAAGTAAATAATAGCCGCAGTAGACCTACATGGTGAAATATGTCACTTAATTTGTTAATTTTGGTGATGAGATGAGTCATTATCGTTTTATTTGAAAAGGTAGGAGACATTTGACTATGAAATTAGCAGTTTTGAAGGTTTTTGTGTATTTCTTATTGAAGGTAAATCGTGCAATGATACAAAATATTTTTAAACAAGAAGCCCTTTTGAGAAAAAAGAGTGATTTACTAGCTAATTTTTTGTTTAAGTACGCAACAAAAAACGATGCTCCTTGAATGGAAGTATCGCTTTCTGTTTTTTATTCTTCACTTGCCCCTTTATATTGGATAACATATGGTGCGAGTAAACCTCCGATAAACGCTATAAGTATTCCGAATGCGAGTGTTACTAAAGTGTTTTCAAATGGCGAAAGAAAAAAGATAAATAGCCACAACGGTAATATGACAATTGCTGTAACGGTAAGTCTACCAGTCATTGTTACTTTATGTTTAGCATGACAGTTTTCACATTCTATTGGCTTATACATCCATAAAGATGATTTTAATAGCATACTCCAGTTAAACGCTGCACGGCATGAATCACATTTCTGCATGATTATTCCTCCTCCATTTTTGCAAAGTATATTAGGTCTGTTTCATTTGCTTGTTCATCGCAAATACTGTTGCTATAACCAGAAATAAAAACCCTAGCAGAGAGCCTATGATTGCAAATCCCTGCCAAAGTGAATAAAGAATACTTCCCATCATAAAGCAACTTATCGAGATGATTAACTGAACAATGATGAAGAACTTTTCATTTTTTAGCATAGTTTGCACCTCACGTTCTATTATACTTTCTGCAGATAGGTTTATATGTAATTTAATAACCCCAATCTTCTACACGCCATTTATCTGTTGCGCTATCTCTGATTAAAATCCATTGCCATTTAGTTTGAGTTGAGTTTGGCTCGAAACTTCCATCTCCGCCTGACGAATTGACATCAAAATTTGATAATAAAACAATGATATTATCTTCCTTTATCTCATTTGGAGTTTCGGTACCGTAGTTCAGATAATCTATTACTCTTTCGTTTGATTCTTCTTCGGAATACCATAGCTCAGTCAACGTACATCCTTGAAAAGCATGAAATTTCTTTTTAACAGCAACAACTGCCTCATTTATTTCTTCATCAGTAAATTTATTTGATTCTCCGATTGTTACTTGTACCTGATTCACTTTACCCGTGTAAATATGATAGACAATTGATATCAATGAGACAAGAGCCACTACTGTTAGTACTTTTACTTTCATTGAAGCCCTCCTTATTTATCTCTAGCAATTTGTGATAGAGTATTATTTTTTGAATTTATATTCGATGAATAAAACTGGAATAACGATTAATACAAACAGAATGTTAAAGACTATGTTGTATACTTGTTTAATCGGATAGAATGTTTTAACGAACATTAACAAAATCGCTAAAAGATAGATGAGTCTTGCGTATTTGGCAATGGTATTCATAAATACCCTCCTATTTACAATATGCTCCACAATATACTAGATTGGGCAGTAAGAAAGTAGAGAATAATACCTATAAAAAGGACCTTCATTATTTGTCTAGGAGACTGGCATAAAACAAATGTTGTTGCAAGCAAGAGTAGAAACTCCAATGGATATGCTATCTCAAAATACCAAAATTCAAATACAAATGCCTGTCTTGCCACGTCTAGCATCTTTGAAATAATACCTACTATTATACCCGCTATACAAATTAGTGTTGAATTTGTAATCTATTTTGATAGAGATATGCGACTTGGTTTGCGAATGTTGTTTAAAACGTTATCCGTTTGTTATCCTCATATATGTTCATTTTTAATATGTAGCTGTTGTAGGAGTACCTTGATGAAAAAACATTTGCCATTTACCGTTGTTTTTCTTCCAGATGGAGCTTCGCAACGCATGAATGTTTTCTGTATGTTTACAAGTTTGGTATGTTGCCAATACTACGTCTGGTGCCAGTAATTTAACGGAGAAGTTTGTTATTGTGAACGGTATTGAATTGCTCGATTGATGCCCCGATAGTGCATCAAGCTGTGCTTTTTTATTATATGTACTACCTGAGCTTCCGAACTCTAGGAAATCATCGGCAAGGAGCTCAGTTAGTGGTTTTTCATCGTGAGTCATTAACTGCTTTTCTAGTTGAAGAATTTCTTCTGTGAGTAATGAATAATCCATATTTGGTCACTCCCCTGTTTGTTTGCAATCTTAACTTAGTCGTCAATACTTACATATCATGATGCGTATCCGCTAGTATGAATTCACGTGTTAATTGAAGCATTTCGTTATGAAACTCGGGATTTGCTTTTTCATCATTAATTGAATAGCCGATATGATAAATGGCTCCGTTGTAGTACGTATAGAGTTCATTTGCTGAAGTTCCAACTGTAACAACTTTTTTATTGTCGATATCGTAATCATAATATTTATATAGAAGAGCACTGTTTGTTGTAATGATTTGTTGGTAAATAGGTAATGTGTTAGTCAGGTTGTACGTTTTGAGTTCATTTCCAATTGAGTCTCGCTTTTCAAGGATTTGATGTCCTTTTAGTGGGTTTTCATCTACCTCGGTGATTGATACGATGTAAAAATTCCCTATGTCATCGTACTCTGTTTTGCTAAGATAGCTCAATTGGAGCTGATGTTTTATTGAGCCGTTTTCATCTTTAGAGGTTATTAAATAAGCCTGTTCTTCATCAACCTCGAAAGGTAATTTTGCAGTGTCTAATAGGTTGATAGATTTTGTAAGCGGCTCTAGTAAATTTGCGACTATTGTATCAATCGAGAATGGCTTATAGAATCTTAGGTTTTTTCTCATATCCAATTTATCATAAGTTTTGAAGTATTCACTGTAAGTGATGTCGACACCTTCAACTTCTATTAGGTGATTTTTGTTGTTTGCACAGGAGGTTAATGTGATTGTAATTATAGTGAATAGTGTAATCTTTAGTAGTGATCGTTTTAAGATGTATGTCCTCCAGGTAGTAATGTTCATTTCAGTGTCCTTCCAGGGATTGTTATTTTTTCTTTAGAATGTCTAAAATTCTAATCAATAATGTAATGATGACTGACAGCATTAAGCTGAGAACTATGCCTATTGACATTGCACCGGTATCATCTCCATTGAAAAAACTTAGAAATAAGAAAAATATCAATATGCTACTGAAGAAGATTAATAGTGTAGATGAGACAAATTTCATGTAAATTCTCCCTTTTATATATTTTGTGTTTGGAAGCATGGGGACGGTTCGAGACCACTGAAAAAGTCTTGTTTATAGAAAAATAGAATATATCTTACAGAGTTGACGTTCAGTTTGGTTGCAGCACGAGTACTCGCTTTCCGCGGGGTGGGTGCTAAGCCTCCTCAGCGTAAACGCCTGCGGGGTCTCAGCTCTCCCACGCATCCCGCAGGAGTCTCGCACTTCCACTCCAACCAAACTTTACGTAGGATAAGCACATTAAATGTACAATAAATTGCCTAAAACTAGATACTTATCTTAAATCAGTATACTTTTTCAGTGGCTTCGGACGGTTCTTCTGCTTCCTAGTTAAGTTTAAAGGTTTCACCTGTGTTAGGGCTAACGAGAATAGCGATCGTTTCACCTTTTGTATTTATCCCTCTGTAGTAGTACGCTCTGTCAGCTAAAAAAGGATTCCAGGTATCGCTTTTTACTGGCACTGTTTCATCCAATGTGATGTCTATTTGGTATGTATCTATCACAATGTTTTTAGCTTGATGAGCTGTTAATTTTGGTAATGAAAACCATGTGCAAAGTAGGAAGATAAGGATAAAAATAATATAGGGTTTGAAGCTTCTGATTGATTTACAATATTTCACAATAATGATATGGAAAATTAAAAGAGTGATTAGTACATTTAGAGACATGACATTGTTAAATACCCTTTCATTGAAAAGTAATAGTATGATTAGGTAGATTGTTGAAATGATTGTACCTAGTATATATTTTTTCATATTTGTGAACTCCTAGTTGTATTGTTATATTTCCCAATACATTTTGTTTGTTATATTTGGATCATCGACTTTGATATTGGAGCTATTCCTAGAATGAATATACGTTTAACGGTGATTTGTTAAATCTTTATTTTTATCCCCTTTATAGAATAGACGAAATATTATAGGAATAGTTTCAAATTTTGGAAGCAAAGGAACCGTCCCCCTGCTTCCTTGTAGTATAATGGAAATGGTAATTAAAGGATTTTTAATAATTGAGGAATTAAATAGTAAATGAAATGGAGTTAGAAAATTGGATATTAAAATAAATAATGAAAAGTCATTCAAAGTAGTAGATACGTTCCCTTATTGTTTTATCACTTTATTCGTTTCTTCATTCTTTTTTTATCTTTATTTAAGTATTCCGGATGGGGATTACCTTTTATATCTTTTTTTATTTTTTATGAATGAAATCCCTATATATTCTGTTATTGTATTTTCAATGTTTGTCATACCTCTACAAATCTTTCTGAATAGAAACCCTATGAAGTTTAATCCGTTTTATTTAATGTCTTATATTGTTTGTTCATTTTCAGCTGTATTTATAATTTTTACTGTCTTAATGAATGGATTAACCAAAGAGTTACTAGAAATGGAAGGGTATTATAAGCTTTGTCTATCTTCGGCAATTATTTATTGGTTTTGGGACTCTATCTTTTTGCAAAAAAAAGATAGAGTGTAATTATAATCATATCCATTGAGGGTGCTTGCAAAATTATGGAATGTACCGTTTTATTCACTAAGTGTCCATTAGAATCAAACCAGCTACTATTTAGCGACTGCGGATAGTAGCTGGTTTTTATATATATAAAACTGTTGAATTTATAGTTTTTCTCTGAACATTATTATGAAACTAGTTCGTTTGCGGTCGTATTACTAGCGAAAAGTTATTATTATAAGTTAGTTAGTTCTTCGTCTTACCTAAATTATTGTTTGTTTTATCTATCCTTTCGGAAGCAAAGGAACCGTCCCTCTGCTTCCTTTCGCCATAACCTTACTTGGTATTTTCAAGTACGCCATATCGTTTTTGTTTCCCCATCCATGTGCTGGCATCACGCCATTTTAGTCGTTTAGCAGCTGTCCAGCTAGTTGCACCGAATGTATCGTTTTGCGGTTCCCACTCATTTGTATCGGCCCAATAGAATAAACCGTTATAGTGAGTTAATTTCGCATCATAGATGATTGAATCGTAACCGATTGGACTTGGTATGATGTGGAATTGGTTAACTCCTTCAAATAATAATTCAATTGCTGATGGATTGTGAAACTGTCTTTGGAAAAGGATTTGTACGTTCGTTTCAAGTTCTGAAGACATCCCCATCGATAAATTTTCATCAACATAAGATTCAGTAGACATGAATAATTCCTTTAAACAGCTATCATGAAACCAACCAAATTTGTCCATTAGGTTTTTTATATCTTCTTGTGTCTTAACTTCTATCCAATCCATCGTATCCCCCACTTCATAGTAGTGTATCTCTACAATTCATAGATTTTATTGTATACTTTTGGAAGCAAAAGAACCGTCCCCTTGCTTCCCTATAGTAAAACCTGCAAACAGTTTTCCTCCATGGGGCTGTAATATTGTTTCTGTCAATTTGACAATTTGGTCTTTGTTGCTTGTCCTATAAAAGGTATCAAAAGCCTCAACGAACTGATTTGCGAAGTCCTCGTCATAAGTTCTTAGTGACCGAATGACCCATTTTGATGCACCAATCCATTGCCTGTTTGTTCTCAGTACGAATTCACTTAATAATTGTGTGAGTGTGTTCGCGATAAATATGTCCTCTTCTCTATTTGTACAACCTATAAAATCATCGAGTGCATCTGTAATAAAATATCGCTTTATGTTTATTGTTTCTTTTGACCATTCTTCCGGGCCTTTTTTTAATAGTTCAGTAGCCTCTTTTTTAATCGAAGAAATAATGTCTTCATCTTTAAGGATTACTCCTTCTGAGACCATTCTTGGCATTGAAGGTCTTGCACGTTTGTAATCACTTTCGAATATTTGCTTATACGAGGTTACATTATGTACAAAAACTTCGATTGCCCAGCCAAAGTCAACTAACGATTCCCTGTAAGATGAATGAATGTCTTTATCAAACACAATAATATCAAGGTCAGATGTTTCTGTTGCTTCTCCTCGAATCACACTACCTGCAAGTAAAGCTGCTTGACAGTTTGGATGATGCTTATTTATAAAGTGTTCTGCTGCTTCAATTGGTGTTAACTTCTGTATTTTCGACATTGATATCACCTCAATCCTTTATATTTATACGTTCTCATAGGGACACTTTAATAACTATCTTAAAAAGCGACCCAACTAATTGAAGAATCGCACATAAGCTAACGAGTATCTTTATCATTTCTAGCCAAGTTTCCGCTGAAAATTCAATACTGCAAACAGGAGGGAGAGTCCCCATATCAAAAACAGAGAATACCATACATAGCCCCAAAATACGGAATGTGCCGTTGTGTCATAATAGATAAATGACTCTGTTGGTGTCACTCTGTTTATTCCGAGAAAAAACCTTAAATAGTAATATCCTAAGCCCCAACATGTTAACCCGATTGCTGTAATCCATCCAGGTATCACTAAGAGGAGACGAGGAATTTTATTACCCCAAGGTCTTACAAATGCTAGGCAGAATATGGCTGCTAAAATAGCAACCAAGCCCATACCCCAAAACCCAATTGCAATAGACCAAAAATCATTAGTGGAAGCTATATATTTACCTGGAAATGCAAAATCAATCCCTAATCCCCACCATAAATGGGGTGCAGCATAAAGTAATGCGCACAAACTTGCTATATAGCCCCAATAAGATTTTTTGTTCTCGTCAGTATATTTTTTCATTTAATTCCTCCAGACCAAAATGTATTTTCTTTTGGAATATACAAATGTTGATGCCATTTTATTCGTAAGAGTGTATCATGAGCCGAGGCATTCCATGCAAAGTCCATACAGCTTTTTGTTGACTTATCACAACTAAAAATCATATAAGTGTTAAAAAAATCTTCAAATATGTTTAACTTAGGAAGCAAAAGAACCGTCCGAGACCACTGAAAAAGTCGGCTTTTTTTTCTCGGATTTTCTGAAACTTTGATTGTTCTATCAATTATTTGAATAAATTGGGAATGTTTTGAGAT
>NZ_JAUSUD010000005.1 GCF_030813355.1 Metabacillus malikii
GTAAGAACCCTGGAAGATGACCAGGTTGATAGGTCTGAGGTGGAAGTGTGGTGACACATGGAGCTGACAGATACTAATCGTTCGAGGACTTAACCAAAAAGAAAAGACACAAACGTTTAAACTCAGTAATAAACTTGAATAGTGAATCGTTATCTAGTTTTGAAGGAACATCCTTCTAACTTAATATGTATCTGGTAATGATGGCGAAGAGGCCACACCCGTTCCCATGCCGAACACGGAAGTTAAGCTCTTCAGCGCCGATGGTAGTTAGGGGCTTCCCCTTGTGAGAGTAGGACGTTGCCAGGTACCTCGAGAAAAAGATCAGTAGAGATACTGGTCTTTTTCTATATCTATCTGATTTTGTTTTATCTCATATTGCATGATTTGAACTCCCTATGCTAAAACTCTTTCTTAACCTTATAAAAAAACTATTACAAAACTTCTATCTTCATTTGAAAACTCATTAATGAGCATTCCTTTAAATATGTTTTGCTGGTCTACGAATATAAAAATATACACCCCCTAATTGTAGCAAAAGAATCTGCAAATTAACTCTCTGGCAATATAACTCTAAATTATTATTGTAATTTATAATTTGAAAGAACGATACCGTTCCAGATAATTATGAATATACCGTATATCGTGGGGCAATCGGGCAATTATAATACTAGTTATTATCATAATTATAATTTCTGTATTGTTTTCCTAGAAAAACTTTAGTACAATGTATCCTAATTTATTCTTTCAACTAGGGAGGAATTTTGTGCTTCAAAATAGCATTGTGATGGTATTAATTATTTTAATGATAAATATTGTTTATGTTTCTTTTTTTACAATCAGAATGATTTTAACTTTAAAAGGCCAACGATATTTAGCCGCGTTTATTAGTATGTTTGAAGTAGTCATTTATGTTGTAGGGTTGGGGTTAGTACTAGATAACTTAAATGAAATTCAGAACTTAATTGCATATGCGGTCGGTTATGGTATAGGTGTAATTGTCGGGATGAAGATTGAGGAAAAGCTAGCTTTAGGTTATATTACAGTAAATGTAGTAACAACTGAAAGTGAGACTAACTTACCGAAACAACTACGTGAAAAAGGGTACGGAGTGACGAATTGGACAGCACATGGGTTAGAAGGGGATAGATTAGCTATGCAAATTCTAACACCTCGCAAATATGAAATAAAGTTATATCAGCTTATTAAAGAGTTAGATCCTAAAGCATTTATTATTACATATGAACCAAAGGCAATTCATGGAGGCTTCTGGGTCAAAGCAGTTCGAAAAGGGAGATTGAAGGATGCCAAATAAGCATAAAAAACAAAAATTTATTGTGGGAGACAATGAAACACTAGATGAGTGTCTAGAAAGAATGAAGTCTGAAGGATATATTCCTGTAAGGCGGATAGAACAACCTATATTTAAAGAAGAGATACGTAATAATGTCGTTGAACATGTACCATGTGGCAGAAAAATTGTTTTCGAAGGCAAATTGCAGTAAAATCCGAACATTAATGTATCATTAAAATAAAACGTTCGATTTTAACGTTGACATCGTTCTGCTTCATTGTTAAGATAAACATGTAAATAAACCTCATATAAAATTGGGAATATGGCCCAAAAGTTTCTACCCGATGACCTTAAATTATCGGACTATGAGGGAAAGTGAACGTATATCTAGAACGGGGAAATTTCCGGGCTTGATATACAGCTTTCTCCTAAATAGAGATAGCTGTATATCAAGCCCTTTTTTAGTCTTTATAAAAGGTGGGAAATAAATGAACTCGCAAGTTGGAGTAATAATGGGAAGTACCTCAGATTGGGAAACAATGAAGCATACGTGTGAGATGTTGGATGAACTTGGTGTACGATATGAAAAAAAGGTTGTATCTGCGCATAGAACACCAGATTACATGTTTGAATATGCAGAGAGTGCTAGAAATAGAGGTTTAAAGGTTATTATTGCAGGTGCAGGTGGTGCAGCTCACTTACCGGGGATGGTAGCTGCTAAAACAAGTTTACCTGTTATTGGAGTTCCGGTTCAATCAAAGGCGTTGCAAGGAATGGATTCATTGTTATCAATTGTTCAAATGCCAGGAGGAGTACCTGTTGCAACGGTTGCAATCGGGAAGGCTGGGGCAACAAATGCCGGGCTATTGGCAGCAGAAATACTATCTACAAATGATGACGCCTTAGCAGAAAGGCTAGATTCGAGAAGAGACGCATTACGTAAAAAGGTGCTAGAGAGCAGTGATGAACTTGAGTAACAATGTTATTTTACCAGGAGCTACAATTGGGATAATCGGTGGAGGTCAGTTAGGTCGGATGATGGCAATTGCTGCTAGACAGCTAGGTTATAAAATTGCAGTTTTAGACCCTACTGAGAATTGCCCATGTGGTCAGATTGCTGATGTCGAAATAAATGCTCAATATGATGATTTAGATGCAATTAAAAAATTAGCAGAAATTAGTGATGTCATAACTTATGAATTTGAGAACATTGACTATGATGCGTTACGCTGGCTTGAAGAAGAAGCACATTTACCTCAGAAAAGTTCTTTGTTGTTGTTAACACAAGACCGTGAAACGGAAAAAGGGGCCATTGTAGAGGCAGGATGTGAAGTAGCACCCTACTATATAGTGAATAGTGAAGAAGCACTTGTCGAAGCTATTGAAAAGCTAGGCTATCCTTCTGTATTAAAGACATGTAGAGGCGGATATGATGGCAAAGGTCAAGTTGTTATACGAGAGCTTGAGGATCGTCATGTTGCTAAAAATCTATTAGCAAACGGTACGTGTATATTAGAAAAATGGGTACCTTTTGAAAAAGAAATTTCAGTTATTGTAACGAGATCAGTGAATGGTGAAACAAAGACTTTTCCAGTTGCAGAGAATATACATAAAGACAACATTCTCTACCAAAGTATTGTACCTGCTAGAATTAGTAAAGATATAGAAGAAAAGGCAGAGAAACTTGCGCTAAAGCTAGCAAACAATTTTCATTTAGTTGGCACATTAGCTGTAGAGATGTTTTTAACTAGTGAAGGCGAAATATATATAAATGAATTAGCGCCACGCCCACATAATTCAGGTCATTATACCATTGACTTATGTGAAACAGACCAGTTCGAACAACATGTACGAGCAATCTGTAACTTACCACTCGGGAAAACTACACTACTACAAGATGGGCTTATGGTAAATATATTAGGAGAAGACTTAGCAATTATTAATGAACATATTTCATTATTAGAATCGGGGAAGCTTCATTTATACGGAAAGAAAGAACCAGCTAATAAAAGAAAAATGGGGCATCTTAATTTAATAAGTCATGACATCGAAGAAGATATTGTAATGATTAATCGATTATGGGGTCATAAATAGAACGGAGGATTTAGAATGATAGAACGTTATTCGAGACCAGAGATGGCAAATATTTGGACAGAAGAGAATAAATTTAAAGCATGGTTAGAGGTAGAAATTCTAGCTTGTGAGGCTTGGTCAGAGTTAGGGATTATCCCGAAAGAGGACGTTGCACTACTTCGTAAGAATGCATCTTTTGATATTGATAGAATTAATGAGATTGAACTTGAAACTCGACATGATGTTGTTGCATTTACACGTGCCGTTTCTGAAACTTTAGGTGAAGAGCGAAAGTGGGTTCATTACGGATTGACTTCAACTGATGTTGTAGACACCGCTTTATCATATTTATTAAAACAAGCAAATGACATTTTACTAAAAGATATCGAGAACTTCATTGATATTTTAAAAGAAAAAGCACAAGAACATAAATATACCGTGATGATGGGACGTACTCATGGTGTTCATGCTGAACCGACTACATTTGGTCTAAAGCTTGCATTATGGTATGAAGAAATGAAGCGTAACTTAGAACGTTTTAAACAAGCTGCAGCTGGTGTAGAGTACGGGAAAATTTCAGGGGCTGTCGGGACATATGCGAACATTGATCCGTTCGTCGAAAAATATGTATGTGAAAAGTTAGGAACTAAGCCGGCACCTATCTCCACTCAAACATTGCAACGTGACCGCCATGCAAATTATATGGCTGCTATCGCATTAGTTGCAACATCGATTGAAAAGTTTGCAGTTGAGATTCGCGGGTTACAAAAAAGTGAAACTCGTGAAGTGGAAGAATCATTTGCAAAAGGACAAAAGGGTTCATCAGCTATGCCACATAAACGGAATCCAATCGGTTCTGAAAACATGACAGGTATTGCAAGGGTTATTCGTGGATATATGTTAACAGCGTACGAAAATGTCCCATTATGGCATGAGCGCGATATTTCTCATTCATCAGCTGAACGTATTATTTTACCAGATGCTACTATTGCATTGAACTATATGTTAAACCGTTTTGGCAACATTGTGAAAAACTTAACGGTATTCCCTGAAAACATGAAACGAAATATGGATCGTACACAAGGTTTAATATACTCTCAACGTGTATTACTTGCCTTGATTGATACTGGAATGACAAGAGAAGAAGCATATGACCTTGTTCAACCGAAAGCAATGGAGGCTTGGGAAAAGCAAGTTCCATTCCGTGGACTAGTAGAATCAGAGGCGAAAATAACAGAACGTCTTTCAGCAGAAGCAATTGCAGATTGCTTTGATTATAAATACCACTTAAAAGGTGTCGACACAATTTTTGAGCGACTTGGTCTTTAAGTGAAAAAATCAATACAAGCAAGGGGCGTTTAGCCCTTTGCACTGCTTTGCATAAAAAACTTGGTGAGAAAATGTAACAAGATATATATTGAGAATTCCCAATATTCTGCCTAGGAGGACTACCATGCGTATTGAAAAGCTTGAGCAATTGTATGAAGGTAAGGCAAAACGAATTTACAAAACAAATGACCCAGGGCTACTTTTCGTAGCATATAAAGATTCTGCAACAGCTTTTAATGGTGTAAAGAAGGAAGAAATAACTGGTAAGGGCCGCTTGAATAACGAAATCTCAACATTGATTTTTGAAAAGCTTACTGCAAATGGTATCGAAAATCACTTTGTGGAACGACTCTCTGAAACAGAACAACTTGTAAAAAAAGTGACGATTATTCCGTTAGAGGTTGTTGTAAGAAATGTTGTAGCAGGAAGTCTATCTAAACGGATTGGCATTGAAGAGGGTACTGAAATAAAGGAACCTCTTGTTGAGTTTTATTACAAAGATGATGATTTAGGAGACCCGTTAATTACGGAGGACCATATTGCTCTCTTAGAAATAGCTACACAGGACCAAGTGGACACGTTAAAAACGATAGCAAAACAAGTAAATGAAGTGTTAAAAGCACATTTCCTATCATGTGATGTTCGCTTAATCGACTTTAAATTAGAGTTTGGATTGACAGATGAAGGAAACATCATCTTAGCTGATGAGGTGTCACCTGATACATGTAGGCTATGGGATATTCACACTAATGAGAAATTTGATAAAGATGTATTCCGTAGAGGAATTGGTAGTTTAACAGATGCATATGAAGTCATTTTAACTAGACTAGGAGGACAAAAGGAATGTACAAAGTAAAAGTTTATGTAACGTTAAGAGAGAGTGTATTAGACCCACAAGGAAGTGCAGTAAAAAGTGCTTTACACAGTATGACTTATAACGAGGTTCAAGATGTCCGTATCGGGAAATATATGGAGCTAACAATTGAAAAGTCTGAACGCGATTTAGATGAAGCAATTCGTGAAATGTGTGAGAAGCTTTTAGCTAATACAGTTATTGAAGATTACCGTTACGAGGTACAGGAGGTTGTCACAAAGTGAAATTCGCTGTGATTGTTTTTCCAGGATCAAACTGTGATGTAGATATGTTTCATGCAATAAAAGACGAACTTGGTGAAGAAGTTGAATATGTCTGGCATGATGAGACGGATTTAAGCCGTTTTGACGGTGTATTACTACCTGGTGGATTCTCATATGGGGACTACTTACGTTGCGGCGCCATTGCTCGTTTCTCTAATGTGATGAAAGAAGTTGTAAAAGCAGCTGAAGCAGGAAAACCAGTTCTTGGTGTATGTAATGGATTCCAAATTTTACTTGAGGTTGGACTACTGCCAGGTGCGATGAAACGTAACGAAAATTTAAAATTTATGTGCAGACCAGTTAATTTAAAGGTTGCAAACAATGAAACAGCGTTTACTTCAGCTTATCAAAAGGATGAAGTGATTTCTGTCCCAATTGCGCACGGTGAAGGGAATTATTATTGTGATGAAGAAACACTTCAAACGCTTAAAGAAAACAATCAAATCGTGTTTACGTACGAAGAAAATCCAAATGGCAGCCTAGAAGATATTGCAGGTATAACGAATGAACGAGGAAATGTATTAGGAATGATGCCTCACCCTGAGCGTGCAGTTGATGCATTACTAGGAAGTGCTGACGGATTAAAATTATTTCAATCAATCGTAAGAAACTGGAGGGAATCTCATGTCACTACAGCTTGAACCAACAAACCAGATGATAAAAGATGAAAAAGTCTATAGACAAATGGGTGTCAGTGATGACGAGTTTGCTCTAATTGAAAAAATAATTGGACGTCTCCCTAACTATACTGAAATAGGAATCTTCTCAGTTATGTGGTCAGAGCATTGCAGTTATAAAAATTCAAAGCCCATTTTAAAGAAGTTCCCAGTAACAGGTGAAAAAGTGTTACAAGGTCCTGGAGAGGGAGCGGGAATCGTCGATATTGGAGATAATCAAGCGGTTGTGTTCAAAATCGAAAGTCATAACCATCCATCAGCAATTGAGCCTTATCAAGGAGCGGCAACTGGTGTAGGTGGAATCATTCGTGACGTTTTTTCAATGGGAGCAAGACCAATCGCAATCTTAAATTCATTACGGTTTGGTGAATTAAAAACACCGCGTGTGAAATATTTATTCGAAGAGGTTGTTGCTGGTATTGCTGGTTACGGTAACTGTATCGGGATACCTACGGTCGGTGGAGAGATTCAATTTGAAGACTCATATGAAGGAAATCCACTTGTTAACGCTATGTGTGTAGGGTTAATTAACCATGAGGATATTAAAAAGGGTCAAGCAAAAGGTGTTGGCAATACAGTTATGTATGTTGGCGCAAAAACAGGTCGTGACGGTATCCATGGAGCAACATTCTCTTCTGAAGAATTAACCGATGATTCTGGTGCCGATCGTTCAGCGGTACAAGTTGGGGACCCATTTATGGAGAAGCTTTTATTAGAAGCTTGTCTTGAAGTCGTTAAAAATGATGCATTAGTTGGAATTCAAGATATGGGTGCGGCAGGTTTAACAAGTTCATCTGCTGAAATGGCAAGTAAAGCAGGATCAGGTATGGAAATGAATTTAGACCTTATTCCACAACGTGAAACAGGTATGACACCATATGAAATGATGCTTTCCGAATCTCAAGAAAGAATGCTCTTAGTCGTTGAACGTGGCAGAGAACAAGAAATTATTGACCTGTTTGAAAAATATGATTTAGAAGCGGTAGCAGTTGGAAAAGTAACAGACGATAAATTGCTTCGTCTTTTCCATAAAGGTGAAATGGTTTGTGAGCTACCTGTTGATGCATTAGCAGAGGAAGCACCTGTTTATCATAAGCCATCTGCAGTACCTGCATATTATAAAGAGTTCCAAGCGATGGATGTTGCACCTATTCAAGTAGATAACTATAAAGAAACACTTATTAATCTATTAAAACAACCGACGATTGCAAGTAAAGAGTGGGTTTATGACCAATATGATTATATGGTTCGTACAAATACAGTTGTAGCACCTGGTTCAGACGCTGCTGTAGTTCGAATTCGTGACACGAAAAAGGCGTTAGCGATGACAACGGATTGTAATTCTCGGTATCTCTATTTAGATCCTGAAGTTGGCGGTAAAATTGCAGTGGCAGAGGCTGCACGTAATATCGTATGTTCAGGTGGTACACCATTAGCAATTACTGATAACTTAAACTTCGGGAATCCTGAAAAACCAGAAATCTTCTGGCAAATCGAGAAGGCTGCAGACGGAATTAGTGAAGCTTGCCGTGTATTAGAGACACCAGTTATTGGTGGAAACGTATCTTTATACAATGAGACGAACGGAACGGCGATTTATCCTACACCTGTAATTGGAATGGTAGGACTAATCGAGGATACGGATTATATTACGACTCAAGATTTTAAAGAAGCTGGAGACCTCATTTATTTAGTAGGGGAAACAAAAGCAGAATTTTGTGGAAGTGAGCTTCAAAAATTAATTCATGGAGAAATCTTTGGACAATCTCCTGAGCTAGATTTAGAGAAGGAAAGCAAAGTACTAGGCCAAATTTCTCGTGCAATTCGTGCAAACACTGTTGCTTCTGCTCATGATGTATCAGAGGGTGGAGTTGCTGTTGCGATTGCAGAGCCATTATTTAGTGGTAGAGGACTTGGTGCTGAAGTAACTCTTTCTGGAGAGGCAACAACAGCATTATTCAGTGAATCACAAACTAGATTTATTGTTTCAGTGAAGAAAGAAAACCAAGAAGCGTTTGAACAACTAGTAGATGCAGTATGTATCGGTGAAGTTACGAATACAAATACATTAGTTGTGAAGGATGAAAATGGTCAATCACTTATCAATGCATCTGTTGAGGAGTTAAAGGATGCGTGGAAAGGAGCTATCCCATGCTTGCTGAAATCAAGGGATTAAATGAAGAGTGTGGAGTATTTGGGATTTGGGGTCACCAAGATGCACCACAAATCACTTACTACGGTCTTCATAGTTTACAACATAGAGGGCAAGAAGGTGCTGGTATCGTCACAACTGACGGAGAAAAGCTTACTAGCATGAAGGGATTAGGTCTAATCAATGAAGTATTTAGTAACGGAAAACTAAATGATATTTCTGGTAAAGCAGCAATTGGCCATGTTCGTTATGCAACTGCTGGAGGAGGCGGATATGAAAATGTCCAGCCGCTCCTCTTTAAATCATCAAGTGGTAGCTTTGCCCTTGCGCATAATGGAAATTTAGTAAATGCGAGTCAAGTGAAATATCAGCTTGAAGCACAAGGGAGTATCTTTCAAACAACTTCTGACACAGAGGTACTTGCACATCTTATTAAAAGAAGCGGTCACTTAGACATGAAAGAAGCAGTAAAGAGTGCATTATCTGTCATCAAAGGTGCTTATGCGTTCTTAATCATGACAGAGACAGAAATGATGGTCGCATTAGATCCGAACGGCTTGCGTCCACTTTCAATTGGTGTTTTAGGAGACGCTTATGTCGTTGCATCAGAGACATGTGCTTTTGATGTCATTGGTGCGAAATATGAGCGTGATGTTCAACCAGGTGAATTATTAATTATAAATGATGAAGGAATTCATTCAGAGCGTTTCTCGATGAATATTAATCGTTCCATGTGTAGTATGGAATATATTTATTTCTCAAGGCCTGATAGTAATATTGATGGAATCAATGTTCATACTGCCCGGAAAAACCTTGGCAAACGTTTAGCAGTTGAGTCTGAGGTTGATGCTGATGTTGTAACAGGTGTTCCAGATTCAAGTATTTCAGCTGCAATCGGTTTTGCAGAACTGACTGGAATTCCTTATGAATTAGGATTAATTAAAAATCGATATGTCGGACGAACGTTTATTCAGCCTTCACAAGCTTTACGTGAACAAGGTGTGAAAATGAAATTGTCTGCAGTACGTGGTGTTGTTGAAGGGAAGCGAGTTGTCATGGTTGATGACTCAATAGTGCGCGGAACAACAAGCCGACGCATTGTCACGATGCTTCGTGAAGCAGGTGCAAAAGAAGTACATGTACGAATTAGTTCACCACCTATCTCAAACCCTTGTTTCTACGGGATTGATACGTCTACACATGAAGAGCTGATCGCATCAAATCATACAGTCGAAGAAATTCGCCAAATAATTGGTGCTGATAGTCTAGCATTCCTAAGTGTAGAGGGTTTACTTGAAGGGATTGGCAGACCTTATGAAGGTGAATTCAAGGGACAATGTTTAGCATGCTTTACTGGACGCTATCCAACTGAAATTTATCAAGATACGGTTCTTCCGCACGAAAAGGCATAAAAAAGAAATTGTTTATGCTATAAAGCTATCCAGTAATTGATTATTAGGGTCAGACCTCTCATTCTTTGAGGAGTCAGACCTTTTTACTTCAATTGATTATTTCATAGGAGCCGGACTAATATACATGTGGTGAAATTTCGGTTAATTTTTGCTCGTGTCTTTTGCAATTGTAGGGGGAGAGTCTAAGGTATACTCGAATCAACCTTTACGATAAGTCCGAAAACAATAAGATTATTAAAAAAGTGCCATTATCAATAGATGTCTCGATAATAGATTGCTAAGGAGGAAGAATGCATGTCTGATATATACAAAGAAGCTGGCGTCGATATAGAAGCAGGCTATGAAGCTGTAACGAGAATGAAAAAGCATGTACAAAAGACGTTACGTAAAGGTGTTATGGGTGGTCTAGGCGGTTTTGGCGGTATGTTTGATTTAAGTGAATTAAATTATAAAAAGCCAGTGCTCGTATCAGGAACAGATGGAGTAGGGACAAAGCTGAAGTTGGCTTTTATGGTCGATAAGCATGATACAATTGGTATTGATGCAGTTGCAATGTGTGTAAATGATATTTTAGCTCAAGGTGCAGAGCCGTTATTTTTCCTAGACTATTTAGCACTCGGTAAAGCAGAACCTGCAAAAATTGAGCAAATTGTTAAAGGGATTGCGGATGCATGTGAGGAATCAGGCTGTGCGTTAGTCGGTGGAGAAACAGCGGAAATGCCTGGCTTATATGATGAAGATGAATACGATGTTGCTGGATTTTCTGTCGGTGCTGTCGAGAAAGATGAGATTGTCACTGGTGAGAATATTAAAGCAGGTCATGTTTTAATCGGTCTTCCATCAAGCGGAATCCATAGTAACGGCTTTTCGTTAGTTCGAAAAATTTTACTGGAAGATAATAAGCTTGATTTAAAAGAAGTATATGAACCATTTACGCAAATTTTGGGAGAAGTTCTTCTAACGCCAACAAAATTGTATGTAAAGCCCGTTCTTGATGTAATAAACAATTATCAGATTGATGGGATGGCGCATATTACTGGTGGTGGTTTTATTGAAAACATACCGAGAATGCTTCCTGAAGGGTTAAATGCAGAAATTGATTTAGGATCGTGGCCAATTCCATCTATTTTTGATTTCCTAAAAGAAAAGGGAAATTTAAATAGTCATGACATGTATAATGTATTTAATATGGGTATCGGCTTTGTTCTAGCAGTGAAAGAAGAGCTTGTTGAAGGTGTAATCAATACTTTGGCCAAAAATGGTGAGAGGTCATATGTGATTGGTCGAGTGAATCAAGGAGCGGGAGTTTCCTTCAATGAAGGTGTGCTTCGATGAAAAAAATAGCTATTTTTGCATCAGGGAACGGTAGTAATTTTCAAGCAATCCTTGACCAAGTACAGGCAGGTGATATCCGAGCAGAGATTAGTCTTGTTGTATGTGATAAGCCACAGGCAGGTGTCATTGCACGAGCAAATGCTGTGAATATACCAGTCTTTAGTTTTAAGCCAAAAGAGTATGAATCAAAGGTGCAGTTTGAAACAGAAATTTTAGCTGAATTACAAAAATATGAGATTGAACTCGTTATTTTAGCTGGGTATATGAGGTTAATCGGCAAAACGCTACTAGATGTGTACGGTGGGAAAATTGTGAATATTCATCCATCGCTTCTCCCATCATTTCCCGGGATAGATGCTGTCGGACAAGCAATAGATGCTGGAGTTAAAGTAACAGGTGTAACGGTACATTATGTCGATGCAGGAATGGACACTGGGCCAATCATTGCACAGAGAGCAATAGAAATAGTGGATGAAGATACGAAGGATACATTAGCTGAAAAGGTTCATAAAGTTGAGCATGTCCTATATCCAGAAGTAATTAAGCAATTAGTATCAAAATAATGTTTAGGGGTGACGATAATGGCGATTAAACGTGCGCTTGTTAGTGTATCAAATAAGGAAAACCTTGTTCCGTTTGTAAAGGAACTAATTAATTTAGGTGTTGAAGTGATTTCAACAGGTGGAACAAAATCACTTTTAGAACAAAATGGTTTAAAAGTAATTGGTATTTCAGAAGTAACAGGCTTCCCTGAAATAATGGATGGACGTGTTAAAACTCTTCACCCGAACATTCATGGCGGCTTACTTGCTGTCCGAAATAATCCAAGTCATATGGAACAACTTAAAGAAAATCAAATTGAAACAATTGATTTAGTCGTTGTTAACTTATACCCATTTAAAGAAACAATTTCTAAACCAGATGTTCAATTCCAAGATGCAATTGAAAATATTGATATCGGTGGTCCTTCGATGCTTCGTTCAGCTGCAAAGAATCATGAGGATGTAACAGTTCTTGTTGATCCAAATGACTATGAAGCAGTATTAGCTGAATTAAAAGGAACAGGTGAAGTTTCACTTGAACAAAAACAACGCCTAGCGGCGAAGGTATTTAGACATACAGCTGCTTACGATGCATTAATTGCTGAATTTTTAACAAAAACAATTGGTGAGGAAGACCCGGAATCTGTTACATATACGTTTGAGAAAAAACAATCATTACGTTACGGAGAGAATCCTCATCAAAAGGCAACATTCTATCAAAAACCATTTGTACCAGTAGCTTCAATTGCTAATGCAGAACAGCTTCATGGTAAAGAACTTTCTTTCAACAACATTAAAGACGCTGATGCAGCCCTACAAATTGTTCGTGAATTCAGTGAGCCTGCTGCAGTTGCGATTAAGCATATGAATCCATGTGGTGTAGGTGTCGGAACTTCTACTTTAGAGGCGTTTACACGTTGTTATGAAGCTGATAGAACATCAATTTTTGGTGGGATTGTCGCTATTAATAGGGAAGTTGATGAAGCAACAGCTCAAAAGTTACATGAAATTTTCTTAGAAATTGTCATCGCTCCTTCATTTAGTAAAGAAGCGTTAGAAGTGTTAACTAGTAAGAAGAATTTACGCTTATTAACAATTGACGTTGCGGCAGCTTCTAAGCCTGAAAAGCAATTACAATCTGTACATGGCGGACTTCTTGTCCAAGATGAAGACATTCTTTCACTTGATGATGTAGAAGTGACAATTCCGACAAAACGTGAGCCAAGTGCGGAAGAATGGAAGGATTTAAAGCTAGCGTGGAAAGTTGTGAAACATGTAAAATCGAATGCAATTGTCTTAGCAAAGGATGAAATGACAGTTGGTGTCGGTGCAGGACAAATGAATCGTGTCGGCTCAGCGAAAATAGCGATTGAACAGGCTGGCGAGAAAGCGAAAGGTAGTGCTTTAGGTTCTGATGCATTTTTCCCAATGTCTGATACCGTTGAAGAGGCTGCAAAAGCAGGTGTTACAGCGATTATCCAACCAGGTGGATCAATTCGTGATGAGGATTCAATTCGTGTAGCAGATGAGTACGGAATAGCAATGGTATTCACTGGAGTACGTCATTTTAAACATTAATCAGTTACTGTAGATTGGAAGTGACTTTCTACAAGAGTATTAGACCCTTAATGCAAATCATATCGGCATTTAGTGAAGAGGGTCTAACACTTATGAGTCATCCTAAACTAAAAGCAGAGTATTAAAATAATATTAATGAGGTGTTTAAATGAAAGTACTAATTATCGGTCAAGGCGGACGTGAACATGCACTAGCATGGAAAGTGGCTCAAAGCAAATTAGTAACAGAAGTATTTGTAGCACCAGGAAATGATGGAATGCAGGAGCTGGCTACATTAGTGCCAATCAGTGAGACAGATAACGAGGCACTTTTAGCGTTTGCACAAAAGGAAAAGATAGATTTTACGTTTGTTGGACCTGAAGTACCATTATTAAATGGGATTGTGAATGTATTCCAAGAGGCTGGTTTGAAAATATTTGGACCAACTAAGGAAGCAGCACTTATTGAGGGAAGTAAAAATTTTGCAAAAGAACTAATGATAAAATACAATATCCCGACAGCTGATT
This sequence comes from Metabacillus malikii, assembly GCF_030813355.1. GTDB lineage: Bacteria > Bacillota > Bacilli > Bacillales > Bacillaceae > Metabacillus > Metabacillus malikii. The sequence goes on from NZ_JAUSUD010000005.1 coordinate 14,033, forward strand.
ATCAGACATTTACAGATGTCGAGCAGGCGAAAGCATATATCAAGGAAAAAGGTGCACCAATTGTCATTAAAGCAGATGGCTTAGCGGCAGGTAAAGGTGTGACAGTTGCTGAAACACTTGATACTGCAATCGATAGTGTAACAGATATGCTTGAAGGTGCGAAATTTGGTGATGCCTCAAGCTCAGTTGTTGTTGAAGAATTTTTAGCAGGGGAAGAATTTTCACTGATGGCATTTGTTAATGGTGAAAAAGTTTATCCAATGGTCATAGCCCAAGATCATAAACGTGCTTATGACAATGATGAAGGCCCAAACACAGGTGGGATGGGAGCCTATTCACCAGTTCCACAAATTTCTGAAGACATTGTTCAGACAGCGGTTAAAACAATCCTCGAACCAGCTGCTAAAGCACTTGTGAGTGAAGGACGTTCATTTACAGGTATCTTGTATGCTGGTCTGATTTTAACAGCTGAAGGACCAAAGGTTATTGAATTTAATGCTCGCTTTGGAGATCCGGAAACACAGGTCGTTCTACCTAGATTAGAATCAGATTTAATAGAAGCACTTCTTGCTATTTTAGCGGACAAGCCAGTTGAACTAAAGTGGTCTGAAAAGGCAGTGTTAGGTGTTGTCCTTGCTTCAAAGGGATATCCTAATGAGTATGCGAAAGGGCAACCAATCGGTACACTTTCTGAAAAAGAAGACGCTGCCGTGATTTTCCATGCTGGGACGAAAAAAGCTGGTTCAGAATTTGTCAATAATGGTGGACGTGTTATCGTCGTTTCAGGCTATGGTGATACAATCCAGGATGCCCAGCAACAAGCATATCAGCTTGTTGAGAAGGTAGCATCGCCAGCGTTATTTTACCGAAAAGATATTGGAAATAAAGCAATTAAGCACGTCGTTTCTTAATATAAACATATAATAACGCAACAATTCCTCCAATTAAGGCTATTAATAGAAATGACATATCAGTAAAATACTCAATAAACATTTTTTATCTATACCTCCATTTAGAAAATAAGGGGCTGGCTATCGCCAGTCCCTTTTAATATTCTGATTCAGCACCCTGCTCGTACACGATCGTATCATCATCTTCCACATATTCTCCATCTATATAATCCTCATCCTCATAATCATCATTGTTGTTGAAAAATGAGAAGTCGGTACGTTCAAAGAGGTAGGTAATCGGACAAAAGCGTAAAATTCCCTCGCCGACTTTCATAGCTGCAAGCGTCATAATAACTAAATAGGACTCTCTCCAAGGTTTTTTACAGTAACGAGAAGTTGACCATGCAAGCATTGTTAACCCACATGTAATTCGGATTAAGGCATTTACGATCCCGATATTTGGTCTCATGATTATCCCCTTCCTAAATTTGTCATACAAATGCAACATTCTGTTAATGCATCCATAAACTACCTATGTTAACATAGGATCAAAATCTAAAATGGAGGGTTTTCTATGCCCGAGAGAATATTTCCATGGAAGTTAAGTCAAATACGTAAGCATATAGACGTTATTACTAACAAGCTTGCCCCGACTATTGTGCTTAAGAATGCAACAATCCTTAATTCATTCTTAAGACAATGGATTAAAGGTCATGTATGGATTGCTGACGACCGAATTGTTTATGTCGGAAATCAGTTGCCACAGTTAACAAAAAACTCTGAAATGATTGACTGTGCAAATAAAGTAATTGTTCCAGGCTATATTGAACCACATGCACATCCATTTCAATTATATAATCCCCAATCGTTAGCGAACTATGTATCAAAAACAGGTACAACAACTTTTATAGGTGATAATCTTTTCTTCCTTTTACAATACAACAAAAAGAAAGCGCTTACGTTTTTAGATGACGTTGGAAAGCTTCCTTATCATTTTTATTGGTGGGCAAGATTCGATTTGCAAACAGAGGTACATGGAGAGGAGAACATTTTCTCGCATGATTTTTTAAAGCAGTGGCTAGAGCATAAAACAGTCATACAAGCAGGAGAGCTGACTAGCTGGCCTAAGCTTGTTGCAGGAGATGATTGGATTTTATATTGGCTAAGAGAGACGAAGCGGAGAGGTAAGAAAATTGAAGGGCATTTCCCTGGAGCCTCAGAAAATACATTATTGAAAATGAAGCTATTTGGGGTTGATAGTGACCATGAATCAATGAATGGTAAAGATGTGATAAATCGACTGAAAATGGGGTATACTGCAGCATTAAGACAATCTTCAATTCGACCGGACTTGTCTAAACTAATAAAAGAGGTTCAGGATGAAGGGTTAACTTCGTATGACCAGTTATATTACACAACAGATGGTGCAACACCGACATTTTATCAAGACGGCATGATTAACCAATGTATCGATATTGCATTAGAAGCGAATGTACCTTCAATTGATGCCTATCATATGGCAACATATAATATTGCTAAATATTATCAGCTTGAGGACCAAATAGGAGTAATTGCGCCTGGGCGAATAGCAACTTTAAATATTTTGGATTCTATTGATAATCCTACACCATCCTCTGTAATGGCAAAAGGTAACTGGATTACAAAAGACGGTAAGCATTGTAAATTAAACGACACGATCAATTGGTCTGATTATGGGTTAAATCAAGCGGAAATCAGCTGGGAACTCTCAATTGATGATTTGCAGTTTTCAATGCCATTAGGTATGAAGATGAAAAACTCTGTTATTATGGAGCCATATTCAATCGCTATTGATAGCTCTGTCAATGAACTATCACCTAAGCATGATGAATGTTTCCTTGCTCTAATAGACCGTAATGGTGAATGGAGAGTAAATACTGTTATTAAAGGATTTGCTAAAAATATTCAAGGCTTTGCGAGTTCCTATTCAACAACTGGGGATATTATTATTATCGGGAAAAAGAAGGCAGAAATGATTGCTGCTTTCAAACGCATGAAGGAGATTGGTGGAGGTATTGTTTTAGCGGAGGATAATCAAATAACGTTGGAAATGCCACTACAACTTAATGGCAGTGCATCAAGTGAGGACCTAGAACAAGTGATATCTCAACAGACAGTATTAAATCAATTATTAAAAGATAGAGGATACCAATTTGATGACCCAATATATTCTCTATTGTTTTTCTCATCTACACATTTGCCATATATTCGAATAACTCCGAAAGGTATTTTTGATGTAATGAAAAAAACGGTACTCTTTCCATCAATAATGCGTTAAAATATAAAAGTGAAAAAGCGATAAGGTTGTGTTTCGTTTGCAGAAAAGATCTAGCGTATTTCTAATAGTCATCATGTTATGTATATTAAGCGCTTGCAACAAGGATGAAAAGCAAAGTATCGTCAATTTAGAGGACAAAACAGTTGAAGCTAAACCTACTGAATTTGAAGAAACAGAAATAATTGAGGAGGATGTTTATCCTCTAACCGGTTTAAAGGTGGAAAGTGACACGAAGAACCAAAGGCCGATTGCTGTGATGGTGAATAATCATCCGAAAGCAAGACCACAATCTGGTCTTCATAAAGCAGACCTTGTATACGAAGTACTTGCTGAAGGCAATATTACAAGATTTCTAGCTGTATTTCAAAGTGACATACCTGACGTTATAGGTCCTGTTCGTAGTGCAAGGGATTATTATATCGATTTAAGCAAAGGGTTTGAAGCACTCTATGTTCACCATGGTTGGAGTCCTTCTGCTAGGCAAAAGCTTGAATCAGGTGAAGCAGATTATTTAAATGGACTTTTTTACGATGGCACGTTATTTTGGAGAGCAGATCATCGTAAAGCACCTCATAACTCATATATATCGTTCGAACACATTCAAAAAGGTGCTAAAGAGAATAATTTTACCTTAGAGAAAGAAGTAATACCATTTCAATTCTATACACAAGAGGAATTGCTAAGCCTTAAGGGAAATGAACTAAATGAGTTTGTTATCAAATATCATAAATCTCCAGAGTGGCAAGTAACGTACGAATATGACAAAACAAAACAAACCTATAGCAGATATAGTAATAATGAACAAACAGTTGATTTAGAGAGTGGAAAATCCATTGAACTAAGCAATGTATTTGTAGTAGAGATGGAACATGAGTATATTGATGATTATGGGAGAAGAGGAATTGACCTCATATCAGGTGGAAAAGCGTTCTTAATGCAAAAAGGTTTGAAGCAGGAAGTTGAGTGGAAAAACATTGATAATCGAATTGTGCCAATAAAAGATGGTGAGATTATTAAATTTGTACCAGGTCGAACTTGGATTAACATCGTTCCAAACCTTGAAGAAAGTGTTATTGAATAGTAATCACGATGATTTAGAGGTTATGTACAGCTTACTCTAACAGACAATTGTTACATATAAAAGGAGAATGGTTATGCAAATAGACAAGTTACGGGGAAGAGAGCTTGATCAGCTTTTTGAATCAATCTTATCCTTAAAAGATTTAGAAGAGTGTTATCGATTTTTTGATGACCTCTGTACTGTAAATGAAATACAATCACTGGCTCAAAGATTAGAAGTTGCCAGAATGTTAAGAGAAGGTAATACGTATCATAAAATTGAGACTGAAACTGGTGCAAGTACTGCTACAATCTCGAGAGTAAAACGTTGTTTAAACTATGGAAATGATGCCTATCAAATGGCTCTTGAACGTGTCCATAATAAACAGGAAACTGAATAAGATGCAGAGGGTAACTCTAAACAAGTGATTTCCCCTCAAATACTATATATAGTATTTGTTGGAGGGGAAGATACTTATTATGAGTTTCCCTCTTTTTTATTGCTTAGGAAATGAACATTTGCTTGTCTAAAAGATAAAATGATGTTCATGTTATTGACCTCAAATCGTTAAGTAAAGACTAGTAATTGTAGGTTGACTAATAGTGTTTTGCTAGTATGTATTTTGCTATAATAGTGAAATGGAGTTTTGAATGGAGGTTTATAGGCATGTATGATATTAATGAGTGGAAGCATGTATTTAAGCTTGATCCAGATAAAGAAATAAGTGATGAGGCTTTAGAAAAGATTTGTGAATCTGGCACAGATGCGATTATGGTAGGAGGAAGTGATAATGTTACCGAGGATAATGTGCTAAACTTAATGTCTCGTATTCGCCGCTATCTCATTCCATGTGTACTTGAAGTTTCAACAGTTGATTCAATCATACCTGGTTTTGATTTATACTTTATTCCTACTGTACTAAATAGTAAGAGACCTGAATGGATTGTAGAGTTACATCAGCAGGCTGTGAAGGAATTTGGTGAAATTATGAATTGGGATGAAATTATCGTTGAAGGCTACTGTATCTTAAATGAAGAATGTAAGGCAGCTAAGCTGACTGAAGCAAATACAGACTTAACTTGCGATGATGTCGTTGCATATGCTCGTGTAGCGGAGAATATTTTTCATTTACCAATCTTCTATTTAGAATACAGTGGTAAGTTAGGTGATTTATCTTTAGTAGAAGAAGCGAAGAATGTATTATCGAACACAAAGCTATTTTATGGAGGTGGGATAACGACCCCAGAAGAGGCAAAGATGTTTGCAGAACATGCAGATGTTGTTGTTGTAGGGAATGTCATTTATTCCAATCTTGATGCTGCACTTCTAACGGTAAGTGCGATAAAATAATCTATGTTTGGAAAAGAGAGTTTATTCATACTCTTTCTTTTAGGCTCTATTCTAAAAGATTGTGGCTTTTTGCACTTACATTTTTAAGGGTTTGTTGGAGCGTAAGTGCGAGACTCCTGCGGGATTCGTGGGAGACGTGAGCAGGCGTTTACGCTGAGGAGTACGAAAAGCGTAGGCGGCTTGCCCATCGACGTACAAACTGGAGGGGCATCGACTAAGACCAAAGGAATCACGATGAGCCGAATGGCGAATCGATGATGACTTATCGTAGGGAGATGACCTGAAGTTTGATAAAGGGTAGCCGCAAGGAGCTATGAGGCTCACCACCCACCCCGAGGAAAGCGAGTACTGCAAGAGGAGACAAACCCTAAACGACAACTCAGGTAAAAGCAACTATGTTTACGAAAACAGCCTTCTTTTAAAATCTCAAAATATCAACACAAACCACTTGTGGTCAAGAGACATCTCTCCGTTCAGGTATATAGAGCATTTATTAAGACGTTTTCTAGTAACAAAATTATGAAAATAGCCTGTATTAATAGGTTTAATTCTTGAAGGGTTATTGATAAAATAGAACATATATTCGTAATAAGGTGGTGTAATGTTTGCAATTCTTATCAGAACAATTATTAACAGGATTAAATGATAGACAACAAGAAGCGGTAAAAGCAACAGACGGCCCATTATTAATTATGGCTGGAGCAGGTAGTGGAAAGACACGTGTTTTAACGCATCGTATCGCATATTTAATGACAGAAAAGCGAGTGGCACCTTGGAATATACTTGCGATTACTTTCACAAATAAAGCATCGCGAGAAATGAAAGAAAGAATTCAAAACATATTAGGACCGGGTGCTGATGACATATGGATATCTACGTTTCACTCTATGTGTGTAAGGATTTTACGTCGAGATATTGACAGAATGGGGATTAACCGAAACTTTTCCATTCTTGATACGACTGATCAATTGTCAGTGATTAAGGCAGTCCTAAAAGAAAAAAACTTAGATCCTAAAAAATACGAACCGAGAAGTTTATTAGGCTCAATTAGTAGTGCTAAAAATGAACTGCTGACCCCAGATGAATATGAAAGTACAGCTGCAAGTCACTATGAGCAAATTGTCAGTGACGTGTATAAAGATTATCAAAGAAAACTTCGGAAAAACCAATCACTCGATTTCGATGACCTGATTATGACAACAATTCAATTATTCAAGCGTGTTCCAGAAGTATTAGAATCATACCAACGCAAGTTCCAATACATCCATGTAGATGAGTATCAAGATACAAATAGAGCACAGTATATGTTAGTTAAGTTATTAGCGGCACGGTTCCAGAATCTTTGTGTTGTTGGTGATTCAGACCAATCAATTGTGCGCCCATAAGGGTATTGTAGTTTTTCACCATTTGGCGGTGAATTAGTATAGAACAGCTAATATATCAGCAGACTTATCTCAGCGGGAAACCAAAGAGGAAGTGTAGCATGTCTGTTAAAGTCATAAGTCAACTTAGATAGCATATAGTTGCGACTGAATGGCGAGATATAAAAGGAAGGTATAAGGAAGAAGGCTAAACTGCTTAAAGAATAGACCGAGTGGGAGTATGGTCGCCTGTTAGGAAAGCTATCTGGAACCTAACATCAATCCGTGTAGATGAAAATTATTACTGTTACACTTGAGGATTAGTACTAAATTGATACTTATTTCCTTATGTTCTTCGAAAAGAGGATTGACACACATATTAAGATATGGAAAGGTCGAACGTTCCTTCCGATAACCTACCGAGCCAAACTACAATATACTAAATGGGGATTACCTAAGTTGGAGTGCTATTAAAGTAGTGTAGCTATGCGAAATGCCCTTAACGGTGATAAATTCCAAGTCAGAAGACAAGGAAGATGACGCTGAATATCCAATATGGTAACGGAGCTTCCGTAGTAGTCTGAGCATGGGAAAACCTTGTACATGGCAAAGGGAAGCAGCTTACATTGTATAAACAACGAGGAAGGGAGCGAAATGCTCTATGCAAAGTTCTGAAAATGTTTTATACAATCTATCCAAAAAAGCAAATGAAAAAGATTACACTTTTAAAAGAATATACAGAAATCTATACAATCCTAACTTTTATTATCATGCTTATGAAAATATTCTTGTTCGTAAAGGACTCGGCGCAAATGGGGTACCGGTTGTTGGTTTTGGCGAGGAACAGATCACATCAATTATTGAAAGTCTTAAAGATGAAAGTTATCAGCCACAACCTATTAAGAATTCTTCTCCTCGAAACAAGGATAACAAGCAACCATCAATAACCGACCGTATTGTAGAAGAAATTTGCAGAATGCTATTAGACGCCATCTATGAACCATACTTTCTTGAAGCATCACATGCTTTTAGACCTAAGAAAAGCTGCCATACTGCATTATTACAAGTTAAACAAGCCTTCAATGGAGCTAGTTGGTTTATTGAAGGAAATATAAAAGGTTTCTATCAAAACATCAACCATCATATTTTAATAAATTTATTAAGAAAACGCATATGTGATGAGAAGTTTTTAAGATTAATGTGGAAATTTTTAAAGGCAGGCTATACTGAGAATTGGACATTCAATCAAACATATAGTGGTACACCACATGGTGGGAGAATCAGTCCAATCCTTGCAAATATTTATCTTAATGAATTCGACTTATATATGATGGACAAGCTCAAAAGGGAATTTGATGTGGATAACTCTAATAGTCGTGAGGAAATTATGGAGAATAAAATAAACGACATGAGAAACCGCGAAAATAATGCAGCGATGAATCCTAAGTGTCCTTATCCTGGTGAAGGAAGTAAAGGATATAAAAGCTTTTCGTATGTCCGGTATGCTGACCAATTCATAGTAGGTGTTCAAGGCAATAAAGCAGACTGTAAATTGCTTGAGGATAAAATGAGAGACTTTCTTAAAGAAAAACTAAATTTACACTTAACAGAGCAAAAAAAACTTATCACAAATAGTAACAAGCCTGTTAACTTCCTTGGGTATTCTATTAAGGTTATGAAGGGAATTAATCATACCAATAGAGTGAATCAGTGTAAAATTAGGCTCTCTATTCCTGATGGAACAATCGAAAAGGTCATCACGAAACATAAGATGGTGAAAGATATTAGTGAGAAGAATTGGAAAATCCTCCATCGTCCTGAGCTCATTAAGTATACTCCAAAAGCAATTGTTGAAACTTATAATGCTGAGCTGCGTAGTTTATATAGCTATTATCGTTTAGCAAATAATGTCTCAGCGAAAATGTCTCAATTACGCTATGTGATGGAGTATAGCTGCCTAAAAACACTCGCAGGAAAATATCGAACAAGTATAAGGAAAATAAAAGAAAAGTATAGAGATGGTCAACGTTGGGGGGTCCCTTATGAAACAAGACAAGGGGAAAAGATAGTCTATTTTTTTCACGAGCCCTTATCGATGAAAAACCATGCAAGTATATTAGAAGTTGATAATCTACCATACAGTTTAAAAAGGATAGATAAAATGTAAGTGGCGAGCCGTATACTCGGAGACGAGTACGTACGGTTCTGAAGGGGGTTCTTGGAGACCTGTCACAGCAATGTGAAAAGGCGCTAGGTTCCTACCTAACTATCGTTGGCGTGGAGCAGATATCGCGAATATTCTCTCCTTTGAAAATGACTATCCACAAGCGAAAGTCATCCTACTTGAACAGAATTACCGATCGACTAAATTAATTTTAGAAGCTGCTAATGAAGTGATCAAACATAATTCAAATCGGAAGCCAAAGAAATTATGGACAGAGAACCTTCAAGGATCAAAAATCTCATATTATCGTGCAGATAATGAGGCTGCAGAAGGTCAATATGTAGCGGGTAAAATTAAAGAAATAACTGGCTCAGGAAAGAAAAAGTTATCTGATATTGCTATATTATACCGAACGAATGCACAATCACGGATTATAGAGGAAGTATTACTCAAGTCAAATATAAACTATACAATCGTCGGTGGGATTAAGTTCTATGATAGGAAAGAAATTAAAGATTTACTTGCATATTTGCGGTTGGTAGCAAATCCTGATGATGATATTAGTTTAACTCGTGTGATTAACGTACCTAAACGTGGTGTTGGTTCAACTTCTGTAGACAAAATTGCTAACTACGCGATTGCACATGATATTTCACTATTTCAGGCGTTAGATGAAATTGAGCAAATTGGTGTTAGTGCTAGAGTTATCAATGCCTTAGTCGAATTTCGTGAATTAATTCGAAACTTAGGAAATATGCAAGATTATTTATCTGTAACAGAGCTTGCAGAGGAAATTATTGAAAAGTCTGGCTATCGAGAAATGCTCCAAGTGGAAAAGACATTAGAGGCTCAAAGTAGACTTGAGAATATTGATGAGTTTTTATCTGTTACCCAAACATTTGAAAAACAAAATGAAGATAAAAGTCTTATAGCATTTTTGACTGATTTAGCCCTTGTTTCAGATATTGATAAGCTTGAAGAAGATGAACAAGGTGAAAATGATGCGATTGTTCTAATGACGTTACACTCAGCAAAGGGTCTAGAATTTCCGGTTGTCTTTTTAGTCGGACTTGAGGAAGGAGTCTTCCCGCATAGTCGTTCTCTAATGGAAGAGGATGAGATGGAGGAAGAAAGAAGGTTAATGTACGGTGCGTGACGTTAGACAGAAATCGAGGTAACTCGAAGGATTGTCTGGACTAACTTGAGTTAGTAACAACTGAAACTGTGAGACCACGGTGGGATACCCAAAATAAATCCCATGACTAGATGGCTATTAAGACTCCCCCATGCGTGTTTGGTAACGAATGCGTGTGAAGCGGGGTGAAGTCGCATCGAGTAGCCCTAACAGGTTAAGCTGAGGAAAGGTTAAACATACTGCGAAAGTGATGCGGATAGGGAGCTATATATGGTTAGGATTTGATAATCAATGACGAACTGCTGAATGTACGCCTCGCAAAGCCGACCTTAGAAATGAGGCCGAATTAATTACTTTCCAAAATAGATATCGTACGGTCTATGATGGATGAAGCTAATGGGTTGCTTCACTCTTCAATGAGAGTGATCGGGGTAAAGGCAGAACCTAAGTATAGTTATATACCTAGCAGTTTCGGAACGTCAGAAGTCCCTAACGAATGAGTAATAACTTGGGGAACAGCTCGCCTAAGCTGTGAAAGAGTTATGAATAGGGATGGCAGTAGGGGTGTAGTACCAATGAAACTCTGATAATAAAGAGTGGAGGGAAGGCCCCAAGTCTAATGAACAGGTTAATCGCTATCCATTATGGAAAGAAGGCGATGTCGATTGAAAACCAAAGATAAGGATATATATCGATATGGTATTAATGATATTGAAATCAAACTCTTTGAAAAGTCGTTAGAAAACAAGAGGCATAACCACTTATGGCATTTAGTTATTGAGGAAAGAAATATTCTGTGTTCTATTAAAATTATTAGCGGGAATAAAGGGAGTAAAACACCGGGACCGGATGGTATGGTCTGAAGGATGTACTAAAAAATGATATTGAGGAAGTCATAAGACAGATTAAATATCGACTTTTCGGAAGAATTCGTGGCAAAGCCAGACAAGTTATGATTCCAAAGGAGAACGGTAAATTTAGACCCCTTGGTATCGCTAATATTTACGATAGAATTGCACAACAATGCGTAAAGAATATCTTGGAACCAATCTTAGAAGCACAGTTTAATCCAGAAAGCTTTGGCTTCAGGAAAAATCGAAATGCTCAAGAATGTTTATCATATATTGCAACTAGTCTTCAATTTAATAATGAAGGTCATATTTATGACTGTGACCTGAAAAATTACTTTGATACAGTGAAAATTGATAAGGTTTTAGATAAACTCAGAATAAACCATAACATTCATGACTTGGCATTTCTCAAATGTGTGAAGAGATTGATGTGGATTGATTTAATCCAGCCAAAAGAAACCTATAAAGGTACTGGTCTTAGACAAGGTACAATCTTAGGTCCTTTGTTAGCGAATGTAATGCTACATGATTTTGAATTAAGATTAAATGAAGTAAATGGATTTAAACGTAACAATGGTCGAGAGATTATTCAAAATCCAAATATCTTTAAGAATCATAGCAAGAATTACAAACGTGGCAGGGAGTTTTACTTTAATTGGTTGGGTAGTCGCAGAGTAGTAAAAATCGTAAGGTATGCTGATGACTTCATTCTAATTAGTAAAGGAAAATATGATATATATGATGCGATAATGATATTTGAGGATTGGTGTAAAGAGAATGAATTAGAGATTAATCAAGAGAAAACAAAACTGATTACCTTAAATGGGGAAACGGTACTTGAATTCCTTGGTTATAAACTTAAAAAAACTTTTTCAGATAAAAGAGGTTCATTTTTAATTTCACCAAAGAATCAAACGAGAATATGGAAAGAAACAAAAAAGAGACTCGAATGGAGTCTCAGAAATAACAACATTGACTATTTTATCATATATATCAGAGGAATATTCCAATACTTTAATATTTGTACCAATTTAACTTGGCTGATTAGCAGAATACAACTTCTCTTAATTAAACTCAGAGATAGGAGAAGAAATAAATTCGGCATTAAGAAAGAAGTAGGAGAGACAATTTATTTTACAATAAAGGGAATTAAACTCGATGTCTGGGATATGAGGAAACATAGTATTAAAAATACGAACGATTATATGTACGAGGTAAATAAGCTATGGTACCCGAACAATGAAAGATATAAATCATTGGAATGGGTAAAGCATTTCTTTGAAAACCGAGTATTCACTGATCGTAATTCTGCGAATGTGATTTATATTCCGAGCCTACTAAATAGCCGAAAGAAAGAGCCGTTACTTGGTACAGAATATTTAACAATACCACCGCAAGAAATACAGATTCATCATAAAGTTCCGTTAAGCCGTGGTGGTAAGGATGAATACAAAAACCTGATTTTACTATCTAAAACAAGTCATAAACTAGTTCATGATAAAAACCTTACGTTAGAACGACTACCAGCTTATATTAATTTAAAAGAACTCAATAAACTAAGGAAATACTGTGGTTTTGCAAAACTATAACGAAATTCAATTAGGCGTATTTTGTAACCTGTTAATTAGATGGAACGCCGTGTGCGGTGAAAGTCGCACGCACGGTGTGGGGTGGGGGAAAAACTAGAGATAATATCAAAGGTTTACCTATCACCATTTGGCGTAACACGTGCAGAACAAGAACTATATTTAACAAATGCTAAAATGCGTACACTATTTGGACGTACAAATATTAATCCTGAATCAAGATTTATTGCTGAGATACCTGATGAATTAATAGAAGATGTTAATAATAGTATGAAGAAGAAAGCAGCACCTGCTGCATCCTCTATGAATTCAGGACGCAAAGTTGAAAAGCGCCCGCCTGTATCGAGGCCAATAGCAAGAGCTACAGGTGGAGATGACCTCCCGTGGGCTGTCGGAGATAAAGCCGAGCATAAAAAATGGGGAACTGGAACGGTAGTCAGTGTGAAGGGTTCTGGTGAAGGAATGGAGCTGGATATTGCTTTCCCAAGCCCTGTTGGCATTAAACGCCTCCTTGCTAAGTTTGCACCAATCAATCGTGTGTAAAAGGATTTGTAAGTTCATAAGAAAGGATTGGACCTCCGAATGGACAAACAGTCAGCAGAAAACCGAGTAAAAGAATTACATGAACTGTTAAACACATATAATTATGAATATCATGTGTTGGATAAACCAAGTGTTCCTGATGCGGAATATGACCGCCTTTTGCAGGAGTTATTAAAAATTGAAGAGAGTTATCCTGAACTTAAGTCAGCAGATTCTCCTACACAAAGAGTTGGTGGGGCGCCTCTAGATAATTTTCAAAAGGTGGAGCATCGTACACCAATGTTAAGCTTAGGAAACGCATTTAATGAAACAGATTTACGCGATTTTGACCGTCGTGTAAAACAAGCAGTAGGGGAAGATGTACAATATGTAGTAGAACTAAAAATAGATGGGTTAGCAGTTTCTTTGCGTTATGAAGATGGTCTCTTTAAGCAAGGTGCTACCCGTGGCGATGGTACTACAGGGGAAGACATAACAGAAAATTTGAAAACGATCCGCTCATTGCCATTAAGACTAAAGCAAACATTATCATTCGAAGTCCGTGGCGAGGCATTTATGCCAAAAAACTCATTTGAAAAGCTAAATGTGATGAGAATGCAAAATGATGAAGAGCCATTTGCAAACCCTCGAAATGCTGCAGCCGGCTCCATCAGACAGCTTGACCCGAAAATTGCTGCAAATCGTAACCTTGATTTGTTCGTATACAGTATAGCTGATTTAGGTGGAACGGGTGTTGAAAGACATAGTGAAGCACTTAATTTATTAGAGGAAGTTGGTTTTAAAACAAATAAAGAGCGGCGACTATGCGAAAATATTGAAGAAGTATTAACGCTTATTAATGATATTCAGGAAAAGAGAGCTTTACTTGCGTATGACATTGATGGAATTGTTATAAAGGTAGACTCATTACAACAACAAGAAGAACTAGGATTCACTGCTAAAAGTCCACGTTGGGCTATCGCATACAAATTCCCTGCAGAAGAGGTTATGACGAAGCTACTAGATATCGAGCTTAGTGTAGGGCGTACAGGTGTGATTACGCCTACTGCGATTCTGGAACCAGTAAGGGTAGCAGGTACAACCGTACAACGTGCTTCACTTCATAATGAAGATTTAATTAGAGAAAAAGATATCAAAATTGGAGATACAGTTGTTGTCAAAAAAGCTGGGGACATCATCCCTGAAGTAGTGAATGTCCTAACAGATTTGCGCACAGGTGAAGAAAAGACATTTGCGATGCCAACACATTGTCCTGCTTGTGAAAGTGAACTCGTGAGAATTGAAGGAGAAGTAGCTTTACGATGCATTAATCCGAAATGCCCAGCACAAATAAAAGAAGGGCTAATTCATTTCGTTTCAAGAAATGCAATGAATATTGACGGATTAGGAGAACGTGTTGTCGAACAGCTATTTCAGGAACAACTAATAAAGGATGTTGCTGATATTTATCGCCTAACAAAGGAACAGTTAATGAATCTAGATAGAATGGGCGAAAAATCGACAGATAATCTGCTGCGTGCGATTGAACAATCGAAAGAAAACTCATTAGAAAGACTTTTATTTGGATTAGGAATACGACATGTCGGTGCAAAGGCTGCGAAAACTTTAGCTCAGCAGTTCGAGACGATTGACCAACTTAAGCAAGCTTCCATAGAAGATTTAATTGCGATTAATGAAATTGGTGATAAGATGGCAGATGCTGTTGTCACATATTTCGCTAATCCGGAAGTACAGAAATTAATAATAGAGTTACAAGCTCTTGGCATAAATACAATTTATAAAGGACCTAAACTCATTAAGCCAGAAGAAAGTGATTCCTATTTAGCAGGTAAAACAGTTGTATTAACAGGAAAGCTCGAACAACTATCGAGGAATGAAGCAAAAGAAGGAATCGAAGCCCTAGGTGGTAAGGTTACTGGAAGTGTAAGTAAAAGTACCGATTTACTTGTTGCAGGCGAATCTGCAGGAAGCAAGCTACAAAAAGCACAGGACTTAAACATTGAAATATGGGATGAAGCACGCCTATATGATGAACTAAATAAATAAGAGGTGTTGAGACACTTGAAAAGGATATTAGTAATGGTGCTATCAAGTATATTTGTATTAACTGCTTGTGCACCTAACTTTGGAGAGCAAGAAGAAATCGTGCAGGAAACGGAAGACGACTCTAAGGAACAGGCGATTATACCGAAATATAATAAAGCGGGTTATTATCAAACGCCATTAAGTCAAAAAGAAGGCGAACCTAGCTATAAACCAGGGGAAGCTCGTGGTGTCGTTGCTGAAAATTTAAATACACGGCTTGATATTGATGAATTTGAAACAGGGTTAATGAGAATTGCCCAAGATACATTTTCTCCTGATACGTATTTGTTTCAAGAAGGACAATATTTAAAAGGGGATGTCATCAACAGCTGGTTAAAAAGGCAAAAAACTGCTGAAGAAGCAAAGGTTGCACAAGCAGAGCTCGATGAAAAGAAAAAGGATGAAAAGTATACAGAACTTGGTTTAAATCCTGCCCTGCCTGAGGGTGAACCATCTACACTCGAGCAGAGAAATCAAGATAATCCTATCTATTTAGCTCATATTATTGAACACAATTATCTTATCCGAAAAGATGATGATGCGATTCAACTTGATGGGATGGTGATAGGGCTTGCGATGAATTCCGTTCATTACTACAAGCAAAAAGATGGATTTGAACGTGAGCATAAGATACCAAGAGATGTATTGTTAGAGAAAGGGAAGGAAATAGCTGAGAAAGTTTTACAACGTATGAGAAACACAAAAGGTGTCGGTAATGTGCCAATCGTTTTTGCAATTTATGAGCAAGAAGAAAAAAAGTCGATTGTACCAGGAAATTTTATTGCTAAAGCTGAAGTAAAGCAAGGCAGTAATAGTTTTGGTAAATGGGAAACAATTGACGAAGATTATGTTTTCTTCCCTTCTCCAGGAGGGACACAGGATTATCGCGAGGATGCCCAAAGATTTGACCAATTTAAAGGTGAAATTGAGAGCTTTTTTCCGAACTACACAGGTGTAATCGGAAAAGCTTTCTATAAAAACGGAGAAATGAATTATATTGACATAGAAATTCCGATGCAATTTTATTCAAAAGGGGAAGTTATTGCCTTTACCCAATTCGTTGCGAGCGAGGTCATGGAGTATTTTCCGGATTATATATCACTTGAAGTAAACATCATGTCTAATTCAGGTCAAGAAGCGCTCATTTTAAGAGAACCGAAACAGGACGAACCAACTGTTCATATTTATAAATAATGAAAAAGAGGGTAACTCATTAAGGTTTGACACATTCACCAAACACATATATAGAATGCAGTTTGTAATCTATATATATGTTTGAGAGAGGTCTGAACCTTTACGAGTTTGCCCTCTTTTTTATCTGATTAGTTGTGACGGTAACAGACTATGTTACTAGATACGAATTGATAATCATTTCTATCATTCCCCTTGCATACGAATGAACAAGAGACGTTCCTAGTAGTCTTGGCTTCAAAAATTGAATAGCAGTTGTTTTGATGAAAAAATGACAAGGGGGCGTTAAATAATGGTCGTACCTTATAAACATGAACCTTTTACTGACTTTTCAAACGTCAAAAATCAACAACAATTTCTAGCTGGTTTACAAACTGTGGAGTCGTATATCGGTAAAGATTATCCACTTGTTATCGGTGGGGAAAGAGTGCAAACAAAAGAGCGTATCGTTTCGATTAATCCAGCAAACAAGGAAGAGGTTATTGGTACAGTTTCAAAGGCATCACAAGAGCATGCAGAAAAAGCAATGCAGGTGGCTGAAGCAACATTTGAGACTTGGAGGAAGACGAAGCCGGAAATGCGAGCAGATATATTATTCCGCTCGGCAGCGATTATTCGTCGACGGAAACATGAATTCTCGGCCCTTCTAGTGAAAGAGGTTGGAAAACCGTGGAATGAAGCAGATGCTGATACTGCTGAGGCCATTGACTTCTTGGAGTATTATGGCAGACAGATGCTACAATTAAAAGATGGAGTGAAAGTTGAAAGTCGCCCAATTGAATATAATCGGTATACCTATATTCCTTTAGGGGTTGGGATTATAATATCACCATGGAATTTTGCCTTTGCAATTATGGCAGGGATGACTGCAGCTGCTGTTGTAACAGGAAACACAGTTTTGCTTAAACCAGCCAGTGCAACACCAGTGATTGCAGCAAAATTTTTAGAGGTATTAGAGGAGGCAGGATTACCTGAAGGTGTTGTTAACTACGTACCCGGAAGTGGAGCTGAGGTTGGGGATTACTTAGTTGACCATCCAAAAACAAGGTTCATTAGCTTCACGGGTTCAAGAGAAGTAGGTATACGTATTTATGAACGTGCTGCAAAAGTTCATGATGGTCAAATATGGTTAAAGCGAGTCATTGCAGAGATGGGTGGAAAAGATACGATTGTTGTCGATTCTACAGCAGACCTCGAACTTGCGGCAAAATCGATTGTTGCTTCTGCATTTGGCTTTTCTGGGCAAAAATGTTCAGCTTGTTCACGTGCTGTCATTATAGAAGATGTATATGATGATGTGTTAGAACGTGTTGTAGACATAACGAAACAATTGACTGTCGGGGAAACGAAACAACCTACAGTGTTTATGGGACCTGTCATCGATGAAGCCGCCTTTGAAAAGATTTGTGAGTATATTGAAATCGGTAAGAAAGAAGGACGATTGGTAGCAGGTGGAACAAGTGATAAGTCAAAGGGGTTTTTTATTGAACCGACGATATTTGCTGATGTAGATAAAAATGCTCAGATTATGAAAGAGGAGATTTTCGGTCCAGTCGTTGCATTTTGTAAGGCAAAGGACTTTGATGATGCGATTAGCATTGCAAATAATACTGAATATGGATTAACTGGTGCCGTACTAACGAATAATCGTGAGCATATTGAACAGGCTCGAGAAGACTTCCATGTTGGTAATTTGTACTTTAATCGCGGTTGTACAGGTGCGATTGTCGGATATCAACCATTTGGAGGGTTTAATATGTCTGGCACTGATTCTAAGGCAGGTGGACCTGACTATTTACTGCTACACATGCAAGCTAAAACAACATCAGAAATGCTATAATACAAGACAATTTTTATAAAACCTTTATAACATACTCGTATTGGCGGTATCGACTAAATCTCTTAGGTGTTCTCCTTAAAATAAATCATCAATAATTTATCAATTTCACCCATATATTCCTTAGATTTAGTCGTTCCTTTCCATTTAATAAGTTAATGAACAAACCGTCTTCAATTAGAATTCCTCCATTCGACACCTACTCAATACATTATTGTTTAAATCAGATTCAAGTAACTTGGTGTCAGATAAATGAGGCACACACATGCTCATTTAGTCATCTCTTTTTTTATCCTTTCCAATAAAAGCGGCCGTCATAGCCTTTATCGGGATTTGCTATATTCGCATCCTCAGTTGTTTGCGACTTTGGTTGATCGTCCTTGTTTTGAGTATCTGAAGATTCGCTCTGTTGATTATTAACGACAGAGCGTTTTTCATTTAGCATATCTATTATTTGGATAGAGGCTTCTGTACGTTTTTGAAACTCGGTTATAAACACAGCAACTGCTAGTATTAGGCCACCACCTATTAAACAAGTAAGATATGGGGTAGTTGTCCCAGCTAATTGAACTAATATTAAGCTTGGATTGTAGGTATCATACATTACTTGCTCAGCTTTAATCGCTCGATTCAACATAGAAAGATGATTTATAAGACCTACAAAACCGATAATAATTAAGAAAATACCAAGAATATATAGGGATTTTTTCAAATTTGCCACTCCTGATTGAAACATATTTATTAGTAATACTAACATGTAATTTTTTTAACAGCTAGAACAAAAGAGTAATTCTTCTTCTAATAAATGTGTAAAAGTAACCTGTAAATTTTTACATAAATTGGACAAAATTCTACTAGATTTTTAAAAAATTCAAAACTTAATTTTATAAATTTTTGTGAATAGATATAATGTATTCTTTTGTATATTGCAAAAAAACAACAATATAGTGTATATTTATGCATTTTTAAGGAGTGAGAATTAAGTGTCATTTGTTCCGTTTGTCAGATTGTGTTACGCTTGTACATGACTTCTTTCCGCACTTAATCCTGCTATTGTATTTTTCTTATCATCATGAAATTGCATAAGCTTGCATATGGATTTGTTATAACCTTATTAGGAGGTGAGTTGGATGGAACATTCATTAACTGGTGCTACATGGTTTTGGTTATTTGGACCAATGTTATTTTTAGTAGTTATATCAATTATTACAAACTTTACAGAGAGGAGTGACTAATTAGTGGATGCTGGAGTTTTAACAACATTTATCATTTATTTAATAGGTATGTTAGCGATTGGTATTATTTCTTACCGTTTAACTAGTAATCTTTCAGACTATGTTTTAGGTGGAAGACGTTTAGGTCCTGGTGTCTCAGCACTTAGTGCCGGAGCATCGGATATGAGTAGTTGGTTATTGATGGGGTTACCTGGTGCAGTTTATGCTGCAGGTGGAATGAATCAAATTTGGTTAGCAGTTGGATTGGCAATTGGAGCCTACCTTAACTGGCAGTTTGTAGCCAAAAGATTACGGACGTATACAGAGGTCGCAAACGATTCGATTACGATCCCAGACTTCTTAGAAAATCGTTTTAGAGACGGTTCTAAGATTTTACGTGTTATTTCAGCAGCAGTTATCCTACTTTTCTTTACATTCTACACATCTTCAGGAATGGTTGGTGGAGCAAAATTATTTGAAGCTTCATTTGGCCTTTCTTATACACAAGCATTGTGGATAGGTGCAGTAGTTATTATTTCATATACGTTCCTTGGTGGATTCTTAGCAGTTAGTTGGACTGATTTTATTCAAGGAATTTTAATGTTCTTAGCATTAGTTATAGTACCTATTGTTGCCGTGAGTGAGCTTGGCGGTTGGGGTGAGACTGTTAATAAGGTTGGAAATATTGACCCAGCTAACTTAGATGCCTTTGCAGGTATGACAGCACTTGGTATAATCTCGTTGCTAGCATGGGGATTAGGGTATTTTGGTCAGCCACATATTTTAACACGTTTTATGGCATTACGTTCAAAAAATGATGTCCCTAAGGCACGTATGATTGGTACGATTTGGATGGTGTTTGCGTTATTTGGTGCCATTTTCACGGGATTTGCAGGAATAGCATATTTTGCAGAATCACCACTACCTGATGGAGAACAAGTATTTATTCAGTTCTCACAAGTATTATTTAATCCATGGGTATCAGGAATATTATTAGCAGCTATTTTAGCAGCAATTATGAGTACAATTGATTCTCAATTATTAGTATCTTCAAGTGCTATTGCAGAGGATTTTTACAAGGCGATATTACGGAAAGATGCTTCTGAAAAAGAATTAGTATGGATTGGACGTATATCTGTTGCAGTTATCGCGTTAATTGCAATAGCATTAGCATCAAATCCAGATAGTTCAGTATTAGATTTAGTAAGTTATGCTTGGGCAGGATTTGGCGCTGCATTTGGTCCTGTAATCATTCTCTCCCTTTTCTGGAAACGTACGAATCGTTGGGGAGCTTTGGCAGGAATGATCGTAGGAGCAGCTACAGTTGTAATATGGAAGATATTATCTACGGCTGAATTGAATTCGGCTGGTGAGGTTATTAAGGAAGCTGTCATTCCGTTTAACCTATATGAAATTGTTCCAGGTTTTATCTTCGCATTAGTAGCCATCATTGTTGTGAGCTTAGTGACTGAAGCTCCATCTAAAGAAATAGAAGAAGAATTCGAGCAAGCAAAACTATAAATCTTTAAAAAGGGTAACTCACTATGGGTTACCTTTTTAATTATGTAAGTGGAGTTATCCCCTCTTTTTAAGAACAAGAACAGAAGGTGCATTAGTTGCTGGCAGGATTGTAACTCAAACAACAGCTCTATACAACAAATCATAAATATGTGGCTGGAGCAAGTAGGTTTTCATCATAAGAAAATTACACCTCTCCCACGCTGATTCAAGGACCATTACATTGAGATACAATATCTCAGTTTCCTTGTAAATAATATATTGCCAGCATAATTTTTGCTGACAACTTTACTCTATCATTATTTTTTTTGGCTTCTTCTTTCTTAAATGTATTGTTAATAACCCATGTCTATAAACAGCCTTCATATTACTCTTTAAACAAAAGTCAGGAATTGGTATTTTTGCAACACCACCAAATTTCCTTCGTATTCCCATTTGCTCCTTAACCTCAATCACAAGATTTTCACCTAATATCTTTATGTTTATATCATCCTTAGGTACACCTGGGAGTTCAGCTTGAATTGTATAGTACTCTTCAGATTCAAACACATCAAGGTTCCTCTCTAACGATGAATGATTGTTGAAAACATCATCGACTGTATCTAATAATGTTCGTCTAGGACGACTATGAAAAAACTCATTTATCATTTTCATTGGATCCTTTTTTCTCACAATTTATCCCTCCAATTTATTTGTTTTTACGAACATTCCTTAAAGGTTGTTGCTTATTGCTGATTTTTTTGTAGGATGATTACGAGAATCCTGTAAGACAGGAGAGCTGAGATTCATGCTGGTATTCATCGAGTTCGAAAAAGGGAGTGACATACATATCTACTTATAAACAGAGGGCATCAACTGAAATAAGGAATCGATGCTGACTTATTGTCGGGAGATGACCTAAGTTTGCTTGTTCATGCCACTTAAGCTAGTCAAGCGCACCACCCCCTCGGAAATTGAGTAATTGTAATACAATTAACCCAAACGATAACTAAGTATCAACAATCATGTTTACGACAACTGCCTTTTTTATATTATATGTTGGTGTTCTTCGTTTGCTTTTTCTTTCTATATATGAATCCATCTTTTTAGGATGTTTCCTATAGAAATTATGTTGTATAACTAAACGGTGAAAGTTTATTCGAGAGGTTCAACTCGACTATCCAACTGCATGATAAATAACATACGAATATTATTCAAAATGTAACGTAAGTAGTCGTAAAATTTACTAAATATACTATTAGATAGATAACCAAGACAACTAATATTGATTAAATAGGCGTTTCTTTGGTATCATCAGAGTATTGTGGTCGTACGATTTTGTGGAGGTGAATGTTATGTCAAGAATTACAAAAGAAGAAGTAAAGCATGTAGCTAATTTGGCACGCTTAGCTATAACAGATGAAGAAGTAGAAGTAATGACTAATCAGCTTGACGCAATTATTTCGTTTGCTGAATTATTAAATGAAGTCGATACTGAGAATGTAAAGCCAACATCACACGTATTAGATATAAAAAATGTGATGAGAGAAGATATACCGAAAAAAGGATTAGCTAATGAGGAAGTTGTCAAAAATGCACCAGACCATATCGATGGCTATATCCGTGTACCATCAATCTTAGAATAATAGAAGAAGGAGGGACAAGCATGGCACTCTTTGATCAGAAAATATCTGAATTAAAAGATTTATTACATAAAAAAGAAATTTCCGTTTCAGATTTAGTGAACGAATCATATAAGCGGATAAATGAGGTAGATGAAAAGGTTGGAGCATTTTTAACATTAAATGAAGAAAATGCGCGCGCTTATGCAAAAGAATTAGATGACGCATTAGAAACGAGAGATGAATTTGGCTTATTATTCGGAATGCCAATCGGAATAAAGGACAATATCGTTACAAGAGGTTTGCGTACAACTTGTGCAAGTAAAATATTAGAGAACTTTGACCCGATATATGACGCAACGGTTGTTGAACAATTAAAACAAGCAGAGACAGTGACGATCGGGAAATTAAATATGGATGAGTTCGCAATGGGGTCATCTAATGAAAACTCAGGCTATAAATTAACGAAAAACCCTTGGGATTTAGAGAGAGTTCCAGGAGGATCAAGCGGTGGTTCAGCTGCAGCTGTAGCAGCGGGCGAAGTACCGTTTTCATTAGGCTCTGATACAGGTGGTTCAATTCGTCAGCCAGCTTCATTTTGTGGCGTTGTCGGATTAAAGCCTACATATGGACGAGTATCACGCTTTGGGTTAGTTGCTTTTGCTTCATCTTTAGACCAAATTGGTCCAATCACACGAACTGTTGAAGATAATGCGTTCCTTTTACAAGCAATTTCTGGTGTCGATGAGATGGACTCAACATCTGCAAATGTAGATGTACCTGATTTTCTATCTGCATTAACAGGTGATGTCAAAGGTTTGAAAATTGCTGTACCGAAAGAGTATTTAGGTGAAGGTGTGAATGAAGAAGTTAAGCAATCTGTTCTAAATGCACTAAAAGTACTTGAAGGGCTTGGCGCAACATGGGAAGAGGTTTCCTTGCCACACTCTAAATATGCGCT
This sequence comes from Metabacillus malikii, assembly GCF_030813355.1. Classification (GTDB taxonomy): domain Bacteria; phylum Bacillota; class Bacilli; order Bacillales; family Bacillaceae; genus Metabacillus; species Metabacillus malikii. Next base: position 37,697 of record NZ_JAUSUD010000005.1, read on the forward strand.
TGCTACATATTATTTACTTTCATCATCTGAGGCTTCTGCAAACTTATCTCGATTTGACGGTGTACGTTACGGGTATCGTACGGATAATGCGGAAAATCTCCTTGATTTATACATGCAAAGTCGTGCGGAAGGCTTCGGAAATGAAGTGAAAAGACGTATTATGCTTGGAACATTTGCATTGAGTTCAGGCTATTATGATGCTTATTATAAAAAGGCACAAAAGGTTAGAACATTAATTAAAAAGGACTTTGATGATGTTTTTGAAAAATATGATGTAATTATTGGGCCGACAACTCCCACACCTGCTTTTAAAATTGGTGAAAACGTTAAGGACCCATTAACAATGTATGCGAATGATATTTTAACAATTCCAGTTAACCTTGCTGGTGTCCCTGGAATTTCGATTCCTTGTGGTCAAGCAAACGGCTTACCATTAGGCTTACAAATTATTGGAAAGCATTTTGATGAAAGCACAGTATATCGTGTCGCACATGCATTTGAACAAGCAACAGACTATCATAAAGCAAAACCTGAACTGTAAGGGGTGAGGAAACAATGGAATATGAAACAGTCATAGGACTTGAAGTCCACGTTGAGCTAAAAACAGATTCAAAAATATTCTCAAGCGCTCCGAACCGTTTTGGTGCTGAGCCAAATACAAATACAACCGTTGTCGAGCTTGGATATCCGGGAGTCTTACCTGTATTAAATAAGAAGGTAGTCGACTTTGCAATGAAAGCATGTATGGCATTGAATTGTGAAGTGGCAACGGAAACGAAGTTTGACCGCAAAAACTATTTCTATCCGGATAATCCAAAGGCTTATCAAATCTCGCAATTTGACAAACCAATTGGTGAAAATGGCTGGATTGACATTGAAGTAAATGGTGAAACAAAGCGAATTGGAATTACTCGAATTCATATGGAAGAGGATGCCGGAAAACTGATTCATACAAATGACGGACATTCATTAGTGGACCTTAACAGACAAGGAACACCATTAATTGAAATTGTGTCAGAACCAGATATTCGTACACCAGAAGAAGCATATGCTTACTTAGAAAAATTAAAAGCGATTATCCAATACACGGAAGTGTCGGATTGTAAGATGGAAGAAGGTTCACTTCGCTGTGATGCAAACATCTCACTCCGCCCAGTTGGACAAAAAGAATTTGGTACGAAAACGGAATTGAAAAACTTAAACTCATTTGCCTTTGTCCAAAAAGGGTTAGAGTATGAAGAAAAGCGTCAAGAAAAGGTTCTTCGTTCTGGTGGTACAATTGACCAAGAAACACGCCGTTATGATGAAGCAACGAAGAAAACAATCTTAATGCGTGTAAAAGAAGGTTCAGATGATTACCGTTATTTCCCAGAGCCTGATTTAGTAGAATTGTATATTGATGATGAATGGAAAGAGCGTATCCGTGCTTCAATCCCAGAATTACCTGATGCTCGTCGGAAGCGATATGTTGAAGAGCTCGGTTTGCCTGAGTATGATGCACAAGTACTAACAATGACAAAGGAAATGTCTGATTTCTTTGAACAAGCGTTAGCTGCAGGTGCAGAAGCAAAGCAAGCATCGAACTGGATAATGGGTGAACTATCAGGATACTTAAATGCTGAAGGAAAAGAGCTTAGTGATGTTGCTTTAACAGCAGAAGGTCTTGCCGGCATGATTAAGCTGATAGAAAATGGCACAATTTCTTCGAAAATAGCGAAACAAGTATTTAAAGAGCTTGTTGAAAATGGTGGAGATGCTGAGGCAATCGTCAAAGAGAAAGGCTTAGTACAAATTTCTGATGATGAAACACTTCGTAAATTTGTAACAGAAGCATTGGACGCTAACCCACAATCAATTGAAGACTTCAAAAGTGGTAAGAAAAAAGCAATTGGCTTCTTAGTTGGACAAATTATGAAAGCTACTAAGGGTCAGGCGAACCCGCCAATGGTCAACAAGCTGTTAATGGAAGAAATTCAAAAAAGATAAAAACGATAGAAAAAAGCAGTGGGGTTCATTCCACTGCTTTTTCTATACAGATTCAGGTAATTCCTCAACTGAATCTTCTGTTTTCTTTTCTGTTAACACCTGCTTGAGCGAGGATTTACTCTTTTTCGCAGTGAGAATATACAGGAAGTCTCCAGGTATAATCGTTGTATTACCTGTTGGTGTAATGAGTTGGTTATTCCTGATTACTGCATTTACTAAGGCCCCCTCAGGAAATGGAATCTCTAATAATGTTTTTCCTGCTACTTCTGAATCTGTTTCAACTTCATATTCAACCATCTCTGTATTCACTTGTCCAAGTGTTACTAATTCAATCGAGTGCATTGGTGTAGTCTTTTTAGGACCTGTTAATTTAAGCTTTTCAGCAAGATTCGTAATGGTTGAACCCTGTATTAGACAGCTTGTTAAGACAACGAAGAAGACGACATTAAAAATTAGTTGACTACCCTCGATATTTGCAAGCATCGGGAAAGTTGCTAAGACGATTGGCACCGCTCCCTTTAAACCAGCCCATGATAGGAATATTCGTTCATTCAATGTATACTTCATTCCAATTGTGGAAAGAAAAACGGCTACTGGTCTAGCAATTAACATTAGAATTGCTGAAATGGCAATACCTTTTATAATAATGTCCCATGTGAACAGTTCTGAAGGAAATACGAGTAGACCCAAGATGACAAACATGGAGATTTGCATCATCCAGGCAAAACCTTCTGAAAACCTGAAGATGGATTGGCGATAAGCAATTTCAGCATTTCCAATGATAATCGCTAATACATAAACCGCTAATAGGCCACTACCGCCTAAAAACGCAGTAATGCCATACGTAAGCAGGGCAAATGCAATTGAAAAAATCGGGTATAAACCACTAGAGTCAAGATTTAACCGGTTTAATGCATTAACAGCTAATTTCCCTGCAATGATTCCTAGTAATAAACCAAGACCCATTTGGATAAAAAATGAACCAACCATCTTTATAATACTTGCGTCTGGAGCCGTAATAAGTTCAATCGTTGCAATTGTGAGGAAGACTGCCATCGGATCATTTGATCCTGATTCAGCTTCTAAAGTTGTGCCAATCCGTTCTTTAATATTTTGTCCTTTTAAGACAGCGAAAACAGCAGCTGCATCTGTGGAGCCAACAATTGCACCAAATAACAATGCTTCTAACCAGCCTAAATTCAAAATGAAGTAAGCGGCTGCGGCTACGATTCCAGTTGTTAATAGCACACCTAATGTTGCTAGGGAGAGGGAAGGGACAATGACAGGGCGTAAGGTACTCCATTTTGTTTGGAGTCCACCTTCGAATAAAATAATAACAAGTGCAAAAACACCTATCATCTGTGCAGTGGATGCATTATCAAAATAAATAATTCCGAGAACATCACTACCCATAACCATGCCGACAAGCATGAACAGGACAAGGGCAGGAACTCCCAAACGAGCAGAAAATTTTGTAGTAAGCACACCGACAATTAATAAGACGGAAGTTAATAAAATAAATGTGTCAGTGTGTATTATCTCTTGTAACATTAACATCAACTCTCTTTCTATAAATTAACATCTAGTTTAATTTGCAATGTCGTGTTTGCAACGCCAATATATTGTCTAGTTTCAGAAGGTGTGGATTGTTGAAGGCGTTTTTGGATAAGTGAGATGGCAATTCCTTTTCTATAAGCATGATACCCAAAGGTTTTCCGAAGTGTATGTGTTCCAATTGGTTCGCAAATACCAGCCTGTCTCGAAGCCTCATTAATCACTCTGTAGGCTTGTTGGCGAGATATGGGCTCATTCGTGCGTTTTGATTTAAACAAGTAATCATTTAACGAAAGTCCCTCTTCTTCAATGTAGGAGGTTAAAGCCTGCTGAACTTGATGGTTCAAATAGACAGGTGGCTCCAAATGAACAGGAGACATTAAATGGTCATAGAGGCTTCCATCCTCAGCTATGAATTGGTGAACATATAAATGAAGTAAGTCATGAATACGGATTCCAGTATTAATCCCTAATAAAAATAGACAGTAATCACGAGAAGACCTACTTTTTAAAAACGATTTCATCAATAGGATTTGGTTTGTATCCTTTATCGCTTCGACAGTTTTCATTTCAACGCTCCTTGTTTACCTGACAGGTTTAACAGTATCTATGTTACATAATATGATTATAACATACATTTATGTTACTTCAAAAGAAAAAGCCTACAGTTAATATAAGGCTGTTTTCGTAAACATTGTTGGCTTTTAACTGAGTTGTCGTTTAGGGTTTGTCTCCGCTACAGTACTCAGCAATAGCGGGGTGGGTGGTGAGCCTCATAGCTCCTTGCGGCACGAACAAGCAAACTTCAGGTCACCTCCCTACGATAAGTCATCATCGATTCGCCATTCGGCTCACCGTGATTCCTTTATCTCAGTTGATGCCCATCCAGTTTGTACGTCGATGGGCAAGCCGCCTACGCCTTTCATATTCCTCAGCGTTAACGCTTGCGGGGTCTCACCTCTCCCACGCATCCCGCAGGAGTCTCGCACTTCCGCTCCAACAAACCCTTAAAAAGGTAAGTGCAAAAAGCCACAATCTTTTAGAAAAGAGCCTAATATAATGCCTGAACTGTAAAAATTTATCAAAAATAATTTACAAAACTGTGAACTGAAAGGTAAGATAGGTGATAGAGATAGTTAAGTACGTTACTATTGAAGAAAGGATTTAGGATTTGAGAGGAGTACGTGCGTCCATGAGTGACAAGCAGTTCACAAAAGTAGATATGTTTAAGAAGTTCATTTTAAATAACAGATTTGTCTTATTTCTATTGATTATCTTTTTAATAGGAATAAATTTGTTAATATTTAGAGAAGTATCATATATTTTTACACCGTTACAGGTTTTGGTAAAGACGGTCATTCTTCCCATTATGATGGCCACGGTTTGTTATTACTTATTAAATCCGCTCGTTGATTACCTTGAAAGATTTAAAATAAAGAGAGTCTACTCAATCCTATTACTATATATTGTTATTATTGGCGTTCTCACAATAATTATTGTGTCAGTAATTCCCTTTTTGCGAGAGCAAATTATGAGTTTAGTTTCAAGCTTTCCCGGTTATGCAAGTGATGTCGAAAAATTAATTCGAGACATCGTTGGAAGTCAATTTGTAAATGAAGCCCAAAAAACATTGAATATAAATGTACCTGACCTTGTTAGCAATGTTTCTGAACAAATCTCGAAAATTGTAAACAATACTTGGTTAGGAATTGGAGTTTTTGTCGGAGCTGTGAAGGATTTTGTGTTAGCTTTGATTATCTTGCCTTTCATTCTATTCTATCTATTAAAAGATGGGAGGAAGCTGCCGAAGTATATACTGAGCTTTTTACCAATACCATTCCGCAATCAGACGTTTACTGTAATGAAAGAAATAAATACAAGCATTAGTCTGTATATAAGAGGACAAATTATTGTTAGCTTTTGTATCGGATTTCTAATGTTTATCGGATTTCTCATTATCGGTCTAGAATATGCTTCAATTTTAGCGTTAATTGCTGCATTTACGAGTATTGTTCCGTATTTAGGACCGGCAATTGCAATAACACCAGCTTTAATTATTGCGATTGTTACGTCACCAATTATGCTGTTAAAGCTAATTATTGTTTGGACAGTTGTCCAACTTATCGAAGGAAAGTTCATCTCACCGCAAATTATGGGAAGAAACCTTCATATTCACCCGATTACGATTATATTTGTTATCTTAACAGCAGGTAATTTATTTGGTGTTATTGGCATTATTTTAGCTGTGCCCGGATATGCTGTATTAAAAGTCATTGCCACTCATATATTTGATTATGTGAAACATAGAAGTAAATATTATAAAGATGTATAAATAGTAATAAAATGCTTAGGGCAATGATGCCTAAGCATTTTTTAATTACATGATTTGTTGAATAAGAAAATTGCTTTCAGGTTGGTGCTAAGGTCCTGCTTCCGTAGGTTCCACCCGTAATATACAGACATTAAACATAGAATAGGATCCTTAAATAAATAGTTGGATTGTATTTAGGTAATACTTTCTAAAAGATACTAATTGTATTTTTTGTAGCATTTATAAAGTAGTTAGTAGCATAAATGCTCAATCACAATGATTAATAAAGTAAAATATTTTTTAAAATTATTATTTAGATATTGTAATATCGACAAAAAGACTTAAAATTAGACAATGGGTGATGATTTGTCATCCTTCATATGCAAAGAGTATGTATATGATAGTTGAAAGTTCTAAAAAGAGGTTGTTTACGATTTATATACAGAAATGTGGAGGGTTTTCTATGTTATTTGGGTCAAAAAAAGATGTGTTTTTCGACAAGATTTTAACAATTGCTAAAAATGTTAATGAGTCTGTTGAATATTTAATCGATGCAGATGTAAAAAACGTAAGTGACTTAAAAGAAGTCGCAGCAGTGATGAAGTCTTATGAAAATAAAGGTGATACATACATTCATCAGTTAATCGTTGATTTGAATAAAACATTTATTACGCCAATAGAGCGTGAGGATATTTTGCAGTTGGCAATGAAGATGGATGATGTATTAGATGGATTAGAACAATGTGTTGCCTATTTTGAAATGTTCTCGTTTAGAGTATATGACGAATACATAGAAAAATTTATCAATCATATACATAGCAGTACGATTGAAATAGTAAAAGCTGTAGAGTTACTTTCAAACAAGAAATTACTAGATATGATGCAACACTCTATTGAAATAAAAGATATCGAATCAAAATGTGATGACCTTTTAAGAGTTTCGATAAAGCATTTGTTTGCTACAGAAAAGGACCCAATTAAAATCATGCAGCATAAAGAAATTTATGAAATGCTTGAAAAAGTAACGGACAGCTGTCAAGGTGTAGCAAATACAATTGAAACGATAATCATGCGAAACGCATAAGGGAGCGCAACTAAATAGTATGGATACAATTTTAATACTAACGGTCTTAATCGTAATATGTGCACTAGCTTTTGACTTTATTAATGGCTTCCACGACACAGCTAACGCGATTGCTACATCAGTGTCAACGAGGGCGTTATCTCCAAGAGTTGCGATCGTTCTGGCAGCGACAATGAACTTTATCGGTGCATTAACGTTTACAGGAGTAGCAAAAACAATTACAAAGGATATCGTTGATCCTTTTGCATTACAAAATGGTTCCATTATTATATTAGCAGCTTTATTAGCAGCAATTGCTTGGAATTTAATTACATGGTATTACGGGATACCTTCCAGTTCTTCACATGCTTTAATCGGTGCGATTGCAGGTGCTGCTATCTCTGCGGCGGGACTGAATATCTTAAATTGGTCGGGCTTCATAAAAATTATTCAAGCATTAATATTTTCACCCTTTATTGCATTAGCGATTGGATTTTTAATGATGAGTTTGTTTGCAGTCATTTTTAAAAATACACAATTATATAAGTCGAACCGAAGATTTCGGATTTTTCAAATCTTTACTGCGGCATTACAAGCTTTTACACACGGTACAAATGATGCACAAAAGGCAATGGGGATTATTACGATGGCCTTAATAGCAGCAGGATATCATAGTCCTGATGGGGATATACCACTATGGGTTAGATTATCAGCAGCAACAGCGATGGGAATTGGAACTTCGATAGGTGGCTGGAAAATTATTAAAACGGTCGGCGGGAAGATTATGAAAATACGTCCAGTTAATGGCGCTGCAGCTGACTTATCTTCGGCATTAATTATTTTCGGGGCAACAGCGATTCACCTTCCAGTTAGTACAACCCATGTTATTTCATCTGCCATTATGGGTGTCGGTTCTGCCCAGCGAGTAAAAGGTGTCAAATGGGGTGTAGCTCGTAAGATTGTATTAACTTGGGTAATTACATTACCAATATCAGCATTACTAGCTGGACTTATATATCAAGTTTTACGGTTATTCTTTGCATAGAAACAGCCAGTTGACGTTCATTTTTTAATGAGCGTTTTTTTTATGCAAATGTATAGCACAATATTTGTTAATTTCTTTACTTTTTTTTGATTTCATGGTGATAATAATAGTTAGGACAATTTTATGAACTGAGCATATAGGTTACATTTGTCACTTGTCGTATATAATCATAAGAGTATAATAAAGAAATTGTAATTAAGTAGAAAGAAGTAGATGAATTCTTTAAATAGGATGATGGACATGCAAAGAGCAAGAATAATTTATAACCCAACTTCAGGACGCGAGGCTTTTAAAAAGCAACTCCCTGATGTCTTGCAAAAATTCGAACAAGCAGGATATGAAACATCTTGTCATGCGACTACTTGTGAGGGAGACGCAATAGAGGCTGCGACATTAGCTGCAAAAAGAGGTTTTGATTTAATTGTAGCTGCTGGTGGAGATGGAACAATTAATGAGGTTGTCAATGGTGTTGCAGGTCTTGATGTTAGACCTAAAATTGCAGTAATTCCAGTTGGAACAACGAATGATTTTGCACGTGCAATAGGCATACCACTTAATAATGTTCAACAGGCAGTGGATGTCATCTTAAAAGGTGAGGCAAAGAAAATTGATATCGGACAAGTAAATGGACAGTATTTTATCAATATTGCCGGTGGCGGACGTTTAACCGAGTTAACATATGAAGTGCCAAGTAAGCTAAAAACGATGGTCGGTCAGTTAGCATACTACTTAAAAGGGATGGAAATGCTTCCTTCAATAAGACCAGCTGAAGTAGCAATTGAATACGACGGTAAGCTTTTTGAGGGTGAGATCATGTTATTCCTTGTCTCCCTTACGAATTCAGTCGGAGGCTTTGAAAAATTAGCCCCTGATTCAAAGCTGAATGATGGAATGTTTGACTTACTTATTCTAAAGAAGACAAATTTAGCGGAATTTATCCGCATCGCTACACTTGCCTTAAGAGGCGAGCATATAAATGATGACCATATTATTTATACAACGGCGAACCGTGTAAAAGTGATAAATAGAGATAAGATGCAATTAAACTTAGATGGTGAATACGGTGGTTTATTACCAGGGGAATTTGTAAACATGTATCAACATATCGAGTTTGTTGTCTCTAATGAAAAAGCAAGAGTACTGGATGAGGAATAAAGAACTTGGGCTGAATAGCGCCAAGTTTTTTTATCTGTTTGTCGTTATGTTAAACTATAAAAAACTGATTATAAAGGAAGAAGCACATGGCTAAAATACAAGCACCGGTAAATAAAAATGAATATTACGACGTAACCTTTGAAGATTTGACACATGAAGGTGCTGGTGTAGCAAAGATAGATGGTTTTCCAATCTTTGTTGAAAATGCTTTGCCAGATGAACGTGGAAAAATTAAAGTAATCAAGGTGAAAAAAGGCTTTGCATTCGGCAAGTTAATCGAACTCCATGAAGAGAGTAAACATCGGATTGAAGCACCATGCCCAATCTATGCACAATGTGGAGGCTGTCAGCTCCAGCATATAAGCTACCAAGGTCAGCTTGATTTTAAGAAAAAACAGGTGGAGCAAGTACTTAGTAGAATTGGTAAACTTGACATGACGAAGGTTAAGGTCCATGACACACTCGGTATGACTGAACCATGGAACTATCGCAACAAAGCCCAAGTCCCTATCGGCGAACGTGAAGGTGGACTCGTCGCAGGCTTTTACCAAAAGCGAAGCCACGACATTATCGATATGGAACGTTGTCTCATTCAACAGTCAGAAAATGATGAAATTGTCCAAGCGATAAAAAACATCTGCGAGCAGTACGGTATCCGTGCATATAATGAGGAAAAACATAAGGGCTGGCTCCGTCACATTATGGTCAGGTACGGATTAGTGACAGGAGAAATGATGGTCGTATTTGTGACGAAAACGGCAGATTTTCAACATAAGCAAGCTATTATTGAAAACATAACATCAAAATACCCTCAAGTGAAATCTATCGTCCAAAACATTAACACGAAACGGACAAATGTCATCTTCGGAGACGAAACAAACGTCCTTTGGGGAGAGGAATATATTTACGATAAAATTGGTGACGTGAAATTTGCAATCTCAGCGCGGTCATTTTATCAAGTAAATCCAGAGCAAACAAAGGTCCTCTATGATAAAGCACTAGAATACGCACAATTAACAGGTGAAGAGTCTGTTATCGATGCTTATTGTGGTATCGGTACAATTTCATTGTTTCTCGCGCAAAAAGCAAAGAACGTATTCGGAGTTGAAATCGTTCCAGAAGCAATCGAAGACGCAAAGCGAAATGCAGAACTCAATGGCATCACAAACGCAGACTTCGCAGTAGGTGAAGCTGAAGTCGTCATCCCTGAATGGTACAAGCAAGGCAACAAAGCTGACGTCATTGTAGTCGATCCACCACGCAAAGGCTGTGATGAAGCATTGTTAAAGACAATTCTTGCGATGAAGCCGAAGCGTGTTGTTTATGTGTCTTGTAATCCAGGGACATTAGCGAGAGATTTGCACATTCTTGAGCAGGGTGGGTATGAGACGGTTGAGGTGCAGCCGGTGGATATGTTTCCGCATACGACGCATGTGGAAGTGATAGTGAAGCTTGTTTTAAAAGGTACAGTGGATTAAACTGTACCTAATTAAGAGGAAAGTGAGGGGGAAAGGTTGTAATGTATTTTAATCTTTCCTTCCTCATAAACTTCTATCTTGTTAATGAGTCTTTGTAGTACTTGCTTTAATACCTGTTCATCGTTAATGTCAAGGTTAGCAAAGCGTTCTACTTCCTTTTTAAAGAACTGTAATTCTTCTGCGGTATCTTTTCTAGCCGTTAGAGCGGATTGAAGCTCAGCTTTTTTGACCGCAAGTTCCTTCTGTTGTTGGGATATACGTTCATTTTGAGCCTTGAATTGCTCTATTGTGATATGCCCCTCTGTATGCAACGTTAGGATATTATCAAACCGTTTGTTTACTTCTTTAAGTTGTCTTTCGGTTTGATTAATTTCCTTTTCAAGGTTGGAACTTACTGAATTAGCTTTCTTCTCTGCTATACCGTAAAACTTTTCTAATTTGAGATTATCTTTAATTAGTTCCCTAAGGTCATTTTTAACAGTCTGTAAGAGAATGCTTTCCTCAATGATATGTGAAGAGCAATGAGCGGTTGTAAACTTTACATAGCCCCACAAACATAAGCCCCTTTACGTCTATCAGGCTTAAAGTGCATGCCGCTTCCACAGTCTGCACATTTAGCGATATGGGCAAACAAACTCTCTTTTCCGTTGCTTCTGTTAGTTCTTTTGCTCTTCATGAGTTCCTGAACCGCTCTAAAATCCTCTTCCGAAATAAGTGGTGAATGAGTGTTTTTGATAATGACTTGGTTTTCAAGGTCTACTTTCTTTCTTATCTTGTACAATTCAGAGTCACTTAAAAACTTTGTAGTCTCTTCTCTGTTGTGTACTAGACTTCCTGTGTAAGCAGGGTTGTTAAGGATACCTTTTATTGTGTTTTGGTGCCATTTTGAACCAGCATTAATGGCTCCTGCTATTGCTCTTGGTGTTGGTATGCCCCTTGACATAAAATCGTTAGTAATTTTAAACATTCCCCAGCCTTTATAGAGATAAAGATGAAATATCTCTTTTACAAAGGGAGCGGTTTTTTCATCTACTTCTAGCTGATTAGTGTGAGGGTTCATTTTATATCCGTAAGGTGGAACAGAAGCTTTGTATTTCCCTTGCTTTGCACGTTCCTTTAGCCCCAATTTAACCCTATGTGATAGTTTTAGGTTTTCCTCTTTAGCGAAAACAGCCTTTAATTCAAATGGCAATGAACTATCAATCACTTGTTTTTGAGTCGTAAAAGTCCTCAGGAAGTATTAAGCGGACATTTTGTCTCTCAATCTGTTCCGCAGTCTGTAAACTTTGTACAGTGTTCCTTCCCAGCCTTGATACAGACTTAGCAATAACAACGTCAATATCCTTCTTTTCGAGGTCATGAAGCAGTTTGTTAAGCCCTGTACGGTTCTTTATTCCTGCTCCACTTATGCCATTATCAATATATCTTTCGATAACGGTAAACCCTTTGTCATTGGCTATACTCTCAGCTAAAGAGATTTGATTTTGTAAACTATTTTGTTGTTCTTCTTTCCTCGTGCTAACACGAGCATAAATTGCACATTTCATCATTTCGCCACTCCTTTATTATTCGGAGTGGCACTAGTTCTTTCCTTATCGTAGGAAGCATTTGACATTTTGTCAATTACATATTCTATGAATGAGAAAATTACATCTTCTAATTTTTCGGTTCCTACAAACTCTCTATCAACTTTTATCATGTTAATTCGCCCCTTTCGCCCTAGCAATCGTTCTATGTTGGGGATTAGTTGCGATAATTTTTAAAAGTTTTTGAGTGCTTTTAGAAGTTTTCTAGAATTAGGTCAAACCGTTTGGTAAAATATTCATATATTAAATTATATTTTTATAGGAATAAGGTCACGGAGGTCAATAATGAATACAGCTATGAAACATCCAGATCAAACTAATAATTTGAAAAGCAGCGGTAATAGTGTAATCTGTAAAAAATGTAAGTCAAACCAAGTGGTGGCTAATAAAAGAGGGTATAGTTTTGGTTTAATGTTTAAGGTGTTATTTTCTTTGGTCGCAATAGGGATAATTTTCTCTATAATACGGTCACTTGTTTTTAATGTTCTTGATTTTAACTCAACACTGTATGGTATCTTAATGGCACCAACTGCAATCGGTATTTTCTTTTCTCTACCTATTGCATTGTTATGTGGGTTTATTGGCAGAAACTCGCTTGTGAATGGTTGTATGAACTGTGGTAATAAGTGGATAGCAGGTAAGAAGTAAAACAATATTTGTAAAACACTGCTCTAAAAAGTATTTTCCAAAAGAAAGAAAGTTATAGGTGCGACTTTAGGAGCACCATGGAGAAGAACGACCGAAGGAGTTCTTCGAACATCCATGGTCATTGGAATTTTTACATACTAACTACTTGTATTCTCCGTTCGCTTCGCTCACTTCGGGGGCTTCGTTCCTCGCCCCTATAATTTTATTCATTATTTTTGAATATATTGATTAAGTTATTCTTTATAATACTTTAAAGATATAAGAAGGAATACACATATGAAAACACCTAAACTATTAATATTATTGACTTTATGGCACTTTTTCGCTCAACAAATAGGTGCAGTTTATACCGCATAGAAAGGCTAATAGGTGCAATTTACACCGCATTGTTGACGTACAAATAAAAAAGAGGACTGAATTTCAGTCCTTTACTTTCGCTTTTCTTCTGTTTGCGTTGATTTTGTGAGCCTCAAACATCTGACGTAAAGCATTGAATTTCTCCGTATCACCGTCATTTGCTTGGCGATACATTAAATCAGGATGGACATAGTAAAGTACATTTCCGCAACTCCTAGTGAACATAATTAGCCCCTGTTCTTCTAGCTTTTTTACTAATGATGTAATATTATCGACATCATAGTTAATAGCGGTAGATAACTCGTTACGGTTCATATACCTGATTTTCTTTTCATCCTCTTCATTGGGATTATGTGAAAGAATGCAGGTATTATAGTGGAAGTAGGGGAGAACTTTATATAAAAAGCCTAGTTGTTCTAGTTTTAAATCTCCCACAACTTCACGAAGTTTAGTTGTAAGTAATTTTGTGAAGTACCCCCTTTTAGGAACTTTCCCCATGATATGGAAGTAGTTATTCATATAAAAGAGTTTTGAACGTCCCTCTTTTACTGATATTAGTATAGATAGGGTTTCAAGCCTCTTTACAATATCTACAGTCTGTCTTTTGCTCTTACCAAGAATATTTTGTATGTCAAGCTGTCTTAAGGGCTTTCCATTCTTTTGCAAAAGACCTTCACCATTCATTTTTAGGTAAAGTAACAATTTCATTACTGCTCCGCTCTCTGTGAGTGAAAGGTGTTGCGTCACCTCCTTAATTGAGTCATGAAAGCAATTTATATAAGGCTTTCTCCCTCTTAACTTATATTTTTCTAAGTCTTGTTTTTGTCTGTGTCTTTTTTCTTGTTCGGGGGTTCTATAGTAAGCTATCTCCCCTTTTACTTCACCTGTTAAAGGGTTAACTGCAATTAATTCCACGAAAATTCCTCCTTAGTTATTAAAAAAGTTAGTGTTAATCTAGTAATCGAAATAAACACTCTAAAAGTTGCCATGTTATGATCTGGAGTTAAGAAAACCGCTCCAAGGAAATTGCCAATGCAAAATCCTGGAACGGTTGTATGTTAACAGTTAGAAGTTTAGAAACTTCTAAGCTGATAAAATTACTTTTATTTCTTTTTCAGTAACTCCACGGTTAAGTAAAAAGTTCATAAGTGAGTCGACATTCACACTATAACCGTATTTGGTATTTCTAGAGTAATAGCCATTTTCTATACGAGGGGATTTTTCAAGTTGTCCATGTTGTAAGTAACTTAGAACAGCACTTTCAGTAAAGGCTATATTAAAGTGGTTTAACACACGACTTGTCTTTTCTACGCTAATCATTTAAACATCACCTCTCAATACGAGATTTCGAATGCTATCCTTGGTGAAATAAATCCTATTCTCGATATGCACCTTCTCAATATAGGGAGAAGAAGATAATTCAAACAACCTTTGAGTAGTAACCCCCAATATTGCAGTTGCTTGTGAAAAGCTGTATAAGTCCTTAGTTTTCATTATCATGAATTAGCTCCGCCTTTTTGCAACCAATCCATTACAACCGCTTTATTAAACCGCACAGACTTTCCAACTTTGATACGTCCTGGAATTACTCCCTCTCGTGCTAATTTGTACGTTGTTTGCTCACTCATATCTAGTAATTTTGATAATGAACGAACTGTTAAAAACTCTTTTTCCATACCGTAATGCCTCCTAATTTTGATGTTTTATCCTCTAACATCATCATTATAGGAATAGCGTTTTAATTTCTAACAACAGAAGGAATAGAACAATGCAATAAAAGATTAAACGATAAATAACGGCAAAATGCTAGGTTTTGTGCGTACATAAGTGGATATTTATAGGCGGATGGAGGGAACGAATGTAGGGTTACTACCTATAAAAATGGTGGTATCTGAATAAATTGGGATTTGAGGAATTAGGACACCCATTTTAAAGCAACTGACGTACAAAGAAATTTGAAAAAAATTTGTATGGAGAGAATGGGTGATATGCAAGGGTTTTTTACCAAAAGTCAAACATTCGGCACTGGCTAATCTTTAACAACAAAAAGAGGAGGTTATATTTTCCCCCTCTTTCATTTAATATACTGAGTCTATTCATTATCACGTTGTTTAATCCAATCAAGGAACAATGGATAGTAGTCAACATCTTCATTCGCAAAATCAAACATATCATCAATTACTATTTCACTCATTTGTAAGAACTCTTTTAAGTGATACTCTGATATCCTAACTATACCATCCAATTTATAAGCCTTTAAGGAGACCGTATAAATCCATTCGTATATAGTATCAGATTGAACCCCAAAGATATCAGTTACCTCTTTTACGCTGTAAAATTTACCTAAAGTCTTCATTAAATTCTTCCACCTTTCGAGATGATTTGGTTAACTGTTCTTTCAATTTAGTTATCGATTTATCTATCTAGTTGGTTGCGATGAATAGGAGATTAATGAATGATGTAAATTGTAAGATTAAATGCAAAAATGAGCGGTTTTACTAAACCGCTCAATGTAAAGTATATTTTTTGTTAAGTTTTTATTGTGTTTGGTTTCTTTTCGCTCTAATTAGGGTACTCTTTGATATTCCTGTTAAATCTTCCACTTGTTTATAGGAATTACTTTCTAGTAGCTTTAGAGCGTGTTGTATTTGCTTTTTAGTGTACTTGTTAGGTCTACCTTCCTTAAAGTCTTCACGCTGCTTAGCAATAGCCTTACCTTCTTGTGTACGCTCGACAATCATGTCTCGTTCAAACTCTGCGAAAGAACTCATTATATTAAAAATAAGCCTACCTGTAGGACTATCTTCTACTAATCCCATATTTAATACATGAACTTTAACACCTTTTTGGAACAGCCATTTTACTGTCTCTATTGCGTCACTTGTAGAACGTGCAAATCTGTCTAATTTGGTTACAACTAAAGTGTCACCTTTCTCTAAAGTAGAAAGCAATTCTTTAAATTTAGGACGGTCAGCTTTTGTGCCTGTGAATTTTTCAGAATATATTCTTTCACAGCCCTCGTTTTCAAGTGTTTGTATTTGTAGTTGTAAATCTTGATGAACTGTACTTACTCTAGCGTATCCGTATTTCATAATTGACCACCTTTTATGTATTGATTTAAGACACTAAGTTATGACACCTTGCTATATATTGATTTTACTGAATGGTGTCAATTTAGGAGTTATTTTTCACCTATTTTAAGCGATATTTTGCACTAATAACATATAATTCTTGAGATAAGTAACTATTCAATGCATGTTATATGCTCAATAAATTTAAATGCATCATTTTCTGAAATAGCTTCACTTCCAAAAAATTCGTAATTATTAAATTAGGGTATAAATGAGGTAAAACATAAACATCATTCTTCTTTTATTGGGGTTCATATTCAAAATTTTCGTATATAAATGCTGAGAGTATGTAAACTAAAAGGGAATTTTCCTCAAACCTATAAAAAATATGAAATAAAATCACCCAAGTAATCTTCTCTTTAGATAAAGTTCTTGAAAAATTATTTTAATCAGCCTATTTACATACCATACTGGGGTATAGTAATATGAAATCGAGTTAGGAGGTTAAGTACATGGAGAATAATGTGAAAGAAGTAGCTTGCCACTCAGAGAATGTTACTTCTTGTCGAAAAAGCCATCATCCTGAACGTGTAAAAAAAGATTTAACCACACGATTAAATCGAGTAGAAGGTCAAATCAGAGGAATCAAAGGAATGATAGATAATGATGTTTACTGTGATGACATTATCACACAACTTTCTGCTACACAATCTGCTTTAAATAGTGTAGCCAAAATCCTTTTGGAAGGCCATATAAAAGGTTGTGTTGTAGATCGTATTTCAGAAGGTGACGATGAGGTTTTAGACGAATTAGTTGTGACGATTCAAAGGTTAATGAAAAAATAAAAAACTTTTAAACAGAAATTAAATTTTTTTAATTTTTTATACCCCTATAGAGTACCTTGTAACATCAATTTAAAGGAGAGAAAAGTATGCAAAATATAACATTAAACGTAAAAGGAATGTCATGTGGGCATTGTGTAAATTCAATCGAAGGAAGTGTTGGTCAATTAGACGGTGTTAATCAAGTAACAGTAAAATTAGCAGATGCTCAAGTTGAAGTATTATTTAATGAGTCTCAAGTAACTCTAGATAAAATTAAAGAAAAGATTGAAGAACAAGGATATGAGGTAGAATAAGAGTGCTTTCATAGCACTCTCTCATTTTAAATTCAATATACCCCATAAGGGTATAAGGAGTGTGGGATTTCATGAGTACAGAAGTAAAAGAAGCGAATATTCAAATTACAGGAATGACTTGTGCAGCATGTGCAACACGTATTGAAAAAGGATTAAATAAGATGGAAGGTGTTAAGAAGGCAGCAGTTAACTTAGCACTTGAAAAGTCATCTATAAAATATGATCCATCTAAACTAAGCGAAAGTGATTTTGAAAAGAAAATAGAAGCACTTGGATATGGTGTTGTTAAACAAAAGGCAGAATTTGATATAACCGGAATGACTTGTGCAGCATGTGCAACACGTATCGAAAAAGGGTTAAATAAAATGGAAGGTGTTGCTAATGCAAACGTTAATTTGGCACTAGAAAAAGCAACCATCGAATTCAATCCATCAGAAATAACGATCGCTGACATTATTGCGAAGGTAGAGAAACTCGGTTATGGGGCACACCAGAAACAACAGAATGAAGAAACGGTAGACTATCGTGAAAAAGCAATTAAAAATCAGAAACGAAAATTCATTATATCAGCAATTTTATCATTACCATTATTATGGACTATGGTAGGACATTTTACATTTACATCATTTCTATATGTACCAGATTTCTTAATGAATCCCTGGATACAAATGATATTGGCAACACCAGTACAATTTATTATTGGGAAACAGTTTTATGTTGGTGCTTATAAAGCACTTCGTAATGGAAGTGCAAATATGGACGTTCTCGTTGTCATGGGTACATCAGCAGCATATTTTTATAGTGTCTATCAAGCAATTGTTACAACTGGATCTCATCATGGACCAGAACTATATTTTGAAACAAGTGCGGTACTTATCACATTAATTCTCTTAGGGAAATTATTTGAAGCAAAAGCAAAAGGGCGTTCTTCTGAAGCGATCAAAAAATTAATGGGGCTTCAAGCAAAAACAGCGATTGTTTTACGTGAAGGTGTTGAAAAGGAAATACCGTTAGAGGAAGTAGTAATTGGTGACTTCATATTAGTGAAACCAGGTCAAAAAATTCCAGTTGATGGTGAAGTTGTAGAAGGAACTACAGCAGTTGATGAATCCATGTTAACAGGAGAAAGTTTACCAGTGGATAAAAAAGCTGGTGATGTATTATATGGCTCAACGATTAATAAAAATGGGTTCATCAAAATGACAGCAACAAAAGTTGGGCGTGATACAGCATTAGCGCAAATCATTAAAGTAGTAGAAGATGCACAAGGATCGAAGGCACCAATCCAACGTTTGGCTGATCAAATTTCCGGTGTGTTTGTACCAATCGTAGTGGGAATTGCCCTTATCACTTTCTTAGTATGGATAATATTGGTAAAACCAGGCGATTTTACATCAGCACTTGAAGTATTAATTGCAGTACTTGTTATTGCTTGTCCTTGTGCACTTGGATTAGCAACACCAACTTCCATTATGGCTGGTTCGGGTCGTGCAGCAGAATTTGGTATTTTATTCAAAGGTGGAGAGCATTTAGAGCAAACACAAAATATTGACACAGTAGTAGTTGATAAAACTGGTACGGTAACTCATGGTAAACCTGTTTTAACAGATGTTCTAGTCGCGCAGGGGCAAGATGAGGAGAAATTTTTGTCACTGATTGGTGCAGCTGAAAAACAATCTGAGCATCCACTAGCAGAAGCAATTGTTCAAGGAATTGAAGATAAAGGTATTGAGCTTGGTAATATTCAATTCTTCGAAGCAATTCCTGGTTATGGTGTTATTGCAACAGTATCAGGTCAAGGTATTGTCATTGGGACTCGAAAACTAATGCAACAATATAATATAGATATTACACCGGTTCTTTCAACGATGGAAAAACTCGAAGAAAATGGGAAGACAGCAATGTTAGCTGGTATAAATGGACAATACGCAGGTTTAGTGGCCGTAGCCGATACTATAAAAGATACATCTAAAGAAGCTGTACGTCGTTTAAAAGAAATGGGCATCACAGTCATCATGATGACAGGTGACAATAAGCGAACAGCACAAGCAATTGGTAAAGAAGTAGGCGTTGACGAAGTGATTGCTGAAGTTCTTCCTGAAGGTAAAGCTAAAGAAGTTACTAAGTTACAACAACAGGGCAAAAAGGTGGCAATGGTCGGAGATGGTATTAATGATGCACCAGCACTTGCTACAGCTAATATTGGAATGGCAATTGGCACATGCACAGATGTTGCCATGGAGGCTGCAGATATAACACTAATTCGAGGGAATTTAAACAGTATTGCTGATGCAATCTTAATGAGTCGTAAAACAATGCGTAATATTAAACAAAATTTATTTTGGGCATTTGCTTACAATACTTTAGGCATACCAATTGCAGCAATTGGATTACTTGCGCCATGGTTAGCAGGTGCAGCTATGGCATTTAGTTCTGTGTCGGTTGTGTTAAATGCTTTGCGTTTACAAAGGGTAAAATTCAAAAATTGAATTAATTCACTATAGAGTAAACTCAGACTACCTTGTTTACTCTATAGTATTCATAACAAAAAAATGAATACTGGTTTTTTAAAAGGAAGTGAAATTGGTATGAATCAAGAAGAAAAAAAGGTTAAATTAGCTGTAAACAGTGGAATCTCTTTCGGTGCAAAATTAAATGCAAAACAGCTGACTGTAATTGCTGAGTACATGAATGATAGTGATGAACTAGAGTTGACAACTTTCCAACAACTTTATATCGATGTACTTGAAAGTAATATGGAGAAGGTTGAAGAAAAATTTAAGGAAGTAGGTTTACTCTGTTACCCAGTAGGGAACCTTGTAAAAAGTTTAAGAACTTGCAATTTTTGTAAAGGTGAAAAAGAAGAAGGTATGCCCGTTGCAATTGAGCTTAATAAAAGAATAGCAGGAAAATCGGTTCCTTTTACACTTCGTCCAGCCTACACAGGCTGTCCAATAGGATGTGGTGAACCTCTAGTAAATGATATCGGTGTAATGAAAGTAAGGGACGGATATGATTTATATATTGGAGGAAAAGCTAAAGGGAAAGATGCTAAACTAGGTACTTTATTATTAGAGCAGCTAACTCCAGAACAACTATATGAGGTTGTTGAAAAAATAATAAATATCTATACTGACCAAGGTAAGAAGAAAGAAACCTTTTTTAAATTTATTAATCGATACGGTTTAGAAAACCTTAAAAACCAATTACCTATAACACTTTAATAGTATGGTAGAAAACACTAAGAAAACAATAGCGTTAATCAATCTAGATTAACGCTTTACCTCTATACACAATGAAAGATTTAGTTAGATCAGATGTTTTTAAGCCATTTTTGGACTAAGAATTAACTTATATTCATTCTCTTGAACACTGACATTAAATACTACTGATGATTTGATATTTGTCATTTTTCTTATTTCATTTGGAATATGAAGAGTCCCGTTACTACTAAGTATACATTGATTTTCTGTCAAACACCCTTCTTTAGACAGTATAATGTCTTGATTCTCCCTATATATAAATAAATTATCACCTGGTACGAGCTTCATTTTATTTCTGATAAAATTGGGGAGATAGATCTGTCCAGATTTATTAAGTCTTAACTGGTTCAATTTTATCACCTCTATATTCTTTTTTTAAAGGTAATAAAAATTTGTGAAGAAAGTTTGCATTTTATAGAAATGGTAAACTTTCACTTCAAAGTATATATATTTTTGAATATCTTCTTAATATAATTTCTCTATAATATGGATATTTCACATTTTAAATAAAGGTGTAGATTATGAAAATTTCAATTAAACTTGGTCTTTGGTTTTTTATTTGCATATTTATAATAGAAGCTGTTTCTATGTTTTATTTACATCAAAATGTTGTTCATACTCTTGTTAATGAAGAATTGACTTCACTAAAATCAAGGGGAAATAGCCATAGGGATGTTTTGGAAAACTCATTTGACAAAGACACATTACATCATATTCAATTAATGGAATCTCAAACAGATACTGAAGTTGTGATTACAGATAAGTCAGGGAAGATCTTAGCAAAGTCTAAGGTCGTTGATAAGAGTATGGAAAGAATTATAGAGAAAAGGGTTAACTATAATGAAATACCAAAGAATGGGGTTATTATCCAGTCAGATTGGGAAATTGAAGAATATATTTCAACGGTTTCTCCCTATCAAAGTAAAGAAAATAAAATCGGCTATGTTTATATGTTTAAAAGTAACGAGAATATCCAAAAGTTTATTTCTAATTTGAATGAACACTTTATCTTGGCTTCAATTCTAATATTATTTTTCATGTTAATTACAACCATATTTCTTTCTAGAGCACTTACTAAACCATTAGTTTCTATGAAAAATGCGACAAGAAAGATAAGTAAGGGAGATTTTTCTGTTTCTCTACCTATTTCATCAAATGATGAATTGGGAGAATTATCAAATTCTATACGAAAATTAGCTAATGATTTAAATTATCTAACAAAGGAGAGAAATGAGTTCTTAGCAAGTATTTCACATGAACTTCGAACTCCTTTGACTTACATAAAAGGTTATGCTGATTTAGGTAAAAAAAATAATCTTGCTGAAAAAGATAGAATAAACTACTTAAGTATTATTTATGAAGAAGCAGATCACGTTAATAAATTGTTAGAGGAATTATTTGAACTAGCGAAAATGGACGAAAATAATTTTTCCATAAAAAAAGAAAAAATAAAAATATGTGAATTTATGAAATCAATCATCAGAAAAATAGAGCCTGTATATAAAAGTAAAGGTGTGCAATTGGATTTTATTTGTAATGAAGATGCTTATGTTGAAATTGATCCCATTCGTTTTGAACAAGTCTGTTTTAATTTATTGGATAATTCGTTAAAATACTCCGATATACATTCAACAACTACTATTGAAGTTAAAAAAAGAGGTAATAAAATTATCATTTTAATTAGAGACCAAGGGATAGGAATTCCTTCTGAGGATTTACCCTATATATTTGACCGTTTATATAGGGTTGATAAATCTAGATCAAGATTAACAGGTGGTTTTGGTCTTGGTTTATCTATTGTAAAAGAGATTGTTAATGCACATGGGGGAACAATTTCAGTAGATAGTAAAAAAAATGAAGGAACATGCTTTAAGATTACACTTGAGGAGAAGAAATATGAAGAATGTCTTATTAATTGATGATGAACAAAGGATGTTAGAGCTTCTGTATTTATATATAACACCGTATGGCTATAATTGTTTTAAAGCCAAATCAGGTGAAGAAGGATTGGAATTATTAAGGAACGAAAAAGTAGATATTGTTATCTTAGATGTAATGATGCCTGATATGGATGGTTGGACAACCTGTGAAAAAATAAGAGGAATTTCTGATGTCCCAATAATAATGTTAACTGCAAGAAGTGATAAACAAGATGTAGTAAAAGGATTAAAAAAAGGTGCTGATGATTACTTATCTAAACCATTTAATGAACAAGAATTGTTAGCTAGAATTGAAGCAGTAATAAGAAGAACAAGTGGAAAATTAAAAACAGGTGAGTATTTGCAATTTGAGGGATTAGTTATGAACAAGTCAACCTTTCAGATAACTTATCAGAATAAGGAAATTCTATTTACACCAAAGGAATTTGATTTGTTAAGTCTATTTTTGAAACACCAAAATAAAGTCTTTTCAAGAGAACATTTACTTTCTATTCTATGGGGATTAAGGTCAGAAACTGAAGATAGAACTATTGATTCTCATATAAGAAATATTAGAGAAAAATTACGTTCAGCAAACTTCCCTGTTGAAAAGTATTTAAAAACAGTTTGGGGAATCGGATATAAATGGGTCTCTAAAACTTAATGTTGAAAATGAAAGATAAAGGCTAAACTTATACTTAACAAAAAGAACTTGGATAATTACCCAAGTTCTTTTTGTTTTAGTTAATATCGTAGTATTTGTATTATTAAATAGTTCTCTATTTGATAGGAGAGAGTTCACTGCCTGTTACCCACTTGTGATTTTTCACTTCTTCTCCACCATTAGTTGGAGTATAGTCAACCATATATACAGTCGTTATATCTCCAGAATTAATTTCTGCAGTTGCACCTTTCATACCTTTCATATGGTCGGCATTTAGTATAACTTCAGTTCCTGGTTCGTATACTTCCTCCCCAGCATCTTTGATCTCCTCATGAATCACCCATTTATGGTTTTCAACTCTATCTCCACCTGTTGTTGGTGTATAGGAAACAACATATGCTGTAGTATCATAAGCTCCAACTATTGTTGCTTCAGCACCTTTCATACCTTCCATATGATCAGTTTCTAATATAGCTTTACTTCCAACTTTATAGGTTGGGTTTTCAGCCACTTGCAAGCCCTCAGGCACTTCACCTGAGCTGGAATGATTCATTTCAGAATGATCCATTTCAGAATGATCCATTGATGTTTCTTCTTTTTTAGAATCTGAATTCACTTCATTTTTTTCACCTTCTGTACTATTATTGGCACATGCTGACATGGTAAGTGCTAATAATAGAGACACAAATAAGATTACAAATCGTTTACTCATGATTTTCCTCCTGATTTTTCGTTAATGATAAATTTCGGGTGATTATATCCATAATCACTCAGTATAGAGAACATCTTACAAGATGCTATAAAAAGATTATCAAATGTTTTTGCAGAAAATATGCATTTTCATCTTTTTATAAAAATCAGAAATTTACTTGTAGCTTCATTAAATACTTTAAAAATATATTAGTCAGAAATAAAACAACAAGTAGTTTTACTTTACTACTTGTTGTTAGTTATTACCTATTAAGTATTTTTAAAACAATATTAATTAAGTCTTTATTATAAATTACTTTCCTTTATGTTCTTTATCCCAATAATATTCACTTATTGCTTCACCTAAAACATCAGCACTACGGTATAATTCTTCCAGAGTATTCTCTACCCCCCCGATTTCCACAATAACACTATTAGGAGATAAATCTTGATTATACACACCATTACCTTGAGATTTATCTTTAATAATAACTCCTTTTGAAAGACCAGAATATCTTTTCTCAATAATAGCATTAATCTTACTTGCAAAATTTAAATTCTCTTTATAGTTTTTATGTCCACTTCCAATAATAAATAAAATTTTTGCCAT
Source organism: Metabacillus malikii (assembly GCF_030813355.1). GTDB lineage: Bacteria > Bacillota > Bacilli > Bacillales > Bacillaceae > Metabacillus > Metabacillus malikii. The sequence goes on from NZ_JAUSUD010000005.1 coordinate 62,235, forward strand.
TTGTTCTCCATTAATGTTTGCTGTTGTTAAATCCTTAGGCAGTGAGTCTCGATGAATATCGAAAACCATTTCTAAATCATTATTTTTTCGTTTTTCTTGCAAAACAACTTCTCTTGACATTTTATAGGAATCACCAAAATCTAAATTTTGATTATTTAATAAGTTTATAATATCTATGTCACTGACATTATTCCAAACTCCATTATTTCTTAATGATCGGCCTAATCTTTTACCAACTAATGCTACATTTAGTTTTGAATGATATGCACTTTCACGAGCTGTTCCTTGTTTAAAATAAGGTAAAAAAGATTCTCTTGTATGCGAAAAGTAAATAAATACCACCTTTCTACCCAAGGTGCTGTGGCTCTCTCCCTGTGTGATATTGGGACGTTTTATAATAGGTTCGTTAAAAGAATTGATTTTATCTTTATTTAATGCAGCATCCCTTCGAAGTGCTTCCTCGTCTGGATTCAGTTCAATTGAGGTTTCAAAATTTCCAGGAAGTTCCCTTTGTAAACTTTGATTTATAAAAGGCATGGTAAGTTCGTTGTTTTTTTTACCTTCAAAATTACTGCGAAAATAAAGTTTTCCTTCTTTTTCATATAGATAGATTACTAGTATTAATAAAAAAAATAGCATTGTAATTGATATTAACAATAATAGTTTTAAGGTTTTTTTTCTCAATTTATTCATCATTAATCCTCAACAGACTTAGTTGTAATATATAGTTATTATCGGCATTCATATTAAATATTAATAGGCTAAATTTTTATTAAAAATTATGTATCTAAGAAAAACTTCATTTACCAAAAAATAACATCCATTAAAACCTCCCCATGGAATCAATTACCTATGTCCCGTCATTTGATATTCCATTTTGTACTAAAATAAGAAGTTATTTAAATTTTTAGTGTTATTAAATCAATTTGAAATTGTTAATTTTTAGAGATTGTAATATAACTGTAATAATTTTCTTGTCGAGTTATGTCGGATCTCAATGTTATAATGCAGCTAGCAAAAATATCAAAAATTTATCTCAATTAACTAGATATTGAATTAAGTTTAACGCTCAAAGTTCACTTGACTTTTTTAAAAATACAAAAATTAGTATATTAGAAATTTTGGAGGTACTTTAATGTGAGAAAAAAGATATTCCCCCATGGAATGGCTGTTTTAATAGGTATAATCACTATCGTTACACCCATTAAAAATAATGCTGTAACTGCTAACTCGGATTTAAATCAGAAAAAGGAAGAGCTTCAGAACGAACGTAATGGTATTAGTTCGACCATAGAAGATAAAAAAGATGAAATTGCTGAGTTAGAGCAAAAAAAGAAGAACCTCGATGCTGAAATAGAACTTTTAGATACAAAAATGACAGAAACAAATGTGCAGATTCGTCAACTTAAGCTTAAGATAGATGCAGATTCGAAAAAAATACAAGAATTGAAGGAGAAAATTAAGGTAGTAGAAGAACGTATTGCAAAGCGTAATCTCTTATTAAAGGATCGTGTAAGAGCATTACAAGAGAATGGTGGAGTAGTAAACTATTTAGATGTACTACTAGGTTCTCAAGACTTTGGGGATTTTGTAAGTCGAATTAATGCAGTTACAACTATTGTTAATGCTGACCAAGAAATTATAAAAGATCATGAAGAAGATATTAGTCTTTTAGAACAAAGTAAACTAGAATTGAATAATGAGTTAGAAGAGTTAGGTAAGTCTGTAACGGGATTAGAAACTTTAAAAAAAACGTTAAATTCACAAATAGAAGAAAAAAATAAAATTATGGAACAAGTCACAATTGATCATGAGGCAGCTGAAAATGAATTATATAAATTAGAAGATGAGTCTACTTTCCTTAAAGAACAAGAATTGACTATTCAAAAAGAATTAGAACGTCAACAATCAGAAGCTATAACATCTTCAAACGTATCAACAGTAACAGATGGCAGTTTTATGTGGCCAGCAAAAGGAACCTTTACTTCTGGTTTTGGACCTCGTTGGGGAAAATTACATGGTGGAGTTGATATAGCGAATAGTGCAGAAGACGTTCCAATTGTAGCATCTGCAAGTGGTACTGTAATTCGATCATATTACTCAAGCAGCTATGGTAATGCCGTCTTTATTTCTCATAACATAAATGGAAAAGTATATACAACAGTATACGCACATATGGATTCTCGTTTAGTAAGTAGTGGACAAGCAGTAACAAAAGGACAACAAATTGGATATATGGGTAATACGGGAAGATCTACAGGAAAACATCTGCATTTTGAAATTCATAAAGGTGCTTGGAAAAATCCTATAAACCCATTAAATTTGTTACCTTAAGTTATCTTACTTATCATGTACTCTATAAAATTCTTTTTTATAGCTTAATAAATGGATATATAAAACAATCACCTTCGAATGCTTTTTTAGTTAATACAACATAATAGGATTCGAAGGTATATTTTAATAATTATTGATGGTTCAGTTCACATAAAAAAATTATGTTGAAGATTCGCCTTTTTCTCCCTTCTTATTTCAATTACTCAAATATTTCCATTACTTTGCACCTTTACTTAAGGTATAATTCTTCACAGTTTCCAATTAACAAAAATCCCCATATATAATTTTCATGAAATGTCACAATAACGGTCATTTTTGTTACAAAGTTCATTTTAAAAATAAAAAGATTATAAAATTGCAATCTAGTTGTAACAAAAATGTGTAACAAAATTAATTTGTAACAATATTAGTCCAATGACTTTTTTGATACAATTAAATAGAAAAGGAAGTGAATTTTATGAAATTTGGATATATGCGAGTATCCACTATGGATCAAAATTTAGATCGTCAGGAACAGCAATTAATAGAGTTTGGTTGCGAAAGGATTTTTTTTGAAAAAGTAACAGGTACAAAACGGAATCGACCAGAGTTAAACCATATGTTGGAATTTCTTCGCCCTGGAGATACAGTTGTGGTTACCGACCTTACTCGGCTTTCCCGTTCTACTAAAGACTTAATTGAGATTGCAGAATTAATTTCCAAAAAGGGTGCGAATTTAAAAAGTTTAAAGGAATCTTGGCTTGATACCACAACAGCACATGGAAAAATGCTCTTTACTGTTTTTGCGGGGATTGCCCAGTTCGAACGGGATTTAACTTCTGAGCGAACTAAAGAAGGTATCATGGCTGCAAGGAAACGTGGGAAATTTCCAGGTAGACCGCCTATTGATAATGAAAAATTAAATTACGCATTTTATCTCATGGAACAAGGTATAACACTTACTGAAGCTGCAGATAAAGCCGGAGTATCCAGAATGACTCTATACCGTAAAATGAAAAATAAATAGTAGATTCCTTGTTAATTTTTGATAGAACTAAAAAGCAACTATGAATTTAGTTGCTTCACTTTCTGAAGGAGTTGTTTATATGAGTAAAATTCCCCCATTAACATCGTATTCAGAAGAACAAAGACAAAAGGCTATGGATAAATACTGGTTAATTGCTCCTTATCTTAATCAGGAGAAAAGTTTGAAATCTATTGCTGAAGAAACGAAAATTTCAAAACGAACACTTCATAATTGGATCAGTAAGTATGAACAATTTGGATTAAAAGGTTTGATTCGCAAAAGTCGTAAAGATTCAGGAGAATTTAAAATTGAAAAAAATGTGATGGATGTGATTAAGAATTTAATAATTAATCATAGAAGAAATTCAGTTGCATCCATTCATAGAAAAATATGTGAAGTGTGTAATAAAAACAATTGGAAACAACCTAGTTATTATCAAGTTTATTCGATTTCAAAATCTCTTTCACCAAATTTAAAGAAATTAGCCTATGAAGGGAAAAAGGAATATCAAAATAAATATGATTTAGTCCACCGACGAGAAGCTAGTCACCCCAATGAAATTTGGCAAGCTGATCATACATTGCTAGATATTAACGTTTTAAATGAAAAAGGAAAACCCGAAAGACCTTGGCTAACAATTATCTTAGATGATTATAGTCGAGCAGTTGCCGGGTACTTTTTAACCTTTCAATCACCCTCTGCAATAAACACGTCATTAGTCTTACACCAAGCAATATGGAAAAAGGGAAATCGTGATTGGCCTATATGTGGTATCCCAGAGAAATTTTATACTGACCATGGAAGTGACTTTACATCCATACATTTAGAACAGGTAGCAATTGATTTAAAAATCAATCTAGTCTTTTCAACTGTAGGTATTCCAAGAGGGCGAGGTAAGATTGAAAGATTCTTCCTAACAGTTAATCAATTATTTCTACAAGATTTACCTGGTTATTTAGGCAATCAAACTAGTACTTCACTTCTTACTCTTAAGGAACTTGATGAGAAGTTTTCAATTTTTATTATAAATAATTATCATCATAGGATTCATGGCACAACAAAAAAACAACCAATACTTAGATGGAATGATTCAGGATTTTTACCTAATATGCCAGAAAGCTTAGAAAGTTTGGATTTACTATTATTAAATGTGGCAAAGCCAAGAAAAGTTCACTCAGATGGTATTCACTTTCAAGGCTTGAGATATATGGATACAAACTTAGCAGCATACGTTGGTGAAACAGTCCTTATTCGTTATGATCCAAGAGATATTGCAGAAATTCGAGTGTTTTATCAAGATAAATACCTATGTACTGCTATTTCACCCGAAATTTCTGATTATACGGTAGATTTAAAAGAAATTATTTCTGCACGAAATAAAATAAGACGAAACTTAAAGAATCAACTAGAATCTAGAAAATCTGTTGTAGAAGAAGTTGTTATATCAAAACAAAGAGATAAAAGCCAGTTAACTAATCCCGATAAAAAGAAGTCAAAATTAAAGAGGTATCTTAATGAGTAAATTGCAGAAATTTATTGAAACAAAAGAATATAAAAGGTTTGCTGAGTTTTGCGATGCTTGTATCAAATATAAATATATCGGTATTTGTTATGGACCTCCTGGAGTTGGTAAAACATTATCTTCAAGGTATTATTCAAACTGGGATTTTATTGAGAAGCAAATCGCATATAAAGGAGCAGATGAAATAGGGTTAAATGCAGATGATCAGATTCTTAAAGCAAGAACAATTTTTTATACAGCACCGGCTGTACGAGCGACTAAAATGACTGATCAAATCAATCTTATTGGATCCAGAATGAATATGGTAAGAACTATGTATAAAAGAGAAGAAGAAAATTACACTACTGACGCTTTTGAAGATATCGACTTGATTATTGTTGATGAAATAGACCGACTAAAAGTACAAAATTTAGAACAACTAAGAGATATTTATGATAGGAATAAGTATTGCAATGATATTGATTGGAATGCCTGGTATTGAGAAGCGATTAGCTCGGTACCCTCAACTCTACTCTAGGATTGGATTTGCTCATGAATTTGATAAACTTAGTAAAGATGAAGCTCATCATATTTTGGAATATAAATGGGAAGGATTAGGACTTTCAATTCAACTTAAAGATTTTTCTGATTATGAGGCAATTACAAGTATCATTAAGATTACCGGAGGAAACTTTAGGCTTATACAGAGACTTTTCACTCAGATTGAGAGAATACTTGAAATTAATAATCTTAATGCTATTACTACAGAAGTTGTGGAAGCTGCACGAGATAGTTTAGTGATCGGAATAAATTAGATATAAATAGAAGCTATCTTTATAAAAAGAGATAGTTTTTTATTTACTTATAGTGCAAATTATCGCTTAAAATAGGTGAAAAATAACTCCTAAAGTGACAGAATGGTTATTTCGGTGTCAATACTTTTAGGTTATGACACTGAAAGTCTAGTATAAGATGTAGAATATAACCAGATCTTTTGATAAGATAAATTTACATATTATAGAAAAGGAGTAGTGGAATGATATCAGTTGAAAAAGGAAATTCCGTTTATTTAAGTAATAAATTAGATGAGTTAGTTGAGAGACTTGGTGATGAGAACATTAACAGATATATAGATTTTTACGAAGTATTCCCTGATAGTCTACAGAAGCTATTATCGTTCTTTCATTATGAATTTAACCGTTTATTGAGATATTTAAATGGTAGGCTTAGAAATGGACACTATACTGCTCATGAAAGTAGAGACTTAATTTATTTAATTAATGAAATTAAAACAATTCAATCGAATTTAAAAGGTTCAGAGTTAGATTTTGATTTAACCCAGGACTATAAACAGCGGCTAATTGAATGTGAGGATTTTTTACGAGATAGTGGCGGAAGTCCTATCCCTAATGATTTTGAAAAGGTGAATATTATTGAAAACGAACCAATATTTTATATTCGTACAGCTGTTAAAGTCCCTAGACAGGGAAGAATGACTTTATACCAAACAAAAGTAATTGGGGAAGGTTCATATGCAAGGGTACATAAGTATAAAGATGAATACTACAACCGCCCCTTTGTCATCAAGAAGGCACTAAAAGACCTAAATGATAAGGAATTACAGAGATTTAGACGTGAGTTTGATGAGATGAAAAAACTCAAGTCCCCTTATATTATTGAAGTTTACAACTTTGATGAAGAAAATAATCAGTATGTAATGGAGTACGCTGATGAAACACTTGATGACTTCATTCAAAAGAATAATACAAAATTGGATGTAAATGAAAGAGTTAACCTAGTAAGACAAATCCTTCAAGCATTTATTTATATTAACAGTAAAGGTATCTTACATAGGGATATAAGTACGAAAAATATCTTGATTAAAAAATATGAGGGACTAAATGTTGTTAAAGTGTCTGATTTTGGTTTAGTAAAAATACCTGATAGTACATTGACCAGTAAGAACACTGAGTTTAAAGGTTCATTAAACGACCCTAAGCTTGAAGTTATTGGATTTGATAATTATGAGGTAAGGCACGAGACATATGCATTAACAAGATTGATTTATTTCGTTATGACTGGTAGAAGAACACTAGGTTCATTTAACAGAAAAGAGTTCGAAGATTTTATTATGAAAGGTATTTCCGATAATATTGATGAACGATATAAAGATGTTGAAGAACTCCGTAATAGTTTTGTTAAGATAAAAGCTTTTAATTAGCGGATAGCCGCCAGGTATTTAGTGATTTTAAATAATTGTAATTTATTGTAATTGTATAAGTGATTAGGAAGGAGGAGAAACATGAATAAAAAATTACAGGTTTTTGTTTCTTCAACATATTTAGATTTAAAAGAGGAAAGACAAAAAGCAGTTGAAGGGATTTTGAGAGCAGGGCATATTCCTGCAGGAATGGAATTGTTCACTGCTGCTAGTAAAAGTCAATGGCAAGTTATAGAAGAATGGATTAAAGAGTCTGACATCCTCATGTTAATACTAGGAGGAAAGTATGGTTCTATCGAGCCTGAAAGTGGTAAAAGTTACACTCAATTGGAATACGAATTTGCTTTAAGACATAAGATACCTGTTTTTGCAATTGTGTTAAGCGACCAATACTTAATCAATAAGAAAGCTACAAGTATAACACTTGAATTATTTGAGCGTGAAGTTAGGGAACCACAGATAGAAAAGTATGACGGTTTTAAAAAGTCAGTTCTATCTAACTTAGTAAGATTTGTTGATAATATAAGTGAAATAGCCACCGAAGTTTCCTACTCATTACAAGATTTTATAAAAAAAGACAAAACTGAATACAATTTTCGGGGCTGGATTAGAGGTACAGAGTTTGACCAAAACAACCCTGTAGTACAAAGTCCTCAAAACAATAAGATATTTGAAATGGATGAAAGTTTGTTAAACGAAGTTATTGATAATCTTGAGAAAGAGAATTTTATAGATACAATTGAGTACATATCTACTTATTGTTCTTATAATTCCGATACTAGGCAGAAGATAGATGATTTTGTTTATACATATTCTCAACCATCCAAAAGGTTTTTTAATCAGGAATTACAAAGTCTATTCAGAAAATTATTAAAGTCTCTTGATGATTATACAAACCATTTAGTGGGTAACTTTTTTCCAAAGAATGAGAGACTATACTTATATCCGGACTTAAATATTGACCTTACTTGGGTGGATGAAAAGGGAAGAGAATTATACGATAAGCATTTAAGAAAGTTATCCCAGATCTCAAGAGAAACTATAGATGAGATTAGAGACTTTGTATATGACTCTCGGATTACACTTTATAAATAATAGGAACTAATGCCACTCCTGTATGTACTATCAACTCAACACATGTGGAGTGTGTAGCGCTACTTGTTAGGAAACAAAATTAATGCGATATAGCTAAGAGTATTGAGCCTTTCGACTTTGAAAAGGCTCTTTTTTGAATGAAAAAGGATTTGATTTTTTGAACAAAGTAACATTAACATTAAGTAATATATTTGCCAACAGACCAACAGACTAGTTATAATAAATATACGATTAGTAATTTTTAGGAGAATGATATAATGCCAGGATACAAAAAAACGCCAAATGCAAAACCGATTATTAACATTACTTTATCTGAAGATTTATTAAATAAAATTGAGGATTTTAGATTTAATGAGAGAATTCCAAGTCGTTCACAGGCAATTTCCATATTAATAGAGTATGGGTTTATCAGTATTGACAATAATAGTAAAAAAGTAGAAGAAAAGGGTTAAGTAAATATAGTATGGAAGGAGTGTAATTTTAGGTGACGAAACAACTAGAGGCTGTTAATACACTTAAATATGCGACCGTGGAAAATGCATATCGATATCGACCGATTATGAGATTTTTGTTTGAACAATATGAGAAATTCAGATATTACAATAAAACTGAAGAAATATTAGCTTATTTGAAATCACTTAATATAGTTGAAGTTGATTTTTCAGAAGAACAATTATACCAAGATATGAAAACACTTGAATCGTGGGATTGTGTCATTTCAAGGCAAGATAAAGAGATGGTTTATACGATTGAGGATTTCAAGAAGAAACGATTAAAGTTTCAAATTACACCACTTGCTTATGAAATTGAAAACACATTAAAAAAGCTAGATGAATTAGATGAAGTGCTAACAGGTGCTTTAGAAAGTAAGGAATTTGATCGTATTTTAAAAGATATCGAAGTGATAGCATATTCGAACATCGAGAATGAAACAAATGAAGTGATCTATGATCGATGGATTACGTTAATGAGAAGACTAGAAAATTTAAAGCGTAATGCTGCAAATTACTTATCACATATTAAAAGTGATAAGGCAGAACAGCTTTTTAAAACAGAAGAGTTTTTACTATATAAAGAAAAATTCACAGATTATTTAAGTAAGTTTATCCTTTCAATGAAAAAAACGCGCTATAAAATTTCTCGTACTCTAACGGATATTGATATTTCAGTTATTGATTCGTATATTGAACGACTGATTGAATACTTTTCTACGATTCCGACAATTGACGGCACTCGTTTTAATGCTGATAAAAATCGTCGAATATATAAAGAAAAGTGGATGGAACTGCAAAATTGGTTTGTTAAAAAGCCGGATATCGAATGTGATGTTGATGTACTTCTGCAAGAAACAGATAAAAGTATTCAACTAATTAGCCGATATGCACTTCAACTTACGGAAATGAAAAATAATGCGAGAAATAGAAAAGAAGACTACAGGAAGTTAGCCTCGATGTTTCTTCATTGCGAGGATGTTAATAAAGCACATGAATTGGCAGCATGCTGTTTTGGACTTTCGTATTCTCGCCATATTTTTGGTATTCAAAAAGTGACAGATACAAAAGATGAGGAAATTTGGGAACAAGAAATACAGATCATTGATACTGTACCTAAAAATCGAACGTATGAAAGAAGTAAGCGAATTAAATCATATGTAAAAGACAAGAAAAAAGAAAAAGAAGAAATGAAAAATGTTATTTTTGAACAAATGGAAAAGGAAAAGGAAATCATCCAAGCGCTTATTATTAACAATCAAATACTCATGAAAGATTTGGGGCTAAAAAGTAAAAAACAGCCCATTGAAAAATTTGTGAGAAAGGCAATATTAGATTGGATTGCAAAATCTGTTCAAGATAAAACGTTCACCGCTAGAACACAATATGGAAGGAAATTCACACTTCAAAAAAAATCAACTGAAAATATTGAATTGAGATGTGTCGATGGAATCTTAATACTTCCTGATATTGCATTTCATTTTGAGGAAGCAAAGTGATGGACGACAAAGAGCGAGTACGTGAAGGCATCACGCTTCTGTTAGAAGATTTTTGGTTTACTCGAAAATACGATTTAGATAAATATTTATTAATCAGACAAAATCGAAAAGAAATTCAAAAGTATTTTATTGATAATTTTGGTTATCAATTAATAATAAACAACGCAGTGGTAAAATTAGAAAAAATTCCGAGTGAAACAGCAAGCTGGATGGGAATTCAAGATTTCTCTGACCCACTAGATTATGCGTTTTTTATGGCTATTCTATCTTATTTAGAGGAAAAATCGACTGATGATATTTTCATTGTTTCAATGCTTAGTGAGCATGTGAAGCAATTTCTTTCACAAGAAATAGATATCAAATGGGAAAATTATCGCCAACGCTTATCTTTTGTTAGAGTGATGAAATATGCAGAAAAACAACAATTGCTAGAAGTAATGGAAGGTGAAATCGACCTTTATAAAGATGATGAAACGATAGAAGTATTATACCGGCCGACAATGAAAAGGCCTCAGTTCACTTCTATCAAGAAACATTTGAATGGACAAAAGAGTTGTTTGTTCAAGAGGTGAATCGCAAATTAGTTGAAACATATGATAAAGAGGTTTTACTAGTAGAAGAAGATATGATTGCCTTAGCAGAGGCTGCTATTGAAGATGATGTTCATTTTGCAAGAGAAAAGGTTCAAACACTGAGGGATAGTATGGTGAGAACCTTTAACGAAGTTCGAGTCCAAGGATTAGAAGAATATTCACTTACCCTTACTGACTCTGATTCATTTATTAAAGACATTAGCGATGAGGGCTATGAACAATTTTCGAATGAATTGGATAAAATTACAGCGACCTCAACAAGGCAAATGATTCATTTAACTACAGACGGGAAATTAGTTTCCCCGCAAATGCTTCAACATATCATTGAACAACAAATACAAGCTATTAAAATTTCCTTAACAGAGGAAGATGAACGATTATATAAAGAAGTGATTTTAGATAATATTGGTGAGCGTATTCGTGAACTAATCAGTAAAGCGGATACATGGAAAGAAGAAATTAACGAGTATATGATGGAAACGAATGCCTCTAATGGATTGAAGCTATGGCTACAATGGAAACCGAAAAAGGCAACAGAGGATGGAGAGATGTCAACAGCTGAGCTAGTAAAATTATTGCAAAAGGATCCCAATACTTTAAAAGACAGCGATTATAATAAATTAAGCAAACATTTTAATTCGAAAATTAAGTTTGCAAAAGAGAGCTATGAAAGTGATGATGCATTAAGAGATAAATCATTTGATGTGTTAATTAAAGACATTTTAGATTATCGTCAATGGTTTGAGTTCAAAATTTATTATCAAAAAGAAGGGGAAACTCGTAAAGAATTAACAAAGACAAACTATAACACATTAAGTGGTGGAGAACGTGCAATGTCCATGTACATTCCATTATTATCAGCTCTCTACTCTAAATTTATTTCAGCAGGGGATTCAGCTCCATTTATAATTTCAATGGACGAGGCATTTGCTGGAGTAGATGAGAATAATATTTCCACGATGTTTAAATTAATGAATGATTTCGGAATGAACTATATTTTAAATTCACAAGCTTTATGGGGGACATATGAAACAGTGGATGCTTTATCTATTGCAGAAATCATCCGACCTCAAAATGCTAAAGAAGTTACAGTCATGTTGTATAAATGGAATGGCAACGAATTAAAAACGGTAAAAGAAGAAGTGGAAATTCCGGCAACAGTTGAACAACAAAGCCTGTTTGATACGTTAGAAAAGCTAGAAGTTGTAAGGTGATTGTATGAATAAACTTCAAGATGCAATAAACTATTTTAAAAATGAGGCGGGATACTCTCGTCTTTTTGAAAAATTTGCAGCAAAGATGGAAAGCATAGGGCATATTGGTGGAAGCATTACAATATCTAATTTAACAGATAATGAGAAGAAGGTATTACGAAATTGGTTCGGACGCGATTATACAAAGAAAACCTCTACAACTGTCTCTTTGAAAAAATTCGAAAAGCAGTTGGAGGATACGAGATTTCAAGGTTGATTTTTACAAGGTTGTAGAGGGAGTGGTAGGAACAGAAATATTTTATAAAAAGGATGTAAAGCAGTTAGAAGAAGAAGCGAAAATTGATTTTTTCCTTCAGCTCGCTAATCAATATCCATCAACAAATACGAAGTGGCTTACAGAATCGATTGTTCATAAAGAGTCTGCAGCAAATGGATTTGTACAATCATATAACCAAAAAGATTATCAATCTATAAAAAACATCTATAAGACAATAATGCTATTGCCACTTAAAACAAAAATTCGGCTACCGGTACTAGCTGAAAAGATTGCTGGAGATCCGCATTATTTTGATAAAGAAACCAAATTCATTACAGCCTTACAAATTCTAAAATCGAAAAAAGACAACACTCCATATTCTAATGACACCAGTATAGAAGCAGTAAATGAATTATTGTACGAATACGGTATTTTAAAAGATGACTTACAAAACTTTGTTACTTGCTCAGGTTTATTGGCCAAAAATAATGGTGAAAATGTTCGCTCATGGGATTACCTTTATGATGAAAATAGTGTGCATAACGTACCCCTTCGTGAATTAATTAAATATGATAGGATCTATCCTAAAAAGGGGAAATGTGTTTTCATTGTTGAGAATTCTGGTGTGTTTTCGAGTATATTAGATATGCATAAAGGAGAACCATTACCCATTGTTTGTACTCATGGGCAGTTTAAATTGGCTGCGTTGCAATTAATCGAAAAATTATGTAATGAAAATGTCGCGATTTATTACGCTGGTGATTATGATCCTGAGGGACTACAAATGGCGCAGAGGTTAAAAATGAAATATGGTCAATCAATTCATTTTTGGCGATATACAGTTCAAGATTATATTGAGGCATTATCAGAAATAGAAATAACTCCTTTAAGTGCATCGAAGCTATAACATTAAGGAGTCTGAATTGGCCGCAATAAAAAATGAAATGGTAAAGTTAAAAAAGGTTGGCTATCAGGAAAGACATATTGAAAAGTATTACAAGGATATTATCACAATGCAAGAATGAAAACTTTGTGAGGTGATCTTATGGGTATGCCAGAAGGGAAACAAAGATATACGTATTCAGACTATGTTGGAATGGGGGAAGAATTTTTCTGCGAAGCGATTGAGGGGATTGTAATTGGCATGTCTCCATCTCCAACTCCAAAACATCAAGATGTTGTAGATGAATTGACAGCAGAGTTTAAGATGTACCTACGCGGAAAAGAATGTAAGGCTTTTTCATCACCGATTGATGTTTGTTTATTTGCTGAAAAAGAAACAAAACTTGATGATATTAAAGACTGGGTGCAGCCTGATTTAATGGTTGTTTGTGATAAAGATAAAATTGGTGAAAAATATATTATTGGTGCACCAGATTTAGTAATTGAAGTTCTTTCACCCTCAACTGCCAGGAATGACAGATTAGTAAAGTTTAACAGCTACGAAAAAGCAGGAGTTAAGGAATATTGGATTGTCGACCCATATAATATGTCAGTCGAGATATATGGTCTAACTGGGAAAAACTACAGGAAGTTAGGTGTCTTTGGAAAAAATGATATACTAACTGTTGATACTTTTAAAGATTTTCAAATTGATTTGAAAAACATTTTTAAAGAGTAAAATGAAATTATTCACTGATTTTTTATAAAGTAGAAGGAAGTAGAAAAATAATGGATGGATTCCTGGAAATCCAATTAATAAGCCGATGTTACGGAGCGTAACATCGCTGTTACAGTACGTTTCTTGTGCTTTTTGCTCTGAAGGATGTAGGATGAACGTATCGAACATAAGGAGGTCACGAGGATGAGCTTTAGGAGACAAGTTAAAGGAAGCGAGAAAAGAAGCGGGACTATCACAGGAACAGTTGGCAGAAAAGATGAGTGTGTCTAGGTCGGCAGTGGCAAAATGGGAAAGTAATAAGGGGATGCCGGATATTGAAAATCTTAAGTCAATGGCATTGCTTTTTAATGTCAGCATAGATTATCTTTTGAGTGATGAAAGTACAATTGATTTTTCCGAAATGAAGGAGCCAATTGCATTAGATGATTTTGAAGTTACCGGAAAATGCAGGTCAAAAGAGGATGCTGTTGTGCTGGCTAAATATCCTAATGCAACTGGTATTTATCCACTAATCCGCTCAAAGAAATTAAACAAAACAGAGAATGTTCTAGATTTTCTGTTCCAGCCTGGAATATTTCAGATAGCAAATTACGCCGCAGACAACTCAGCTTATTATTTGGTTGTAAACAATAATAAGCAATACCTTGTTAATGTGACAAAGGAATTCATTAAATCTATTGAACTCGCAAAAAAGATTACAGATAAGAAGTTTGTTGTAGGAGATAATAAATTCAAAAAGGCAGCTTATAAGATAGTGGGATAATAAATTTTCATGCCACCTATGAAGCAGATTCCTACTGAATTCTCATGAACTTTTATAACTAAATAACATTTCCATTTTATTGATTATGATTATGTAGTATCCCGGGTTTGTTCCAATACGAACTCGGGATTTTTTCTAGTGTGATTCAAAGGTATTTTCCTAGCTGTTACAGAATTACAAGTGCTAGCTTCACACATATTGTTATAAATTATCAACCATGGTATAAGTGTAAAAGAAGCCTAATAATGACTTTGTATTTTTTGACTGAACTTATGTCTAAGATAGAACGAAAGGGTTTCCTTGAACAAGCCATTATGTACAAAGGAAGTGAATCGATGTCAAAAATAGTTATTATCGAAGACACGGAAAAGATAAGAGAGGAACTTACAACCTTTTTAATCAGATATGGATATGAGGCGGTTGCGCCAACAAATTTTGAGAACATTATTGATGATACTCTAAAGGAAGAACCAAATCTTATCCTTTTAGACATTAACTTGCCGATATTTGATGGTTACTATATTTGCAGAGAAATAAGAAAAAATTCCGATGTACCTATCATTGTTGTTACGAGCCGGGATAATGAGATGGACGAGCTAATGAGTATGAATTTAGGTGCGGATGATTTTATTACAAAACCATATAATACTCAAATTCTTTTGGCGAGAATTGAATCGATCTTAAGAAGGGTGAACGGGTCCGGTGTTCGAGAGACGATTGTTTATCATGAATTAAAGGTTAATTTATCCAATGGTTCTGTTACATATAAAGGGGAAACAGCAGAGTTAACGAAAAATGAAATGAAGATTCTTACTTGCTTATATAAAAATAAAGGAAAGATCGTGTCAAGAGATGACCTAATGGACTATATGTGGAATGCAGATGTTTTTGTCGATGATAATAACCTCTCTGTTAATGTTACGAGATTAAGAAAAAAACTTGAAGGGTTAGGGATGAAGAAAAATATCGAAACAAGAAGAGGGTTAGGTTATATACTACCATGAGTTTAATGGACTATTTAAAAGACAGAACACTATTCCTACTCATCAATTTTGTATTATTCATCATTGTAAGTGGCTGCATGTCATTAATGAACATGAATAGCAGCATTATTCTGCTAATTTTCTTGATTTGGTTCATCCCCATCACTGCTTATATCACGATAGAATTTTTCAAGCAGAAAATTCTATATAACGAGTTAAACAGTATCATCGACAATTTGGATAAAAAGTATTTGCTGCCTGAGGTTATGAAAAAGCCTGAAAATATTGAAGGTAAGCTTTTATATGAGTTATTGCAACAGGCATATAAGGACATGCATGAGCATGTAAAGAATTATCGGGATCGGGAAAATGAATATCGAGAATATATCGAAACGTGGGTGCATGAAATTAAGACGCCAATTGCATCAACGCGATTAATAATCGAAAATAATCATAACGAAATAACCCGTAATATTAAAGATGAAATCAAAAAAGTTGAGGAATATATCGACCAGGTTCTATATTATTCGAGAAGTAATAATGTCAGTAAGGATTATGTGATTAAAGAGGTTTCTTTAGCTGACCTTGTCAGAAGTGTTATAAAGAGAAATTCGCGAGACTTTATTAGCAAAGGAATTTCGATCGATATTGAAGCAGTAGAAGGCACGGTTTACAGTGACACGAAATGGTTGGAATTTATTCTTAACCAATTAATCGGAAATGCGATGAAATATTCAAGAGAACGTAATGGAAGGGTAACAATTAAAACAATAAGAAATGAAAATAATATCGTACTAACGATAGAGGATAATGGAATCGGCATCGTAGACAAGGATATACATAGAGTTTTTGAAAAAGGATTTACGGGAGAGAATGGACGAAGATATGGAAGGTCAACTGGCATCGGACTTTACTTATGCAAAAAACTGACTGAACAGCTAGGTTTAGGGCTTAGCCTAATGTCCAAAGTTGGAGAAGGAACGAAGGTTAGTGTTGTGTTTCCATTAGGGAGTGTAAACTTAATGAACTAATTTACTCATAACGGATATATAGCTATCGTGCATTGCGCGAGCTGTATATCCGTTTTTTTTGTGGCTTAGGAAACTATAAAATTCTTCTACTGTGGATAAGCGCTTCGACATCCAGCTCCAGCGCCTAGCCCCTCTAGGGTCTAGCCGCAAATGAATCGAAGACAAAGAGCGTCTTCTATTCATTTGCGTCTTATTTGCCCTAGGCTGAACAAGGCGCTTGCGCTTTTGTTCTTTCTTATCTTACAAAAATGTAACATTAATAAAATCTAATCCAATATGTCATGACCGATTTCACTGATAAGATAAGGACATCAAATAATATTTGTAGGAGGAATTCGAAATGAAAGAATTTGAAATAAAAAAAATAATCGTTCCAATAATAGTAGCCATATCTTTATTCGCAGGTTTCTACTTTGGATATGAATATGTTACTGAACCAAAAATAGTCGATGGTGTTGTGTCAAAAAATATTGATGACGAAGGAAATCCAACTGAGATAACGAAAACATTTTCACCAGAGGATTCAGTACATTTTTCGGCAAAGCAAAACAGATTCTGGATAAAGAAAGCTCAGATTGTATGGTATAAAGGTGAAATTAAAACAGAGAACAGATTATTTGTTGAAAAAGAAGTCAGTGTCAATGAAGCGGGATATTTCTCAACGAAGCTAGCAGATTTAGAAGGTCTTGAAGAAGGGCGTTATGGTGTTACTATTTATGTGGATGGCAAAGAAGTAATGGAAACTAAAGCTGTATTTGATGTGAAACAATAGAGATTAACTAATAGTAATAATGATGAGCGAAAATACGAAATTTGTGGAGGAAAACAATGCAAAATATATTAAGCGTTGAAAAAATCGAAAAATATTATGGGAATAAGGGCAATATTACAAAAGCGATTGATAATATAAGCTTTAATGTAAATCAGGGCGAGTTTTTAGGAATAATGGGTCCTTCAGGTAGCGGAAAAACGACTCTCTTAAATTGTATTTCAACGATAGATACTGTAACAACAGGCAAAATTATTATTAATAACAAAGATATTACGGCCCTTAAGTCAAAAGCTTTGGAAGCATTTAGACGTGATGAATTAGGCTTTATCTTCCAAGACTTTAACCTTCTTGATACATTAACTGCTTACGAAAACATAGCTTTAGCTTTAACTATACAAAGGAAGAATATAAAAGAAATTGATAAATTGATTAAAGATGTTGCGAGCAAGCTTGACATTACCGAGATACTAAGTAAGTTTCCCTATCAATTGTCAGGGGGGCAAAAGCAAAGAGTGGCTTGTGCAAGGGCCATCGTTACTGAACCCTCTCTCATTTTAGCCGATGAGCCAACGGGTGCTTTAGATTCAAAATCCTCAAGATTACTTTTAGGGTCATTTGAAAAGCTTAATAAGGAGTATGATTCAACGATTCTGATGGTTACCCATGACTCCTTTACAGCAAGCTATGCGAACCGAATCTTGTTTATAAAAGATGGGCGAATCTTTAATGAACTAGTGCGCGGAAATGATACGAGAAAGGAATTTTTCAATAAAATTATTGAAGTTGTTTCTTTACTTGGAGGCGATGTTGGCAATGTTCTTTAAAATAGCAATCAACAATGTAAAAAGAAGCTTTAGGGACTATTCGATTTATTTCCTTACATTGACTCTTGCAGTATGTATATTTTACAGTTTCAATTCGATTGAATCACAAAATGCGATATTAGAATTAAATAAGAATAAGACGTTTATGATGACGATGGATAAACTGATTGCTGGAACATCTGTATTCGTATCCTTTGTTCTCGGTGGGCTAATCGTTTATGCGAATAAGTTCTTAATAAAAAGGCGAAAAAAAGAATTAGGCATCTATATGACATTAGGAATGTCGAAAGGGAAAATCTCAAAAATTCTAATTCTTGAAACCCTTTTAATAGGTGTACTGTCCCTAATAACGGGAATTGTACTCGGAATCATCGCATCACAAGGTCTATCTGTACTTGTAGTCAATATCTTGGCAGAGGATTTGAACAAATATAAGTTTATCATTTCATTAAGCGCAGTCATTAAATCAGTTGTCTATTTTGGAATTATCTTTCTGCTCGTGATGATTTTTAATCAGCGTACGATTTCAAAATACAAATTGATTGATATGCTAAATGCAGCAAAGAAAAATGAAGAAGTAAAGCTGAAGAATTCTTTTGTATCCGTGGTTATTTTTATCGTATCTGTAGGATTATTAGCAGCTTCCTACATTAGGATATTAAAATCCGGCTTAGGTGCAGAAAATGCTGATTTAATCATCACGGTTCTTATGGGTGCTATCGGAACTCTGTTCTTCTTTTTCAGTCTTTCTAACTTCTTTATCCATATTGTACAAAAGAGCAAAAGAATCTATCTAAAAGATATAAATATATTTGTCTTAAGACAAATAAATAACAAGATAAATACGAACTTTCTTTCGATGACCTTAATATGTCTAATGCTTTTCTTAACCATTACGCTTATTTTTGCTGCTTTTGATATAAAAGGGTCGATTGACCGAAGTTCAGCGAAAAATAGAGATTTTGATGCTTCAGCATTTCTCGTTGTTAATAACGAATCCACAGACCCAAAAGTTAACAATATAGAGGAATATGTAAAAGACATAAACTTTACATTTGAAGCCCATGAAAAACATGTCTTTTATCATGATTACAAACTTAATATTAAGATAGAAGACGTGTTAGCAAAGTATTTAAGCAAGCAGGAGCAAATCGAGTTAGAGGAGAATTATTTGGATGGTGAAATATCCGCGTTAAAGGTATCGGATTATAATTCAATCTTAAAACTAAAGGGACAAGAGGCTATTAATTTAAATGAAAATGAAGTTTTAGTTGTATCAAATTACAGTCAAGTGAATAGTGCTTTACCTGAATATATGGAAAATGAAAACACTATCGAGATAGATAACAAAACATACACAATCAAAAATGAAACTCCAATCGAAGAGAGTATAAAGAACACAGGAAGTGCAAACTTCTTTTATCTCATCATTCCTGATAGCTTCAATGGAGAACTGCAATTAGAGTTCACAAGTTTTAACGTGATGTATGATGATAACAATTTTGAGAAATCGGAAGAGAAATTTTCAACCCTATTTACTAAGCTTTCAGAAGACAAATATAGACACATTAACCCAGCGTTAGTGATTGGAAGCACTAGGGAACAAGAGAAAGATAGAGAAAATGGTATGGCAGCAAGCGTTGTCTTTCTTGGTTTGTTTTTAGGGCTCATCTTTATCATCTCAAGTGCTGCGGTTATGGCATTGCAACAGCTATCTGATGCAAGTGACAGCTTGGAACGATATAAATCTTTAAGAAGAATCGGTGTTACTGAAAAATTAATAAACAAAGCGATATTGAGACAAAGCTTAATTTACTTTTTAGTTCCTCTAGGGCTGGCTGTTGTTCATTCAATCGTCGGTATGAGAGCAGAAAGTGATAACTTTACATTCCACTACCAAAGTATCATCATAAGTTCTTTAGTTCTTTTCATCATATATGGTGCCTATTTTTATGCAACGTATGTCGGTGTTAAGAATATTATTAGAAATAACAATTAAATAGGTGAATATCTAAAGATGCTTGGTGTGATGCAACCAGGCATTTTATTTTTCTTTAAGGCTTTTCTAAAAGATTGTGGTTTTTTGCACTAATTTTTTTTTAAGGGTTTGTTGGAGCAAAAGTGCGAGACTCTTTCGGGATGCGTGGGAGAGCTGAGACGTGAGCAGGCGCTTACGCTGAGGAGTACGAAAAGCGTAGGCGGCTTGCCCATCGACGTACAAACTGGAGGGGCATCGACTAAAGATTTAGGAATCACGATGAGCCGAATGGCGAATCGATGATGACTTATCGTAGGGAGGTGACCTGAAGTTTGCTTGTTCGTGCCGCAAGGAGCTATGAGGCTCAGCGCCCACCCTGCTATTGCTGAGTACTGTAGCGGAAACAAACCCTAAACGACAACTCAGTTAAAAGCAACAATGTTTACGAAAACAGCCTTCTTTAAAAAATCTAGACATTAGCTTAGATTATAATGGGGAGTTCGGGATTAGGGAAATCAACGTTGCTTTCGCAAAAAATAACGACAAGGTAGTAGCGGAGATTGATTTAGTTTACACTAGATGAGGTACATGTCCACTAAGGGATAAGTATGAATATTAATATAACAGGGAGCTAAATAATGGATAATAACGATATACTAATCCGATTAAGATATGCATTGGAAATAAAAAATAAAGAAATGGCAGAAATATTTAAACTTGGTGACGTCGAAGTATCAGTGCCAGATGTGGTCAAGATACTTACGAAGACATACGATGATGAGGAATATGAGAATGAGGATCAAATCAAGTGTACGCACAGCATGTTAGACTCATTTTTAAATGGCTTGATTATTTACAAAAGAGGCAGACAGGATCCGAAACCAGGACAGCCTAGCTCTCCAGAACCAGCTTTAAAGACAAGTGGAAACGTGAATAATCTCCTTTTAAAGAAAGTGAAAATCGCACTCGCTCTAACAACGGAAGATATACTGGATATTTTTGCATATGCAGGTTTACGGGTAACAAAAGGAGAGCTTGGTGCTTTATTACGAAAAGAAGGACATAAAAATTACAAAGAATGTGGAGATAATTTCGCTCGAAACTTTTTAAAAGGGTTAGCGGTCAAATACAGGGGCTAGTAATAGTCTGCGGGTGAGGAATATGGAGCATACATATTTAGGAGAGACATTACAGTTTGATGTAATCTACAAAAATCGAACGTCAATCGGCATTCGGATCGATAGCTATGGAATTGTTGAAGTACAGGCGCCGAAGGATACATCAAATGAAAGGATTTTTCTTGCATTAGAGGATAAATGGGAGCTCATTCAGCAAAGAGTGAAAGAAACAAAGGATAGGTTGAACGGACCACAGGTAAAGATTTATGAGAATGAGGAAAACTTTCTTTATTTAGGTAACACCTATCCGATTAAAATTATCCAAGATTCTAAAATCAATCAAGACTATGTTTTGTTTGAAGGTGAAAGGCTTCATGTGTATGTGAAGCAACTCGATAATGACAAAATAAAACAAGCATTACTACGATTTTATTACCAGCAAACGAAGACCCTAGTAGAGAAGAGGATACGAGTCTATCAAAGCAACTTTAAAACAAAACCGCGCTCTATTCGTATTATTGATAGTAAATCGAAATGGGGAACTTGTGACTCGAAGTTACAGTTAACATTCAATTGGAGGTTGGCAATGGCACCGCATGATGTCATTGATTATGTAGTTGTACACGAGATGTGTCACATGGTTCATCTCAATCATGATCGTTCTTTTTGGCGTCTAGTTGGGAAAATCATGCCTGACTATAAGGAAAAAGAAAGCTGGTTGGCTTATTCAAACTGGAAGATGACAGTTTAGAAGTAGAACACTATCTATTCAAGGTAGTGTTCTTTCATATTTCTTATGTATTCTATGTTCCTTATCGCATTATCATAATCATGACTTATGTATGATTATAATTTTGTTATAATTTGGTAAAATATACTTGTGATAGAGTGTTAAGCAAAGAAATATAAATTGCCTCCATTTGAACTCATTACTAATAGCTGGGGAAGAATGTTAAAGTGCTAAAAGAGATTTACTAGTCTGAGGTACATAAAGTCTAAAGAAAGAACATGACATTAATGATGTAAACACTCTTTTAGACTTTAAGAAAAAAGGAGCTGAAAAAGTTTGAAATTACTTAAAAAGGTATTTACAGGTTTTGTTACTTTTAGTCTTCTTTATGCAGCAATCGTAATGTTTGCGCCATGGTTCTTATATTTGCTGAATATAACAATAAATATAAAAATGCATCTTTTCTCAGTTGACCTTGGTGAAATTTTCACGAATTCAAATGAGATGTATGGAATTGTAACGCATCACGGAATATTGCTAGCTGGTCTAATCGGTGTGTTATTAACTATCTCATTTCATTATCTGTCTAAAATCAGAACTCACTATTCACCGTTCTAAAGGAGCGGTGTTTTTTTATTTCACTTCGAGATTTAAAGCGAAACTAAATAGGCGTACATTAATAGTTAGTATCTCCTCATATCGCCAATTTTCCAAATAATTTCTTGTTAGTAAAAAATAATTGATTTTTAGCCTTTCTATGATTACACTCAATTCGATAGCTTTCACTAATAATCTACATTTTTCGCTATATTCTATTTGTATTCATAGAATACTTACCAATTATTTAATCGATTAAATAGACTAAAAGTGAGACAATTTGCTATTTATATAGTGTATAATTAGTCTTTTGTTTCAATGAAAAATGTAATGATAAGGTGATTCTGTATTTCACTCTGATACAGGGCAGTTGGGCATCATAATTCTTATTTATAGGAGGCTTCCATGACAAACGATATTATTATCCGATTTGATAATGTAACCAAATTATATAACAGTAACACAAAAGTTTTACAGGATGTGAGCTTTGAACTTGAACGCGGTAAGTTTTACACATTACTTGGTCCTTCAGGTTGTGGGAAAACGACGATTTTACGTATTATTGCAGGCTTTGAAAAACCGTCAACAGGGGATGTCTTCATAAATGGGACATGTGTAAATGATGTACCAGCAAATGAGCGTCAAGTTAATACTGTGTTTCAGGACTATGCGCTATTCCCACACTTAAACGTATTTGAGAACGTGGCATTTGGCTTACGTATTAAAAAAGTAAAAGAGCAAGAAATTAAAGAGCGAGTAGCAGAAGCGCTAAAGTTCGTAAATTTATCTGGCTATGAAAATCGTGAAATTACCGAAATGTCGGGTGGGCAACGACAACGTGTTGCGATTGCGCGTGCTATCGTGAATGACCCTGAAGTTATTTTACTAGATGAGCCGTTATCAGCACTTGATTTAAAGCTGCGTACAGAAATGCAATATGAGTTACGCGAGCTTCAGCAACGACTTGGCAAAACATTTATTTTTGTTACCCATGACCAAGAGGAAGCGTTAGCGATGAGTGATGAAATTTTCGTCTTAAACGAAGGAATCATTCAGCAATCTGGTACACCAGTTGATATTTATGATGAACCAATTAACCGCTTTGTAGCGGACTTCATTGGGGAGTCAAACATCGTTAGCGGGGTCATGATTGAGGATTATCGAGTGAAGTTTGCCGGTAAAGAATTTGATTGTGTCGACGGTGGCATGAAGCCAAATGAAAAAATTGATGTTGTTATTCGACCAGAAGATTTACACATTACATCGCCAGAAGTAGGTAAAATCGTTGTACGTGTCGATACACAGTTATTCCGCGGGGTCCATTATGAGTTGTCAACGTATGATAAAGACGGAAATGAGTGGCTTGTCCATTCACTGAAACAGGCTGAAGTAGGTGCACAAGTAGGTCTTGATTTCGATCCAGAGGCTATTCATATTATGCGTCTAAATGAAACAGAAGAAGAATTTGACGCACGTATAGAGGCTTATACAAATGAAGTTTAAGGCAAAACCAGCGTTTTTTCCATATTTACTGTGGATTACGCTCTTCGTTATCGCACCGATTGGGCTTATATTGTATTATTCATTGCTCGATATAAACGGAGATTTTACGCTAGTTAACTATAAGAACTTCTTTACATCAGCCTATTTAACAATGACACTAACCAGCTTTTGGTATGCATTACTCATTACGTTTTTTACATTATTAATAGCTTATCCGACGGCATACCTATTAACAAAAACGAAGCATAAGCATTTATGGCTCATGCTCATTATTATTCCTTCGTGGATTAATTTATTATTAAAAACATATGCATTTATTGGGATTTTTGGTTTATACGGACCTGTCAATGCAATCATGGAAATATTGGGCTTTGACCCGACACAAATTTTGTTCACTGACTTTAGTTTTGTGTTCGTTGCAGTCTATATTTTTATACCATTTATGATTATTCCAATCTTTAACGCATTAGATAAAATGAATCCGTCATTAATCTATGCGGCTCGCGATTTAGGTGCTTCACCACTTACAACGTTTAGACGCGTTATTTTCCCTTTAACGATAGAAGGTGTTAAATCTGGGATTCAGGTCACATTTATCCCTGCTCTTTCACTCTTCATGATTACGCGTTTAATTGCTGGTAATAAAGTAATTACACTCGGTACAGCAATCGAGCAGCAATTTTTAGTTGCCCAAAATTGGGGAATGGGATCAACGATTGCAGTGTTCCTCATTTTGATCATGTTTGTCATCATGGCATTTACGCGTAAAAAGAAGAAAGGAGGACGAGCAAAAAATGCGAACAAAGCTAACACCTCTAGCTAAAGTATATTTAGCAATCGTGTTTGTTATTTTATATGCACCGATCTTCTATTTGATCTTTTATTCATTTAATAGCGGCGGTTCGATGAGTTCATTTGAAGGCTTTACATTGGAACATTACCAAGCCGTATTTGATGATAATCGCTTACTCGTTATTTTAATAAATACCGTGATTGTCGCCTTGCTGTCTGCACTAATCGCTACAATTATCGGAACACTTGGCGCAATTGGGATCGTTTCAATAAGAGACGGGAAATTACGTAACATTGTCTTATCATTAAATAACATTTTAATTGTTAGTCCAGATGTCGTGATTGGAGCAAGCTTTTTAATTTTGTTCACAATCATAGGTGTGAAGCTAGGCTTTGCGTCTGTATTAATATCACACATTGCGTTTAGTATTCCGATTGTTGTCATCATGGTATTGCCAAAAATGTTGGAAATGAATACGAACTTAATTGATGCAGCGCTAGATCTAGGGGCTAATCGTCGTGATGTATTAACACGTGTAATCATTCCTTATATTAAGCCTGGAATTTTAGCTGGCTTTTTTATGGCAATCACTTATTCATTAGATGATTTTGCTGTTACATTCTTTGTAACTGGTAATGGTTTTAGCACGTTATCAGTTGAAATCTATTCAATGGCACGTGCAGGTATTTCGTTAACCGTTAATGCTATCTCAGGGCTAGTATTTATCGTTACGGTCGGAATTGTCGTTATGTATTACTTTATTACGATGCGTTCGAAAAAGACGGAGGGCTCTGCGCAATGAAATCATTAATTCATATTATGTTAGCTATCGTTTTAGCATGTGGTCTACTTGCCTTTGTAGCTTCAAAGCTTGAGGCAACAGGCTCAGCTGGTGGTGAGGATACATTAGTTGTATACAACTGGGGAGAATATATTGACCCTTCACTACTAAAGCAATTTGAAGAGGAGACAGGTATAGCTGTTATTTATGAAACGTACGATTCAAATGAAGCGATGTTAACGAAGATTAGGCAAGGTGGCTCAACCTATGATGTTGCGGTCCCATCAGAATATACAATTGAAACGATGATTAAGGAAGATTTGCTTATTGAAGTTGATCATTCAAAGCTTAAAAACCTTAAAAATATAGATCCTTACTTTTTAGATTTACCTTTTGACCCAAAAAACAAATATTCCGTTCCATACTTTTGGGGAACGGTTGGTATCGTATATAATCCGAAAGAACTCCCAAAGCATCTTACGTTTGATTCATGGGATGATTTATGGGACCCTGCATTAAAAGATAAGGTGTTTTTAGTTGATGGTGCTCGTGAAGTGATCGGCATGGGCCTAAACAGTTTAGGTTATTCGTTAAATTCACGTGATGAGAATGAATTGCGTGAAGCATTAGAAAAGTTGAAGAAACTAAACGGCAATGTTAAAGCGATTATTGGGGATGAAATTACACCATTAATGGTTAATAATGAAGCAACAGTAGCGGTAACTTTCTCTGGCCAAGCGGCAGACATGATGTCTGAGAACGAGGATTTAGATTTTGCTGTCCCAGCAGAAGGTTCTAACTTGTGGTTCGACAATATGGTAATCCCCAAAACTTCATCAAATGTGGAAGGTGCCCATCAATTTATTAATTTTATGCTAGATGCAAAAGTCGCAGCACAAAATACAGATTATGTAGGATATGCAATACCTAATCAAGCAGCATGGGAATTATTAGATGAGGAAGTGGTAAAAGATGAACGCTTTTACCCAAGTGAGGAAAGTCGCACTAACTTAGAGGTTTATGAAAATTTAGGTCTTGAGCTACTAGGTAAATATAATGAAGATTTCTTAGAATTTAAGATGTCATTAAATTAATATGTAGAAATGATATTTTTAGATAAAAAATCTGGCCCCGGATATAAGGAGTAATTCCTTAAGTACCGGGGCCTTTT
The DNA here is from genome assembly GCF_030813355.1 of Metabacillus malikii. Taxonomy (GTDB): domain Bacteria; phylum Bacillota; class Bacilli; order Bacillales; family Bacillaceae; genus Metabacillus; species Metabacillus malikii. Next base: position 89,110 of record NZ_JAUSUD010000005.1, read on the forward strand.
TCGTATTATAGTCACTCATATCATGCTTAGAGTATTACGCTGCAAGTTGTTCAGTTTCATGCTCAAATCTTCTAAATTTATATAATGAGTACACAAGTACAAGCATGACGCCAATTGCCATATATGGGAGATATGGTGAGCTAATTGACTGAACAAATAGATATAAGACGAGATACATAATCGAACGGCCTAGTGTAATTAAAAACTCACGCTTTAATAAAATGACAATCTGAGCCTCTTTTTCCATTCCGTTTAAATATCTAAAAAATGTATTATCCATTGTATAGCCATACATGTAAATAGAGACGACAAGTCCGACCATTGTGACAAAGTATAGTGGTGTCACTTGCGCAAATCCTGCTAATAAAATAAATGCCATACTAATTAACGTGTAAATAACAAACTGCTTTTCCATCGTTAATTGTTTCAATTTAGATATAAAGATAATACCAATCGTTAATACTACGATGTTTAACACATTTAAGTAAGACACATAAAGGGCATTCTTTGATAAGACGACCATGATGATGACTTGAAGGCAAGCCATACACTCCAGAACACCTGCTGTAATTACACCAAAAGATACCATCTGTTTAGACATTTTGACCTTGTTATAATCTTTGATAAAGTTTGATTTAAACTTTGCTTCTATAGAAGGAAGCTTGGTAACAGCAACAAAGAAAAAGATTGAAATCAATAGCATAAAGGCAAAAGAGACCGTAAAACTAAAATAATAAATTAAGAAAGAGTTAATAAGTGGCAGTACAATCATTAAAATGTTTTTCACATAACCAATGCGTGAATTATAAATATTCAGTTCCGGACGAGTCGATAATACACTTAACGCGTAATTGGAAGAGGAAAAAAAGAAACCGAAAACGCATCCAAAACTAGTTGCTGATAGAAGCAGAAGTGCAGTATGACTTAAGTGGGAGCTAAAGAGAAGAACAACAAACAATATAATGGCTGAGACAGCGCTTAAGTAATAACTAACTTTTAATTTATTTTTAAATAGATAGTACGTTCCGATTATATATGCAAAGCATGATAGAAAGTAACTCAAGCCATTAAAGGCAATCAATGGTCCAAGTGTTGTGCTGTTTTCCCAAAAATAATAGCTTATAAAGATCGTGCAATAGCCTGTAATACATAAAAAAACGGATTGGAGAAGAAATAGCTTTTTCAGATTTGAATTCATACGTACACCTTTTTCCTATTAAAATAACAACATTCATATTTTAAAAGGAAAGGGTTAGACTTGTAAAGGTTTATTTATTCATTAAACTAAGTGATTAGGAAGAGAGGGTGACATATAAGATAGGTTCTGTCCCTACAACCAAACAAAAAAAGCTTAATCATTGATTATAGGAGCACCGACACATATGAGTCACCCTCAAGTATATCAATATTTAGTTTACTACTACATGTGTACGAATAAGTTGCTTCGTCCAAATTGGTGTCTTCTTATTATAATAAATCCATGGTCCTGTATAAGGAATAGCCACATTTATCACCTCGCTTATCAAGAATAGATACATAGAAAATCATCTTACATTGTTGTTACACTTACACGGATTAGTTAATCTAACCATTTTGTTGCAAATTTTCATTGAAATAAATAAGAAGACTACTGCTTGTTGCTGCCGGACCTATCACTTCCTTTGCAAAATTCTCCGTAAGAAAAGTGATACACTTAGTTATTCCGCAAACCAAGGTTATGCTTTCATCAAAAAGTATAATCTTGGTTTGCTAAAATAATCATAGCAGTGGGAATGTCATATGAATAAGTTACAGCTGTCATAAGTATTGTCATGAGATATGATGATTAATGGCTCCGTTCAAAAGTTTTATTGCCTTCAGACGCGGTGTTTACTACTCAACACGGTGATACACTGAGATGGGAGATAAGCAAGTCTAACACAGATGTTGCTTATGGAAAGAGTGATTATGAAGATGGGCTAATTATGATAGTTCCATCTCTTGATCATGAGATTACTTTAGATATGAATTATTTTATGAATAAAAATAAATATATCCGTGAGATTGATATTATCAGTCCAGCTCAAGCCTATTAAGAAATCAAGAACGGGAATTTTTCCATCTATAATGATTTAAGGGCCGGAGACCAACTTGTTGTTAACAAATATGAACTCGCTTATACCTATGATAGTATGGGTTATTATCAGCCAGTATATAAATTTGAGGGGTCTGTTAACGGAGAAAACTGGGATACGCTTATCCCGACAGTAAGTAATTGATGTCATTTCAATCGCAACGCATAGCTGGATATTTTGCCTTTTTGATAAAGTGAAAAATAATCGACTCCTAAACGAAGTGAATCTATAAATGAGAGGGAACAGGACTTAAAACCAGTTCCCCTTTTCTATTTTTAGATTCCACTTTCAATAGTTGCGCCAAAATAATTAAATTGTTTTATATGATTATCATCCTCTATTAAGTAAAATAGAAACTATTAAAGTGGTCTTTATCGGAAAATTCATTTTGCATACATACTTATCGTGATGGGGGTAATGAAATGAGTAACATAGTAAAAAGTGACATGAAAATAAATCATCTTGGAAGAGATATTTTTGGTGTTTCATATATGCCAAACAAAATGGATAAGTGTCCGGTCGTCATTTTCAGCCATGGTTATAATGGAACAAATGATGATTTTAAAATGAATAGTGAGTTTTTAGCTTCGAATGGCATCGGAGCATTTTGTTTTGATTTTTGTGGTGGCTCTGTAAAGTCAAAAAGTGACCTCGAGACGACAGAAATGACAATATTTACGGAAAAGGAAGATTTATGTGCTGTTATACATTATTTAAGAGATTGGAAGAATGTCGACTCTGACAATATATTTTTATTTGGGGGTAGCCAAGGCGGCTTAGTGACAGCCCTAGCTGCTGATGAAAACATTGAGAAAATTAAAGGCATGCTCTTGCTTTATCCTGCATTAGGTATTGCAGAAAACTGGAATGGTAAATTCCCGACACTTGATAGTATCCCTGATACATATGAGTTGTGGGGGATGACCTTGGGACGAAACTTTTTTGAGTCATTACACGGGTATTCCATTTTTGAACACATTGGTAAGTTTAATAAACAGGTATTAATTTTCCATGGAGACCAGGATGAAATTGTTCCGCTTGAATACGGAGAGAAAGCAGCGAACCTATATCCGCATGCGAGAATTGAAGTATTGGCTGGAGAAGGACACGGATTTTCAGAGAGTGGTAATAAGATCGTATCGCAGATGACGTATGAGTTTGTAAAGGCAAATGCTTGAAAATCTAGCTCTAGATTCTTTACCACTTAAAGAACAATTTTCTCATTCGATTATTATGTGCTAAAATAAAAAGGCAAAAAACACAATAATTGGATTAAATGATAACTGCTTGACAAGGAAGATTACTTATTTTTTAACAGATTGAAAGATAGAATCACATACATACTTAAAAAGTTTGAAATGAGGAAGCAATATGAGTGTAAAAACAAAAAATAAAAAGAAAAACTATCTTTTTATGATTTTACGGGGGTTATTAGTTGTTATTGGAGGAGCAATTACAGCATATGGGTTAGAATCCGTATTAATACCTAACAATGTATCTGATGGCGGTGTGACAGGACTGAGTATTGTCGGTTCACAATTAACCGGAGTACCACTAGGTCTTCTCATTGCACTGTTAAATATACCATTTGTCTTTTTAGGGTATAAACAAATTGGTAAAAGCTTTGCTGTTTATTCGGTAATAGGTATCGCATCTTTAGCAGTTAATACAGTTCTTATGCACCATGTACCAACAATTATTCAAGGTGACACGTTGTTAGTCACAGTTGTTGGAGGTATTATTATCGGTTTTGGGATGGGTTTAGCTTTACGTAATGGCGGTGCATTGGACGGAATTGATATGCTTGCCGTATTACTTTCTCGAAAATTGCCATTTGGGACAAGTGATTTAATTCTGTTTTTAAATTTATTTGTCTTTATTGTGGTGTCAACGGTATTTGGATTTCAAGGAGCTATTTTATCGGCGATTGCCTATTTCATAGCAGCTAAAGTCATTCACATTGTTGAGGAAGGCTTAAGTGGTCTAAAAACGTTCAAAATCATTACATCATACCCGGAATTAATGGTTGAAACAATTAGGGACAGGTTAGGCCGTGGTGCTACTTATTCAATCGTACAAGGCGGATATTCAAACGAACAGTTTAAGGAAATTACATGCGTCATCAACCGTTTGGAAGAAAGCAAAATGAAGGAAATAATTAATGAAGTTGATCCGGGAGCATTTGTGGCAATATCTGATATAACTGAAGTAAAGGGTGGAAGCTTTAAAAAGCAAAATATTCATTAACCAAAAAGGAAGTAGGTACAAGTTATTTGATGCCTGTTTCCTTTTTTTGTTTTTATGATGTTCAAATTAATATAGTATCTAGTACTTTTGTTTTGGGATAAAACTATCAAAGTACATAACGAAAAATGATACCTTATTCCGATTTTTTCAATAAGGTATCAATGTTTTTTACTGTATAAATATCTGTAATCCTAGAAAAATCCAGTACAACTAAAAATAGGAATTTAGTAGGGATTATTATCAAAGTGAAACCTTTATAATGAATAGGTCGTATTAATAAGCGTAAAAAGAAGAAGGATGTGGATATATTGAAAAAAGGTTTATCGATTTTAGTAGGATTTCTCTTTGTTATGATGCTGGCAGCATGTAATTCTAGTGCAGAACCGGTAAATAAAACAGAGAAATCAACAGAAAAAGAAACAGCAGCAACTGAAGAGAAGCAATCTGAGTTAACATTACAAGAAGTTTTTGATAAAACGACTGAAGCTGCAAAAGGTTTAGAAAGCTTCAAAGTGAAAATGGACTTAAATCAACAAATTAGCTCTGATCAAGATGCAGCTGCTAATATGGATTTAGGGTCAACTCTTGAGATGGATGTTGTACAGGAGCCATTGGCATTTTATCAAAAAATGAGCACGAAAATTCCTGATACTGAAGAAGTTATGGATATCGAAAGTTACTTTACAAAAGACGGTATGTATTTTTATGAGCCAAATAGTAAAGCTTGGATGAAGTTCCCATCAGATATGATGGAAGACTTATTACAAGTCTCTGACCAACAGACAAATCCAGCAGCGGAAATTGAAAACTTGAAAAAGTTTGTTGACGATTTTAAATTCCAACAAGATGATGAAAATTACATTTTAGTATTAAATGCCTCAGGCGATAAATTTACTGATTTCTTAAAGGAAACAGTTCAAGAGACATTGCCTGAAGGGATGGCTGATTCAACAGAAGTCTTTGAAAATATGAAAATAAATAAGATGGATTATGAAATTCATATTGATAAAAAGACATTTTACCCAACAGTTCTAAACCTTAACATGGAAATGGAAATGACTGCTGAGGGCCAAACAATTAAAATTGCACAAGATATGAAAGGTCAGTATGTAGAACATAACCACATTAAGGAAATTGAAATTCCACAAGAAGTTATCGAAGGTGCAATTGAAGCTGAATAATAATACATGGAGGCTCCTATAAATAGGTAGCCTCTTTTCTTCGGCTATATTATTGAAATATGAATTAGACTTTTTCTTAGTAACGGGCCGGGGACAGTCCCCCACCGCTTTAGTCCCCCACCGCTTTAACGCAGTGAGGAACAGTCCCTCAAATATATCTTTTTATCATTCACTATTCTCGTAAAATGTATAATAATATATAACTTATAAAATGAAATTCTCACCATCTGGAGGGATAGAAATGACAGTACGAGAAAGAGGCAGAGTACTTATTGTTGATGACGAAGTATTGATTAGACAAGGGATTAAACATTACCTTAATTGGGAGCAAGAAGGATTTGAAATTGTTGGAGAAGCATCGAATGGCAAGGAGGCGCTTCAATTAATTGAAACTGAGAATCCCCATATCATCATTACCGATATTGTTATGCCTATAATGGATGGTGAAGAGTTAACAAGAGTTGTTAAGGAGCGCTATCCGTACATTGAAGTAATCATCCTTAGTAGTTTTGGAGAGTTTGATTACGTGCGCTCTACTTTTCAAAATGGGGTAGTTGATTATATTCTCAAACCGAAATTGGATGCGAAGGGGATTTTAAAAGCTTTGCACGCTGCTGTTAAAAGAATTCCATCATTACAAATGAAGGAGAATAACTCTAATGTTAATCTATCAATCGAGCAAATTATTCAAAGATTGATAGCAGGTTACGATGTTCAATATGATGAAAAGCAGATAGGAGATACTTTTCCTTATCATAATTATTGTTTATTGGGCGTTACAGTTAATGGTGTAGGATCAGTGAAATCGCTTCAAGTGGAACTGGAAGAATACGTTAGCGAACAGTATTTATTCCATCTGGAAAAGGATTTTTTACTTGTAAATGGAAATGATTTTTCAGCATTGGTTCAACATTTGAACGCGTTTGGGAAATCTAACCTTCATTATCAGTTTGTTATGAGTGAAACATTCACTGATTTTTCACAGCTAGGTAACATTTACAAAGGTAGCTTAGCGAAATTACTAAATTATCGCTTTTTCTTTCCGGAAGTTCCATTGCTAACGAAAGAGATTCTGCCTTCAATTGAAAATGACTGCATGGATTTTAATTTAGATTTGTTTACAAGTGAAATGAAGAGGAAAAATTTTGAAAGCGCTTTTATTCATCTTAGGGAACATGTAGAGATTATGTCGAAATGTTATACGATGGATGTATATGAATATAAATCATTTTTTGGCAATGTTATTTTTAATGTTACGGTCCTCCTAGGAAACATGGAATACGAAGTTAGAGAGTTAAATCAATCTAAATATGCTTATTTTAAGTCAATTGATGAAGCAAAGTCAGCCAATGCAGTTATTGAACTTCTAGATCAATTTATATTAGAAGTGAGGCAATGTATTAATTCTAGTAAAGACCACTTTGAAAACTTAAATATAAAGAAACTATTGGAATATATAAAGAATCATTATGCAGAACCATTGACTTTAAGTGAAGTAGCAAAGCATTTTCATTTTAATCCATCCTATTTATCTAGCTATTTCTCAAATCATAGTGACGAAGGATTTATCGAGTATTTAAACCGAATTCGTATTGAAGAAGCATCAAAGCTATTAGTTGAAAGAAGGGCAACGATTTCAGAAATAAGCGGGATGGTCGGTTATTCAGATCATAGTTATTTTTGTAAAGTATTCAAAAAATTCACTGGACTTTCACCGAGTCAATATCGAAGAAAACAGAACATGAGATAAGAGATGGTATTCATATGAAATTAATTCCTGAACGTTTTAAACATAATAACCTGTTCATCACAATGTTTTTGGTTAGTGTCATTATCATAATTTCAGTTTCAGTGATAATTACTTGGACAACAATTCGGATGTCAGAGGAATTCTTTTTTGAGAACTTTAGTATTACGAACGCTAAAGTAATGGACCAGGTTCAAGAAAGCTTTGAAGCTTATCATTACTCAGTTGTGATTGCATCTAATAATTTATTGCAAAGCGGTACGACTAAGGAAATTTTAACGAGAGACGGCACCAATATCGAGCGATTTAACGATTATTTTACATTAGGACAGCAGATGAAACGAATTAAGTCTAGTATCGATACATACGACACAGAAGTTATCGTTACAGGGATGAATGGAGTTTTGTATGCAACTGACAGAATGTATTGGCCAATATCGGATCGGGAGTTAAAGAAAGGGAACATTACCCATAATGCGATGAACCAGCCAAAAAAATTGTTGTATCAATATAATAAACAAAAACAAAGTAATTTTATCGTGACAACAAAGGCATTAATGGAACGGACAACAGGTAATCTCTACGGTACGATGTATTTTGCTATTGATGAAAAGGAATTTAGAAAGTTTTATTCAAACTATACGAGTCCTGGTAATCATGTCTTCTTACTAAGCCAGTCTGGAATCATTATGTCAAGCGACCAGTCCAAATTTATTGGAAAGTATTCGGACGAGCTCCTTAGTTACACGAAAGAGATACATGATAATCCGGAAGAGTATATAATTGGTGACTTTTTAGGGAAAGAACAAATCATTTTGACCGAATACCTCCCCTCTTTTGATATGTACATGATTAATATCATTGATAAGGAATCAGCATTTGGCAGTTTGATAGATAAAGAAGAAATTCTGCTCATTTCAATGGGGGTTGTGTTGGTTGCTTTAATGATTGTGTTTTTGGCTTCGAGAAGAATAACTAATTCATTATCAAAGCTAGTGAAACAAATTGAGAATACATCGAAGCATGAGTTTGGTCATTATGTGGAAGTACTAGGAACATATGAAACAAGACAGATTGGCCATGCTTTTAATTCGATGCTAGATGAACTACATGAATATGTTAATCAGTTAGTTGTTTCACAAAAGCAGCAACGAAATGCGGAATTAGCTGCATTGCAACAGCAAATAAATCCGCATTTCTTATACAACACGCTAACTTCTATTAAGTTTATGGTTCAACAAGGTGACAAAGAAGAAACTGAGGCAACAATTAATGCCTTCATTTCTTTGTTGCAAAATACAATAGGAAATGTCAGTGAAACGATTTCAGTAAAGCAGGAGGTAGAGAATTTAAAGAATTATGTTCTCATTAATCAGATGCGCTATGGAAATCGTATCAAAGTGAACTATTTCGTTTCACCAGATTGTGAACAAGTGCAAATACCAAAATTGATTCTCCAACCTTTCATGGAAAATTCATTTTTCCACGGGTTTATACAAAAGCAGGAAGGGTATATCAATGTCCTCGTTTGGCATGAGGGGAATATGTTGATTTGTGAGGTTGTTGACAATGGGGATGGGATGGATATAGCTAGTAGTAATGAGCTCCCAACCACAAGTCGGAAAAATCAGCACTTTTCTGGAATAGGGGTTCAGAATGTACATGAACGTATTCAGCTAATTTACGGAGAAGGATACGGCGTGACAATGTCTAGTGAGGTTGGAGATGGGACAAAGGTGCAAATTACCCTCCCAATTCAAAAATAATCATAGAATCTAAAGAAAGTACAAATCGCTAAATGTAACCGTATTCAATTATCTAAAAAAAGTACAAAAAGTAGAAAATATCTTCCTAACTGTTACCTCCTAGCTGGTGCTAACATTAGAAATGTAAGAATAATAGCGCTTACAAAACTTAGATTATTTGGGGGGAAAGTTATGAAGAAATTACTTGCACTGTTAATAAGCCTACTCGTTATTACTGCAACAGCCTGTTCTTCAGGGGAAAAAACAGAAAATGCTTCTGGTGAATCAAAGGATACAAACGAGATAACAGTTTGGGCTTGGGATCCGAATTTTAACATTAAAGCAATGGAACTAGCAAAAGAAACGTATGCTTCTGAAAATCCAGACCTCAAGATAAAAATAATTGAAAATGCTCAAGATGATATTATTCAAAAGTTAAATACTAGCTTAAGTTCAGGGACTACTAAAGGTTTACCGAATATCGTTTTAATTGAAGATTATCGTGCGCAAAGCTTCCTACAAGCGTACCCAGACATGTTCCATGAACTGACTGATTCATTTAAAGCAGAGGATTTTGCCGATTATAAAATTGCTCCTACCAGCTTAGATGACAAGAACTATGGCCTACCGTTTGATACAGGAGTAACCGGATTATATGTAAGAACAGATTATTTAGAGCAAGCAGGATACTCTGTTGAAGATTTACAAAATATTGATTGGGATCAGTACATTGAAATTGGAAAGAAAGTGAAAGAAGCAACAGGGAAGCATATGTTAACACAAGACCCTAATGATCTTGGGTTAATTCGAATGATGATCCAAACTGCTGGTTCTTGGTATTTAGAAGAAGATGGTGTCACACCAAACCTTGCGAATAATGAAGCACTTAAAGTAGCGTTTGAAACGTATAAGAAAATCTTAGATGCAGATTTAGTGAAGCCAATATCTGACTGGAGTCAATTTTTAGCAGGCTTTAACAGCGGTGAGGTTGCTACAGTACCTACTGGTAACTGGATAACGCCATCGATTAAGGCAGAAGCTTCACAATCAGGTAAATGGGCAGTGGTACCATTCCCTAAACTACCAGGGATAGCTGATTCGGTTAATGCATCGAATTTAGGTGGAAGCTCATGGTATGTCCTCGATGTACCAGGTAAAGAAAAGGCTGCAGAATTTCTCGGAAAAACATTTGGTTCAAACGTAGAGTTCTATCAAACGATAAATAAAGAAATCGGTGCAATCGGTACGTACAAACCAGCAACGGAAGGTGAAGCATACCAAGCTGCTGATGAATATTTTAGTGGCCAAAAAATCATCGCTGATTTTGCGAAATGGACAGAAGAAATTCCACAGGTGAACTTCGGCTTACACACGTATGCAATTGAAGATATTCTTGCAGTGGAAGCACAAAATTATATTAAGGATAAAGACCTTGATAAGGCTCTAAAAAACGCTCAAACACAAGCAGAAACACAAGTGAAGTAGTTGAGCGAAGCCTCGGATACTCTCTGTCATCTTTATTTAAGTAAAGTGATTACTAATGAGAGTATTACGGGGCTTTTCTATAAGACTAACTAGAAAGAAATTACTAGTTAAGGAGTTGAAGAAAGTGCTACCTGCAAAAGCGAACCCACCTGTACAACCGATGAAATCAAGTAGAAGTTACCGATTAAAAAATACAATAATTGGCTGGTCATTTGTTACTGTGGCAGCTTTGTTAATATTTGTATTTTACTTCTATCCGATGGTTCAGGCTTTCATTATGTCATTACAGTCCGGCAGAGGAACGAACTTATCATTTGTTGGATTGGAAAACTATGCTCGTTTATTGAAAGACCCAGTATTTTTAACAACAGTAAAGAATACAGTGATTTATTTAATCATCCAGGTTCCAGTTATGATTATTCTTGCTTTGTTTATATCTGTTTTATTAAATGATAAAGCTTTGAAGTTTAAAGGATTTTTCCGCACAGCGATTTTCTTGCCGTGTGTAACGTCACTCGTGGCTTATTCCGTTATTTTCAAATATTTATTTGGTCAAGATGGCTTGGTCAACATTATGTTAATGAAAATTTCACTTATATCTGAGCCGATTCAATGGCTAACAGACCCTTTTTGGGCAAAAATTACGATAATTATTGCGATAACATGGCGTTGGACCGGATATAATATGATTTTTTATCTCTCGTCATTGCAAAATATAGACCATTCAATTTACGAAGCAGCCAAAATTGATGGTGCTTCACCTATCCAAACGTTTTTCAAAATCACGATACCAATGCTAAAACCAATTATTTTATTTACTTCCATTACTTCTACAATTGGTACACTGCAGTTATTTGATGAAGTAATGAATATTACAGTGGGTGGACCAGGAAACGCAACAATGACAATCTCGCAATATATTTATAATTTGTCATTTAAATACACTCCGGATTTTGGATATGCGGCAACTGTTTCGTATGCAATTGTTATTTTAATCGTCATTTTCTCAATCATACAGTTCAGGGTGGCAGGTGATAAAAATGCTTAAAAAGGTATTTGGTTATGGATTTCTATCGATTGCAGCGATCGTGTCAATTTTTCCATTTTTATGGATGATCATTAGTGCAACGAATAAATCAGTTGATGTCACAAAAGGCAGGTTATTACCAGGAAGTCACTTTTTAGAGAATTTAAAAAATTTATTAGATACGGTCGACTTAGTTCCGGCTCTAATAAACTCAGCGAAAATTTCCATTATAACAACTTTACTTGGGATGCTCATTGCTTCCTTGGCGGGCTATGGATTTGAAATATATAAAAGTAGGGCAAAGGACATCTTATTTAACTTTCTGTTGCTTTCAATGATGATTCCATTTGCAGCGCTAATGGTTCCTTTATTCAGGATGTTTGGAACAGTCTCACAAACGATGCCGTTCATCGGAATCGATACGATTGGTGCAGTTATTATACCAACTGTTACGACAGCCTTCCTGATTTTTTTCTTTCGTCAAAGTACGAAGATGTTTCCAAAGGACATCCTTGAAGCAGGTAGAATAGATGGTTTAACAGAATTAGGTGTGTTTTTTAGAATCTATATCCCAACGATGAAAACAACCTATGCTGCAGCAGCGATTATTACGTTTATGGCAAGTTGGAACAGCTACTTATGGCCCCTTGTTGTGCTGCAATCGCCAGAAAATCAAACGATTCCTTTGCTGATATCAGTACTAGGCTCAAGCTACTCACCTGACTTTGGTGTTATTATGACTGCAATTGCCATTGCAACATTGCCAGCAGCGATTATATTCTTCATTATGCAAAAGCATTTTGTAGCTGGAATGATGGGATCTGTAAAATAAGTTATCGAAAGTTAGTACAAGACATATGCTTTTGTAGGAGGTCCAGTTAGCTTTAGTGAAAGCAGTTTGGGTCTCCTCCAATTTTATTAAACCTATAATATATAATTTTCAACAAGGGGATTAATCATAATAAAAGTAGATAAGGAGTGTACTAGATATGAAAACGTCACCAGGCTTAAACTGGCTTACGGATATAAGTGTGTTTGCTGTAGGTCGTCTTCCGGCCCATTCTGATCATTATTACTACACGTCCATGGATGAGGCACGCGAAGGTGTACCAATGCAATTACGTACATATTTAAATGGAGAATGGAAATTTGCCTACAGTGTTAATCCACAGCAGCGACCTGCTAATTTTTTTGAAACAGCCTATTCATGTGTTGGGTGGGAAAATATTACTGTGCCCGGTCATATTCAACTCCAAGGCTATGGGCAGCCTCAATATGTTAATACGATGTATCCGTGGGATGGGCATTACGAAATTCGTCCACCTGAAATACCATCAGACCATAACCCTGTTGGAAGTTATGTAAAGTATTTCAATGTTTCTGAGAATATGCAAAATAGACCTGTCTACATTTCGTTTCAAGGGGTAGAATCGGCATTTTACGTATGGTTAAATGGAGAATTTGTTGGTTATAGTGAAGACTCCTTTACACCTGCAGAATTTGATTTAACTCCTTTCTTAAATGATGGAGAGAATAAACTTGCTGTTGAAGTTTATCAACGGAGTTCTGGAAGTTGGCTGGAAGACCAAGACTTTTGGAGGTTCTCCGGTATTTTCCGCGATGTATACCTCTATACTGTTCCTGAAATTCACGTGAATGATATTCATGTTCGTCCTGAATTAGATTCAACTTTTACGAAAGGGTTGCTAACTGTAGATTTAAAGGTGCAAGGAAATGAACCTACAAAAATTGCTGCTGAATTAGTCGATGACAAAGGAAATGTCATCCAAATAGCTTATGCTGAAAAGAACGAGAGTAAGTGGTCGATTAAAATGCATGTTGACAAGCCTGCCCTTTGGAGTGCAGAAAATCCATATTTATATAGATTGTATGTAAAATTATATAACGCTTCTGGGAATCTCGTGGAGGTCGTACCCCAAAAGTTAGGGTTTAGAAGATTTGAGCTTATTGATAACATAATGTGTCTTAATGGCGAGCGGATCGTATTCAAAGGTGTTAATCGACATGAATTCAACCCTCGCCGCGGTCGTGCGATTACAAAAGAAGACATGCTTTGGGATATTCAAACATTGAAGCGTCATAATATCAATGCTGTCCGAACTTCTCATTATCCGAATCAGAGCTATTGGTATGAGCTATGTGATGAATATGGTGTATACGTTATAGATGAAATGAATTTAGAAACACATGGTTCTTGGCAGAAGCTTGGGAAAGTCGAGCCGTCTTGGAATATTCCCGGTAATAAACTTGAATGGGAACCAATTGTCATGGACAGGGCAATTTCAATGGTAGAGCGCGATAAAAACCACCCATCGATATTAATATGGTCATGTGGAAATGAATCCTATGCTGGTGAAGTCATTTTAAATGTTTCAAAATATTTTAAACGTGCTGACCCAAGCAGACTTGTCCATTATGAGGGTGTATTCCATAATCGTGATTATGATGATACAAGTGATATGGAAAGCCGTATGTATGCAAAACCGAGCGATATCGAGAAATATTTAAATGAAAATCCTAAAAAACCTTACATCAGTTGCGAGTATATGCACGCAATGGGCAATTCATTAGGCGGCATGTACAAATACACAGAATTAGAACAAAAATACCCAATGTATCAGGGTGGATTCATTTGGGATTATATTGACCAATCGATTTATAAGAAGGACCGTTACGGCAACGAATATCTTGCGTATGGTGGTGATTTTGGTGACCGTCCAACTGACTACGGCTTCTGTACAAATGGCATCGTGTATGCAAACCGTAAACTTTCACCAAAAATGCAGGAAGTGAAATTTTTATATCAAGATTTTAAATTAATTCCTGACCAAACTGGTGTGACAATCAATAATGAAAGCTTGTTTACGAATACTGCTGATTATGAGCTTGAGTATGTATTGTTTTATGAAGGAAATGAACTGTATAGAAATACGCTAGTTGCCGATGTTGAACCACAGAGTGTAGGAAGGTTTGAATTTATATTGCCGGCTGATTATAAACAAAAAAGCGGTGAGTACTGCATCCATACTTCTCTAAAGTTAAAGGATAGAAATATATGGGCAGAATCAGGATATGAAATAGCTTTCGGTCAATATGTGTTTCAAGTCGGGACAAGTGAAATCGCCTTAGGTAGTGGGCATTTACGTGTTGTTCAAGGTGACGTTAATATTGGTGTACACGGCAAGGATTTCATCGTTATGTTCTCAAAGTCAGTAGGAAGCTTGGTGTCCTTAAACTACGCAGGAAGAGAAATGATTTCAACGCCACCGGCGCCATTGTTCTGGAGAGCAACAACTGATAATGATCGTGGTTACTCTCAAGGGTTTGATTCTGGTCAATGGTATGCAGCAAGTTTGGCAAGGAAGTGTGTAAATATAGAACTTGAAGAGGAAATAGATAGAGTTAGCATTACGTTCACATATAAATTCTCAATTAACGATGATATTGAGGTTAAGACGACATACACAGTTAACCCTGATGGCAGTGTCCACGTGAAGTCTTCATATTTTGGTACTAAGAATTTACCGAATATGCCGATTTTTGCACTATCTTTCAAGGTACCTGCTGAATATAATCAACTTGATTGGTATGCGCTAGGCCCAGAAGAAAATTATTCAGACCGTGCAATGGGGGCAAAATTAACAACGTTTAAAAATCATGTAGCAGATAATCTATCAGAATATGTTATGCCACAGGAGTCTGGTAATCGAACTGGAGTCCGACGCGTCAGTGTAACGAATCAAGATGGATACGGAATGAAAATTTCAGCAGTGACAGAAAAGTTAGAATGTAACTTTAGTCCATACACTGCCTTTGAGCTTGAAAATGCCCAGCATATTTATGAACTTCCAAATGTCCACTATACAGTCGTTACGATTGCGGGCAAACAGATGGGAGTCGGTGGTGATGATAGTTGGGGTGCACCCGTTCACGAGGAACACCTCATTAAAGCGGACCAAAATATAGAATTTGAATGTTTGATACAAAGAGTATAGGAGTTTGAAGATGACTCTAAGTGTTTGCCTATGGGGTCAGGCACTTTGGTTTTAGGTCATCTTCATAGATAATTTTTAGTAAGGGTGAAGTTTGATGTTAATATATATGGATTCTGAAAAATTGCAATTTAACTTAACGAACGGTAAAATTAGCTACATTTTTCATGTGATGAAAAATGGTCAGCTAGGACATCTATACTTTGGAAAGGCGCTACGTAACAGAGCAGACTTTTCTCATTTACAAGCTTATGATATACCGACTGCAGCTAGTTGCCATATATATGAGGATGACCCGGCATTCAATTTAGAAACATTAAGACAGGAATATCCGACTTATGGAAACTCAGATTTTAGAGAACCTGCGATTAGTGTTGGAAGAGAAAACAGTGCACATGTTCCAAAATTCATTTATGATTCTTATAAAATAATAGAAGGAAAACCACTGTTGAAAGGGTTACCTAGTACTTATTCTAATGACCAAGAGGATGCAACTACACTCCAAATCAATTTAAAGGATGAATATCTTAAAGCTGAATTACAGTTATCCTATACAATATTTCGTGACAAACCAGCTATTACAAGAAGTGCTTCCTTGAAAAATACTGGCAGTGAAGAACTAGTGATTGACCGTATCATGAGTGCTGCCCTCGACTTCCAAGATAAAGAATTCATCTTAACCCATCTTGGAGGCGCATGGGCACGTGAACGCTATATTAAGGAACGCAATCTTGAAATGGGAATTCAATCAATATCTAGTTTGCGTGGTGCAAGTTCACATCAGCATAATCCGTTCATGGCATTAAGAAGACCTTATGCGACTGAGCATACTGGTGAGGTATATGGATTTAACCTTGTATATAGCAGTAATTTTATGATGCAGGTAGAAGTAGACCACTATGATGTGGCAAGATTAATGGCAGGGATTCATCCATTTGGATTTAAGTGGTACCTTAAAGCTGAGGAGTCTTTTCAAACACCTGAAGTCGTTATGGTTTATTCTGATAAAGGGTTAAATGGGATGAGTCAAGCCTTCCATCGGCTTTACCGGGATAATTTAATCCCAAAACAGTGGCGAGATGCAGATCGCCCAATCTTAATTAATAATTGGGAAGCTACTTATTTTAATTTTAATGAGGAAAAACTCGTTAATATTGCTGCTTCTGCCAATGAACTAGGTATTGAAATGCTCGTCCTTGATGACGGTTGGTTTGGAAAGAGAAATGATGATACGTCATCACTAGGAGATTGGGATGTTGACTTAAACAAGCTCCCGAATGGATTGGAAAGCTTAGCTAAAAGGATTTCAAAGACGGGAATGAAATTTGGTCTATGGTTTGAACCAGAGATGATTAGCCCGAATAGTGAGCTATATCGAAATCACCCGGACTGGGCTGTTGGCTTTTCAGACCAGCATCGAACGTTAGGAAGAAATCAGCTCGTACTTGACTTTTCAAGAGCGGATATTGTGGATTATTTGTATGACAAGATGTCCAGTATTATTAAACAAACAAATCTTTCGTATATTAAATGGGATATGAATCGTTATATTACTGAGCCGTTTTCAGAGAATCTTTCGGCAAAGAATCAGGGGGAGTTTTTTCATCGTTATATTTTAGGAGTATATTCTCTTTATGAACGATTAACAAAGGAATTCCCTCATGTCCTGTTTGAATCTTGTGCAGGTGGTGGCGGTCGTTTTGACCCTGGTTTGTTATATTATGCACCACAAACGTGGACAAGTGATAATACGGATGCAGTTGAAAGGTTAAAGATTCAATATGGCACTTCTTATGCGTATCCACTATATAGTATGGGTTCACATGTATCTGCCGTTCCAAATCATCAAACATATAGGGAAACGCCACTTGAGACTAGAGCAAATACCGCATATTTTGGAACTTTTGGTTATGAACTTGACCCATTAACCTTATCAGAAGAAGAGCGGATAATGGTTAAGGAACAGGTGGTATTCTATAAGAAGTTCCGACAATTGATACGCGAAGGTGACTTTATTCGTCTATTAAGTCCTTTCTCTAATAATGAAACTGCTTGGATTGTAGTTAGCCGAGACCAAACAGAGGCATTAGTAGGCTACTATAAAGTTCTGGCAACACCAAATAGCAGGAAACAGCAAACATTAACATTAAGCGGATTGGCAGAAGATAGATTGTATGAGATTGAGGGACGAACATATTATGGAGATGAACTAATGCAGGTCGGTTTGCAATTGCCTACAGAGTTTAATGGTGTAAATCATTCTTCTTCAAAGCGAAGAGGAGACTTCCAATCTCATGTGTTTTACCTGAAAAGCATAGAGAATTAATGTTTTTTTCTTACTAAAAAGAGCGGTTGCTTCAATGAACTGCTCTTTTTATAGTCTAATCCAGGATATTATAAAATTCTTCTACTGTGGATATGCACTTTGACATCGGGTAATTAGAGTGCTGTTATTTTACCGATTTCACGTTTTCTCTACCTCTACGGGCAATTAGAGTGCTGCTAATATACCGTTGTGTTGATTTATCTATTTCTACGGTTAATTAGAATGCTGTTAATTTACCGTTGTGTGGTTTTTCTAGTTCTATGGGTAATTAGAGTGCTGTTATTTTACCGTGTTCACGTTTTCTCTACCTCTACGGGCAATTAGAATGCTGCAATTTTACCGTTGTGTTGATTTATCTAGTTCTACGGTTAATTAGAGCGCTGCTAATTTACCGTTGTGTTGATTTATCTATTACTACGGTTAATTAGAGTGCTGCTAATTTACCGTTGTGTTGATTTATCTATTACTACGGTTAATTAGAATGCTGTTAATTTACCGTTGTGTGGTTTTTCTAGTTCTACGGGTAATTAGAGTGCTGCTAATTTACCGTTGTGTTGATTTATCTATTACTACGGTTAATTAGAATGCTGCTAATTTACCGTTGTGTTGATTTATCTATTACTACGGTTAATTAGAATGCTGCTAATTTACCGTTGTGTTGATTTATCTATTACTACGGTTAATTAGAATGCTGCTAATTTACCGTTGTGTTGATTTATCGAGTTCTACGGTTAATTAGAATGCTGCTAATTTACCGTTGTGTGGTTTTTCTAGTTCTATGGGTAATTAGACTACTGTTAATTTACCGTGTTCACGTTCTCTCTACCTCTACGGGCAATTAGAATGCTGCTAATTTACCGTTGTGTGGTTTTTCTAGTTCTATGGGTAATTAGAGTGCTGTTATTTTACCGTGTTCACGTTTTCTCTATCTCTACGGGTAATTAGAGTGCTGTTAATTTACCGTTGTGTTGATTTATCGAGTTCTACGGTTAATTAGAATGCTGCTAATTTACCGTTGTGTGGTTTTTCTAGTTCTATGGGTAATTAGAGTGCTGTTATTTTACCGTGTTCACGTTTTCTCTACCTCTACGGGCAATTAGAATGCTGCAATTTTACCGTTGTGTTGATTTATCTAGTTCTATGGTTAATTAGAGCGCTGCTATTTTCTTATATAGTCGAAAATGTACATGCTTATCTTTTCATTTATAGACTAAGAACGTCTTTTATCATTAGCGTCTTATTTTCACTAGGCTGAACAGGCGCCCTGAGCTTTTGTTCTTGTTATCAGTAAATTATGAACTACTTATAATGAATAACTTGCTGATGAGTAGATTATACTTTCTTTGAACACTCTTTTAGTCAATATTTGAAACACTATGGTATTGACCTACTAGTAAGGGATGTATGACATTTCATATAATTATCAGCTATTTAAAAATGATACTATAAGAATAAATATGTTATAATATTATAGATATATCTTTTATGGGAACTTAATAGTCAAAATGTTTGATATAAGGTGGAGTCTGTCGCATGGGATACGTGTGCCCATATGTGACAGATTTTTTTATTGAAATGTATACGTTTTCAAACGAGGGTAATTAAATTCTCCGCCTTGAAGTCCATCCAGCTATCGTTTTGTTTAATATTATTAATGATTTATTCATAGATTAAAATGAAAGGACTGGTTATCGTAAACATTGTTGTTTACTACTGCATTAGCATTACACGTTAATTTCCACGCCAACCAATCCTTTATACGTTAGTAAAAAACATAATCTTTTAAATTCGAATTATCTAATAACACTTGCAACTTAAGTAAGGTGGTGTTAAAGACCAATCACATATTCATAAAGTTATAGAAAGGAATGAAGAACATTGCATGTATTAGTTGAGAAATTAAAAGAAGTGTTATTCGCCGTACTCCCTATTACAGGGTTAGTATTTGTATTAAATTTCACATTGGCCCCGCTTGACTCATCATTGTTAATACGGTTCATTATTGGTGCAATTCTCATTATTATAGGGTTAACGATTTTTTTATTTGGGGTGGATATTGGGATTACTCCGATTGGACAAGCGATGGGAGGGATGCTAGCTAAGTCAAATAAGATTTTGCTCGTTATTTTGGTTGGATTAGGTCTTGGTTTTTTTATCTCGATTGCAGAACCAGATTTACATATCCTTGCCGGACAAGTTGAGAATGTTACTTCTGGTTTAATCTCTAAGGGAAGTCTTGTCATAGTTGTATCTACCGGGATTGGTCTGTTAATCGCTGTAGGTCTGGCCCGGATTGTTTATAATATCCCATTGTATAAAATGCTATTTACCCTATACCTGGTCATTTTTGTACTAGCAGTTTTTACTTCTCCAGAATTTTTAGCAATCTCATTTGATGCCTCAGGAGCGACAACCGGAGCTTTAACTGTCCCATTTATATTAGCTTTAGCGCTAGGGGTATCGGCCATAAAAAAGGACAGCAAGGCATCCGAAAAAGATAGTTTCGGTTTAGTTGCCATTGCTTCGACGGGTGCAATCATTACAGTAATGATTATGAACATCATCTCTAAAACCGATGAAATTACAGGGAGCCTTGAAACGATGCATACAGATTCAACAGCTATTATAAGTCCGTTTCTACACCATCTCCCGTTTTTAGCTAAGGAAATAATCATAGCACTTCTTCCAATCGTCATTATCTTTCTTGTCTTTCAAATCATTTCGTTTAAAATGTCAAAAAAAGTTGTAAGAAAAATCTTAATGGGCATTCTCTTTACATTTGTTGGACTTGTATTATTTTTAGTTGGTGTAAATGCTGGGTTTATGGATGTGGGTAGTGCAATTGGACATAGTATTGCCTCATTAGACAATAAAGCATATGTTATTATCATAGCGTTTGTTCTTGGTCTCGTAACAATATTGGCGGAACCGGCTGTACATGTTCTCACACACCAAATCGAAGATGTTACGAGTGGTTATGTTAAAAGGAAAGCAGTTTTAGCTACACTTTGTATTGGAGTCGGCTTGGCAATTGCATTGTCAATCATAAGAATACTTGTACCGGATCTTCAATTATGGCATTATTTACTACCAGGTTATATCATTGCACTAATAATGTCCTTCATTGTCCCAAAATTGTTTGTTGGAATTGGCTTTGATTCTGGTGGTGTTGCATCAGGACCGATGACTGCCACATTTATATTAGCATTTGTGCAAGGTGCTGCAGAAGCGATAGAAGGTGCTGATGTATTAAAAGACGGATTTGGAATGATTGCGATGGTAGCAATGACGCCGATTATATCTTTACAAATTTTAGGGTTGATTTTTAAATTGAAGTCTAAAAAGGGAGGTATTGAAAAAGATGTCCAACCACAATGAAGTGTCCGAATTTGAATTGGTTTGTATCATTGTTAACTTTGGGATCGGGAGCAAAGTTATGCAAACAGCTAAAAAGTTCGGTATTTCAGGAGGCACCGTTCTTTTAGGTAAAGGGACTATAAAAAACAGCCTCCTGGAGTTTTTCTCCTTAACGAATATACGAAAAGAAATTGTTCTAATGGTAGCGAATAAAAAAACAGCATTCGAAGTGCTAGAGCAGTTAGATAAAAAATATAAATTCACCAAGCCAAATCATGGAATAGCATTTACTATATCTGTCGGTCGTGTGTTAGGGGCAAGAAGTTGTAAAGTGGAGAACGAAGAAATAATAGAAGGAAAGGGTGCAGATGAAAGTATGTATCATTCCATTACAGTAATTGTTGAAAAGGGAAATGCAGAAGATGTAATTGATGCTGCTGTTGAAGCAGGGTCTAAGGGTGGAACGATTGTTAATGCAAGAGGTTCAGGTATCCATGAAACAAGTAAGGTATTTAATATGGCTATTGAACCTGAAAAGGAAATTGTGATTATCTTATCTGATAAACAAAAAACAGATGCAATCGTCTCATCAATAAGAACCAAGTTAAAAATAGACGAACCAGGAAACGGAATTATCTATATACAAGATGTCACAAAAACATATGGCTTATATGAGAAATAGGGAAGCAGAGGGACGGTTCTCCTGCTTCCTTTTCTTATGAAAAGGAAGCGAAAGAACCGTCCCCGCGCTTCATCATCGATATTCAAGTAGAGAAAATACTAAGGAGTGCTTCTAGTCAAATGTTACCGATTACAAATATACAAATCCCTACTATTCTAGAAATCAATAACGGCGCGCTTTTTAACCTTGAGAAAATCTTAATTCAACATGGCTTTAATAAAGCACTTTTATTATTTGATGAGTTCACATATGAAAACTTTAGAGTAGGTGTGCTCCGGTCTATACAGTCAGTTACGGTTACTGATGTATTAATGCCAAATAACATAGAGATTCAAGAATTGATAAAAAAAGCATTTGAATTTGAACAGTATGAAGTTGTGATGACAATTGGTGGGGGAATGGTTATTGATTACGGAAAGTACATTGCATTCGTACGCAATATCCCTTTTTTAAGCATCCCTACTTCGGCTTCTAATGATGGATTTGCTAGCAGCAATTGCTCTCTTATCGTCAATCATAAGAAAACAACAGTTCCTGCACGGGTACCGTTTGGTATCGTTGTCGATTTAGACATTGTTCAACAAGCGCCAAACCGGTTTATTCTTGCTGGTATCGGAGATTTAATGTCGAATATTACAGCATTAGTTGATTGGGAATTTGAGGAGGAAAAACAAGGAATTAGCATGAATCATTTTGCTTATATGTTAAGCAAAAAAGCTGTTAATAGTTTTATTCGTACACCAATGACTGATATTAAGGCACCGATTTTTCTCAAAGAATTAGTAAGTTCACTTACACTAGGCGGCATATCAACTGTGATTAGTGGGAATAGCTCACCGATAAGTGGTTCAGAGCATCTAATTTCACATATGCTCGATAAAATATCTCAACAACCGCAGATGCATGGAATACAAGTTGGAGTGGCGACTTATATAATGGCTAATGTGCAAAACCACCGTGCTGAAAGGGTTACAAAGGTCTTTTCGAGAACTGGCTTTTTTGACTATGTAAAACAATTGGATATGAAAAAAACTGAATATCGATATGCGATTGAAAACGCCCATATGATTAAACCGAATCGTTATACTTATCTTCATGATGCTGTTTATCGTCAGAAAGCAATAAGATTTCTAGAGGAAGATGAAATGATGAATGAAATATTTAAGGAATAACATAAGGTATGTTAGGTATAAATATAGTGTAAAAGACCTATATTCTGCAGCTGTAAGCTTTCTACTATCTTATAGTTAATATATATGTTAATGGGGGAGCTAAACCTTTCACTTCTAACAAACCTCAGTAAGATTTCTTAAGATACCCGAAAAAGCAACAATGTTTACGAAAACAGCCAAAAAAAAAGACCTTATTCAGGTCTATATTGATTAAAAAATGCTCTAATGTCATCAGGTGATAATCCTATTTCTAATGCATCGAGTATTAACTCTGCCCATTCTATATCTATGCGCTCGACTAATAAGGATTCCAACATATGTAACCTCCTAAAATATTTAGATATTTTAGGTAGCACAGCCGTCTTAGTAATTACCTTAGACCTGTAACTTTGCGTCCCAATTTTTCAAAAGGTTTGCCTTTTTCTATCGGGTGAAGAACATGTTATCACCTAGTGCTATAGTACTATAAAATGGTGTGCTGGTAAACTAATTTGTTCCATACAATTTCATCCTTAAATCCATAAATTTGGAAACTATTGTGATTACAAGTTCCTAGATATGAATTATTTGAAATACCTCTCTGCAATTAACTTCCAATCATCTATAAAATAATGCCAGAGATTTGGTCGTCTTCGAACTGCGAGCGGATGATATGCTACAGTTGTTTCATAGCCATGAATTGTATGGAATGATCCACGCAAAGATTTTACATCAACTTCTGAGTTTTGGAAGAACGATTGTACAGCAACGTTGCCAAGACAGACGATTAGTTGGGGGGTTTTCTCATTGAGCTGCTCGATAAGATGGTTCCTGCAAATCTCTCTTGTTCGATTTTTATCATATGCTTTTGTCGGTCTTCTCTTTAAAATATATGTTACATAGATATCATTAGCTGTTAAACCAACCTCATTAAGAGCCCGTTGTAGTGTGTGACGAGTACCACAAATATACGGCTTATTTTCTCTATCCTCACGAGCTCCTGGATTATCTAATACGATAAGTATAGGGGCCATTGGGTTTCCTTCACCCCATACCATTCTTGTTCCATGTTGATAAAGTCCACAATCACGACAATGCTTAAGCTGATCTGGAGTTTGCTCTTCTGGCCATATCGTTGGGCAAAATTCTGTCATGTCTTACCTCCTTCATCTTAATACAAATAAGTAAAGTTGATTTGAAAAGGTCGGTTGTCATATGACAACCGTAACTATATGTATTGACAACTCTTCATGTATAATTTTTTTATCTATCAATTGATTATCACGAACGGAGCTGGAGTTTCTATGAAGATAAGAATGAATGTATTTCGAATAGTCTTTGTCTGTTTCACCATTTTTATTATAGGTAGTTTGAAGGTAACTACTGTAGATGCAAGTGAACATGTGGATATTGAAGGATATACGGACATTTCACACTCAGATATCTCGGTTAGTTTTGACAACCTAAATGACCCGAATAAATTAAAGTGGGCACCGTTCGATAAAAGTAATCTGCTAAAAGAGCAAGACGGAACCTTCTGGATACATATACCGATTACTCACTTGGATATACAGCATCAAGACCAATTGCGGCTATTAGTATATCCAAGCCCATCCTACTTTGAAGTTTATCAAAGTAATAAACTTATTCATCATGTAGAAGATGTGAATGAAAAAGACCCGATAACCAAAGTCTCACGTTGGCATATCGTCACATTAACAGACGCTTCAGAAGACGTTTATATACGAATGAAGGGGAGTATCCCAGAGCATTATATAGCAGGTACAGAATCGCAAATAATCGGTTATCTACTAAAAACCGATATGATTGACCTTATTAGCATCATTGGCTTTTTTGTCATTGGGTTGCTGACTTTGCTGCTATATTTATATAATCCGAAGTTTCGGATATTAATTTATTATGCTTTCTTTATTATCATTCATTTTTCAGTTTGGCCTCTTTTTACATATACCCATACTAGTCAACTATTTTTCCAAATCTCTAAAACGACTCAGTTTTATATAACTGTAACAGGACAAGTACTTTCGATAGCACTATTACTATTGCTTTTGCGCGAGATAATTGAAGAGCGTTATCGCACTTTAGTGAAGTCGTTTATTTTTGGATATTTAGCAGTAGGTTTTATAGGAATCATAGTGACATACTTTTATAATCAGTTTGTTAACGTCCTATTTCCAACACTAAGTATTTTTATTTTAATTAATATCATTCTAGCTTTATTCGTTTCTATCTGTTCATTGAAAAGACAGAAGAACATAGAGTTAATCATCTTTCTATCAGGTTTAATAGTGTTTATTCTTTTGGAAATATCCCTTAATTTATCTGTTACTGGTGAATTGACAAAGCTTGTTCATTTTATAAAAATGATAAGGCCCTTTTCGATTGTTTTGCCTGGAGCATTTATTATAATTAATCGATACCGGGAAGCTGATAGACAAGTAAAAGAATATGCTGATAACTTGCAACAGTTGTCTAAAAAGCTAGAAGAGCATAATATCCACTTAGAACAGCGGGTAGCTGAAAGGACAGGAGAGTTAAAAGAAGCAAATCGTCAATTGGAAGAAAGTATACAAGAAAGAATGGCAGCAGCTGTTGAGATATCAGCTCTAGAGGAGAGAAACCGAATTGCCCAAGAAATTCATGATATTGTCGGACACACGTTAACGACAACAATCGTCCAAATTGAAGCAGGGAAACGCCTGATTATTAAGAAACCAGAACAAGCGATTGAACGAATGGAGACCTCACAAAAGTTAATTCGAAAAGGACTAGATGAAATTCGTATCTCTGTCCGACTTTTAAAGGAATCTGAGTGGAATTATGATTTGCAGCAAGCATTACAACATACGATAGAGGAATCAAAAAATTACGCAGGCGTTCAGATTAATAGTTCAATTAAAAGATTGCCATCTCTTTCGATGATTCAAAAAAATGTCATTTATATGGCTTTGAAAGAAGGAATTACGAATGGTATTAAGCATGGTGGGGCACGAAGGTTTTACTTTAGTTTGGAGCGAGAGAACGGTATGATGACGTTTCAATTAAAAAATAATGGAACGTCTTATGAGCAGCAAGATTTTGGCTTTGGCCTAGCGACGATGCAAAAGAGAGTAGAAAGTTTGCAAGGAAAGGTGCAAATCCTTCACGATAACGAGTGGAATTTCATATTAGATATTCGTTTCCCAATTGTTGAAGGATAACGATAAAATGAATAAGAGAGTGAATTCACAATTATATAATCGTGGTTCACTCTCATAGGGTAGAAATTACTTAGCAGGAACACTAATACGGATAAGTTGATTCGTCCATAAAGGTGTTTCACTCCTTTTAAACAGGAATCTAGACCCATTCCCCCTGCCTACTGGAGCTACAACCATACTCTTCACCTCCCTTTTTCAGTTATCTCAACATACTTTTTACTTCCACTTATTTTGCTTCTCCACTTAAACGAATGATTTGTTGTGTCCATATAGGAGTTATTTTTTTAGAGAGAAAAAAGATTGAATTACCTCCACTAGGTGCTGCCATAGTATCACCTCCTTAAATAGCGTATTTAGCTTGTAGTTGCTTGAACTGATTCTTATCAAGTGTGTAAAGATTTCTTTTCACACCAAATACATCAATGGTAGGTCCTTTTTTTGCGAATTTTGAGTACATGCGATTGATGTAGGGATTATTAACTTCTGCATGAAAGGTAATGGTTTGAATAGTTGGCATTGATTTAATTGCTTTATCAATAATTTCCCTCATACATCTGATAAAAGTCATTGTCCCGCGATAGTCCGGGTGTAGTAAGGCTTGCTCAATAATCATTTCATTTTGGTCATGTTCAAAAGAGTATGTGACAGACCCGACAGTATTCATCTGCTTATCAAACAAAAGGAAGATGTGTGAACGTAAATAGATATCGCACATGAGGGTCACGATAGTTTGAACATCTTCTAATGGATATATATCCTTTCTGTATTTCAAAAAGAAAGTGGCGTACTTTTCATAATTTGCATCACTTTTACATTCAATAATTTTTAAAGTCATACGGTTACACCTGCAATGTTTTCAAGATATGTTTTTACTTCAGTTAATGAAGTTGAATACAACAGTTCTTCACCAAAGTTAGATAAAGTTGTACTCTCCACAATCGCAAATTTTGATGACAGCTTACAGAGGTAGTCGTTTTCTTTGTTCACATAAAATTGAATTTTAATTGTATCTAAATTAGCCTCTTCAATATGGGTAAGTAACTTACGAAAACAAGCTATGAAATGGCGTGTGCAACGGTAATTATTCTTTAAATAAACCATTTCAATCCGTACCGTTTCCGGGTCTTGAAACTGATTTTCAGGAGTCCCAAATAAATAGCCAACAAAGCCAATGAGTTCATTCTCGTTGTTAAGCACAAGCAATGTATCACCATATAGAAGTTGTGTGCCGAGTGAGAAAAAAACAGTACGCACATCATATGCTGGGTTAATCTCCTTGCGATGTGCTAGTATGAAATCAATCATTCTTTCCTTTTCTTCGTCATGGTCACAACGTATTACTTGCATCACGATACCCCTCTTCCTGTTCTGTTACAACAATCATAGCTTTTTCAATGTCATTTATGTTAGTTACAGTTGTCATATATATTGTCATAAGAATAGACTGTCCGTTAAGGAAATGTGTGATTGGATGGGGGAGTACTCGGGGCTGTGTGTGGCATGACTAGTTACGGCTGGACGAGAACTTATATATGGATTTCTTTTAAGGAATAAACTCTTGAAAAATAACAAATCAAAAGACGTTAACTATTTACCTGACAAGATAAGATGTTAACGCCTCTATTCACTATAAATCTATTATATTTTGTAATAGTAAAATTGCTTTGCTACGTTCATTCGTACCAAGCTTAGAATAGATGACACTTACATAATTCCGAACTGTGCCCTCACTCATAAATAAACGAGCTGATATTTCTTTATTGGTAAATCCTCTAACCATTAATCGGGCCAAATCCAATTCACGCTCTGTTAATGGATCAGGAAAGCTGTTTTTCACTTTAGATTGGTGTTGTATAGGATAAGTAGCTACATCGGATGTTTGGTAGAGTCGTTTAGCTAAAACCTCTGCAATAGGTGCTGGTAACATGAATTGTCCTGAGGCGGCATCCCGAATACTACTAATCAATGTATCTGCATGAAGGTCCTTTAGCAAATATCCGCATGCACCATGTGCTAAACCTTCGATAATATATGTATCTTCTGCAAACGTTGACAAAATTAAGATTTTCAATTCGGGATATTGCTTTTTCAAGATTTTCGTACTTTCAATACCGTTCAAAACAGGCATTTCAACATCCATTAATACAACATGTGGCTGAAGCTTATGAACGAGTTCCAGCACATCTTGCCCATTATTGGCAACGCCTACAACTTCTAGATCATCTTCTAAACTTAATATTGTTTGTAGGCCTTCGCGAAATAATGTTTGATCGTCTGCAATGACAATTCTTAGCCTTTTCAAAATACTCACATCCTCTGCGACTATGAACATATTAATAAGCAAATTGTACCATATAGATGACATAGGTTATATGGGATTTTGACTGTTTGCCATGTATTACTTAATGAATATTAGTAAATGGATGCAGGTGCAGATCCTTAATAATGAATAAAAGTAATTTAAATATAACCGGTGTATAATGGTAAAAAAACTAAAGGTGTATTAAAAGGGATGAATCAAGGAGAGATAGTCTCTAAGAAACTTGTTGTCAACATCGAAGTAGTCCTAATTAGTGAGAAGACGAAATAAGTATATTACTTTGATGATAAAGTCTGGCAGGGTTCATCTCCACCGATGAAGGTGTGACTGCGTGATATGCTAGCTTAGATGAGTTGATAAAATAATTCTACAGATAGGAAGGTAGATTAGTGGAAAATATGATAAAAAAGAGGAAGATATTACTGATTGATGATGAAGAAGAAATAAGAGAATTATTGAATATCTATTTATCAAATTACGGATATGAAACATTCGAAGCAAGGAATGGTTTAGAAGCGTTATCGATTTTGGATAGTCATGCTATTGATTTACTATTAGTAGATATTATGATGCCTAAGATGGATGGAATGGAGCTTGTTAAACAAGTAAGGAAGCAATCGGGGATCCTCATTATTTTCATGTCTGCAAAATCATCAGATATGGATAAAATATCGGGGCTGCAAATGGGAGCTGATGATTACATTGCGAAGCCGTTTAATCCTTTAGAAGTTGTAAGTCGCGTTCAAGCATTATTTCGGAGAGTGGAGAAATATTCACATGTATTAGAAAAACACACACCACCTGAAGATATTAAGATTGGAGAGTTAACATTAAGTTCAGTTAGTTGTTCTCTATATAAATCTGGTAAACCGTTAGACTGTACATCTCTCGAATACAAAATCTTGTATATGCTAATGAGTAATCCTGGAAGGGTTTTTTCAAAGGCGCAAATATATGAAGAGGTTTGGGGTGAAGACTATTTAGGTGATGAAAATATAATCATGGTGTATATAAGTCGAATAAGAGAAAAGATTGAAAATAATCCTAAAAAACCAATGTATTTAAAAACAATAAGAGGGCTGGGATATCGTTTTGAAAAACAGAAGTAGAGTGAAAGAAAAGCGACCCCTAAATACATTTCTTTTTAAAAATTACTTAGTAATATCCGGTTTGTTAGCAGGTGTATTACTGTTAGCATTACTAATCACAGATTTTATCTTAGATGCAGTTGTGTTTAACGGATTAAAACTGGAAGAAATCAATATTGAGGATATTTATGCCTACCCAATTGAGACAATAGATACTGACGTTTTAGATACATATGGTGGATGGTTTGAAGTTCTTGATGAAAATTTACAAGTTATCTTCGTAAAAGGAGATAAACAAGATGGTATATATCAATATACAAACCAAATGCTATTTCAAAAGATGAATTTGTTAGAAAACAATGAAAATATCATTTACCATGCGTATGAAGTAAGCGGTCCGAATCAATCACATTACATATTTCTCTGGAAACAACCTCTAAATCTAACAAACTACTCAGTAAAGCTTTTAGTTACTTTCATCATTGTTTTTACGATCCTTTTATTTACTGCCTTATACTTTTATAGCTTATTTTCTGTAAGACAAATTAAGCGGCCTCTGAGCAACATTATAAGAGGTATTAAGGAAATGGAAAAAGACAACTATAAAGTCAGGCTAAATTTCAATGCCGAAAAGGAAATAGCTGAAATTAGAGATGCATTTAATAAAATGGCGGCAAAAATTGAAGATAGTGATACTGAGAAGCAACGAATCGAAGAGGCAAAGAAGCGAATGCTGCTCCATTTATCCCATGATTTGAAAACGCCAATAACGTCGATATATGGCTTCTCTAAGCTTTTATACGAAGAAAATATAAAGGTAGATAATCAAAGAAAATATTTAAAATATATACACGATAAATCGGTTTACCTTAATGAGTTAATTCATGATTTATTCGAACTTGCCCATCTCGACGAAAAAGCTGTTGTTTTAAGAAAACAAGCAATAAATGTCACAGATTGGTTAAGACAAATTATGATTGAAATGTATACAGATATTGAAGATAAAGGTATGAATCTGGAGATTAACATTCCTGAGGAAATTATAGATTTACATGTCGATGC
This sequence comes from Metabacillus malikii, assembly GCF_030813355.1. Lineage (GTDB taxonomy): Bacteria > Bacillota > Bacilli > Bacillales > Bacillaceae > Metabacillus > Metabacillus malikii. Next base: position 119,876 of record NZ_JAUSUD010000005.1, read on the forward strand.
GATGAAGATGAAAAGAGTAATGACAAACATACTAAACAATTCAATTAAGCACAATGACAGTGGGATTACGATTCGTGTTGAATGTAAAAAGGACCATGATAAGGTAATAATCAAGATAAGCGACAATGGAGCCGGAATTGATGAAGCAATTAAGGATAATCTTTTTGATGATTTTATTATGGGGCATGAAAACACAAAGGATAGCTCTGGACTAGGTTTAGCAATTAGCAAAAAGATTGTGAATCTTCATAACGGAAGTATCATTCTGGAAGAGGATGAAGAGAAACATACCACATTCAAAATAACATTACCACTTTATGAGGAAAACTTAAAAATGTAACAATATGAAACTTCATATTTATTTAAGGTTACATTAAGGTTTCATTGAATCTCCATTAATAATGAGTTGATATGCTATTCTTACCAACTGAAAGGGAGGAACAGCAATGCAACGACATTGTAAAAAACTTATATGCTTACTTTTAATCTTTACTTTCATATTACCAATTAACTTAGCATTAGCAACAGAAATGAATGATAAGGAAAAGTTTGAACAAAAATTTGATGAATTCATGAAAGAGGCAATGGAAGAACATCATGTTCCTGGTGTAACGTTATCTGTTGTAAAAGACGGCAAGCTATTTTACAAAAAGGGCTATGGATATAGCGACCTAGAAAAAAAGACCCCAGTAGATGAAGATGATACATTGTTTAGAATCGGCTCAGTTACGAAACTGTTTACAGTTACATCCGCATTAGCATTATCTGACCAAGGAAAACTAAACCTAGAGAATGATGTAAATCAATATTTAGACAAATATAAAATCGATTACTATCAAGATAAACCGATATTGGTTAAGCACCTTCTAACACATACAGGTGGCTTTGATGAGCGGGCAAGTAATATTTTAGGACCGGACGTAAAAACTGAACTGTTAAGTTTAGATGAATTCTTAAAAGAGGAAATGCCGGTAACCTTTAGAGAACCCGGTCAAATTATGTAGTACTCAAACCATGGAATAGCGCTCCTAGGGAATATTGTAGAAAATGTCAGTGGGAGCAGAATTGATCAAGCTATACAAACGACAATTTTTAATGAATTAAATATGGAGCATACGTATTATCGTTATACAAATGATTTAAAAGAACAAACCTCAAAAGGCTATTTGTATTCAGGAACTAAGTATGAGGAATTGAAACCAACTGAAGTATTACCGCATCCAGCTGGTTCAATCATTTCAACTGCGGATGATATGGCAAAGTTTATTATCTGGCAGCTAAATGGTGAGGGAATATTAGAAGAAAGTACACTAAGGGATATGCAGCAAACCCAATACACCCATCAAAAGGGTATGCTAGGAAATGCTTATGGTTTTTATGAAGGACTAAGGAATAATCATAAAGTGATTGAACATGGGGGTGATACGAATGACTTTTCGAGTTTATTATCGATGCACCCTGAGGAAAAATTAGGCTTCTTTCTTTCCGCTAACTCAAATGCAGGTGGACAAATGCTTCGAGAAGAATTTGCAAATGAATTTTATCAGTACTTTTTAGGAGAAGGGCCTCAAAGAGTAATTGATAGTACGGAACTAAATCAAGTTGAAGCGATGAACTCTCGTCAGTTTGAAGGACACTATCGATACGGAAGAGTACCTCAAAGTACACCATTAAAATTTTTGAATCCGTTTATGGGTAAAATCAGTGTTCATCAAATTGATAACAACAATATTAGAGTTAAGGACGATATAGAAGAAACGATTTATCACAAAATAGCAAATAACCTGTACCAAAATAAAGCGGACAATAGTTTGTTAGTATTCGAGAAGGACGCAGAGGGTAGAGTATATATGGTGAAGGAACGCTACCCGATGATTGGCTTAGTAACTGGCATGCACGGAACATATGAAAAAATGACAGAAAGCTCGGTCGTAATTGAAAACAGTATCATAATACCTTCAATTATTGCGCTTATTTACTTAGTTGTGATGCTAATTTCTCAATTTAGAAAAACAAAACAAAAATACAAAGGTCACGAATTAGCTGCAAAGCTACTACTGATTGGAACTAGTACGATGATCCTTATTGAAACAGGACTATTTGCTTTGATGATAATGAAGGTAATGAATAACGAATTTAACTTTAACGGAATTATGACAACGATTCATATCACTAGCTGGTTATTTTTATGCTTAACATTGATTACAACAATCTATACAGGGATAGCATGGAAGAATAACTATTGGAAGTTAAAGGGTAGAATCTTCCACAGCATTGCAAATATAGCTGCCATTCTGATGGTCATCTGTATCGTTTATTTCAATGGTCTATTCTAACCCAAATGGGAAGGTTACTTTGTTGAACAAATATGAGTGTATGTCCTTCGTCAAACGGATGAAGGACTTTTTGCGTGAAAGACTTTAGTGAAGTAGAGTTGTTCTTCATAAAGGTAGTGAAGATGTTCTTAGGGCAAAAAAATATAGAAACGTGTTTTGTTTTAGGAAAGGCAATGTAGATTAATAACAATTATGTCCGAATGGAAAGGTGTCATTTATCAGGCATGTGAAAATTGCTGAAAGAAGAAATGTTCTTCATCGGGAGTATGAAGACCAAAAAAATAAAAGCAGAGCGGAGAAATGTTCTTCATCAGGCATATGAAGACCAAAATAATAAATGCAGAAAGGAAAAATGTTCTTCATCAGGCATATGAAGACCAAAATAAAAAAAGCAGAGCGGAGAAATGTTCTTCATCGAGTGTATGAAGACCAAAATAAAAAAAGCAGAGCGGAGAAATGTTCTTCATCAGGCATATGAAGACCAAAATAAAAAAAGCAGAGCGGAGAAATGTTCTTCATCAGGCATATGAAGACCAAAATAAAAAATGCAGAGAGGAGAAATGTTCTTCATCGGGCATATGAAGACTAAAATAATAAAAGCAGAGAGGAGAAATGTTCTTCATCGAGTGTATGAAGACCAAAATAATAAATGCAGAAAGGAAAAATGTTCTTCATCAAAGCATAAGAAGACCAAATTAATTAGTGTAGAAAAGGTAAATTTCATTCATCAAGCATGCGAAGACCTTTAAGAGAATCCTCTTAGAGACCACAACTTCATTTGTTTGCTAAATCAAGAAGCCACTAGCTATAAGTCATACATTTGCTCCACTGATTCATATCCAACAGGGTTCCTGCATATCAACTACCCGATAACAGCATATAATAAAGGACTCATACAAACAGTGACGAATAAATTCACATATTACTTTAATAGAAAAGGGTAACACCAACACAAATCAGAATGTCCAAATGATTGAGCAACGAAATATATGTCATTTAAATTATTGGAATATTATGAAACATCAAAATAATATTGTAATATATCATAAAAGTGCTTATAATGGTATTCATTAGATAGACAATTGTCTTTATGGAGTGGAAAGATACGAGAACTCAGAAATTAATTAAGTTAATAAATTGTATATTTATAAAATTATTTGGGGGATTTTTATGAAAAGTATACTGAAGAAGTGGAATCAGGTCAGTATTGTTAAACAAATTATTATAGGTCTTATTATCGGGATTATTTTAGCTTTAACTGTTCCAAAAGGAGCGGGCTTTATCACGATTTTTGGAACGTTATTTGTCGGTGCATTAAAAGCGGTTGCTCCAATACTCGTATTCTTTCTCGTTATTGCAGCTATTGCGCAGCATCGTAGTGGTCACCAAACAAATATGAAAACAATTATCCTCCTTTATCTGTCAGGGACGTTTTTAGCTAGTTTAGTAGCAGTTGGAGCTAGTTTTCTCTTCCCTGTTACATTAACTCTAGTAGAAGGTCCAGAAGGCTTTACAGCTCCTGGTGGTGTAATCGAAGTATTAAAGACACTTTTGTTAAATGTCGTTGATAATCCTGTAAATGCCTTGATGAATGGGAATTATATTGGCATATTGGCTTGGGCGCTTCTATTAGGGTTTGCATTAAGAAGTGCATCGGAAACGACAAAAACATTGATTACGAATCTTTCGGAGGCAGTCTCTAAGGTTGTTACATGGGTCATTAAATTAGCGCCACTAGGGATTATGGGACTAGTTTTTGAATCTATTTCGACCAATGGCTTAGGTTCTTTAAAGAGCTATCTTGATTTGTTAATTGTCTTACTTGGTTGTATGCTTTTCGTAGCGTTAGTGGTGAATCCGCTAATTGTCTATTTTTTAATAAAGCAAAATCCTTATCCACTTGTATTGAAGTGCTTGAAGGATAGTGGTTTAACGGCGTTCTTTACGCGAAGTTCAGCAGCAAATATTCCTGTTAATATGCGTTTGTGCAATGAGCTCGGATTGAATAAAGACAATTATTCAGTATCCATTCCATTAGGTGCTACAATCAATATGGCTGGTGCAGCGGTAACGATCTCTGTATTAACACTAGCTGCTGTCCATACCTTAGATATCCAAGTTGACTTTGCGACAGCCTTAATTTTAAGTATTGTAGCAGCAGTTAGTGCTTGTGGTGCTTCAGGGGTTGCAGGTGGTTCATTATTGCTAATACCGTTAGCAAGTAGTTTATTTGGCATTAATGCTGACATTGCCATGCAAATAGTCGGCGTTGGTTTTGTCATTGGTGTGTTACAAGATTCATGTGAAACAGCACTTAACTCATCAACAGATGTCCTCTTTACAGCTACAGCTGAATATAAAGAATGGCGTAAAGAAGGGAAAGACATATCAATAGATAAGGCTATACAATAAATAATACTCGTAAACTGCACCATTTGTTAGGTAGATCTAACAGGTGCAGTTTTTATTTGCGCTAAAATAAATTAGAATAAAAGAAAGGTGAAAATAAGGGGTTAAAAAAAGATGAACAAAACAATCGGTATATTAGCACATGTGGATGCAGGTAAAACAACTTTTTCAGAGCAACTGCTTTATCATACAAAAAGTATTAAACAACGTGGCAGAGTCGACCATCAAAGTGCCTTTCTAGATAATCATGCAATCGAGAAGCAACGTGGGATTACAGTTTTTGCTGAACAAGGATTGTTTGCGTATAAAAACTCTACATATTATTTAATTGATACTCCTGGACATGTTGATTTTTCCCCGGAAATGGAACGTGCTATACAAGTAATGGATTATGCAATTGTTATTATTAGTGCCGTAGAAGGTGTGGAGGGACATACCGAGACGGTTTGGAACATATTAAAAAAACATCAAATTCCAACTTTTTTCTTTATAAATAAAATAGGTCGAACTGGTGCAGATATTGCTGCAGTTATGAAAGAAATAAAGGACCAACTTACAGAGGATACGTATGACTTTACAGAAGCATTTCATGAAGGGGACATGGACGAAGGGCTAATCGAATTTATTGCCGAGCGAGATGAGGAAATTTTAGACCAATACATGGAGTCAGGCTATGAACCTGATTTATGGTTACGAAAGTTACAGCATATGATTAATGCTACACAAATTACTCCATGCTTTTATGGTTCGGCACTACAAGATATAGGTGTGAAAGATTTTCTGGAAATATTCGATTTAATAACAACAACAAATTACAAAAACACTGATCCGTTAAGGGGTAAAGTTTATAAAGTTCGATATGACGAGAACGGCACAAGAGTAACATTTTTAAAAATTCTTAGTGGTCAAATTGCTGTACGTGATGAAATTAATTATGGGGATGATTTTCGGGAAAAGGTAACTCAAATTCGAAAATATAATGGGAACCAATATGAGCAGGTAAACGTAGTATATGCTGGAGAGCTAATTGCTGTAATTGGACTATCCAATGCTACAATTGGTGATGGTGTTGGAGCACTAAAAAGTGTAGCACATTATGAGATGGTGCCAACATTAAAGTCCCGGGTTGTATTTGAAGATGAAATGAACCCGAGAGAGGCATTAGCATACTTTCGAATGTTAGAAGCAGAGGATCCATCATTACATGTTATGTGGGAAGAAAAGTTACAGCAAATCCATTTACATGTTATGGGTGCAATTCAGTTAGAAGTCCTAGTTGAAATGGTGCGGGAACGGTTTTCATTAAATATCATATTTGAACGCCCAGAAATCCTTTATAAAGAAACAATAGAATCAGATACAATCGGTTATGGTCATTTTGAGCCTCTTCGTCACTATGCAGAGGTCCATCTACAAATACAACCCGGTGAAAGAAACAGTGGGATTTTGTTTGAAAGTAAATGTCATACAGATGACTTAAATACTGGATTACAACATCTTGTTGGCCAACATGTTATGGAACGTGAACACCATGGTCTTTTAACAGGTTCTCCGTTAACAGATTTGAAGGTAACGTTGCTTACAGGTCGGGCTCATAATAAACATACACATGGCGGTGACTTCCGTGAAGCAACATATCGCGCGGTGCGACAAGGTTTGGAAAAGGCAGAGAACATCCTATTAGAACCTTATTATCACTTTAAAATTAAAGTAGATATTGAACAGATGGGTAGAGTGTTATCAGATGTACAAGCAGCATCAGGTAGATTTGATGCCCCTCTAACATTAGAGGACAAAGCAATTATCACAGGCGTTGTACCAGTTGCTACGTTTATGGAATATAGTACACAGCTTGCTTCTTTCACGCATGGAAAAGGGGCAATTAGTTTAACTTTTGGTGGATATGAACGTTGTCATAATTGGAGCGAAATCATTGAGAAAATTGGGTACGACAAGAATGCAGACCCGGAATACACCTCTTCCTCAATCTTTTGTGCAAAAGGACAAGGGTTTACCGTAAAATGGGATGAAGCAGAAGAATTGATGCACTGTTTGAAATAAATTAATGGTGGAACGAATCACGAACACCTTTATTAGGCTAACCGATTCCGGTTATAAAGGTGAGTTTTATAGATTATATTTAACTATATGTGCGTAATAAGGCAAGTTTAATTTATACTAGCCGAACAAGAAATAGAGGGAATGCGTTATGAATGAGGAATTATCAAAATACGAGGATGAGAGCTATCGGTTAGCAGAGCAAAAAGCGATTAGCTATTTTAGGTCTTTAACCGAACATGTTAATCAAAATTCATATATTCCTATTTTAACAAAGGATATAAATGCATGGAAGCAAGAACGTATTCATCATCCATTAGCCTCTTTTTTTATGAAAGGAAAGAGGAGACCAAATACGAAAGATTACCATCAGTATATTCAATGGATGGACTCTACAGGAAAGCTTGATACCTATTTGGAACGTAGTATTTCTTATATTTTTATGAGAGACCTAGGGAAGGATATGAACTCTCCAATAATTAAGAAAAGAATTAGGAGTATTGTAGAGAATTTAAAACAAGACTTAACTTCAACTAGTGGCAAATCTGAAATGTTTAGTATGGCGAAATTATTCAGAATGGCACAAAAGGAAAACGTAGAATCGACTTTTATATGGGTTATGAACAAGATGAAGTTTGTCTCCTCTCATCTTCCAGACGGCTTGGACGCTGAACAGGCACAACGGAAGCTTATAAAGATTATAGCTGGTGTCGTTATGCAAGAAATTGAAGAAATGGATAACGATGTCTCTTCAACTGAACGGAAGAAGCGGCTTGAGAAAGCGATAAGGTTAGGTTATTGCTATGGATTAACCTATCCATTTGTTGATGATTTGCTAGATTCAAAGGTATTATCAAATAGTGAAAAAAGACAGTATTCCAACTTGATTCGAACAACCCTTCTTACTGGAACTGTGCCAAGATTAAAGTGGTCTGGTGACCATATCGAATTAATTACATTCATACATGCAGAATTGAAGGATGCGTTTGAATATATTAAGGCAAATCAGCGTGATGAGACGAGTACTACGTTTTTTGAACAATCCTATGTATTCTTTCAATCCCAAGAAGTAGACCGAAATAAGTCACTTTCTAACCCGAATTATTCAAATGAAGAAATCTATATCCCAGTCATATTAAAATCCGCATCATCGAGATTAATTGTCAGATCCGTCATCAGTGCACCGAAAGATATGGGCTTTGATAACAGAACTTTCTATTATGGTATCTATAATCAGTTAGCAGATGACTTTGCTGATATGTTTGATGACCTTGAAAATGGTGCCGTCACTCCGTATACCTATTATTTACGTTACCACAACCAACGCAATGACTTGATTAATCCCTTTGAATTATACTGGACAGTTATCTATAACCTAATTCACAATGTGTATCGTTCTGACCGAAAGGTATGTGAACTCATACTTGACCGGGCGATAAATGGACTAAAACGATTTAAGGAACGGACCGGTGATGAGAAGTACAAAGAGGTCATGAATTTATTTACTTCGGAAATATCGGAATTTAATAACCTCATACAGCATGTTGTTCGAAAAGCAGAGAATGTTGATTTCTTTGATAAACTGTTACGTGATCATATTTTGACAACGTTAAGAACAGACAGGAAAGAACAAGATGACTTTTTCGATACAGTAAAAGAAGTCAGGCAGCATGTAAATGAGATTTTGCCAATGACAAAAGAAAAGAAGCTAACTTTATTGGAGGATCCTATTGTCGATGCAGCTAATTATAGTCTAGAAGGGTCTGGGAAACGACTAAGGCCAGTTATTAGTTGGTTTATGGCTGTGAAAGAATATGAATTAAATCAAACGGCAATAGAACCGCTATTAAAGTCATTAGAATATTTGCATACAGCTTCATTAATCTTTGATGATTTGCCATCACAGGATAATTCAGCATTTCGACGTGGCCGGCCAACGTTACATCAGGTACAAACTGTAGGAATTGCAGAATTAACGGGACTCTTTTTAACCCAAAGAGCGATCTGGGAGCAGGCTTCACTTGACAAGTTTGATGCAAAAGCGGTGTTAGAGTTAATTCGATATTCTGTGAAAATGACAGAGGATATGTGTAAAGGTCAGGAATTGGATTTAGCCTCAAAGGGAAAGAAGTTAACTAAAGAACAATTAAATAAGCTTTGTTTCTATAAAACTGGTATTGCCTTTGAAGCAACACTCGTTATGCCTGCTATTCTAGCACAAGTAAATGAGGAAGAAGTTCAAGCCTTGAAAACCTATGCATATCATCTGGGGATTGCCTTTCAAATTAAAGATGATTTACTAGATGTTGAAGGGGATGAACAAAAGCTTGGTAAACCACTTGGCAAAGATATGGAGAATAATCGTTCAACCTTTGTTTCAGTTTTAGGAATAGACGGTGCTCGGAATGCGATGTGGGACCATTACTGCTCTGCGATGGAAGTACTACAAGAAGTCCCACAACGAACAAGCTTTTTAAAGCATCTATTAAATTATATTATTCATCGTGACCATTAACTGTATAGTACGAAAAGGACGGTATCACGTAAGTGTCTGACCCCCCTCAAATATTGCATGATTTTATTTGGGGGGGTAGAACTATTTTTAATGACTAGTTGCCAGATGACTAGACTGTGTATAGATAATATGAGGATTTGTAGAAAGATATATGATTACATATCGAGTTTATGAACGTGTGTTAAAGAGACCAAAATAGTTTCTAAGTAAAATAGAAGTCCATCTACATTGAGGGTAGCTCCGTATATTCTCAATTAGACCGTGAATAATTGCTGGTTTTAATGATGGACTGATAATCTCCTCCTTAAGTAACGCTAACGATTCCTTTCCTATTGAATCTTCTATTTCATCAATACTCTGCTCAATTACACTTATAAGTTCATTCTTTGATATATCTTTACCTATCATCGAAAATTCACTCGTTATAAAAGGAAGTGACATGTGCTTGGCAAGTATTTCAGTTTTTTCTACGAGTGAACGGGTAAGTGCATCTAAGTCTAGAGGTACTTTTGAAAAAATAAGTAATCCTGAATAGGTTTGAATGAATCCTTTTATGCAATATACTAAATCGTATTTTGATTGTTTCACGGCATCTCCAAATCGTTTTTCCACGAGTAACAAAATGATTCTTTCGTGGAGTTCATTATAGTAGTGTAACTTCGATATTATTTCCTTGTTCATTGTATGTGTTTGCTCGATGATAAAAATTTTCGCGAAGTTGCTATGTTTATCGATTAAATGAAAGCTTGAGTAGAAGAAATCGTATAATAGATTCGAATACTCTCCATTTTTGACCGTGTAGTCAATCGTGGTTGTAATTTCTGTCACAAAATGGTCAATTAATGCAAAAATTAGTTCGTCCTTCGATTTAAAGGACAAGTAGAAAGCGCCTTTGGAAATTCCACAATGTTCGGTGATTTGCTGGACGGAAGTGGCTTCAAAACCTTGTTCAGCAAACAATTCTAATGCCTTTTCCATAATTAATTGTTTTTTCAGCAAGTTTATCTCTCCTAGGTCAAGTTGTTGACAAATGACTAATTAGTCATTAGTATAAATAAATGGGTTTATTAAGTCAAATAGGGTAGGTGTAAATGTGAAAGGAATAGTCAATTTTGTACTGAAAAATAAATTAGCAGTATGGTTACTTACGATTATTATTACAGTATCTGGTATCTATTCAGGTACACAAATGAAAACAGAAACAATCCCGGATATCTCAATACCATACTTAATGGTAATGGGTGTATACCCTGGTGCAACACCTGAAAAAGTAATGGATGAAGTATCGATGCCTATCGAAAAGGCGGTTGAAGGGCTTGAGGATGTTAAGGCGGTATATTCAAATTCTTCATCTAACGTATCTAGTATTCAAGTAGAATATGAATACGGTGTAGATATGGATGAGAAAAAGCGCCAGCTAGAGTCCGCTCTTGGTAATGTTACTTTACCAGAAGATGTAGATGAACCAACGATTACTTCAATTAGTATGAATATGATGCCAGTTGTGGCACTTAGTGTGAGTAGTACGAAGGAAGATATCGTAGAGTTAACGTCTACTGTCAATGATATTCTACTTCCAAAGATTGAAAAGATTGATGGTGTCGCTTCTGCAACGATTACAGGGCAGCATATTAACGAAGTAGAATTAACGTATAACAAAGAGAAAATGGCCGAGCTTGGTTTAACAGAGGATACAGTTAAACAGATGGTTCAAGCTAGTGATATGGCCGTTTCTTTAGGTCTTTACGAGTTTGAAGAAGGTGAACAAGCTGTTGCGATTGACGGTAAGTTTATGACAGCAGATGAATTAAAGGAAATGCTCATTCCCGTTACACCGTCTGAAGCAAATCCTACACCTTTTGTTAAGTTAAGTGATATAGCAACAGTTGAAACAGTTGGGAAAGTACAGTCTGTATCGCGTACAAATGGTAAAGATGCAATCGCGGTACAAATTATCAAAGGACAGCAGGACAATACCGTTGATGTTGTTAATAAAGTGAAAGATTTAATTGAAGAAGAAACAGATAAAATTGATGGTCTTGTTATTGATGTATCACTTGACCAGGGAGAACCGATTGAAAAGTCAGTTCACACGATGATTGAAAAGGCGTTATTCGGTGGATTAATTGCCGTACTCATTATCCTCCTATTCTTACGCGACTTTAAATCAACAATCATCTCAATTATCTCGATTCCTGTATCAATTTTTATGGCGTTGCTATTGTTAAAGTGGATGGATATTACACTTAACATTATGACTTTAGGTGCCGTAACAGTCGCGATTGGACGTGTAATCGATGACTCGATTGTAGTAGTAGAAAATATATACCGACGTCTCCACTTGAAGGAAGAGAAGCTTACAGGTCGTGCACTTGTACGTGAGGCAACAATTGAAATGTTCAAGCCGATATTGTCATCAACATTAGTAACTGTTGCAGTATTTGCACCACTTATTTTTGTAGGTGGAATGGTTGGAGAACTATTTATGCCATTCGCGTTAACGATGACATTTGCGCTTGGAGCATCTTTAATCGTGGCGATTACAATTGTTCCGGCATTATCACACTTCTTATTTAAGAAAAAGCTATATGCTGAAAAAACTGAGTCGAGCCATAAGGAACATGGTAAGCTTTCGAACTTTTATAAGAGAATCCTTGAATGGACATTAAATCATAAAATTATTACAAGTGTAGTATCTATCATTTTATTGGTAGGTAGCTTGATGCTTACACCGCTTATCGGATTTAGCTTTATGGGCAGTGAAGAAGAGAAAGTGATGTATTTAACATATACTCCAGCTGCTGGTGAGCTAATGGACGATACGTTAGAAAATATTGCAAAAGTAGAAGATGAGCTTCTAAAACGCAAAGATATTGATATTGTTCAACTATCTGTTAATGATGAAGCTGATACTATGTCAGCAATGATGGGCGGAGGATCCGGTGGTGCATTGATGTACCTAATCTTTGATCCCGAAATGGAAGACTTCCCAGAAGTTCGTGAAGAAATTGAAGAGTATGTATTTAATATTGGTCAATCAGGCGAATGGAAGAGTCAAAACTTCTCATCGATGTCAATGTCAACAAATGAACTCAGCTATACATTCTACAGTGAGGATTTAGATAAGTTAAATGAATCCGTTAAAAAAGTAGAAGATGTAATGAAGAAAAATAAAAAGCTTGAAGATGTATCATCCAGTGCGGAGGATGCATATGTAGAATACGTCTTTAATGTAGAGCAGGATGAATTATTACAATACGGCTTAACAACAGGTCAAATTGTGATGATGTTAAATCCTGATAATTCAAAAGATGTACTAACCACAGTTGAAAAAGATGGTGAAACTCTTGATGTTATCATTCAACAGGCTCAAGAAGAAACACCAAAATCTATTGAAGAAATGCTAGATAAGTCTGTTCAAACAGAATTAGGTACATCTATGAAACTGAAGGACATAGTAGAAGTAGAAAAAGGAACTACATTAAATACACTTTCTCGTAGTGGTGGCGAATATTATGCATCTGTTTCAGGAACAATCACGGAAGATGATATATCTAAAGTGACAGCTGATGTAGAAAAAGAACTAGAAGAAATTGAACTGCCTAAAGGTGTAACAATGGATGTAGCTGGGGTTACAGCAGATATGAATGAAACCTTCACACAGTTAGGTTTAGCGATGTTAGCGGCAATTGCGATTGTGTACTTCATCTTAGTCGTTACATTTGGTGAAGGTGTCGCACCATTCTCGATTCTATTCTCGCTACCATTTGCAGTCATTGGTTCATTTGTCGGCTTATTGATTGCAGGCGAAACGATTTCTGTGTCAGTTATGATGGGTCTCTTAATGTTAATAGGTATCGTTGTCACAAATGCGATCGTACTTGTAGACCGAATTATTCATATGGAACGTGACGGACTATCGATGCGTGATGCAATTCTTGAAGCTGGAGCAACTCGTTTACGTCCAATCCTTATGACAGCTATCGCAACAATCGGAGCATTAATTCCATTAGCAATTGGTTCTGGTGGTGGCGGAGGTTTAATCTCTAAAGGTCTCGGTATTACCGTCATTGGAGGATTAACAAGTTCGACATTATTAACATTAATTATTGTTCCAATCGTTTATGAAATTTTATCAAAAATGTTTAAGAAAAAGCGTAATGAAGTGATGGATAACTAGAAATCAAAAGCCTAACAAGGTGATACATCTTGTTAGGCTTTATTTATATCAAATATAAGTAGCGTTCTATTAATTTGTAAGGTAATGGTGCCAAGCTTTGGTAAATGCTCAAACAGTTGGATTACAGATATACTTATTTTATTTTAAACATCGTAACCATTGATTGAAGCTCTTCTGCCATTTTTGCTAATGTTTGTGCAGAAGTCGTTATTTCCTCGATAGATGCTAGCTGTTCCTCAGTTCCTGCCGCTACTGTTTGTGATGTAGATGCAGAGGTTTCAGCATTTTTAGAAATCTCTAAAATACCATAAGCTGTTTGTTCAACACTTGCAGACATTTCCTCAGCAGCAGCTGTGACTTCTTCAGATTGCTTTGATACATCTGTTGCCGATTGAAGGATTTGATTAAAAGATTCACCAGTCTCAGTAATTAAAGTAAGTCCAGTTTTCATTTCTGTGATACATTTATCCATCGAATCTACTGCATGTAACGTATTGGTTTGGATTTCGTGAATGAGGTGTGTAATTTGCTCTGCTGAACGATTTGATTCCTCAGCTAACTTTCTAACCTCATCAGCTACAACCGCAAAACCCTTGCCATGTTCCCCAGCTCGAGCAGCTTCAATTGCTGCATTTAGTGCTAATAGATTCGTTTGATTTGAAATTCCTGAAATCATCTCTACAATATTTTCAATTTCTTTTGAACGTTGACCAAGTTCTTTAATAATGCTAGAAGATGAAAGAACGGTACTATTAATCGAGTTCATTTGTTCAATTGTTTTCTTTAAAGAGATGTTCCCCTTTTCTGACTCTTCAGTTGTTGTATTAGAATGCTCTGATACAAGTGAGATAGATTCAGTAATATGATTGATGCCCATCGCCATTTCTTGAATTGCAGTTGATGCATTATCAGTTTCTCTTACCGATGTTTCAGCAGAAGTAGCAAGAGTTGTGCTGGCTTCAGCAATTTGCTCTGATGCACGGTTTGATTCTTCGGCACTTGTCATTAATTGCTCTGATGAAGCTGCGACTTGGTCTGATGAGAATTGAATTTTTGAAATGACTTCGTTAAATTTGCTTAACATATTGTTAAAGGACAGTGTTAGAGAACCAATCTCATCTTTTGATTGATATGTGCTCTGAACAGATAAATCACCTTCCTCAGCAAGCTTCATTAATGATTCAATACCTTTAATAGGCTTCACAATCAATGTGATGATAGCCCAGCTTATTAAGCTGAAAAGAACTAATGATAGAATGGTAATGCTAATAATTAGGGCATTTGATGCTTGGACATCATCTTTATTTTGTTCATTAACAGATTTTGCATCCTCCCGATTAATTTGGATTAATTGAATGTAATTGGTGTCAATTTGCTTCATAATGGGATCTGCTGTTGTTGTATAGATTTCATATGCTTCATCATTTTGATTTTTAGCAGCTAACTCTGTTACTTCTGCTAAAGGCTTTTCAATATCTGTAGATAACTCCTCGAGTTTATCTAATACTTCTAATTCGTCCTTGTTATCTGTTTGATATGAAGCTAATATTTTGTCAGTTTCATTTAATCGCTTCTCAATTTCATTTAGCAATTCATTATTTCGTGTCTCATCCGTCGTAATCAGTAACTCGATCATTGACTTCTCGACAATTTGGTTGTTCGATTGTAATAAGCTAACAGTGTCAATTGATTGAAGTTTATTTTTATACATATCATCGAGCTTATTACCCATATCATGAAGTTGAACAAATCCGATTGTGCCAATAGCTATTAAACCAATTATTGCAATAAAGATTAACAGGGTAATTTTTGTTCTGATTTTGAAGTTTTTGAGTAAATTCATAAGATGTCTTATCTCCTTTTTAAGTTTGTAGTGCTTTTTTTCGACAAAATTCACCAATATTCATAATATCGGCGTAAGTAAAAAAAATTAATAAGTAAATGAGCTGATTAAGTGAAATTTTTTTAGGTTAGTCATGTTTGATGTTTAGTATGAGAAACTCATTAATGGGGGTTTTTGGCTTCGATTAATAATGATTCCAATATATAGAGTGTACTTGTTTATACACGAGTAGTTCGCTTGGCTGAAGAAAGTGCTAGAAAGGATAATGTGAATAAAAAAGAAGAACAAGGATGATTTCCTTGCTCTTCGCAGAAAATTTATGATTAATATATTTTATCACCATTGAAAATGGAATTTTTCACAATAACATAATCGACATTGCGAATTGCATTCAATTTCTTCCCGCCTGCATAAGAAATTGATGATTGCAGGTCTTGTTCCATTTCAGTTAATGTATCTTGCAAAGAACCTTTATACTCCACATACATTTTCTTGCCTTCAACATTTTTCTTTTCACCTTTTTGAAATTCTGATGCAGAACCAAAGTATTCTTTAAACAGTTTTCCATCTTTTTCAATCGTTTTTCCTGGTGATTCCTCATGGCCGGCAAATAGAGAACCAATCATCACCATTGAGGCTCCGAAGCGAATTGATTTAGCTATATCACCGTGAGTACGAATCCCGCCATCAGCAATAATTGGTTTGCTTGCAGCTTTAGCGCACCAACGAAGAGCTGCTAATTGCCAGCCGCCAGTACCAAAGCCTGTTTTGATTTTTGTTATGCAAACCTTACCAGGGCCAATGCCTACTTTTGTTGCATCTGCGCCAGCGTTCTCTAATTCTCTAACAGCTTCAGGAGTACCGACGTTTCCAGCGATAACAAAACTAGTTGGTAGATGCTTTTTTATATGCTGTATCATCGCTATAACAGCATTAGAATGCCCATGTGCGATATCAATTGTAATGAATTCTGGAATTAGCTGATCGTGAGCTAATTGTTCAATAAAACTATACTCTTCCTCTTTAACACCTACACTTATGGATGAAATTAAGCCTCGTGATTTCATCATCTTAATAAAGTCAATTCGTTTTTCAGGTTCGAAACGATGCATAATATAAAAGTAGCCATTTTCAGCTAAATAAACAGAAATCGTTTCATCAATAATTGTCTGCATATTTGCAGGGACTACAGGTAATTTAAAATTATGACCACCTAATGTAACGGTCGTATCACATTCTGAACGGCTATTAACAATACATTTTGCAGGAATTAACTGAATATCCTCATAGTCAAACACGTTTTCCACTAAAAACCACTCCTAAATACGAATAATAATATCAAGGTATCTTGAAACGTTCGTACATTCATAGGTTACACTATAGAGAGATATATGTCAAAGTACCATAGAAGTTACCGAATTTGAGTTTTAAATAGTCAAAAAAGAAGGTGATTTTCAGCGTCGGTTTTCCAAAGCTCACTTATATATTACAGTGAGCTTTTTGGTAGACACTTAAAAATCACCCTCAAATGTATTATTCTGAGAAAATCTTTCCAGCAATTTGCATAGCTTGTGTTGCTTTAGGAAATCCTGTATATGCAGCACATTGTATAATAATTTCTTTAATTTCGGCTTGTGTTAATCCAACATTTAACGCCGCACGGATATGAACCTCAAGCTGGTCAAATGCTCCTTGGGTAATTAATGTAGTCAGGGTAACAATTTCCCTTTGTGCTAATGATAGACCGTTTCTAGCATAAACGTCACCGAATCCGAATGAAATAATCATATTCCAGAAATCAGGGTCGACCTCTTGCATCTTTTGCATCATTTGAAATGTTTCATTAGGAACCATTTCTTTAACTGTTCTTAAACCCTTTTCATATCTTGTTTTGTTAGATTCCAAAATTACTGCCTCCCCATTGTTGGTGGTATTTCATCACCATCTACTATTACTTCTACAACAACTGGTTGTTTTTGATTTTCAGTTATTTGCAAGGCTTGATGCAATGCAGACTGTAAATCATTAGGATTAAAACATTTAAACGAAGGTAACCCCATTGATTTAGCAAAAGCAGAGACATCAAGTGGAGGATCGTAGACGGCACCAATTGACTTACCGATCATTTTCCTCATCCCTTTTTCAACCATATCTAATCGGCCGTTATTTAATACGATAAATAATACAGGTGCATCGTAGTGGAGAGCAGTTGATAATTCCGTACCATGCATAAACAAGCAACCGTCACCTGCTAAAGAAATAATGGTTTTTTCAGGTGCAGCGATTTTCGCACCAATCGAATAACAAATACCATGCCCCATAGCCCCAAATACATCATCAAAAAAGAATGTTCCGGGTTCGTATATATCAAAGTATTTAATACCGTAAAATGTATGACTGCCATCATCACCAAATATAATTGCATCATCAGGAAGAGAATTTCTTATTACTTTTAGTGTCGTCTCTGCTGTCATACTTTCATTTGGTGCATTGTTTACGATTTCATTAATTTGTTTAGGTTTGTTAAAATCTGATGAGTTTGTCTGATGAACATCTGTTAATAATGCTTGTAAA
This sequence comes from Metabacillus malikii, assembly GCF_030813355.1. Taxonomy (GTDB): domain Bacteria; phylum Bacillota; class Bacilli; order Bacillales; family Bacillaceae; genus Metabacillus; species Metabacillus malikii. The sequence goes on from NZ_JAUSUD010000005.1 coordinate 137,791, forward strand.
TTAGTACGGATATCGCCCAGAACAGGAATTGTCGGTACATCTATCGTTTTTCCAATAAAAGTTTGGTCATAGTCAAAGTGTATAATTGTTTGTGGGTACATGTCCCTTGTAAAGCCAGCAACAGACATGTCACTTAGCTTTGTTCCGATAACAAGCATCAAGTCGATACCTTCTTTTAGGTAATCAGATGCTTCCTGTGTACCGCCCAAGCCAAAGGCACCTAAAGAAAGGGTATGATTTGAACGGAATGTTCCTTTCCCACCAGGGGTAGTCATAACCGGTATGTTCCAATGTTCAGCAAGTTGTTGAACTTCTTGATAAGCCTTACTAGAGTGGATACCTTTACCTAAGAAAAGCAGTGGTCGCTTTGCAGTCTTCAATTTTTCCTTCACTTCATCAAGTAATGGTGAAATCATTTCGTACGATTGTGGTAAATCAATTTCAAATGGCTCAATTTCTTGAATTAAGATGTCAAAAGCGATAGATAAATGAACAGGACCTTTCACGCCAGATAAAGCCTTTTGTAAGGCATGCTGCAAATGGATTTGAAGCATATCAGCTCGTTCAACTCGGGCACTATATTTGGTGACTGATTTAAACATTTCAACTAAATCTGTGCCGAAGCTAGAAGAGTCTTGACCCATTGCTTTACCAGTATCCTTTGATGCAGGATGGCCAGTAATAATAAGTAAAGGAACATTCGAAGCTTTAGCTTGTCCAGCTGCAGTTAGTAAGTTTGTTCCACCGGGTCCAGAAGTACCTAAAGCAACGCCAATTTTTTGATTCATCATCGCATATCCAGTTGCCTCATATCCTGCACCTGATTCATGTTTACTCAAGATAAATTCAATTTCCTGCTTATCTGTAGCAAAAATTAGCGGTGAAACTGCCTTTCCAGGAATACCAAATAGATGATTAACTCCCCATCTTTTAAAGTTTTTCACTAAAATTGTTGCACAGCTTTCCAACATTGTAACTCCTCCTAGTTGTATGACTCTTATTTATATAAAGTAGAATGTTTCTATCATATATACAATCAGCTCTTTTCAAATATTGGACTAAGTAAGCAATATTTTACAAAAGAGCTTTTGATTAATTTATGGATTGTTATTTAATTTTATTTATTCCTTAATCTGTTTTCAAATTGTTCAACTGTAATCGGTTTACTATACAAATAACCTTGGGTTTGGTCACATTCATGTTTTCTTAAAAAATCCAACTGTTCTTGGGTTTCAACACCTTCGGCAATGACAGCTAGATTTAAATTATGTGCAAGTGTAATAATAGCTTTTACAATATTTGCGTCATTTATATCCTCCATAATATCTCTTACAAAGGATTTATCTATTTTTAAATAGTCTAGTGGGAATTTTTTTAAATAACTAAGTGAACTATACCCAGTTCCGAAATCATCTATACTTATGCCTACTCCAATAGCTTTTAGCTGTTGAAGAACGTGTAATGAGTGATCGAAATCCATAGCCATGGATTCAGTAATTTCTAACACTAAATATTGTGGGTCTAACCCGGTATTGTTAATAACTGACTTTACAAAATCAACTAAATTTCTATGCAAAAACTGCTGAGTCGAAAGGTTAACAGACATTTTTATCGGTTCAAAGTGATAATCTTGCCACTTCTTATTTTGAATGCAGGCTTGTTTAATTACCCATTCCCCGATGTGAGTGATGAGACCTGTTTCTTCAGCAATTTGAATAAACTTGTCTGGGTAGATAAGTCCTTGTCTAGGATGATTCCAGCGAATTAATGCTTCTACACCAATTAATTTTCCAGATTTATTACAAATTTGTGGTTGATAGTGCAGAATAAATTCCCCGTTTTCAAGAGCATTTTTTAAATCGGCCTCTAACGTTATTTTTTCTGATAAATCATGCATTAACTCATCTGTATAAATGACATAGCCATTTTTCCCTTGCTCCTTAGCTTGATACATTGCATTGTCTGCAAATACCATAAATTCTTCAAGGGTTAAAAAATAGTTAGGATAAATAGCGATTCCGATACTTGCAGATGTTTCAATTTCTGATGATTGAACGACAAATGGTCTATCGAAGATTTTTAAGATTTTTTCTGCCTTTTTCTCGATATCTTGTTTAGTTTCGAAGCCTTTATAAATAAAGATAAATTCATCTCCACCCATTCGGGCAAGTTGTATCTTGTCATCCGTACATTCAGAAAGGCGTTTTGCAACTTCAATCAATAATAAATCACCTTTAGAATGTCCGTATGTATCGTTAATAACTTTGAAACGGTCCAAATCTAAATAAAATACTGCTAAGGATTGGTGGTGATTATCATTATTTTTAATAAATGCTTGAACTTCTTTTTGGAAGTAGCGACGGTTAGGTAAGCCTGTTAAGTCATCGTGATATGCTAAGTAATTATATTTCTCTTCAATCATATATCGATCTGTTATATCTCTAAATTGCCCAAATGCTCCAACGAGTTCGTCTTCTTCATATATTGGCTGTGCATCGAAAAGACAAACGACTAAATCACCGTTATGATTGTGAAACTTTAATTCAATATTTTCATATTTCTTCCCGTTTTCCAGGACATCTCGAAAATAAGTACCTGTTAGGTCTGATTCATAGACACATCTTCCAAGAACATCTTTTTTCTTAATCCCTGATACATCAGATGCAAAACTGTTAAATTCTGTTGTTATTCCGTTTTTATCTGTTATTACAATTCCGTTTCGAGTACGGCTAAGCATAATTTGGTTCATTATATTAAGTATTCGGTTTTGCTTTCTTAATAGAAGCTCTCTTTCGATTGAATCAACTACATGTGAAAGCATTGTTAAGAATAGAGGGTTTTGGTTTGTTATAGGCATCATTAAACATACACTGCCGAGAAGACTGTTTTCATCTGTATAATGAAAAACTGCTCCATAGCAAGCAATTTCTTGAAGAAAGGTGTGATAATGCTGCTTGCCTATTAGTGAAATAGGATGTTTTTGTTGTAAAGTTAAGCTAATAACATTCGTTCCAGTGTCTTCTTGTGTAAATAGACTCCCGATTTCAATTCCGAACTCTTTAACAGTCGATTTGATTGTTTCATCCCCGACCATCTCTAAAAGGTGTCCTTCAGCATCCGAAATGACAACTAGAATTGGTGTGCCTTTTAATGACGCTAAAAGCTTATTAGAAAAGAAACTAACGACTGAAAGTATTTCGTAATATTCCTTTCGTTTCGTGGTTAATTCCTCTTTTGTCATATACTTCTTTGGTTTCGGGATAATATCTGGATCCATACCACGTAACTGACAAAGCTGCTTTGATTCTCTTATATAGTTTGGTTCTTTTTCGCTCATAGTGTGCACCTCAATTACGAATGATTTCTGGATCAAAAAAATAAATATTATCCACAAAGAAGTAATGATAAAATAAGATTTAAGTCACGAATTAGGCTTAAAATCCTACTAGATACATTCTCTTATACCATAATTATTCTCAAACTTTTATAGAATATTCGATATAGCTAAGGAATAACGATGTGAGAGTTATTTTAGTTGTTTTCATACTAGAATAATTTTAGGTGTAATTTCAACATATTTCAACAAGATTTTACATGATGAGTATTTGTACCAAGGACTATTGTACTATATAATAAGTGTGACAAACTAATTAATTTTCAAAGTAGGTGATGTTTGCTCACTTATTCGTAAGGCTGTTTTTGTAAATATTATATCTATATACTCAGTCGTCATTGTTTACTGCACCCTGACATATACGCTTGCATGAGTTTCCCATCCCCACACATAACGCATGAATTTCAACTATTACATGAATTCCCTTTGGAATAAATGAACAAAAATATTATTAGAACAGCCTTGCCTTGCTCAGAACTTTTATTAAAGGTTATACATAAATATCGCCAATAAACTGTATTGTGTATGTTTATTGAAATTGGAATAAGAGATAAATAAATATTAGGCGGTGGTAGAGATGTTTCCAAGAATTGAATCGTTAAATGATTTGAAAAGAGTTATCTACTTGTGTGTTATACCACTATTTCAAATCGCATTAGGTTCTAACATTTTACATTTTTTGAGAGGAAACCATCAGGTTGTTTTAATAATCGATGTAAGTGTTTTTTTGTGGTTTTTGTTATGCTGGGTATTTTTATATAAAAAACGGTTTGTTAACTATATTGAAATGATTAATTTAGTTATCGTTTTTATTATGTTTACGGCGTTATTTATTAATACTGTAAATAACGGTTTAAACGAAAATGGGTTTGGAACTTATATTATATGGAGTCCATTTTTTATCGGATATATTTTTATTACATTAAAAGAGAAACAGGCTATCTTTGTCATGAGTTTATTTCTAGTCATAACAATTGTATCTGGGGTGCTAGTATATGAAGGTCTAAATGAACTTGCAAGGCAATCCATTATACAATTTTACTTTGCACATTTTGTATATGGAATTACGATGGTGTTCAGCAGGCATATTATTAGAGCATATAATTTGATTGAGAGTATGAAAAAAGAAGCTTATTATGACTTTTTAACGGGCATCGCGAATCGGGTAAAAGTGAATAAATTATTAGAGATTAACATTAAAGAATCTGAAATCAATAATAATATTTTTAGTGTTTTATTTTTTGATATAGACAGATTTAAACATATAAACGATCAATACGGACATGATATCGGTGATGCTATACTAAAGGAACTAGCAAAATTAATACAAGATAATTTAGAAACCAATGAATTGTTTGGAAGATGGGGTGGTGAGGAGTTTATTATTATATCTCGTAAAGGTCTTAAAGATGCTGTAAGAAGGGCTGAATTGATTAGAGAAATAGTTGAAGGACATGCATTCTCCGTTGTTAAAAGTGTGACCATTAGTTTTGGGGTAACAAGTTATACAAAAGGTGACACAATCCAGTCAATTCTTAAGAGGGCAGACATAGGGTTATATGAGTCTAAAAATAATGGGCGAAATCTTGTGACGAGTAAGTAATAATATGTGGCAATATACTATGAGCTAGAAAAAGACGCTGGGACATAACAAAAAATCCATAGTTAAATACGAACATTGTTTTTAGGGGTTCAATGTTCAAATTCTGTAAAGGTTGATTGGAGCTGATTGCGAGACTCCTGTGGGATGCGTGGGAGAGGTGAGACCCCACAGGAGTTTACTCCGAGGAGAACGAAAAGCGTAGGGAGATGACCTGAAGTTTGCTAGTCGATAGCCGCCAGAGCTAGACAGGCTCACCACCCACCCCGCGGAAAGCGAGTACTCGTGCTGCAATCAACCAGAACGTCAACCCTGTAAAAACAACACGAAGGTTGCAATGAAATCTCATCTAATAGTTCGTATTTTTCTTGTCTTTAAAACCTTTTGTCTCAGCCTCAATATATTTAAAAGATTTTTTTGTGCAATTATATTTTTTTTCCTTCTTCATAGCTAAGTTGCCAAGTAACACCAAATTTATCAGTAACTTGACCATAGCACTTGCTCCAAAATGTTTCTTGAAGCTCCATCCCTATTTTACCGTCCTCTTTTAACTTTTCATAAGCCGTTTTAATTTCGTGAATGTCTTTACTTACAAGCGCTAATGAAATATTGCTTCCAACTTCAACAGTAGAATTAGGGAATGTATCAGAAAACATAACTGTATTTCCGCTAATTGTTAGTTTTGCATGCATAATTAAATCCTTTGCTTCATCAGGCAGAGGGTAATCAGGATTTTGCGGTGATTCACCAAATGTCATAATTTGTGGTGGCTCCGTGTTAAAAGCTTCTTTGTAAAATTCAATTGCTTCTCGACAATTCCCATTAAAAATTAAGTAAACCTCAATTGCCATAATTATCACTCCTATAATATTTTGTTAACAAGAACAAGTTAAACAATTTCCATATCAAGTATACCCTTGTATCAAATATACAATAAAATAAAATGAAATAGGATTAAGGAGAATGAATATTGACAGATTATTATTACGATAAATTGTTACATATAAAAACTACTGGAATTCAAAAAGGTAGAACGAAGTCGTTTCATTATCATCCCTACGAAGCGACGCCTTATCAAGCGCTAGAAGAATTATGTAAACATTATGAGATTAAAAAAAGAGAGCGTATTGTTGACTTTGGCTGTGGCAAAGGCAGATTAAACTTTTACATGCACTATTACTATCAAGCAACTGTTACCGGAATTGAGATGAATGAGCAGTTTTATCTAGAAGCACTAGCAAATATGGAAAGGTATGTGAAGGAAAGTCAGAATGGAGAGTTAACCTTTCTTTGTTGTTTAGCGGAAGAGTACGAAATCCATCCTAAAGATAACTGTTTTTACTTTTTTAATCCTTTTTCAAGCCAAATTTTTATGAAAGTGATTAAACGTATATTGCAATCTGTTGAACAATATGAAAGAGAGGTGGACGTTATCTTATATTATCCATCTAAAGAATATATTTATTTTTTAGAACATTATACCGCGTTTAACCTGATAAGAGAGATACCAATCCCGGAAGTTTTTGAACGTAATCCAAATGAACGATTTTTAATCTATCAATTAAAATTCGGATGAAATTTTTATAGTATTAATAGAAAATATATAGTGAAATTTTAATTATTTACTAGACATTTTTAACAACTCTTTGTATAGTTATATGTACCTAGGTTAATTTACTTATCTAAGAACAGACAACGGGAGAGAGAAGAAACGTGGCAGAAAAATATAGCATTACAATTAACTCAATAAAAAAAGTAATAAATATGAAAGTAAGTGGAAGCTTTACACCAGCTGACGTTCAAAATTTTGTTAAAGATTACCAAGCTAAAGTAGCTTCAATAGATGCAGCAACATACAACTTAGATGTTGATTGTACGACGATGGATATCCTAAAGCCAGAGATGGTTCCATCTCTAGAAAACTCTTATAAAATGTATAAGGAATCAGGCTTTAATAAAGTAATTTTTACAATAAATAAGAGTGCAATATTGAAAATGCAATTGAATCGTATTGCTAGAAATACTGGTTTAACAAATGCAGAGGTTGTCGAACTTTAATCATTAAATATATAACATCAAGAAGAGTACTTCAAATTTCGTGGCTTCGGCATCTAACTAGTAAAGTAACATATCTGCATGCTTTTCCAAGCAGACTCTTAATTGTTTAACATAGTTAAAGTGTAATAAAAAAACAAGCCTTATACAAAGGTCTTGTTTTTTTATTAATATTTTTTAGGGGATAATCTAAACTAGTTCATTAATCATTAACGCAAAAAGGGTTAAATAGAGACCTTATTGTGTATCTCAGATAAAAACTTATCGTAGAGACCTTTACTAAGCGGTAAGTACCAGGTTCACAACCATCCCTATTTTCCACGGTATCACAAAAGGATATTAACCCCAATCACCGACTAAGTTAAACCAATGTATATGAAAACATTTTATATGAATAGAAGCGAATGAATTAATATATTTTTTAGCTGTCCTATCTATAGGAGTGTAGGCGCTGTAAAGGAGTTAGAGTGAAAAATGAAGCATATTAAAATTAAAGAAATCGGAATCTATCATCCGAAAAAGGTTGTAGACAACGCTTATTATGAAGACTATTTTAAAGAAAAAGGTAAGGATGTATCCAACTTTTTAAAACATATGGGTCGGAAGAAACGTTATATTATTGATAATGAAGATGAAAATGGCTTAACAATGGGGATTCAAGCAAGCAAAGACGTTCTTCAACGTGCCAATATGTCGGGAAAAGATATTGATATGATTGTGTTCTCAACTCAAGTACCCGAGACGACCTTTCCGTCAAATGCGATGTTTTTACATCATGAAATAGGTGCTGGTTACGAAACGATTGTAATGGACCAGAATGCAAACTGTGCAGGAATGATGGTAGCTGTTGAACAAGCCACACGCTATATGATGGCCAATCCTCATGTAAACACCGCGCTCATTGTAGGTTCTGATTATAATACATTGATTAGTAATCCTGATGAAGAAGTTACCTATGCAAATTATGGTGATGCAGCTTGTGCTATTATATTAGAAACGACAGATGAGGAAACTGGCTTTATTGATGCAATTTATCATACAGATTCTGTTACACGTGATAAAATTATGTATCCGGAACAGGGCCTAACGAAGGCAATTAGAGATAATGCAGATATGAAAAATATAAAGTGGCTTCCATTTAAAGGAAAGATTGCCTTGCCACCTACTTATAAAATGATTGAAACACTTCTAGATAGAAATCAATTAAAGACATCAGATATTAAAGCCTATTGTCTATCGCAGTTTACGTTAAGTAATATCTTAAAAATTCAAGAAGAATTTCAATTAGATGACCAACAAATCATATATGTTGGTGACCGCTTTGGCTATACAGGAACGAGCAGTCCATTTTTAGCATTGTATGAAGGGATTAATAGTGGACGGATTAATCGCGGGGATTATGTCTTATTTTGGACTATCGGTGCAGGATTCCAACTAGTATCGATGCTATTTAAATATTAAATTGAAACATCGATAGCCATTTACAGGCTAAAAGTGATAAAAAAGTAAGAGCAGACTACTTATGATTTAAAATCAGAGGTAGTCTTTTTAATTCTGTTCAAAAATATAGGCTCTTTTCTAAAAGATTGTGGCTTTTTGCACTAACCTTTTTAAGGGTTTGTTGGAGCTAGACAGGCTCACCACCCACCCCGCGGAAACCGAGTACTGTAGCGAAGACAAACCCTAAACGACAACTCAGTTAAAAGCAACAATGTTTACGAAAACAGCCAAAATATAAAAAAGAGAACGGAATTTCTTGCAAAGTATTATGTTAAAAATGGTTATCATGACGGTAGGTAAAATATATAATTATTTTCGAATAGTAATAGAATATATTGTCTATTGTGATTACTCCGACGGTATCATATAGTTAATATAGACTATTTTTGAAATCGCTAAGCAAATGTGGTCTATGTGACCTGCTTATATCGAATAAGCACTACATGCTAATATACAATCATTATCTGTAGCTTTGCATGAACAATCAAGATTTTAGAAAATCGACCTGAAAAAAATGGACTGTGGGGTAACTGTTTATGGATGTGAAAAGAGAGCAATGGTCTTCAAAACTTGGATTTATTCTTTCCTCAGCGGGGGCTGCAATAGGACTTGGTGCGATATGGAAGTTTCCCTATGTTGCTGGAATGAATGGTGGTGCAGCCTTTTTTATCATTTTTATTATGTTTACTGTATTAATTGGATTACCAATGCTTATTTCGGAATTTATTATCGGAAGAGGAGCAAAACGTGAGGCGGTATCCGCATATAAATGGCTTGCACCTGACAGTAATTGGGGTAAATTAGGGATATTAGGGGTCATAGGTTGCTTTTTATTATTAACTTTTTATTGTGTTGTCGGTGGCTGGGTATTAATTTATTCACTACTATCTATCATTGGAAATGTCATTCATGCCGAGGCTAACTATGGTCAGTTATTTAGCCAAATAACTAGTTCTCCAACGATTACTCTTTTAGGTTTAGCTGTTTACTTAATAATAAATGTAATAGTACTAACATTTGGTATCAAAAATGGTATTGAAAAAGCTAGTACATATTTAATGCCTTTATTGTTTATATTTTTTATTGTATTGGTAATTCGTTCTTTAACGTTAGAGGGTTCAATGGAAGGAGTAAAGTTCTTCTTAAAGCCTGATTTCTCTAGTATTACGGGTGATGCAGTTTTATATGCATTAGGACAGTCATTTTTCGCACTAGCTGTAGGCTTTTCCTGTATGGTGACATATAGCTCATATTTGGATAAAACTGTAAGTATTCGGTCCTCGGCAACATCAGTTGTTGTTATGAATATCTTTGTATCATTGTTAGCTGGACTAGCTATTTTCCCGGCTGTCTTTGCACTTGGTCTTGAACCAACTGAAGGACCTGGTTTATTATTCGTCGTATTACCGACTGTCTTTTCGCAAATACCGTTTGGTGAATTATTTTTAAGCCTCTTCCTACTGTTATTCTTGTTCGCGACTTTAACATCATCTTTTAGTCTTTTGGAGATTATCGTCTCGGCTTTCACAGATGGAAAGAAACGTTCTCGTAAAAAAGTATCCTGGCTTGCAGGAATTGCGATATTTATTGCTGGCATACCAGCTGGCTTATCAATGGGGCCTTTAAAAAACGTGCTGATTTTTGAAAAAAACATATTTGATGCTACGGATTTCTTAGTTAGTAATATTCTCTTGCCTTTAGGTAACTTGTTTATTGCTATTTTCATCGTTTATAAAATGAACCAAAAAATAGTAGAGAACCAGTTTTTTATGGCGAGTTCGCAATCGGCTCTTATGTTTAATACTTGGAAATTGTTAATGAAATGGGTAGTACCAATCGTGATCATTATTGTTTACTTGCATTCATTAGGTATTATTTAATAAATATTCACTAAAAAGAGGGTGCCACAAAACGGTTATACTCCAACAAGTGCCAATTTATAGCAGAAAGCTCTGACTATCTCTATAAATTGTGTTTATTGGGTTAGAACCTTACATTTGTGCCACCCTTTTTTGTGTATAGTTCTTTACAAGCATTTAATCAATCTAGTTTAGTAATAAGGAGAAATCATAATGTAGACGAGAACTCCAGTCAAGCTTACATAAAGCCATAAAGGCATTGTCCATCTAGCGATTTTGCGGTGTTTTTCCACTTGCATATTGAGGCCTTTTCCTAGAGTAATAAGTGCAAGCGGGACAATTGCAGCAGCAAGAACGATATGTGTAAGCAAAATAAAGTAATAAATTGATTTTAAAACACCTTCACCACCGTAGCTAGTTGATTCAGCCATGGCATGGTACGTTAAATAAGAAATACAGAATAAAAAAGTTGTGATAAAAGCGCTAATGATTAACCGTTTATGTAAAGGAATGTTTTTCTTTTTAATTGCGATTAAAGCTGCAAGTAAAAAGAGGAATGTAAATGTGTTGAAAATTGCATTTAGTAACGGAAGGACAGTTAAATCAACTCCGAAAATAGTCCCGTCATTGCTTTTAGGGATGAAATAAGTAGCAAAGATAACACCCACTATAACAATTGATAAGACCCAGATGAGTGGATTGTAGTTCCTTTGTTGTTGATTAGGATTTTCCATTTTATGCGCTCCTTTAAAAACTATTCTTACTATCATCATAAAAAAAGGCCATCAAAAGAGCAATTGTAAAGCAATCACTTTTTAGACGTTTTCCTAGATTGTCAAACTCTAGACAAAACTTAAATATAAAAATTTTTGTCTATTATACATAGTTTTTCACATTTTACCCAAAATAAGAGGAAATATAATGAAAGGTTGGTTAAATGGTCAATAAAAAAACTATCCTCACATTTTTACTTTTATTATTATTTCTGCCGTTCCAAGTACAAGCTGAGGGAAAGGACCCAGTTACAATCGGAACAAGAAATAATGCATTGACAGCGGCTGTTAGCTATTTAGGTGCAATGAAAGAGTGTGACGAAAAGGCAATGGACAAGTATTCTGTATCGATTACTGAACAGGACAGACAAAAACAAGGTGAAAATTGTAAAAAGCTACTACTTGAACATGCTGAGGTTACAGATTATATAATCGTTTCAAATGATTTAGCGTTGGTATCGACGAAACTAGATTATGCAAACAAGGTTGTTGTACAAACGTCACCGATTGTGAAGATAGAAGGTAAGTGGAAAATTGTAGTGGGAATTGAACAACAACATCCATTTACATCGGTAAAAGAAACAAATCCAAATATTATAGAGGCCATTAATACTTATCTGGAAAGTATAAAGTCAGCTAATCAAAAAGGAATCGATACATACGGCAAGCAGTTAAGTAAAGATAATCAGCAAACTGAAGGTTTACTAGAAGGCAGTGAATCAAATTCTTTTCAATATCAAGTTGATGGTGTAAAAATGGTTGCAAATTCAGTGGCAATCGCCTCTATAAAAACAAAAGTAAATGAACAAATAAAGGAACAAAAATATGTTGTCTATCTAGAGGATAGCACATGGAAGGTTATCTCTGACAGATATTTAGTTACAGCCTCGATACCGAAAAGTGCAAATCCTGTAAAGGTTGAATAGACGTAAACGATTAAGCCGAATTAGAATGAATACCATGTCAGGTTCTTTCTAGTTCGGTGTTGGACTATACAATAAATCGATTATGATTGATTGCTATCTTACTTAAAGATTGTTGATGTACATGACCTTGAGCGATAACGTCTGTTTGTCTAATCTATTAATTGTTCCAAGTAAGAAAGAGTGAACGAAATATTGCATGAATAACGAAGGAAGTGTAACGTCCAGTCTATGTAAAACAGCATTTCCCGATAATTGTTTGATGTCTTATAATTCATGATGTCCCAAGTGAAAGATGTCTTTAGTTGTTTCGGTTTAACTGTTTTTTCAATAAGTTCGCTTAAACTTACAATCTTGCCCACATATAACACTCCAAATAAAAAGTATCCCTCCAATATAAAAAGTGTAACTAGTCATTAAAACTGGCCTTCCAAGATAACTTATTTCAATTCTATTTAAACCCTTTAATCATTTTTACCAAGTGAATCATATAAAACTTTCATGCGTAAAAAGGGAGTTCATACATCATCTTGTTTTATTACCTTATCTAGCATGTGTTAACAACGTTTCATCATAGGTGTCTGTTAATCATTGTTAAGAATTAAACTATGTAAGATTTTAAGAGATGTGTTAAAGTATACAAGATGTAACAAAAGTCACAAACAAACACTCTAAAATACTGTAAATTTATAGTGGTTGAATAGAATTATACTAGAGGTGGGTTCAATGAAAACAATCCTAGTTATAGGTGGCGGTATAACAGGTCTATCAACGATGTACGAACTACAAAAATGGAAGCAAAAACATAATGCAAATATAAAACTAATCTTAGTGGAGGCTACTGAACAGCTCGGTGGAAAGATTCAAACAGAAAAAAAGGAAGATTTTATTATTGAAGCAGGTGCAGACTCAATTGTTACCCGTAAGCTGAAATCAGGTCTATTAGATGAGCTTGGTTTACATGATGAAGTTATATACAACGATACAGGTCGTTCTTATATTTATATAGATGGTGATGTTAAACCGATCCCTGCCGATTCAGTCTTCGGTATTCCTACTAGTATTGAATCTTTAACAGAAAGTACACTCGTTTCTACAGAGGGAAAAGATGCTGCGTTAAAGGACTTATATACAAAAAATGAGCACTTTCAAGAAAGTGATTCAATTGGGGAATTTCTTGAATACTTCCTTGGGAAAGAGCTTGTCGAGAAACAAATTGGACCTGTTATGTCAGGGGTCTACTCTGGTTCTTTATATGATTTGACAATATCCGCAACGCTTCCTTATTTAATTGAATATAAAAATAAATATGGTAGCATCATAAAAGGATTTGAAGCAAATCAGGAAAAATTTCAGAGCAGTGGAGAAAAGAAGTTTATCTCGTTTAAAAATGGACTTGATTCGTTAATTTATGCGATAGAAAAAAGACTAGAGGATGTAGAGATAAAAAAGAATTGGCCGGTAGAAAGAATTCACAAGGAAGATAATTATTATCGAGTGATTTCAGCAACTGGTAATGAACTAATATCAGATTATGTAGTGTTAAGCTTACCTCACGAGCAAACAAACCATATTTTAAATGACAAAGCACTTAACGAAGACTTTGCGAAGTTTAAAACAAGTTCATTAATAAGTGTTTATCTAGCATATGACATTCCGGATCACATTCTCCCTAAGGAGGGTACGGGCTTTATTACAGCTAATAATGAAGAGTTATATTGTAATGCATGTACATGGACAAGTAGAAAATGGTCTCACACATCAAAGAAACATAATCTTTTAGTAAGATTTTTTTATAAGAGCAGTCATCCATTCTTTTCAACTTTACAGAGTATGAACGAAAAGCAGTTATTAGAGATTGCACTCAGAGATATGGAATTAGCACTAAATATTACTACTCATCCTGTGGAACATCTTATTACAAAATGGACAAATCAAATGCCTGCTTATCAAATAACACATCCCAAAACGATACGTAACATTGAGAATAAGCTTAATTTGAACTATCCAGGTATCTATATAGCTGGGTGCTCTTATTATGGTGTTGGGATAGCGGATTGTATCAATAATGGTATTGATACTGCTCAAAGAATAATTTCAAGACTATAACGATTATGTAGTTAGTTTGAGAAAGAACGGAATCGAAGAGGATAAATACCTTTGGACGTTCTTTTTTTATTTTTAATACATATAATCAACATAATAAGGAATTTTTTTCTTTATCTATGTTTATTCTAGTAGGATTTGGGGAAAAGAATAAAGGTTACAATGAAGCGATTAATATGCTAATATAATAAAATCTGCAAATATAGATATTTATAAATTTAGTCAAAGTGAGGTGTTGTGGATGAAAGTAGTTGAAACGTTCATTAATGGTACGAATACAATCTTATGGTCTTATGTTTTAATTGTTATGTTGATAGGAATCGGCCTTTATTTTACATTTCGGACAAAATTCGTACAGTTTCGAATGATTGGTGAAATGTTTCGTTTAATCGGTGAAGGTGCTACGGCAGATAAAAAAGGTGTTTCCTCCTTTCAAGCATTTTGTATAAGCACTGCATCACGTGTAGGAACCGGAAATCTTGCAGGTGTTGCGATTGCGATTACAACAGGAGGTCCTGGAGCGGTGTTCTGGATGTGGCTAATCGCGTTAATTGGTTCTGCATCTGCGTTTATTGAGAGTACATTAGCACAGATTTATAAAGTGAAGGACGGCGACACTTTTCGCGGTGGTCCTGCATATTACATGGAAAAGGCATTAAATGCTCGTTGGATGGGTGTAACATTTGCAGTACTAATCTCGTTAACATTTGGTTTAGCGTTTAATTCCGTGCAAGCTAACACAATTACGAGTGCTCTTTCTGAGTCATTTGGCTTTAATAAAGTAGTTATTGCGATTGTTTTAGCCGTTATTACAGCAATTATTATTTTCGGTGGAATTAAACGAATTGCAAAAGTTTCTGAAATTATCGTGCCAATAATGGCAGGAGCATATATCATACTTGCACTTATTATTATGGTATTAAACATTACAGAACTGCCTGGCGTATTTGTCCTCATCTTCGATAATGCCTTCGGAATAAGCGAGGTAGCTGGCGGTGCATTAGGTGCAGCGATGATGAATGGGATTAAACGTGGCTTATTCTCCAATGAAGCAGGGATGGGAAGTGCACCAAATGCTGCTGCTACTGCTGATGTAAGTCATCCAGTAAAGCAAGGACTTATCCAATCTTTTGGTGTATTCGTTGATACATTATTAATTTGTAGCTCGACAGCATTCATCATTTTATTATCAGGCTTATATACATCGACAGAAAGTGATGGAATTGTCCTGACACAAAATGCACTAGACGCATCCCTTGGTTCATGGGCAGGTATATTCTTGTCAATTATTGTATTATTATTTTGTTTTAGTTCGGTTGTTGGTAACTATTACTATGGTGAAACCAATATCGATTTTATTAATACGAATAAAATTTGGTTACTAATTTACCGGGTTGCAGTAGTTGGTATGGTTGCGTTTGGTTCACTGGCATCGCTCAATTTCGTCTGGAATCTAGCAGACTTATTTATGGGTTTGATGGCCATCATAAACCTAATAGCGATTGTCTTGCTCGGTAAAATATCTATTGCTGCATTAAATGATTATACTAAGCAAAAAGCAAATGGTAGAAACCCTATTTTCCACGTAACGAACATTAAAGGATTAAAGAATGTGGAAGCATGGGGTGACCCGACAGAAAAGTAACAGAATAAATCAAATTAATGCAATTAAAAATACTTTACTACCTTAGCTCTTTATTGGGCTAAGGTTTTTTTTGTCTGGCTAATGACATACACATTTGAAATAGACATTAGGAGGTATTTCACCTAAAAGCAGCTATTTTTACGAAGGTTATCATGATGAGGATCTATCTATATGAATGTCTTTTCATTTCGATTATCCGTTTACTGCTGTCTCGTTTGAATACCAAAGTAATTGTGTTTCTAAGATTAACTTGTCTAATTCTTCACTATATTTTATAGTTTCTGGATTCGTATAACCTTTTGTTTGTGCAGTTACGACCATGAGCTTTCTGACGATATTAATTTTGTTTAATAATTCTTTGTTATTGTTAACGTTTTGGTTCATTTCACATTCTCCTGTATAAGATATAAATAATATATATATTATTATTTATTTTGTCCGATTTTGAAATGGTTTCGACAATTGTTCTAGGAAAAAGACATTTATTTTGTCTATGTAAACGCTGACAGTATATTTTTTTACAAAATTTTTACCTGTTTTACTAATTAATTTTCGTAAAATTCAGTCGTAGATAAATGTTTGGGGTGGAAATGAATAGGTTAAAAGAGTAAATTATCCTTTTTTGTATATATTAAGCGTTAGAACATAATCTACAAAAAATTACAAAATAGGATGATATGTTGATGCGTATATTCATGTTATTAATTGTTTTCACATTGGTCACTGCCTTCGTTACTCTGATTGATGTATATCTGTATGAAAGTGATTTTTTTACAGAATACATGGCTATTTTAAAAATTGATAAAGGGACAAATGAGTGGATGGTATCATACTTTTTACTAGCAGGATTTCTCTATACTGTAGTAGCCGAAGTACAAAAAAGAATAAAGCGTAAGAGGAAGCAATCGTAATATGAACCAATTAGAGAAAATATCACTTTGGCAGTTATATATATTAATTGTGTGCTTCCAAGTAGGGAGTGCAGTTCTAGTTGGTATTGGTAATGATGCGAAGGGTGACGCATGGATTGCTGTATTAATCTCAGCTATTTTAGGTATAGGAATAATTCTTTTTTATGTGTACTTATTAAAGACGGTCCCTGGAAAAAACCTTTTTGAAATATTAATATTCTGCTTCGGAAAAGTGATTGGAAAAGGGTTAACACTGTTATATGTCGTCTACTTCTTTTATAGTGCTGCTAGGGTGTTAAGGGACTTTGATGAGCTATTAATTGTCTCAATATTTGAAGCAACACCAATTGAATTTATCTCGATTACGATGATGCTGACGATTATGTATATGCTCTATCATGGTTTAGAAGTACTCGGTCGAACATCTGAAGTGTTTTTCCCATATGTTCTAACGTTTATCATTTTTACTGGAATATTTTTGTTGCTTTCGGAAGAATTAGAATTTCATAATTTGCAGCCCGTTCTTGCAAATGGTATGACACCGATTATGAAGGCAATTTTCCCACAGTTGCTTACATTTCCATTCGGTGAGGCAATTGCCTTCACATGTATAATTTCTAAGGTTATAAAAGAAAAAAAAGTTGGGTTAGTTAGTGTTATAGCGGTTCTGACAAGCGGCTTTCTATTAACGTATAGCTCTATCCTGCAAATTGGTACGTTAGGAGTAGATTTAAAGGAACGAACAAATTTTCCGTTGCTAAATGCGTCGCGAGAAATTTCTCTATTGAATTTTATTGAGCGTGTCGATATCATTATCGTTTTTTTTGTAATGTTTGGTGTGATTGTTAAGGTTAGTATCTTCTTTTTTTGCGGATTGAAAGGGTTAGAGGTAATAACGAATAAAGCTTATCGAAAATTTATCTTCCCGATGGGGACATTGGTTGCGTATTTATCAATTGTTATTGCTTTGAGCTATCGTGAGCATATTGAAGAAGGATTGAAAGTTATTCCTCATTATTTGCATCTTCCCTTTCAAATTTATATACCGGTAGCGATTCTTCCTATTGTGCTTTGGAAAGTGAAGAGGTTGGAGAGGAAGGAGTCTAGCAAATGAGTATCTTTTCTTATTTATTTAAAAGAAGAAAAAATAAACATCGTGGTAAAACAACTGACGAAGAATTGTTCTTGAATGAAGATATTCCAAATCATTATTCGTCACTGTTAGACAAAAATCTAAAAAGTTTAGAGAATGTCTTTCATCAGACATCGGATTTACAAAAAATGAAAATACATATTGGTGGGCAAAATGGGTGTATTTGTTATTTGAATACAACATTAAACAAAAATGATTTGAATGCACAAATTCTTGAACCATTAAAAGATGCTTTTAAAGACGTGGAAACGAATCTTGACATCGAAAAGATACGTAAAGCATATTTTCCTGCAGTTGCTTATGAATATGCAGATTCACTTCATCAAATCGTCTGGCAGATGTTAAACGGCTCTGCTGTAATCATGATTAATAATTCTAAAAAAGCACTTGCACTTAACATTGGCGGTACTGAAAAGCGCTCAATTGTCGAACCTAGTACACAAACAATTATTCGTGGTCCTAAAGATAGTTTTATTGAGGATATAGACGTAAATATCGGTTTAGTTAGGAAACGAATAAAAAATCCCCGGTTAGTGTTTGAAGAATATATTGTTGGCAAGGATTCACATACGCGCCTCTCAATTGGCTACATGAAAGGTGTTGTCAATGAAGATATTTTAAGTGAGGCTAGGCAGCGAATAAAAAAAATCAAAACTTCTGCCGTGTTAGATACGGGAAATATTGAAGAAATGATTACAGATACTAGTTTTACATGTTTTCCACTCATCTTTAATACAGAGCGGCCAGATAGTATTAGCGGTCATATATTGGAAGGGAAAATAGCGGTTTTTCTTGATGGGACGCCATTCGCACTAAGTATGCCATCAGTATTTACTGATTTCTTTCAGTCAACGGAAGATTATTACCAACCGTTTTTTCTTACAAGTTTTATCCGGATATTGAGATTTATGGCGTTTATGATTACGTTAATACTACCTTCTCTATATGTGGGCATTATTACCTACCATCAAGAGCTTATCCCTAATGCATTGTTAATAAATATTCAAGCACAACGGGAAAGTGTACCATTTCCAGCCGTTGTTGAGCTATTATTAATGGAATTTACATTTGAGGTTTTAAGGGAAGCTGGAACGCGGATGCCGAGGGCAGTAGGTCAGACGCTTTCAATTGTCGGCGCATTAGTTATTGGACAGGCTGCTGTCGAAGCGGGGTTAGTATCAAATGTTCTAGTAATCGTTGTAGCTTTTTCTGCGATAGCCAGCTTTGTTTCTCCAATATTTAATTTCTCAGTCGCGGCAAGGCTTATCCGATTTCTACTCATTATAGCGGCTGCAATCATGGGGTTTTATGGAATACTGCTATCATTAATCTTGATGGTTATCCATTTAGTAAGTCTTAGAACATTTGGAGTACCATACTTAACTCCAGTTGCCCCATTCAAATTAATTGACCAAAAGGATATTTTTGTCCGTTTTCCAATATGGACAAATACAACGAGACCTTCATATTTAAAATCAAAAGCACCTTTAAAGGTGAAAAATCACTCAAAGCCAGTTACTCCTGACAAAAAGGAGGAGAATAATCAAAATGAGTAAAAAAGTAGTTTTCATACTTCTATGTTTATCCGTTTTATTAACTGGTTGCTGGGATCGTCATGAATTAAATGATATATCGATTGTAACTGGTATGGCGGTAGATAAGGGGGAAGAGAAAAAATATAAACTAACCGTCGAGGTAGTTAATTCTGCAGAATTTGGAAAACAAAGTGCACAAGGGAACGCTCCTGTATTAACGCACTCACTTGAGGGAGATTCACTGCCGGAGTTGACACACAAAATGAATATCGGCCTTTCTAAAATTCTAATCTATTCACATACACGTGTGCTATTTATAGATGAAGAGGTAGCAAAAAAGGGAATGTTAGGTTTTTTAGATTACTTGGAGCGCAGTGGCCAATTTCGAAATGATTTTCGTATCGTCATTACACAAGGGAATAAAGCCTCGGACTTTACGAGGATAAATTATCCGATACAAAAAAGTCCATCATTAAAGCTTCATCAACAAACGAAATCATTCCAAGAAGAATGGGGTGGCGACCCTGGTGTGAAGCTGACTGATTTTGTTTCTGCGATCGTGTCAGAGGGTAGAAATCCTGTTACAGCAACTGTCAAAATAAAGGGAGATAAACAGGCGGGTAAAAAGGTTGAAAATAATCAAAGTATTGACCCGGAAGCTCTTGTTTATATAGATGGCTTGGCAGTATTTGAGGATGAAAAGTTAAAAGGGTTTCTACCGGTAAATGAAACGAGAGGTTATTTATGGACAAAGGGAATTGAACAAACAAGTTATTCGATATCATGCCCTGGTAAACAGAGTAATTTTTTAGATATCAGGATAATTCGTGCTAAATCTGAAATGAGTACTGTATATAAAAATCATATGCCACATCTTAAGGTAAATATATACGGTGAAGCAAATGTACAAGGCAACGAATGTCCAAATAGTGATATCTTACAATTATCATTATACAAGAAATTAGAAAAGAATATGGAATCTCAAATTAAACAGGACATTACTAATTCCATTGAGAAAGTACAAGATGAGTTTGGAATAGATATATATGGATTTGGTGACAGGTTACATCAAATGAATCCTAAGAAGTTCAAAGAGGTAAAAGATAAATGGGATAAGGAATTTGCAAAGGCTGATGTAGATATTGACGTAAATATTGATTTACTGCGGGCGGGTTTCAGAAAC
Organism: Metabacillus malikii; assembly: GCF_030813355.1. Classification (GTDB taxonomy): domain Bacteria; phylum Bacillota; class Bacilli; order Bacillales; family Bacillaceae; genus Metabacillus; species Metabacillus malikii. Next base: position 158,428 of record NZ_JAUSUD010000005.1, read on the forward strand.
AAAAGTTACAAAACAAATTTACAAAAACAAGAATAAAATTGCATAAACCTGAATATAAGGTCTTACCACTAGTTGTGGAGTATCATTATATTCAGGTTGAAAACCTTATCTATTCTAGACAATTATCTTAAGGATTGGTATGATATTATTTATTGATAATCATTATCACTGAGGATTGATACAATATTATTTTAATGGTCCTTTTCTAGAAGATTTTGTCTTGGCTGTACTAACATTAAAAGGGTTCGTTCAAGCTGAGGTTGCTTGTTCGTGCCACAGATGCTAGGAGATCTATCCCAAGGAAAGAGAGTACTGTAAAGAGGAAATCATCCATAGAAAATCCAAACTTGGTAATAAGCAACAATGTTACGAAAACAGCCGATAATTAAAAGATTACAATACATATCAATTAGAAAGAAACCATTTCTAAAACTGTCATAATAGTTTTCAAGCTCATAAGAAGAAGTGTAAAACATAGATAAAGTTATAAAGGAGAGGTGAGGAAGATGATTAAAACGGAAAAGCTAAATATCGGTTATGAGCAAGAATTAATCGTGAAGGAATTAAATATAGAAATCCCTGATCGGAAAATAACGGCTCTAGTCGGAGCGAATGGCTCTGGTAAGTCAACCATATTAAAAACAATTGCAAGGCTAATGAAGCCGAAAAGTGGAACTATTACAATAGATGGTAAAGCCATTCATACACAGAAAACGAAAGATATTGCAAAGCAGCTAGCGATATTACCCCAAAATCCCATTGCTCCTGAAGGGCTAACGGTCTATGAACTTGTCACATTTGGAAGATATCCTCATCAGAAGGGAATGGCTTCTTTAACAAATACAGACCGTGATATTATTCATTCAGCTTTAGAGATGACAGGAATAATTGAATTTGCAAATCGCTCAATTGACCAGCTTTCAGGTGGCCAGCGACAAAGAGCCTGGATTGCGATGGCATTAGCACAAGATACCCCAATTCTTTTCCTAGATGAGCCAACTACGTTTTTAGATATGGCCCATCAAATAGAAGTATTAACTATCCTTGAAAAACTTAATCATGAGCAAGGACGAACAATTGTCATGGTTGTCCATGATTTAAATCATGCAAGCCGATATGCACAACATATTGTAGCGATAAAAAAAGGAACAGTTATTAAAAGCGGTAACCCTTATGATGTCATGAAAGAAGAAGTTTTAGAGGAAGTGTTTGGAGTCAAAAGTGATATTATTACAGATCCTCGTACAGGTCTTCCGCTTTGTCTACCATATGCTTTAACGAGTACTAACGATATAGATGAAAATGCAACGATCGGTGTATAATCATTATTAAGAAAAGGAACTTTTCAATGGGCTGTAACGGCTCAGATAGCTAAGCTGATGAGCAAAATAGTGTAACAAAAACTAACTCTAATAGTATGTCCGTTATAAATTGGTACGTTATCTGAGTAAAATATTTAATATATGTAAACAGTTTATGCTATATAGAAAGGTGATTTAACATGTACTTAACGATTCAAGAGGCAGCAGACTATTTATCATTGAACGAAGAGACAGTTAAAAGCTTAATTCTTCAAAAGAAGATTAAAGCTTTGTTTGATGGTGATAGCTACTTAATTAATAAGGACCAATTTACAACACACTTTGAACAACTAGAAAAGTATAAACAATTGTATGAAGAGTATATGAAGGAACCAATTCCGGAGGATCCCGATGTAAAAGATGAAGATTAATGTGAGTAGGTTTTCTACTTTATCCAAATCGCAATTGCTTTCATGATGAAAATAAACGCACCTAGTATAACTGGTCAAGATGCTAGGTATTGTGATGAGAGAATTTTGTCGAAATATGTAGTATTTTATATATTTTTATAGCTTAGTCTAATTATGTCCGCTATAATAAGATAGGTTATTAGGTCTATTTTTAGGGGGAGAAGGAAGTTGCAACAATCGATAAAGCTCCATAGATTGATAGCGATTTTTACGCTGATTGTTGTGCTATTAATAGTGGGAACGATTTATATAAAATCCAAAGGGATACTAATTGAGACAGAGAAAAGTGATCTATCAGAATTGAAAGAAGTAAAAGTAACGATTCTCACATCTGGATCACTAACAGACCAAAGCTGGGGTAGTTTAGCTTATAAAGGTAAACTGGAAATAGAAGACTTATTCCCTGTGGACGTATCTCTTTACAGTGAATTAACTTCAAATGAATTAATAACAAATAAAGTAAACGAAGCGATTAAAAATGGAGCGGAGTTAATAATCGGACAAGGAAGAGAGTTCACACAAGTATTTAGTGATTTAGCTCGGGTAAATTCAAGTGTAAATTTTGTTACGATTCATGGTTCCTTAACATATGAAAATCAGGCTGTGTATACGTTTGACCAAGGGGAAATAGAATATTTTGCAGCTTTATCTGCAGCATTAGTGACGAAAACGAATAAGGTTGCTATCATCGATACAAAAGATGACCGAAAAGCAAATTCAGAATTTGAAGATGCGTTAGAATACTATAAACCTGAATCCACGTTTTATTATGATTTCGTAGGAGATAGGGAAAATGGAGAAAAGGCCTTGAAAATCCTTCAACAGCTAATAGAGGAAGGAGTAGATGTCGTTTACAGTAAAGGAAATTCCTTTAATCGTGATGTCATTGATTATGCAAAAAGAGAAAATATTTATGTGATTGGCTACTTAGATGACCAATCTTACATGGCAAAAGAGCACGTCATTACGAGTGTCTTAAATGATGTCCCTAAAGCTTATACAGCAATAATGAATGATTATTTTAGTGAGGATGGAATACCGCTTGGACAAGTCGTCATGCTTGATGAAAATGATGGGGTATATAAGTTGGCACCGTTTGGACCGATGTTGTCTGAGACTGATAAAAAGTATATTGCCAATGAGATGGAAAAATATCGAAATGGAGTATTATTATTTCGTTAACAAAGGGGGATTGTGATGAAAACCATAGTAAGAAATATGTCCTTACGGCTAAAAATTATCACAGTCCTCCTCTTTATTACGTTAGTCTTTGGGAGTTTTTCTTTAATTCTTGTTCAAACGATTGAGGATGTTTCAAGAGTAAGTAATACGATTGAACGGAAGAACATCCCTGAATTACTTTCGATCGCACAATTTTCTGAAGAACTAACTGTTAAAGAGCACATCGTTAAAAATTCGTTGAACTATAATTTATGCTGCAGTTTAATAAAAGATTATCAAGCTTACGAAGACGAGACTAACCAAAATATTAATGAAGAGGTATTACCTGCTTCTTTGAAGAATATAAAAAACGATATCGATTTACTGGATTTTGAAATTGCGAATAATATACAAGGGTTATTAGAATACAATGATTATAGTGGGGCAATGGACTATGTTGAATCGGAATATCTTCCTAATCTCTCAAAAATTAATGAAGAGCTAGAGCAATTACGAGAAACTTCATTGCAAAAGTTGAACGGACAAACGAATTCATTTTCGAAAATTATTAAGGCCTCTCTATGGTTGTTAATCTTACTTACACTTGGTGCAATATTTTTTTCAATCCTTGTTGCATATCGGATGAGTGCTAGTTTTACAAAACCAATCGTCACGATGATTAATAAAGTAGACAACATAGCAAATGGAAAATATGGCCTGACAGTACCGTTAATTGATAATCAAATGGAGCTTAGACAGTTAACAGAGTCAATTAACCAAATGTCGAAACGGTTAGAGGAGTCATTCAAGACTATTTTACATGATAAAATTTATCGTGAGCAAATTTTGAATTCATTATCAGTTGGAGTTATTACGCTAAATGAGGATACCGATGAAGTATCATTAAATAGTTTTGCAAAAAAAATTACTGGCATGAATGAGCAACAGGTTTCAAATATTGTTAAAACACAGGGAAACGGTGTAAATGGTGAGTTCTGGGAGATGCTCTTCAGAAATATATCGTTCCAAAATAGAAAAGTAGCTTTTGTACGTAATGAGGAAAAGAAGCGCTTACTTGTGTCGAAAGTCGAATTAGTCGGTCAATATGATGAGAAAATTGGCTGCATTGTCCATTTTCTTGATATAACTGAGACTGAGGAACTTGAACAACGAATACACCAATCTGAAAAGCTTGCACTTGTTGGTGAGATGGCTGCAGATGCTGCACATGAAATACGGAATCCTTTAGCAGTAGTTCAAGGGTTTTTAGCACTCATGAACCAATCATTATCTGATGCATCTAAGCAGGAATACCATATTCCTTTAATCATGAAGGAAATCGAGCGAATTAATTTTATTATTGAAGAAATGCTCTTAACATCGAAACCAGGGGCGCCGATTCGAAAAGAAGTATACATACAGGATATATTAGAGGAATTCCTCCCTCTTATCGTTGAATCAACTGAGGATATATCTTTTGATATACAATTAATTCGCAAAAAAATTAAAGTAGATGTTAAACAAATCAAGCAAGTATTTCATAATTTATTCCGCAATAGTATAGAAGCAATGGGTGGAGTAGGAAATATAGGCGTTACTTCAGAAATTACAGGTGATTATTACAATATATATATAATGGACAGTGGACCGGGAATTACAAGACCGATGGTGAAAACATTGTTTGAACCATTCTCCACTTCGAAGGAAAATGGCACAGGTCTGGGCCTGATGATCGTAAAAAGAATCATCGAAAACCATAAAGGCACGATTGAATTAATCGAAAGTACAAAACATGGTGCTACGTTTCTAATAAAACTTCCGGTTACATAAAAGAGACTGCTACTTTCAGGAAACCTGATTGCACGCAGTCTCTCTTTTTTATTGTCTTGATAAACAACTAGGTACTGTGTTAAATATGAGATGTTCGTCTTATCTATTTTTGTGAAAGTACAAGTGGAGTTTCCCACCGGAACAAATTTATTGTTATTCTACATAAATTAAATATATTACTTTAATTTAAACGAGCTTTTTAAAGAAACAATACGGTTAAAGACGATTTTTTCATTATTTGAGTGCTTTGGATCTACATTAAAGTATCCATGACGGAAGAATTGGAACTTATCATGTGGTTGAACACCTTTCATATTCGGTTCAACAAAGCCTTGTAAAACCTCTAATGAGTTTTCATTCACATAATCAAGGAATGTTTTTTCTTCCTTATCAACAGTTTCACTATCTTCTTTGTTGTCAAGAATAAGTGGTTCGTAAAGTCTGAATTCAGCTGGTAGTGCTTCGTTAGCATCTACCCAATGGATCGTTCCTTTTACTTTTCGGCCAGTGAAACCTGAACCACTTTTTGTTTCAGGGTCATACGTGCAATGAATTTCTACAATATTCCCGTCTGCATCTTTAATCACATCTTCACATTTAATGAAATATGCATGTTTGAGGCGTACTTCGTTTCCAGGGAATAGTCGGAAATATTTCTTTGGAGGATTCTCCATAAAATCCTCTTGTTCGATATAGATTTCACGTGAGAATGGGATTTGGCGTACCCCCATTTCCGGTACTTCTGGATTAATTTCTGCATCAAGCATTTCAGATTGTCCTTCTGGATAGTTTGTAATCACAACCTTTAAAGGTTTCAATATCCCCATTGTTCGTGGTGCTTTTAACTTTAAATCTTCCCGCACGAAATGCTCTAACATAGCCTCATCAACAAGACCTGATCCTTTTGATACACCCGTTTCTTTTACAAATTCACGGATGGATTCCGGTGTATACCCTTTCCTACGTAAACCTGAAATTGTAGGCATCCTCGGATCATCCCAACCATCAACAAAGTTTTCATCAACGAGCTGTTTTAATTTTCGTTTACTCATTACTGTATTTGTAATTCCTAAACGGCCAAACTCTATTTGCTGTGGTTTATTCTCCATTTCACATTCTTCGATAACCCAGTTATAAAGTGGACGTTGGTCTTCAAATTCGGTCGTACATAATGAATGAGTAATCCCTTCAATTGCATCTTCAAGTGGGTGAGCAAATGCGTACATCGGATAAATACACCAAGCATCACCAGTATTATGATGGGTTGCATGTGATACACGATAAAGAACAGGGTCACGTAAATTGATATTTGGAGAAGACATATCAATTTTTGCACGTAATACCTTTTCACCGTTTTCAAATTCACCTTTACGCATTTTTTCAAACAAAACAAGATTTTCCTCTATCGAGCGGTTGCGATAAGGACTCTCCTTACCTGGTTCGGTTAATGTTCCACGATATTGTCTAATTTCATCTGCTGATAAATCATCGACGTACGCTTTTCCTTTTTTGATAAGAAGAATCGCGCGACTATACATTTCTTCGAAGTAATCAGAGGCAAAGAATAACCCATCCCAATTATATCCGAGCCATGCAACATCTTCTTTTATCGCTTCAACATACTCGCTATCTTCTTTTAATGGGTTTGTGTCATCAAATCTTAAGTTTGTTTTTCCATTAAAGTCATCTGCTAGCCCAAAATTAATAACAATTGACTTTGCATGACCAATATGTAAGTATCCATTTGGTTCAGGGGGAAAACGAGTATATACGTTGTTCCGTTTACCAGATTCAAGATCCTCTTTCATAATCGTTCTTATAAAGTTTGAGGAGTTGTCCAATTCATATCATACCTTTCATTTATATAGATGATTTCGTGTTCTTATCTAAATGATTATGTAAATAAGTTCTGTTTTCCATTATACCAATAGTTGTAGGAAACGTTAAATTTCTATACGGAAATTTATCTAATTGCATGATAACTCATTTTGTACATAAAGTTAAATTTTATACTATTTAGATAATAGGGATACGTTTAAACGTTTTGAAGTCAACAATTCCTTCATTAAATAAATAGTGAATGTGCCAATAAATTAACTCTACAGGTACTAGACTTACAAAAAAATTTAGAAAGTTAATAATCTTTAAAGAGGAATTTTTTGGATGTTGTATAATTATGATATAGGGTGTGTTAATTTTTATTAAAAGAATCGACGTCATTTATAGTTTTGCAAAATGTTATGTTAGCTAAACATTGAGAGGTTAATGGGGGAGAAAAATGAGTGGTGAAACTAGCTTTTTAAGAAATCGATTTGTACAGGCGATTTTAATTTCCGGACTTTTTTTACAACTTGGTATATGGATAAGGAATTTTGCAGTTTTATTATTTGTAATGGAACAAACGAATGAGGATCCGTTTGCGGTATCATTAATATCTGTAGCAGAGTATGCACCTATCTTTGTGTTCTCGATAATTGGCGGAACTTTCGCTGACCGTTGGAAACCAAAAAGAACAATGGTATGGTGTGATATTTTAAGTGCAATTTCTGTTTTTGCAGTACTTCTAACGCTTGTATTAGGATCGTGGCAAGTCGTCTTTTTTGCAATGTTAATTTCTTCAATTCTCTCACAATTTTCACAACCATCTGGTATGAAATTATTTAAAGTTCATGTCCCTGAATCACAGCTACAAATGGGGATGTCTATGTATCAGACGATGTTTGCATTATTTATGATCATTGGTCCAGTTATTGGAACTGTAGTCTATAGTAACTTCGGCATCACTGTTTCGATTATGATAACTGGTATTATGTTCCTGCTATCAGCAATGGCTCTTATGTTCCTTCCAGCAGATAAAGAAGTAAAAAAAGAACAAGAACAAACAACTGTCATTCAGGAATTAGTGCAAGGGTTTCGGTATGTATTAAACAATCGCTTTTTGACAATTCTAGGAGCTAATTTTTTTGTTGCGGGTCTCGCACTTGGGTTAATCCAACCATTAGGAATCTTTATTGTGACACAACAGCTGCAATTGGATAAAGAATTTGTTCAATGGTTTATGGTCGTTAACGGTGTAGGAATGGTCATCGGAGGTGGTCTCGCATTACTATTGTCAAAAACCGTTACCCCAATTCGTATGCTAGCTGCTGGTATGCTTATTAATGCGATGATGATTTCAATAATCGGTTTTTCAACAAATTTGGGTCTTACATTAACTGCCCAATTTTTCTCAGGGCTTTTAATTCCTGCTGTGCAGATCAGTATCAATACGATGATTCTTAAAAATGCTGAAGAAACTTACGTAGGACGCGTCAATGGTATTATGACACCACTATTTATGGGGGCAATGGTTATAATGATGGGATCGGCAGGAATTTTAAAACAATTTTTAGGCTTGATGACTTCATATCAAATTTCAGCTGTATGTATGATAATTGGTGTAGCTATTATTTTACCACTCGTTTTAAAACAACAGGCTCAAAATAACATTAAGGCAAATATGTAATATAGAAGGAACTCTCTTTCAAATGTACGAGTGAGAGTTTCTTTTTTTATAGTCTGGGAAATTAAAAAATTCTTCTACTGTGGATAAACGCTTTGACATCCAGAACCTGCGCCCAGCCCCTCTAAGGTCTAGCCACTAATAAATTGAAGACAAGGAACGTCTTTTAATCATTAGCGTCTTTATTGCCCTAGGCTGATCAGGCGCCCTGAGCTTTTGTTCTGTATCCATTACGAGAATTGTGAATGAAAATTTTAGCTTAGTTAGGACATAGATATACATATACTAAATAAAGATTGACATTCATTCTGTTCACAATTAAAGTGAATTTATTATTTCTAATGAGATAAGACTTTTTTATGGTATTTAGTGACTTATTAATAATTTTTGATAAACAAATACAATAATATATCACGCCTCCGTCCGCGTGATGTAGACAATTGTACATGTAAGAAAGAAAGATCTTGATTATTTTATAGAAAAAAGAGATAATTAAAACTAAATTTTGACTGAAAATTTAAAATAGTAGGAGTTGTAGAAATGAAGGTTGTTAAGTTTGGGGGTTCTTCATTAGCATCGGGAGAACAGCTTAAGAAGGTATTTCAAATTGTTGTTTCTGACCCAGAGAGAAAGGTTGTAGTTGTCTCAGCTCCGGGAAAACGCTTTTCAGATGATATTAAAGTAACAGATTTACTTATCGACTGTGCGGAAAAATATTTAGCAGGAGAAAATGCAGATAAACTATTTGAAACAATTATTGAACGCTATGCAAGTATCGCGAAAGAATTAAAAATCTCATTAAAGGTAGTTGAGACAATTTCAAACGACTTACAAGCTCTGTTAAATGGTGATAAAAGCAAGCCTGAAAGATATTTAGATGCGATTAAAGCAAGTGGTGAGGATAATAATGCAAAGTTAATCGCTGCTTATTTTCAGCATTGCGGCATCACAGCACAATATGTTAGCCCTAAAGAAGCAGGGTTAATTGTCTCTGATGAGCCAGGAAATGCTCAAGTGTTACCAGAATCATATGAAAATTTATATAAGCTACGTGAAAGAGATGGAATTATCGTGTTCCCTGGTTTCTTTGGATATAATAAGTCAGGCGAAGTATTGACTTTTTCAAGAAGTGGCTCAGATATAACTGGATCGATCCTTGCAAATGGTGTGAAAGCTGACCTTTATGAAAACTTTACTGACGTCGATGCAGTGTATTCAGTGAATCCGACGATTGTGCAAAACCCTAAAGAAATTAGTGAACTTACTTATCGTGAAATGCGTGAATTATCCTATGCAGGATTTTCAGTTTTCCATGATGAAGCACTTATTCCTGCATTCAGAGCAGGTATTCCTGTTAATGTGAAAAATACGAATAATCCATCTGCACCGGGAACAAGAATCGTAAACGAACGTGCTAATACGAATGGTCCTGTAATTGGCATTGCAAGTGATAAAGGATTTTGCAGCATTTATATAAGTAAATATTTAATGAATAGAGAAATTGGTTTTGGCCGTAAATTGTTACAAATATTAGAAGACTTCGGATTAACATATGAACATATTCCATCGGGAATCGATGATGTAACTGTCATTCTTAGACAAAATCAAATGGACGATGTGATAGAAGAGGCAATCACAAAGCGGATTATGGAGGAGCTTCATGCAGATGAAGTCATCATTGAACACAATCTTGTCCTCATCATGGTTGTAGGAGAAGGCATGCGCCACAATGTTGGAACGACCGCTCGTGCTGCGAAAGCTCTAGCAAATGCAGGGGTTAATATTGAAATGATAAACCAAGGGTCTTCAGAAGTAAGTATGATGTTTGGTGTAAAAGAACCTCAAGAGAAACACGCTGTTCGTGCATTATACAATGAATTTTTTGTCGCTGTACCGGTCTAATTTAATCTCATATAATAAAAACGTTAGGTGAATACCTAGCGTTTTTTTGTTAGAATGGGAAGCGCGGGGACGGTTCTTCTGCTTCCCTTTTAATGACGAAAGGAAGCAGGAGAACCGTCCCCCTGCTTCCTAAAGAGTTGGAGTGTTTGACATTGACTAAGACTATTGGAGAGATTGCAAAGCTGGCTGGTGTTGCAAAGAGTACTGTTTCAAGATACTTAAATGGGGGATCAGTAAGTGCAAAAACAAAGCTGAAAATTGAAACAGTTATAACTGAAACAGGTTATGTGCCAAATACGTTTGCGAGAAGCTTAAAAGCGAAGAAAACGAATATTATTGGGACGATTGTACCTAGGCTAAATTCGTTCGCTACAGCGCAAACGTTAATTGGTATTGATGAAGAACTGAAGGATTCAGAATATCAACTGCTTATATCAAATACAAGTCAGGATTTAAATAGAGAAATCGATAGTATTTATAGTTTAGCAAACCAAAAGGTAGCTGGCCTTATACTGTTGGCAACAAAAGTTACTGAAAGACATTTAGATGCATTAAACAAAGTAAACATCCCTGTTATACTAGTCGGTCAGCAATCAGAGGAATGCTACAGTTTGATTCATGATGATGAACATGCTGGGTTTGAAATTGGGAAATATGTGATTGGTCAAGGCCATTCAAATATTGTTTACTTAGGTGTATCAGAAGAAGACATAGCAGTAGGGGTTAAGCGGAAAAAAGGATTTAAAAGAGCCACCTATGATGCGAAATGTGCAGTGCATTTTGCTGAAACAGATTTTGATTTGAAGGAGGCAATGAAAAAATTTGACTATCTTTACGAAACGTATAAACCGACAATTATTGTATGTGCTACAGATAATATAGCATTAGGTATACTAAAAGCAGCTCAGTTGAAAGGATTAAAAGTACCAGATGACCTCTCAATAACAGGCTTTGGTGGGTATGATATAACAGAAATAACGCACCCAAGCATTACAACTGTACAATATTATTACAAGGAGGCGGGGTTGACGGCAGCAAAAAATATCATCAAACTTATTAATAACGAAGAAATACATAAGCTGACAATGTCGAAAACGGAACTTGTCATAAGGGAAAGTGTTGACAAAATTCGCTAACGTGAATATAATTTTGGTTGAAACCGATTCCAATATCGGTTAATCTTTTTCAGTTAAATGGAACCGGTACCGAAAATAATTTTATATTAATTTATGATCCTTTGCTATACGGTAATAGTCATTGTGCTAGCGATATAAAGGGCTGGTTGAAGCGGATTACAAGGCTCTTTCGGTATGTAGGGTAAGGCGAGACATAAGTCAGGTTTGCCTTTCCCAGTAATCGACAAACTTAGTTGACCAATATTTCGATTGCGAAAAAAGCATTTCTTTTTACAGGAAAATGGAACCGGTTCTAAAATAATATAAAGGGTGGAGAAGAATGGAGTATTCACAAACTGCTAAAGAAATTTATGATGCAATTGGAGGGAAAGAAAACCTTTCAGCTGCGGCACATTGTGCAACAAGATTACGCCTTGTATTAAATGATGAGACAAAGGTAGACCAGAAAAAGTTAGATGAAATGGATATTGTTAAGGGTACATTTTCAACTGGTGGTCAGTATCAGATTATTTTAGGAGCAGGAATTGTTAATCAAGTATATAACGAGCTTTCAAAATTATCAGGTATGGGTGAGATGTCGACAAAAGAAGTGAGTCAAGCTGGTACGAAAAAAATGAATCCGATTCAGCGTTTTGTCAAAATGCTATCTGACATTTTTGTTCCAATCATTCCTGCAATCGTAGCAGGTGGTTTATTAATGGGATTAAATAACTTGCTAACAGCAGAGGATTTATTTGTAGATGGTATGTCGTTAGTAGCTGCAAACCCACAATTAGCAGATTTGGCCTCGTTAATTAATACATTTGCAAATGCAGCATTTGTGTTTTTACCTATTCTAATTGGTTTTTCTGCAACGAAAAGATTTGGTGGAAATCCATTTTTGGGTGCTACACTCGGTATGTTAATGGTTCACCCAGATTTACTTAACGGTTATTCATACGGTGATGCTGTGACGAGTGGCAACATACCAGTTTGGAACTTATTTGGATATGAAATTGCGAAGATCGGATACCAAGGTACTGTTTTACCTGTTTTAGTAGCTTCATATATTCTAGCAAAACTTGAAGTTAACATTAGGAAAATTACACCTTCTGCATTGGACAATTTACTAACGCCTTTACTTTCAATTTTTATAACGGGCTTATTAACGTTTACACTTGTAGGACCAATCACGAGAACAGCAGGGAATCTATTATCTGATGGCTTAATCTGGCTTTATGATACTACAGGCTTTATAGGTTCAGCTGTATTTGGATTAGCATACGCACCAATCGTTATTACTGGTATGCACCATAGTTTTATTGCAGTAGAAACACAATTGCTTGCTGATCTTGTAAAATCAGGTGGATCATTTATTTTCCCTGTCGCTGCAATGTCTAATGTAGCCCAAGGTGCAGCAACATTAGCGGTATTAATGATTGTTCGCGATGCAAAAACAAAGGGAGTTGCATCTGCAGCAGGAATTTCGGCATTGTTAGGTATCACTGAGCCAGCTCTTTTCGGTGTGAATTTAAAACTCCGATATCCGTTTATAGGAGCAATTGTTGGTTCAGCTGTCGCATCAGGCTATATTGCAATATTTCATGTGAAATCAGTTGCTTTAGGAGCTGCTGGTTTACCGGGTATAATTTCTATTAAACCTGGAACAATTATTCATTATGTGATTGGTATGCTTATTTCCTGTGTTGTTGCATTCATTGTGACAGTAGTATTAGGGAAAAGAGCGGCAAAGAAAGATGCTAAATAATTGCATACTTAGACGTAATTGAAGGAGAATTACTAATGGAATGGACGAGGGAAAATAGATATAAAAGAATAGAAGAGGTAAGTCAGGAGACGCTGTCATCACTTAAAATGAAAGTAGAGAGTTGTCAGTGGAGACAAACCTTTCATATACAGCCACCTACTGGGCTATTAAATGATCCAAATGGTTTTTCTTATTTTAACGGTGAATACCACTTGTTTTATCAATGGTTTCCTTTAGGACCGGTGCATGGATTAAAATATTGGTATCATACAAAATCTACTGATTTAGTTCATTGGGAGAATGTTGGCGTGGCAATCAAACCAAATAAGGAATTTGACAGTCACGGAGCATATTCCGGCAGTGGAATCGTAAAGGATGACAAGCTGTACTTAATGTATACAGGTAATACAAGAGACGAAAATTGGGTAAGAAAACCTTATCAGGCAATGGCAATGTTAGATAAAGAGGGGAAGATAACAAAGTACCCAACTCCAGTTATTTCTGAAGTCCCAATAGGATACACTGACCATTTTAGAGATCCTAAAGTATGGGAATTAAATGGTACGTATTATGCTGTAATCGGTGCCCAAAGACTAGATGAATCAGGATGTGTTGTCCTATACGAATCAAAGGATTTATTAAGCTGGGACTTTTTAGGTGAAGTTGAAACAGACTTAAAACAGTTTGGATATATGTGGGAATGCCCTGATTACTTCGAGTTAGATGATAAGGGAATTCTGCTATTTTCACCTCAAGGATTAGAACCTGAGGGGGATCGTTATCATAATATCTATCAATCTGGTTATCTCGTTGGGGAAACGTTAGATATTGAACAAAGGAGATTTACCCATAAGAAATTTCATGAACTTGACCGCGGTTTTGACTTTTACGCGCCACAGACAATGAAGGCTCCTGATGGTAGAAGATTGCTTGTAGGTTGGATGGGGTTGCCCGAAATCGAATATCCAACAGATGAAAATGGATGGGCACATTGCCTAACTATTCCTAGAGAACTACAATTGAAAGATGACCGACTCATTCAGAAACCAGTTGCTGAACTTACGAAGTCTCGAAAAGAAAAGTCAGGTTTTGCGAAAACGATTCATCATGATGTTCAAAATGAATTAACGGGAACTCATTTTGAGCTAATTTGTGAATTACAGGATATGAGTGCAGCATCCTTTGGAATTGAATTTCGGGCCAGTGCTGAAGAAAAAACCGTCCTTGAGTATAATAAAGAAGAAAACAAAATTAAATTGGACCGTAGTTTATCAGGTAAGTCTTTTGGAGAGGAATTTGGGACTTCACGTTCATGTTTGATTAATGGAGATGTAAAAAAAATTCAATTATTCGTCGATACATCATCTGTGGAAATATTTATAAATGATGGCGAAGAAGTTTTTACTAGTAGAATCTTTCCGAAACCAGAGAGTGATGAAATAAGATTCTATGTAAACGGAGGCCATGCAACAGTAACGGTTGAGAAGTGGGACTTAATATAAGAGGTGATGAAATTGTCTACTTTATTTTCAATTGGTGAAGTACTCATTGATTTTATACCAGAGCAAAAAGGTATCGCATTAAAGGATGTTACTAGTTTTGAAAAAGCTCCAGGTGGTGCTCCAGCTAATGTCGCTGCTGCAGTTTCAAAATTGGGCGGTAACTCATCGATGATTACGAAGCTAGGAGTCGATGCGTTTGGTGATTTTCTTATCGAAACGTTACAAAATGTCGGTGTGAATACTGACTTTGTGTTCCGTACAAATGAGGCTAATACAGCATTAGCCTTTGTTTCCTTAAAGGAAAATGGAGAAAGGGATTTTTCATTTTATCGAAAACCATCTGCAGATTTATTATTAACTGAAGCTGAAGTTAAAGATTCATGGTTCCATCATGGTGACATCCTTCACTTTTGTTCCGTTGATTTGGTTGAAAGTCCAATGAAATATGCCCATCTAAAAGCGATTAGAGCAGCTAAGAAAAATGGAGCTATAATTAGCTTTGATCCGAATGTCCGTTTACCGTTGTGGGAAGACCATGAAGAATGCAGGAAGACGATAAATGAATTTATCCCACTTTCAACAATTGTTAAAATTTCAGATGAGGAATTGTCATTTATAACAGGGATATCATCAGAATCTGAAGCAATTCAATCCTTATTTGTTGGAGATGTTAAAGCAGTTATTTATACAAAGGGTGCAGATGGAGCATCATTATTTGTAAACGGTAAAAGTTACTCAACAGAGGGCTTTCAAGTTGATGTAGAAGATACAACAGGTGCAGGGGATGCGTTTATTGGTAGCTTTCTGTACAAGTTGCTAGAGTATGGGGTAACTGACGTGAATTTGATTACAGTACTAGAGCAAGAGCATCAGCAAATACTGGAATTTGCTAATGCTAGCGGAGCGCTGACAACGACAGGAAAGGGAGCGATCTCTTCACTTCCAATGATAGAAGAGATTAATAAATTTATTGCCTCTCAAAAGGTATAGAAATGATAATATGTTTTTAGTGAAATCCTTTGTTTTCATGTTGTAAATATGTTAATATAATGAAGATTAACGTCTAGCAGTCGTTGATTTATTTGTTTGTTGCTTTAATATGAATGAAAAAATGATTTAATAAATGAATTACTTTCTATATATGATTGGTAAATGGGAGAAAATAACTAGTCTTTCCATGGCCTAACTTCAATTTTTGAGGTTAGGCCTTTTTTATTATTGAGGAATGGCGAATTTCTTACTATGATTGTGTTTTGATGAAAAAGAATGCACATACAGAGGGCTACAAGCAAGACTTGAACATGTTTTCAATTCTATCGCTTGGACGTATTGGGTAGTGTGGTACGGACGTTAATATGAAGACATTGTTATATTACAAAATGTAGTAATTGTATTGTCGATTGATAAGATGAAAGTATTACAATTTAAAGTTGTGATTGGTGTACTTACACAGTGTAAATACTTGTATGGTCTTGACCTCTCACCAAAAGGTCCAACATGAGCCTAGAGGTTTCACTAAATACCCTGTAAAAGAATAGTAATAATCAGAACAATCTCTAAGAATATGACTTCAAGTTAAGAGGCTCAACCACTAAAACCCATGTCATCATTATGTAATGAAATATTAAAGCTAAAGTCACCTAAAACGCTAGTTGGAAGAAGTTGATTAGAGGGTAGAATATAAAAAATTGTATTCGTTCCATTTTTAAAAGAGATAAAAGAAAGTTAATAGGTTGTTGTCCTTGAGGGGGAAATAGAAATGATAAAGACAGGGGATAAATACGAGAAAATTACGTATTTAAACAGTTACATAAGCAAAGTACTTAAAAAGAATTTCGGCAAGGGTCCTGCGACATGTTATTCCATTTTTGCCGATGAGATGATGTTTATCACTATTAAAAATTTTATAACACCAGTGGAAGAAGTATTAATAAGCAAAGATGAGGAACATCTCGCATACAAAACAAGGGATATCATTTTTGATACAATTTTTGAAGAAATAAAGGATGAAGTGAAAAAAGTATTAGGCGTAACGTTTACGACGATGTATTACGATTGGAGCTTTGAAGAGAACACTGGTATTTTACTTTTAAAAAGTAACGGAAGAGCAAATCCGCAACTTGCATCAAACCCTGGACAAGTTAAATTAATTCAAGATATATGCTACGATATACATAAAACAGCAGTACATATAAATAAGATATATACCTCTTCTACCATTATTTATGTTGAATATACTGGGTTCATGAATAAAATTGAACATATTCTATTTGATAATGGTTATAGTGAATTATTAATTGAATGGAATAACGAATTGAAAAAAGCGTATAAACAAAATAAACGTTTATTTGAAAAGTGCTTCCAGACATCAATTGACCAAATCTATGTTTTACATAACTTTGAATATGATACAGGAATTCTTGTATTTTACTTAGACTAACACCTTATAAAAT
The DNA here is from genome assembly GCF_030813355.1 of Metabacillus malikii. Lineage (GTDB taxonomy): Bacteria > Bacillota > Bacilli > Bacillales > Bacillaceae > Metabacillus > Metabacillus malikii. The sequence goes on from NZ_JAUSUD010000005.1 coordinate 175,432, forward strand.
ATTGTGATATTGACAATAATAGTAAAAAAAGGGAAATGAAAATGAATGCTTGCTAAATGTTTACGTTTAATAAGTGTTATGATACGATGAATGAGGTTAATGCTTTATAGGCGTTAATTATTTTCGGTTCCCGTAATTTGAAAGGTGTAATCATGCAAATACAGGACCAATTAAGTACGTTAAGTGGATATGCAAGTAAATTATTAAGGAAAGTGTTTGGAAGAGGACCGAAATCATGTCAGGCCTTTGCTAATCAACAATTCCTAGTGATTTATATTCGAGGGTTTCTCTCGCCTATGGAGGAAGCATTAATAAGCCAAGGGCGAAATGACTATGTAGAAAGAGCACGAAATGTCATAATGAAACCAGTGCTAGAAGAATTAAGAGGTGTCATCCAAATTACCTTAGATGTAGAGGTTAACGAAACGTATCATGATTGGAATATTTCAAATTATTCAGGGCTCATCATGTTTGTATTAAACTCTTCTTTACATAATTCAAATCATCTTATTGCCTTCAACAGTGCAGAGCTTGAAAATCAAGTCTCACAAATTAGTGCACAACTTCAAAAGGTTCCGGACCAGATTCATACGTATTCTCTTTCAGAACAAATTGTACTTGTTGAAAGAAAAGGTATATTAATTACACTTGAAAAGGCATTAATTAATCATGGATTCGGCGAAGAATTGCGCATGACAAAGGATAATCTTGAAAAGGACTATTTTCTACATGAAAGGTCAATAATTGAACTGTTTCAGAGACCGATAGCTGATTTATTTATCGATTGGGATTTTGTGATGGATAAGTCGCTCATGTGCTTTATTATTGATAATAGGTAAATGCTGTGAATATATCTTATCAACGAGATAGAAGTCACATATGGCCTAACTTCTTAATTTTAAGGAAGTTAGGCCTTTTTTGTGATAAAAAGGTTCGCTTCTGAAAGATAGCTATAATAAACTAAATACTAAAATATTTATCTTGTACTATTGAATATTTGAACTTTACAGGCGTGGCTAAAAAGGTAAACTTAGCTTATTATTTTCTAAGGTGTGACTAGATTTACGAAAATATCCTTAGCGAAGACATATATCATTGAAGTTAAAAGTATCAGAAATCATACGGAGGTACTATTTATGGAATGCATAGTTCAAAATCGAGATAAGATACTTATTTTTACTAATTTACTTGTTCTTTGTGTAGGGATTATAAGCTGGCACTTACATATATATATTCTATTTCTTATTGTTCTAATTTTTTCAGGGATTTTACAAATCGTTTTCTTAATAAATCGAAAACGTCAAGGTTTTAATATGTTAATGATACAAGGTGTACCACTCCCAGTAATCATCACAAAAAACGGTAAAATCATAAATGTAAATGAGCATATGCTTCAGTTAATCAGTATTAAAGATAGCGGAAAGGTAATTGGTAAAAATATAGAAGAATTTTTCCGATTTAAAAGTGGTAAACAACATCAATTTCCTGCATCTGCACCTGTACAGCAAGTTGGAACACTTTTATGTGGAAACGGAGAAGAGATTGCAATAGAGCTGATTAGCAATCGATTACAGGAAAAATCGTCAAAAACTACGGAATATCATATTATTCAGGATATCTCACATATTTTGGAGAAGGAAAAAAGATTACAACACTCAGAGCAGCTTTCAGTCATTGGGGAATTAGCTGCTGGAATAGCACACGAGATTCGGAATCCATTAACTAGCTTAAAAGGCTTTCTGCAGCTATCAGCAACTAGTAATCATGGTATGTATAATCATATTATGCTGCAAGAAATAAATCGAATAAATTCAATTGTAGGAGAATTACTTCTTTTATCTAAGCCAAAGGAAATGGATTATAAACCATGTAATGTGATGAAAATTATTCATCATGTTGTGACAATTGTGAATACGCAAGCCATTTTATACAATATTGAGATTAAAACGAATTATCATGAAGAGATAGAAGAATTGGAAGTTTACTGTGAAGAAAATAAAATTAAACAAGTGTTTATTAATTTATTGAAAAATGCGATTGAAGCCATGCAAAAACAAGGCACGATAAATATATATCTTGAGAAGAATCATCAAAATGTCCAGATTACTTTCCAAGACCAAGGAAAAGGTATTACTGAAGAGGAACTGCAACATATTGGAAAACGTTTTTATACTACTAAAGAAGAAGGAACTGGTTTAGGACTTATGATTTGTTATAATATTATTGAGAAACATAATGGACAAATTCACGTAGAAAGTGAAATAGGAAAGGGTACTTCCTTCATAGTAACTCTGCCTGTTAAATAGTTGATAGGGTATCTCATAAGGATCTGACTTCTCCAACGAACACTGACATATAGATAGTTAGTGAACATCAAGATTTGATTATTATGGTTGAGGAGTCTGATCCTTATGTTTCGATTACCAACATTTTAGTTGGCTCTTCTTTAAACGATTTCGGCTTTTTTGCACAATCCCTAGATGGACAACCTAAGTATAAAGAGACAATGTTTACGAAAATAGCATTTTAGCTAGTCAGGGGGCTAAACGGCACGCTCCACTTGACGATTTGCTTGCCACTTTCCAATACCAGCATGTATGACTGAATAAGCTAAATAAATAGCATTAAGAGTGAGAAATAGTGGTGCAGGCCTTAGAAATAGCAGCATGGCTTCATGAAATGGCATCATGCCAATTACGTTTCCCCATGAAATCATCATATAAGTAAATAATCCCCAAATGAGTATGGTGAATAGAATTCGACTTAACGCATATAAAGAATGCCAATTTACTTTAAGCTGTTTTAACTGTGAAATAGACTGCTTCCATAAATTTGGCTGATTGAATAAATCGACAAGAACCCAATATCCATCACCCGGTAAAAATGGACATATTGCAAAAATCATTCGGAAGACATGGACAATGAGGAACGACCAAATCCATGGTGACAAATCTCTAAAGAGAAGTCCGATTAGACAGACAAGACCACAAACAAGGATATCTGTCACAAACCCTGCTAGATTTATTCGTATCCTTTCATATTTAGATAGTTTCCAAGCTTCATTACATATAATGCTAAATAACGGAATTGGACCAGACCATTGCACAGAAACAGAGATATTTTTAGAACGAGGCATTGTAAATAAATGACCAAGCTCATGTAAAATAACAGAAATCATAAGAGCGGCTACAATAATCCACTGGTCTCTTACACTAGTAACAAGGTATACAGGCGAGTCTTTTATATAGACAAAGAAACTAGCAATAGAACAAATTAGTGCTGCTAATAGTAACGTTATAAACCATTTTTTATGAATCCATCGATTAATAAATTTATGCTGACTGCTTGATGGAGTTTGATAAGAATCTATAGTCTTTTGTATATCCTCATTTATGAGGGAGAAAGAATCCTCATGCCTTATACCTAACATTTCATAAAGTTGACATATGTCCTCATCATCCAATTCAAACTTATCTAAGACAGCTAAATCGGATTTGCTATTTGCTAAATATTCCAATACATCCTTCGTATGAGAATCAATTTGAAAAAAGTGTTGATCTGGTCGTTGAATCCAATAGCGATCCTCTTTAATCTTGCCAATAATAAATAGTAATCTATCCTTGTTTTCCACGTTATACCTCTTTAGACTAGTTCATTCATATGGACAGGTTGGGCCTGCTTTGCTATATCGATAAGGTAGGCTGCAAGCTGTGAAACGATCGATACTGGTGCAACTTGATCAAAGCCTTCAAACATTGGACTCGGGTTGCATTCAATACATACTACCGAACCATCTGGGCGTAACTTCAAATCAACACCGCTAAAGGTAAGACCTAATGCATGACATGCTCTGATGCACAGATTCGAAATTTCTTTCGTAAGAGGAAATGGTTTGACTGATGTTGTTTTTTCTCGATAGTCAATCCCTTCACCCTCAACAAGAAAAGAGGCAATAACTTTCCCACCAAGTACAAATACACGGATATCGTCACCTTCAATGTATTCCTGAAATTGTACAGGGGCATTGACTAATGTCTTTAAACGTTCAGGGTCTTTATCTTCGTCTGTCAGCAACCTACATAAAGCTCCGCCTGCAACTGGTTTGTATATGAGTTTTCTTCCTTTACTAAATTCTAACAATTTAGATGGATTTCCAGTGACAAGTGTCTTAGGTACAGGAATATCAGCTGCCCTTAGTACTTCTAAATGATATGGTTTGGCAAAATGAATGAGTAATGTGTCAACAGGATTAATAATCGTCCTACCCTGATATGGTGCTGTTTTTAGCCATGATAGCCAAGCAGCATAGCGTTCTCTTTCTGCAGAGTATGCCGCATAACCCTCTTGTTTCATTTTCTCTTTAATTCCTGATGAATCAAAAGCAGGGGATGGAAGAAATAATGCTCTTAAGAAGTAAACTTTCGTATCTGATAAAGGATGATTTTCGTAATCGCTTATATGTTCTGTAAAGCTTAATGGGTACGGTTTATCTGGGGAATTATCTAAAATAAATGCGTGAGCACCTTGTCGTTCAATTTCTTCTTTTAAATAAACGCTGTGTCGTTCATTATTTGATCCAATGATGCCAACTGAAAGCTGATTCATAATATACCTCCGAGTAATAGCTTTTTAAGAGCAGCGCCTCAGAGTACTCTCAAAGGCGCAAATATTTAATCTTGATTAGCTTATTTTAAATGGCCGCCTTCTTCACCAAGAGCAAATGTTGTGTAAAAACCGCCGCCTTCTTCACCAACAGCTTGTGTAGTTGCGTAACCGCCCTCTTCACCAAGAGCCATTGTTGTAACTGTACTGCCTGGGTCAATTGGTGTAACAAACAATGGGGAACTAGATTGACGCACTTCAAGTTCTTCAATAAATAATTTCTTTTTCATTACAATCTCCTCCTTAAAAATTAATTGAAAATTCTAACAAGTCTTATTATAAAGACAATTCAACATATTTCAATTTGATTTACCAATATTCTGCAAAATGCTATAAAGGGACTAGCCGATTGGTTATGTATATTTGATACTTAAAGGAGTATTCTATGAGGAAAGTTTGATAAATTAATATGACGAGGGTGATTTGGACTAACTAAAAAAAATTGCCTCTTGCCTTAGTTTCAACATGTTATCGTGATTTGTAAGTTTTAATTAAAGACCAATAGAAGATAGAGGAACGAACTTTAACGTATGAATAGGATTTAAGAGATAATAAATAGGAACTCTTTTGGTAAAGTCAGAGGATTTTGAAGACTAACTTAATAGAATATGTAATATGTAATTGGAAAGATGTAAATTAAAAGGTTATTCGAATAGATACATCTATTGGAGATAATTAGCAAAGTTAATTGTTTAATTTACAGTTCATCTTGAAAAATTATTGGACAAAGGGAAGGTGAAAAGGTCCATTTCCAAATAAACGTTTTTATAGGAAGTGGACCCTGTTGAATTGTCTTGATGAGGTAAATTTTTACTTATTTGTCTTTTTTGTCACTTTCTTTTTGCGATTTTGGTCAACAAGCTTTGATGTACGTAGCGTTCTTGCTGACAAATTATTATTAGGTGCTGCTTGTTCATTCCAATCAGACATTGACGTCACTCCTTATCGTTAACCTTTTTTCCTTTCGTTAGCTCCCTAAATTGAGACATTGATTTACTCGCTTTAATAGGTTGTTTAAAGGGATTTTGTTCATGTGAAAATTCAGTATCAGCATTAATTTCAATTCCCATTTTTGAACCGCTAGTCGATAAAGAGTCGTTAATAATAGATTCTTTTTTTTCATCAAAATGTGGCGTTACTTCTCTATCCATTTAGTATCAGCTCCCTATTTATTCAATCTTAAGATATCGAAAAGTGTGGCTTATTATACATTCTTTATAAAGTGACAAAGCTGTGTAACCAAGAGCAGTTTTTGGTCATTATCCTCCTCTAAGAAGGTAAGAAGAAATCTGCTTCAAAGGTGCGGTGAAACCGAAAATTCCAAGAAAAGTAAGAAGAAATCCGCTTCACAGGTTCATCAAAATATCGTAGTCTTGTTGTTTATCCATCGTAATGGTGATCTTTCTCAAATTATATTGCCGCATTTTCTGCTTTATAAGAGCACACGCTAAGTAACATCAAATTATATAAGCTTATCATGACATTTATACAAGTTCATCTGTCTATGGAAGAATAGATATTCTCAGGGTGCGAAATAATAAATAGGGTGTTAAGGCTTAGTTGTGAATTTCTGTTAAGGATGTCCTTGGGAGGAGGCATCTACCTTCACCATTTTTACGGGGGATTTCTTATATTTGTTCAAAATAGCAAAAAAAGAACAACCAAAAATGGTTGTTCAAAAAAGTTAATCTAATATTTTAATTTTGACAGTTTTTCGGCCCCATTGTAGAGCTTTTGCGCTGTTTGGCATGAGGACATCGATTTTATGACCGATAATGGCACCGCCTGTATCTCCGGCAATTGCAACTCCATATCCTTCAACCCAAACTTTTGAACCGAGAGGAATGACGCCAGGATCAACTGCAATTAGCTTCATGTGTGGATTCTTTTTAATGTTATGTCCCATGTACGTAACATCATTTTTCGTATCCTCATGGCTGTATGCAGTTGCAGTTACATACATTTCTTTTCCTGTCTTTGAGGATTCACTCTTTGAGTTAGAAGAAGTTGATTCATTCGTTGCAGTCGATGCTGGTGGTGCAGCAGTTTGTTGTGAGACTGCCTCTTCTTTAGCCTTTTTAGCTTTTGCGGCGGCTTCCGCTCGTGCTTTTGCAGCAGCTTCTTCTTTTTGAATCTGAGATTGTAATGTGTTAATTTGTGCTTGTATTGCACCTTTTTCCTGTTCAACAAGATTGATTTCAGCTGCTATTGCTTTATATTTTTCTTGCATTGAAATGAGTGCTTGGTTTCGTTTTTCATAATTTGCTTCTAATGCGGCGCGCTTTGATTCCAGCTCAGCCTGCTGACTAATAAGAAGCTGTTCTTGTTTATCGATTTCTTTTTTATCTTCTTCGATTTGTTTTAAATCTGCTTCTTGTTCATCAAGAATTTTTTTGTCGGCATTGAGTAATGTAGCGACTGCCCCAATTCTTTCGAAGAAATTACCGATACTTTCTGAGTTTATTAATGTTTCAATCACAATTGTTGTATGATCACTATGTTGGAGAGCAACAAGACGCTGTTCCATGATACCTTCTCGTGCGTACACTTTATCCTGGAGCAGAACGATTTGCTCTTTCTTTTCTTCGATGATTTTTTGAATGGCTTTAATTTCATTTTCAACATTCGTTAAACTTTGTACGTTTTCAGAGATTTCTGCCTCTAATGCTTGTACATTTTCTTGGATCTTTTTAACCTCTTCATCAACAGCTTTCTGTTCTTTTTCTTTTTGAAGAATGGTTTGTTGATTCTGCTCTAGCTGTTTTTCTGCACTATTTAAAGTGTCCTTTGTAGATGCTGCGTTTGCCACAAAAGAAATAGGTAAGGATAATAGAAGAATACCGAATGTGGCAATCGTTCGCTTTAAAGCTCGCATAAAGCAACCCCTTTCTCTTTAATAGTTATAACATAGAAAGGGGTGCCCGTAGGTTACAATTAGATTAAAATTTCAGGTATTATATTCCTATAAAACAACTAATTTCCTTTCTGCCAATCTACTAAAGTCTGATCTTTAGGTAAAAGGAAGGCTAATATTCCTATTAATGGCAGGAATGAAACAGATACCATAGTTGGTGTTAATCCTATATTATCAATCAAAGCACCAAGAGCGATTGAGCCTATTGCACCCATTCCAAATGCAAGACCGACTGTTAATCCGGACATCGTTCCAATTTTACCAGGAACAAGCTCTTGAGCATAAACAACAGTGACAGAAAAGCTCGACATTAAGATTAATCCAATAAATGCTAGAGTAATCATTGCTAATGTAGGTCCTGCAAAAGGTAGTAGTAAGGTTAATGGCACAGTTGCAAGCAATGAAACAATAATAACATTACGCTTTCCAAATCTATCTGCTAATGGACCACCGATAAACGTACCGATAGCTCCCATTAATAAAAATATAAAAATATAAATTTGAGATTGTGCGATAGATAGTTGGTATTTATCGATTGCATAAAACGTGTAAAAGTTAGATATGGCACTAGCATACCAGGAACGAGCAAAAATAAGTAGAATGATGATGATGATTGCATGGCGAATTGCTTTTGAAATAGTCGTACTTTGTTGTTGCTTTCGAACAGATTTGCCTTTTGACATTGAGCTAGCTGAAAGTTGTAATCGACCTGAGTACCATTTTGCGATATAAAATAAAAATGCGACAGCAATTGCAGCAACAATTGTGAAGTAAATCGAACCAAATTGTCCAAACGGAACTAAAATTAAAGCAGTAATGAGTGGGGCGAGTGCCTGACCACTGTTACCACCAACTTGATAAATAGATTGTGCTAAACCGCGACGATTACCCGCAGCCATATAGGCAACCCTCGATCCTTCTGGATGAAAGACAGCAGAGCCTAATCCAATAAAAATAACCGAGATGAGAATCGTTAGAAATGATGGGGCAAAAGCAAGGCCTAATACACCGAACATGCTAAATGTTAGCCCGATAGGCAAAGCATATGGTAATGGTCGTTTATCCGTATAAATCCCAACGACAGGTTGCATGACAGATGAAACCATATTTAAGGCAAAACCGATAATACCGAGTTGTGTAAATGTCAGCCCCATCGACTTTTCTAAGATTGGAAACATAGCCGGGATAACCGATTGGATGCTATCATTTAAAAGGTGACAAAGACCAATGATAAATAAAATATTATATACAGTACCTGTATCTTTTGAATATGGGACAGTTTGTTTATGTGCGGAAGCAGTTGACATAGTTAAATTCTCCTTTTCCCTCATTTCAAGAATAAAAACACTAATAGTCATATTATTGTCATTGCTGGTTAAAAATTCAAGAAAAATGTAATCTATATTTGTAAGGAAAATACCAATAGATTCATAACAATAGCCATGTAACGATAGGAAGGGTGAAAATATGACTGAAATACGATTTCTCGCTTCACCAAGACCGTTTGAAATGCCAGAGGAAATTGACTCGTACAACAATCAATCTGTGTTTAAAGAAGAGTGGAGCGGCTTTAATGTCTATGAAACTGATGTTTTTTGGTATGGAATTGTGCAACCAATTGTTACATTACCATATTTATATGAAGTATCAGGTATAGGTAATAAGTATTTTTGGATATATTTAGAGAAATATTTTGCTGAAGGAGACATTATTGAATTATATGAAATTCCTGTACAAAATTGGTATGAGTCATACGTGCAGCGTGTACTTGAAAAACCGGAGTCAATTACAATTAATTTAGGGAATTATACATATCAAAACGCTTCAGGGACATATCAATTGAATCCAAAGAAGTGGGTAGAGGAATTGAAGCATCGGACGTTGTTAACCGAGTTTGGCGTTACAACGATTGTGAAATATTAGCATTATAGCTGCTAATAAAGATTATAGGATTACTTTATTTGTTAGATTAGGAAATAATAAAACTCCTTTATCGTAGCAATCCTTGAAGAAGTTTGCTTATCAATAAAGGAGTTATTAAAATGGTAATACCTAAACAATTACCCTTTCCCAAGTACCCATTTACTTTTCATAAACATCATGTATGCGACAAGGAATGAGATTGCTATAAATATAGTAGAACTTCCTACGACTAATAGTATGCTTGAGACATCATATATACCATAGATAAGTTGCTTAATTAAGGCATAAATATTAACAAATGGAATGATGAAGTGTGTTGTTGACAATTCATTTGCTGATACACCAATTAGGAAAAAGTATGGCACCATCGCTAATGTAGTAATCGGTGATATATAGTTTTGTGCTTCTTTTAAATTATTCGCCATTAAGCTTATCATCATTTGTAAGCTTGATACGAGCAGTGCGAAGAAAATGATACCTACAACAAGACTAATTGTGAAAAAGCCAAGGTTTTGGTCTAAGTTTAATGCATCAGCAAGGTGTTTTGTAAATAAATGAACACCTGCAATAAATGTGATAACGGAGAAGATACCGCTTATCATACTTAATGAAGCAATTGTTAACCACTTTCCAATAATAATATGAAGTCTGTTAACGGGTGTCATGATCAATGCTTCCATTGTATTTCGCTCTTTTTCACCGGCAAATAAATCATTTGCAGCAGGTAAACCACCCATTAACACAGCTATCACAATGATAAGCTGGGCAAACATTGAAATAACGTATAGAGACATATCGTCCCCTTCGCTTACACTTTTACTATTAATTTGAAACGGTTCGATTTGCATTGGGTCAATCTGGTGTTCAACGAGTCGCTGTTGGATAAATTCTTGTTTTTTTGTTGTCAATAACGCCATAATCGTGTCTTGTGCACTTCCACCTTTTGTACTTACAGGGTCTGCCTGAATAGTTACAGATGGTGTTTCATTATTTGCCATCTTCGACATGAAATCTGGATCGGCTGAAAAAGCGGCAACTGCCTCTCCGTTCTCAACCATTTTTAATGGCTCCTCAGAAATAACGATTTCCAGTTCGTCAACTTCTTTTAGCCAGCTTACAACCTCTTTATCTGATCCTGTATCAACAGCTATTTTAACTTGTTCTATATCATCGTTTAAAAAGAAGTTTTCCATGAAAAATAATAAGCCGATATTAAATAGAATAGGTAATAATACACTTAACATAATTGTCTTTCTGTCTCGCAATGAATCTTTCATTTCTTTAACAAATACATGCCATGTCATGAATGAGCCCCCCTAACAATTCTAGACATAAAGATATAGTTTAAATCTTCACTTTCCTCTTGTTTATATAAATCTTTTATCGAACCGTTGTAAATCATTTCTCCTTGATGAATCATAATAATAGATTGGCAAAGTTGACTAACTTCTTCCATAATATGACTTGAGAAGATTATCGTTTTCCCTTCTCGTCGTAATTGCTGTATTAATTCCCGGAACATATTCGCTGAAGTTATATCAAGACCTGTCGTTGGTTCATCGAAAAGGATAATGTCTGGGTTATGGATAAGTGTTCGGGCGATTGTCACTTTTTGACGCATACCTTTTGAAAAACCTCCGACTCTACGATCCAAGTAATCTTTCATACCGAAGCGAACAGCTAAGTAGTCAATTCTTGCCTTTGTTTCATGCTGACTCATACCATGAAGCTTGGCGAAGTATTCTAGATTTTCTTTAGCTGTTAAGCGGTCATATAATCCAGTCTCACTACCGAACAGAACTCCAATTTTACCTTTTACTTTCATTGGTGATTTATGAATATCAATCCCATCAATATTTATTGAACCATTTGATGGTTCTAAAACAGTTGACATCATTCGCAGTAAGGTCGTTTTTCCTGCACCATTTTCTCCGAGTAGACCAACAACATCTCCTTTCTTAACTTGAAAAGATACATTCTTCACTGCCTCAATCGTTTTCTTTTTATCTTTAAAGATTCTTGATACATGTTGGATGTCAATCATCTTTGTTCCTCCTTCGTTCTTTTAACTGTCTTTATCATAATTAATTCAATGTTTGAATACATCGATCTTGTCGTGAAACTTCCCTTTTTTGTCACGAAAATGCCAAATCTTATCATGAACATGATAAACTATTGATAAATTATAATGTGAGACGAGTGGAACAATGATTAAGGTTGGATTAGTAGATGACCAGAAATATGATTTAGAAAAACTGATGATTACACTGAAGATGGAAGTGGATATTGAAGTTGTATTTGCAACGAATGATTCTGAAGAAGCATACAAACTGATTAAAGAAGCGGATATTGATTTACTCATTACCGACATTGAAATGCCGGCATTATCAGGATATGAGCTCGCTGACTTTATTCATAGCTATGCCATGGATATAAAGGTTATTTTCGTCACAGGCCATAGCGGATATGCTGTGCACGCCTTTGAGCTTGATGTGCTTGACTACATTATGAAGCCGTATTCAAAGGAACGGTTAATAAAAGGAGTACGGCGTTTGAAGAAAAAATCAGATGTCACGGATAAAACAAAGCTAGTTTTAAAAAACAAATCAGAAATAACCTTTATCGATAAGAAAAAAATCGTGTATATTGAGCGGACTGGTAGAACAACGACTATATATACGTATGAAGGTGACTATACAACATATCAAACCTTGAATGAATTAGAGGTGGCTTTAGCCGGGTCCCATTTTGTTCGGTCACATCGAGGTTTTATAATTAATATCCATTTCGTAAAAAATTTCTCCTTATATACGAAAAATTCGTATACTGTCCATTTTCAAGGAACAAAGAATACAGCTATTATTACAAAGGCTAGTCTAGATAAACTTCAAGACCAGTTTTATAACTAGGGGAATCAACGTGAAAAATTCATACTATACCGTTATTATTGTACTTATTCATGTAGCTAGTTGGTTTACGATAATCTATCGAAACCCGCAAATAGTAAGCTTTATACTACTGGGAGTAACGTTAAGTTTAGCAGTTTACTATAGGGAGAAATTAAAACAATTGCCAATCCTGTTAAAGACATTACCAGGAAATGAGACCATCTTTATTACTCTATTACAAGTGACTTTTTTATCTATTGTTGTGATGTCAGTAAATTTTAATGTGCAATTGTTATCGATGATAGGAATATTGGTAGGCGAACTATATCGCATATTTCGGTACCCTGAAATGGTAAAACAAAAGGATACAGCTACGAAATATGAAATGAAAATTAAAGAAATGAATGAGCATTTTCTCACAATAAGAAGTCAACGACATGACTTTTTAAAACATGTCTCTGCAATCGATTATTTAATTGGTCAAGACGCAGGAGATGAAGTAAAGCAATACTTTCGTAACTTGCTTGGTGACTATGAAAAGGTAAATCGTACGATTAAAGGGGAAGAAGTACATATTTCTTCAATTCTACTAAAATATAAAATACAGGCTGAGCAAGCTGGGGTAAAGGCAACATACAATCTAACAGTTCCGGTTTCAACGTTACCGTTGAGTAAAATCCACCAAGTACAGCTTGTTACAAATTTGCTAGAAAATGCTGTTGAAGCTGCGCAAAGCTACTTTGACAAGGCTGGTACAGCGAAATTAGAGTTGAATACAGATAGACATGGTGGGATTTTTATTCTTGAAGTGAAAAATAGTGCATATATTGATGATAAGGGTTTATTAGATAATTTATTTACAAAGTTCGAAGTAAGTTCGAAGGGTGGACATCATCAAGGATTAGGAACTTATATTATTTCGAATATCGTTAAGTCTCATAATGGTCGAATAACTTATCAATTTTTAAATAATGAACTTTCGATAAGGGTAAAGCTTCCTTTAATAAAAAATGCAACAATAGATGTCGGGCGTGACGAATAGACCTCCCGACTTTGAAGAAAATATCTAGAGAGTACTTGATTAGTAAACATAAAAAAAACCGCTGCCAATTCATCGTAGACTATGTATCTCATCAATATCTCCACGAATAAATGATTGAAGTTTTCGAGATAAATCATCTAGTTGATTGATTTCAGCTAATAAATAAAAGGTAGACCTTATAGCATATGGGGGCTCCTCATTGTTATTAAGAATTACTTCGATACCAATAATTCCACGTACATCATGTAGGTAAAAGCGAAGTGCTATATAGTGTGTAGATGTTGCCACTGCAGATCCACTTGTCCAAGTGAATTCCTGACCTAATTGATTTGTTATTTCTTCAATACCACTACACAATATCTCTAATTGATGGTTGTCTAAATATAGATTCATCTTTGTTAGACAATCGTTACCTTGGATTGAGAGAGAAACTTCGAAAAAATCAGCATCTGTCCAGATTTTCTTCATGTGAAAACGGGGTTCACTCATTTTTTTACACAACCTTTGAAATTATTTAGTTTATTTTTATATTGTAATAGAAAAGGGGGGGCTGTTTATGAAGGGGTTATTCTTAAATGGTGTACGTATTTTCTTAGGGATTCTTTTTTTAACAGCAGGTATTAATGGTTACTTTGTGATATTTGGACTTGAACCATTTATATCAACGAGTCCACAGGCTATGGCATTGTTTGAATTTGATTACTTATTAGTTGCTGAAAAAAGCTTAGAAATTATCTGTGGAATATTACTCTTAATAAATCGTTATCTTCCTTTAGCACTGGCAATATTAACACCTATTATTGCAAATATCCTTTTATTGCACCTCTTCGTGGACCATTCACTACTTATTTTAGCAGTGGTCATGACATGTTTCCATTGTTATCTCTTATATTGCTATAGAAATAACTTCCTTTCTCTTCTCGAAAAAAGGCCGTCTTAATAAAGTGAATAGGGTGACGATAAGTGAAAAGAGTCAGTCACCCTATTACAACAAACGATAACTAAAAGAATCCTATGATTAGATAACCACCAATTGCACCAGTTAGAACAACAATCCAAGGTGGGAGCTTCCAATAAACTAACATGCTAAATAGGATCGCAGCAAAGGCAAAATCAACAGGAGCGAATATTGAACTAGTCCAGATTGGATTATAAAATGCAGCAATTAATATTCCGACTACTGCAGCATTAACACCCATTAATGCACCCTTTACTTTAGGGTTGCGACGGAGTTTATTCCAAAATGGTAATGTACCAACAATTAATAAGAAAGCAGGTAAGAAAATGGCGATGGTTGCTAATAATCCACCTTGCCAACCGTTAATGACAGCCCCTAAATAAGCAGCAAATGTAAACAATGGACCTGGAACTGCTTGAGCGGCACCATAACCGGCAAGAAAGGCTTCTTCACTCATCCAACCCGTTGGTACGAACTCTTTTTCTAGTAACGGTAAAACGACATGTCCTCCACCAAAAACGAGAGAACCGGAACGATAAAAGCTATCAAACATTGCGATCCAGCTAGCTGTAGTATATTCATTGATAAGCGGAAGTACAAACAGTAGACCGAAAAACAATATTAAACTAAATGTTGCAATCCTAGTTGATATTGGAAAATGTAGCGGAGTTTGCTCGTCAGCGGCTTCACGTTTATACAAAATATATCCTACAATACCAGCAACAATTATTAGACCTACTTGTGTCAATGCAGATTCCCATAATAATGTACCTACAAGAGCGAGTAGAGCGATCGCTTTCCTTTTCAAATCAGGCGTTAATTTTTGTGCCATGCCAATAATTGCATGTGCAACTACTGCAACTGCGACTAGTTTCAATCCGTGAATAAACCCGAGTTCATCAATATTTAATCCTTGAAGAATGATTGCAAAGATTATGAGTGCAAGAACAGAGGGGAGAGTAAACCCAATAAATGAAGTAATTCCTCCTAATAGTCCTCCACGCATGATTCCAATTCCGATACCAACCTGACTACTTGCAGGACCAGGGAGGAATTGGCATAGCGCCACTAAATCTGCATAGCTTTTTTCATCCATCCATTTTCTGCGACGAATGTATTCCTCGTGAAAATATCCTAAATGTGCGACAGGACCACCAAAAGAAGTGAGTCCAAGTCGTGTCGAGATAAGTAGTATTTCCCACAATGTAGCGAATGTTGATTTTTGATTCATACCAAATCTCCTTTACTCCCTAATTTCTTTAAAAAGTTCATAAGCTTTCTTTCTGGCCTCTTGTAAAACAACTTCACCCTTTTCAGTAGTCGTATAGTACTTTCTAATTTTCCCTTCAATATTTTTATCTTCCCGCACTAGTAGACCATCAGTTTCCATTGTGTGAAGGATAGGGTAAAGTGTGCCTGCACTGATGCTATAACCATGTTCCTTTAATTCCTCCAACATCCAAAGTCCATAAATAGGATGCTCCTTTGCATGGTGAAGAATGTGAATATGGATAAATCCTAAAAAAAGTTTTCTTAGTACTTTATCATCCAATGTTGCCGCCGCCTTCATCTCAATATCTAATTCCAATATCGAATTCCGATATTGGAAAACCAAATTGAGTATAACACAGAATTAATGAACAATTAAAGGGGATATGAGTAACTTCTAAAACTTATTAATAAGACAATCTACTCGGCATAAAAATAGATTATTGGTAAACTTATAAATAGCAATGGAAATTAACATGAAAACACTTACAAATTAATTGATATGACCTACTTAAAGGTAGTAGGGACGAGGGAAAATAGATTCCGATATTATATAGTTTGGAGGACATACATATGTTTAAGATTCGTTCATTTCTTTCACCCTACCGTATACCAATGACAATCGCTTTAACGCTAATGTTAATTGAACTAGCTGTAGAACTTATTCACCCCCTGTTAATGGCAAAAATCATTGATGACGGTATTATGAAGGAGGATTTAACTGTCGTTCTTGTTTGGGGAGGAATTATGATTGCTGTCTCCTTACTTGCATTTGCTTCAGGGATTATTAATTCTTTTTATGCTTCACATGTAAGTCAAAGTTTTGGCTTTGATATTCGAACGACCTTATTTTCAAAAGTACAAGGCTTTTCTTTTGAACAGTTAAATCGCTTTCCGACTGCTTCACTTGTAACAAGAATGACAAATGACATTACGCAGCTTCAAAATACTTTGTTTATGGGCTTGAGAATTATGCTAAGAGCGCCGCTTCTCGTAATCGGTGCAGTAATGATGTCCTTTTTCGTCAATGCAAAGTTAGCGGCAGTATTCGTTATCGTTGTTCCAATTATTATTTGGCTGCTAATTTGGATAATGAAAAAAGGCAGCAAATTATTTAATACGGTCCAAACAAAACTTGATCATGTAAATGGTGTTATTCGTGAGAACCTAGTCGGTATGAGATTAATTAAAGCGTATGTTAGAAGAAACCATGAGATAAATCGGTTTTCAAGGGCAACAAATGAGCTTAGAGATAAAACTGTAACAGCATTAAGAACGATTGAAACAGCAATGCCCATTTTACTTTTTGTTATGAATATTACCATCATCGTTATTCTATGGACAGGTCATACACAAGTATCGAATGGTACGATCCAAGTTGGTGAAGTTGTTGCAATTGTTAACTATGGATTAAGGGTAACTTCTGCGTTATCAATGTTTTCCTTTATTGTCATGTTCTTATCACGTTCCCGTGCATCAGCAAGTCGTATCTCCGAAGTACTTGACATTGATGATGTAGAAGAAAGGTCTGATAAAACAAACAGACTTGCAGAAGGTAGGGTAACATTTGAGCATGTTTCATTTACATACCCTGGTACAGAGGAAACTGTTTTAAAGGACATCTCATTTACAGCAAATTCAGGTTCAACCGTTGCAATAATGGGAGGTACTGGTTCGGGGAAATCCTCACTTTTTCAACTGTTACCTCGTCTCTATGAGGTTGATGAAGGGAACATATTCATTGATGGGGTTAATATTCATTCAATGAACAGCAAAAGTCTCAGAGACCAGATTGGATATGTTCCACAAGAGGCAATCTTATTTACAGGGACTGTAAAAGAAAACATCCTATGGGGTAAAGAGGATGCTACATTTGAGGAAGTAGTCGAAGCAGCAAAAGCTTCTCAAATACATGAAACGATTGAAAAGTTGCCGGAGAAGTATCAAACAAAAATTGGTCAAAAAGGTGTGAATCTATCCGGCGGACAAAAACAACGTCTCTCGGTTGCACGAGCACTAGTTCGCAAGCCGAAACTGCTTTTACTAGATGATAGTACAAGTGCATTAGATGTTAAAACGGAACAAAGGTTATTAAAAGCGTTAGAAAAGTACTCATGTACAACATTAATCATTACCCAAAAGATTAGTACAGCACAACAGGCAGATAAAATTTTGCTTCTCGATGAAGGTGTTGTCATTGCAGAAGGAACTGATGCACAGCTACGAGATAGTTCACCATTATACAAAAAAATCTGCCAATCCCAAGCACGAGAGGAGGTCAAGCATGCGAAAGCAACTCACTAGGCCCTTTCAATATGAACGAATGAATCTCGATAAGGCTACCGAAAAAAACTCAACTAAAAAAACAGTGAATCTAGCAACACTAAAACGTTTATGGGATTATTTAGCGAAGAAAAGATTGCTATTATTCCTTGTGTTTTTAATGGTTATTGTCAGTTCGGGCTTAGGATTATTAGGTCCATATTTAATCGGAACAACAATTGACCATTATATCGTGACAAAACAAGTAGAAGGGCTCACTTTCCTATTATTCAGCCTAATCGTCGTATTCGTATTTCATTCATTATCATTATTTTTACAAAACTATTGGATGATTGGAATATCACAATTTACTGTCAATGAAATGAGATCACACTTATTTAAAAAGTTCCATTATCTCCCGATTTCATTTTTTGATAAACGACAGCACGGAGAGTTAATGAGTCGAGTCACAAATGATATTGAAAACGTGAGTTCCACCTTAAATAGTTCATTTATTCAAGTCATTTCTAGTGTTCTGACTTTAGTTGGTACTGTTACTGTTATGTTGTTGTTAAGTCCGCTTCTAACAGTCATTACGATGACGATTATTCCGTTAATGGTTATCGGGATGAAGTGGATTACAAAACGAACAGGAAAGCTTTTTAAACAACAGCAGCAGGATTTAGGTGAATTAAATGGTTATATTGAGGAGATTATCTCTGGACAAAAGATGATAAAAGCTTATTCCCAGGAGGATAAGGTCATTTCCCAATTCATCACGAAAAGTAATCAACTGAAGAAATCAGGTTTTTGGGCACAAACAATTTCTGGCTTTATACCGAAAGTGATGAACATGTTAAATAATTTGAGCTTTGCAATTGTTGCTGGTATTGGAGGAATATTCGTACTGAATGACATGATTACAATTGGTGTCATAGTGATATTTGCCGAATATGCGAGGCAATTTACACGTCCATTAAATGATTTGGCAAATCAATTCAATACACTTTTATCAGCGATTGCCGGGGCAGAAAGGGTATTTCATATTCTTGATGAACAAACAGAAATGGATCAAAATGAAAGTTCACTTAGCACGTTAAACGAAGCTAAAGGTGAAGTTGTTTTTGATCATGTTTCATTTTCTTATAAAGATGGCGATGAGCAACAAACTTTAGATAAAATAAGCTTCCAAGCATCTCCTGGCGAGACAATTGCATTAGTTGGTCCGACTGGAGCTGGGAAAACAACGGTTATCAATCTTATAACAAGATTCTATGATGCAAATGCTGGAACGATTTTGATCGATGGTATCAATATAAATGAAATTAACCGTGATGAACTTCGCAAGCAAATGGCCTTTGTGCTGCAAGATACATTTTTATTTAATGGAACGATTATCGAAAATATTCGTTATGGGAGGTTAGAAGCAACGGATGCCGAAGTAATTGAAGCTGCAAAACTTGCTAATGCCGATTCATTTATTGAGAAGCTCCCAAATCAATATCATGCAAAAATCAGTGATGATGGTAACGGGATTAGTCACGGACAAAAGCAGTTATTAGCAATAGCACGAGCAATGCTGGCAAACCCAAAGATTCTCATTTTAGATGAGGCAACAAGCAGTATCGATACGATTACAGAACTGAAAATTCAAGAAGCATTATCTCGATTAATGGAAGGAAGAACAACCTTTGTTATTGCCCACCGCCTTAATACGATTCAGACTGCAGACCAAATTCTTGTACTAAAGGATGGCCAAATAATCGAAAAAGGGACACACGGTGAATTGATAGATATGAAGGGCTTTTATCATGAAATGCAATATCGCCAAAGTGACGAAGTTGTATGAATTGACTTAAAAGGTACTGACTCATCTAAAATAGAGAGTAGATTGTTTCTACTGTGTGTGGTGAGTTTCTTGTAGTAGACATTAGACTAAGGAGACCACCACACACTTATAAGCTGTATTGTATGAGATAACTAAACGAACAAAAAACAGCTAGCTGCACTAAATTAAATACCTGCTTATCTAATACTATCTTGTGATTTCATCTTAGCTAACTCTTTTTTCGTTTGGGCCTTTACAAATTTTCTGCCATTACTCCAAATCCCTAGTAAAAATAGCTCCCCTATTAGCGTAATTAGAATAAATTTAAGAAGGTTTTCATTATAAATATCAGCAAACCATACATACATAGCAACGATCGGTAGTAAAGCAGGCAAAATTGCTCCATAATAGGGAGATTGTCGTTTAGACAATATATCTTGGATGGCAATTATTAAAATGATTATGACAATCCGATATAATTCGTTCATTACTTACCATTCCTTCCTTTTTTGTATTTCTCAATAATTAATTTTGCGTCCTCTAAACTAATCCGGTCATCAATTGTAAGTCTTTTTATAAAGCTAATGAATTCCTCATTTTCTTCAGCGGCATGTAATTTAATTTTTTCAATCACCTTATCTAATCGAATTCTTACGGTTGGATAGGAAACTTTATATACTTTTGCTATGTCCTTCAATGAACCAGAATTCAGCACAAAATTCTTAATGAATTCTAAATCTTCATTTTCCATCGATACGACCCACTCGGGTATGTCTTTTTCCTCCATTTATTTTGCTCCTTTGCAAAAGATTTTTTTCTATTAAGTTTGTGAATAACTGTGCATAAAGATTAATCGAATTCAAATATTAAGCATATTATTTATAAATAAATTAACATATTATTTAACAATGTTCAAATTTACTTTAATAATATTAATATAAATATTAAATTTATAGTGAATAATACTTAGTGTCCATCAAACACCATGCAGCCTTTACAAAATCTATACAATACATTAACAAAATTAAACATAGTCTTCATATTTCCTTTAAATTCGACAAGTATAATAGAGCAAGACAAGTGAATAGCATATGGTTGTGAACATGAGAAACCTACAAAAGAAATAGGATTATAGCTTCATATAACCCTGTGTTTTTTTGTGGGTTTTATTTTGGCTGTTTTGAACTTAAATAATAAGTCTAGAAGTGCCTATATTTTTGGGCACTTGTACCTGAAAGCTAACGCTGATAGGAACTAAGCCAAGATGGACAAAGTGAATAGCAGGAGGTTAGAAATGAATAATTATGAAGATTTCGTAAGGCGATTAAAAGAGGATCAGTTGATTGCCTCAATAAAAAGTCCAAAAAGCTTGGATTTATTTTTAGAAACAAATATTCAATCTGCATTTCTATTAACAGGTAATATCAGTGTCATAAAAAGATATGTAGAGCTATTGAAACAGAATAATCGATTTGTTTTTTTACATATAGAAAAGATACCTGGGATTAGTTTTGACCGGGAAGGGTTAAAATTTATCGCTAAGTTTGTGAAGCCAACTGGGATTGTGACGACAAAAAGTTCATTAATTCAATTAGCTAAGAAGGAAGGGCTAATCACGATTCAAAGACTATTTTTGGTAGATACAGATGCGGTTGAGAATGGGCTGCAAGTTGTCAATGAGATTCAACCACATGCATTGGAGATTATGCCAGCACTCATTCCAGATATGATAGCAAAATTGAAGAGGAATACAAATTTACCGATCATAACAGGTGGTCTTATTCAATCTCAAGATCATATTGATGCTGCACTGAACCATGGTGCTGTCGCTGTTTCGACGAGCAGACCGAAGCTTTGGCATGCTCAATGTCCTAAACAGACAGTACAGATTAGCAAGTGAATTAAGGAGGAAAAGGGATGAAGCGCGTAGAGTTAAAAGATGTCTCCAAATCGTACGATGGCAAGACAAAAGTTATTAAAGAAATTAATGTTGATATTAACCAAGGTGAGTTTTTTGTATTAGTCGGTCCTTCGGGTTGTGGGAAAAGTACAATGCTTAGAATGATTGCTGGACTTGAGGAAGTTTCTAATGGAAGTTTATATATCGGAGAGGAACTGGCCAATAAGCTTGCACCTAGCCAACGAAACTTATCAATGGTCTTTCAAAATTATGCTTTATATCCACATCTATCAGTGCAGCAAAATATCACGTTTGGTCTACATACTAAGAAAATATCTAAACAAGAACAAAAGAAACGATGTCTAGAAGCAGCAGAAATGCTAGGCTTGTCAGAATTATTAAGTCGTAAACCAAGGCAGCTTTCAGGTGGACAAAGGCAGAGGGTTGCTTTAGCTAGAGCGATTGTGACACATGCACCGATATGTCTGATGGATGAGCCATTATCGAACTTGGATGCAAAGCTTAGGGCAAAAATGCGATCGGAAATTCGCCAAATCCAACGAAAATTAGGAATTACGATGATATATGTCACACATGACCAAACAGAAGCGATGACAATGGCAGACCGCATGATGATTTTACATAATGGCGAAGTGCAACAAATTGGTAAACCACTTGAGATATATAACCAGCCCGTTAACACATTTGTAGCATCCTTTATCGGCTCACCTCCTATGAATCTAGCAGACTGTATTGTTGAGGCTGATGCAATAAAAGTAGATGATAACCGTTCAATTCTCCTGAATAAACATGTCACAAATCTATTTCATAAAGGGGATGAAGTCACTTTAGGTGTTCGACCTGAGCATATTCAAATCGCTAAAAACGGGAATATGAGCTTTTTTGCTGATGTTGTAAATGTTGAAGTATTAGGGACAGAAACACTTATCACCTTCGGAGTTGGAAATGGACAATGGATTGCCAAGTGGCATGGGCAGTGGAATATCGACATAGGTGAGCGGGTTCCGTTGTATATCGATGAAAATGATATCTATTTATTTGAAAAGGATAGTGGTGTTTGTCGCTGGCATCAGCAAAAAAAGG
Source organism: Metabacillus malikii (assembly GCF_030813355.1). Taxonomy (GTDB): domain Bacteria; phylum Bacillota; class Bacilli; order Bacillales; family Bacillaceae; genus Metabacillus; species Metabacillus malikii. Next base: position 198,182 of record NZ_JAUSUD010000005.1, read on the forward strand.
AGCAGCAGTCCACTCTTAAGGAGGCTATCCTATGAGTTTACCAGATGTCCCAGCGTCAAGCGTAAAAACTGTAGCCCGAGCTAGTAATAGAAAGAAAGAATTACCAAATTTTATAGTAGGATTGCTTTACTTAGCCCCATCAATTCTACTTTTTAGTCTATTTTTATTCTATCCAATGCTCCGGACCTTGTATTTAAGTTTCTTTCTTACAGATGGACAAGGCGTACCCGTGTCATTTGTAGGATTGGAAAACTTCACATACTTATTACAATCAGCAAGTTTTCAAAATAGTATGAAGGCAACATTACTGTTTGTCTTTTATACTGTACCGATTGGTATTATCCTTGCACTGTTTCTCGCCTTAATTGCAAATGAGAAGGTGAAGGGGATTGGGTTCTTTCGGACGATGTTTTCATCAACTATGGGAATGAGTGTTGCAGCATCATCGGTCATTTGGATGTTTATGTACAACCCAACAATTGGAATATTAAATAAAATTGTTGGGTTGGTAGGAGTGTCAGAGGTTCAGTGGTTACTAGACCCGAAGTTTGCATTAATAGCAGTTTCGGTTTCAACAATATGGATGAACACTGGATTTGCATTTCTTATATTACTAGGCGGATTACAAAACATTGATGAACACTTATACGAAAATGCAGCTATCGCCGGAGTGAGCTATTGGTATAAATTACGACATATTACAATTCCAATGCTATCTCCAACACTCTTTTTTATTATCACCGTCTCACTGATTAATTCGTTTCAAACGTTTGGACAGATTGATATTTTGACAAAGGGTGGCCCGATTGAATCAACGAATGTCATTGTCTATTCCATTTATAAGGATGCATTTGTCAATTACAATGTCGGATCTGCGAGTGCACAAGCAACCATTCTTTTCTTCTGTATTTTAGTGCTTACGATTTTGCAATTTAAGCTAGGAGAAAGGAAGGTTCATTATCAATGAGTATGACAAAGAAAATCGTCTTATATATCCTGTTGACAATTTCTTTTGTTGTCATGATGTTTCCAATTTTTTACGCCTTTATGATTAGCTTCATGCAAGGTGGAGAGGTGTTAAAAGGCAATATTATACCGAACTCGTTTACATTTGATAATTATATTAAGGCCTTTGAAAAAGTACCATTGATTCGTTATTTATGGAATAGCTTTTTCGTTTCGACAATCGTGATGTTCGGACAATTAATCGTTTCAGGGCTTGCTGCGTTTGCATTCGTCTTTATTCCTTTTAAAGGAAGAGAGCTTATTTTCTTTCTCTTTATTTCAACGATGATGATTCCTTGGGAGGCGACGATGGTACCTAACTTTTTGTTAGTCCAAAAGTTAGGATGGATTAATGAATATACAAGTTTGACAATTCCATTTTTCGCACTAGCATTTGGAACATTTTTAATGAGACAGCAATTTAAAACAATTCCTAAAGAATTATATGAGGCATCACAGGTCGCAGGGATAAGTAGATTCCGCTTTTTTTGGAATGTCGTTTTGCCTGTTTCGAAGACAAGCTTCATTACATTAGGTATTTATAGCTTCTTAACAACTTGGAATATGTACTTATGGCCATTGCTTGTTACAAATAATGAAACGGTTCGGACTGTACAAATCGGTTTAAAACAGTTGCAATCACAAGAAATTTCTACTGAATGGGGGGTGGTGATGGCAGCAGTTGTAGTCGTAATACTTCCAACCCTACTTCTATTATTCTTAGGACAGAAGCGTCTGCAAAAAGGCTTAACGCAAGGTGCAATTAAGTAAACAAAATAAGGAGGAATACATTTATGAAAAAGCTACTTATACTAATCACTTCATTATTCTTAATATTTTTAGGTGCATGTTCCAGCACAGACTCTAACTCTGATGTAAAAGGTGATGGAGCAGATAACGGGAAAGAGGGCACTTCATCAAAACAAGAAGTCGTGTTTTGGCATGCGATGAGCGGAGACTTAGAGACTGTATTAAATGATATTGTAACAGACTTTAACGAATCACAAGAAAATATTGAAGTAAAGCCGATTTTCCAAGGTACATATGAAGAATCATTAACAAAATTTAACTCAGTAGCAGGAACAAAAGATGCGCCTACAATTATGCAAGTATTTGAGGTCGGAACAAAATATATGATTGATAGTGGGAAAATCCAACCAGTTCAGAAGTTCATCGATGAAGATAAGTATGATACATCACAATGGGAAGAAAATATTTCAAATTACTATACGGTAGATGGTGAGCAATATTCAATGCCATTTAACTCATCAACACCAATTCTTATTTATAACAAAGATGCGTTTAAAGAAGCTGGCTTAGACCCTGAGAAAGCGCCGTTAACATATAGTGAATTGAAAGACGCTGCGAAAAAGTTAACGAAAGCAGAAGGTGGCGAAACAAGTCAATACGGATTCTCAATTTTAAACTATGGCTGGTTCTTCGAAGAAATGCTAGCGGAGCAAGGCGGTCATTATGTTGATAATGAAAATGGTCGTAAAGGAAATGCTGAAAAAGCAACATTCAATGATGAAAAAGGTTTAAACGTGTTTAACTTAATAAGTGAAATGCATAAAGACGGAACTTTTTATAATGTAGGTCAAAACTGGGATGACATGCGTGCAGCATTCCAATCTGGAAAAATTGCGATGTATTTAGATTCTTCAGCAGGAATTAAAGCAATGGTTGATAACTCTGACTTTGAAGTTGGAGCAGCATACTTACCGATTCCAGATGATTCAGAACGTGAAGGTGTCATCATCGGTGGTGCATCAATTTGGATGTCTAGTGGAATTGAAGAAGAAAAACAAAAAGCAGCATGGGAGTTTATGAAATACTTAACAACACCAGAAGTTCAAGCAGAATGGCATGTAAAATCAGGCTATTTTGCAATTAATCCTGCAGCATATGAGCAAGACATTGTAAAAGAAGAGTGGGAGAAATATCCGCAGCTAAAAGTAACAGTAGACCAATTAGCAGAGACAAAGAAAAGTACTGCAACACAAGGTGCACTAATCTCTGTATTCCCTGAATCACGTCAAAAGGTTGTAACAGCAATGGAAAACCTTTATCAAGGTATGGACCCGAAAGAAGCATTAGACCAAGCAGCTGAAGAAACGAACAGAGCGCTAGAAGTAGCTAATAAAAAACAAGGAAACTAACTGAGTAACGCCCCCTATTGATGATAGATAGGGGGCATTATTGATTTTGTACACCTGCATGTACCTTACATTTGGGTGACGAAGGTGAAAATGGGTATAGTAACTCAGAGAGAATTAGTCTTCATAGGTGCGTTGAAACCGATAATGAGAAAGCCTTTAGTGTGAAAACGTCTTCATAGATGCGATGAAACTGAAAAATATAAGCGAGTTTCCATTATGACAGGTATGAAGACCAAAAAGTATGATGAAAAAGAAAGAAATGTCCTTCATGGCAAGGATGAAGACCAAAAAGTATGATGAAAAGGAAAGAAATGTCCTTCATGGCAAGGATGAAGACCAAAAAGTATGATGAAAAAGAAAGAAATGTCCTTCATGGCAAGGATGAAGACCAAAAAGTATAATGAAGAAGAAAGAAATGTCCTTCATGGCAGGTATGAAGACCAAAAAGTATGATGAAAAAGAAAGAAATGTCCTTCATGGCAAGGATGAAGACCAAAAAGTATAATGAAGAAGAAAGAAATGTCCTTC
>NZ_JAUSUD010000006.1 GCF_030813355.1 Metabacillus malikii
CACCTATTCAACAGGCATCAACTAAAAAAAATTTAAGTAGCTAATATTCTGTGGTTCTGTGTTTCTTTAAAATAATGAATTATGAAATTGATTCAGGTTATAAAGATAAAAATAAAGATTCATTATTAGAGTTGTATCAGAAGCATAATGAAAATGGTGTGATTAAAACTAGTGACTTGACTACAGTTCAAACAACTTTAAAGAAACAGGGGAATTCTCTAAACATTATTAATAACAAAGGGGAAATCGTTCAGTCGATTGGAGTTAAGAAATCTGAAGAAATATCTTACAAACCATTAGACTTACTACAAAGAAACTTAGAACCTGGTATATATAAAACTGAAGTTTCCCTATACCATGACCCTGAATCTAAAAATACATGGATATATTTATCTCCTAAGAAAGAGGCAGAATTATCGGCAGATACTATTATTGAAAAAATACTATTTTCAATTATTATTATCTGTTGTTCCGTATTTGTAGTCACAATTTCGTTATCTATCTGGAATGGATATCGTTACGGTCAACCACTTTTTATCTTTACAAGCTGGCTTGAAAGAATGGGAATGAAACAATATGAAGAAGTGCTAACTGAGAAGGAACGACAAAAAATATTCAGAAAGAACGGTAAGGTAAGAATAAGATATCGCCTTTACCTTGAGGTTATAAACGCTTTCTACAAAATGGCAGAACGACTTTCTGCGTCTGAAAAGGAAAAAATCAGGCTCGAGAAAACAAGAGAAGAGTGGATGACTGGCATTTCACATGACTTACGTACTCCATTATCATCAATACAAGGGTATGGTCATCTTTTAAGGAGCGGACAGTATACTTGGTCTGAAAAAGAATTAATAGACATAGGTGATACAATAGTTGAAAAAAGTGACCATATGTTGCGTCTAGTTGAGGACTTCACACTCGCATTCCGAATAAAAAACAACGCCTTCTCATTATCGTTAGAAAAGCATGAAATAAATGATTTAGTGCATGAAATTGTTAACAAATTCAGAAAGGACTTAACATTACAAGACTACCAGTTTGATTTCTACCCCTACAAAGAACCTATATTTATTTGTGCAGATGTGAAATGGTTTGAACGGATGCTGAATAATATTATATTTAATAGTATTAAACATAATCCTGCTCGGACAAGAATTATCATTTCTATTACTACTAATAACGATGAGCAAGTTGTCTTAAAAATAAGTGATGATGGTATCGGAATGGACGAACAAACTGTTAAGAATCTTTTTGAAAGGTATTATAGAGGTATAAATACGGAAGAGCGAAGTGAAGGTGAAGGATTAGGTATGAATATCGCAAAGGGAATTGCAGATTTGCATCATGCTATAATCCACGTCACTTCTGAGCTAAATAAAGGTACTACAGTCGAATTTATCTTTCCTACAATTAAAAAAAGTTAATAAAAAGTGTCCACTTACAATTTTGCATGATTGTTGTGGACACTATTATTTTTGGAAATCTATTAAATTACTAAATATATTGTATTATGAATATCACATTATTAAATATCCCAATTTAATAAAACTTCATGTCCAGTTTCGGATGATTCATAAATTGCATCAAGGATTAAATTATTCGTTAATCCACTCATCGCAGATGTAATTGGTTGTTTATTTTCACGAATACACTCAATAAAATGTTCGCTAAGCAGGATGCGGTCTTCAATGTCATCCGTTTTCGTAAGCTCTATATCTATCGCACTGTCAAATTGTTCAGTTAAGATTTTCGCTGTATGACTATTAATCGCTGCCCCACCATTTGAACCCATCAAGTGGATAAACGGATCGTTATTTGTATCCATATGTACAGCCCAACTTACTTCGAGCGATAGTATAGAACCGTTATCCATCTTTATTAACGCTGTTGCCAAGTCTTCCACATCATAATAACCGTCCCAATTTGGGGTACCCCAGTTACCTATTCCTTTTTTCTTAGGTCCAAATTCTGCGTATGTTGCCCCATAAACAGAAACCGGTTTCGGATTCCCCATTAAATAGAGTGCTAAATCAAGCATATGAACCCCGATATCAATTAACGGGCCACCACCAGCGTCCTCTTTTCTAGTAAACCAACTTCCCCATCCAGGTATCCCTTTCCTACGATACCATCCTGCTTTTGCATGGTAAATGTTTCCTAACGCACCCTTTGAAACTTGTTCTTCAATTTGGCGAACTTGCCATTGCCATCTCATTTGATGGCCAACCATAACAATTTTACCTGTTTCGCGTTGTACCCTGACTATAGCTTTAGCATCTTCACTATTTATTCCCATCGGTTTTTCAACAAGAACATGTTTACCAGCCTTTAATGCAGCGATTGTAATTGAAGCATGCCATTTATTTGGAACTCCGATAATTACAGCATCAATTAGTGGGTCAAGTAATAGTGAATCTACATCTGAATATACCTTCTCCACACTATATTCGGCAGCTTTTTGTTCTGCCAAGCCTAGGCTGTAATCCGTTATTCCTCGTAATGAAACTTCGTCTGAAAGCTTACTAAATGTAGATAAATGTACATTTCCTATTGCCCCTGCACCAATAAATCCAATATTTATTTTACTCAATATTATCCCCCACTCAATTTTTGAATTATCGTTACGTTCTTACATTAATCCTTTTAAATATTGGATACTTTGTGTAATACTTTCGAACGGGGAGCGCTTACATTTATCCTGCTCAATGATAAACCACTCGACACCAGTACCTGCACATTTATTTACTATTTCATTAATCTTTACACCACCCGTACCCAATTCTGCAAAGGCCTTTTCATCATCTGTTGTCATATCTTTTAAGTGAATTAACGGAATACGTCCGGTGTACTTTTCAATCCATGCTAATGGGTCTTCACCTGCTAAAGTCAACCAATATACATCTAATTCAGCCTTCACTAACTTAGGGTTCGTCTCTGCAAATAAACGTTCAAGTTTTGTTTTTCCATCTATCTTTTCTAGTTCAAAATCATGATTATGGTAGCTCAAACTAATTCCCTTTTGCAAAGCAAGCTCACCAATTTTATCTAACTGAGTAGCTAATTGTGCGTAATCATTACGCTCATCTTCAAATAAATATGGACATACAATATGCTTACAATCTAGTACTTTTAAATACTCTAACTCTGCTTCTATATTATTTAGTAATCTTTCAAGAGGTACGTGACTGCTAACTGCTTTCAAGTTTAATTTTTCGAGAATTGTTTTTAAATCTTTTGCTTCCATTCCCCAGTAACCCGCTAATTCTACTCCATTAAATCCAAGTGATGCCACTTTTTCTAATGTTCCAGTAAAATCTCGTTCACATTCATTTTGTAATGTAAATAATTGCACTGCAACCTGAGTTTTCATTAATATCATCCTTCCTATTCTACTGTACCATTCCATGATATCAAAATTATATTACTTATACATTACATACGTTTTGATTTAAATAATTTTAAAGTGCATTTTTTCCTTTTAAAAGTGTATAATAATATTGTTCCTCCCGAATCTTTTCGCTTGTTGCGGGACACTTAACCATGTACGGATCGGGAGGGACAGGTGTCTGATTTTTTATCAGGCACTTTTTTATTTACAAATTAAAAATAAAGTGAAGTTTTCCCTGGAATTTGCTATTATTGTATTAGCTTTAAGCAGAAAAATAAAGTTAAGGTATTTTTCCTATTTTTAATCTCAACTTCTATTAATTAAAGGTAAACTTATACCGAGTAAATAGTGTTGTAATGTTCTACGGAGTATATGGCTATAAAAAATCAACTTTACTCAGGCTTCATTCAGTGGTACAGTTAGTAAGTTTCTCAGGATTCCTTTGCTTTGCCTATAATAGACTAAAATGGCACTTTAAAAGGAATTACATTTTATATATTATAAAAGCTATTAGGAGGAATATATCTTGTTGCAATCTTGCGAACTTGTCTTTCTACCAACAGAGGTTGGTACAATTCGACTTGATATCTTTCACGAAAATTCACTTTTTCATGTTCAAGCTGAATTAGACCATTTAGTTACAAGTGCTTATGATAAGGTTAAAGTAGAAGCTGTTAAGAAAGCAATTCTCCTATTAACTGAAGAATATCAAGCCTATGGTCGGCAATGATTCATACAATTATAGATATGAGGTGATACGATGGTTTTAGAAGGTTGGTTCCTTTGGTTTATATTATTTTGGGTTGTATTCCTCGTTTCCATGCTAGCAATTGGTGGTTTTTTTATGTTCCGCAAATTTTTACAAAGACTGCCGAAAGAGGATGGAAAATCAGATTTAGATTGGCAAGATTATTACATCAAAAAAACAAAAAATCTTTGGCAACAATCTGAAAAAGAATTATTAGAAGAACTTGTTGAGCCTGTACCAGAGCTTTTTCGAGATGTAGCCCGTGCAAAAATAGCTGGAAAAATCGGTCAACTTGCTTTAAAAGAGAAGGCACCTTATATTACAATTGATTTAGTAATAAGAGGTTATATTATGGCAACACCGAAACGAGACCATAAATTCTTAATAAAAAGATTAAATGAAAAGCAAATTGATTACTCTTCATATAAAGCTCTTTTCTAATGTTTATTACATACATTGAACTTTATATGAAACTTGCTATTATTTTTTTCTCGATGAAAAAAGCTGTCACTTCGTAACACTGTGACAGCTTTTTTAACCATGTTTATAGACAACTTGCCTTCACTAAGCTACGGTTACACTAACGACTTTTATCCATATGGTGGTATAAGACTATAATAACCCTCGTTGTAAATAACCTTATTAAAGTGTTGGGATATTTGAAGATCCTTCCAGCTGACTCTTCACCTTTTTATACATCAGATACATTGCTATTCGCCATGGAACAATCATCCCAAACGCGAGGATCCAGAACATTCCACTTAGCTCACCAATATCAATTGACGCACTTAATACTGTTTTCATAATGATTCGAATTATTAAAAGTCCAATTAATATAAATGGAAAAGATTTTGACCTTTTTAAATAAATATGATTATCTCTAATTTCAAATTTTGACGTCTTAATTAAGAAAATAGAAAAAAACATACCAACTAATAACGCTTCAAAAAACTCTGAAGTTGTTACCCGGAACATAGGATGTAAAAACATTAATGCCCCTGTACTCATAAAAATAGGTGGTAGTATGATTTTTTTTGCTGTTGCAGGTTTATTTTGTGATTTCATTCTTATAAATATGACGAGTATTGCCATAAAAACCGCAAGCACTGTAGGTATAACTGTAAGCATTCAAACCAATCCTTTACTAAGACAACTGACTAGTAATAGTATAAACTATTTATAGAGAATTACCTACTAGTATCTGATAATTAAAAGAAGTAATCTTCCAGATTAAATATTTTCTGTTATCAAGATTTTTTAATAATGAGCAAAATAAAAACCATTTAAGTTTATTCCCCTAAATGGTTCATTACTTATCCTAAAACTCTGTCAATTGCTTCAATTACTCGATTCTCATCAAATGGCTTTACAATAAAGTCCTTTGCACCTGCTTCAATTGCTTCAACAACCATTTTTTGTTGCCCCATAGCTGAACACATAATAATTTTAGCTTCAGGAAATTTCCCTTTAATTTCCTTTAGTGCTTCTATTCCATTCATCTCAGGCATTGTAATATCCATCGTAACTAAATCAGGCTTTTCTTCCTCAAAGAGTTTTACAGCTTCAGCTCCATTTTCCGCTTCACCAACAACTTCATGATTTGCCTTTAATAATATATTTGATAAGGTTATTCTCATAAACTTTGCATCATCAACTATTAGTATCTTCGCCATGCGCATAGTTCCTCCTCAAAAATATATGATATCTATATGATCTGGTAATTGTTTCACTTCTTTTGTGATAAACTATCGAGCATTCGGTTATAGCCTTCTAACAAAATAATTATGTATAACAGTTACATTCATTATAGCAAAATCCCTTAAAAATTATAGTAAATTCGGCTCAAAATTGCAAATCTTTTGGTAATCATTCAAAAGGACTATTTTACTGCATCCAAATACTTAATAAGGATTCTTGTTTTATCAATTGATTAAATATATTGTAGGTTTTGAACAGTTATGTATATGCCCTCTCCAAATTAGAAGTTTACGATCAATTATTTTGCACAAACTCAATTTTATAGAAGTTACTAGTAATTTTGTAAACCCTATGTAAAGTATATTGACAAGAAAATCTTTTATCTTAAAATAAGGACTTTTTATTATTCCCCTTTGAATTTTTTTCCATAAGGATGTATACTCTAAATAAATAACTATCTAATAGAAAGGACATGTACTAGTGTCAAACAATGAAATGCTCACCATTATTGAACGGAAGCGAAAAGAATTAATTGACATCGTTCAAAAAAATGGTATAAATTCAAACATATCTATAAAGTTTAGCCAAGAATTGGACGTCTTACTCACAGAATATATAAAAAATAATAAAATGAAACTAAACAGTAATAGATAATCAAAAAAATTAGATAACCGTAAATAAATGCAAAACCTCACTAAGAACACAAATATCAAACTTTTTAAAACAATAACAAGTATACATTAAAAAATCCACATTACCTTATATATAGTAATTGTGGATTTTTTGGCAAGTAAATTCATCGTAACCTAATATTAAAGTTAGTTAAAAGCAATTTGATAATGGCAAATACATTAATCATTTCCGTCCCTTAACGTACAGATGCAAGTAACCGCCTTAACAAAGTAAAATAGCAGTGAAAAGCACCGAAAAAGGTCAGCAATTCCACTGTATCTCTAAAGAATTAATATAGTTTTTTCGTTACTTCATTTGTCCCTGCATTGCTTTCATCATTTGATTAATTTTCTTCTGCGATGGCTTCATACCCATTTGCATCATCATCATTTTTAACATTTGTTCATTAATAGGCGGATTTTTCTTTAAATAATTCATCATATATTTTCTCGCAATGAAAAATCCTAGTGCAACACCGGCAAGCAGCGCAATTATGCCTACTAGAATACCAACCCATAATTCCATTATTTTTCCTCCTTCATGTTGTCTACTTTACAGTGTACTAAACCCTAAGTTATTATACAACATTTGCTAGATAATTTCTTCATTTTTAAATAAATAAACTGTCATAAGTCTTTATTATAAGTGAAACTGAGATACGTTTATAAATGTTAAAAGTAATCAGCGTGTTAATCGGTACACATACTAAATGTATTTACTATGAAGGCTATTCTATATGAACTCTACCACATAATTATTCAACATACTCATCCATTGCAGCTACAAGTATCCACGTTATTCATTTATTTTAATGATTATGATGTTACATGTGAAGTATTAAGACAGTTTGATGTCACACAAATAAGGCAGGCACTCCCCGCCTCACTATGGTCAATTTATTTTTTATACATAGTTTCTTTCTTTAATTGGGTTTAACCAACCGTATTTATTATTTTGTATATCCATAGCAAAAAAACAAGGGTCAAACTTTCTTAATACTTCAAAAAATATTGTTTCTCCTTCAAAATTACCATCAGAGGACAGTTCAAGGTAATGGTCTTTTACTATAAGTGTTGCGTTCCCACGGCCCCCAGATAATTTCAATAGGTGGAGTTGTTCATTCCTTTGATATTCCTTTCTATTCTTCAACTGAGTTGATATTAATTGATGGATAAATAAAGTAGGAATAGGCTTTGTAATATAATTTATTTGTCTTTCAATTGTTTCAGTATGTTGAGAGCGTACGGTTGTCCAATGAAAGTCTTGAAAAAGATGAAATATTTTGGATTCACGACCAAAATAATGACTTGCAAATTCTTCTTCTATTAAATAAATATAATAGTGCCTCACAATACATCCTCCTCTATTTTCTTGTACTAATATTATAAAAGAATAGAGAAGCAATATTTGTCTTAAGTTGGAGAGAGAAGCCACTATTTTTGTCGAAGTTATCATATTTCTCTAAGATACAATATTCACCTGCAAAACTAACGGTTTTTAAGTAGAAGAAATGTCTCATTCGCCATAAACAGTAGTAAAAAACGTGAAACCCGCGCCCTTTAATATACTTTAATTAATTTGTTTTTTATCAAATGATACATTTTAATGTAAGTTAGATTTCTTTTCATCTTTTAACTTTTGCGGAGTCACATCGTTTCCATTCGGATCAACAACAGTAACACCTTTCAGTGTAGTTTTCATTGAAGAACGGAAAGCTTTTAAATATTGTTGTCGTAATTCTTGTTGTTCATTTTTTTCTTCGGAATTTAATCCAACTTCTTTTGATTTCTTTGATAGTTCATTTATTCGACTTAGTTTATCTTTTGACAGCATCATGATTCCCCTTTTATTTATTAAGTTAACTATATGTCATCTTACTAAATGAATGAATAAATGACAACTTCAATGTCTTATACGCCTATTAATAGTTTGTTACTGTTTATCGATATATTCTTTATATCTTCTATGTACTGTTGCTTTGCTAACATTATAACCAACACCTCGTAAAGTAGATGCAATTTCTTGAAAAGTTAAGTTTTTATTTCGAAGCTTAACTATTTCCTCAATGGGTACGTCAATTCTATCTCTACCATCACTATAGTTTATATTAGACAAATTCCTCTCAGGTTTATAGCCATTTTTTATCGCTCTGTTCATTCCTCTTTTGATTTTATAATTAACGAGCTTACGTTGAAATTCCTCAACGGTTGCTAATATCTTCAGAACCATTAGGTCGCTCTCTGATAATTCTGGTTCACCTTTTTCGCTTAGTGTAAAAATCCGGCAATTCATTTTTGTAATCTCATGCATTAGAGCTATCTTAGCATGACCTCTTCCTAATCTAGTATCATCCTGTACTAACAAAGTATCTGCTTTCTTTTCTTTCAAAAGTGCTAATGCTTCAATTATTCCATCCCTATCAACATCATATCCACTGTGACGCTCTTCAATGATTTTGATGATGTTGATTTTATGGACTTCTGCAAGCTCTACCAGTTCCTTTTTTTGTCTTTCTAAAGAACTATCTTGTGAAGATTTATCCGTACTTACACGACAATATATGACTGCATTCATTATTTTTTCCTTCCTCGTTTATTATTCACTGGCGATTTGATACGTATGTTCCTTTTCTATTGGAACAATGACATATTGTCCAGGTTTAATTGTTGTAGAATTTATCTCATTTTTTTCCTGTACCCATTTTATAAACTCTTGTTTAGAGTAACCTGTAAATCCATCATATTTTTCAGCAATCGCCCATAGACTATCACCTTCTGAGATTTCGATTTTAGCAAATTGCTCCAAATTAACATTACTATTATTAGTATAAATTAGTGCCCCTGTCATCAAAACAAAAACGATAAAAAATGAAAAAACATATGCGACAGTTGATATTTTCATAGTAATTCACCTCATAAGAATATATGTTCGTATTTTATATAGATTAATATAATACGAACAAAGGTTCCAGTCAAGTGTTATTTCGAACTTATGTTTGTACTAGTAGTAATATGATGTTATAATATAGGATATATTAATGGAATCCGAGGTGTCACAGAGGATGACGAAACTATCAAAGCGACAGCAAGACATATTAAATTTTATTAAAGATGAAGTACAAAAGAAGGGCTATCCCCCTTCAGTAAGAGAAATCGGTGAGGCTGTTGGCCTAGCGTCAAGTTCAACTGTACATGGACATTTAGCACGATTAGAATCAAAAGGTTTAATTAGACGTGACCCTACAAAACCTAGAGCAATTGAGATACTTGATGAAGACTCGCTACATATTCCTAAAAGTAAGGTTATCAATGTTCCTGTTATCGGGAAAGTCACGGCCGGTTCACCTATTACCGCGATAGAAAATATAGAAGAGTATTTCCCGCTTCCAGATAGATATGTTGGTGAGGACGAACATATTTTCATGTTGGAAATTATGGGAGAAAGTATGATTGAAGCCGGTATTTTAGATGGTGATATGGTTATTGTGAGACAACAACCAACCGCTAACAACGGAGATATCGTCGTTGCTATGACTGAAGAAGATGAAGCTACTTGCAAACGGTTCTTCAAGGAAAAAGATTATATTCGTTTACAACCCGAAAATTCTACGATGGAACCTATCATTTTGAGAAATGTTAGTATCTTGGGTAAAGTGATTGGTGTATATCGTACAATTCATTAATGCTTGCTTCTAGCAAGCATTTTTTTATATTTAAAGGTTACTTTTATATGAATCTATTAAACGTTATAAAATGGTGCTTAATAGTTTAAAAAACACCGAAATAAAAAAAGGTGATTCAAAAGTGTCAGGACCTCCACACTCCTAAATATAGTCTTCAAGCCGCGCTTTCATCTATATTTAGTGTTAGGAGGTCTAGCACTAAGTTTGAGTCACCTTCTCTAGTATTAATACATTTGCATGTATTGTTCTCTTTCCCATGGGTGGACTTGCGTACGGAACATATCCCATTCAATTTCTTTTGCTTCAATGAAATGCTCGAATAGGTGTTCGCCTAAAGCATGTTTCATAATGCCGTCTGTTTTTAACAAGTCTAACGCTTGAGCTAGTGTTGCTGGTAAGTCTACGATACCATTCTCAATTCGCTCTTCTTTTGACATCACATAAATATTGCGGTCGATTGGTTTAGGTGCTTGTAGCTTATTTTTAATTCCGTCTAAACCAGCAGCTAGTAGTACACTCATTGCTAAATAAGGATTTGCTGCAGGGTCAACACTACGAACCTCAACACGAGTACTTAAACCACGAGAAGCAGGTATACGAACTAAAGGACTTCTATTTTGAGCAGACCACGCAACATAACATGGTGCTTCATAACCTGGAACTAATCGTTTGTATGAGTTAACAGTAGGATTCGTTACTGCTGTAAACGCTGGCGCATGCTTAATAATTCCAGCTATAAATTGTCTAGCTGTCTCACTTAATTGTAGTTCAGAATTTGTATCTAGGAATGCATTTTCTCCATTGCGGAATAAAGATAAGTTCATATGCATTCCTGAACCATTAACACCAAATAATGGTTTTGGCATGAATGTTGCGTGTAAACCATGTTTGCGTGCGATTGTTTTTACAACCAATTTAAAAGTTTGTATGTCATCACAAGCTTTAATTGCATCCGCATATTTGAAATCTATTTCATGTTGCCCTGGAGCTACCTCATGATGTGATGCCTCAATCTCAAAGCCCATTTCTTCAAGTTCTAACACGATATCGCGACGGCAATTTTCACCTAAATCGGTAGGCGCTAAGTCGAAGTACCCGCCATTATCATTCAATTCTAATGTAGGTTCACCTTTCTCATCTAGCTTGAATAAGAAGAACTCAGGTTCTGGTCCTAAATTAAAATCAGTAAATCCTAACTCTTCCAT
Organism: Metabacillus malikii; assembly: GCF_030813355.1. GTDB lineage: Bacteria > Bacillota > Bacilli > Bacillales > Bacillaceae > Metabacillus > Metabacillus malikii. The sequence goes on from NZ_JAUSUD010000006.1 coordinate 11,394, forward strand.
TTCAGCTAATAATCGACGTAGATTATTTCGTGGGTCACCAGAGAAAGGAGTACCATCAGGACTGTATATATCACAGATAAAACGAGCAACTTTTCCTTTTTCTGCTGTCCATGGAAAAATAACAAATGTGTCTAAGTCCGGATATAAGTACATATCTGATTCTTCAATACGTACAAATCCCTCGATTGATGAACCGTCAAACATCATTTTATTATCCATTGCTTTATCAAGTTGACTAACTGGAATTTCTACGTTTTTTATTGTTCCTAATACATCTGTAAATTGTAGACGAATGTACTTAACGTTATTTTCTTTCACTAAGTTAATAATATCTTCTCTTGAATATTTAGACATCCAAATCCTCTCCAACCTTTAAATATTTTATGATTAATATATTACTCATAAGCTAATTGAAAAATCTTGACATATCTCCATGTCTTAGTGTTGGACGGTTAAAACGACCTGCCTGCATTAGTTCTGATTTTAGCAATTTTCGAAGTTCTGCATCACTAAGATTTGTTTTTTCAACTTTTGTTGAATCTACTTCTTCAGTTTCATTCGCTTTTAGATTATCATTTCTCGAGAATATTTCTTTTATCCCTGCTAAGTTGACACCTTGTTCAATTAAATTACGAATCTCTAACAATTTATCGACATCATTAAAAGAAAAAAGTCTTCTATTTGTTTCAGTTCTAGCAGGGAAAATTAATTCATTCTCTTCATAATAGCGAATTTGTCTAGCAGATAGTTCGGTCAGTTGCATCACAATTCCAATGGGAAATAGGGGCATTGAGCGTCGTATATTATCACTCATGTTATTCGCTCCTCTTTTGTTGTAATTTTATTATACATCACGTTAGATTATGTGTCAACGATATGTTAGAAAATATAACATCAGATATTAAGTTTAATATACCGGCTATTTTCGTAAACTCTGCTGCATTTTACTATTTTACATTTATTAGGGTATTTATATTGTGAGATTCCTAAAAATATAAACAACTTATCTCTTTAAAAATGATTAATATAGATTAATTTCTTCTCAATTAATGAATTTACAGCGGTGCAAACTGCTATTTTCACATGTGAATATGTAAGTCCACCTTGAACATATGCTACATATGGTGATCTAATTGGACCATCTGCTGACAATTCAATACTAGCACCTTGTATGAATGTTCCCGCTGCCATAATCACGTCATCTTCGTAACCAGGCATGTAATTAGGATATGGTGTAACATGTGAGTTTATTGGCGATGCATACTGAATTGCCTGGCAGAATGCAATCATTTTATCAGGATCATCAAATTGTACTGATTGAATTAAATCCGTTCTCATACTATCCCATGACGGATTCGTTTTTAAACCAAGCTCCTCTAAAAATGCTGCTGTAAAAATAGCACCTTTTAATGCTTGTCCGACAACATGTGGCGCCAAAAAGTATCCTTGATACATCTCTTGCAGACTATATAGAGATGCTCCAGCTTCAGCGCCGATTCCTGGTGAAGTTAGTCGATATGAACAAGACTCTACTATTGTTTTCTTACCAACAAGATAACCTCCCGTTTTAGCTATTCCACCTCCGGGATTTTTAATCAATGAACCAGCGATTAAATCAGCTCCAACATGACATGGTTCAAGTGTTTCTACAAATTCACCATAGCAATTATCTACAAAAATCACAATATCTTCTTTAATACTTCTTACAAAGTCAATCATTTCTTTTATTTCGCTAATTGTAAATGAAGGCCTATTTGCATATCCTTTTGAGCGCTGTATCCCAATCATTTTTGTTTTTGAAGTTATCCTAGACTTTATTTCTTCAAAATTCACTTGACCATTGTCTAATAAATCTACAGTTTGATAGCCAATGTTATATTCCTTTAAAGAACCGATTCCCTTACCCCTTATACCAACAATTTCTTCTAGGGTATCATATGGCTTACCTGTAATATATATAAGTTCATCACCTGGTCTTAATACACCAAATAATGCAATCGAAATGGCATGGGTCCCTGAAATAATTTGCGGTCTTACTAGACCTGACTCTCCACCAAAAACCTCTGCATAAATCGCTTCAAGAGTATCTCTTCCGATGTCATCATAGCCATATCCTGTTGTTGGGATAAAATGAGAATCACTGACACGGTGTTCTTGGAAGCTTTTCAAAACTCTAAATTGATTTTCTTCTGCACGCCTATCTATGTTTTCAAAAACTGACTTTATCTTATCTTCTACTTTTTGCACTAACGGGGCAAGCGCTGCCCCATGTTCTAATAAATTTAACATGTTATTCCCTCTCAGTTATATTCCTCTAGTTGTCTTGCAATTGAATGTGTTGGTACCACATATCCATCTATCTCATATGTTTCTTCAGCTTCATTAAACGATAATTTTTCAATAAGGGTTTCAGACTTTAATCTAGCTATCATGTTCCCTTCACCTGCCGGAACTTGCACACTATAATGGTCCATTACTTCTTTCATCACTTTTTCAATTCTATTTAATAATAGTTGCAAATCATCATTAGAAAAAGCACTGATTTGGACATATTCTTCATTTGGTGTAGGAACAAAGGTTGCTGGTGTCTGATCTTTTTTATTGTATACAGTTAATATCGGAATTTCATTTGCATCAAGTTGCTCTAACAAATCATATACTGTGGTTTCATGATTTTCGTAATCATCATTTGAGCTATCGACAATATGCAATATTAAATTCGCCTCTTTTACTTCTTCTAACGTAGAACGAAACGCGGCAACCAGTGTTGTTGGCAAATCCTGAATAAATCCGACTGTATCTGTTAATAAAGCTTGGTAATTTGAAGGCAGTAATACTTTTCTTGTCATTGGATCTAACGTCGCAAATAATAAATCTTCTTCAAAACTACCTGCTGTTGTCAAGCGATTAAAGATTGTCGATTTCCCAGCATTTGTATAACCTACTAATGCGATTTGAAAAGCTTGATTCTTTTTTCTTCTTTCTCTATATCTGTTACGATGTCTTACAACGGTAGATAGTTGCTGTTTGATCTCATGTATTCGGTTTCTTATATGTCTTCGGTCTGTTTCAAGTTGAGTTTCACCAGGACCTCTAGTACCTATACCACCGCCTTGTCGTGATAAGGCAATCCCTTGACCCGTTAATCTTGGTAACAAATATTGTAACTGAGCAAGCTCAACTTGTAGCTTACCCTCTTTAGATTTGGCACGGCCAGCAAATATATCTAAAATTAGCTGTGTCCTGTCTATAATCCTCACATCAAGTGTCGAGGACAAATTACGCATTTGGCTTGGTGAAAGTTCATCATTGAATATGATAATATCTGGCTCAAACTGTTCAGTAAGACTCAATAATTCGTCTACTTTTCCTTTTCCAATATATGTCGCTGGATGTGGACGATCTCGTTTTTGGGTAAGAGTCATGACAACTTCACCATTTGCAGTTTTCGTTAATGATGCTAATTCATCCATAGAATAGTAAAATTGTTCATCAATATCTGTTTGAAACTGACAACCAACTAAAATTACTTTTTCTTTTAACACATTTATCGTATTTTTCACTAATAAACCATTCCCTTGCGCTTATTTAGCATACCTATCATATCAAACAATTTGTCAATGCACTAATGATTTCTTTATTATATGCAAGATTGTGGTTCACTATTTGATTTCTATAATTTTAAGCAGAGTGTATAGTCAAGCGAACGGCAGTTAAATCACTACACTTATATAACAATTAGTTCGATTTCAGGCACAAGTTTTCACTAATAGCAGCTGGGTGGTAACTGTATTCCTGATGTCCTTATTGAGACAAAAAATAAATCATTACTGGAGAAAAACAATACTCTCCATGTAAAAAAATAGCATTGTTTAACAAAGTGTTCCAAAAAACAATTGACCTTTTTAGTGAACAGATTTAAAATCAGTTCAAATAATAGAAATGTATCGTTTGGGGGATAAAATTTTGACATGGGAAGTTTTAAGCATCATTGGAACCATTGCCTTCGCAATTAGTGGCACTATCGTCGCAATGGAGGAAGAATATGATATTTTAGGGGTGTATATTTTAGGGATTGTTACAGCGTTTGGTGGAGGAGCAGTACGAAACCTCTTAATTGGAGTACCTGTCACAGCTTTATGGGAGCAGGGCTTACTATTTCAAATAGCGTTGTTTGCAATGACGATTGTCTTTCTCTTTCCAAACAAATTATTAAAACATTGGCATAAATGGGGAAACTTTACAGACGCTATCGGCCTCTCTGCATTCGCCATTCAAGGCGCATTGTACGCAGTTGAAATGAATCACCCTACAAGTGCAGTTGTTGTTGCAGCGGTACTAACTGGAAGTGGGGGTGGAATGATTAGGGATTTGCTAGCAGGAAGAAAACCTTTAGTATTAAGAGCTGAAATATACGCTTTCTGGGCAATTTTAGTAGGTTTAGTTATTGGATTTGAACTTGTAAAAAATCCTTATGAATTATATCTATTATTTGTTGGTATCGTTATCCTTAGGGTCCTCTCATACACTTTTAATTGGAGGTTACCAAATAGAAGATTACAATCTCCTATAAAACAACAGTCACTAAAAAAATCCTTGAATAGTTAGGCATTGTATTTTCAATCATATTTCATCCAACATCTAGACGGAAATTATCTGATGACCCAATTTCCGTCTATTCTACATATATATGAAGTTAATGAATTTTTTAAGCACATATCTCACTAGTTATCCCACTACGATCTTATCAAGAAAACTCACTCGTTAGTCTATTCATTTGAGAATCATGCTTGCGAAGGGTAGTTTTAGATTGATTTAATTTCCACTTTATATAAGTTTGACTCGACCCGAATTGATTTGCAACATGTGTAGTAGCACCGTAGAAGGTCTTATTATCAGCCATTTCTTCACTCACTAAATAATCATATATTTCTGCCTCTATATCATATACAAATGGAAGAACCTGCTTATTTTTAAGTAAAAGATGATATATACGTGTTATTAGTACAGGATTTAAATTAAAGCTATCATGTAATTGTTCTAGTACATACTTGTTGATAATTAATTCATTTTCAACTACAAACTTAAGCTCTTCAATAAATAATTTAACATTATTCATTATTCATCACCTCTTACAACCTATTTTAACACAATTCTTTTTATTCTGTAAGCGTTTACATATATATTTTTCCGTTTTTAACTTATTATTTTATGAAGCACATTCTAACACATACATATATTAAAGTACTTACTCCACCAAACAGTATTCTACAATAATTCACATCAAATCCTTTTTTGAATAAATTATTATAATCGAAAATCCAAAAGAGGATGTGTTAGTCTAATGAGATGGAAAAATTACGGACTATGGGTTTCCATTACGTCGTTAATTTATATGGTGTTAAATGATATGGGGTATAAAATTGACTTAACAAAATGGGAAACATATGTAACTGTTATACTAGGGATCCTTGTATCTTTAGGGGTTTTATCTAATCCTGAAAATGGTAGAGGTTATTTCAAAATGAATCTCCGTAGAAAAAGACAACCTAGTTCTGGAGAGGATGAAAAAGGAAATACTGTGTTGGAAGATATATCAGGAACTCCTATAAATCAGGATATAAGCGAGAATTCAGAACAAAATGAAACTGAAAACAAAGGAATAATTACTAATTACTCAGAAGAAACCGAGGATGATAGTGAATCCTTTAACAATCGCAGATTCACCCCTTATGAAAAATAATCACAAGCGGTTTAAAGTTGGTTAATCCGAAACAACTGCATGCATGTTAGAGGACTGAAAAAAATTAATAGACTTGCTACAAGGTTAGGTGGGAAGTATTAATTTCATGCTCATTCTTACTAAAAACCACTAAGCTTCCCACTTTTCCACATTTCATTTTATTGCACAAATTTAAGCCGGTAATATTTGTTTTAAGCGCTTGTAAAATAAGCCAAGCGGAAGACGGATGATTGTCCAAAAATAGCTTGCTATCAACGATTACTTATCCATTTTTTCTATTTTCACTATCCCTTTTATATGATTTTCGGATTCAACATAAGCGAGTATTTTATCTCCTATCTTTAAATCTCCATCTATTGGTGCTTTTACATTTTTAATGTTAAAGGAAATTTTAGTATTTCCATCTAAGGATTCTCCGTAATAGACTGTATCTTCAATGTTTGTAATCACATATTCAAATGTTTTATAAGGAGTATCCGTTTCTTCACTTTCAACTGGTTGTTGTTTTGCAACTTGTTTAGAGACTGGGTTTAACATATACAAATAAAGAATGAACAAGACACTTACTAAACTTAATAGAATAAGTATTTTTACTTTCATCCTAACCTCCAAAAAAATAACTAACCTAGTATATGTATATATGAAACCTGATAATCTAAAAGAACTGACCAATCTAATAAGATTGACTCATAAACTTGAGCCAATCTCGTTATTTTTTAATTGATGTTCAGCTATTACCAAATCTTGACCTTTTATTGTTAATAAGTCATCACGAGTATATTTATCATGGAGTAATAATCTCATTGCTTGGGAACGAATGGACTTCTCAATGATATTTCTTACATAACGGCCATTACTAAACTTGGAAGGTGGAACATTTGACTTTATATACATGAGATGATCCTTTAATTTTAGTTTAGCTTCCTCACTAAAGCGATACTCTCTTTCAGAGATCATTCGCTGTGAAATTTCCATTAAGTCGTCGATTGAGTAATCAGGAAAGTCGACAACTAAGGGGAACCTTGATAAAAGACCAGGGTTTAACGAAAGAAAGTTATCCATTTCTTTCGGATAGCCAGCTAAAATAAGAACAAAGTCATGCTGTTTATCCTCCATATGTTTAACTAATGTATCGATAGCCTCTTTGCCGAAATCTTTCTCTCCACCTCTTGCTAACGAATAGGCTTCATCAATAAACAAAATACCTCCAAGAGCCTTCTTTACCAAATCTCGCGTTTTTTGTGCAGTATGGCCAATGTACTCACCAACCAAATCGGCTCGTTCAGCTTCAATTAGATGTCCTTTTGATAAAACATTCATTTGAAGAAACAACTTACCAACTAAACGAGCAACTGTTGTTTTACCAGTACCCGGATTACCTTTAAACATCATATGAAGCGCTTGCTTACCTGCCTTTAATCCTTGTTCTTCCCGTTTTTTATTTATAAAAATCCAAGCATAAATCTCTTTTATCATCTTTTTCATTTCTGACATTCCAACTAATGAACTCATTTCATCTTCTATTTCCTTAAGGATGCTATGTTTTGATTCTACCTTTGGAATCTTTATATCATACGAAGAGGTCGAACGTTTTTCCTCAATATCTTTTACTTGATTATTTAATATGATATTGATTTGGCCATTTGTTTTATAAGTAACTGCGCGGTCCCTATCCAAGAGATGCTCACCTCACAATCTAAAAATCTATATTCGAGGTCTGCCTAAAAGTTTATAATTTTAGTTTGTTCAGTGTCACGTACATCTTTGACTCTACTTTACTATGTCGCAGAGTTCGAATTCCTTGTACAGTGTTACAACTTTGATGGACAGCAGTGATAACCATCTTGCTGTCATGACATCTGTACGTACTTACGTCTCACATATAGGATCAAGTTATCCTAATAAAATTTAGTATCAAAACAACCCTATTTAGGAAAGAGTCGTTAGAGGCAGGGACAATAGTTTTATATAAATGAAAAATCCTCACTATTAGATGAGACTTCAATATAATCTTCGTGTTGTTTTTAGTTATGTCCCAGCCTATATTCTCTAATAAATGAAAAGTCGATTCTTTTATATATATTCATCACATTTGATTTTAAAACTAAGTTTTGTACACATCTATAGGGGGTAAATTTTATTTAGTTCCGATTTTAATCTTGAAGGTCATAATTAAACTTGTGAATGCTCTGATTTCAGTAAGAGGCTGGGACATAACAAAAATAACCTAGTTAAATACGAACATTATTTTTAGGGTCTAATGTTACGAATTCTGTCAAGGTTGATTGGAGCGGAAGTGCGAGACTCCTGCGGGATGCGTGGGAGAGGTGAGACCCCACAGGAGTTTACTCCGAGGAGGCTCACCACCCACCCCGCGGAAAGCGAGTACTGCAGCGGAAATCAACCAGAACGTCAACCCTGTATAAACAACACGAAGGTTGAATTGAGATCTCATCTAATAGTTCGTATTTTTCTTGTCTTTAAAACCTTTTGTCTCAGCCTCTATGTTATCTCATTTTAATAAAAAAATCTCAATCATCCGACTCAACAGCATATAGTCATTAACTTCTAACAAGAAAGAGAAATCACTTCTTTTGTACTACACTTTATTCACGGTGGGTAATGGGACTTATTTTTGCGAATATATATAGGAACTAATTAACTATAAACTTCCGTAGATAAGAGAAGGAGCTGTCCGTTAAACGACAGCTCCCAGGATTACATACATTTTTTTTACTATTCTAGGTCTAATTGAATATTTTTCTGTGGAGCAAAAGTAGAAATTGCATGTTTATAAATTAACTGTTGCTTTCCTTCTGTCTCCAATAATACAGTAAAATTATCAAAACCTTTAATTAGGCCTCTTAACTGAAAACCATTTAATAAAAATACGGTAACAAATGTACCATCTTTACGTAATTGATTTAAAAATTGGTCTTGGATATTCACAGATTGTTTCATGCTTCGTCCTCCTCTTTTCTCTATAACTTATTTATTCGATTTAAGTTGTAGCTTTCCTGCTAAATATGTAAAAATTTCCTCTACCTTTTCATGATAATTTATTTGTGGGGTCATATCAAACCATTTCACATTCATTTTATTTCGAAACCACGTCAATTGTCTTTTTGCATATCTTCGTGAATTTTGTTTTAGTAAATTTATTGCATCATCTAAGGAAAGTTTACCATCAAAATAATCATAAAGTTCTTTATAACCAATAGCTTGGATTGCTTGAGTATTACGTAATCCTTTATCATATAACCTTTTCACTTCATCAACTAAGCCTTCCTCGATCATCATATCGACTCGGCTGTTAATACGATTATATAATACTTCTCTGTCCATTGTTAAACCAACTAATGCCACATCATATAATGCTTCCTCGGTTTGACTAGTTATGTATTCTGTCATTGTCTTATTTGTACAATGGTGAATCTCAAGTGCACGGATGACTCTTCTACTATTATTCGGGTGAACTTTATGTGCAGCTATTGGATCTACCGTAGACAGTTCTTTATGTAAAGCTAATTCACCCTCATTTTTCAATCGCTCCTCTAAGTGACTTCTATATGAAGGATCAGAAGGTGCTTCAGAAAATTGATAATCATATATGACAGATTGTATATAAAGGCCTGTTCCACCAACAATCATTGGAAATTTATCTCGTTCTGAGATTTGCCGTATTAACGGTCTGACCATTGATTGAAATTCCGCCACTGAAAATCCTTCATCAGGTTCTTTTATGTCGATTAAATGATGTGGTATACCTTCCATTTCATGAGTTTTAATTTTTGCCGTTCCTATGTCCATCCCCCGATAAAGCTGCATGGAATCTCCACTTATTATTTCTCCATTTAATCGGTGTGCTAAGTCAATGCTAATCTGGGTTTTACCAACTGCAGTTGGCCCTATGATGACGACAAGTTTCTCTTTATTCAATTACAATCACTCTTTCACAACAATAGATTATTAATCCTCATCTTACCATGTGAATTAACTGAGCACCAGATTATTGTTTCCAATTTAATGTTAACTTAAACACTATATTTTCCATATTTTTCTACTCTATAGAAACCATTAGTTTACATAATAATATTATTATTAACTTAATATATCTCACCATCCCCATATTATGAGGATGATGATTTATGTTCTATACAAGACTATAGTTGTCTATTCCGATTCTTAACAGAATCTACTAGTTTAATAAAGTTTAATAAAAAGTCAAGTGGCCACAATACACTAACAAGGATAATTTCATAACGCTTTAACTCTTTGAGTTTATAGACTGTATAAAAAATGCCAATCATCATATAAATCAGTAGTTCAAGCATAATGATGTTCCTTTCTCTTTTTGCTAGTGTATTCAATTATGAAAAATGGGTTCCTAATCTACGTTTTGTACTACTCAATAAGTTTATCTACTCAATTAATCTTTTTAAATAAATTGTATAAACTGTTAATGCAGCTATCTGTTGGTTTATAATGTAATTGAAACAAAAAGATGCAAGGCCGTGGAGAATCTTTCTCGTTATAACGATAACTATTTGAATCGCAAAAAACCAGCCTCATTCTAATAATTGAGGCTGGTTTTTAGGCTCCCCCTTAATAAGATGAGGTGAGATGTAGATAATGGTTTCCATTTCCTATATAGTTTACAAATGCGTTATAGCATTTTTAGAATATACAATAAAAGTTAGTGAATTGAGCGATGCAATCGGAGCATTTTGTTATTGGCCCATCATTATTTACATAACCCGCTTAAACATTTTTTCCATTTCATATGTTGAATAATGAATGATGATCGGTCTACCGTGTGGACATGTATATGGGTCAGAAGTTTTTCTTAACGTTTCCAGTAATGCAAAAATTTCATCGTTTCTTAGATGATGATTAGCTTTAATCGACGCTTTACAGCTCATCATAATTGCTGCATCCTCACGTAGCTTTTTTATGTTTATCTTTCTATCATCAAGTACTTGTTGAATAATTCCCTCAATCGTGATCGTCTCCTCACCTTTAGGGAACCATTGTGGGTGTGAACGTACAATGTAACTATTTCGACCAAATGGCTCTAAGAAAATCCCTACATCTGCCAACACATCTAAATGTGCCTCTATAACTAATGCCTCATCTGTAGAATATTCAAAAGTTAAGGGAACTAATAGTTCTTGTACCTCTGAATGAATTTCACCGACTTTTTCTCGATAAAACTCGTACTTTATTCGCTCTTGAGCAGCATGTTGGTCAATAATATACAACCCGTTATCATTTTGGGCCAATATATATGTCCCATGCATTTGTCCTATTGGATATAGGGGTGGAACACGTTCCCCTATATTTTTCACGGGATTTTCTTTTGTTTCATCAATATCTTTTTTGTCAATTTCCTCAACTATCGTTTCCTGCTCGTTTGATTGTTGGAGTACATCTGAATCATTAAATGCAGACTCTATAAACGTCTCAAAAACAAAATCTTCTTTTGGTATAGCAGCCTCTTGAGTAATCATGACATTGTCTTTATATTGCGTATCTGATTGTACTATCGGTCTTACTAATTCAGTTTCTAGACTTTGCTTTGGCGTATTCCCGTGTTCAAACGTAAATTGTTGTTGTTGATTATCGATTTTTACACGGTGTGTTTTTGGTGTTTCAACTGCCGGTATCAATTGCTCGTTACGAAAAACATCACGAATTCCGTTCGTTATGAGTTCATTCAGTTCAGCTTCTTTGCTTAATCTAACCTCAAGCTTAGCTGGATGAACGTTTACGTCAACTAATATAGGGTCCATATTTATTTGTAGAAATACAATAGGGTATCGACCTATCGGTAATAATGTGTGATAACCTTGTTGAATTGCTTTTACTAGTGAATAGTTCTTTATAAACCTACCATTAATGATAGTTGAAATATAATTCCTGGAAGCTCTCGTTATTTCTGGTAATGCTACATAACCTTCGACTGTAAAATCTAAAGATTCCAAAGTTAACTTTTTCATCTTTTTAGCGATTGCTAATCCATAAATGGCCGCTAAAACTTGTCGCACGTCACCGTTTCCGTTTGTATGCAATAGTTTTTTTCCATTATGCGTTAAGCGAATTGAGACTTCTGGGTGGGCCAATGCAATACGATTCACAATATCCGTAATATTCCCAAGTTCTGTATGGACAGTTTTCATATATTTCAGCCGTGCAGGAGTATTAAAGAATAAGTTGCGGACTGTAATATCTGTCCCTTTCCTGCTCGTCGTTTTTACATGTTTTTCAATTTTCCCACCTGTAAGAACTAAATTTGTTCCAGCATTTATTCCCGTGCTAGTCTTCATATCAAGTAAAGAAACAGATGCGATACTAGGTAATGCCTCACCTCGAAACCCTAATGTACGAATACGAAATAAGTCATTTTCATCCTTTATTTTACTTGTCGCATGTCGATGGAAAGCATTTAGACAATCGTCTTCTTCAATTCCATCCCCATTATCAATAATGCGAATTTTACTTAAGCCTGCTTCTTCAATGTCAATTTCAACAACCGAACTATTAGCATCGATGGAATTTTCAAGTAACTCTTTAACAACAGATGCAGGTCGCTCTACAACTTCTCCGGCTGCGATTTTGTTTGAGAGTTGGTCATCCAAGCGAATAATTTTCCCCACTAATTTCACCACCTATAAAGCTAACTCTATTGTTTCGCTTTTTTCTGTAATCGATAAAGTTCATTTATTGCATCTAATGGAGTCATTTCTAATAAATTAACTGATTTTAGTTGTTCAATTATCGCTTGTTCATTTTTATTAACTGTTGCTTTTTTTGTAGAAGATTTTGGTGTCTCTTCAAATAATGAAAGTTGTGATATCACGTCTTCTTCTTCTTTAATGACAACCTTGTTATCCTCTGACTTTTGCAGTTTTTTGCTACTATCTTCTAATTCTTGTAATATTTCTTTTGCTCTATTTATTAGAACCTTTGGAAGTTCCGCTAATTCTGCAACATGTATACCATAGCTTTTATCAGCTGCACCTTCGGCAATTTTGTGTAGGAAGACAACCTTCCCGTTTTCTTCTATAGCTTGCACATGGATATTTTTCAGTGAGGAAAGCTGTTCTTCTAAGACGGTTAACTCATGGTAATGTGTTGAAAATAATGTCTTTGCACCAATATGTTCATGAATATATTCAATAATTGCCTGAGCTAATGCCATTCCATCATAAGTTGATGTGCCTCTGCCTATCTCATCAAAAAGGATTAAACTTTGACTTGTTGCATGTGCAATGGCATTCTTTGCTTCAAGCATTTCCACCATAAATGTACTTTGACCAGAAATTAAATCATCTGCTGCGCCAATTCTAGTAAAAATTTGATCAAAGATTGGCAGAACTGCCTTAGTAGCAGGAACAAAGCACCCTATTTGTGCTAATATCGCTGTTAGTGCAACTTGACGCATATACGTACTTTTCCCAGACATATTTGGTCCAGTTATTAGCAGTAACTTTCTCTCTTCATTAAAGAAGCAATCATTTGGAACATATTCTTGCGCATCCATTACCTTTTCTACAACAGGATGGCGACCTTCTTTTAAGATGACCTCTCCTTTTTGTGAAAACATAGGTTTTGTATAATGACGCTTTTCACTAACTGTTGCAAAACATTGTAAAACATCAAGCTCGCTTAAATGTTTTGCTAAATTTTGCAAGCGCGGTATAAATTGTTTTACATTTTCCCGTAAAGTAACAAATAAATCATATTCCAACTCGACAATCTTTTCTTCAGCTTCTAAAATAAGCGTTTCTTTTTCCTTTAATTCTGGTGTAATAAACCGTTCTGCGTTTGATAACGTTTGTTTCCTTTCATACATACCTTCTGGCAGCAAATGAAGGTTCGCTCGCGTTATTTCAATATAATAACCAAATACACGGTTGTAGCCTATTTTCAAAGATTTAATTCCTGTTCTTTGGCGTTCCTGTTGCTCTAATTGGGCGATCCATGTCTTACCGTTTCGACTTGCATCACGATATTCATCTAATTTTTGGTGGTAGCCATCTTTTATTATATTTCCTTCCTTTACTGATAAAGGAGGGTTGTCAACAATTGCTGCCTCTAACATATCAGTTAAGTCACTACATGAATCTAAAGAATCAATTAGAAACTGCTCATTTTTTAACGACTGACAAATATCATCGATCAAAGGCACTTGTAAGAGCGACTTTTTTAATTGGACTAAATCACGAGCATTCACATTTCCGAATGCTACACGTCCAGCTAATCGTTCAAGGTCATAGACTTCTTTTAATAGGTTACGAACATCTTCCCGCTCAAAGTAATTCATCATCAATGTTTCTACCATAGATAATCTTTGCTCAATTAATTTTTGATTGATGAGAGGTTTACCTATCCATTGCTTTAATAATCTTCCTCCCATTGCTGTCTTCGTTTCATCTAGCAACCAAATTAATGAGCCCTTTTTACCCTTTGACCGAATCGTTTCAGTTAATTCAAGATTTCTCTTAGAATATAAATCTATTTTCAAGGCATCATTTAAATAATATTCTGTTACGTTTTGTAAGTGATCTAGACTTCGTTTTTGTGTACGTTGTAGGTAAGTAAGTAAACGGGCAAATGTTTGAACTAATTTTTCATCCTTTAATTGTTTCGTTATCTTAATAAAATCTACATCTACATCTATATTTTCTTCAAACGATAGTGCTGCTTGACAACGATCGATCAATTGTTTCCGCAAATTTTCAGGGAATTCTTTTGATAAGACAATTTCCTTTGCACCAACTGTATATAATTCACCGACTAACTCATTAAAACTGGAACACAACGCAACAAGACTTTCTCCAGTAGTTAAATCACATAATGCTAATCCAAATTGATTATCATATTGAGTAACCGCTGCAATATAGTTATTTTCCTTTTCTTGAATTCCTTTTCCTTCCATCACAGTCCCTGGTGTAATTAATTGAACTACCTCTCGTTTAACTACACCCTTTGCCTGTTTCGGGTCCTCAGTTTGTTCACAAATTGCAACTTTATAGCCTTTTTCAATTAATTGTTCAATATAATTTGCTGCGGCATGGTAAGGAACTCCACACATTGGGATTCTTTCTTCGCCACCACCATCGCGACTTGTTAACGTAATTTCAAGTTCTTGTGATGCCTTTATGGCATCATTAAAGAACATTTCATAAAAGTCCCCTAAACGAAAAAATAAAAAGGCATCCTGATAATCTGCCTTAATTTTTAAATATTGCTGTATCATAGGCGTGTAAGTAGCCATGTTAATCCTCCAATATCACTAATAACGTTCTATAAAGTGTAACTTCAATTAGTGAGGTTTTTGCTCATCCTCCACTGATTGTTAGTTGAACCAATCGGGTTGTTATCGTCCGTTATCTCTAACCTAAACATCTCTGCTGAACACTTCATCCTTTGAGAGGGGAGTCTTTCGGACGGTTACACCGGGATAAAATTTACTTCCTATTATAACATAATTCGACGACATCTTGGTATTTCTGTGAATGACAATAATAGTTAAATAGGCTATAAGAACATATGAATTTTCTCTTGCATCTAACGTGACATGAGGATTTAAGATAAGATTGAGCAAGATGATGACATTAAGGAGTGTGTTGTATGCATACAAACTATTCAATTGGGGAGTTTTCAAAAAAGACTAACGTATCAGTTCGAACTCTACACTACTATGATGAAATCAATATTCTAAACCCTTCATATGTATCTGATACAGGTCGGCGCTATTATTCAGATAAAGATTTAATCGAACTCCAATAGATCTTGTCTTTAAAGTATTTAGGCTTATCTTTAGAAGAGATTAAAAAACTAATTCAAACTGAATAATGGAATCTACAGGAATCATTGACGTACCAAAAATTAGAACTGTTAAAACGTAAACAGCAATTAGAGAAAATTATTAAAACGTTAGATCATGCCTTGCACTTAATTGACAATAATCTACAAATTGACCCTACTATATTCATGTCCCTTATTACAAATATGCAGTTTGAGGACGAACAAAAGGAATGGTTAAAGACAATTTTAAATGAGGAAAAAGTAACACAGCTTTATGAAATTAGTAATGACAAACAAAAAGAGTTGGAAAGGAAGTTTTACCAAATTACAGAAAGATTAAAAAAATTATACGGCACGGATCCTCAAGACATGAACGTACAGGAAATCATTAAAGACTATATCCAGTTAGCTGAGGAGACTGCAATGACACCGATACAGTCATTACTTGAAGATTTGCCAGAAGAAATCGAGGATTAATTTTGCTAATCGGCTACGGTGGAGTCCGAGTAGCTTCCGGTACAATATCTCCTGGTTCTTTAATTGCGATTATCATCTACATGTTTCAAATTGTCCTTCCATTTAGTCATATCGCTACACGTTTACCGCATTTCAAAAAGCGATGGGTGCAACAGACCGAATTCAACAAATATTAAAAATAAATTGCGAAAAAAGTGAAAAATCTAATCAAGTAGAGAATCATCTATATCAATCGATTATTTTCCAAAACGTTAGCTTCTCCTATTCTGATGAAGAGCAAATATTAAAAGATAATAATCTCCATATTCCAGCAGGTAAAACAACCGCAATTGTCGGACCAAGTGGCAGCGGCAAAACAACACTATTTTCTCTTCTTGAACAATTCTATCCGATAGATAAAGGTGACATCCTGTTAGGCAATCAAAACATAAGCGATTTTAGTTTGGCATCGTGGCGAAGCAATATTGGTTATGTTTCTCAAGAAAGCCCCATAATGTCCGGTACGATTTTAGATAACATTACGTATGGACTCAATAAAGACATCTCGATTCAGCAAATCGAAAAAGCAGCTGCACAAGCAAATGCAATGGAGTTTATTACACGATTACCAAATGGAATAAATACAGAAGTTGGTGAAAGAGGTATTATGCTATCTGGAGGAAAAAGACATAGAATCGCAATTGCGAGGGCATTAATTCGAAATCCACAAATCTTATTACTCGATGAAGCGACCTCCAACCTAGATGGAGGTTCTGAACGATTAGTACAAGAAGCACTAGAGCACCTTATGAAAGGCAGAACGACGTTAATTATTGCCCATCGGCTCTCAACTGTTATTAATGCTGACCAAATCGTCGTTTTAGAAGATGGAGAAATTACTGGTGTCGGAACTCATCAAGAATTACTAGCTGAGCATGTGCTTTATCACAAGCTCGCTGGACAACAGTTACAAAATCACCTTGTTTCTTAAAAAATAGGGACTTTTGTTGGGGACAGTCCCCAACAAAAGTCCCCAACAAAACCCTAAAAAAAACTAGGAGAATACTCTCCTAGTTATTCCTCTACATCACCAATTATGAATTCAGGATTTAAATCTTCAAATTCATCATCTAGTTCATCTTCCCAATTTTCTTCGTCCTCACAACCGTTAGGTTTAACATGGACACATACTTTTGTCTCACCGATAACTTCAGCTAAGTGTTCGCGTTCTGCCTGAACGATAATTTTGTTACCATTAGGAGAAATGGTCACTTCTAAGCAATTTGGTTGTTGCAATGCTTTACAAATTACTTCATGCTCATCATCAATAAAATTATCATCTTTGTAACGTAATTTGATGACATCAACATACTCAACTCTTTCAGTGACAACTTCTGTTTTCGTATTTTCGTTGTAGGAATACCAAACGTTAATATCGTAAGTACCTTCTACTTCGACTGTTTTACCATTTTTTTGAGCATCATAAGTATGGTTAATAATCCAACCACCTAAAATGCTTGCAGGACGTTGCGAAGGGGATATTGTATGTGTACATTGTGTGAATTTTCTACCCTTCGCTACGACAGCTTTTGTAATAATCTCTCTGTATTCTGACATTCTAGCATACCTCCTCAATGAATCTTCATTTAATCCTATGCTAGGCAAGTAACATATGTGCTCAATATTTTATTCAAAAATGACAGGGCTAGCTGTTTAAATCTAACGGTATAATTCATTGTATGCGCACAACTAAAAAAATGTGCCTAATTATCAGAATTGGTGCCAGTCCTTCGTAAATTTGGGTGTTATTAAGGAATTGTTTCGTAAACATTTTCGCCTTTACATTAGGTTTCGTTTTAGAGTGATTTCTTCTCAAGTACTCGTGATTATAAGGATTAGTGGTGAGCTAGATTTATAACTATTACTTCTTTACAATAATTTTAAGCTTTATGGTAATATTATAAATAAACTTTATAGGATTTCGTAAGTCGAGGTGCAACGAATGAGCATGACATTATTTTTATTCATCACAAGCTTTATCCCTTTTTTACTTTTATTTAGCATGGCTTGCGAAGTGTTTTTCCGTTCTCCGCGGAGTCGTTTTCATCAAATGACAGCATTATTATTACTATTTATCAGTATCGTATTTTTATCAGATTACCATGCTGGCATTTTACCTAAAGAACAAGCATATTACTTTACCTTAATTATGAAATATTATAATAGTTTTGTGCTGATGTCATTTTCAATTTATTTTTATAAAAAAATAACGAGCATTCATTTTCGTGGTCTCAGTAATTATCTCTATCTCGCTCCACTCATTGGGATCATACTGATTATAAGCTTTCCATCTATTTTTAATTTTGAAACGATTGAGACTTCAACTGGTCGATTTGACCGCTTTAGCCTCCCGTTTGTCATTTTATTAATCAGCTGTAGTATGTATTCAGTTTATTGGACAGTCTATTTTTTAATAATGGGTAATAAACGAGCTGCTTTAGAAGAAAGTAGTGACATCTATAAGAGAAGGCTTAAATTCTTAACTAAAGGGTGTATTTTAACAGTTTTAGCCATGATCGTATCAGTATCGATTTCAGCACTAGGTAGTTTCTTCGGTATAACTTTAACATTCATTGCACCATACGGTATTTTTGTTTTAGCCTACACTATTCGTTATTCAATGGTTCATTTTGAATGGTTAACTACTTTCGGTCATAAATATGAATTATTATATAAAATATCGTCAAACGGAATCCTGTTACTTGATGAAACTGGGAGGATTATTGATGTGAATCCTGCATTTTGCAAGATGGTTGTCGCAGGAAAGGAAACGATTGTCGGTAAAAATGTATCGAACTTTATCGTTGAAAATGAACGTTCAAGCTTTATAAATAAATTTCAATCTAAGCATTTTAATTCAACAGAACGACATCAATTATCTGTTTTAACATCACTAAGTCGGATTATAACTGTCGAGCTCACTTTACAATCTGTTGAAATTGATGATAATAAGTTCATTTATTTCATTGTTAGGGATATTACAAGTCAAACTTTATATGAGAAAAGATTGAAATATTTAGCATATCATGACCCATTGACAGGTTTAGGTAATCGAACTGCATTTCACGAAGCAGCATTAAATTTATTAAAATCCTCTAAAAATGGGAATTCAGTTGTAGCACTTGCCGTCATTGATTTGGACCGTTTCAAATGGGTAAATGATACATATGGACACTTAGAAGGTGACCGGTTACTAATCCGGATAGCAAAACAAATTGTTTCGTCAGTTCCAGAAAATGCCCATGCTTCAAGGATGGGGGGAGATGAATTCGCAGTCTTAATTCCCGAAACAAACGAACAATCTATCATACCTTACATTGAAAAATTATCGAAAAATATCGCACACCAATTAGCTTCTGATTTTTCAGTAACAGGCAGTATTGGCGTTTCCTTTGCACATAAAGATGGCAGTGATATCGACACGTTAATGAAATTGTCTGATAAAGCATTGTATTATGCAAAAGCAAATGGAAAAAATCAATATTGTATATACTCTCCTTCAATTGATGAAGATGAGAAGAGCTCTAGTTATTAATTTTATATATCTTATCATAAATGATTAATAGTAAATCGTTGCTATGATGCTGACAAATAAAAAAACGAAGAGAATATCCTCTTCGTTTTTTTATTTATGAACAACTGCTTCCTGATGAAGAACGAACTTTAGAGCCTGTTTCTCCAGCTAACAAATCCCCGCCCGTTGATGTAATGATTTCATTTGTTACTTTGTTCGAAATCGTATGAGATACTAATTGCAGTAAATCATTTACTTCGATTTGTGATTCTTGGAATTCTTGAATTATCGGTATATTATCAAGTTCATTTTGAATTTTATCAATTTTATCCTCAACTTGCTTTAAAGCTTCGTGTTTACCATAATGTTGGAAATTAACTGCCTGTTTTTGTAAACTTTTTATACTTGCGATCATTTCTCGTACTTTTTGATTTTCATTAATTTGTGCTTCTGCCCTTTTAAAGAAGTCGACTTCCTTTGATTCTGAGATCATCTGGGCTAACTCACGAGCTTTTGCAACGATTTCTTCCTTCGTATATATCTTCGTCATTTATATCACCTCAACCGCTTCCTCAACCATTTCACCATCAAGTGTCCAAGTTTTAGCTTTTATAATTTTCACCTTAACAATTTGTCCTACTGCAGATTTCGGTCCTCTAAAGTTAACTAGCTTACTTTTCTCAGTATACCCAGCTAAAACATCTGGATTGTTTTTGCTTTCTCCCTCTACGAGCACATTAACGATTTTCCCTTCATATTCTTTCAATTTTTTTGCAGAGATTTCGTTAACAAGTGCATTTAAACGTTGAAGTCGCTCTTTTTTAACTTCCATCGGAACATTATCTTTCATTTTTGCAGCTGGTGTTCCTTCACGTGGAGAATAGATAAATGTATAAGCACTATCAAATTCGACTTCACGGTACAATGACAATGTTTCTTCAAATTGTTCATCTGTCTCATTCGGGAAACCAACAATAATATCTGTAGTTAATGATGCATTAGGAATTGCTGTTTTAATTTTTTGAACAAGCTCTAAGTAGCGCTCTCTCGTATATTTACGAGCCATAATTTTAAGTACTTCTGAACTTCCTGATTGAACTGGAAGATGAATATGATCTAACAGGTTGCCACCTTTCGCAAGCACTTCGATTAAGCGATCATCAAAGTCGCGGGGATGACTCGTCGTAAAACGGATTCTCGGAATATCAATTTTATGAATTTCATCCATTAAATCGCCAAGACCATAATTCATGTCTTCAAAATCTTTTCCATAAGCATTTACGTTTTGGCCTAGTAACGTAATCTCTTTATATCCTTGCGCAGCTAATTGACGGACTTCATGGATAATTTCTTCCGGACGGCGGCTTCGTTCTTTCCCTCTTGTATAAGGAACGATGCAGTACGTACAAAATTTATCACAACCGTACATAATATTAACCCACGCCTTAATGTTCCCTTTACGTATTTTCGGAAGGTTTTCAATAACGTCCCCTTCTTTTGACCAAACTTCAATAACCATCTCTTTCGATAAATACGCTTCACTCAAAATATTTGGAAGACGGTGAATATTATGAGTACCAAAAATCATATCAACAAAAGGATGTACTTTTAAAATACGATTTACGACTGATTCTTCCTGTGACATACAACCACATACACCTAGTAACAAATCAGGCTTTTCCTTTTTCAAGGCTTTTAAATGACCCAATTCTCCAAATACTTTATTCTCTGCATTTTCACGAATTGCACATGTGTTCAGGAGAATGACATTAGCATCTTCTACACCGTCTGTTGGCTCATAGCCGAGTGCCATGAAAATACCAGCCATCACTTCTGTATCGTGTTCATTCATTTGACATCCGTACGTACGTATATAAAACTTACGTCCCTGGCCCATACCTTTAAATTGTTCAGGTATTTTAAAATCATTATGATATTGTACTTCTTCTTTACCACGCTTTTTAGCATCTTTTAAAGATGGAGGTTGATATGTTTTTTCAAAATATTTCGCGAAATCTGCCGACGTTTTTTCCGACACGGATTTTTTGTCCGCTGAATTGTCAGCCACTGTTACTTTTTGTGAATCTATACGTTGTTGTTCGTTCATGTTCTTGCTCCTTTCACTTTGAAAGAATCTTCGTTTTATGTTATCTTTCATTGTTGACGTACAACTAACCATTATATACGTTATTCATTAATCTAACAATAAAATATACTATTAAAAAGCTTATATTCATAAGTATGAAAGTAAACAGTAATGTTCATTAACAGAACTGCTTTTGCTTTACATGTTGAGTACGTTGCCGCTATACCACGCTAAATAGCTTAGTTCAGAAGGAAAGCAACCGACAACGACCACTTTGTTAACACCTACGAAAGTCAAAATTCATAATATCGATTAGTCTCTTGATTTAGGTACATAATTCATCACAAGGACTTCATCAATTTTTCCACGTTTTGAGGCAACAGAGTTAATACTTCGCGTAGCTCCAACAATCTCAATATGAAAGTCCTGATATAAATCCTTTATATAATCTGTAGCAGAATTACTCAAGAGAATGTGACAACCACGCTTGTCCAATTCAACAAATAAATCCCGGAGCCTTTCCTGTTCTGCTCTGCCAAATCCATCGAGACTATAACTAGTGAACGATGATGTTGTTGATACAGGATCGTAAGGCGGGTCAATGTAAACAAAGTCACCTTTTTTAGCAGTGATAACTGCTTTTTCAAAGTCTCCATTTAATATTTGTACATCGTTACTAGATAAATAGGCATGGACTGCACGAATGACATCTTCATTAATGATATTTGGATTTTTATATTTGCCAAAAGGTACATTAAATTGTCCTTTTTTATTCACTCTATAAAGACCATTAAAGCAGGTTTTATTTAAATAGATTAATCGTGATGCACGCTCTATTGTAGTTAACTTTTGATAGTCAGTTGTTCGATCTAAATCTCTTAGCTTGTAGAAATATTCACTATCATTTTGATGTTTTTTTAAGTCTATAATTAATTCTTCAATATGGTCTCTTATTGTAAGATAGGTGTTTACCAATTCGGAATTTATATCATTAATTATCGCTCGCTTTGGTTGTAGCTCAAACAACACTGCACCTGCACCGATAAATGGCTCAAAGTACGTTCCTTCAAAGTCTTCTGGTAGATATTTTCTTATTTCCGGAAGTAGCTGTCGTTTTCCACCAGCCCATTTTAAAAATGGCTGTGCTGTTCTATTTATCACAATCCGCTTGCCCCTCTCATGCCAAGTAAATCTAGTTAACATCTTATCGGTTTCAGCTATAAAAATCAAATCTATGTTATTACTAATTATTCTATTAAATTGTAACTCTTATAAAAGTCGTCTTGCTGCCATCTCGTTACTTGAACTAGGATAAGGGTGGTGATTTTCAACATGAAGAGATTATGAGGCTTCATCCACCCATATATTTATTCTTACCTGACTCAACACCGCCATAAATATACAAATTATTGCTGAGAAGCAATTTCTAATTTAACTTATGTTTTGTAATAATAAATGTGATTAAAAGCCGGCAAGGGATTTCGCATATTCAAAAGGTGTGGAATTCAGCTTATTAATTAATTCCTTTTCTTTAAGAACTTGTAAACTTTTTTTTCCATACATATTGTTTACTTCTAAAACCCATGGCTTATAATGCCCATCAATTATGACATCTAATGCAACATCACCATAATGACCTAATTTCTCATCCAATGTTTGACAAACATTTTTACAAATCTCAATTGATTTTTGCAATATGGCTTTTGCTTGCTCATCATCAACTTTATAAGCGATTTTTATTGCTTTTACTCCATCTGTAAGGTGTGCGATATGTTTTAAGTTTGTTATAATACTATCCTTTTGGGCTACTCGTCCGATAATACCTTGACAAACCCATTGTTGTTGATAATCTTTTTGTAAATAAAATCTAAAATCAAATTGTTTATCTCGATATACGGTTGGCACTGCCTGTTGAATCAAATACTTCTTTGATTCTAATAATTGATCAAGATATACATTTACATCATCTATTGACTTGCAAGTTATCTGGTCATTTTTAGCTTTCTTAATGACATATCCATTTGCTTCTTTTTTAACAACAAATATTCCATTGCCTTGCATCCCATAGACCGGCTTAAAATAGACAGAATCAAATAATTGTAGCATCTCCGCCAAATCCTCATAACTTTTATATAACTTTGTATAAGGCAGATATTCTCTCATTCGACTATCTATTGAGCAAACTTTCCATAAGTCATATTTACTAAATGAATTTGTATTAAATAATTTATTATTTGTTGCTTGTAATAAATTTGCTTGCTGCTCTTTCGGTATCCTAATTTTTTTAAAGACGACATCAGGATATGGAAAAATACCGAGGGTCCACTGTTTTTTATTTTCATTAAAATAATAACCTTTTACTATTTGCTTTTCTATATCAATGCTGTCGCTTGAACAAAATAGTAGTAATCCTCCGCAAAATATACTGTCATCGTACCTTTGTTTATATTGATTCAAACGTTTTTTCGTTAAATGACTAAAGCTCTTTTTAGCGATATATACCATGA
Source organism: Metabacillus malikii (assembly GCF_030813355.1). GTDB lineage: Bacteria > Bacillota > Bacilli > Bacillales > Bacillaceae > Metabacillus > Metabacillus malikii. Next base: position 35,573 of record NZ_JAUSUD010000006.1, read on the forward strand.
AAGGTCCGATATGAAGGGTGTCGTCGACTAGTTTATATTCATAAGAAAAGGACTCAGGTATTTTAAACATAAGACCATCATGGATACTTATTTCATACTCCGCTAAATCATTATTTAATTCAATTATTAACCTATATGACCATAATCCAAATTTAACAATTAGTTCTTTCGTATTTATATTATGTTTTTGTAGAAACTTATTACTTAATTGGATTGTTTTCTGGTTATTTAAAAATCTGTTTATATTACTTTTATGGTATTTTATTTTTATCATGATTGCGCACCCCAAAGTATAGAATCTAATCCCTTTTTTATACTATGTAGGGGCTCATGTGAATGATTGTAAAGCGGCAACAATTGGGTGAATTGAAAAATGGAAGCCTATTATGCCGGATCCAATCTCATCTTACCGGGAGGCTTCCATTACGCTATTATTCACTTTTCACTAAATAATCGATATCTTTCATTATACTTTCTTTATCAATTGGCTTTTTCGTGTTAGCCATATCATAGATGGCACGTATTTGGTTTTTACTGTCAACTAAATACATGGTAATGGAATGGGAAAAGAAGTTATCATCTAGTCTTTGATATTGCATTTGGAATCTATTCGCAATTTGTTTTGTTTCGGCCTTCGTCCCTCTGAGCCACTTCCAGCCTTTTGGGTCTGCCTCAAAGCTTTTTGCATATTCTGTCAAAACTTGTTTACTATCGTGTTCCGGATCAAGTGTGATGGCAACAAGTTCAACATCTTTACCAAAAATCTCCTCTTTTTTGAAGTTGAACTGCAACTCTTTAAAATCGACCATTGTTAATGGACATACATCCGGGCAATTCGTATAAAAGAAGGAAATAAGCTTTACCTTGTCATTATTTAAATCATACTTATCGTCATGGACACTCTCCATTTGAAAAGGCTGAACAGTATCTAGGACTGGCAAACGGTCATACTTTGGCCATAACCAATAAATAATAATAAAGCTAATAACGCTTATTAGTATGAATAAAACAAACCTCACTCTTTTTGAATGATTTACATTTGAAAACATACGCCTATTCCTTATCTTTTATTTGGTTAAGTCTTGGCAAATGCTTCTGTTTTACTTTATGGACCCTCATAATTCCCCACATGCCCTGTTCAATATCCCAGCGGATGTTTCCAGATCTGTACATATAGTCACCAGGCAATCCTAAAAAGCTGCCTGCTCCATAAAATAAATTCAAATCTTTGGCATGCCCTAACACGATGTGGTCGTCAATCGATTTAATTTGTGAATTGATGTCCTTATCATCCGTTTTCCAATAGTGGCCATGGAGATGGAAAGTATGTGCTCTCCTTCGTTCAGATGGGTTTATTAACCGAAATGTTACCGGATCTTTCGGATATGCCTCAAAAACTGGTGTCGAAGGGTCGCCATGTACTTTTGAACTAAACAAATCTTTTAAGACTGGATGTTTACGTAAGCGATTAATAAGTCTTTCTGTACGGTAGTTAAAGCCGCGGGATCCATTGTCATACGTATCAACAAGATCTTCTAATTCTTCAGGATCTACTCCACCCAATATTCCATCGACTGGGTCAATGATGACACAACCTTGCTTATCTTCTAATCTCGCACCGTCAAACATGATTAACACGAACTCTCTCGTTGTCGGTAGGAATGGCTGCTTAATGATTACACTATCTTCTTTTTGCACTGACTTTAATGTTTTAGGGTGTAAGATTTGCGTACCTCTCGTCTCGGCAATAAATGCTCCAAATGTTCCTAATGACCTATGGTTCCGTATATCTGCCATATCCCATAAGCCACATGCACCTAAAGGTAAATCGACATACCATTTATATGTGATCGTTTCACCAGGTCCGACGGTTTGGTCTGGATTAAAGCCAACTGTTTCACCAGCAGATGACTTCACATCATATTGAATTAATTGTGGATGTAATGAAATCCGTACTGATGGCGGGTAAAATGCTTGTTCTTTTACTGGTGGATAAGGCCATATCCCATCTGGAAAAGGAAATTCATCAAATTCTAAGAAACTAGTAAGCTTAATTTCGACAACATCGCCTTGATTTGCTCTTAAGATTAGTGGAGTTGGTTTTTTCTTTCCATTAACAATATCGTCCATATCTTCCCTTAATGAGAAGACGATACCAAATGGGTCAACCTCACCCCACTTACTATATATAATCGGAATATGGAATGCGACAATATCAAACTTTTTAATCGGTGCGTTTGCAGGTGCATCAACATTGACAATTTGAGGTTTTTCTGGCGGCTTTCCGGTACAAACAGGCAATGGTTTAGTACGCTTAGGCGGGTTTGGTCTATCTGGTAACGGTATAAGAAAATCGACTTCTTGATCAAAGGCTCTAATCAAGCCCCATAGCCCATTCCATAAATCCTCTTCCGTCTCAAAGGTCCATAAATAATCCCCTGAATTTGGTACATCCATTTCAAATGTGAATGATTCAGAGATACCGATATGCTCCTGTGACGTAAATGCCGTTTCCACATCTGGACGTTCGTTTTTCCATCTCAAGCCATGAAGATTAAAGCTATGTGACTCTTCGTGAGCTCCTTGCAGTAATCGAATCCGGATTGGGTCTCCTTCATAGCATTTGAATACATTTGTTATCGGGTCTCCATTTACAAATGAACTGAATGTATATGCCGGGTCACAATCTTTCCCTAAACGAAATTGAAGTGGTTCATTTTTATAATTAACACCAAACAGTCCAGGGTCATCCTGTGAGCCTGGAAATTCAGGCGGCTGTAATGGACACCCATCTTTATCAAATAATAGTGTGAAGTCTTGCACCATAAGAACAAAGTCTCGATAATCCGGAATTAGTGGATGTGTGACGGTCACCTCTGTACCAGTTCGTACTTCTTCGCCTGTCTTAGAATCTAGAGTTCTAGAAAATCTGCCGTGGACAACACCTGAACCGAACACTCCATGTTGTTGATGATAATTTGCAAAGAGATGATCATGGAAAAACCATGCCTTTAATTCCACGTCTGCAAAATATTCATAGCGGATCGTTTCACCCGGTAGTACACTTGAGTCGTAGTTCCAGCCAACATTCGCACCATCACTAACTAACACGTCGAATTTGACAAAGTGGACGTGAAATGATGTCTCATACGTTCTCGTTACTAGCTGAAAAGCATCACCGCCAGCTATTTCCGGCAGGCGATTTGTAAAGTGTAATGATATACATGAACCTGCGTTAAAATGCAAAATTAATGGCTCTGGTTCTTTTTTTCCTGATAAAACATCTTCTAGGTCTTCATCAAGAACATAAATTCTTGCTTTCGGGTCATTCCAGCCTTCGCGATTATAAACGACCGGTAATTCGATTAGAGACACATGGAACTCCTCAACTACTGGATTTACTTCATTTAGACAAGGTTCCACAAAGACCGCACCTGGCCGGGCTGTTGGAACAGCTGCATTTCGTTCTAATTCAGTAAGTCCTCTTCCCCCAACAATTCCCAATGGCGGTCGAGGTGCTTTACAGCCAACCTTTCCTGGGATAAAGTTTGGAAATCCGGGACGTTCTTTCGTTGGCTTTGGCGGGCATGGTCTATCAGGTAAAGGTTGTAATGCTTTAATAGGAACACCATTCGGATAGCACTGACTTCCATCTTGAAGCGTATCAAAAACTCGATTTATCGCCCACATTCCAACGCCAAAATGCGGGTATAAGTGACAGTGTATAATCGCATCACCAATTGCACCTTGGAGTGAACCTAAACCATATAGCGGTTCAACCGTATACCATGTCTGGGGACTTATCGCTTGTGAGTCAAAAACTGCTGAATCAGTATTCTGCGGATCTCTGAACCATGTATGAACATGATAATGAAAGACATGGGTTTCTTTTACACCACCATGAACTAAGCGAAACTTTGCAGGATCTCCTCGATAGCCGCGGAATATTGGTGTCGCAGGGTCACCAAATACCCAGGAATCATGGTGAACCTCTTCACCATCACATTCTGGACATACGACACCCTCTTCAATGAGCCTTACGCGATTTTGGACAGGCTCATAGCGATAGTTTATTGCGTGTGTCGATTCCCTCTCCTGATTTGTGACGGGATCAAGCGGGCGATTACCTGTTATATCCCTAGTCGGCATTTCATCATGGAAGATAAATGCATATTCACGGAATGATGGCGAGAATGGGTGATGTATATCAGCAAATTGACCACTGTTAATCGGTCCTCCTGTTTCAGGATCTGTCCACCAAGAGCCCCGCTTCTGCACGAAAATACATCCAAATAATCCATTTATATTCGTTCCATCATCACTGCTATCAGGATTACCTAAATCTGAAAAAAAGCAAACCCCTTCATGATGAACTTCTATTTCGTATCTTATTTTTTCACCAGGTTTTGCTAACGTATTTGGGTTAAACCCTACATTCGCTCCATCTGAGTCTAACACATTGTAATCTGCCTCCTGAAAGTGCATTCCTGTTGCGTAATGAATCTTGTTTTCAAATAATATATGAACAGTATCTCCTACGTTTGCACGGATACATAAGGGCTGTACTAAGTCTACTGGTGTAAAAGGGTTTTTCTTGACCTGTTCTTTTACTTTATCTTCATTTTCTTTTAAAACATACATCATGCCATCATCATTGTAATCACCAAAGTGATTCAATACAATCCGGATCGGAATCGCTACAACATGATAAAACCGTTTCATCCTACAGCCCTCCTTTAGTACAAGTCATCTCTAAGTTCCGGAATACGAGGCATGCCCTTTTGTTCAATATAAAAGACTTCAATTTGATGAATATGAATGTACCATTTTCGTTCCTCTAATTCTGCAATTGTCGTTGTATTTACATCAAGAACAACATTGTCACCGACAACTTCAATAATTCTTCCAATAAAAACAAATGGATAGGAAGGGGTTAGTATGAATACCTTTTTACCAACTGATACTTCAAATGCTCTAATTAATGCTTCATCATGAATATCATTATTACTAGGAAGTTGGATTTCTAATTCTCTAATATCTTTAATATCATTCATCTTGTATGCCTCCTTGTAAAGGTAATTTAAGTAAGTGGAATTCTATCATCACAATCAAAGTTAGGTGTAAAGTGGGCTATTTTTTCAAGTGGAATACTAAGTGGCGTCGGAAATTCAAAAAATGGTGCATTAATCATTTTAATTTGTACAGGAAATAGTGTTACATGACTAAAGGTCACATCAAAAATCGTGCCACAAAAAATCGGACGAAACGCTTGCCCAAATAGGTTTAATTGGTCTGATTCTGTCACGACTAAAATACTATCACCCTTTAAATCTAATAATGTATTAACGAATTCATCATCGATTTCATTAATCTTAATCTTTGTTTGAATCACAACTTCATTATTATTCTTTTTTGGATTGTCTTTTACATGTTGTTGCTCATCCGCTTCTTCCTGTACGTGACGCTTCACTTTCTTATTTTCTTTCCGGTTCACCATATGTAACCCTCCCATAGAAGATAATTGAGTCTAAATCACAATTTAACAATTTCCGATTGTTTATTTTCTAATAGACTGATAAACATGTCGAAGGATATTAATGAATCGAATTGTTTCAATATAGTAGATATCTTGCAACATAACAGTCTCTCTCTTGTTAAATACCGATAATGTTACCATACCAGCCTCTAATTGATGTAACTTGCCGATTTTTCTATCATGTTCATTTGTATGAATAATAAGCCAAGTATCTTCCCATGCTAATAAATTTGTTTGTAACGACTCCTCGTAAAATTGTTGTTTTAATATATCTCGTTTCGATACAATTTGACCGAACTGTGTTAACAGCTTTTTTCTTAACTGATTATCATATAAATAATGTTGATGAGTGTTTGAATAATTTGGTATTCCAAACGGGATATTTGCGGATGTTATCACATCGTATTTTATCCAAATACGATCTCTCAAATTTGTAAGCATCACAAAGTCACGGCCAATTGTACTAACTTTTCCTTCTTTATAAATGACTTCTTTCCCACATTTAAAATAAATTTCTACTTGTTGATTTCTTTTCGATTTAAAAAACTTCCGATATTTTAATATTTTTCCTCTTTGTTCATCCCGTTTTGATATGTTGAAAATATTAGCTCTGTCGATGTATTCCATTAACAATCTCGTCTCTTCAGTTGATGTACCTGATGTTGGGGATGTTAATCCTTGACCACGTTGTAAATTCAACTCATTGATAACATCTATTTTTATTTCTTCTTGTGCCTTCTTTTTAAGTAAAAGTTCGCGGTATTCTTTCAGTCGAATTTTTTCGTTTTGCAATGACACCTTCCCCTCTCTCAAACTCTTAGAGAAAAAATGAGTAAACCAATCGTAAGAATGACTAAACAAAAGCCAAACAAACTAAATAGATAAACATTTTGTTCTATGCTAGCTGAAAAAGCAGCAGGTAAACTGCATAGTGCCGGGTTAAGAATGACCATTCCGAGCATGTTTCCAGTCACTGAACCAACTACACCATGAAAAAAACCTGATAATAATGCTTGGTATTTTACTAAACTGCCAATTATCCCCCCTACTAAACCGCAAATTAGCATTGTAATTGCTGCGGTCATAAACGTCTCATCATTACTAATAAAAGCGATTAACATTGAAGACTGAAAGCTAATAATGGACGAAGAAACCATTGCTATATTCATCCCATATCTATCATTAAATAATTTACTTTTTTTCTTGAAAATAATATAAGTGACTATGCCTACTACTCCATTCAATACAAGCATACAAATAAGAAAAATGTTCATATGCACCACCCCTTCTATTTACTAGGTGGAAAGTATCTCATGTGTTACGTTTTTTTGGCTCCGAATAAGAGAAGGATGAAGGAGATTAGAAAAATGAATTCAATCAGGATAAGAAATAAAGTATTATTACTCGCAACTGCACCGATCATTGGTGCCATTAACCCCATCATTAGTCCATTCAAATAACCTGTTAATAAAGTTTGATAGTCAAATAGTCCACCGAATAACGCACCAACAAACATCCCTAATAGCGTTGACAAAATCGTAATGAAAACAAATTGTAACGGAAATTGATAAATTAATATAACTCCAGTAACGATGGCAAAAGATCCACCAGCAAGATTTGCTATATTCATGCCTAATTGAAATCCGATAAGCTTTCGAATCTTAAATAAATAGAGGTACGTCATGGTTATCAACAAAATGTTTCCATATAAAATTAGGCCTAGATTCGCATTACCCATCACACCACCTCATTGTTTACTCTAAACTTCCAAAAATATTATCGGCAATCACTTTCCATAATTATGTAAATGTTGCTTGGCATTATTCTTCTTTTATTAGTAATAAAATAAATAAATGTGAATTTTCCAGTGATTTGAATTGTGTTTGAAAGCACTAAGTAGTGCTGAAACAGGATAGTAGTACCAATCCAGTAGATAGATTGACCTATATATATAAAAGAAAATGATAAAAAAATCTAATAAAGCCCAAACAATAGAGGGCGAATACCATATATTAGGGTGTGCGGATATTTTGAAGGGAGGTAATGAATTGACTAACCTCGTGTATACTGGGCTTAACAACCATAGTTTTCGTTGTCAAGAATGTCATCAAGTAAATAATGATGATTTATTTTGTACGCCATATTGTTGTCCCGAAAGAAAAAATACGCTTGCGTTTCCTTCTCCAAATAGTTCTTTTCCGTTAGAGGAGTTAGAAGAGATTGAGAAATGCATTCAGTTAGCCAACCAGCTGCTATTGACACTAGCGTTAAGTGGAGAAGGAGAAGAAGAAGATTTACGTGCTATACAGGAGAACTTGCGTAAATTAAGAGGTAAGTTTGTAGATGTACATGTAAATTGCGAAGAAAAACAATTAATACGTAAAGGAACTATCCTCGATGCTGGACGAAACTTTCTCATTCTAGAATCGACTGTAGGAAATACTGTCATGATTCCATTTGAAAATCTCCTAACAGTGACAAGAAAAAAGGATGCTAAACTCCGTGACGATGACCAGGAACTTTTACAAATTGGTACATGTTTAAGAAGAAACTTAACATTAAATTTTAGTGAAGTCGTAGCAAAAAGTCCTTATTTACTCAATTTATTTTTTGGAATAGAATTAAGCCTTTTATTAGAAAGCTATGTTGGCTGCTTTGTATATGTAAAGGCAGCTGACGAAAGAATGGAAATTGATGGAATATTAATGAATGTAAATGAAAGAAGAGTTGAAGTCTTGAAAGATGAGGAATTGATCGGAATTGATTTTGACGAGTTTTGCTATATAGAAATTGAGAATGTAGAATTAGCTGCCTTAGTTAAATAGTTCATTAAATTTATAGGTATTTCTCCCCGCCTAATTAGTGTTAAATGGTGGGGTTTCCCTTACGAGTAGTTGCGACTTGTTAATCGTTAATATCAAGCAGAACTTTACAGCCTTTATGCCTACTTAATTCGAATTGTACATTGTCTGTTAACCCAGCAAGTCTTAGCTCGACACGCTTATCACAAAATGGAATTGCATGATCACAAAAACAAATGAAATCCTTATGATGATGGTCATTTTTACAATCACAACAATTTGGGCAATGATGATGTTCCTGACAGTGCCCACATCTGTTTTTTCTATGACAATCTCTATCCCGACAATGCTCACATCGGTTTTGTTTATAATGGTCTCTATTCCGACAGTTATCATCACGTTTATGTTGGACACAGTAACATTGATTGCTATTGTGATGACATCTTGAGTGTTTATCGCGGCAACGGTTATCTTTCCAAATTACCTTTTTAATGTTTTTCGTGAATACTGTTATCACTCGATTGTGATCATCAATGATATTGACAAAATCACGACCTACATCTTTAACAACTCCTTCAAGTTGATTGGTGCGTTTCTTATTGTATAGATTTCTTACCATTGTTGGACCGATACTCACTTCGTCTTGATACCTTTTCATTTGCTGTTTTTTCATTAGAATCCTCCTTTTATTCATAACTAGTACATCCTATGTAATAGTTTTAAAGAAGGTTTCATGCTATGACCTACTGTGGATGATATTCTCCCGAATATGGTTGATATTTGTATAATTCTATATTTTCATAGATTCTAAACAGTGGACAATTTGGTTTGTATGAAACCAAATTGTCCATAAGCAATACTTTCATACGATTATTGAATAGTTTAATTAGAATTAGTAAATAAAAATTCTATTTTATTATTCTTCCATTCTAAAATTGCATCAAATGAACGCTCGCCTTTCTTAAACCCCTTTACCATATCAGTTTGCCCTTCAGTTAATAATTTTTTTATATTAGCTTGTGTGATTTTTTTCCCAAGTATTTTCTTAGAAATAGTGAAAGAACATTTCGATGTCTTATAGTTTGTACAACCGTAAAACTCACCTTTATCAACAACATCTCCAGAGCAAAGCTTACATTTGCCTAACTTCTTACCGATTGTGTATTTAGATTTTGTACGCTGAATTGAATCAATTTCAATTCCTTCAAATTGCCATGATGATGCATGTTCAATCGCATCTGCGACAATTTTTGCAGATAACTTTTTCGTCAGCTCCATAAAATGACCTGCTGAAGCCCGACCATCTCCAATTTCCGCTAATCGTTGCTCCCATTTTGCTGTCATTTCTGCAGAAGCTAATATATGATCTCCAACAGCTTCAATTAACACTTTTCCTTTGTCTGTTGCATATACTTGATTTTTTTTAATATCTATATATTTTCGCTCTTTTAACATTGTGATAATTCCTGCTCTAGTTGCCTCAGTACCTAATCCTTCTACTTGACTTAGTATTTTTTCCAGTTCATCATTATCTAGATGCTTACCGGCGGTTTTCATTAACGTAATTAATTGGCCTTCCGTATATCGTTTAGGAGGCTGTGTTTTTCCTTCCTTAATATCGACTTTATGAACATGTCCAACCTCATCCTTATTCACATTAGGGAGCAATTCATCTTTCTCTTTTTCATTTTGGAAAATGACCTTGCGCCAACCTTCCTGAATTTGTTGTTTCCCCTTTGTGATAAACTCTGCTCGTCCATCAACTAATGTAATAAGTGTCGAATAATCATAAATCGCTTTATCATAGTGAGCAGCTATTAATCTACGAATAATTAAGTCATATATCTTTTGCTCGTCTTGAGATAAACGGAACGGATCAACAACTTGCTCTGTCGGGATAATCGCATAATGGTCAGTAACTTTCTTTTCATTCACATAACGAGTATTTTGTAATATTGATTGTTTTGGAGTTGGAAATAAATCTTTGTATTGCTCAAAGGAACCAAGTCTAGTCAGAATACCTGGAAATAGTTCAGCCTCTCCCTTTGTCACATAAGTAGAATCTGAACGCGGATATGAAATAATTCCTTTTTGATATAAGCTTTGCGCTATGTCCAACGTTTTCTTTGGTGAGAACTTAAATGCTTTATTCGCTGTTGCTTGTAGTGCTGATAAGTTAAATAATAAAGGGGGTTGATATTCTTTACGTTCTGTCTCAATTTCCTTTATTAGTGCAGACTTTTCTTTACAAAACTCAGCTATTTTCAAGGCAAGTTCTTGTTTAGTAACCCGAGTCTGTTGGTCGTTATGCCACTTTCCTTTGTATGTTTTCCCATTTACTTTAAATGTTGCGATGATTTCCCAAAATGGTTCTGGTTTAAAAGCTTCAATTTCTTTTTCTCTTTGGACAATTAATGCAAGTGTCGGTGTTTGAACACGTCCAGCGGAGAATACATCGTTCATACCTTTTTCCTTTAGTAGTAAGGTATAAACTCGTGAGGCATTCATCCCTACTAACCAATCCGCACATGCGCGGGAATATGCTTCAAAATATAAATTTTTTGTTTGCTCATCATCTAGTAATTTTTGAAATCCATCATAGATTGCTGCCTTCGTTAACGAGGATATCCATAAACGCTTTAATGGTTTCTTCACCCCAGCTAATGCAATAATATTACGGATTATGAGTTCCCCTTCACGGCCTGCATCACCTGCATGGATTACTTCAGTAACTTGATTTTGATGAAGCAAAGTTTTAATCGTCTGAAATTGTTTTGCTTTTGATTTCGTTACTTCATATTTAAACTTATCCGGAATGATTGGTAACATCGTTAATGACCACTTTTTCCATTCCTGCCTGTATACTTCAGGTGGACATAATTGTGTTAAATGTCCGATCGCCCAAGTAAAATAAGCTCCATTCGGAAATAGTTCATTCGCCTTTACTTCAAAGTAACCATCTCTTTTCACTCTCTGAAAACTAGCACAGAGTGTTGAAGCCTGATCTGGCTTTTCTGCAATAATTAGTTTCATCTCTATCACCTTACTAACAACTTTGTAGCCATTCAGCTACTGATTTAGTTTACTCTATTTTTGTTCAGAAGCAAAATAGTAAAACATGAAATGTATAGGATGAATGAAAACTTAGATTTATAATGAATAGAAAACCGAAAGTAATTGGTAGGAGCCGTTAGGTTTTATATTTATGCTATAAATGACATTTGTTATTCAATAACACCTGTCGAGCGAATTGTTGTTTTAACATTTACTGTAAATTCCACATCTTGATACATGTTTGACCATTTCTTATATTCATGGTCATTATCGAAGCTTCTCGCCCGGTATCTTAGACCAAATCCAAACGGGTCTAAATTATTGTCTCTCAATTTATTTAAGAGACTTTTTAATCTCTTTGCTGATACTTCTTCAGCTATTTTCGCATACTCGCTAATTTCTTCTTGCTTAACCTTTTGTTTTGCTTCTTCTATTACACCATCAAATTCAAGAGAATAATTTATTATCGGCCTAGTAGGTAGAAACTGCTAAAATTAGCATGCTTTACAATCCTTTAGATAAAAGAAAACAATTCATTTCTCTATATCTACTTAGTTACCCTTAATAAGTTTAGTGAAATACCTCAATCATTTAGAAAAGAGCAAGAGCATAAAATATAGATTTCAGTTGACACTATATTTGGGTTTGAAAAGCCTAATGTAAATGAAATTGGAGGAATTAAATATGAGAATGGCTGCACATGAACTATTAGAAACGTCTGAAGCATTACGAACAAAAGCTGCTGAAATTGAACAACATGGTTTGTTTGCAAACCAGTGTCAAGACCAGAACTTAAAGTCAATCTTGAAAAAGCATCAACAACAAATGATTACGGCTTATCAGCAAGGGATTAATCTTCTCCAAGGTAAAGGAGGGCAAGTTACACATACTCATCCTGATTTTAATGCCTATCACGAAAATTTCGGTATGCAACAAAGCACTATGGCACCACCGAATCCTAATAATCGCACCCTTTCTGACCAATCAATAAGTACGCTAGCTTTAAACGCACACAAGACTGGTTCTGTTTATAGTATGGTGTGGGCTAATGAATGTGTTGATCCACAAATTCGCTCATATCATGTCAATGGAGCAATTTTGTGTCAAGAGATGGCGTATGAAATATGGCAATGGATGAATCATAACGGTTATTATTCTCCTCCGACTTTCCATGAAACACAGATAAATCAAATAACAAATGCTTTCCAACCAATAGGTAATATGAGCACAATAAATTCAATGAATTCTATCAATTCTATGAATAGCGCAAATTCTATGAACGCTATGAATCCATTGCAAATGAATAGTCCTAATCCTATGAGAACATATTCTTAAATTTCATGGTGGCTAAAATGGTACAGACTCTTCGAATAACCATCGGATATCTTTATTTCTATTCGTGTATGGTTAAGGAGTCCTACCTTTTTTAGCCACTCTTTTCTTATCCAATTAAATAATAGCAGCAGCTTTTTTCCTTGATGTCTGGTACCACTGATGGCACAGTATAAAAATAATAATGAAATCGATAAAATCTCCCCCATAATACATTAAGTATCCACCAAGCTCAGCTTCAGCTCTAGCCACACCTGCTGGAGGATTGGCATAGATATATTTAGATAGAATACCATGCCCTGTTAAAGCGATGATGAGGACTGTCGAGCGAAAAGTGAAACTATACCGATGTGATAGCGGTTCAATATAAATCATCGACAATGTAAAAAGATAGCCTGCAAAAAAGACATGTAAATGGATAAGAAAATTAAACAACATGTTTTGATGTGTTAGTGCATATAGGTTTGTTGTGTACAAGATCCATAGTACGCCAATGTTATTTAGTAATGTAAAAATAGGGTGCAGAAATATTTTACTAGGCCTGCTTTTCAATAACTTCATTAGCAATCTTGCCTTGTTTACGTTTAACGTTCTTAATATCAATGTCATCGGCGCCGAGAGGATAAATAATAGAGGAGCTAGCATACCAATAAGTAAATGGATGAGCATATGTGTTGAGAAGGGAACATGACCATGACTAAAGTTTGCTAAAGGAAAGACTGAAGCGATACATATCAATGCTAAAAACCAATAAAAGATTCTCCCCTTAGGCCAATCTTTGAATTTTTGATTTGTTATATGTACAGCCCAGATGTAACTATACATCGCTAGTAAAAACAAGATTACCAAACTTGTCATCATCTACCCTCCATCTTCGTGATTCTAAGATAAGTGCGTACTATGGTGCCTCCAACGATAATGAATAGTATCGCAGCAGCATTCCAGACGATATCATACATAAAAATATCCACATGATAACGAATTTGATGTATTCTCATTATTTTATGTTGAATTATTCCATCATACAGTTGAAATATACCTACTCCTAATAATATTGACCCCCACCAAATTGACTGCAAAAACTGTTTTTCTTGGCGGAGGATAGCCATCATGTATAACGAATAAACAGTAGCAAACCAGCTAAATGCATGAAAAAAACCATCTGAAATGAGCCCTATCGTTGTTATTGATTTATCGTAAAAATGATGCCAATGCAGGAGCTGATGAAAGACTGCTTCATCAAAAAAAGCTACAAATCCAACTCCTAATAAAAAACCAGACCAAAAGTTTCGGTAATGAACAGACTTACTAGCGTCTTTCATGTTTATTTTACTCTTCAACTTCAACACCCTTTCAATCAATTTTAGAATGATATTAATATGTTTTCTCTTGGTAATCATCTTTGTAAAACTTCAAGGAGTGTCACAACAAGAATCGCAATGCTCAATTTTCATCATAAATAATACTTGCTTAATATACCTAAAACAATCCGATATTTATGAAAATTCATTAATGTAACATCTAGCGATTTTTTTCATATTGTATTTTAGTCTACTACCTATTTTTGCACATGGGAACTGCCTCCCAGTTCGAAACTAAATTATTATGGAGGATGAGTAATGTCACAAATTGTATCCATACCAAAAGGTTACCAATCAAAGTTAAATTTAATGCATACAGAAATAGCCATTAAAGAATTAAAGGATTTTTTTGAAGATAAGCTAGCAGAAAATCTAAACTTAATTAAAGTGTCTGCACCGTTACTTTTGCTTGAAGGGACAGGAATAAATGATAACCTTAATGGTGTTGAACGAATTGTTAATTTTGACGCGTTAGATATAGATGAAAAAAAAGTTGAGATTGTACAATCATTGGCAAAGTGGAAGCGTTCTGCACTAGCCAGATATGGTTTTACAATCGGCGAAGGCTTATATACAAATATGAATGCAATCCGAAGAGATGAAACATTAGACAATCTACATTCTATGTTTGTTGACCAGTGGGATTGGGAAAAAGTAATCTCAAAAGGGAACCGAACAATCGAAACATTAAAAGATGAAGTTCAAAAAATTTACTTAGCTATTAAACAAACTGAACAATATATGTTTGAATTCCATCCACTTTTAGAACCTACATTACCAGAAAATATCCACTTTGTTACAACTCAAGAGCTCGAACAAACGCATCCACATTTTACACCAAAGCAACGGGAGGATTATGTTTGTAAAGAGTACGGAGCTGTGTTCTTAATGGAGATAGGGGGAACTATGGAATCAGGTGAAATACATGATGGCCGTTCCCCAGATTATGATGATTGGTCATTAAATGGAGACATTATCGTTTGGAGCCCTATTTTAGAAAGATCCATCGAGCTTTCCTCTATGGGGATTCGGGTGGATAGAGACACACTAATAAAGCAATTAAAATTATCTAATCACGAGGAACGGTTGAGCTTGAATTACCATCAATCTATTATAAATAATGAACTTCCCTTTACAATTGGTGGCGGAATCGGTCAATCTAGACTTTGTATGTTTCTTTTAAAAAAGGCTCATATCGGTGAAGTTCAAGCATCGGTATGGAATGAAAAAATGTATGAACATTGTAAAGAAAATAATATTACACTATTGTAAAAACTCTCATTTACTAAAATAATTATTAATCTATGCACAAAAACGAGGATGCCTAATAGGTCTGTAATTTGACCTTATTATTCACCCTCGTTTTTTCTTACATAAACTCAGCTACTAGTTTATTGAACTCATCCTCATCTATTGCTAGTTCTTGCTTCGAGAGAGGTGATTCACTATAGCCTTTAATCACTTCTTGATATGACTTTTGCTCTTGATTTTGATAAATTAACCCCGTAACAAGGCTATTATGCTTCATCAATGTTTGCATTGCCAATTCTCGATTATGTGGGTCATACCCATCAATTGTAGCTAATTTCGTTAAGTTTTGTTTAAACCAATCATACGTATTTACTTTATTATACGTTACACAAGGACTGAATACATTAATGAGTGAAAACCCTTTATGGTTCATTCCAGCCTCAATTAGTGCTGTTAAATCCTTTAAATCTGTTGAAAAACTTTGCGCGACAAATGTAGCCCCCGCTGAAATAGCCATCTCCATAATTGATAGAGATGATTCAATTGAACCTTCTGGTGTACTTTTTGTCACAAATCCGGCATCACTCCGAGGTGATGTTTGACCTTTTGTTAATCCATATATTTGATTATCCATGACGATATATGTAATATCAATATTTCTTCTTATTGCATGGATCGTATGTCCTAACCCGATAGCAAAGCCATCACCATCTCCACCAGACGCGATGACAGTTAAATCACGATTTGCCATTTTTACCCCTTGTGCAATTGGAAGGGACCGTCCGTGTATCCCATGAAAACCATAGGAATTAATGTAACCAGAAATTCGGCCGGAACAACCAATACCTGAAACGACAGCAAGATTATCAGGTTGAAGTCCAACATTGGCTGCAGCACGTTGAATAGCCGCTTGTACAGAAAAATCTCCACAACCTGGACACCAGTTCGGTTTTACGTTATTTCGAAAGTCTTTAAATGTTGTCGTCATTTTAAATCAACTCCTTGCTGCGCGTATGGACTTCGTATGGTAAAAAAGGATTCCCATCATATTTTAACAATGATGCAATTTTATTAGCATGACCTACATTCATTTTTAATAGATTAGCGAGTTGACCAGTTGCATTATTTTCTACCACAATGACCTTTTTAGCTGTTTCTACTAGTGGGATTAATTCTTCTGTTGGAAATGGATGAATGAGACGTATGTGTGCATGATTCACCTTTAAACCATCTTTCTCAAGCCTTGGAATTGCTTCTTCAATCGTCCCTCTTGTTGAAATAAATCCAATTAGTAAAATATCTGCTTGCTCATGCTTAATATTTTTATATACTGGTGTATTAAATTTCATTTGAGATAATTTTCTTAATCGCTTATCCATTTGTTCTATTCTGTTCCCTGCAGCTTCTGATGGCTTCCCTGTCATATCATGCTCAACACCTGTAACATGGTGAATACCATTTTTCACTCCTGGGATAACCCGTGGTGAAATGCCATCATCAGTCAGCTCATAACGTTTAAAATATTCCTTATTTTCAAGTGGTGGCAATTCGTCTGTCATCAGCTTGCCGCGACGGATATTAATTTTATGATAATCTAGTGGCTCAACAGACTGTTTTCCAAGTGAAAGCTGCAAATCTGTTAATAGAATAACAGGTACTTGATATTCTTCAGCAATATTGAAAGCATCGATCATATCGTAGAAAGCTTCTTCAACAGTACTAGGGGCCATAACAACTTTAGGGATTTCACCATGGGTCCCGTAAATCATCGCCATTAAATCTGATTGTTCCTGTTTCGTTGGTAAACCAGTACTAGGACCACCACGTTGTGTATCAACGATGACGAGTGGCTGTTCTGTTATACCTGCTAAACCGATCGCTTCCATCATTAACGAGAGACCGGGACCAGCAGATGCTGTAAATGTACGAGCTCCGGCATAGTTAGCTCCAATTGCCATTGTACATGCAGCGATTTCATCCTCAGTTTGGATAACAACACCGCCAAACTGAGGAAGTTTTTTAATTAAATACTCCATAATTTCTGATGCTGGTGTTATCGGATAAGCAGCCATAAATCTTGAGCCAGCAGCAATAGCACCTAATGCAATCGCATCATTTCCGATCATATACATTTTTCTTTTACCGTCTGCTTCTTCTAAATACATATCTTCTCTAGTAAACTCAAGGTTTTCTTGTAAATATTGAGCACCTTTTTTTATCGCCATTAAGTTTTTTTCGACTATTTCTATTCCTTTACGTCCATATGTATCTTGTACAACCTCTTTATATCCACTTGGGTCAATATTAAGAATTGCACTTGTCGCACCAATAGCGACCATATTTTTCATTAGAGAGGTTCCTAAATCTGTAGCAATTTCAGAAAAAGGTACAGCATAAAGTGTTACGTTTACATTGTCAGGAATCGTTGGATTGAATTTTGAATCTGCAAGGACGATTCCGCCTTCCCGTAATTCATGAAAATTGACATCGATTGTTTCCTGGTCAAAAGCTACTAATATATCTAAATCGTCTGAAATTGACCTTACTTGTGATGTACTAACACGAATTTTATTATTCGTATGTCCCCCCTTAATACGGGAAGAAAAGTGTCGATATCCGTATAAATAATAACCTAGTCGGTTTAACGCAATAGAGAAAACTTCTCCAGTACTTTCAATACCTTCTCCTTGCTGTCCCCCAACTTTCCAAGAAAGTTGACTTATCATATAACCTTACACCCCTCAACATTTGCTATATATTAAATACAATTTAACAGTTTACTAGATTTAACCTTATAAATAAACTAAACATAGTAAATCGATCGGATTTAAATCTAAACGACTTAATTGTAGACCTTAACCTCAAAAAAAACAAGTATTTCCTTGAAAAATGTCTTTTCTCTAATATGGTATCGATTGATAGAAGTTATGATACAAGAACTTTTGTACAAGCTGTTCAGGATAATGTATTAGAAGTTGGTTTATTAACGTATCATAGTCATCATAAGTTGCTAATCCGTTAATAGTTTCGTCTATCCCATCAAAGTCAGAACCGAATCCTATATTGTTTTCTCCTCCTAAACTACATAAATAATCGATATGGTCTAATAAATCTGCAATTGATGGTTTCACATTTGAGGTGAAAAAGGGTACAAACGTAATGCCAATTATCCCATTCTTTTTAAATAAGGCTTGAATTTGCTCATCTCTCAGATTCCGTACATGAGGACATAGACGATAGACGTTTGAATGTGAGGCAATTGGGTAGCTTGCAATTTCAAGTGCTTCCCAAAAACTTTTCTCACTCGCGTGTGATAAATCCGTCCACATCTTTTGATTATTTAAGTAATTGATAACGTCCCTACCAAAGTTGGTAAGACCCCCATTCCTTGTTTCATGTGCTCCATCTGCAACTAAATTAGCATAATTCCATGTTAGTCCGACAGACCGTACCCCTAATTGGTAAAAAACATCCAATTGATTAATGTCATCTCCGATTGCATCACAGCCTTCTAATGTTAAGATAGCCCCGATATCGTCATCATGTAAACGATCTATATCTGATTTTGTTTTTAATAATTTTACTTCAGGATATTTATTAAGAACCTTTTGTTGAAATAATGAAACTTGTTCGAGTGCAACATGATACCTATGAATAAACGGTACATCTTCTGGAACAAAAATTGCAAAGCATTGAATCGGTTTCTTCTTTTTACTTAGTTTTGAGATTGACACTTGAAGCGACTTATCTGTTTCAAGATTTATATTCGGTTGTCTCCATAATTTGTATAGCATATCACAATGTGCATCAAACAGCTGCATATGAATCTCCTTTCCTTCTTCTAAATCTTTATTCCTACGTATGCGCTTTCCAATCATAATCATTCCCTATAAATCTCATGACTTCCCACAGGTACGTGGTACTCAAAAGTTTAAACCATATAAATTAAGGGCTTGACTCAGGTAATGAGTCAAGCCCTTTTTAAGTATACTTTCACACTATCTAGGCTCTACAATTAACTTAATTGCAGTTCGTTCTTCGCCATCTATTTGAATATCGGTAAAAGCAGGAATACATATTAAATCAACACCACTAGGTGCTACAAAGCCTCTTGCAATTGCCACAGCCTTAACTGCTTGATTAAGAGCACCTGCTCCTATCGCTTGAATTTCTGCAGCCCCTCGCTCTCTTAGAACGCCAGCTAATGCACCTGCTACAGAATTAGGATTAGATTTTGCTGAAACCTTTAATATTTCCATGTCTAGCTCCCCCTTAATTTTCAATGAATCCTTGTGTGTTCATTAGAACAACATTGGCAATTTCCGTTTACAACTCATCCCCAACTTTCAATTTGTAAACGTTATTAGCTATTCATCCATTGATACTATATTCACTAGAAATTGAAAGTATTCCTGCTTGTTCTAATATTCTTTCAAAATTTCTTAGGCTGTTTTCACATACATTGTTACTTTTACTAAGTTGTCGTTTTCGATTGGTCTCCTCTTGCAGTAATCGCTTACCCCGGGGTGGGCGCTAAGCCTAAACGCCTGCATGAGTCCCACGCTGCCGGCAGGAGTCTTGCAATCAGCACCAACCAACCCTTCATATAGCTAATGCTAAGCACAATCTATAGAAAAAAGCCTTTTCTTACATACGTTGCCTGTTTTCTTATCTTTTAAAAAACTGCCTTGTAACGCGCTAAGTTTGATTTAATCAAAGTTTATTCAAAAAACAAATGATCGTCATTAATCATAATGCGATTTATTTTCTTTGCTTTTCCTGTCTTATCGTCGATATCAATGATAACTGCACTTAATTGTGTTCTTCCTTCTGCAACTTCATGACGAACAGGAAGGCCCGTTAAAAAGCGTTTGATAATCATCTCCCGATTAACACCTAATATTCCATCATAAGGGCCTGTCATTCCTACATCTGTTATATATGCTGTTCCATTATCAAGTATTCTTTCATCCGCTGTTTGTACATGTGTATGTGTTCCTACAACAGCAGAAACTCGTCCATCTAAATACCAACCCATTGCTTGTTTTTCACTAGTTGCTTCCCCATGAAAATCAACAAATATTAATGACGTACGTTTTTTTGCTTCAGCTATAAGTTCATCTGCTTTTTTAAAAGGACAATCTGAAGGAGGTAAAAAAGCACGACCTTGTAAATTTATCACAGCTATTTCTTTTCCTGCTACGGAAACAAACGTCATACCTTTGCCAGGGTTGTTGTCAGGGAAATTTGCAGGGCGTACCATTTGATGTGCTTGGTCTATAAAATCAAATATTTCACGGTTATCCCATGTATGATTACCCATTGTGATTACATGGGCACCACCTTCGATAAATTGTTGATACATTTTCTCTGTAATTCCTCTACCGTGTGCAGCATTTTCACCATTTATTATCACTACATGTGGATTGTATTTAGTTTTTAGCTTTGGTAAATACTCCTTCACCATTTGACGACCCGGAGCGCCAAATACATCTCCTACAAACAATATTTTCATACTATATTCCTCTATTCTCTATATGCGTTCTAGCATTTATTTTTCTTATATTATTCTCACATACTCTGCTAAAAAAATAAAGCAGTGCATTTCTGCACCACTTTATTATTTCGCATATTCAACTGCTCTTGTTTCACGAATAACAGTCACTTTTATATGACCTGGATAATCAAGCTCTTCTTCAATACGTTTTCTAATATCTCGTGCTAAACGATGTGCTTGAAGATCATCAATGCTATCAGGTTTTACAATTATGCGCACCTCGCGACCTGCTTGAATTGCAAATGATTTCTCTACCCCTTCATAGGACTCAGAGATATCCTCAAGCTTTTCAAGGCGGCGAATGTAGTTCTCTAACGTTTCACTACGTGCTCCCGGTCTTGCAGCGGATAATGCATCTGCTGCTGCAACAATTACTGCAATAATTGATGTTGGTTCTGTATCACCGTGATGTGATGCAATGCTATTAATGACAACCGGATGTTCTTTGTATTTTGTTGCAAGTTCGACACCAATTTCAACATGGCTACCTTCCACCTCATGGTCAATTGCCTTTCCGATATCATGGAGAAGTCCTGCTCGTTTAGCTAATAATACATCTTCACCAAGCTCAGCAGCCATAAGTCCTGCTAGAAAAGCTACCTCCATTGAATGCTTCAAGACGTTTTGACCATAGCTCGTTCTGAATTTTAGTCGACCTAAAATTTTAATAAGGTCTGGATGTAAGCCATGTACACCAACTTCAAACGTTGTCTGTTCTCCGACTTCACGGATATATTCATCCACTTCACGTCGAGATTTCTCGACCATTTCCTCAATACGAGCCGGATGTATCCGCCCGTCCTGAACTAGCTTGTCTAACGCAATTCTAGCAGTTTCCCTGCGAATTGGGTCAAAGCCTGATAAAATAACTGCCTCCGGTGTATCATCAATGATAAGGTCGATCCCTGTTAACGTTTCTAATGTTCGGATATTACGACCTTCTCGACCAATAATACGCCCTTTCATTTCATCATTTGGGAGGTTCACAACAGAAACAGTGGTTTCTGCCACATGGTCTGCTGCACATCTTTGAATAGCAAGTGACAGGATTTCTTTAGCCTTTTTGTCTGCCTCTTCTTTTGCACGATTTTCACTATCTTTAATCATGATTGCGATATCGTGTGTAAGCTCATTTTCAACCTTTTCAAGAATAATTGCTTTTGCTTCTTCCCGTGTAAGGCTAGAAATGCGTTCAAGCTCTGTTTGCTGCTTACGCACCATCTCGTCCACTTTGCTTTCCATCTCTTCAATATGCTGTTGTCTTTGAGTTAGAGAATCTTCTTTTTTCTCTAGTATAACTTCACGTTTATCTAAAGACTCATCCTTACGGTCTAGATTCTCTTCTTTTTGTAATAAGCGATTTTCTTGTTTTTGAAGCTCATTTCGTCTTTCACGAACTTCCTTCTCTGCATCTGTTCGCAACTTATGAATTTCATCTTTCGCTTCAAGAAGTGCTTCTTTTTTCGTTGCCTCTGCATCACGCTTTGCGTCTTCAATTATCTGCTCAGCAGCATGGTTTGCTCCAGCAATTTTTGCTTCAGCAATAGATTTACGAACAAAATAGCCAACAACTGCACCGACGATTAGGCCAAGCAAAATGGAGATGAGTATTGATACAATTTCCATCATTACACCTCCTCTTGCTATGAACTTGTTTTTCTAGATTAAAGTGTCGGCATGTACATTGTTCAATTTTAAGTTGTCAACATACAGCTCAAAGCTTACGTTTCATGTTGAACTTTACGTCTTATGAATTATTAGGTTAGAAAGACAAACTCAAGTACCAACATTTTTGCTTTCAAAATGCTTCAATCAGTATTCTACAAAATTGTAAAATATACATCTTAATTGTAAATGTGTGAATTTTTCTTGTCAAGCCTGTGAACATTACGATGAAAGGGCCGTAATTAAGATTAAGTATCTCTTACTTAACAAAATTTAGAATTTAGTGCTAAAAATGTGTGCTATTTTTGAATATAGTCGTTTTCACAAAGAAGTGTAGATTGTACATACTATTGTACGCAGCATTATCAATCAGCTACTATAATGCAAGTTAAAAAAACAACAATCTCTTAAAAAAAGAGCATTCAGAAAATAGCAATTAGTAAGATAGAATTATTATACCCTAAATTGTTCAAATTCTATACATATATTTTCCTCTATATCCATACATATATTTAAGCTTTCATCGTATAGAAAAGGAACAATCTTTTACATGATTATACTGATTAATGAATTTTATAATAGCGTAATATTTTTAGACTGTTTTCGTAATCATTATTGCTTTTAACTGAGTAGTCGTTTAGGGTTTGTCTCCGCTACAGTATTCGCTTTCCGCGGGGTGGGTGGTGAGCTTGTCTAGCTCCGGCGGCACGAACAAGCAAACTTCAGGTCTTCTCCCTACGATAAGTCATCATCGATTCGCCATTCGGCTCATCGTGATTCCTTTATCTCAGTCGATGCCCCTCCAGTTTGTACGTCGATTGCAAGCCGCCTACGCTTTTCTTTCTCCTCAGCGTAAACGCCTGCTCACGTCTCACCTCTCCCACGCATCCCGCAGGAGTCTCGCACTTTAAGCTCCAACAAACCCTTAAAAAGGTTAGTGCAAAAAGCCACAATCTTTTAGAAGAGAGCCTATTTTTATAAACAAAAAAAGGGCTAAATCAGCCCTTTTTGCATTTAATCTTCTAATAAATTCAATTCGTCTAAATTTTCCTCTGGGACAGATACCTCGGCATCCAATCCATAATGTTGACGGATTTTTCCTTGGATTTCTAAGCGGAGCGCAGGGTTTTCTTTTAAGAATTGCTTAGCATTTTCTCTTCCTTGACCTAAGCGCTCTTCATTATATGAATACCATGCACCACTTTTTAGAACAATGTCGAGATCTGAACCAATATCAATAATTTCCCCTTCTTTAGATATTCCTTCACCATACATAATATCTACTTCGGCTACTTTAAATGGTGGGGCAACTTTGTTCTTAACAACTTTTATTTTTGTCTTATTACCGACCATATCATTTCCTTGTTTCAACGTTTCTGCACGACGTACTTCTAAACGAACAGTTGAATAAAACTTTAAAGCTCGACCACCAGGTGTAGTTTCCGGATTTCCAAACATGATACCAACCTTTTCACGGATTTGGTTGATGAAAATTGCAATTGTTTTTGATTTATTTATGGCACCTGATAATTTACGTAAAGCCTGTGACATTAATCGAGCTTGCAAGCCGACATGCGCGTCACCCATTTCTCCCTCAATCTCTGCCTTTGGAACTAAAGCTGCTACTGAGTCAACGACAAGAATATCGACTGCTCCACTACGAACAAGCGCCTCAGCTATTTCAAGTGCTTGTTCTCCTGTATCAGGTTGTGATAATAATAATTCATCAATATCTACACCTAATTTTTGAGCATACTCTGGGTCAAGTGCGTGCTCTGCATCGATAAATGCAGCTTGTCCGCCCTGTTGCTGAACCTCTGCAATTGCATGAAGAGCAACTGTTGTTTTACCAGAACTTTCAGGTCCATATATTTCTATAATTCTACCACGTGGATATCCACCTACTCCTAACGCTGTATCAAGAGCAAGAGAACCACTTGAAATTGTTGAGACTTTTCTATCCGTTTGTTCCCCTAATTTCATAATGGAACCTTTACCAAATTGTTTTTCTATTTGTTTTAACGCCATATCTAAGGCAGCTTGACGGTCGCTCACTAAATTTCCTCCTTTAAATTATCTCTATACTTAATATAACGCTTTTCTTTCTATTTGCCAAGCAAAAAGTCGAACGTTTATTCGTTTTTTTACTTAGGGAAATCTTAGCAAAGTTGAAATTCCTCATAATAATACTTGAAATATCACATAGAAAAACTAGCAAACTTTTCATTTTTAAACACTTTGATTTTTTTGATATGCTAATTATTTCTAGTATATTGGGTAGACTTCCTGAACTGGTCCTAACGTGTTCAGAGACCTCTGACGCTCGCGTAGAAAAAACGAAGGTAGGTGACACAAGATGAACAACCATATTGTACTGTTCTTAAGTTGTCGTTTTAAAACCAACCATTTATTAAGTCAAAAATAACAATCTTATAGTAAAGATTATTCAGTTAAGTGAATCAACGTTTGGTCATAGATTGGCATTTCATCTATCTGTTCAAAATTAAAAAATAGGCAATTTTTCAACTGCGAACAGGTAAAGGCTGCCTCTACCTTGAGACAGCCTTTAAATGAAATATTGCATGGAATTAAATTATATCATTATAAGTCCTTCAAATGTTTGACTATATAGTGACATCCATATTTTACTGTTTTAATTCGAATTCCTTGTCGTGTACCTGACAAATGCAACTTATATGTTGATGTTTCTTTTCCCTTAACAGCGACACCTATGTACACAGTACCGACAGGTTGTCCTTCATGCGGTTTTGGACCAGCAGCACCTGTAAAACTAATTCCAATATCACTACCAACAATGTCCCTAACTTGTTCTGCCATTTCGATTGCACATTGTTCACTCACTGCTCCATGTTCGCTCAGTGTTTGTTTAGATACGCGTAGGATGTTTACCTTCATTTCATTCGTATACGTAATCAGACTACCTTTAAATATGTTAGAGGCTCCATCAATTGCTGTTATATATTCTGAGAACATTCCTCCTGTTAAACTTTCTGCAGCAGCAACTGTTCTTTTCTTATTTGATAGCTGTTTGGATAGTTCGCTAATAAGCGTTGTATCATTATAACCGTAAAAGAATTCTCCTACTCTTTGATTGATTTTCGATTCTAACTCATCAAGCATTTCGTTCGCAACAGCTTCATCAATATGTTTTGCTGTCAGCCGTAAAGTAACTTCACCTTCAGCAGCAAGTGGGGCAATTGTAGGGTTCGTTTGTTCATTAATTAAATCTTCAATATCTGTTTCAAGTTGAGATTCTCCAATTCCGAAGTAGCGTAACACACGAGAGATAATTTTTTCTTGCAATCCAAGTGTTTGCTGAAGGTAACCTCGACAATAGTTTTGAAACATCGGCCGCATCTCGCTTGGTGGTCCAGGTAATAATATATAAATAATATCATCAACTTTAATTCCCATCCCCGGTGCCATCCCATGGTCATTTTTCAAGATGACAGCATCTTCAAGTACAAGCGCCTGTTTCTTATTATTTTCTGACATTTTCCGCTTTGTTTTAGTAAAATATTGCTCAATGCTCGCTAATGCTTCATAATCAAAAACTAATTTTTTCCCTAGCATCGTTGCAATTGTTTCTTTCGTTAAATCATCCTTTGTCGGACCTAACCCTCCGGTGAATACGATCACGTTCGAGCGATTTTGTGCAATTTTTATGGCGTGTTCAAGCCTAGTTGAATTATCTCCAACGACCGTATGATAATAAACACCCATTCCTAATTGTGCAAATTGCTGTGATAAAAATTGCGCGTTACTATTTACAATTTGTCCAAGTAACAGTTCAGAACCTACCGCAATGATTTCTGTACGCACATCCATGAAAGTACCCCCACTTATTTCGAATTAATAAATATTTGCTTGTTTTTATTAAAGTAGTCATAGCCAGAAATCACCGTAAAGAAGGTAGCAACCCATAATGCAATATTCGCAAAAGGTAGATTGATAAACTCAAAAGGCAGGTTATGAAGAAGCAATGCCGAGATTGCAATAATTTGAGTCCAAGTTTTAATTTTCCCTAACATATTTGCAGCAACTACCTCACCTTGTCCAGCAAGTATTGCTCTAAGACCAGTAACAGCGAACTCACGACTTATGATTAAAATAACCATCCAAGCAGGAGCAAGCCCAAGTTGTACTAAAATAATTAATGCTGCCGATACTAAAAGCTTGTCAGCGAGCGGATCTAAAAACTTCCCAAGGTTTGTTACTTGATTTAACTTACGCGCATAGTAGCCATCAATCCAATCTGTTGTTGATGCAACGATAAAGATAATTGCCCCTACAAAATGAGTAACGAGGATTGACTCAGCACCAAAAGATAATTCTCCCCAATTAAATGGTGCAAGCATAATAACCATAAAAATTGGAATTAAAAAGATTCTTGAAATTGTTATTTTATTTGGTAAATTCATTGTTTTATTCCTCCATTTATAATCAATAAGAAAAGGACGACACAAGCAATATCCTTAGCAAATCAGATATACTCGTCTAATTTGCTGAAGAATATTCTTGTCTCAGTCCTACTCTTTCTTATTGATGATTTTTATGTTCTGTGGTGTTATTTTAGGGTTCTCAATCGGTACTAATTCACCATTAATTTTCACATCTGTTCCAGGAACATTCCCAACTCTAATAGTTAGTTCGGCCTCTTGAGTATAATCGCCTATTTCTGACTTTCCTTCGTCTATTGAATTTGCAAAAAATGTTTTACCTTTATCATTTTTTATGCTAACCCATGTTCTACTCTTTGCATTGACTTCTAGTTCTAGTTTTTCTGCCCCGGTAAGTTCAAAAGTTGTCGTTGAACCTGCCACTTCTTTCTTAGTCAAGACAGTTTTTGGAGTTTCTTGTTCAGGAGGCCTTTCTTCGGTAACTTTATCTTCCTCCACTTTATTCTCATCTGTTGAATTATCTACATTTTCATCATTCGTTGAGATATTCTTCACATTTGTAGAGTATTCATTTTCACTTTGGTTTGTAATCGAATCCTTTTTAGGGTCAGTTTCAACCGAATTTTGTTTCCATAGCCAAATTGCGACAAAAATCCCTAGTATCACAACGACAGTTAAAATTTTTGGCATAACTTCCAAAAACTTGGATGCATTCTTCGGTAACTCCCTATGTGTTTTTACTCTCGACAAATTCTCAGGAAGTTCATCGTTTTTAGTGCTTGGTATTTCACTTTTATACTCTTCAAATAAAGTATCTGGATCTAAGTTTACTGCTTCTGCATACTGCTTAATAAATGCTCGCACATAAAATTTCCCAGGAATAATTGCATAATTGCCTTCTTCTAATGCTAAAAGATAGCGTTTCTGAATTTTCGTCATTTCCTGAAGATCATTTAAGCTTAGATTTTTTTCCTCTCTAGCTAGTTTCAGTCGATTTCCTAATTCACTCAACCGTAACACCCCATAATTAAAATTCAAAACCTGTTAGACTTTGTGAATTCATAAACATTTGCTTTTCTTCAAAGTCTCTATATGTAATTTCTTCATCAGGATCGTTGCGAATTTCGATTATATAATCAAAGTCGTCAAGCGTATATTCCGTATTTTGAACGAACACATCTGGATGTTCAACAACCTTTGTTGCAGGTAGCCTCATAATTTCTCTGACTAGCTGCAAATGTTGTTCTGAGCCTCGACGTGTTGACACAATTCCATCGATAATAAAAACATTATCCTCATTATACTCATCTGCAATTAATTGACTTCGAATTGTTTGTTTTAGCAGTGTCGACGAAACAAACAACCACTTTTTATTTGCGCAAACACTTGAGGCAACAATTGATTCTGTTTTCCCTACTCTAGGCATCCCTCTTATACCGATTAGCTTATGACCTTCCTGTTTATATAATTCTGCCATAAAGTCAACCAATAGTCCAAGCTCATCACGAACAAAACGGAAAGTTTTTTTATCATCAGCATCTCTTTGTATGTATCTTCCGTGGCGAACAGCTAGACGGTCCCTAAGCTTGGGAATTCTTAACTTTGTTATAGTTATATTATCCATTGTATTGAGAATCGATTCAAGTCTTCTGACTTGGTCGTTGCTATCACATTTCATTAACAAACCGCGTCTGGAGTCATCTACACCATTAATTGTCATAATGTTTATTGCCAACATTCCCAATAAGGAAGAAATATCACCTAAAAGACCTGGCCGGTTTTTTTGAATTTTGTATTCAAGGTACCACTCATAAGGCATAAGTAAGCCCCCTTTATAATCACTATTACTAATAATAAATGATTTTACGAAAAGTGGAAAGTCTTAATAATTAGAACATATAAATTTGTATATTTAAAAAGAGAGGAATCTCTCCTCTCTTTTCACTTAATGGGAACCATTATTTTGAACAAGCTTAACCATCATACTCGCAATTGCTTTTTGCTCTTCTTCACTTGCAACACTCCATAAATCAGCTAGAACACGTTCTTGAGTGTTTTTCGGATCTACTTGCTTAGCTAAGTAGTCCCCAACTTCAAATGCTAAATTATTGATAACTTGTTCATCCATACCTTCGTTTTGGGCATGGTGTAAACGGTCACCTAAAAAATCTTTCCATTCATTCCAATTTTCTAAAACAGACATAGGAGTACCTCCTTTATAATTGTTACAATCATATTGTTCCAAATACAGATGTTGATTATTCATGAACATGATAATTCTTCGCAAAGAAGTACACTAACATTTAATTTTAAATCTGCCTTACACCCAACCACCATTTACTGAAATAATTTGCCCCGTAATATAAGAAGCCTCGTCTGAAGCTAAATAAGATACACTATTCGCAACGTCCTCTGGTTTCCCTAATCGCCCCAACGGAATTTCTTCTTTTAATTGATTTAGTTCTTCAGCTGAGAAATGTGATAGCATCTTCGTGTCGATTGCCCCTGGAGCAATTGCATTAACACGAATTTGACTTGGGGCAAGTTCTTTAGCTAAAGCCTTTACAAACGAATTTTGCCCCCCTTTCACCATAGAATATAACACTTCACATGATGCACCTGTTATCCCCCATATAGATGATATGACGATAATATTGCCTTTCTTTTTAGTAACCATTGGCGGTATGAGCTTCTGTGTAATTTGAAACGGACTATTTATATGTAATGCGATCATGTCATTAATATCGGTCGTTGTCATATCTGTAATTAATCCATAAAAACTTATACCACTGTTTAGTACGATTAAATCAATCGGATGATGGATTTGACTAATTAACTGGTTCACCCCTTCCTCTGTTGTTAAGTCTGCATGTATTGGTATAATTAATTTTTCATTTATTATATTTGCATCGATTAGCCTATCGATCATCAATTTATTCTTATTATAATGGGCATACACATGAAATCCATCATCTACTAGTTTCTTTACGATTGCTTGGCCAATTCCACCGCTAGCCCCTGTCACAACTGCATACTTTTCCATACTAATACTCCTAATAAGAAAGTTGCCATAAACATCAAAGGGGTCAGACCCCTAATAATGAGCTTCAGATTACTTTCAAGCAGTAATCCTAATACTCATTAATTAATGAGGGGCCGGACCCTATTTTTATTAGACAACCTCAGTTTCAATGATTATTTTGGTACTACTTGACATACAGTAAATAATTCCTCATCTACTGCTTCATTTATGACATGCTTCATATCATCTTTTGTTAATGATTCAAGCATCGGTACGACATCGAATAAATTCATCTCATTAAAAGCGTACCTTGTAAACTGATTTGCAATATATTCTGGAGAATTAATTGAACGTAAAAATGAACCGATTTTTTTGTTTTTAGCCGCATCAAAGGTAGACAAATCAATACCGTCACGTTTTGCATTTAACAAAATTTCCTGAATTTGTGTTGCTAATTCATCAGGATTATCTGTGTCACCGCCTATCATCGCAAAACCAAATCCACTCTCCTCAGTATAATCGTAACTGAATGTGTCATCAATTAATCCTTGACTATATAGCTTATCATAATTATTAGAACTTTTACTAAATAATATATCAAGAACAATATTCATTGAAAGTTCATATTTTAATAACTCTTTCCCCGTACGCTGCGGGTTTCTTGCTTTTAACCCAACTAGACACTTAGAACTTTGAACATTCATTTTTAATTTTTCAATTTTTTTATGCACTGTAGCTGGTTCTTTTGGAAATTCCCGCTTTATTTCAGATTGTGGTGTAAAATCCTTTTTTTGTTGATTTTCTCTAACTTGGTCTAAGATAGCTTTTGGTTCAACTGCACCTACAATAAATAGTAGCATATTACTTGGGTGATAGAAGGTATGATAACATTCGTATAGTGAATCTTTTGTAATTTTCGCAATTGATTCAATCGTCCCTGCAATATCAATTCGAACTGGATGGTTTTCATACAAATTTTGAATTAAGCCAAAATAAAGGCGCCAGTCCGGGTTATCGTCATACATATTAATTTCTTGACCAATAATCCCCTTTTCTTTTTCTACAGTTTTTTCGGAGAAATATGGCGTTTGTACAAAGTCAATTAGTGTTTCAAGATTTCTCTCTACATTGCTTGTACTTGAAAACAAATATGCTGTTCTAGTAAAAGATGTAAAGGCATTGGCAGATGCTCCTTGTTGACTAAATTGTTGAAATACATCGCCATCTTCTTTTTCAAAAAGTTTATGCTCTAAAAAGTGAGCAATCCCATCAGGAACAGTTTTCATTTCATTACTATTTAACGGAACAAACCGATTGTCAATTGAGCCATATTTCGTTGTAAATGTAGCATATGTCTTATTAAAACCCTTCTTCGGTAATACGTAAACATCAAGTCCATTTTCCATTTTTTCATAGTAAAGTTCTTCTTGTAATTGTTCAAATTGAATCGGATTTGTCATACATTTCCCCCCAATCCTTTTAAAAAGTAAATCGTATCTAACTCGACCTTTCCTGCAATATCTAATATTTCTTGCTTTGTTACTTTTTCAATTCCATTTAAATAATCATCAAATGAACGGTCAATTTGGGCAACGACATTGTGATAAACAATTTCTACTAACCCATATGGGGTATCTATCGTTTCTAAAAGTTGATTACGCAAAACGGCCTTTGTTTGGCTCATTTCCTGCTCAGTGAAGTCTCCATTTTTCATAGCTGCCATTTGGTCTTTAATGATTGTTACTGCTTGGTTGTAATTTTGCTCTTCTATTCCAGACATGACCATTAACAGACCTTTGTGACTTTCTACTCTTGATGCTGCGTAATAAGCTAGGCTTGCTTTCTCACGGACGTTAATAAAAAGTTTAGAATGAGAAAATCCACCGAATATACCATTAAATACTTGAAGTGCATAATAATCATTGTCTTTGTAAGTAGAATTTGTACGGTACCCAATATTTAATTTACCCTGCTTAACATCTTGTTTTTCAATTACTTCTTTTTCTTTTACTTGTACGTTTTTAGCTGTTACAGGTGTAAACGCACTCTGATTATTCAATGTGAAGTATTTACCCACATATGTCTCAACATCTTGTTGGGCTAAGTCACCAACAACATATAAATCAATTTTGTCGTTCTCAATCGCATTCTGATAATATTTATAAAGTGATTGTGCGGTAATTTGCTCGATATCGTCGATTTCACCATTGACATGAAGAGCGTAAGATTCATCCTTACACATTTCTTGCACTAGACGCAAATTAGAATACCTCATCTTATCGTCATAAACCGCTTGTATTCGTTGCTTTAATGTACGCTTTTCCTGAGTTACGATTTCTTCGTTAAATGAATCTCCTTCAACAATTGGGTGAAGTAATATTTCTGCCAGAAGCTTTATTCCTTTTTCTAACAATGGTTCTTTATTCGACAAAAACTTTTCATTTGCTATTTCCATCCGAATTGAGATGATATGATTTTCACCTTTTTTAGCTAAGTCAACATGTAAAGTTGCTCCATATAGTTCATCTAAATACGATCTTAATCTTGTACTACTCGGAAAGCTTTGTGTGCCTCTTTGTAGTACATATGGAAGTAAAGCACGATATGTAACATCCTTTTCATTTAAAGGAGATAATAATTTTAAAACAATCGTGTTCGTTTTAAATTTCGAGGTAGTAATTGTATGCAGTGATAAACCGTTTAATTGGTTTATCTTCTCATTAATATATGACATGTACACCCTCCTTTTTTTCTTTTCCTTAGCCTTAGCTTAGTCAACATATTCAATAAAATAAAAAGGCTGTTTTCGTAAACATTGTTGCTTTTAACTGAATTGTCGTTTAGGGTTTGTCTCCTCTTGCAGTACTCACGGGTAGCGGGGTGGGTGGTGAGCCTCATATCTCCTTGCGGCACGAAAAAGCAAACTTCAGGTTCATCTCCCTACGATAACTCATCATCGATTCGCCATTCAGCTAGTCGTGATTTCTTTGGTCTTAGTCGATGCCCCTCCAGTTTGAACGTCGACGGGCAAGCCGCCTTCGCTTTTCATACTCCTCAGCGTAAACGCCCTTCTCACGCCTCACCTCTCCCACGCATCCCGCAGGAGTCTCGCACATTAAGCTCCAACAAACCCTTAAAAAGGTTAGTACAAAAAGCCACAATCTTTTAGAAAAGAGCCAATAAAAATAATGTTACCCTTTTATATTTCTATTCTTTCTATAAAAAACCTTCTATATTCACGAGAAAAGAAATATGAGGCTATCTCCGGCTTAGGAAAAACCTAGCATGAGATAACCTCATTTTATGCAAGCTTAGGCATTCTTTTTGTCTTCGCTTCTTTCTGTGTATCTTTTTTCGGTTTGATAAATAGTAACACAATGAGCACCGCTAATAGACTAATACCACCCGAAAAATAATAAACAAGATGTTCTGATTTCCCCATAATATAAGAATAAACTGGAGGACCAATTGCGACTCCTATAAACCGCATTGAGCTATAGATAGATGTTATCGTTCCTCGTTGTTCTTTTTTAATACCTTCAGTTATAATCGCATCTAAGCTAGGTAATGTCATACCAATACCAATCCCTGTTATAACTAAGAAGGCAATTAAATAGTACAATGAATGTTGGACTCGTAAGGCAATAAACGATATGGTCACTAATCCCATTCCGATAACTGTCACAGTTTTCATTAAGCTTTTACTCTTGCCAATTTTCTTCCCAGCTATAAATGAACTTAATGAAAGTGCCAGTAAAGGAATAGCTAGTACTAAACCTTTTTTTATCCCGTCGATATGATATTGCTTTTCCAACATGTCCGATAAATAAAACAATATACCAAATAAAACAAAAAAGATAATACAACCCACTGAAAAAACAGCAAATATCCATCTACCATTGTGCTTAAAGACTTTTTTTATACCTTGAAAAAATTCGCCGACTGATTGTTTTTCTTCATTTTTATGTTTTGGCACTTTCACCAAGAAAAACACTAATAGCACACTGATAAGACTAAAAAATGGTATAAACCAAAACGGAAGAAACCAAATAAATGATGCTAACGTAGCACCAATTATTGGACTAAGTACTTTACCAGCAGTATTTGCTGTTTCCGTTATTCCTAAGCCTGCACTAACTTCTTCATCGTCTTTAAACATATCACCGACTAACGGGATAACAACAGGTGCTGCCCCAGCGGATCCTATCCCTTGTAATACCCTACCAATTATTATGAATAGAAATGCATTATCCATTTTCCAAGAAGCCCAACCACAAACTGCTCCACCAATACCAGCAATTATTAAGCACGGTACCATTACCATCTTTCTACCATAACGATCTGATAAGTAACCTGCAATTGGGATTAACACAATTGCAACGATTGAGTATACCGTAATAATAAGTGATACTTGAAATGAGTTAATATTCAATTGTTTTGCTATCATAGGTAGAACTGGAATTAACATTGAATTTCCTAATGTCATCACAAGTGGAACAGATGATAGTGCTAATAAATCAAGCTTCTTTTTTCCATTCATCTTTGCTTCACCTTTTATTTACATTATTTTTAACACAATCTCATTATGTGTTGTTCGAGTAAAACATATACTGGTAGTATGTAACAGAACGAAAGCGCAAGCTCCATGTACAACCGGGCAAGCATATAAAGATTTAAAAATGAAACCGTTCATTTTCTAATATGTCAAATGACCTCCTAAGTACTGAAGAAATATAGGTAATAATTTATACTTTCGCACATAAAAAAGGGTGAGACCGTATTTCGTCTACCCTTTTTGGAATATTCAAAATATATTAAGTAAAAAAATAATAAGTTCAAAAATTTTTATAAGCGTTTTCTAACGACATGAAAACTAAAATGATCTGCTCTAAAATAATTTAAGGAATAAAGTACTGGTTTATCATTAGCATCATAATGAATTTGTTTTAAAAGGAGTAATGCTGTTTCAGGATCACATTCTAAAATAGGTGAAATCTTTTCATGGTAACCGATTGGTTCAATATTCGTAATAGCTGAACTTATATAAATATTAGCCTTCTCTTCTAATAATTTAAATAAAGACTCTTGTTTGTGGTCAAATGTATTAGGTAAAACATTAGTAGGAATTTTATCGACACAATATACAACAGGTTCATTGTTTGAGGTACGAACTCGTTCAAGTAAGAAGATTTCTTCTTCTTTATTGCATTTAAACCTTTTAACATCGTCATCAGTTGCACCTGTGATTGAAGAAGAGAGAAAGACGGTTCCTGGTGTAAGATTGGCATTTTTTATCATATCCGTTACACTATTTAATTGCTCAATACCTGATGAAAACCTCGGAGTTGCATTAACAAAGGTTCCGACTCCATGCCTCCTAATAATGACATTCTCTTCTTCGAGAATTCTTAAGGCTTCTCTAAGCGTTGCTCTACTGACTCCTAATTCATTGGATAGTTCAAATTCTGAAGGTAGTTTTTCCTTTTCTTTATATTTTCCACGTTCTATATCTTCTTTAATTTTATCAATTACTTGTAAATATAAATGCCGATTATCAGCCTTTATGCTCATAAGTTGCCTCCGCTTTTTTCAAGAAATATAAGAGATCAGACACCTGATGTTTTACACCATTCTAATCGAAATTACTATATCATGTTTCAACTTATAAATAAATAGAATCATTCCAATTTGTCGAAAACAGTAGAAGTATACTTCTTATCGACGTTTTGGGCTATGAAGAGAAGCCCTAGTAAAAGTAAACTACAATAGTAACTTTAAACAGCAATAAAGGACACTCATTAAGACAAATTTGAACAAATTTACCTAAATTCAAAATACACTGTCATAAAAGACTGCCGTCAATGCAGCAGTCTTTCATCTTATTTCTCTTGGTTATGATGTTAGTTCATCCTGACTATTTTTAGCAATTAATACTTCACGAGGTTTACTTCCTTCGTAAGGTCCAACTACTCCTCGTTCCTCCATTGCATCAATTAACCTTGCTGCTCTCGTGTAACCCACTCTGAATCTTCTCTGAAGTAATGATACTGATGCTGTTTGCATGTCAATAACTAATTGTACTGCGTCGTCATATAGGTCATCTTGAACCTCACTCGGCGAATCCTCTGTAATTTCTGTCGGCATCATTTCCTCTTGATATTGTGCTTTTTGTTGTGAGATAACAAAATCAACAGTTTTTTCAACTTCATCATCTGATAAAAATGCTCCTTGTACTCGAACTGGCTTTGAAGCACCCACTGGTAAAAAGAGCATGTCACCGCGACCTAATAGCTTTTCTGCCCCACCCATATCAAGAATTGTGCGCGAATCCGTTTGTGAAGATACACTAAATGCAATTCTTGAAGGTATATTAGCTTTAATAACACCTGTTATGACATCAACTGAAGGCCGTTGAGTAGCAATAATAAGGTGTATCCCAGCTGCACGTGCCATCTGGGATAATCTTGTAATAGAATCCTCTACATCTGATGATGCAACCATCATTAAATCTGCAAGCTCGTCCACAATGACAACAATATACGGTAATTCTGGCTGTTTAGCATCGCTGTCGATATTATTTTTCTTAATAATTTCATTATACCCTTCGATATTACGAGTACCCGTATGAGAGAATAGCTCATATCGGCGTTCCATTTCATTGACTACTTTCTTTAATGCCTGTGATGCTTTTTTCGGATTAGTTACTACCGGGGCCAACAGGTGTGGAACTCCGTTGTAAACATTTAGCTCTACCATCTTCGGATCAATCATCATCAGTTTCACTTCATGTGGCTTAGCCCTCATTAAAATACTTGTAATAATACCATTTATACAAACACTTTTTCCACTACCGGTTGAGCCTGCTACTAGCAAGTGTGGCATTTTATTAAGCTCTGCCAATACTGCATCACCTGAAATATCCCGGCCTAATCCTATTAGTAGCTTGGCATCTGGTTTGTCATTTGCTTTTGATTCAAGTACCTCTCTAAGCGAAACCATGGCGATCTCTGAGTTTGGAACCTCTATACCAACAGCTGATTTCCCAGGTATAGGTGCTTCAATTCGAATATCCTTTGCAGCTAATGCTAAAGCAATGTCATCACTTAAATTTACAATTTTACTAACCTTCACACCGACATCAGGATAAACTTCATATTTAGTAACAGCTGGTCCTAAATGAACCTGAGTAACTTTCGCTTTCACTCCAAAGCTTTGAAATGTTTTTTCTAATTTTCGAGCATTTTCATATATATTTTTCTTATCTGTCTGTTGAGAATTA
This sequence comes from Metabacillus malikii, assembly GCF_030813355.1. GTDB lineage: Bacteria > Bacillota > Bacilli > Bacillales > Bacillaceae > Metabacillus > Metabacillus malikii. Next base: position 72,852 of record NZ_JAUSUD010000006.1, read on the forward strand.
TGTTTAGGTGGATGCAATAAGTCAATTGGTGGTAATTCATAATCCTTGTTTTCTAATTCAACAAACGTAATTGGTTGCAAATCATCTTGACTTTTTTCAACATGATTATCTTCTAGTTCTTGCTTATCATTATTCACATAACTATCATTTCGGTTATGAAGAATCGTATCCTCCATCGTGTGAATAATCATTTCCTCTTCTTCCTTCACCTCTCCTTTGTCTGAGAAGCTTGAAATAATTGGTGGAGTCTCTTCTTCTTCTTCAATTTTTGCTTTCTCAGCTTCCCTTGCTTCTGCTAATTCCTGTCTTTTTTGTTTGTGTGCAGCTCTTTTTTGTTTAATAGCACTCGGTATTTCTTTTATATCTTCAAAAAATCCTGTAGTTTGTTTTTTCATAAACGCACCTAACGGGCTACTCATTTTTTCTAATGTTGCTTGTAGTGAACGGCCTGTAATTAAAATAATCCCGATTACAATTAAGAAAAACGCGATAATTTTCGAACCCGCCTCGGCAAATAGATAAAAGGATGCTGCATACAAAATAGCTCCTAGCATGCCTCCACCTAAATCTTGAGAAGATACATCACCATTTACATCTAGCCAAAAAAGTGAAAAAGTATTGCTAATGACACTTGGTGTAACGAAAGTTCCATTGTTTGAAAGTAATTCAAAAAGCTTTACATGACTTAATAATAGAATAGCTGCGGTAATAAAATGTAAACCAACCATCTTCCGACTTAATAGTGATGGTACTTCACGTTTCCAAATAAGATAAAATGAAAAGATAAGTATTTCAAATAAAAACAACATATACCATTCACCACTAAAAAACCGAAACATGTGAACAAATGTCATTCCTACAAATCCAAGTTTTGACATCGCAATGAGCACGATTGCTAATATCGCCAAACCTGAAAGTTCATACTTTACAGTTCTTTTCCAGTCATCTTTTGTTTTTCTTTGTTTTCTTTTTTGTTTTGCCATAAAATCACCTATTACTCGTTATCGTTCGACTTAAATTTATTTATGTATCACATATACATGTGAAGAAGGCAGCCTGAAAATGGGCTGCCTAGACTTTGTTATTTAATTATATCATAATTAGTTCATTGTTCGGTAACGCCCATGATTATTTTTTGCCCAGGACAATATTGTTCATCAAGATAATGACTTGGGTTACTACTCAATACTCTTAAGATTTCATATTGAGAATGGCTTGCTTGTTGAACTAAAAGTTGAACGCCATTTTTTTCAATTATTGTTTGCTTTTTATATTCTTCTTCATGAGTAGGAAACATTAGCTCTTCTGGCATCATTGTATAATAAATCATTGTAACACCTGCTTGTTATCATGTTGACTGTCTAACATACTATTGAGCTTTTGTATTGCTTGTCCTACACCACCGACATCATCAATTAACCCGTATGCAACAGCATCCTTACCGACAACATTTGTTCCAATATCCCTTGTTAAATTCCCTTTTGAAAACATCAGTTCTTTAAATTTTTCCTCAGTAATATTTGAATGTTTCGTAACAAAATTAACTACCCGATCTTGCATTTTATCCAAATATTCAAAAGTTTGGGGAACCCCAATAACTAAGCCGGTTAAACGAACAGGATGTATCGTCATTGTTGCAGTCTCTACGATAAAAGAGTGGTCACATGACACGGCAATTGGAACACCAATTGAATGGCCTCCACCTAATACAATCGAAACAGTCGGCTTCGAAATAGATGCTAACATTTCAGCAATTGCTAAACCTGCCTCAACATCTCCACCAACTGTATTTAGTATAACTAACAAACCTTCGATATTTGGATTTTGTTCTATTGCGACGATTTGAGGAATGACATGCTCATATTTAGTCGTTTTATTTTGTGGTGGTAGTTGGATATGACCTTCAATTTGACCTACAATTGTTAAACAATGGATTTTAGAATCTTGCCCCATTTGAGGAACGTTCGTTTGCCCAAGTTGTTGAATTTTTTCAACGATTGAACTTTCCTTTCCTTCTACTTTATCCCCACCCTCATTTTGATTTTTTCCATTTATGTAGTTACCTTCATTCGTCATTATTTTCATCCTTTCTCTATCATTCTCTTTGTAGTATTTACATCGAGTCTGATTTCATGCGAATGAATATCGTTACTTAATTTGAAGTCGTTTTAGTGGAAATTAGAATGGTATTCGCATAGAGAAATGTTCTAGACTTTGTTAGACTCATGAGCTGCATAAGGATGAAGCCTCTCAAGCGTTGTTAAACTTATATATCCATATTACGTGAACTTACTACAAATTAGATTATAAAGTAGAGCGCAAACAGAAAAATGACATAGATATATTCTATGTCATTCTAATCACTTTATTTTTATATTTCCATGATAATAGGTAATATCATTGGTCTTCTTTTTGTCTTTTCATATAGGAACTGATTCAGTGATTCCCTAATACTTAATTTCAATGAAGACCATTCGAGCGTTTGGTCACGCATACTGCGATTTACTATGTCTGAGACAATCCCAGTCGCTTTAACAATTAATTCCTCTGATTCTCTGACATATACAAAACCTCTAGTGATTACTTCAGGACCAGAGATAATTTGCTTTTTCTGTTTATCTAATGTTACGACAACAATTAATATACCATCTTGTGATAATAAACGACGGTCACGAAGAACAATATTTCCAACGTCGCCGACACCAAGACCATCAATTAACACATTCCCTGAAGGTACTTTCCCACTTGTTATAATGTTAGTTCCTTTAAATTCAATTACATCGCCTTTTTCTATAATAAAGACATTATCTTTATGAACGCCAACTTCGACCGCAATGTTCGCATGTGCCTTTTGCATTTTGTACTCTCCATGGATTGGAATGAAGTACTTTGGTTTAGTAAGATTAATCATCATCTTTAATTCTTCTTGATGCCCATGTCCAGAGACATGAATCTTTCCAAAGATGACATTGGCACCTGCACGGAATAAAAGGTCAATTGTCTTAGAAAATACAAGCTCATGCCCAGGTATTGGAGTAGCAGCAATAAGAACTGTATCACCCTCGATTACATTAATTTGCTTATGTGATTGTTTAGCCATTCTTGATAATACAGATAAAGGGTCTCCTTGATTACTCGTCGTTAAAATAACAACCTCATTTAAAGGATATTTATTAATATCATTTACTGATATTAGCATGTCCTCATCGACCCTAATATAGCCTAAACTTATTGCTAAGTTAAGAATGTTCCTCATATTTTTTCCTACTATAGCTAGTTTCCGCTTATTTTTAGCAGTAGCATCCATGATTTGCTGTATACGTAATAAATTAGAAGCAAAGACAGAGACGATAACCCTATTTTTCGCATTATAAATAACATCTAAAATTTCATTACTCACAATGGCTTCAGAACCGGAATAACCTGGTTTCTCTGCATTTACACTATCAGACAGGAGGCATAGTACTCCTTCATCACCTATTTTGGCGATTTTTCCGATATCCATATAACGCGATGAAACTGGTGTTTGATCAAATTTAAAATCACCTGTATGTACAATTGACCCCATTGTAGTAGAAAAACTGATTCCGACCGAATCAGGGATACTATGATTTGTTTGGAAAAACGTAATATTAGTATCTTTAAAAGACAGAACTGTATTAGCATCTACTTCTTTAACTAATACGTTATCCTTCATACGATTTTCTTTAAGTTTTTCACCAACTAAGGCAAGGGTTAGTTTTGTTCCGTAAATCGGAACTTGTATGTAATTTAATAAATAAAATATACTACCTATGCTTTCATCATGCCCATGAGTTAAAAATATCCCTTTTACCCGGTCTTTATTGTCTTTTAAATAGCTTATATCAGGGATTACCATATCGATCCCTAACATTTCTCCTTCTGGATACATTAGTCCGGCATCAATAACGAATATGCTTGAATTAATTTCAACAATGAACATATTCTTGCCGACTTCTCCTACACCACCTAAAGCGATGATTTTTATATTCTCTGTCTTTTCCATGATTACATTAATCCTCCCCACTGAAGTACCCGTTCAACGTCACTTAGAAACATTATACCTGATGAAAGAATTGGAATACAAGGTAATTTTATTTGTATAATAAAAAGTAACCGTAAACTTGAATTTTTAACATCCTTGTATTCCACTCTACAATTTATGAGCAGAAATACCCCGATTAAGCGGTATGAATTTAAACATTAGGCTGTTTTTGTAAACATTGTTGCTTTTAACTGAGTTGTCGTTTAGGGTTTATCTGCTCTTGCAGTACTCACGGGCTACGGTACGGGTGGGAGTGAGCCTGTTTAGCTCCTGCGGCTACCCGCGAACAAACTTCAGCTCCTCTCATACGATAAGTTATCATCGAAATTGCTTATACTATGTAGGTAATCGTTTGGTCTTCATAAAAGTTCTTCCGTGATTCGGATTGTGAGCTTAATATATGTTTAGGCTGAAATCTATTTGTTATTAATGGATCTAAAAAAGCTTGATAACAAGTATCAAGCCCTTCTATTTTATTTATTTTCTAGTATATCTTGTAATTGTAATCTTTCATCATTTGTTAATGGAATTAGAGGTAGTCTTACAGTTCCTACATCCAAACCTTTGAGTTGTAAAGCAGTTTTTACTGGTACAGGGTTTGGTGATGTAAATAACTGTTTCATTATTGGTAATAGTGAACGGTGTTGTTTGGCAGCAGCTTCATGGTCCCCATTCAAAAAGAGAGAGATCATTTCTTTCATTTCTGGTCCGATAATGTGAGAAGCTACAGATACTACACCTGCTCCACCGATAGATAAGGTAGGTAAAGTTAATCCGTCATCCCCTGAATAAAGTGAGAAAGCATCATTTGTTTTTGTGATAATTTCTGCCATTGCATCTAAATTACCACTTGCTTCTTTAATCGCCACAATATTCGGTATTTCAGATAATCTCACTATTGTATCAATATTCATATTAATAACGCTTCGACTTGGAATATTATAAAGCATTACCGGTAGTTTTGTTGATTCAGCAATAGCTTTAAAATGATGATATAATCCTTCTTGATTTGGCTTATTGTAATATGGAACAACAAGCATCACCGCATCAGCTCCAGCAGCTTCAGCTTGCTTAGTTAAGGAAATTGAAGCTGCAGTATTGTTACTGCCGGTCCCTGCAATGACAGGTATTCTACCATTAACTTCCTTAACTGTATGCTTAATTAGTGCAATTTTTTCCTCATTACTTAAAGTAGGGGATTCGCCAGTAGTACCTGCAACAACCAGTGAATCTGTTCCTTGGTTGATTAAATAATCAATAAGTGTCGATGTTTTTTGAAAATCAATATTTCCGTTTTTATCAAACGGAGTCACCATCGCTGTAGAAAGTTTTCCAAAATGACTCATATTCCTCTCACTCCTTTTACTGCCCCAACGTCATATAGCCATACAATTAGCTAAATATTAATCATTTCCATTAATCTGCGATAAATTAAAAGCATCATGTAGTGCATTAACAGCCCTTGTCATATCTTCTTCTTTAACTAATACCCAAATTGTTGTATGACTGTCTGCAGATTGTAGGATTTGTATCCCATTTTCCGACAATGTCGTAACAATTTTTGCTGTCACACCTGGAACACCCATAATTCCAGCACCTACAGTTGATACTTTAGCGCAATTTCTAGTTATTGTCGGCTCATAACCTAAATCTTTCAATATTGTTACTGCACGCTCAGTAACATTCTCTGTCACTGTATAGACAACACCCATTGGTGTGATATTAAAAAAGTCAACACTTATTCCAGCGTTTGCCATCGCTTTAAAAACTTCTGATTGGACGTTGTATTGCCCTTCTTTTGCAGAAACTTTCAATTGAGTTACATTCGATACTTGAGCGATCCCTGTTATTAGACGCTCACGTACATCACTACCTCTTTTAGAGGATTGTTTTGCTTTAACTAACGTACCAGGAGATTTAGAATAAGTTGATCTAACACGCATCGGAACTTCTGATTGCATCGCAATTTCAATAGCTCTTGGATGGATAACTTTAGCACCTTGATATGCAAGATTCACAATTTCAGTATAAGTTACATTCGAAAGCGGTTGTGCATTTTCGACTATGTTTGGATCAGCTGTCATCACACCTTCAACATCTGTGAAAATATCAACAAATTCAGCTCCGAGTGCAGCTCCTAAAGCTGCTGCAGAAGTATCACTTCCGCCTCTACCAATGGTTGTAATATCTCCATTTGAAATCGAGGCGCCTTGAAATCCTGCCACAACAACAACATCACATGACTCTAATTCCTGCTGCAATCTTTCACATTTCATCTCAAGAATTTTTGCATTCGTATGTTCATTGCTCGTAATAAAACCAGCTTGCGCACCATTTAGTGCTGTAGACTTTATTCCTGCTTCATTTAACATACTAGAAAAAACAATTGAAGATATTACTTCTCCACAAGATAAAAGCATATCCTGTTCACGATTAGATACCATTTCGGTACCACCGTACAATAAATCTAACAATGTATCTGTTGCATATGGGGCGCCTTTTCTTCCCATTGCAGACACAACAACAACTACTTTATAGCCTTGTTCTATTGCTTCTTTGACATGGTAAAGTGCCATTTCGCGCCCTTGGTTATCTTTAACAGAAGTACCGCCAAACTTTTGAACAATAATTTTCATCGAAAGCACCTCAACTATAGACGTGAGAGAAGAGAGCTAGTTTAAGCCTGCTCTCTTCTAAAATAAGATTAAACTAATTTTAATTTTACAAGACTTTCCGCAATTTGTACCGAATTCCATGCAGCACCTTTTAATAGGTTATCAGAAACGATCCACATATGGAAGCCAGTTTGACAATCTAAATCTTTACGGATTCTTCCCACAAATACATCATTTTTACCAACACTATATGCAGGCATCGGATAGATTTGATTTGCAGGGTCATCTTGCAATGTAATACCATCTGAATTTTTTAACAAATCTTTAATATTCTCAGCTGTAACATCTGTCTTTTCAATTTCTACATAGACAGATTCAGAGTGACCTGTTTCCACTGGCAGACGGACACAAGTTGCTGCTACTTGCAAATCAGGCATACTCATGATTTTTTTTGTTTCATTAATCATTTTCATTTCTTCAAATGTAAACCCGTTATCTTGGAATTTATCAATTTGAGGAATTGCATTAAAAGCAATTTGATAATGTTTTTCATCACCTTTTACCGGGAGAATTTCTGGTGTGAATACTTCACCATTTAAAATTGCCTGTGATTGCTCTTTTAATTCATTGATCGCAGCAGCACCTGCACCTGAAACAGCCTGGTAAGTAGAAACGATCACTTTATTTAGTCCATATTCTTTACGTAATGGTTCTAATGCAACAACCATTTGTATTGTTGAACAGTTAGGGTTCGCGATGATTCCGTTATGATTTTTTAATGCACCTTCATTAACTTCAGGTACAACTAATGGAACATTTTCGTCCATACGGTATGCACTTGTATTATCGATAACAATTGCACCTCGTTTTACTGCCTCGGGTGCAAATTGTTTTGAAACACTGCCACCTGCACTGAATAATGCGATTTGTACTCCTTCAAAACTTTCTGGAGTTGTTGCTTCTACAGTATATTCTTCGTTTCTGAACGTGATTTTTTTTCCTGCTGAACGTTCAGAAGAAAGCAAAGTAAGTTTAGAAATAGGAAAATTACGTTTTTCTAAAGTAAGAAGCATTTGCTGCCCCACAGCTCCTGTTGCTCCGACTAATGCTACATGATAACCTCTTGCTTCCATTATTACTAGCTCCTTCCAGCTATTTCACAATAAAATAGCGCTAAATCTTTTACGTACTATTCTATCATATTAGTTATCAAATGGTCTTTACATTTTCATATAATTATATTGAATTTTTTAATTATTTTTCTAAATCACGGAATTTTTCGACAACAACTGGTTGAAATTGTCTTCCTTCCAATGCTGCCAATACAGTTTCTAGCAACGATTCCATTCTTGCTACCATTGAATTTGGCTTGCTATTTGGCGCATCTTGACCAAATGGGATGAAATAAATATCTTTAGTTGCCATTAGTCTCATTAAATTTATTCCGTTTAAACCGAGTGCATCATTTGTAGAAATTCCTAGAACAACTGGACGATGTGTTCTAAGTGTTGCTTTAGCTGCCATAAGCACCGGGGAATCTGTAAGTGCATTTGCTAATTTACTCATCGAATTACCAGTTAAAGGAGCGATTACCATACAATCTAACGGGAGTTTAGGTCCTAGTGGTTCAGCTGCGACAATTGAATCAATTACTTTATTTCCTGTTAGTTTTTCAACTTTTTCTACCCATTCACCTGCTGCTCCAAATCTAGTACTTGTGTTTTTAACTGTAAATGTGACAACAGGGATTACATCTGCTCCCTCATCTAATAATACCTTAATTTGCGGGTATATTTCTTCATAAGTGCAGTGGGAGCCAGTAATTCCAAAACCTATACGTTTTCCAGTTAACTTCATGATGATAACCCCTTTCCATCTATTAATAATTCGTTTAAAAGTTGGGAAAGAACATTAGCAATAATTTGACCTGCAGATTTAGGAGCGACAATTCCAGGTAATCCTGGTGCTAACAATGCTTTTATTCCTCGTTTTTCTGCATACCGAAAATCAGTACCACCTGGTTTAGATGCTAAATCAACGATCAATGTGTGAGCAGGCATTCTTGAAAGTACACTAGCGGTAATAATTTGATGTGGTATGGTGTTAATACAAACGTCAATATCCATCACTTCATCTTTTAATTGCTCTAATGGAAATGGGTGTAAGCCCATTTCAGTAACTCGTGCTAAATGCGCAGAGTCTCTCGCACCAACCTTCACATCTGCACCTAGTGCTGAAAATGCTCTGGCAACGCTCATGCCGACCCTACCTAGACCAAGCACAGCTACTTTAGAGCCGTGAATCGTAATGTCAGTGTGTTGGATGACCATCATAATCGTCCCTTCAACTGTAGGAATTGAATTATAGATGGCTACATCATCACGTTCAAAGAGTTGCACTAACTTCCGATTTGATGATTCTATAATGGTATTTAAGTAAGAGTTCGAAATTCCAGAATAAACGACACAATGTGAAGGTGTCTTTTTTAATTGTTGCTCAGTTAATTTTATTTTTTCATTTGAAAATACTGTATCAACTAACCCTTCCTGATTTGTTCCAGGGATAGGTAAGATAATCGCATCCAATTCTTCAAATTGAATCTCATCTATCTTCACTTTATTTGCACCAGTAAAACCATGATCTAGTTGGTCAAAACCAATAAGAAATAGTTTGGCATCTAATTCAGTTAGTTTTCGTATAACTTCCAGCTGTCTTGCATCTCCACCGATAACAGCTACGTTTAATCCTGTTAACATGTTGAATGTTCACCTTCTTTTTTGGCTTGTTATCTGTTTTCATTTCAACATTTTTTTGGATATCTTACTTCAACATACTATGTAAATATATCTGATTGGGTGAATAAGTTAGGGAAATTTACTTAGTGGACACTTGGCACAGATTTAAATTAGTACATTTCTTATTACGTATATGGTATATAGGAGCATTTGTTACAAATGTATCAGCGGTTAATTTACTCAGGTAATTTTAGGGGGGAATTTGTTAAAGTGTTTTTTTATATTGATAGGCTGAATTTGTAGACATTGTTGCTTTATGCATAGTTGGCGTTTTGGGTTGGTCTCCTCGTGCAGTACTCACAGGTAGCGGGGTGGGTGATAAGCCTCATAGCCCTTGCGGCTATCTGCCTATCAAACATCAGGTCATCTCCCTACGATAGGTCATCATCGATTCGCCATTCGGCTCATCGTGATTCCTTTGGTCTTAGTCGATGCCAGTCTCTAGTTTGTACGTCGATGGGCAAGCCGCCTACGTTTTTCGTTCTCCTCAGCGTAAACGCCCCTGCTCACGTCTCAGCACGCATCCCGCAGGATTCTCGCACTCTAAGCTCCAACCAACACTTCATAAAGTTTGTCCTAAAAGCAATAATCTTTTAGAAAGGAGCCTATTGATAAGATAAAAAAAAGATTGGCTATATGCCAATCTTTGATAATTACTCGATATGTTCGATTTGTTCGTCAGGAATGTCTAAAATAATCATATCCGTTCCGATTTTTTTAATATGTTGCCAAGGTACGCGTATTTCCTGACCTTGCTTCCTTAATCCAAACCACTTTAATGAAGGAATTATTAGTGTTGTAATTTGACCTTGTTCATTTATCTCAAGGTCTGTTTGACCAAGAACACCTAAGCGTTCTGCTCTTTTCACATCAACAATCTCCTTACCGCTTAATTCACTTAACCTCATGTCCTTCCCCCCTTTATATATCATATCGTTCAATAGGAGAAAAAAATGCCTACAAAATTAAATTTGTAGGCAGTTAAGCGATGATATATGCTATTGCTTTATGTTATCAGGAAGCTTTCCATCAGGACTAATTAATGAAACAGAATATGTATCTGTGAAAATTTCATTCGCAAGTGAATTAACGCTGTCCACAGTTACGGCATTCACTAATTCAATAATTGAATCTAATGAGCGATGACGACCAAGCATTAATTCATTTTTCCCGTTTCGACTCATACGACTATTTGTACTTTCTAGACTTAACATTAAGCTGCCCTTCATTTGTTCTTTACTATTAGCTAATTCCTTATCGGATATTCCTTCAGACTTAAGTGTTGCCAACGTTTCTTGAATGGTATCGAATAACAAATTTAATTGATTCTTACCAGTTCCTCCATAAATCGTTAACATTCCGTTATCCATATATGAAGAATGATATGAAAATACCGAGTAGGCCAAGCCCCGTTGTTCCCTAACATCTTGGAACAATCTTGAACTCATACTGCCCCCTAGAATATTATTTAAGACAATTAAATTATATATATCATCATGACCTGCTTTTAATCCATTAAAACCGATACATAAATGTGCTTGTTCAGTATCTTTTTTTCTAGCTATATTTTGGGTCATAAAGCCAGGTTTTTCGATATCTTTTTTTGAGTACGCAGTTTCATAAGAGCCAAAATGCTTTTCAACTTGTTTGATAAAGTCTTCAGTAACGTTACCCGCAATTGAAATCACGACATTATCCGGAGTATAGTACTCCTCCATATAGCCTCTTAACGTATCGCCATTAAAAGATTCTAATGTTTCTTCTGTTCCGAGAATAGGATAACCGAGCGGATGGTTCCCGTATACAGCTCTACTTAGCAAGTCATGGACAATATCATCTGGTGTATCCTCATACATTTTAATTTCTTCACCAACAACATTTTTTTCCTTTTTTAATTCCTCTTCATCAAAAGTTGAATGAAAAAACATGTCTGCTAATACATCTAATGCATAGCTGGCATGGTCGTCTAATACTTTTGCATAATAGCAAGTGTATTCTTTTGAAGTAAATGCATTTACTTGACCGCCAATACTATCAAAGGATTCAGCAATTTCTCTGGCAGTTCTCGTCTTTGTCCCTTTAAAAAACATATGCTCCAAAAAGTGAGAAACTCCATTATTTTCTGCATTTTCATTCCTTGACCCAGTCCCAATCCAAACTCCAATTGCAACTGAACGGACAGTTGGTATATTTTCTAGTACAATTCTTACTCCATTTTGACAAGTATATTTTTTAATCAATTGAGTTCCTCCTTCTATGTTGTTCACTCTAGTTTCTTATCTTGAGTAGACTTCCCTTGTAAAAGTCTCTCCTCATCCATAAGCATTGATAATGAACCAAATGAATAACCTTTTCTTTTAATAGATACAATTAATGTTTCTAAACTATCTGAAGTTGACGATGTTGGATGCATTAAAATAATTGCACCATTATGAACTTTGTTTAGTACACGATCCACAATAACATGTGGCTCTGGTCGTTGCCAATCTATCGTATCAACACTCCACATAACCGTTTTCATCTTATATTCATCCGCTATACTTACTACCTCTTCCCGAATGCTGCCACTAGGAGGTGCAAACCAAGACGGTGTAACTTCCGTAACTGATTTAATCACTTCATTTGTCTTTAATAATTGTTCCCGAATATTTGCAGAAGATAATTTACTCATATCAGGATGTGTATATGAATGATTACCTATTTCATGACCTGCATCAACTATCATTTTAGCCATTTCAGGATTTTCTTTAACCCATCTACCTTCAAGAAAAAATGTAGATTTGACATGATATTTATTCAGTGTATCTAGCATATCTGGTATGAACTCATTTCCCCAAGCAACATTTACAATAAATGAAACCATCGGCTTTTCTGGATTTCCACGATAAATGGGTTCAGCAGGTAAATCTTCAAGATGTACTTTAGGCTTCACCTGACGATAAATTAACATCTTCTCATCAAATTCGCCTTTATCTTTCATTCGTTTATATGATTGTTCTATATCAACTTCTAATCCATTATATCCAGGAGTTGCTTTCCAAACTTTATGTATCTCTGCATTTTGTGGAGGTATATTATATTCTTTAGCCTTTGAAACAATTTCGTTATACAAATGATTTTGTTGCTTCATAACAGTTTGATTTACTTGTTTAATATCTTGAGTAAAAGTAGTCGTATAAGGATTTTTAAAAAAGCCTATAGTAATCGTTAAGATAAATAAAAACCCTACAACCTGAAGTAGCTTCCTTTGCATTATTTATCCCCCTTTATACTAAAAATTATGTATAAAAGGGACAAGGTAGAACAAGAAAACGTTTTTAAAGCATGCCGATTAAATAGCCTTTCTTTAATGGTAACTGTTACACAGATTCCTCATGCTAATGCAAAATAACAACACAATTCAAGCTAGTAAAAATGAACACCTTTGAAAGCTACCTTCTCTAAAAATGGAAAAGAAGCCTGGTTTCCCGGCCTCTATTTTTATCCTTCTTGGATCTCTTTTTCTTTTTGTTCTTTCAAGACTGCCTTTCTAGATAGGTTCACTCGACCTTGTTTATCAATCTCAGTAACCTTCACAAGAATTTCATCACCTAAAGATAGCACATCTTCGACTTTTCCAACTCGTTCTTCAGCTAATTCAGAAATGTGTACTAATCCGTCTTTACCATTAAAGATTTCTACAAAAGCACCAAATTTCTCGATACGTTTTACTTTACCTAAATACATTTGTCCAACGACAACTTCTCTAACGATATCTTCAATGATTTTCTTAGCCTTTTGATTCATGTCTTCATGCACAGAAGAGATAAACACTGTTCCATCTTGTTCTATATCAATCTTAACGCCTGTTTCTTCAATAATCTTATTAATTTGCTTGCCGCTCGGTCCAATAACATCCCTAATCTTATCAGGATTAATCGCCATTGTTAAGATTTTTGGAGCATATTGAGAAAGCTCGTGTTTTGGAGTAGAAATTGTCGCTAGCATTGATTTCAAGATTTCAATTCGGCCCTTTTTCGCCTGTTGCAATGCTTCTTCAAGGATTTCACGAGATAATCCTGCAATTTTTATATCCATTTGTAAAGCAGTAACACCATTCTCTGTTCCAGCCACCTTAAAGTCCATATCACCAAGAGCATCTTCCATACCCTGGATATCAGTTAGAACAGTATAATGTTCACCAGACATAACGAGACCCATTGCGATACCAGCTACTGGAGCTTTAATTGGAACACCTGCATCCATCATAGCTAATGTACTTGCGCAAATACTAGCTTGAGAAGTAGATCCATTCGATTCAAGAACTTCTGATACGAGTCTTATCGTATAAGGGAAATCTTTTTCCGATGGAATAATCGGTTCAAGTGCTCGTTCACCAAGTGCACCGTGGCCAATTTCACGACGGCCTGGCCCTCTCATTGGACCTGTTTCACCTACACTAAATTGTGGGAAGTTATAATGGTGCATAAATCTTTTTGACTCTTCTATTCCTAAACCATCTAATATTTGTACATCCCCAAGTGCACCTAACGTACAAATACTTAATGCTTGTGTTTGTCCTCTTGTAAATAGACCTGAACCATGTGTTCTAGACAATAAATTAACCTCTGAAGAAAGTGGTCTTATTTCATCAACTCCACGTCCATCAGGTCTAACCTTTTCTTCCGTAATTAATCGACGAACCTCTGCTTTAACAAGCTTACTTAAGATTTGCTTTACTTGTTTTAATGTATCTTCGTCTGCTTCTTTTTCAACAAACTTCTCAATAACTGAATTTTTAACTGCTGAAATGGCATCTTCTCTCGCATGCTTCTCTTGAACTTGAATCGCATTAAGTAAATCCTTTTCAGCCATTTCCTTAATTTCTTTCTCAATCTGCTCGTCTAGTTCAAAAAGTTGGATTTCCATTTTTTCTTTTCCAACAGCAGCTGCTATTTCTTCTTGGAACGCAATAAGCCTTTTTATTTCTTCATGGCCATACATAATCGCTTCAAGCATTGTTTCTTCAGAGACTTCTTTTGCTCCAGCTTCAACCATATTTATTGCATTTTTCGTTCCTGCTACAACTAAATGGATGTCACTTTTTTCGGCCTGCTCAACTGTTGGGTTAATAACGAACTCATTATTAATCCGACCTACGGTAACACCAGCGATAGGACCTTCAAACGGAATGTCTGAAACACATAGTGATAATGACGAACCAAACATTGCAGCCATCTCTGATGAGCAGTCTTGGTCAACACTCATTACAATGCTGATAACCTGTACTTCATTTCTAAATCCGTCTGCAAATAATGGTCTGATCGGGCGGTCAATAAGACGACTTGCTAAAATCGCTTTTTCGCTCGGACGACCCTCTCTTTTGATAAAACCACCTGGAATTTTCCCAACAGCATATAAGCGTTCCTCATAATTAACTGTTAACGGAAAAAAGTCTAATGGTTTTGGTTCCTTCGATGCTGTTGCAGTACTTAAAACAGCTGTATCACCATAGCGTATTAATACAGCACCATTTGCTTGTTTAGCGAGCTGCCCTATTTCTACAGTTAGATTTCTTCCAGCCCAATCTATGGAAAATATTTGCTTGTCTTGTCCCATATATGTAAAACTCCTCCCTAAAATGTCAACGTTATGTATTAGTATGAACAATGTAATTCCAACATATCACTATGTTTTCTTGACGTCTTATATTTCTTCTTAACCTATTTAGTAAACTTTCATAATATGATGGTGATTGTTCATTATTAGTCTTGCCTATTCCAACAAGTATGAAACTAAAATTCTAAAACACGACTGTTGTTCAATTTATAATCATATCATTTCATAAAAATAAAGACTACCTCTATTTATCTTGAATGAAAAGATTTAGATATGTATGTATGAAATATTGGCTGATTCCCTATCCCCTCAAGGAGTCTCGCAATCAGCTCCAACCAAGTTATAAGGTAATTGAATAGTTGAGACTATTATAGGTAGATAAAAGTCTTTTTTAGCGTAGACTATTTTCAAAACAAAAAAGTTTACACTAAAAAAGCGGGAAAATTCCCGCTTTTAAAAGTATTATCGACGTAAACCAAGCTTGTTGATTAACTCGCGATAACGAGTTACGTCTTTATTACGTAGGTATGTTAATAAATTACGACGTTTACCTACCATTTTTAATAGACCGCGACGTGAATGGTGGTCTTTTTTGTGAACTCGTAAATGTTCATTTAAGTTATTGATGTCCTCAGTAAGGATAGCAATTTGAACCTCTGGTGAACCTGTATCAGATTCATGTGTTTTGTACTCAGCAATAAGTTCATTTTTACGCTCTTGTGTGATAGCCATCCTTTTCACCTCCTTAATTTTCAAAAACCCCAATTACCGAGCAATCGGTGGTGAATCGATTTGCCAAGCAATGGTTTTAAGTTACATCAATAAGAATACTATTTTTTTTATAGTATTGCAAGGATTTGTCTAGTTTTTCTCAAAATATTTTAATGCTTCTTCTTTATCTTTTGTAATTTGATTAATTAGTGCCTCGATACTTGAAAACTTTTGTTCACTTCTTAATCGCTTATAAAACGAAATAGATGCTTTTTCACCATAAATCTCATCATTAAACTCAAAAATGTTAACTTCGATACTTGGCTTCGGTTTTTGTTCCTGTTCGAAAGTAGGTTTATACCCTATATTACAAACACCTTTATACTCTTTTTCGTTTAGGGAGAATGTTACTGCGTACACTCCTGTTTCTGGAACAAGAATGCTATCATCGACATCAATATTTGCTGTTGGAAAACCGATTGTTCGACCACGCTTATCCCCGTGTATAACTACACCATTAACTGTATAAGGACGTCCTAATAGCTTGTGTGCGTATTCCATCTCGCCAGTCTTTATAACGTTTCGAATCAAGGATGAACTAATTTTTTTATCATCATCTGTCTGTTTTTCTACAGTCGTATGTAGAAACTCTTTTCTTGAATGAAATGGCAAAGTTTCCATCGTCCCTTTCCCTAAGTGTCCATATGTAAAGTCAAATCCTGCAACTACATGTTTCACATTAAAACTAATGATATAATCGTCAACAAATTGTTGTGGCAGTAATGAAGCAAATTCGTTTGTAAATTCAACAATGAATAAAATATCAATACCAAGTTCCTCAATTAGTTTTATCTTCTCAGATAAAGTGGTAAGGGAATCTAATTGCTTTTGTTTTCGAAGTACAACAAGCGGGTGTGGATGGAATGTCATAACAGCACTTTTCATTCCATTTGCACTTGCTATTTCTTTAGCCTTTAATATTACCCGTTGATGGCCTTTATGGACTCCATCGAAATATCCTAATGCTAACGTCATTTCATCAAAGTCATCTCTTGTAAAATGATGTGGATGAGAAAGTTTAATAATTTTCACAGTCAACTTCACCTTTTTCTAGGATGAAACAGCTCGTTTCAAACGTTCATTAATACCTTGGTTGGCTTCATTAAATGCGGTTTAGTTGGATGTTTTGCATAAATAGCTAAACAACGCATAGAATTATCGTAAATAACAATTGGCGAACCAACCTCATAATCGAGAAATTCTTTTGGTAAATCAAGAACAGCACCATTCTTCACTTTCTCTGTAAGATTATCATGTATATAAATTTTCGGCAAATCTTTTAACGCTTCCCCAATCGGAAGAAGTACTTCCTGTAATATTCCTTTTGTAACTTTTTCTTCAATTTCTTCAAATGTAAAACAATCATCTATATGAAACCGACCTGATTTAGTACGAATCAAATGTGACATATGTGCAGGATAACCTAATTTTTCTCCAATCATCACTGCTAATGTACGGACGTATGTACCTTTCGAACAAGTAACACGAAAGCGAAAGCGAGCAATATTTTCTTCATGTACAATTTCGTCTAGTTGACATAATTCTGTTATTGTAATCTTACGGACAGGTCTTTCGATTTCAATTCCTGCTCTTGCATATTCATAAAGTTTTTTTCCATTTACTTTTACAGCCGAGTACATTGGTGGTATTTGTTCAATTGTTCCTACCATTGAATGAAATACTTCATCTATTTCATTTTTCGTGATTGGTTTTGTAACTGCCTTACGATTTACTACGTCACCACTTGCATCCTCTGTCGTTGTAGCAATACCAATTGTTACTTCTGCTTCATATGTCTTAGAGGAAGCTGTTAAATATTCAACAATTTTTGTTGCCCGCCCAATACAAATCGGTAAGACACCTGTTACATCTGGGTCTAATGTTCCCGTATGACCTATCTTTTTTGTTCTAGCTAGCCTTCTCATTTTTGCCACACAATCATGAGAAGTCATACCAGCTGGTTTGTTTAGAAATAATACTCCTTCCATTCATATCCCCCTAATTTTATTTATTAAGGCTCTTTTCTAAAAAATTGTGGTTTTTGCACGGAATTTTTTAACGGTTGGTTGGAGCGTAAGTGCGAGACTCCTGCGAGATGCGTGGGAGAAGTGAGACCCCGCAGGCGTTTACGCTGAGGAGGCTCACCTATCACCCCGCAGAAAGCGAGTACTTTAGCGGCAGACCAACCCTAAACCGATAACTCATTAAAAAGCAACAATGTTTACGAAAACAGCCGTTATTTAAAATAATATATATAAAAACCCGGATTGTTATTAGGATTTTCACTTTGGAAAAAGTTAGTACTTAAACGATGCATTTGTTTGTAGAACCGTATGTAATTGAAATGCGACATCCTTGCCATACACATACAATTCTAAAGAATAATTAAGGGATAGACGAGGTGTCTATCCCTTAAAGGAGTTATTCTCCCTCTTTAGGTTGAGAGTTTAACTCATGCAGTAATGTTTCAATTCTATTTCCGTAATCAATTGACTCATCGAATTCAAATTGTATTTCTGGTGTTTTTCTTAACCGAATTCTTTGCCCAATTTCAGAACGGATAAACCCTTTTGCCTTTGCAAGGCCTTTTAACGTATTCTGTCTTTGTTCTTCATCACCTAAGACAGAGATATACACCTTTGCTATTTGCAGATCTCCTGAAACACTAACATCTGTCACAGTTACAAAGCCGATACGTGGGTCTTTTATTTTTCTCCCTATAATATCGCCTAATTCTTTTTTCATCTGTTCACCGACACGGTTCGCTCTTAAGCTCATGTCATCCACCTCTTTATTTACAACCATTCAAACTGCGTTACTGTACGTTCAATTTCAGGAAATGAGTCAATGAAATTCAAGACATTGTGCAGTTCTCTTTCTGTCTGCACTTTTGATGAGCTAATCGAAACAATTGCAAGTTTCGTATGCTGCCATGAATCTTGAAACTCCACCTCTGATATTGAAATATTAAACCTTTGTTTGATTCTTGTAAGAACTCTTTGTAAAACAGCTCTTTTATCCTTCAAAGACTGTGCGTCATATATTATGCACTCACAATCTACATATCCAATCATTTACGTTCGATTTCCTCCATCACATAAGCCTCAATAATGTCTCCCTCTTTAAGGTCATTATAGTTCTTAATTGTGATACCACATTCGTAGTTTCGAGCGACTTCTTTCACATCATCTTTGAATCGTTTTAATGTATCAATTTCACCTTCAAAAATGACAATTCCATCACGAATCAATCGAATACCGCTATCACGTGTGATTTTTCCTTCCGTAACATAACAACCTGCTATCGTACCGATTTTGGAAACTTTAAATGTTTGTCTTACTTCAACTTGACCAATAACTTTTTCTTCAAATTCTGGGTCAAGCATCCCTTTCATTGCTGACTCAATTTCTTCGATAACTTTATATATAATCCGGTGTAAACGAATATCTACTTCCTCATCAGCAGCTGTTTTCTTAGCTCCACTATCAGGGCGAACATTAAATCCAATAACGATTGCATTTGAAGCTGCTGCAAGTATGATATCTGACTCAGTGATTGCCCCAACACCAGTATGAATAATTTTAACTCTTACACCTTCAACATCAATCTTTTGGAGTGCTGCTGCTAATGCTTCAACAGAACCTTGAACATCAGCTTTCACAATTAGATTGATATCTTTAATTTCACCTTGTTTAATTTGTTCAAATAAATCATCAAGGCTAAGTTTAGAGCCCTCACTACGTTGTTCATCAAGTTGTTTTTGCGCTCTAGCTTCACCTACTTGACGAGCTTGTTTCTCATCTTCGAACACCATAAATTGATCTCCAGCTTGAGGAACTTCATTTAAACCAGTGATTTCTACTGGTGTTGAAGGTTCAGCTTCTTTTACACGACGACCGACATCATTGACCATTGCGCGGACACGACCAAATGTATTACCGACAACGATAGGGTCTCCTACACGTAATGTTCCGTTTTGAACTAATAGCGTAGCAACAGAACCACGGCCTTTATCAAGTTGTGCTTCGATAACAGTACCTGTAGCGCGACGATTAGGGTTTGCTTTCAATTCCTCTACTTCAGTAACTAATAAAATCATTTCAAGTAATTCATCGATACCTTGCCCTGTTAAAGCTGAGACAGGTACAAAAATAGTATCTCCACCCCATGCCTCTGGTACTAATCCATGTTCTGTTAATTCTTGCATCACGCGATCTGGATTTGCAGTTGGTTTATCAACCTTATTTACCGCAACAATAATCGGTACTTCAGCAGCTTTCGCATGATTAATTGCTTCAACCGTTTGAGGCATTACACCATCATCAGCAGCAACAACTAGGATTGTTATATCCGTCACTTGCGCTCCACGTGCACGCATTGTCGTAAAGGCTGCATGTCCTGGTGTATCTAAGAAAGTGATCTTTTGGTCATTAGCAACAATTTGATACGCTCCAATATGTTGTGTAATTCCACCAGCTTCACCAGCCGTAACTTTTGTATTACGAATCGAATCAAGTAAAGTTGTTTTACCGTGGTCAACATGCCCCATGATTGTTACAACAGCTGGACGAATGAGTAAGTCTTCTTCTTTATCTTCTTCTTCATATTTTTCGAATTCCGTTTTCTCAAAAATGATTTCCTCTTCTACTTCTACACCATACTCACCTGCTATTAATTCAATTGAATCTTTGTCAAGTTCTTGATTAATTGTCGCCATAGTTCCGAGAAGTAGAAGCTTTTTGATAATTTCAGAAGGTTCTTTACCAAGTTTTGCTGCAAGTTCACCTACAGTTAAACTACCTGAAAATGTAATTTTACTTGGTAGTTCTTTCTTTGGTTTCGGTTGGACTTGTTGTTGTACTGCATTACCTTTATGCTTCTTATTTTGATTCCCTTTTTTGCCTTTGTTTTGATTTGGTCTATTATTAAACTGTTGATTTTTTTTATTGTCTTTATTTTGGTTATTACCTGGTTTTGGTGATTTATTATTTGAATTTGAAGGCTTGTTGCCTTGAGATTGTTTGTTATTTTCTGGTTTGTTTGTGTTTTGATTTGTATTATTCACTTGATTCCCCGGTTTCTTTAATGATTCTGATTGAGATTTTTTAAATTTTTGATCTAACTTGACAATCACATCAGCCTCAATCGTAGACATGTGATTATTTACTTCAATATTAATTTCCTTTAGAGCATTAATTATATCTTTACTCGAAACATTTGTTTGTTTTGCGTATTCATATACTCTCATTTTTGTCATACGTTCACCCCCAAAAATATTAATCGAGCAAGTTTTTAAGCTTTGCAGCAAAGCCTGCATCATTAACCGCTACGACAACTCTTGCTTCCTTGCCGATTGATTGTCCTAATATATAGCGATTATCAACTTTTCTAAAGGGGACCTGATAAAAATTACATTTATCTGTTACCTTTTTCATCGTATTTGCAGATGCATCCTGTGAGAGTAAAACTAGTTTTGCACGTCTCTGTCTCACTTCTTTAACAACAAGTTCCTCTCCAGAGATAACTTTCCGTGCTCGATTTGCTAAGCCTAATAAAGACGTCCATTGTTGCTCATTGTTCATTTATTTCTCCTTCTCAGCCAACACTAAAAGTTCATCATATAATGATTCATCTATAGTTGTCTTTAAGTGATTGGCAAGAATGTTCTTCTTCTTTGCTAAAAGAATACACTCTTTATCAAGAGTAATATAAGCACCTCGCCCGTTCTTTTTACCAGTTAAGTCGACTGAAACATCGCCTTCCTTAGAACGGACAACACGAATGAGGTCTTTCTTTGACTTCATTTCTCCTGTTGCAACACATTTACGTAAAGGAATTTTGCGATTATTCATATGGTTCACCTCTTATTCACTAACCTCTGACTCGTGGATACTTGTTAATAAAGGTTCATCAACATACTCTTCTTCAAGGTCAGCTGAGGATTGATTTGGAAAAATCCCTGCTTTTTTAGCATCTGTTTCACTTTTAATATCAATTTTCCAACCTGTTAACTTTGCCGCTAAGCGTGCGTTCTGTCCACGTTTACCTATTGCTAATGATAATTGATAATCAGGTACTATAACCGTCGTTGCCTTATCGTCTTCATTTACTAAAACCTCAACTACTTTTGAAGGACTTAATGCATTCGCTACAAATTCAATTGGGTCTTGTGACCATCTTACAATATCAATTTTTTCACCTTTTAATTCATTAACAATGGCTTGTACTCGTTGTCCCTTTGGTCCTACACAAGAACCGACAGGATCTACTTCAGGATTTTCTGAATGAACAGATATTTTAGAACGATCACCAGCTTCTCGTGAAACCGATTTGATTTCTACAGTCCCATCAAAAATTTCTGGAACTTCAATCTCAAATAGTCGCTTTAATAAGCCAGGATGTGTCCTAGAAACAAAGATTTGTGGTCCTTTAGTCGTTTTTTCAACTTTTGTGATAAAAACTTTAATTCTATCATGAGGCTGATATGTTTCATTGGGCATTTGTTCACTAACCGGCAGAAGCGCTTCAATCTTTCCTAAGCTTACATAAATGAACTTAGAATCAATTCTTTGCACGATTCCTGTCATAATATCCTCTTCACGGTCAATAAATTCACTGTATATTACACCACGTTCTGCTTCTCTAACACGCTGTGTAACCACTTGCTTTGCGGTTTGGGCCGCAATTCTTCCGAAATCTTTTGGCGTTACTTCCATTTCGATAACATCATTTAGCACATAATTTGGATTAATCCCTTGTGCTTCACTTAACGATATCTCTAAGCGCGGGTCGTAAACCTCATCAACAACATCTTTTCGCGCAAAAACTTTCATAGTACCAGTCTCGCGATTTAAGTCAACGCGAACATTTTGTGCTTGATTGAAATTTCTTTTATATGCTGAAATTAGAGCTGCTTCAATTGCCTCGATAATGATTTCTTTACTGATGCCCTTTTCCTTTTCTAATATTGTTAAAGCATCTAATAATTCACTACTCATTTTAACGACTTCCCCCTTAAATATAAGCTAAAGTTTGGTCCTTCTTCTTCGATTAATTGGATATCTAACAAACCCATAAGAAGTAAGAGGAAATAATTCGCAATATTCATAGATATATCTTTAGGAAAGTATTCTCTACTTTTTTGCAAAACTATGTAATATCTTCAAATATTAATTAAATGTAACTGCTAGGCGAGCTTTCGCCACCTTATTATATGGTATTTCAATATTCTTCTTTCTAGTTTTTACGGTAACAGTAACAGTAATAAGTTGACCGTCAAAATCTGAGAGTAACCCTTCGAATACCTTTTCACCATTAATTGGTTCATATGTTTTTATATGAACTTGCTTACCAATCGCTTTCTTTATATCTTCCGGTTTTTTTAATGGTCTTTCAGCACCAGGAGATGAAACTTCTAAGAAATAATTATGTTGGATAGGATCAAGCTCATCTAACTTTTCACTTAATTTTTCACTGACAATCCCACATTCTTCGATATCTACCCCAGACTCTGAGTCAATAAAAACCCGTAGGAACCAATTAGAGCCTTCTTTTACATATTCAATATCGATTAACTCTAATCCCATTTCATTGACGATTGGTGTCGTTAGTTGTTCAACAATTTCAGTTACTTTCTTACTCATTCTCTTCCTCCTTGCTAAGAAAGCTTTAGGGCAATGTAAGCTGCGTTACTGTTAATTATTAGCTGGATTCATTTACTTGTATCATTTCACAAAAAACAGCCATATTTATTTAAATGAGCCATATTCATAAACAGCATTAAATAATAGCAATATCTAATGACTCAATACCCTTTACATACCCATTATTAGTTTGATTCCAAAGTACTTTACCATATAGTTGCTGAAAAACCCTGCCTTTTCTATAGCAGGGGGTGGTAAGTACAACAAATTGGAATGACACGAGGTTGATTACAATACGAAAGAGTGGGTTTCCCCACTCTCTTTTCCTCTGCTTATCGTTAGCATTTCCATTAAAAGCATAACATAACCATACTTTTATTGCAAATACGTTAATAGGTACCTAGAACAACGATAATTGATTTTGATCAGGTAGTTCATCAAGACAGCCATGTGTATTTAAATACTCAATAATTGTTTTAGATACTTTACCACGGCGTTGTAGGTCTTCTTTAGATAAGAATTCACCATCTTCTCTTGCCTTAACAATATTAATGGCAGCATTTGTACCAAGACCTGGAATTGAATTAAATGGTGGAATCAATGTGTTCCCATCAATTATAAATTCATCTGCACTTGAACGGTATAAATCTACTTTTTGGAAAGAGAATCCTCTCTCACACATTTCAAGAGCGAGTTCTAAAACAGTAAGTAGATTTTTTTCTTTTGGAGATGCATCTAAGCCTTTGGCGTTAATTTCCTCTATCTTAGCTTTAATTGGCGTTGACCCCTTCACCATTGTATCGATATCAAAATCATCTGCGCGAACCGTAAAGTAAGCTGCATAATATAATAGTGGGAGATGCACCTTAAACCAGGCTATACGAACAGCCATTAATACATAGGCCGCAGCATGTGCCTTCGGGAACATATATTTAATTTTAAGGCATGAGTCAATATACCAATCTGGGACATTTTGTTTTTTCATTTCTTCTTCCATTTCATCCGTCAAGCCTTTACCTTTACGGACTGATTCCATAATTTTAAATGCAAATGACGGGTCTAATCCTTGATATATTAAATAAACCATAATATCATCACGACATCCAATTACTTCACTAAGTGTGCATATGTTGTTATGAATTAGCTCTTGAGCATTTCCTAACCAAACATCTGTACCATGTGATAAACCAGAAATTTGCACTAGTTCAGAGAATGTTGTAGGTTTCGTATCCTCAAGCATTTGGCGAACGAACCTTGTCCCAAATTCCGGAATACCTAATGTACCCGTTTTACACATTATTTGTTCCTCAGTTACACCTAACGATTCTGTACCGCTAAATATTTTCATTACTTCTGGGTCATCGGTCGGTATCGTTTTCGGGTCGATCCCGCTTAAATCTTGAAGCATCCGAATCACGGTTGGATCATCATGACCAAGTATATCTAGTTTTAGAAGGTTATCATGGATTGAATGGAAGTCAAAATGTGTCGTTCTCCATTCAGACCCTGTCGCATCTGCAGGAAATTGTATCGGTGAAAAATCAAAAATATCCATATAATCAGGTACAACGATAATACCACCAGGGTGCTGACCAGTCGTACGTTTAACTCCTGTACAACCTTGTACAAGTCTATCTACTTCAGCACCACGTAAAACTAAGTTATGGTCATTTGCATAGCCCTTTACATATCCATAGGCTGTTTTTTCTGCTACAGTACCAATCGTACCTGCCCGATATACATTGTCCTCACCAAAGAGAACCTTCGTATAGTTATGGGCTACGGGTTGATACTCTCCCGAGAAGTTTAAATCAATATCAGGAACTTTATCACCTTTAAATCCTAGGAATGTTTCAAATGGAATATCATGACCATCTTTCTCATATTGCGCACCACATTGTGGACATTCTTTGTTTGGTAAGTCAAAGCCAGATCCGACAGATCCATCATTAAAAAACTCAGAATGTTGACATTCCGGACATACATAATGAGGTGGCAAAGGATTTACTTCAGTTATTTCTGTCATTGTTGCTACAAAAGAAGATCCTACTGACCCACGAGAACCTACGAGATAACCATCATCTAGCGATTTTTTAACAAGCTTATGTGAAATGAGATATATTACGGCGAAACCATGACCAATGATACTTTTCAACTCTTTTTCTAACCTAGCTTCTACTAATTCCGGAAGTTCTTCTCCGTAGATACTTCGTGCACGAGAATAGCTCATTGCCCTTACTTCTTCGTCAGCACCTTCGATTTTTGGAGTGTACAAGTCATCCTTAATGGGCTTAATTTCTTCAATCATGTCAGCAATTTTGTTAGTGTTTTCGACTACGATTTCCTTCGCCCTATCACTGCCTAAGAATGAAAATCCATCCAACATTTCATCGGTCGTACGAAAGTGTACGTTCGGAAGTTCATGTCGATTAAGCGGATTTGCTCCACCTTGAGAACTTATTAGAATTTTACGGTAAATTTTATCTATCGGATTTAAATAATGAACATTACCAGTAGCAACGACTGGTTTTTCAAGTTTTTCTCCTAATTTTACAATGTTAGCAACAATTTCTTTTAGGGAAGCCTCATCCTTTATATAGTCTAAGTGGATAAGGTGGTTATATACTTCTAACGGGTGCACTTCTAAATAGTCATAAAATGTTGCAGTTTCTTCAACCTCTTCAGGAGATTTCTGCATCATTCCTTCAAAAACCTCACCCTTGTCACAACCTGAACCGACAAGTAAGCCTTCACGATATTTCGTTAATAAGGAACGTGGAATTCGTGGTACTCGATAAAAGTAATTAAGATGAGCTATTGATACTAACTTAAATAAGTTTTTTAGACCCACTTCATTTTTAGCTAAAATCGTCGCATGATATGGACGTGACCTCTGATAAGCATTACCTTTTCCCATATTTTCATTTAGTTGGTTATGGTTTTCGATTCCCTTTTCACTAGCATCTTTGAGCATCTTAATGAGTAGGTAACCAGTCGCTTCTGCATCATAAATTGCACGGTGATGCTGTGTTAATTCAATATCAAATCTTTTACATAGCGTATTTAAGCGATGGTTCTTTAATTCAGGATATAAAAATCGACCTAATTCTAGTGTATCGATAACAGGATTTTTCGCTTTTTCCTCTTTTAAATGTTTTTTATACCCGACATTTAAAAAGCCCATGTCAAAGCTTGCATTATGAGCTACTAGAGTATCATCGCCAACCCACTGTTTAAACTTCGCTAAAACTTCATCGATGTCTGGAGCATTTTTTACCATATCATCTGTAATTCCAGTTAATTCAATAGTTGTTGCCGATAAGGGATGATGTGGATTAGCAAATGCTTCAAACTTATCTATCACTTCACCGCCGCGTACTTTTACAGCGGCTAATTCAATTATTGAATCATAAACTGCAGAAAGACCTGTTGTTTCTACGTCAAATACAACAAACGTCTCATCTTCAAGATTGCGATCAGATTCATTGTAGGCAATCGGCACCCCATCATCAACCAAATTTATTTCTACCCCATATAAGATTTTCACACCGTTCTTTTTACCGGCAGCATAAGCTTCAGGGAAAGATTGAACAACCGCATGGTCTGTTAACGCGATCGCTTTATGCCCCCACTTACTTGCCTGCTCTACATACTTACTAACTGATGTGACAGCATCCATCTGACTCATTGGAGAGTGTAAATGAAGCTCTACTCTTTTCTCATTCTCAGGGGATTTATCTACTCTTTCCCTTGGTGCTACTTCATTGATATCATTTGCTATCATGACTAGATCCCTAACAAATGTATCATTTTGAATACTACCTCTAACCTTTAGCCACATACCTTTTTTGACAGCTTGGACTAAGGCAGCATCTTCTTTATCTCTAGCAAACATTTTAACTAGTATTGAGCTTGTATAATCAGTGATTTTAAATGTTAGTAATGTTCGACCGCTTCTTAGTTCTTTTGTTTCAGCATCAAACACATACCCTTGTATCGTCGTTCTACGTTCTTCATCTTCTATCGATGCCAGTGTTCGAATTTCTTCATCGTTTTTAATTGTATAACCAATTGTTAAAGGACCAGAAAATTGAGGTTGACTCGCATCCTCTTTCTCTGCATTCACCATATCCGTTAGTGCTTGAAGTCCTCTTTCTTTATCTTCCTGCAGCTTCATCTCTTGGAATTTTTTTATTTCATCTGCAGATACGGCAACAGTCGTATCTAATTGTATCGTCGGAAAGCCAAACTGTGTAAAACTATCCTGGATAAGTCCTGCATATTTACGTTTAATAGTCATTGCTTCAGTATCATTTTTTGTTTTAACAATAACCTTTAATCCATGAACTGAAGGTCTTTGTTCATTCAATAATGCGAGCATTGGTGGTGAAATCCCGTCCATTTGTTGAATGCAAATAGACCAATAGTCTTGGATAAGTTTTTCATCAAAACTAGTATCTGCGGTTTCTATTGAAAAAGTAGTCTCTGCAATATGTGAAAAAGCTTTAACTAGTTTTGCATGAAATAATTGAAATACATCAAAGGGTAAAATTTTCTCGAAATGGAAATGGAAATGCCATTTTTTACTTTGCTTATGCACTGTTAATTTTGAAATGACTCCATTTCGAAAATGTCCGATTGCAGCATCTTCTGTTAGTTGTATTTGTTGGAGCAGGAGTTGCAATCGTTCTCTCTGATTAAATTGTGTATCCATAGTATCCCCTCTCTCCATTATTTCTACCTATTCTTCTACCTAAATTCAAGGCTATTTTAATAGACATGTTGCTTTTCCCTTATATTAAGCGAACCGTGAAATAGAAAAGGCTGCCTCATTAATAAACAAAATCTAAGTAAGATTTGTTTACTTTTTTCGAGTCAGCCTCTCTTTCGATCTACATCTATTTTAACATGGTTTTGAACCTGTCGATACTACTTTTCGTTACCAAGTATTTGCTTTACTTTGCTCTGTAACTCTGTAACTGCCAATTCAAAAGCTTCCCCTGTTTTACGGACTTTCACTTCAACTATACCCTCTTCTGCCTTTTTTCCAACAGTAATTCGTACAGGAAGTCCTATTAAATCCGCGTCCGCAAATTTCACTCCGACACGTTCCTGGCGGTCATCTAGTAATACTTCAAAACCTGATTGGATAAATTGATTATATAGTGACTCTGCTAAATTCTTTTGGGAATCATTTTTAACATTAACTGGGATAATATGGATTTGGTAAGGCGCAATTGTCGTAGGCCATACAATTCCATTTTCATCATTATGTTGTTCAATGATCGCCGCTAATGTTCTAGATACACCAATTCCATAGCATCCCATAATCATTGGTTGGGTACGTCCGTTTTCATCTAAGAAAGTGGCACCCATTGCCTCACTATATCTAGTACCAAGTTTGAAAACATGTCCAACCTCGATTCCTTTTGCAAATTTAATTGTACCTTCTCCATCAGGTGATTTGTCACCTTCTTGAATAAAGCGAAGATCCGCATATTTGTCAATTTTGGCATCACGTTTTAAATTTACACCTTTATAGTGGAAACCTTCCTCATTTGCTCCACAAACTCCATTGCTAATGGACTTAACTGCATTGTCAGCAATTATTTCAATATCTGATTTTACATTAATTGGGCCAATAAATCCTGCCACACATTTTACATTTTCGATAACTTCTTCTGCTGTTGCAATATCAACTACTGTTGCACCGTATAAATTTTTAACTTTTATATCATTTACCTCGTGGTCACCACGTACAAGTACTAACACAAACCGGTCATCTACTTTAAACAAAATTGATTTAATACATTTTTCACGTTCTACTGTCAAATAAGCTGAGATTTCTTCAATCGTTTTTTGGTTTGGTGTTTCAATTTTTTCAAGTTGTTCCATTTCTCCAATGCTTTCTTCATAAGAATCGATAACTGGTGCCATTTCGATGTTTGCAGCATATTGAGATGTATCAGAATAGGCAATTGTGTCTTCTCCAATATCTGAAAGTACCATGAACTCATGTGTATCTTTACCACCCATTGCGCCAGAATCAGCTATAACTGCTCTAAAATCTAATCCACAACGTGAAAATATATTTTGATATGCATTAAACATTTTCTGGTAGCCTTCATCTAAACTCTCAGAAGTTGCATGGAATGAATATGCATCTTTCATAATGAATTCTCTTCCCCGCAAAATACCAAAACGTGGGCGCTTTTCATCACGGAATTTCGTTTGAATCTGATATAGGCTAAGTGGTAGACGTTTGTACGATTTCACTTCATCTCTTACTAAGCTTGTAATGACCTCTTCATGTGTAGCCCCTAGCGCAAACTCTCGACCATGTCGGTCTTTTAATCTCATTAATTCAGGTCCATAAGAATACCAACGGCCTGATTCCTGCCATAATTCAGCTTGTTGCAAAGCAGGCATAAATAATTCACTTGCACCTGCCTTGTCCATTTCTTCTCGAACAATTTGTTCTATTTTTTTTAATACTTTATGTGCTAACGGTAAATAACTGTAAACTCCACTAGTATTTTGTCTAATAAAACCAGCTCGTAACATTAACTGATGACTTTTCACTTCGGCATCAGCAGGTACTTCTCTAAGAGTTGGAATAAATGTCATACTTTGTTTCATAACGCGCACCTCTATCTTTAGTTAAGGGTTACCTAGGATATGAATAATTGTATACACTATTAAATCAAGGCTATTTTCGTAAACATTGTTGCTTTTAACTGAGTTGTCGTTTAGGGTTTGTCTCCTCTTGCAGTACTCACGGGTAGCGGGGTGGGTGGTGAGCCTCATAGCTCCTTGCGGCTACCTGCTATCAAGCTTCAGGTCAGCTCCCTAGGATAAATCAGAACGATTCGCCATTCGGCTCATCGTGATTCCTTTGGCCTTAGTCGATGCCCGTCTGAGTTTATACATCCTTGGGCAAGCGCCTACGCTTTTCGTACTCCTCAGCGTTAACGCTTGCTCACGTCTCACCTCTCCCACGCATCCCGCAGGAGTCTCTTAGGCCAGCTCCAACAAACCATTAAAAAGGTTCGTGCAAAAAGCCACAATCTTTTAGAAAAGAGCCTTTATCATTGTAATAAAACTATAAATAATTTAGATAAACCCTCTTTAGAATCCTTTCTTAAAGGAATAATCGTTGAATATCATTCCATGTTACAACAAGCATTAATAGCATTAATAGTGAAAAACCAATGAAATGGACAATCCCTTCTTTTTGCCTATCAATCGGCTTACCTCGTAATGCTTCTACAAATAGAAACAATAATCTGCCTCCATCAAGAGCTGGAATCGGTAATAAGTTTACAATTCCTAAATTAATACTCAATAATGCTGCCCATCTTAATAAATTGATTGTACCAGATTCAGCAACCTGGTCGGTTATATCATATATACCTACTGGACCTGATAACATATCAATTGAAAACTGGCCAGTTACAAGTTTACCAAATCCAATCAATATTTCTTTAGTCCAAGTATATGTTTCAGTAAAACCATATTTAAATGAGCTTACAAAGGATTTATCGACAGGGTTATATGCTCCAATCCGACCGATCGTTTCATCTCCAACTGTCGCCGAGTCAGGTACAACTTCGATAGATAGAACTTCACCGCCACGCTCTACTTCAAATGTTAATTCAGTATCAGGATTATCTTTAATTATTTCCACAACCTCTTGCCATGAAGCGGTAGCTTGGCCTTCAATTGAATGGATAACATCCCCTTCTTGTAACCCGGCCTCTTTTGCAGAACCATCGTTTGTAAGTTCTCCAAGTCTCGGGTCATTAACTGGCGCCCCTTGAATAAATCCTAATGCAACTAATATAACAAAAGCTAAAATAAAATTCATTAACGGACCTGCAAAGATAGCAGCAATTCTTTCGCCAACCTTTTTTGATTGGAATTGGCGATTATATGGGGCAATTTGAATCTCCTGCCCATCCATCACAAAGTAAGAAGTTTCACTAACATCAAAACGTTTCAAGAAATCTTCTTCTCCATGCTCATATCCCGAAAGAAACATGTTATGTTCTAAATCTACATTTTCCACCTCAATGATTCGTGCTTGAGGATATTTTTCTTTGTTATTTAATATGATTTTTTCTACTTTGTTTTCACTATTGAATAGCAATCCAACATTATGACCTGGTTTAACCTCTATAACTTCAGGATCTTCACCGGCCATTCTAACAAAACCACCTATAGGTAACAATCTTATTGTATATACCGTTTCGTTCTTTTTGAAAGATAAGATTTTCGGCCCAAACCCAATTGCAAACTCACGACATAAGATTCCTGCACGCTTTGCAAGCATTAAATGTCCAAGCTCATGGAAGAATACAAGAGCACCGAAAATCAGGATAAACGCTATCACCGTATTCATTCTTGTATGACCACCTTTATGAGATTAATGATTGTACATATGTACGTGTTAGCTTATCAACTTCTTGAATTTGCTCCAAGGTTGGATGTGTAATATTAGCATGACTGTCCAAAGCTTTTTCAATTATCTCATCAATTTTCAAAAATGAAATTTGCCCTTTTAAAAAAGCTGCAACAGCTACTTCATTTGAAGCATTTAAAACAGTCGGCATTGTCCCGCCGCTCTTACCTGATTCAAACGCTAAATATAAAGAACGAAATCTATCAAAATCCATTTGTTCGAAATGCAGTAGACCAATTTCACTAAGGTTTAACCTATTGCCATTATGAATGGGCAATCTATTAGGATATGAAAGTGCATACTGGATCGGAACCCTCATATCAGGTGTACCTAGCTGGGCAATTACACTATAATCTTCAAATTGTACCATCGAATGAATGATACTTTCCTTATGAAGCAGAACTTCAATTTTCTCATAAGGCATTTGAAACAGCCAATGTGCCTCAATCACTTCTAGTCCTTTATTCATCATCGTTGCTGAATCAATAGTTATTTTTGCACCCATTGACCAATTTGGATGATTTAATGCTTGTTCAACAGTAACTCCTTTTAATTCGTCTCTCGTTTTATCCCGAAAGCTTCCTCCAGATGCAGTTATAATGAGTTTATCAATTGCTTTTGTATCTTCTCCTTGCAAGCATTGATAAATAGCGGAATGCTCACTATCCACAGGCAATATTGGCACATTATATTGATTAGCGAGCTCCATCACAATATGACCGGCAGTTACTAATGTTTCTTTATTTGCTAGGGCAATTGTAATACCGTGTTCAATCGCTTTTAAAGTAGGAACTAATCCAACACTACCAACAACGGCATTCACTAAAATGTCTACATCATCAAATACTGCAGCTTCAATTAATCCATCTTGACCATAATGAAAAGTAATATCTCCGCTTCCAAAAGTGTCGATTAATAATGAATATGTGTCCTTATCTTTTACAGCAACAAACTTCGGCTTGAATTTTTTAATAATATCAATACCTGATTTTACATTTGAACCAAAAGACATGGACACAAGATTAAACTCATTCGGATGTGATGCGATAACATCTAACGTTTGTATTCCAATAGAGCCTGTAGCACCTAACAAACTTATCTTTTTCACGTAAACACTCACGTCCAATCAAAAAATAATCCTTAATAACTTGTAGTTGTAACTAATCGCTTCTGTACTGGTTGTAGGCTTGATAATGATATTCCCATGTCTTTATTTCACAACCTATCTTTAAACAAGGCTGTTTTCGTAAACTTTGTTGCTTTTAACTCAGTTGTCGTTTAGGGTTGGTCTCCGCTACAGTACTCGCTTTCCGCGGGGTGGGTGGTGAGCCTGTCATCTCCCTACGATAAGTCATCGTCGATTCGCCATTCGGCTCATCGTGATTCCTTTATTTCAGTCGATGCCCCTCCAGTTTGTACGTCGATGGGCAAGCCGCCTACGCTTTTCGTATTCCTCAGCGTAAACGCCTGCTCACGTCTCAGGAGTCTCGCACTTTAAGCACCAACAAACCATTAAAAAAGTTAATGCATAAATCCACAATCTCTTAGAAAAGAGCCTTAAACAAAGCTTTTACTGAAGATGAAATCAGTTTAAACATAGTAAACATCGATAATTTAAATTCTACCTTAACAACCCTTTTTTGAAGATTAGACAAACAGACGAATTAAAAAATGCAGCAATGGTAAAACGAATAATAAGCTGTCAAATCGGTCTAATATACCACCATGCCCGGGCAGAATGTTCCCTGAGTCTTTCACTTGATAATGACGTTTAAGTGCTGATTCGACTAAATCACCAATTTGTCCAAAAATAGATAACAATATCGTTATAAAGGTTACTGTTACGTAATTATCAAGAACTCCTGTAAAATAATGGTATATACATGCGAAAAGCACCGCAAATAAGACTCCACCAACTGCACCTTCAACTGTTTTATTCGGACTTATTTCAGGCCACAGTTTCTTTTTCCCCATTGCTCGCCCGACGAAATAAGCACCAGAATCTGTTACCCATATCAATAATAATGCAAAAAAGACAAGTTCTAGACCATGAACAGGAATATTTCTTGTTTCTATTAAAAAATAAAACCCGATACCTAAGTAAAATATCGCAATGACGAGGAACCCAACATCTTCAAATGTAAATTTATTCTTCGTAACTACTGTATATGTTAATAACAGTAGCAAGGCAAGTAAAGCAAACTCATCTTTGGAAAACTTATCACCTAATATTGAGAGGTAATTTGTTGGTAATAAAAGTACCCATAATATTATTAAACTTACGATACCTGGAATGCTTACTAACGAGATTTTTTTCATTTTTAATAATTCATATAATGCTATTGACCCTAATAAATAGACCATTATAGTAAATGGTAATTCTCCATAAATTACGAATGGTAGAAAAACAGCTGCAGCTAAAACTGCAGTTAAAATACGTTGTTTCATCGTTGACTTCATCACCTTTATTTATATGCCGCCAAATCTGCGTCCTCTTTGTTGATATGTATAGATAGCTTTTAATAGATCCTGCTCACTAAAATCTGGCCATAACACATCAGTAAACCAAAATTCTGTATAAGCTAATTGCCATAGCATAAAATTACTTAACCTTATCTCTCCACTAGTTCTAATTAACAAATCAGGATCCTGTAAGAAATGGGTCATTAAATAGTCAGAAAAAAGCTTTTCATCAATATCAGTTTCAGCTAACTTACCTGTTTTAACGTCTTTAATCATACTTTGAACCGCATTTAGTATTTCCGCACGACTACCATAATTCAATGCAAAATTTAAAATTAAACCAGTATTATTTTTTGTATCATTTATCGCTCTATTCACAGCCCTCAAAGTATGTTCTGGCAATTTTTGCCTATCACCGATAATCCTAACTTGAACATTTTCTTTAATAAGTTCAGGCAAATAGGTATTTAAAAACTCTTCAGGAAGTTTCATTATATATTCGACCTCTGTTTTTGGCCGTTTCCAATTTTCTGTAGAAAAGGCGTATAAAGTTAAAGCCTTAACCCCTAAATTATTTGCCTGTTTCGTAATTTTACGAACTACTTTCATTCCTTCATGATGTCCTGCAATTCTTGGAAGCGCTCGTTTCTTAGCCCATCTTCCATTACCGTCCATAATAATTGCAATATGTTCAGGAATTTCACCCTTTAAGATATCCTCTTTCATTACATGTTGCTGTGCTCCTGATTGAGGATGACCTTTCCACTTTTTAAATAAGTTGAGCATGTGATTCCTCCATCACCCAATAAATTCATGATTTTCATTCTATTATGACGATGTTAACAGTATTAACAAAAAAACCCCCTGTAAACATTAGAGGGTCTTAACATGATCTATTGTACCTATTTTCGACTTAAACTTCCATGATTTCTTTTTCTTTATCTTTTGCAACTTGGTCAACTTTGACGATAAAATCATCTGTTAACTTTTGAACGCTATCTGTATTGCTTCTTAATTCATCTTCAGTAATTTCACCGTTTTTCTCCAGCTTTTTCAACTCATCATTTCCATCACGTCGAATATTTCGAACAGCAACTTTTGCTTCTTCAGCATATTTTTTCACAAGCTTAACAAGTTCTTTTCTTCGCTCTTCTGTTAATGCTGGTATAGATAAGCGAATAAGTGAACCGTCATTTGAAGGTGTAAGTCCTAAATCTGATCTTTGAATCGCTTTTTCAATTTCACTAAGAATTGACTTATCATATGGTTGAATAACTAGTAAACGTGCTTCAGGAATACTTATAGATGCAAGTTGATTTATTGGTGTTGGTGCACCATAATAATCTACAGATATTTTGTCTAATAAGTTTGCACTGGCTCTACCTGCACGAACGGTAGCTAATTCACGACTTAAAGCTGAAACTGCTTTTTCCATTTTCTCTTTAGTATGATCTAATACTTGTTTTGCCAAGGTTATTTCCCCCTAACGATTGTTCCGATATTTTCGCCTGTTACGGCACGCTTGATATTTCCTTCTTCCATAATAGAAAAAACGATAAGTGGTATATCATTATCCATACATAATGAGGATGCAGTCGAATCCATTACAGCTAAACCTTCTTTAAGTACATCTAAATAAGATAATGTATCATATTTAACCGCATTTTTATCAACACGTGGGTCTGCACTATATACTCCATCAACATTATTTTTTGCCATTAAAATAACATCTGCTTCTATTTCTGCAGCACGTAAAGCAGCCGTTGTATCAGTAGAAAAATATGGATTACCTGTACCTGCAGCAAAAATGACTACACGCTTTTTCTCTAAGTGGCGAATTGCTTTTCTTCGTATGTAAGGTTCTGCAACCTGTCTCATTTCAATCGATGTTTGTACACGTGTTTGGATCCCTTGTGTTTCTAAACTATCTTGAAGTGCCAATGAATTCATGACAGTTGCTAGCATACCCATATAGTCAGCTGTTGCACGGTCCATTCCCATTTCACTACCGATTTTACCACGCCAAATATTTCCGCCTCCAACAACAACGGCAACTTCAACATCTAATTCTGCAATTTCTTTAACTTGCTTTGCAATCGATTGAATAACTGAAGGATTAATTCCAAAGCCATTATCACCTGCAAGTGCTTCACCACTTAATTTTAAAACAATTCGTTGATATTTTGGATTACTCATAACTACCTCCAACTAATTTCACTAAATACCTAATTTTAGAAAAAAGCATTCTATATAGTACAAGCAATTACTCTAGTTATAAAAATAACTTTTTTCTAAAAAAAACGTTTATCTTTTAAAGAAGGGAACACAACAAGTGTTCCCTCTTTGATTTCAAGTCATGTATGATAAGTAGCAGTGTCACGATACCACTACTTAGATAGGAATTTATTTTTTCACTTGGTTCATAACTTCTTCTGCGAAGTTATCTTGACGTTTTTCAATTCCTTCGCCAACTTCATAACGGATAAACGTTTTAACAGTTCCACCTTTTGACTCAACAAATTGTTTTACTTTTTGATCAGGGTTTTTAACAAAGCTTTGATCTAGTAAACAAATTTCTTCAAAATATTTACCAAGGCGGCCTTCAACCATTTTAGCAACGATGTTTTCTGGTTTTCCTTCGTTTAATGCTTGTTCAGTTAAAATTTTACGTTCATGCTCAGCTTCTTCAGCAGAAACTTGGTCACGTGAAATGTATTTAGGATTAACAGCAGCAACATGCATCGCAACATCTTTAGCAGCATCTTCATCAGTAGTACCTTCTAATAGTGTTAATACACCGATTCGGCCTCCCATATGAAGATATGCACCAAATGCATCATTATCTGATTTCTCTACAATTGTAAAACGACGAAGCGTAATTTTTTCTCCGATTTTAGCAATTGCAGCATTGATGTAATCCGCAACAGTTGAGCCATTATCCATAGTTTCAGCTAAAGCAGCATCAACATCAGCTGGTTTTTTAGCTAAAAGGAAATCCGCTAATCCATTAATTAACTCTTTAAAACCTTCATTTTTTGCAACGAAGTCAGTTTCAGAGTTCACTTCTAAAATGACAGCTTCATTTCCACTTACTTTAACTGAAGCAGAACCTTCTGCAGCAATACGGTCTGATTTTTTTGCAGCCTTAGCAATACCTTTTTCACGAAGATAATCAATCGCTTGATCCATATCTCCATTTGTTTCAGTTAACGCCTTTTTACAATCCATCATTCCAGCGCCTGTTTTTTCACGTAGTTCTTTTACCATTTGAGCGGTTACTGCCATAACGGTATTCCTCCTTGAAAGTCGTATAATGTTATCATTATCATTTTGCTAGTACATCAAACATCATAACTTACTATAAGATGTCATTAGTAGTGGCATCTATTATATTTATGAGTTCTATCTACTAGTTGTACTTCATAGATTCTAAGTACTTGTTTGTATTGTCTATGTAATTTGCTTAAAAAAAGGTGATAAAAGGCCAAATCCCCTTATCACCTTTTTGCACATTAAGCAGGTGTTGTTTCTTCACCTTGTTTAGATTCTAAAATTGCATCCGCAATTTTTGCAGTTAGAAGCTTAACAGCGCGAATTGCATCATCATTTGCAGGGATTACATAATCAATTTCATCTGGATCACAGTTAGTATCAACAATACCAACGATCGGGATGTTAAGTTTACGTGCTTCTGCTACAGCGATACGCTCTTTACGAGGATCGATAATAAATAATGCATCTGGTAATTGCTTCATATCTTTAATTCCACCAAGGAATTTTTCAAGTCTTTCAAGTTCCTTATTAAGTTGAACAACTTCTTTTTTAGGAAGAACTTCAAAAGTACCATCTTCCTGCATTCTTTGAATATCTTTTAAACGTTTAATACGCTTTTGGATTGTTTCAAAGTTTGTTAATGTACCACCTAACCAACGTTGGTTAACATAGTACATTCCAGAACGTTCAGCTTCTTCTTTAACTGAATCCTGTGCTTGTTTTTTAGTTCCTACAAATAGGATTGTACCGCCTTCTGCTCCAAGTTCTTTTACGAATTTGTAAGCTTCTTCAACCTTTTTAACTGTTTTTTGAAGGTCGATGATATAAATTCCGTTACGCTCTGTAAAGATGTAACGTTTCATTTTTGGGTTCCAACGGCGAGTTTGATGACCGAAGTGAACACCAGCTTCAAGCAATTGCTTCATTGAGATAACTGACATGTGTAATTTCCTCCTAATGGTTTTGATAATCCTCCGCTTATATCATCTTTAAACATAACTGTATTAACAGCACCAATGCTTAAATCTATAAACGTGTGTAATAACACCAAAAATTAATATACCATAACAAAATCCGACAATCAAGATTAAAGTAAAACTTCTATAAATAAATTGTTCAGTACTCTGCTTTAAAATTTTACTTTTAATGCTTTTGTTGAAATTTCAGTAGTAATTCAATCTCGGTTTTTCCTTTATTTAGCTGTTTGGCAATTTTCTCTATACTATACCCTTTTTCATAGAGGTCAATTACCTTTTTTTCAAATGGTAATGGTTTATCTTCAACTTGTTCTGTCTTAATCTCTACAACATCTTTAATATCGGATAAATCTTGAAGATAATTTGGCAAATCCAATAAGTCATTTGCACCATTATTACTATCTAACTCTAACTCACTGTTTTTCTCATCTGTATTTTTACTGTGTTTTCCAACATGCTCGGAACTGTTTTCTTGCACACTAGCTGCAGAATTACTTGTTAATTGCTGAATTAGCCGATTATTCTCATCTTTCATTTCAATAAGAAAATTAGTTAAAGAATTCTCAGCCTCCTCGAGCATTGTACTTTGTGTTTCAGCAACATTTTTCATTGCGGAATATCGTGTAAATAAGACAACGATAAAATAAAATGCAACAATATGTAATAGTAAACTAATCATAAATAAAAAAGTATTCATACAACGCCTCACTTAACCAAAAAAGTCAATCGATTTTCCTTTGTAAGGATGCTCAGATTGCTCGTTTTGTTCTTCTTCTTTCTTTTGCTTTTTTTGTTGTTGCTGGTTTTGATTAGAATTCTCCTGTTTTAGCTTTATTTTTTCACTATCATTATTTTCTGGTACTTGCGTTTTTTTTATGTCATCTTCTTTTTTAATCGTATCTGCTAGTTGGTCATGAATCAGTTGTCCTCTTTGATTAAACTGCTCTTGTAATTTACCTGCATCATGGGTTCTCGGTATAGCTATTTGCAATTCAATACTTTTTAAACTCATGTGCTAAAACTCCAATCTACTTGAGCTTCTTTATTTGTTAGGCTGTTTTCGTAAAGATTTGCTTTTAACTAAGCTGTTGTTTACTGTTTATCTCCACTTCAGTACACAGCAATAGCAGGGTGGGTGGTGAGCCTCATAGCTCAGGCGGCAACGAACGAGCTGTCTTATATAAAAATAGAGCGCCCTAATAAGGCGCTACTTTTCTATCGAATATTAATGTACGACATTTTCTAAAATTTTTCTTAATTTAAATAAGGCCTTTGAATGAATTTGTGAAATTCTAGATGTTGATAAATTCATAACTTGTCCGATTTCTGTTAATGTTAATTCTTCCTTGTAGAAAAAACTAATTACAAGCTGTTCTTTTTCACTTAGTTGTGTAATTACTTCAGATAATTGGGCAATTAATTCATCTTTCAGCATTTTTTCTTCAGGTGTTTGTTGATTATCATCTTTAATTGTGAAGCCAATACCTTCGCCATCTTCTTGGTCAAACAATTGTTCATCAATTGAGAGGACATTCGCAAAAAATCCCTCATTCATAACATTCACAACTTCGCCTTCAGATAAACCTAATTCACTTGCGATTTCTTTAGATGTCACATTTCTTAAATGCTTTTGTTCTAATCTATCAATCATCGCTTCTACACGTTTAGCCTTTTCCCTTGAACTACGTGGTAACCAATCCTCTTTTCTGAGACCATCGATTATCGCTCCACGCACACGGAACGAAGCATACGTATCAAATTTCAAATCACGATTCGGATCGAATTTCTCAAGGGCATCATACAAACCAAAAAGTCCGAGACTCATTAAATCATCTTTGCTAACACTTTTAGGTAAACCAACAGAAATTCGCTGTACATGATAAGAAACAAGGGGCATGTATCTTTTGATGAGAACATCGCCTGCATGTGTGTCACGTACATCTATCCATTTTTGCCATATCGCCTGTTCTTCATTTAATGTTAATTGACTCAAAATAATCCCCCTCACAAAAAGCTACAAACTTACCTAATAATTTCATATCATTTTTGTACCTTGATTAACCGTTCTTATCATCAATTCAGATGTTTTAGGATTAAATTCTATCGTTCTGCCACTGTTTCCCCCGACATCCTCACTTACTATCTTAATATTGTAGTTTGCAAGATGTAGTTTAATTGCTTCTACATTCCTAGGTCCAATTCTCATCATGTCAGTCGATGCTTGAAAGTGAAACATTTGTGCCCCCCCGGCCATTTTTGCTGATAAATGACATTTTCTTGCACCTGATTCTGAAAGTTTCGATATTAATTCAGGAATAGCTGTATCGGCATATTTAGCAAGTTTTATCGTATCCTTATTTGCTAGCGATGAATCAGGTAACATAATATGAGCTAGTCCAGCAATCTCTTGCACTTTGTCATAGATAATTAACCCGACACATGAGCCTAGTCCAGATGTTCTTATCAGATTAGGTGACCTTACAATATTAAGATCAGCAATTCCAACTTTAATAATTTCAACTGATTCAGGTTTCATCACTTACACCTAAAGCATCAAAAAGCTTTTTAAATGAATCAGGATCAGGGAGTAAGAAGAAATGTCCTTTAACAGAATCTACATGTTCTTCACATGGGTCATCTTCTTTAATAATTGTATCAATGACTATCGCAAAGTCACTGACGTGCGATAATTCAATTAAGCCATGGCTAATGACAGCGCCAAACATATCAATTGATAATGCTGGAACTGAGGGGTAGATTGATAAATCTGTTAAATCCGATAAAGATGATAAGTATGAACCAGTAAGAATATTCCCAAGTTCTTGCAAAGCAGAAAATCCAATTTCATCGTAATCAGTTTTATGAAAGGAAAAAAGGTCATCGTTTAATAGTTGTTTTATAAATCGTTCTGCTTGTTCTATGCTTAGAACAAAGAATAAAGAGCCCGGGATTTCTCCCTCAATTCTTAAAAACACACCAGCTATAACAACCTCAGGTCCGCCAACCCACTCCATTAACTCATTGAATGATACGATTTTGACATTCGGGACATTCATGTCAATTTTTTTATCTAGTAATTTCGAAAGTGCAGTTGCTGAGTGACCTGCTCCAATATTCCCAATCTCTTTTAAGACGTCCAAATGTTTAGAAGAAATACGATTCATGTAGTCCATTAGCTAAACCACCTATACACTTAGCAATGTTCCTCTTTCTTTCACCTTTAAAACCTCATTTAAATCAATCATCACAATTAGTCGCTTATCTAACTTTGCAACACCTTTAATATATTCCACTTCTATAGAACCAACTACTTCTGGTGCTGGTTCAATAACATCTGAAGGTATATCGAGAACATCGTTAGCAGCATCGACAATGAAGCCAACATCGATATCATCTTTTGTGACAATAATCATCCGAGTATGCTCTGTTATCTCATCGCTTTTTAAGCCAAAACGGATTCTTAAATCAATAACTGGGGTCACAACACCGCGAAGGTTAATGACTCCTTTTAAATATGGTGCAGTTTTTGGGACACGTGTAATATGTTCCACTTTCTCTATAGACTGTACCTGCTGTACAGGTAATCCATATTCCTCGTCTTGCAGTTGAAAAACAATCACTTTCATATTATCCGATAAATTCTCACTCATTGGTTAGGCCCCTTTCTACACGTTTAGCCTTATTACAGATTCAGTAAACCTTTTAAATCTATTTCTATTAAACTAATCATTTCATGTAGACTAAAAAATTATTTAATTAAAGAATTGCAATCTACAATTAATGCGACTTGACCGTCACCTAAAATGGTTGCACCTGAGATTGCAAACACAGAATCTAAGTAATTACCTAATGACTTTAGAACGATCTCTTGTTGGCCTATAAACGAGTCCACGACAAGGGCCGCCATTTTTTCTCCCTTTCTTACAATGATAAGCGATACAAAATCATCATTTTCATTTTCTTGAGGGACTTCAAAAATTTCATTTAAATCAACGAGTGGGACAATCTTCCCACGGAAGTCAATTACTTTTTGATTATGTGCTTGTAATATATCTTCTTTTTTAATAACTGCAGTTTCAATTATTGAAGATAATGGAATTGCATATTTCTCTTTTTGTAATTCTACAAGCATGACAGAAATAATTGAAAGAGTTAATGGCAATTGAATCGAAAATAGTGAACCCTTTCCTTCTTCTGCATCAATAGAAACTGTTCCACCAAGTGACTCAATTGTGCTTTTAACTACATCTAACCCAACACCACGGCCAGAAATATCTGATATTTTATCAGCCGTTGAAAAGCCTGAAGAAAAGATTAGCTCATATACTTGTTTGTCCGTAAGAGTAGCAGCTATTTGTTCAGTTACTACACCTCTGTCAAGCGCCTTTTTTAAGACTCTTTCTCGACTTATCCCAGCTCCATCATCTTCAATTTCAATAAAGACATGGTTTCCACTATGGTAAGCTCTTAAATAAACATTTCCTGTTTCCGGTTTGCCATTTTTTAAACGCTCAGCTGGCATTTCAACACCATGGTCAATTGCATTTCTTAACAGATGCACCAACGGGTCACCAATCTCATCAATAACTGTTCTATCTAACTCTGTTTCTGCACCCGAAATATCTAAGTTGATTTTTTTGTTTAAATCTTTAGCTAATTGACGAATCATACGTGGAAATCTGTTGAAAACAGTCTCCACTGGAACCATTCGCATGTTTAGAATTATATTTTGCAAGTCTCCTGAAATTCTTGACATTCTCTCTACTGTTTCATCTAGTTCACTATTATTTAGATCCTTTGATATTTGCTCGAGTCTACCTCTATCGATAACAAGTTCTTCAAATAGATTCATTAAAATGTCTAATCGTTCAATGTTTACTCGAATTGTTTTAGAACTTGACTTAGCTGTGACTTTAGAAGCTTGTTCCTGACTATTACTGTTTGGTGTCTTATCTGAATCTACTACTTCATTTACCTGTCCGGTAGCTTCTTGTTGAGGTAGATTCTTTTGCGTTTTACCTGAGACAGATAAGGATGACGGGTCAAGAAGGACAACTGTTGCTTCATCAATTTCAGAAACTTTCATTACTTTTTGCTTTATATCATCAGCAGATTCCTTTGAAACAATAGATACTGTAAATTGAGAATCAAACTTCTCTTCTTCTAATAAATCAACAGCTGGTACTGATTTAATCACTTCACCAAGCTGTTCAAGAATTTCAAAAACCATATATACACGAGCAGCTTTTAATAAACAATCTTCACGTAAGGATACTGTTAATTCATATGCAGAAAAACCTTGTTCACTAGATTGTTGAATAACGGTAAATTCGAAGTCATCATACTCTTGACTTGCTAGATTCGTTTTCTCAAGCGTAGCAGCTGTTTGAGTTTTTACTAGATTACTTGTGTCTCCACTTTCAATCGCTTTAAGCATCTCAACTACTGTTGTAACATCTTT
This sequence comes from Metabacillus malikii, assembly GCF_030813355.1. Lineage (GTDB taxonomy): Bacteria > Bacillota > Bacilli > Bacillales > Bacillaceae > Metabacillus > Metabacillus malikii. The sequence goes on from NZ_JAUSUD010000006.1 coordinate 116,975, forward strand.
CTTTCCATCTCCACCATCAGCAATTGACAAGACCATTTCTTCTAAGTCGTCAATGGCAGCGAAAACCGCATCAAAAATTTCTGATGTCACATGAAGTTTTCCGTTACGAATCGCGTCTAATACATTTTCCATTTGATGTGTTAGATTTGCTAAGTCCTCATATCCCATTGTTGCACTCATACCTTTCAATGTATGTGCAGAACGGAATATCTCATTAACAATCGATAAGTCACTTGGATTTTTTTCTAATTCTAATATTTTTTCATTACAAGATTGTAAATGTTCCTTACTTTCTTCAATAAAGACTTCTAAGTATTGATTCATTTCCATAAGGTTACACCCCTTAATTTCGGATATATTTCATTATAGAAGTCGCTATTTCATCGACAACTTCCACTTTATCAACAAGATTTGTTCCGACTGCTGATTTAGGCATGCCATATACAACAGCTGTTTGTTCTGACTCAGAAATGGCACTGACCTCTCCTGTTGATTTTAAACGTTTTAATCCTTCTGTCCCATCAGTACCCATACCAGTCATAATGACCGCTACTTTACGATAATCTTGAATCATACTTAAAGATTCAAACATAACATCTACAGAAGGACGATGACCATTTCGAATTTCTGATTTATCTATTTTTATTACTAACGAATTACTTGATTTCAACACTTTTAAATGAGAACCACCAGGTGCAATATAAGCTGTCCCGTTTTGGACAATTTCGCCTTCCTCAGCTTCTTTAACAGTAATTGCACATAATGTATTTAACCTATTTGCTAAAGAGTGTGTAAAGCCCGGAGGCATATGCTGAACAATTAATATAGGTGCTTCTATTTCTGCAGGTAACTTTGGTAATACATGCTGTAATGCTCTGGGGCCGCCCGTTGAGGTGCCAATACATACAATTGTTTTGTTTAGTTTGCTTTTGACAGAAGAAATAGTACTTTCTTCTCTATATGTGTCTATTTTACTATATCTAACCTTTTGTTGGGGATAAATTTTTGTATTTTTAACATGTATATTTTTCAAGTTTGCTTTTACAGCAGTTTTTACTATACTAATTAATTGCTCTTTTATTTTGTATAGGTCTAAAGATATAGCTCCTGAAGGTTTTGATATAAAATCAAATGCACCGTACTGTAATGACTTGATTGTATTTTCTGTACCTTCTTTAGTTGTACTTGATAGCATGATAACAGGTCTAGGAAAGCGTTCCATAATTGTCTTTAAAGCTTCTAAGCCATTCATAAGAGGCATTTCTACATCTAATGTAATAACGTCTGGATTTAGAAGTTCTACCTTAGCAAGAGCATCCTTTCCATTTCTAGCAATACCTATCACTTCAATTTGTTCATCTTCCTGTAGAAAATCAGAAATTAATTTCCTCATGAAAGCAGAATCATCTACGACAAGAACTCTAACTTTATTCATTTTGTTACCTACCTTTCATGAAGAAATGCTTAAATTTCGTAATAAAAGGTGTCGTTGATTGTTCGACTGTTTCATTCATACTACTTTTATTTATAAATTCTTCAGATATATTTACTATTGCTCTACTTGCCGGACAGTTTGGCTGAAAATTGATGAAAGGCTGCTGGTTAATAACTGCCTTCATAATCGTTGAATCGTCAGGAATTGTTCCTAAATAAGTAACCTCTCGTTTCATAAAGTTAATCATTGTATTTGATAATCTTTTAAACGTAATTTCACCTATTTTGCGATTATAAACTCGGTTAATCACAAGCGTAAGCGGTATCGTAGAATCGTGTATTGAAACTTGTTTCATCGCAGCATATGCATCTGTCATTGCAGTTGGTTCTGGTGTAGTAATGACAATAATTTCATCAACTGACAAAATAAATCTTAAGCTTTCTTCTGAAATTCCTGCTCCCATGTCAAAAATGATATAATCATATGCTTTAAATAAATATTCCAGTTCTGCTGTAAACCTCTGAAACTGGTCGTCATTTATCTTAAAGATAGAACCTAACCCAGTGCCTCCTGATATATAGTCGAGGTCTGTTTTAGGGTCATTAGTTATAAGGTCGGTTAAAGGGATTTTTTGTTCAAAATAATCCACAATCGAGTATTTTGAACTTTCACCGATTAATATATCAATATTCCCCATGCCGATATCTAAATCGAATAACAAAACTCGTTTATGAGCTTTTCCAAGAGCTATAGCAAAATTTAACGAAAAGTTAGATTTACCTACACCGCCCTTGCCGCTCATTACCGCTACTGACTTCGCTTGTGATTTTAATGATTTTAGTCGCTCTCTTAAACGTGCTGCTTGATCATTCATCATATCACTACCTCAATATCTGTTCGACAATATGTTTTCTCGTAGATTCCTCGATGTCATCTGGAACATTTTGACCATGTGTTGTATAAGCGATGCCTTTTTTCGTTTGAATCATCACATCAAATAAAGGACCTCTCGTAGCCGTTTCATCTAGCTTTGTTATGATTAACTTATCTATAGGGATAATGGAAAACTGCTTATAAACAGCTAACATATCAGTTGACTTCGCAGTTGCTGCTAACACAAGAAATGTTTCCATATCCTCATTGAAATCGATGATTTTTTGCAAGTCTGTTACATATTGGGACTCTAAAAAGTTTCTTCCAGCAGTGTCAATTAAGATATAATCGTAAGAATGCAATTTTTGCTTCGCTTGTTTAAAATCTTCAAGATTATAACAAACCTCTATTGGGATATTTAATATTTTTGCATACGTTTTTAATTGGTCTATTGCAGCAATTCGGTATGTGTCAGTTGTAATAAAAGCTACCTTTTTCTTTTTTTGAATAACGCATTCAGCTGCTAGCTTTGCTAATGTTGTTGTTTTACCTACTCCTGTAGGACCAATAACATTTATATATTTTTTTTGATAAGTAATTCCTCCGAAGGATAAATCGCTAAGCTGGGATTCAAAGTATTCTCTTTGTTTATCCTCTAGTTGTTCCGTACTAGGATTTTCATTTTGTTGATACCAAAAAGCTAAAAGTTCTGACATTGCCTGATTTCTTAGAGATACATTGATTTCCTGCTTCGTCATCTTTTCTAATAATCTTTTTAATGGTTCAGGATATAAACTAATTTGTTCCTGATTTGACATTGATTGAATTAAGCTTTTTAGTTCTTTCACTTCTGCTAATAAATATGGATTTATTTCGTTCGTCTGAATTGACCCTTTTGATTGTGTTGCATCTATTCTCTCTAGTTCGTGTTGTTTGGCTTTACTAGTATAAGAAGGTCTAGACATTTTTTTATCATCTACTGGCATATCTGGGTCAATTGCAGCAATAACTTCAATTTTTTTCTTCGTAAATAAACCTAGAAATCCTCCAGTATTAATTACCTTAGAATTTAATATAACTGCGTCATTTCCCATCTCAGTTCTGATTTTTTTCATTGCTTCTTGCATAGATGGTGCGACAAATTTTTTTACCTTCATTCTACATTCACCACTCCAACACTCTGTACTTCAACATTTGCTTCTAGTTCATTATAAGATAATATCGGTACTTGTGGGAAATACCTATCTGTTAGTTGTCTTACATACATGCGAACAGCAGGTGAACATAATAAAATCGGTGTTTGCTGTTGTAAGGACAGACTCTCTACTTCTTTTGCTATCGCTTCAATAATAGCTTGAGATATCTCCGGGCTCAATGACAAGTAATTTCCATGCTCAGTTTGTTGAACACCTTCTGCAATCATTTTTTCTACTTTCCCGGATAATGTTACGACCTTCAATAGCTGGTCTTGATCAACGTATTGTGTTGTTATTTGTTTTGCCAAAGCTTGTCTTACATATTCCCCTAAGAGCTCTGTATCAGCTGTCATTTTTCCAAAGTCAGCTAATGTTTCAAAAATAATCGGTAAATTACGAATCGAAACTTTTTCACGTAAAAGTTTTGCAAGAACCTTTTGAATATCACCGATACTTAATGGTGTTGGAGTAACTTCTTCCACAAGAATTGGATATGATTCCTTCAAGTGATCAATTAATTGTTTCGTTTCTTGTCTTCCCAATAATTCATGTGCATTTTGTTTTATCACTTCTGTAATATGTGTCGAGACAACAGAAGGTGGATCAACAACTGTATAGCCAAACATTTCAGCTGTATCTTTCGTTTCCTCTGTTATCCATTTTGCAGGGAGACCGAAAGATGGTTCTACAGTATCAATACCTTCTATTGAATCTTCCTCTATTCCTGGTGCCATTGCTAAATAATGGTCTAGTAAGATTTCACCTTTTGCTACTTCATTACCTTTTATTTTTAAGCGGTACTCATTTGGCTGTAGTTGAATGTTATCACGTATTCTCACAACTGGAATGACGATACCAAATTCAATTGCAAGTTGTCGTCTAATCATGACAACGCGATCGAGAAGGTCTCCACCTTGATTTGTATCTGCTAACGGAATTAATCCATATCCAAATTCAAATTCGATTGGGTCAATATTTAATAAGTTGACAACACTTTCCGGACTCTTCATCTCATCCATTTCAATTTCTTGTTCAACTTCTTCCTCGTCTTGTGCAGGTGTATCCTTAGATTTAGAAATCATGTACCCTCCAAATGCTAATAACCCAGCAATTGGTAAAGTTAATAATAGTCCAATTGGTGTGAATATTCCTAGCAAAAAGATCGTACCACCTGCTACGTACAGCATCTTTGGGAAAGCAAACAACTGTGATGTAATATCTGATCCTAAATTTCCTTCGGAAGCCGCTCTTGTCACAACAATACCTGTTGCTGTAGAAATTAATAGGGCTGGTATTTGGCTCACTATCCCATCCCCAACTGTAAGTGTTGTGTAAAGTGAAGCAGCCTCACCAATTGAAAGTCCTTTTTGCATCATCCCAATTATGATTCCAAATATGATATTAATTAATACCATAATAATCCCTGCAATCGCGTCACCTTTAACGAATTTACTAGCTCCGTCCATTGCACCATAAAAATCCGCTTCGTTCGCTACCTTTTCACGGCGTTCTCTAGCTTGTTGCTCAGAAATCATACCTGCATTCAAATCCGCATCAATACTCATCTGTTTCCCTGGCATCGCATCTAGAGTGAACCTCGCAGCTACTTCAGAAACACGCTCAGAACCTTTTGTTATAACAACGAATTGAATGATAATTAATATGATAAATACAACCATACCTACTAATACATTTCCACCGGTTACGAATGTACCGAACGTTTCAACAACCTTTCCTGCATCACCTTCAGCTAATATTGCACGTGTTGTTGATACATTTAGCCCTAATCTAAATAATGTTAATAATAATATTAAGGAAGGAAAAATTGAAAATTGTAACGGTTCACTCATATTCATTGATGTAAGGATTACTAACAATGCAAGAGAAATATTGATAATAATCAAAAAGCTTAGCAACCATCCTGGAAATGGAATGATAAGCATGGCAATAATTAAAATAACACTAAGTAAAACTGATAAATCTCTTGCTTTCATATTTTTACCTCTCCTTAAAATCAAGTCCGCACTTATTTCTATTAACACTTAAGATATTCAATCATTCGTACTAAATAATCGATTTAGATTGATAGACATATGCAATAATCTCCGCCACTGCTTGAAAGAACTCCTCTGGTACTGCTTGTCCAATATCAACTTGCGCATAAAGTGCCCTTGCTAGTGGCCGGTTTTCTACCGTCATCACTTCATTATCTTTTGCTATTTGTTTAATTTTTTGGGCAACTAAGTCAACACCCATTGCAACAACAAAGGGTGCATCCATTTTTGTTTCATCATATTTTAAAGCAATCGCATAGTGAGTTGGATTTGTTATGACAACATCAGCAGTTGGAACATCTTGCATCATTCTACGCATCGCCATCTCTCTTTGCTTTTGCTTGATTTTCGATTTTATTAAAGGGTCCCCTTCGGACTTCTTATGTTCATCTTTAATATCTTGCTTTGACATTCTTAAGTTTTTTTCATAATCGTATCGTTGATAAAGATAGTCTAATAAAGATAGAAAAAGTAAAGCCCCTGAAGCAAATAGCCCCATTTTAACAGTAAGTGAAGCAATAAAGCGAAAAGATTGCTCTACTGTCAGTTGCGATAAACGTAAAATACTATCAATATCTAGCCATAGGACAAAAAAGGTGACAAAACCTACAAAAGATATTTTTAAAAGTGATTTTAACAATTCCACAATTGCTCTCATAGAATAAATTCTTTTAAAGCCCTTTATCGGGTCAAGTTTATTTAACTTCATTTGGATTGCCTCTGTGGAGAATAAAAAACCTACCTGCATATAATTGCTAACAACACCTGCCACTAAGGCAACACCCATAATCGGAGCAAGAATCATACCTGCTTGATATGCTAAAGTGATAAATAAATCTTGAATGTTCTCGTCCGTAATATCCATTAATAAATAATCTTGAAACATACCAGTCATTAAGAGCAGGAGTTTATCTTTCATAAATGCACCGATAAATAAAAAGGAAAGGAAAATAGTTAAAAGTGATAATGCGGTATTTACATCTGCACTTTTAGCGACCTGACCCTTTTTCCTGGAATCTTGTTTTTTCTTCGGTGTTGCTTTCTCCGTTTTTTCACCGGAGAAAAACTGTAAATCTAATTTAATCCATTCCATTACCTACCCCTCCAAACAATTCCATAAGGCCCCTCATTGTAATTGTCATCGTTTCAAACAGGTGTTGCATCAACACGAATAAACCACCCATCACGAAGATGAGCATGATGAAACTAACACCAATTTTTAATGGTAAACCAACTACAAAGATATTTAACTGAGGTACAGTTCTTGCAACAATGCCTAGTGCTATATCAACTAAAAATAGCGACCCGACGACAGGAATCGACATTTGGAAAGCAATAATAAACATAGAATTAAAAGACTGTATAATAAATTTCGCAATGTTCTCATTTTCTAACGATAAAAAGGCATCTATAGGCATAAATTGATAGCTATAATAAACACCATCAAGTAATAGATGATGCGCATTAAGACTAATCATTAAGAATAAAGCGAATGTATATAAAAATTGACCAATTAATGGACTTTGCGTTCCTGTTTGAGGGTCAATTACATTTGCAATCGCAAAACCCATTTGGAAATCAATAAAACTACCTGCGATTTGTACAGCAGCCAGAATGAGATATGCTATAAATCCGATCGCTAAACCGATGAATGCCTCTTTTAAAATGAGTAAAAAGAAGTTACCATCGATAGGAATGACTGGAGGATCCAATGTTAATAGCATAATCCATGCTAAAAAAAATGAAAAACCAATTTTGAAGATATTTGGAATATTTCGGTATGAAAATAAAGGTAATGTTACAAAAAAGGCACTTACCCTCATGAAAACTAACAAAAATGCAGGAAAATTATCTAGTATCGTCATATTTATCCAACAAACCTATTCAAATTCCCAAAAATATCTTGTGCATAAGAAACTAATGTTGTAAGCATCCATGGACCAAAGAAAATCAAACCAAGTAAAACAGCAACTATTTTTGGTATAAATGCTAATGTTTGTTCTTGAATTTGAGTTGTCGCTTGAAAAATACTAACGACCAGCCCGATGACTAATGCTAACAGTAATAATGGACCACATATAATTAATACAGTATAAACTGCTTTTTCTGCTAGTGATATAACAAATTCTGAACTCATTATTCACACCCATTCTAAAAACTTTGTAATAATGACTTTATAATTAAATACCAACCATCAACTAATACAAATAGTAGTATTTTAAATGGTAACGAGATCATAACAGGAGGTAGCATCATCATCCCCATCGACATGAGGACACTTGCTACAACCATATCGATAACTAAAAAAGGAATAAAAATCATAAAACCTATTTGAAAAGCAGTCTTAATTTCACTAATCGCAAACGCTGGAACAAGTGCAGTTAATGGAATGTCTTCAATCGAAGACGGATTCTCAATTCCTGCATAATTTAAAAATAAGGCCAAGTCTTTATGCCTTGTATGTTTGCTCATAAATTCTTTAAATGGAACTGCTGCACGGTCATATGCCTCTTCTAAGTTTATTTCCTCATTAAATAAAGGCGTTAATGCCTGTTCATTAACTTCAGAAAATGTTGGTGCCATAATAAAGAACGTTAAGAACATTGCAATGCCGATTAGCACTTGGTTTGGCGGCATTGATTGAGTTGCAAGTGAAGTTCTAACGAAAGAAAGAACGATAATAATTCGGGTGAAACTAGTCATTAATATTAATATACTAGGGGCAATGGATAGCACTGTAAGTAATAATAGCAATCTTACAGAAGTACTTACACTCTCTGCGTCACTATTATTAAAAAACTCCATAAATTCATTCATTCTTGTCTAAACCCCTTCTTTTCACATCATCTAACTGTTTTGTTCTCTCTTTCTTGAGATTTTCTAACTGCTCATTAAAAGCTTTTGAAAAGGGAATACTTTTCGTTTTTTGGGAATGATTTTGTCTATTATGATTTGCGTTAAGCATTGTTGTAACTTTTTTCATTAAATCCTTTGGAGCGACCATTTGTTCCTGTTTTAGTTCATGGGATTTGATAAATTCAATTCTTTCATGCTCATCGTCAATTTCCTTTAGTAGAGAAATGGACTCGCCAACCCCAACAACTAAAACTCGTTCTCCAACTTTCACCATTTGGATAGACTTGTTTTGTCCAAGGCTTGTTCCACCTAGATTCACAATTGCTTGTCCCTGATTAATGAAGCGATTCCTCTTAGTCACAAACTTTAATAAGAAATAAACTAAAGCAAGAACAAATGCCAAGGCTACAAACATCTTCATGAAGTCAAAAACAGTGACACCTAATGACTCATTTTCTACATGATTTTGTTTATCTTCCTCAGTTTCGGTTTCAGCGCTGTTTTCTATATTATCATTTTCCTTTTGTATATTTGATTGCTCTTCTTTATTCAAATTTTGCCAAACACTATCGTTCATTGATTCCTCCGCAAGTACTACTTGAGAAGCTTGCGGAGAAAGGAATATGAATAAAAAGGATACAATTATGAAGGAATATCTTCTTAGAAGCAATTTCACTCCACCTTTTAACTTAATGTTTTCCCAATCGCCTCTAATACACGGTCAGCTTGGAAAGGTTTCACGATAAAATCTTTAGCACCAGCTTGGATAGCATCAATAACCATAGCCTGCTGCCCCATTGCTGAACACATGATGATTTTTGCATTAGGGTTAATATTTTTTATTTCCTTAAGTGCAGCAATCCCGTCCATTTCAGGCATTGTAATGTCCATTGTCACTAAATCTGGTTGGTGCTCTTTGTATTTCTCAACTGCTTGTGCACCATCTGCTGCTTCTGCTACTACTTCATAACCATTCTTTGTTAAAATGTCTTTAATCATCATTCTCATAAATGCCGCATCGTCAACGATCATAATCTTGTGTGCCATAGTTTCCCACTCCTAATACTTATAATAATTTATTTATCTATATTTATTTTAACTTATTTAACCGCTCTGTTTGACTAACAATATCTGTCACTCGAACACCAAAGTTCTCATCTATAACGACTACTTCACCTTTTGCAACAATTTTGCTATTAACTAGGATATCAACAGGCTCACCGGCAAGTTTATCCAGTTCAATAATTGAACCTGATGATAGTTCTAATATTTCTTTAACAGAACGCTTTGTTCTACCAAGTTCTACGGTTACTTTTAAAGGTATATCAAGTAGCATATCGAGATTTTGAATATCCTGTTGCTGATATTGTACTGGCTCAAATGCTGCAAAATCTGCAGGTTTAACATTTACAGTTGGTTGTGATTGTTGTCTACCATAATTAGCTTGTTGTTGAGTTTGACCATGATAAGATGAATTACTTGGTTGCTGAGCATATTGTTGTGATTGTTGTTGGCCACCGTGCATTTGTGAAGGCTCTTGATAATGCTGCTGTACAACATTTTCAACATGTTCTGGAACAACCTCTTTAACCGCTTCAGCTGTAACGGCAACTTCTTCTTGTGGATTTATCAACTCATCAATTAATTTTTTCGCAAAGTGTAGTGGTAGTAGTTGCATGATATTTGAGTCGATGAGTATCCCAATTTTTAATCGAAATGAAACTTGAACGAACAAATCCTCATCAGGAATTGTTTTTGCATCTTCCATATCATTGGCATCTAGTAATTCAACGCTCGGAGGTGAAATATCAACTTTCTTATTAAATACTGTCGACATTGATGTTGCTGCAGAACCCATCATTTGATTCATTGCTTCTTGAACAGCACTTACTTGAATCTCACCGAGCATTTCATCAGGATTTGTTCCGTCACCACCAATCATCAAATCAGCAATAATTGCTGCATCGCTTTGTTTAATCACTAATAGATTGCTACCTGAGAAACCTTCTGTATAATTGACTTCAATCGCAACATATGGATGCTGAAACTGGTCACCAAGCTTACTCTTTTGTACAACAGATACACTAGGAGTCGTAATCTCTACCTTTTGCTGCAATAGTGTGGATAAAGCTGTAGCCGAACTACCAAAGGAGATATTTCCTATCTCTCCTATTGCATCTTCTTCCATTTCACTGAAATAATCTCTAATATTTAACTTTTCATCTTCCGTTTTTCCTTCAGGAGTATCGCTGTCATCACTTCCTGCTCCTTTTAATAGAGCATCTATTTCATCCTGAGATAACATGTCATTACTCACCATCCTCGTCACCTCTTGATAAGTGGTCAATAATTTGAACCGCTAATTTTTTGTTTAATTTTCCTGGTTGTCCAGTAAACTTTGGCTTATCACCTATTTTAACCACTAATGGTTGATCGATGGAGCGTTCTAATTGAATGACGTCACCAATTTGCAACTGAAGGAACTCTTGAATCGACAACTCAGAGGATCCTAGTTCAGCAGAAATTGGGATGTCTGCTAACTTAATATGTTTCTTAAGAGCATCAATCTCATCAGGCTTTGGCTCTTTTCGGTCTGATTGCATCCAATAATGAACAGATAGTCTTGGAATAATTGGTTCTAAGACAACATGTGGAATACATAGGTTAATCATCCCACTTGTTTCACCAACTTGTATATTTAATGAAATAACAACAACTGTTTCATTAGGTGATACCATTTGTAAAAACTGGGGATTAACTTCAAACTCTTCCATGAATGGTTCAATCTCAACAATTGAATCCCATGCTTCCTGATAATTATCGAGTGATTTTTCAAAAATATTGGAAATAATCTTCGTTTCGATCTCTGTCAAGTTATCAATTTTATTCATATTTGAACCTATTCCACCCATAATTCGATCCATCATAGCGTATGCTATATTAGGGTTTACTTCCATTAATACTCTGCCTTCTAATGGTCTCATTTCAAACACATTAAGAACAGTCATTTTTGGGATTGAACGAATAAATTCTTCATATGGTAATTGATCGACTGATCCTAATGTAATTTGTATATAGGTTCTTAACTGAGCAGAAAAATAAGTTGTCAATAATCTTGCAAAATTATCATGTATCCGCGTTAAACTTCGGATTTGGTCTTTAGAAAATCGAAGTGCCCGTTTAAAATCATAAACCTTCACTTTTTTACTAGACTCTTCTTTTTTCAGCTCGTCCGCGTCCATCTCACCAGTTGATATCGCAGACAGCAAGGCATCAATTTCATTTTGTGATAATATATCACCAGCCAAAGTTCTCACCTCCTAGCTATTTTCTATGTTATTGAAGGATATAGGAAGTGGTATATACCTTATTGACCTTGCCTTCTTGCATTAATTTATTAGTCTTCTCTTTAATTGATTCTTTCAGTTTATTCATACCTTCATTACCATTTAACTCATCCGCTGTCATGTTTGCTAACTCAGCAATAATTAAGTCACGAACTTGAAATTCCCGTTGCGCTAACTCTTCTTTTGCTTTCGTTGAATCTGTTTCAATTTTAAATGACAACCGTACTATATTTCCACTGGATATATTTGTAGTTATCTCAGGAATGTCTACTGATGCCTCTACAATCTCTTTCGCAGTAGGTACTTTCGGTTCATCTTCTCCCATAAATTTCATAACAACGACGAGTGCAGTAACACCAATTAGTGTTATTGATACAATAATGACAAGCATAATACTAAGTAATTTCTTATTCATGTTCCAAAACCTCCGAGCCTTTACTTACGGACAGAACATTTATATTTCTATAAAATAAAGTCATCTTATCAATAACTTCTTGCTCTGGCTCTTTAACAACATATTTATGACCATTCGTTAAGGTAATTGTAGTATCTGGAAATGACTCAATAACTTCGATATAAAGTGCATTCAATGAGAACACTTTTCCATTTAATTTCGTTAGCTGTATCATTTAACTAGTGAGACTGACTGTCTGAATGATCTTCATTCAGCCAGCCTCATGCCCCCTTATTAACGTTTTAGTCCCATTAATTCTTGTAATACTTCATCTGATGTTGTAATAATTTTTGTATTAGACTGGAATCCACGTTGTGCTACAATCATGTCTGTGAATTCTTCTGCTAAATCAACGTTGGACATTTCAAGTGCACCTGAAATGATTGAAGCTGTTCCGTCTTGACCCGCAATAGATAGTTCGCCTAGTTGAACACCATCATTATTTTTATCAACAGTTCCAGAGTTATTGGATTCTCTATAAAGATTTCCCCCCGCCTTAACTAATCCACCTTCATTAGCAAAGTTAACAACTCTAATTTGACCTGCAACATTTAATTCACCAGCAGCGTTGACAAATTCGACAGTTCCATTTGGTCCAATGCTAAAACTTTGTGCATCTAATGGAACTTGGATTAGACCAGCGTCATTACTAGGAGCTGTTCCAAAACCTGTAGCAGTCTTTTCAGCTGCAGCACCTATTACATACATCCCTTCTGCAGTAACTAAATACCCTTTATCATCTAAGTAAAAGTTACCTGCTCTTGTATAATTTAAATCGATTGCATCATCTATATTATTTCCTGTTATTTTATTATTTCCAGTTTGTCCATCTGTATCAATGTTGACTGCAGCAGCGTTTTTGATAGTACCAACTACAAACATTCCATCACCATTAAGTGAAAGGTCCAAAGTTCTTGAAGTCATCTGTGTGGAACCCGTCGTATGAATCGTATCAATTGAAGCTAATTGAGAACCTAAGCCGACTTCTTTGGCATTTGTTCCAGCTCTCCCGCCATTTGCACCGTTAGCACCTGTTACCTGCTGACTAAATATATCAGAAAAAGTTGTACGTGATTTCTTAAAGCCATACGTATTTACGTTAGCAATATTATTACCAATTACATCTAATTTTGTTTGGAAATTTTTCATCCCACTGATTCCTGAATATAATGAACGTAACATATATATTTCTCTCCCTTTAAATAAATAATATTTTTTAGTTGCTTCTGTCAGTTCACAACTAGCAGCTTCCGCATTGCGGTCCAGCCGGTTAATCCATAATAATAGCACCTGTAATGTTCGTGAATAATTGAGATTTAGCTTCTTCCCTATCAAGCGCAGTAATAACTGTACTATTTTGCGCATTTATAATTAGTGCTGCATCATTGACCAAAACAAGTGAATCATTAACCCCTTTTAATCGTGCCTCGTTAACTTTTTCTTTAATAGAGGCCCAATCATCATCAGAGAGGACAATGTCTCTTTGAGTTAATCTCTCTTGAGCGTGTTTGCTAATCTTCAGCTGGATATTCGTATCGTGAAGATTATCGCTCAGTAAATGTTTAAATGATATTTTTTGCTGTCCACATTTAGTGAAGTCATTATGTGGCTGATATTGATTTATGTGATTTATATTTATTTTCATAACACTGTTAAACCTATTATTCTTCTAATTTACTAACTTTAGTTACAAGACTGCTATTAATTTCTTTGCCACTTTCAAGCTCCAACATAATTCCAGCTTCAGTTTTCTTAATGGATTTTATAATGCCAGAACCTGATTCTGCATCACTTTTCCATTCAATGTTTTTCCCAATCATTTCGGAATATTTTAGTAACGAATCTCCTGATTGGAGATTAATGAATTTCTCTAGCGTACTTGCCATATTAGTCGTTTGTTCAAGGGTTGAAAACTGTGCCATCTGTGCGATGAATTCTTTATCTTCCATCGGATTTAAAGGGTCTTGATTTTGTAATTGAGTCATTAGTATTTTTAAAAACTCATCTTTTCCCAAGCTTGAGTTACCTGTTGTTTTCCTGTTTTGAACATTTGTTAACAATAAATTTGGATCAATCGTTGTCATTATCGTCCCTCCTTAAACGGATGTATTAAGTACCTCATTTAACGAATCGATAAAGCTTGTGTTTTCCTCAACATCATCGTCAGTTTGGGACTTATCTAAGTGTTGTTGTTTTTGTTCCTTTTGTTCAGATTGCTCTTTACTAGCATTTTGTTGCTGTTGGGTAGGTACCTCAAATCTCTCAATTTCTATTTGTACGTTAGGTAGTACTTGCTTTAACTGATGTACACTATGATCTAACAGTTCTTTTGCCGAATTTGTAGATGTGATAATTTTCGCAACCATTTCACCATTTCTTTGCACTAGCTTTACTGTTAATGAGCCAAGGTGATCAGGATTTAATCTAATCACTAAGCGATTTGCTCCATTTGGCATCTGTGCAAATCTACTTGTCCTAAAAGCTTGTACGAGCTGATGACTAAATTCTTGTCTCTGTGGTTGTTCAAATTTAGCTTCTCCTGTTTTAGAACTATCTGTTTGATTAAATTGGCTTAACTCTATTGTAAACTGTTGTTCTTTTAGATTTGATGAAATAATCTCTCCTGAAGCATTAGTTAAAGGAATCGATTGATTACTTTGACTAATGCTAGTAAAACCTTGCTGTCCCGCCTCTTTTGAAATCAGTCCTTGACTACTATCGGAATTGACCAATTCTTCTTCAGATGTGCCATGATAATTGTTGGAAAAATCGTTGATTATTTTCTTTAAATCTGAAATCTTCAACAATAAATTGGGTTCAGCATTAGCAATAGAACTAGCCAAAACCCCTTTAGCAAGATAATCAGTTGGTTTAATCTTATTAACTAATTGTTTTAGTTCTGTTAGTACAGATATCAATTTCTCATAACCATTTTCTTGGTTTACCTGTTTGTAATTCACAGAACTTATATCATTATTCATAACTGTTGACAGCGTATTATTTGAAAATGTCAACGTCATTTGGTCGATTCTACTATGTGATGTATTCAGCAATGAATCTTTTAGATTAGTTAATAATGAAGTTATTTGTAAGAAATTTTCCTCTATCTTCCCAAATGAACTTGTTTGTTGATAGTCTCGTTTCTTAATCTCCTCAGTCATAAAGGAAGACAATTCATTAACAAGTGTTAGATTCTCACCTTCAATAGTTCCACTTACATCCCGAAAGAACGCTAATAAACTTGCTATACCCTCATTTATTTTAGTGAAATTCAATTTATTAACGACAGACATATCTTGATTATGTTGCTCGAATTTATTTAAGTGAGATGTTTCATTGTCATCAATATATTGACTTGTCAGTTGGTTAAATAGTTCACTTAAGGCTGACAAATCAAGTTTGTTGATTATCATCTTCACATCCTTAGGTAACATAGGATCAACCGTATCAAGCTTGGATATGATATCACTTTTATTAACTACTTGTTTTGATTCGGATATAAGTGAGGATGTAGATAACATTACATCTAGTTTGTCGAACCTGTTATTCACATCTTCGTAAAACCAATTATTTAGTATAATTTGACCCTCTAATTTAGTTCGGTCAGATTGATTTAATTGTTCTAATCCTGATATGATATCATCTACACTCGATGAATCAATTACCTGGTAACTTGAGAACTCCTTGTTTAACATATGATTAATGTCATGTAACAAAGGCCCTTTCATACTTTCCGAATTGTCCTCTAGTGCAATCATCATTGTAAGCACATTAATTAGACTAGGATTGTCTTCAATGTTCTCCATTAATTCATCAACATTGTGTATCTTTGACGACTGATCGTTTATATTGGTTAAAAGTAATTGTCGAATCTCACTATCTTTGTCACTATTCATATTTTTTATATTTTGATGAATAGTTGAAAAATTTATGTTTAAATCTACTCCATTTTGGGTATCGTTAGATATAAGCTTTTTTAATTTATTCATTACACTATCTAAATCTATATTAGTTTGCTCAACTTGTTTTGGATTGAGGTCCACTTGCGTCGTTTCTTTAGTTGAGTTCGTTAATAGATTAGAAGTTTTTAATAAGAGTTGATTAAACGAGTTATGATTGGCTTGAGCTTTCTTATTTAATTGACCATCACTAGGCTGGTTCATTAATTGAGAAAGTGCTGCTATATTCACTTATTCACCTCCTTTCCTATTCAGATGTAGATGCTAATAAATTTGTAAACTTAACTGCATCTTCAACAGCCATTTTAGACAATATGTCACCAACTTGTTTATCGTTTAAAGAAGTTAAGATTAACATTGCATCATTCTCATTTAAATTCGGAATGATTTCAGCCGCTTTTTTACTAGACATATTGTTGTATAATTTTGATATATCTTTTGCATTTGTTTCAGATTCAGAATTCGTTATTTCCTCTAACTGTGCTTCTAAAGATTTAATTTCTTGTTGTAAATTTTGAATTTCACTATCTTTATTTGCTACATCTGATTCAAGCCCACTTATAATACTTGTTTGTTCATTGATCGTTTCTTCGAGTTTTTTCTTTTCTTCATTATGTCTGACTTCTTTTTTCGCCTCTAACTCTGCCTCATCAGCCTGTTTTTTCTCTTTTTCATCTACAATCAGTTTTTCAACTATAGGTACTTCTGCAAGAACAGCCTTTGTCTTTCCAAGTACATCAAAACCGGCAACTGACAGGATAATGACGACCAATGTAAATGTGAAGATTATAGGTATAAATATTACGAAGAAAAACCACTGGAATTTGCCGAATTCTTGCTTTTCGTTCTCCATTTGTTCTTTTCACCTAATTTCCTCTAAACATGTAAGATTGAATTGAAAGATCATCCATATGCTTATTTTCTGAATGATTTATTGAAAACGTATATTTCTGTTTTTGTTTTTCTTTTAATTTCTCATACTTTTTCACTTCTATGTTGTGCTGCATAAGTTTTACTTGTTTTTCATTCATACGGGTTCGTGTTACTTGAACAAGCTTTTGGTAATGTGATATTGTTTTCTCAAGGTTTGTGACAAATTGTTGATAATGTCTAATTTCTTGTACAGACATACCACCATTTAACTTCGATATTGTATTTTCCTCTAATTCTTCCTTTTGTTTCAGTGAATCAAAGAGCTTATGTGCAACATTTTCAAAGTCGTTTACAGACTGATTGTATTCTGCTAAAGATTTTTCCTTTTCGTTTTCTTTTATGTCCATGATTTTTTGAAAGCGAAATTGATATGACATTAAAACTCACCTTTTTCTACTAATTGTACAAGCGCATGAATACTTTGCTCGATTGTCACCTTATCTTCGACATTTTGTTTTAAAAACGAGACAATTTTCGGATAGTATTTTATTGCCTCATCAATTTCTCGTGATGAACCACGTTTATAAGCACCAATATTAATTAAGTCCTCTGAATTTAAATAGGTTGATAATAAATCTCGCAATTTTGTTGCAGAGACTTTATGTTCACTATCAACAATGTTGTTCATGACACGACTTATGCTTTTTAAAACATTAATTGCAGGAAATTGCCCTTTGTTTGCAAGGTCCCTGTCTAATACGATATGACCATCAAGTATTCCACGCACGGTATCGGAAATTGGCTCGTTCATATCATCACCATCTACTAGTACAGTATAAAAGGCAGTTATTGAACCTAGTTCATTCGTTCCTGTCCTTTCCAGCAACTTTGGTAAGATTGCGAATACTGAAGGAGTATAACCTTTTGTAGTTGGTGGTTCACCGACAGCTAATCCTATTTCACGTTGCGCCATTGCTACACGTGTTACTGAATCCATCATGAACATGACGCTTAATCCTTTGTCACGAAAGTATTCTGCTATTGCAGTCGCAGTGTATGATGCTTTTAATCTCATTAATGCAGGCTGGTCAGACGTTGCAACGATTACTATCGACCTTTTTAATCCTTCAGGGCCTAAATCACGGTCGATAAATTCCCTTACTTCTCGACCACGTTCACCAATTAATGCAATAACATTTATATCTGCATTAGTATTCCTTGCAATCATTCCCATAAGAGTACTCTTACCAACACCACTACCAGCGAATATACCGACACGCTGTCCCTTGCCTACCGTCAAGAGACTATCGATCACTCGAACACCCACTTCTATTTTTTCATGAATAGGTGGTCTCTTCATTGGATTTGGCGGTGATTGGTCAGTAGGGACGTACGTTAACCCTCTTGGCAATGCAGAATCATCTAATGTCTGTCCAAACGCATCGACAACTTTACCAACCAATCCTGCTCCAACCTTGACTTTTAACGGAGCATCAGTCGCTTCCACAATACTCCCTGGAGCAATATCAGTAACTTGGTAATATGGCATTAGAAGTACATTTTCATCTTTAAAACCGACTACTTCTGCCGGTATCTTTTCCTGTTTATTCACACCTGTATAGATGTAGCATAAATCACCAATTGAGCTATTAGGTCCTCTTGACTCAATCATCAAACCGACTACTTTGTTCACTTTTCCGTAACGTTTATAGGAATCTAAGTTGTTAATTGTTCCAAGCAAGTCATAGGCTCTCAATTGGTTCTCACCCCTCATCAAGGATTTGCAATAGCTGTTGTTTAAGTTGCTGTAATTGTGTATCTACACTTACATCAATTCGACCAAACGAAGACTCAATGTAACATGCATCCTCTTCTAACTCTACATTTGCATAAAAGCTCAAATCAGTATCATTAGTTAGAAGCTGCTCTAGCTCATTCTTTTGACTTAACACGAATTCATATAGGGCTGGATGAACAAAGATTTTTATATTCTTATAGTCCTTTACTTCTTGAAGACCTTGTTTTACTAATGAAAGGAAGTTATCTGCTGAATCATCAATTTTTTGCGCGATTACCTTCTCTGCAATATTTATTGCTAAAGATAAAATGACACTTTCTGCAGCTTGAATTTTTTCATCAAACTCACGTTTTGATAATTCTACAATTCTTTGAGATTCAGAAATTAAATCCTCAAATTGTGTGATCGCATCCCTTCGACCTAGCTCAAGGCCTTCCGCATATCCTTCTTGCCGAGCTTGTTCTAGCATTTGTTCTCTTTCCAAATGCCAATTTGAACGTTCTTCCTCGAGATTGTTTAGAATGGTTTGATACTCAGTTTGAGCAGATGCAATGATTTGTTCAGCCTCTTTCTTTGCGGTTTCAATTAGATAATTATTCTGTTTTGCAATTTCCGGGTCTATTTGTTCAGCATCATTAAATTTTTGTAAGAATAGCTTTTCAGTAGGAAGTACGGAAATTGTTTGCTTTTTCTCTTCATCTTTAAAAGCAAATTGAGACTTTATTAGCCTAGACAATAATATCATCTCCTCCACCACGAGCAATGACGATTTCACCAGCTTCTTCAAGTCTTCTTATCACACCGACAATTCTTGATTGTGCTTCTTCAACATCTCGTAAACGTACTGGTCCCATAAATTCCATTTCTTCTTTAAATGTATCCACCATACGATTGGACATGTTTTTAAACACGACATCGCGAACTTCTTCACTTGCTACTTTAAGTGATAGCATTAAATCATCATTTTCGACATCGCGTATTACTCTTTGAATTGCTCGATTATCAAGCGTAACAATGTCTTCAAAGACAAACATTCGCTTCTTAATTTCTTCCGCGAGTACTGGATCTTGAATTTCTAGTGAATCAAGAATCGTTCTTTCAGTTGATCGGTCAACACCATTTAAAACCTCGACAACTGCTTCAATACCACCTGTTTGTGTGTAATCTTGAGTAACAGTCGATGATAGCTTCCGTTCGAGTACTTGTTCAATCTCGTTAATGATTTCAGGTGATGTACGGTCCATCATCGCAATTCTTCTTGCAACATCCGCTTGGAGCTCTTGCGGTAATTCAGATAGTATCTGTCCTGATTGACTTGGTTCTAAATAGGAGAGAACTAATGCAATAGTTTGCGGATGTTCATTTTGAATAAAGTTCAAAATTTGTGATGGATCAGCTTTTCTAGCAAAGTCAAAAGGTTTCACCTGTAAAGATGAAGTAAGTCTATGAATGATGCTCGATGCTTTTTCTTCACCTAATGCTTTTTCTAACACCTGTTTTGCGTAGCCGATACCACCTTGTGAGATATAATCTTGAGCCATTGCGATTTCGTGAAATTCTTCAATAATTTCTTCCTTTTTATTTGATTCCACTTTCCTAACTCCAGAAATCTCTAATGTAAGTTTCTCAATTTCTTCTTCTGACAAATGTTTATAAATCGAGGCAGAAACTTCTGGGCCTAAAGAGATTAAGAGAATGGCAGCCTTCTGCTTACCTGTTAATGTTTGATTTTCTTTTCTAGCCATGTAATCTTAACCTCCTATTCCTCTGAAATCCAACTACGTAGTAATTTTGCAAAATCTTCAGGTTTTTCTTTTGCCATCTTTTCAAGTTGTTTTTTACGAACTGTTCCCTCTGTTTCTACCTCATCATTTATATCTTGAAGATTAATAGGTGTTTGAATTGATTCCTCAAGTTCTTCAACTAACTCATCATCTGCTTGTTTTTTCTTTCTTATTAAAAGAATTATTAAAGCGATAATTGCTAAAACTAACACTCCGGCAACAATATAAACCCATAATGGGATAGTCTGTGTAGTCTCTGCTTCAGTCTCTTGTAATTTTCCAGCAAATTGTTGGACAGACACTACTACTTTCTCAGCAACCTCTTCCTCTGTTAAAGGTGCCTCGTTTTGGTCTTTGTTTATCGATGTACGAATAACTGTAGATAATATTTGCTGAATATCCTCTTCCCGTTGTGCTGTAAATGAACCTGGATCCTCAGGATTCGGCGGTTCTACCATTACTTGAATGCCAAGATCACGGATTTTATAAGGACTTTCAACGATTTGTTTGTTAATTCGATTTACCTCATTATTAATACGTTCTTCAATTCGTTCATAATCTCCATCACCAGAAGTTTCTGTCGTTGCTTCATAACCAGGTACGTCTTCTTGTCCTGTACCATTTACTCCACCAGCTGCTTGTGCTCCATTTCCGGTATAAGCTTCGGTAATTCTTTCTACACTAACCGCTATTCCTTCATCACTATCTTCAGTAACTGGTGAAACAAGACTTTCTTCTCTGGTTTCTTGAGTGAAATCAATATCCGTTGTTACAGCCACTACAACTTTATCTTGACCCATCATAGTTCCTAATAGCTTTTGAACATCTCTTTGTATATCTTGTTCAATTTGTGCTTTAATCTCCTGTTGGGAAGCATAGTTGCCTCCAACACTCGAATTATTTCCATTATTAAGGTCGTAATAATTAAAGTTTTGATCCATAATGACGATATTATCAGTAGAAAGACTTGGCACACTTTTTGATACTAAGTGAAAAAGTGCATTGACTTTATCTTGGTCAAGTTGTGCACCAGGTTTTAAATCTAATACAACAGATGCTGATGAACCTTCTACCTGTTCTCCAACAAATACAGACTCCGCTGGCAGGTTAATCATTACTTTCGCATCATTAACCCCATCAATTCCCTTCATTAAATTCGCTAATTCTGTTTGCGTCGCCTTTAACTTGATAACATCAAATTCTTTATCAGACATTCCAAAACCAGAATTTTGTCCAAAGAAGGAATAATCAATTGTACCTGAATCAGGAACACCTTCAGCTGCTAACTCAACCATTAAGGTGTCAACCTGCTCTTTAGGAACTGTAATAGTTGTACCGTTGTTTGTTATTTCAGATTGTATTCCTTTACTATCTAATGTTTCCTTTATTTGCCCTGTTTCAGCTGGAGTTAAATTAGAATATAACGGAACCAAATTAGGCTTTGAAATAAAGTAAGTAAAAACCCCAGCAACAACGAAAAATAATAGGAGACCAGATAGAATTAACGATTTTTTCAATGTAGAATTACGTTGCCACATTTCCGTAAACTTTTGCCACGATTTCTGTAATTTCTCATTCATTCCATAAAGTCCCCCGGTCTAGATGTCATTGAATGTAGTAACCTTAACCTATAAACCGTTAAGATTAAAGGTTGGTGCTACACTTGCATCCTCATCATTTCTTGGTATGCTTCAATTGCTTTATTACGCACCTCTACAGCAAGTGTCATTGTTACACTTGCTTTTTGTGCAGTTATCATTACATCATGAAGTTCAACATTTTTTCCTGAAGCAAGAGCTTCCGTCATTTTATCAGATTCAACTTGTGATTTATTTACTTGGTCAATTGCTAGTTTCAATGAATCAGAGAAACTTGTTTTATTTGTTAACTGAGAACTAAGCTTCGCTTTCTGTTCAGTTTGTATACTATTAGTGTTTATTTGAAAAGGGCTTATACCATTTAAACCATTTATCATGTCATTTCACCTATTTCCCAATTTCTAATGCTTTCATTAGCATACCTTTTGTTGCATTCATTGCAGTTACGTTTGCCTCATATGACCTTGTACTACTAATTAAATCCACCATTTCCTTTAAGGGATCGACGTTCGGCATTGCCACGTAACCTTCTTCATTAGCATCCGGATGTTCCGGATCATAAATTAGTTCAAAAGGCGTTTCATCCTCTACAACATTCGTGACTTTTACACCATTTGATTTATCACCCGTGCCCATAGCCTTATTTAAGTAAGATGAGAATTGATTCCCCTGTGGTTGAGTCACAACCATTTTCCTACGATAAGGCTGCCATTCACCATCAACGAATTCACCACGTGTCGTATCCATATTCGCCATGTTTGATGAAATAACGTCCATTCTAAGCCTTTGTGCCGTTAGGGCTGACGCAGATGTATTAATAGATTGAAATATAGACATTCTTAATTTCCACCTTTTATAACAGTTTTTAACGAGTTGAATTTACTACTTAAACGGTCAATTAGGGCATTATATTGAATTTGATTCTTTGCCATTTCAGTCATTTCTTTATCAATATCAACACTATTGCCATTTTGTTGATATGCTGTTTGATTGCTCGTTTTAATTTGATATCCTCGTGTTGTGCCGCTAAACTCAATATGTTTCTCATTTGTCTTAAACGCATGTAGCCTATCAATTTCACCATTTAATGTATTTTGAAAGCGAACTTCTTGCGCTTTATAATTTGGAGTGTCAACATTTGCAATATTGTTAGATATTACTTTTTGCTTAGTTACAGATTGGCCGATCGCACGTTCTAAAGTACTAATTGAATTTGAAAATAGATTCATAGGTTTCACCTCTATCGTAAATAGCTTAAATCATTGTGTCGAATCATGTAGTACGTAAGTTTTATTGTATGAAATTATAGTAATAAAGTCTATGAACTCTTATAAAAAAAAGTCGAAATTACACTTTTTAGATAAAATAAGTAAAATAGTCCTATATATATTCACTAGAATCTTAGTATATTGGCAAAGAAGGATTTCATATGTTGCGGGGTTTTAAACTCTATATACAAAATAACACATATTTCGACAAATATAGATGAAAATTTTTTTCCAATTTTCGATTATGACTCAAAATATTTCAATTTAGAGTATATTTTTCATACTATCTTACTAACTAAACGGTAAATAAAAAAAGACTGCCCGAGTGTATTAACTCAGACAGTCACCTTATATTCACAAGTTGTTCCATAATTATTAGTTCGTTTTAAGCTTTTCTAACTCAATAAGAAATTTGTCATTCAGCACTTTAATATATGTCCCTTTCATACCTAGAGAACGTGATTCAATAACACCAGCACTTTCTAGTTTTCGAAGTGCATTGACGATGACAGAACGGGTAATACCAACTCTGTCAGCTATCTTACTAGCAACTAACAAACCTTCATTACCATTTAATTCTTCAAATATATGTTCAATCGCTTCTAACTCACTATAAGATAATGAACTAATTGCCATTTGAACAACAGCCTTACTTCGTGCCTCTTCTTCAATTTCTTCTGATTTCTCACGAAGTATCTCCATCCCAACAACAGTAGCACCGTATTCTGCAAGAATTAAGTCCTCATCTAAAAACTTTTCTTGAACACGTGCTAGAATTAATGTACCTAGACGTTCTCCGCCACCAATAATTGGTACAATTGTTGTCAATCCATCTTTAAATAATTCACGATTTTCTACCGGGAATGCTGTATACTCACTATTCACATCAATATTTGAAGATGTTTCTGTAATATTAAATAGATTGTTTGTATATTCTTCTGGAAATTGACGATCTTCTAACATCTTTTTCATACGATCATTTTCAATTTGTTGATTAACTGCAAATCCTAATAACTTACCCCTGCGACTAACAACAAAGATATTTGCTGTAATTACTTCGCTAAGTGTTTCTGACATTTCTTTAAAGTTAACTGGTTTACCCGCAGCTCTTTGAAGCATCGCATTAATTTTACGGGTTTTTTGTAATAGAGCCATGAATGGTTCCTCTTGTATTAAGTTGTTATAATATAAATTGACTTAAGTCTTTATTTTTTGATATTTCCCCTAATTTGTCTTCTACGTATTGTGGGGTAATTACAATTTTCTCTAAATTTATATCTGGTGCTTCAAATGATAAATCTTCTAATAAACGTTCAAGAATTGTATGTAATCTTCTCGCACCAATATTATCCGTGTTTTGATTGACATCGTGTGCTACTTCAGCAATCTTACGTATAGCATCGTCAGAAAATTCTAATTGTATACCTTCTGTCTCAATTAATGCCTCGTACTGCTTTAATAGAGCATTATCGGGTTCAACTAAGATTTTAACAAAATCGTCCACACTTAATTTTGTTAACTCGACACGAATTGGAAATCGACCTTGTAGTTCAGGTATTAAGTCCGATGGTTTCGCAATATGGAATGCCCCTGCGGCAATGAATAAGACATGGTCTGTTTTTACAGAGCCGTATTTTGTTACAACAGTGGAACCTTCAACGATTGGTAAAATATCACGTTGGACACCTTCTCGAGAGACATCCGCAGATCCACCTTTCGATTTTCCAGCAATTTTATCAATTTCATCTATAAAAATCATACCAGTCTGTTCTGCACGAATGATCGCTTCTTGTGTCACTTCATCCATATCAATTAACTTACTAGCTTCTTCATTAGTTAAAACTTTCCTAGCCTCACGGACAGTGAGTTTGCGTTTTTTCTTACGTTTTGGCATTAAACTTCCGAGTGCATCTTGCATATTCATTCCCATTTGTTCCATACCAGAACCTTGAAGCATGTCAAACATTGAAGGCTGTTGTTCATCAACCTCAATTGTTACATAATAATCCTCTAATTCACCTAGAGCTAGCTGATGAGCTGTGCGTCTCCGTTTTTCTTTAATACTAGTTTCATCATCGTTCACATCGTCTTGCTCGCTCGTCTGGTTTGTAGCACCGCCAAATAGCATTTCTAATGGATTTTTCGCTGTTGCTTGCTTCTTTTTACCAGGAACTAGTAATTCTACTAGTCGTTTGTTTGCATTTTCTTCTGCTACTGCTTTTACATCAGATATTTTCTCTTCCTTGACAAGACGAACGGCTGTTTCAACTAAGTCTCTTACCATAGATTCAACGTCTCGGCCTACATAACCAACCTCAGTAAATTTAGTTGCTTCTACTTTTATAAATGGTGCTCGAGTTAACTTAGCAATCCTTCTTGCTATTTCTGTTTTCCCAACACCCGTTGGACCAATCATGAGAATATTTTTTGGAACAACTTCATCACGTAATTTGTCATTCAATAAACTTCTTCGATAACGATTTCGCAATGCGACAGCAACAGCTTTTTTAGCTGCCTTCTGTCCAACAATAAATTGATCTAAGCGCTCAACAATTTGTTTCGGTGTAAGTTCTTTACTCAATGCAATAGCCTCCTCTATTAAAGTTCTTCAACAATAATATTTTGATTGGTATATACACAAATTTCGCCTGCGATCGTTAAGGCATTTTTAGCAATTTCTTTCGCAGTTAAACTTTCACCTGAAAACCTTTTCAATGCTCTACCTGCTGATAAAGCATAGTTACCGCCAGATCCAATTGCTAATATTCCATCATCTGGTTCAATTACTTCTCCAGTACCCGATACTAGTAATAAATGCTCTTCATTCATAACTATTAACATCGCTTCAAGCCTTCTTAATACTTTGTCACTACGCCATTCTTTTGCTAGTTCTACTGCAGCCCGTTGCAGATTACCATTATATTCTTCAAGTCTGCTTTCAAATAACTCAAATAGTGTGAAGGCATCTGCTACTGAACCGGCAAATCCGGCAATCACTTTTCCGTTGAAGATTTTACGAACCTTTTTAGCTGTATGTTTCATTACAACTGCATTTCCAAAAGTCACTTGACCATCACCAGCCATTGCAGCTTTTCCTTTATGATGAATAGCAAATATAGTCGTTGCATGAAATTGAGTCAATTTTTATACCTCCTAAGATCTTCATTATGCACGGGGATGATGCCTCATGTACGTTCTTTTTAAATGGTCCTTCGTAACGTGAGTATATACTTGTGTTGATGATAAATGAGCATGACCAAGTAATTCTTGTACACTCCTCATATCTGCACCTTCATTCAATAAATGTGTTGCAAATGTATGTCTAAACATATGAGGATGTATCTGCAATGTTAAAGATGTTCTTTTTATCATATCATTAAGGATGTAACGGATTCCTCGATCTGATAATGGTTCTCCTCTATTATTAACAAATAAGTAAGAATGATGTTTAGCTTGATTTAGCTTCCCCAATAGTTTATCTCGTCCTTGTCTTATGTACAATGAAATTGCATCATGTGCGTAACTACCAATTGGGACATAGCGCTGCTTTCCACCTTTTCCATTGATGAGTATAGTACCGATTGACATATCAATATCTGTTAATTGAATTTGACAGCATTCACTCACACGAATTCCTGTACCATATAAGACTTCTATTAACGCTTGGTTTCTTTGCCCCAGCGGTTTCTCACAGTCGGAGATCGTAAATAGCTTATTTATTTCTTCTTCATAGAGGAAGTTCGGTATAATCAATTCTCTTTTCGGCAAGGATACGAGTAAAAAAGGATTATCGCTCAGTGCATTTTCCCTCACAAGAAACTTAAAAAAACTCCTAAGAGAGGATATTTTCTTAGATATTGTCCTTCTAGAATATTTTTTAGTATGTAACGTTGTTAAGTATAGACGAATATCATGATATGTAATGTCTTTAAGCTGATGAATTACTTGCTCATTCATAAATAAAAAAAAATCTTCAATATCAGATACATAGCTCACAACTGTATATTGTGAGTAATTTTTCTCTATTTGTAAATATTCAACAAACAAATGTAAATAAACCTTAACATTTTCCAATATATACACCTCACAAGGGCTACTAAATGTTATCATACCTTTAGTAGCCCTTGCAAATGATTTCTATAAAGTTTTCGAAATTTTTTGAATTGTTTCTAGCGCACGATTTGCATGCATCTCATTTCTCTCTTTTTTCCCTTTTATCCGAACAGGTAAATCAGCAAAAATACCGAAGTTAGCATTCATTGGTTGGAATGTTTTTGCGTTCGTATTTGTAATATAATGTGCCATACTTCCGATCGCTGTTTCATTTGTAAATTCAACAAGTTCTTTCCCCTGGACAAGTCTTGCTGCATTAATACCAGCAACTAATCCTGATGCCGCCGATTCTACATATCCTTCTACTCCAGTCATTTGACCAGCAAAAAACAAATCTTCACGCTCTTTATATTGATACGTCGGCTTTAAAAGTTTTGGAGAATTTATAAAAGTATTTCGATGCATGACACCATACCTTACAATTTCCGCATTCTCAAGTCCTGGTATTAACGATAATACCTCTTTTTGAGGCCCCCACTTTAAATGAGTTTGAAAACCTACAATGTTATAAAGTGTACCTGCTGCATCATCCTGCCGTAGTTGTACGACTGCATAAGGTCTTTTCCCCGTTTTTGGATCTTCTAAACCTACTGGCTTAAGAGGTCCGAATAACATTGTTTTTTTACCTCTTTGTGCCATTACTTCAATGGGCATGCAGCCTTCGAAGAAGATTTCCTTCTCGAATTCTTTCAATGGGACGGTTTCTGCTGAAATTAATGCTTCATAAAACCGATCAAATTCTTCTTCTGTCATCGGACAATTTAAGTAAGCTGCTTCCCCTTTATCGTAACGGGACTTTAGATATACCTTATTCATGTCAATACTATCTTTTTCAATGATTGGAGCTGCTGCATCGTAAAAATATAAATACTCTTCACCAGTTAATGAAGCTAATTGTTCAGATAACTTTTTTGAAGTTAATGGACCAGTTGAAATAATCGTTGGTCCTGATGGAATTTCTGCAACCTCTTCATTAAAAACTTTTACATTTGGGTGCCCTTTTACCATTTCTGTTACCTTTGCAGCAAATTCGTGGCGGTCTACAGCTAATGCTCCACCTGCTGGAACCGCACATTCATCTGCTGCTTTAATGATGACAGAATCAAGATATCTCATCTCTTCTTTAAGAACACCTACCGCATTTGTCAGTTGGTTAGCTCGTAATGAATTACTACACACTAATTCTGCAAATTTATCTGTGTGATGAGCAGGTGTTTGCTTCACGGGTCTCATCTCGTATAAATTTACTTTAATACCTCTTTTTGCTAATTGCCATGCAGCCTCACTACCCGCTAAACCAGCACCAATTACATTTACTACAACTTCATTATTCATTTATTTTTATACCCTCCATGCTGTTAAAAATGCACCAGTTCAACTTTTCATGTGCATTAAAAATCTGATCATTTTACAATCTAAATTCCTATGATGTGAAAGAGGTGAGCTGAAAGTGGCTCACCTACTTTTGTTGTTCTTCCTTATAATCACACTCAACACATTGAACTTGAACACCTTTTTTCAACTTCTTCTCTACTAGCATTTGATTACATTTTGGACAACTTCTCGCTACAGGTTTATCCCACGATAGAAATTCACATTCCGGATAATTACTACAGCCATAGAAAATTCTACGTTTCTTCGATTTTCGTTCAACGATTGAACCGTCTTTACAGCTTGGACATTCCACACCAATATCTTTCACGATAGGTTTTGTATTTCGACAATCTGGAAAGTTTGAACAAGCCATAAATTTCCCGTATCTTCCCATTTTATAGACCATTGGATGGCCGCATTCTTCACAATCAATACCTGCCGGTTCATCCTTTATTTCAATCTTTTCCATCTCGTTTTCTGCTTTTTCAAGTCTAGGTAAAAAATCTTTATAAAAGTTATCAATAATTTTTTTCCACTCGATATTGCCTTCTTCTACTTTATCAAGATTTTGTTCCATATTAGCAGTAAACTCTACATTTATTATTTCCGGGAAGAATTCCATGATTAATTCTGCAACAATTTCTCCTAACTCAGTCGGGATAAACCGTTTATTGTCTAGGGATACATAGCCCCTTTTTTGAATGGTATCTAATGTTGGAGCGTATGTTGATGGACGACCAATCCCTAATTCTTCAAGAGTTTTAACCAATCTTGCCTCTGTATACCGTGGAGGAGGCTGGGTAAAGTGCTGAGTTGGCTCAATATCCTTAGAAAAGACCTCGTCTCCTTCTTCTAAATCTGGTAACATCCGGTCCTTTTCCTCTGTTTGGTCGTCGTTCCCTTCTACATACACTTTCATAAACCCTGGGAATTTCACTTTCGACCCTGTCGCTCTAAAGATTACACCATTATTTGATAAATCAACACTCATAGTATCTAAGATAGCTGAAGCCATTTGACTAGCTACGAAACGTTCCCAGATTAATTTATATAATCTTAATTGATCTCTGCTTAAAAACGTCTTTAAAGATGCTGGCTCACGTAATGTTGATGTTGGTCGAATGGCTTCATGTGCATCTTGCGCATTTGTGTTCTTCTTTGCAGATTTTGCTTGAGCACCATGAAATTCTTTACCAAA
This sequence comes from Metabacillus malikii, assembly GCF_030813355.1. GTDB lineage: Bacteria > Bacillota > Bacilli > Bacillales > Bacillaceae > Metabacillus > Metabacillus malikii. The sequence goes on from NZ_JAUSUD010000006.1 coordinate 147,155, forward strand.
TTTATCTTCAATATAACTAGCTGCCTCGACTTGAGCCGTTTCTGAAATACGTGTCGAATCCGTTCTCATGTAAGTGATTAAACCAACAGTACCATCTTTTCCTAATTCGATACCTTCATATAGCTGCTGAGCAATCATCATTGTCTTTTTAGCCCGAAAATTAAGTTTCCTTGCTGCTTCTTGTTGTAGAGTTGATGTTGTAAAAGGAACAGCTGGATTTCGTTTACGTTCCTTTTTCGTTACTTTATCAACATGAAAGGTGTTGCCTTTTATTTCATTTAAGATAGATTTCACATCAGCCTCTGATTTTAATTCCCGTTTTTCACCGCCAATACCATAAAAGGAAGCATCAAATTCTTTCTGCCCTTTTAAAAATTGACTATCAATAGACCAATATTCTTCGGGTACAAAATCATTTATTTCTTTTTCTCTATCGATAATTAATCGTACTGCAACCGATTGAACTCGACCTGCACTTAATCCTTTTTTGACTTTCTTCCATAGTATAGGACTAATCTTATATCCGACAAGTCGATCAAGAATTCTGCGCGCTTGTTGTGCATCCACCAAATCCATATTTATTGATCGTGGTGATTTAAAAGATTCTTTTATCGCATCTTTAGTTATTTCATTAAAAACGACCCGACAGTCAGAATGTACATCTAAATCTAAACTATGAGCTAAATGCCAAGCAATCGCTTCCCCTTCGCGATCCGGGTCAGCTGCGAGAAAGACTTTTTTTGCTTTTTTTGCTGCTGTTTTTAGCTCTTTAAGTACAGAACCTTTACCACGAATCGTAATATATTTCGGTTCGAAATTCTCCTCAACATTCACACCTATTTGACTCTTTGGTAAGTCACGTACATGTCCCATTGAAGCTTTTACTTTATATTTTTTTCCTAAGTAACGTTCAATCGTTTTTGCTTTCGCAGGTGATTCAACGATGACTAAATAATCCGCCATGCATATATCCTCCTTAAGAGGTATTCTCTCTTTAATTATTCGTTTCCTATTGCTGACTCGAAGTGATGATAGCTAATATCCTCTACAGCTATATTCACAATCTCTTTAAGAGCCAAAAGTGTCTTTTAAAATTATTAATTTTGTATTGAATGGTTATTTTTTTATGGGATAAATTGTTTCACAACAGCATCACAATATTTACAATTAAATTCTATTATTAGAATATGACATTCATATAAGTAGAAAAAAGGTAGCTTTTACAAATTAGTAAAAATAACCAACTAATTGTTGTTATAAATCTCCACTATTATTAAATATTCTTATATGTTTTGTCAAACATTAATATAATAGATTATTGTATTTCATACGATAATTTTCTGGTATTTATGACTATTTCATGAATTTTTACTATATAAATAAAGCAAATTCGAATGATTTCTGACTAATTAACTTATTATGTTCTTTTTATATTGTTGACAACTTAGTTAACTTAGTTTCATCACGTACAAGACTCAGTCATTAAATAACAACTATAAACCTGTTGTCTCATTTTGTATTTTCTGTTTTAGAATTATTCGAAAAAGAGACTAATAAGTAAAAATTATAATGAAACAAATTCCTCAATGATGTCCAAAGGATGTTGAACTAACTTAGCACCGGATTTAATCAGTTCATTAGTACCTGCACTACATTCATCAAATATTGATCCAGGTATTGCAAATACCTCGCGATTTTGCTCTAATGCTTGATTCGCTGTAATTAATGAACCACTCCTCTTCTTTGCTTGGATAATAATTGTTCCGAGGGACAGCCCACTTATAATCCGGTTTCTCATAGGAAAGTGCCATTTTTGGGGTTCGGTTGAAGGGGTATGTTCTGAAAGAATTAAATGGTTGGCTGCTAACTCACTCGCAAGTTCAATATTTTCTTTAGGATATACGTTATTTAAACCACCTGCAATAACAGCAACTGTTTTACCACCGTCATTTATTGAAGCTTTGTGTGCCAATGTATCGATTCCCTTAGCCATCCCACTTACTATCACCCACCTCTCATACACAAGTGGCTTTAGGATAAATTCTAGAGCTCTCCGTCCGTAAGCTGTAGGATATCTAGTCCCAACAACACTGATCATTAATTTCGTGTTAAGGATGTTTATATTTCCTTTGTAATATAAAAATGGCGGGGGGTCTGGAATTTCTTTTAACAATGGAGGATAGTTAGCATCAAATATAGGCAGGAACGAGATTTTTTCTTGCTTATAGTAATTATATAATGAATTGAAGGACAATGTGAGATATTCGTTTCTTATTAAATGTAACTGCTTATTACTCAAGCCAATATTAGGCCATATATGCTCTGAATCAATAAATTGTAATGTCGGGTCTTTCTTTATTATCTCAAGAAGCAAACGTTGGTTTAAACTTTTACAATGCGATAATAAAAAAAGTTTCTTTGTTACTAAATTCATCTTATCCTCCTTAGTAATTGAAGAATTAAAGGAATTTAATAGGGGTGACCAAAAGAAATCTGACCCCAAAAACAGACACAAAACAATATAAAACAAATACATTACTTTTATACTAGATTCGTGTTTTAGGTGTCAGATTTCTATGTATTAAGTCACCCTCAATATGGTTTTAGTGTGTTTTACATTTATCAAATAACCCTTGCTCTTTAAGAACGCTAATTAATGTTTCACCCATTACTGATGGAGTTTCTGCTACTTTAATACCACAAGCATTCATTGTTTTAATTTTTTCTTCAGCAGTACCTTTTCCTCCTGAAATAATCGCACCAGCATGCCCCATGCGTTTACCTGGAGGTGCGGTTTGGCCACCGATAAAACCGACAACCGGTTTAGTCATATTCGCTTTTACCCACTCTGCTGCTTCTTCCTCAGCGGTACCACCGATTTCACCGATCATAATAACTGCATATGTTTCTTCATCATCATTGAAAGCTTTCAATACATCAATAAAGTTTGTACCATTAACAGGGTCCCCGCCGATACCTACTGCAGTCGATTGACCGATGCCTTCTTGTGACAATTGATGAACTGCTTCATATGTAAGTGTACCAGAACGTGATACGACACCAACATGACCTTTCTTGTGAATGTAGCCTGGCATAATACCAATTTTACATTCTTCAGGTGTAATAACACCAGGACAGTTAGGACCTACAAGTCTAGTATTTTTCCCTTCCATATAGCGTTTCACTTTTACCATATCCATTACAGGAATATGTTCAGTTATACAAATAACTATATCTAGTTCAGCATCTACACCTTCCATAATTGCATCTGCTGCAAATGGAGCAGGAACATAAATAACAGAAGCATTTGCACCTGTCGTTTTCACTGCTTCTTCTACTGTATTAAATACAGGTACACCTTCTACTTCAGTACCACCTTTACCCGGAGTTACTCCACCGACAATATTCGTACCATATTCTAACATTTGCTTAGTATGAAAAAGTGCTGTTGAACCAGTGATACCTTGAACGATAACTTTCGTATCTTTGTTTATAAATACACTCATTTTTGTCCCCTGCCTTTCTTACCCTACTAATGATACGATTTTTTGTGCGCCGTCAGCCATAGATTCTGCAGAAGTTATGTTAAGTCCAGACTCATTCAATATCTGCTTACCTAGCTCTACATTTGTACCTTCTAAACGAACTACTAAAGGAATTTCTAAGCCTACTTGCTTTGTAGCTTCTACGACACCTTCTGCAATAACATCACATTTCATGATTCCGCCAAAGATATTGACAAAAATCCCTTTAACATTTTCATCAGATAAAATGATTTTAAATGCTTCAGTTACCTTTTCAGCAGTTGCACCGCCCCCAACGTCAAGGAAGTTAGCAGGTTCTCCGCCATAGTATTTAATAATATCCATTGTAGACATTGCAAGCCCGGCACCATTTACCATACAACCGATATTTCCATCTAATGAAATATAGCTTAGGTCAAATTTAGATGCTTCAATTTCCTTAGGGTCCTCTTCCTCTAAGTCACGGTATTCAACAATATCTTTATGACGATATAATGCATTTGAATCAAAATTTAATTTAGCATCAAGCGCCATTACATTTCCATCGCCTGTCACAACTAATGGGTTAATTTCAGCTATGGAGCAGTCTTTCTCAACAAATACTTGGTATAAGCCCATCATAAATTTAACAGCTTTCCCAACTAACTCTTTTGGTATATTAATATTAAAAGCTATTCTTCTAGCTTGATAGCCTTGGAGACCAACAGCAGGATCGATCACTTCTTTAAATATTTTTTCAGGTGTCTTCTCTGCAACTTCTTCAATCTCTGTTCCACCTTCTTCAGAAGCCATTAGAACAACACGTGATGTTGCGCGATCTAACACTAGTCCTACATAATATTCTTTTTTAATATCACAGCCTTCTTCAATAAGTAAGCGTTTTACTTCCTTACCTTCAGGACCTGTTTGGTGTGTTACTAACGTTTTTCCGAGAATTTCTTCGGCATATGTACGAGTTTCATCAAGGTTTTTAGCAACTTTTACCCCACCAGCTTTACCGCGTCCACCTGCATGAATTTGCGCTTTCACAACTACTACACTAGTTCCGAGTTCTTTTGCAGCTTCTACTGCTTCTTCAACAGTGAAAGCCACTCGTCCGTTTGGGACTGATACTCCATATTTTCTAAGGAGTTCCTTCCCTTGGTACTCATGGATATTCATTTGCCATCCTCCTAACAAATTTACAAGAATAAAAATATACTGCGCTTTCATTTTATATTAATCTTCGATACATTGTCTACCATTCCGTATAAATTCATCTAGTCATCTAACTAAAAATATTTTATTTTATTAAAAAACATAATTTTAAGATAATATCAATCAAGAACTTTATCCAATTTATAAATAAATGCAAATATTTCAGCGACTGCTTCGTATAGCTCATCAGGGATTTGCTGGTGTATGTCTAATTTTGATAATAATTCAATTAAGGCTGGGTCCTCTTGTATATGAATATTATTTTGCTTTGCCTTTTCTACTATTTTGTCAGCTGCAAGACCATTGCCTTTCGCAATGATTCTTGGAGCTGTTTCTTTACTTGTATCATATCTTAATGCAATTGCTCGTTTTATAATATCTTTCGAATTGTTCATATTTTTAAGTCTACTCCCATATATGAAAATGGATATTCTTTAGTACCTGATTTTAATACTCGCTGTTCATCTATCATCGGTGTTTCTACGAATGGTTTTACTTGAATAGATGAGACGTGATAGTTCATAGTTTTTAAGGCTTCTTTTAAATCTGTACTCGCGCGATTAACTAAAGTAGATAATGTAGGATGGTCATTTTTTATCGTAATTGACATAATACGATTTTGATTTTGAACATCAATCATAATATCGTTAAGTTTCGGTAATTGTAAATAAAAAACAATTCGGCAATAATCTGGGTCAATTTTACCATCTGCTCGTTTCTTACCAGTCCATTGAATCGTTAGGTCAGTTTGATGATTAAGCATAAACAACGGGATTTGTGTAATAAATTGTTGAATTGGCCCATTCTCATTTTGCAATAAAGGTTGACCGTTAAGTCTCAGAATTAATTGATCGATCTGTTCTTTTAAAAGCGGTGGGACTGTATCTCCACTGACAGTAATCAAGTTATTTTTTAATGAATGTAAATCATCAATATTCTCACCCGTTGATAGTTTTTTCCATAATAATAGTTCATCTTTCAATCCTATATTTGCCTCAATTGCTTTAAATAATTGTATGACCTCATCTTTGTTAGTAAATAACGATGCATTAGTTGCTATTTTACCTATCGTTTCCATTTCTTCAAAGGTAAAAAAATGAGGGGTAACATTTTTATGCTTTTCTCCAAGGTTAAACTGAATTGTATCAAATAATACTTGTTGTACTTGATTATTATCAAGTTTGCTAAGTTTTGTATTAATTTGCGTTATTAACTGTTGTTCTGAAGTTGTTATAGTTTTCATTTCAATCGGGTTGTTTAATAATTCAATTATGGTTTTGACAAGTAATTCTGATTGCTGTTGTGTTACATTTTTCAATTGATTTGTTAATATATTTTGGATAGCCGTCTTGTTCTTGACATGTTGTAACTCACTTAACAGTGACTCAATTTGTTCTACTAAAGGTTTTGATGACTGACTTGCCAATATTGACTTAATAATGTTTTCTGTAAGAGGATAATCTTTTTTTACTGCTGTCACGATCGCATCAATTGCATCATCCGTCATATCCTTTGGAAGAACAGTTAATATATCTGTACTAGCTTGAATTTGCTTTTTCGTAATCGGTACATTCTCGTCCATGACCTGATTTATGAATGCCAAATTTTGTTTTGTAGCACGGATTTGGAACATACTTAATAATTGTTTCGCCGTATTCATTTCATTATTAGTCTCACCATGCAATTTCTTCATCATTTTAAGCTGTAATCCAGTATCGGTTGAACCTTTAACTGTAAACCAATAATTTTCATTTGCTTCAATCGCAGTTTCAAGTTGTGCGATTAGCGAGGTCTGTCCTACTTGTATTAGTGCCTTTTGATTAGGAAACAACTTAAGAACATTTCCTAACACAACTTGGTTTTCTTTCAACGTTAACTGGTTCTCTGCATTTGGAATTTGTGACATTGCTTGTTTAAAAAGAGCACTTAATACCGTTGTTTGTTCCATTCTTTCCTCCTATAACTAAAAATTAGAGACTATCACGTACTGGAGCAAAAGATTTCCGATGATGCTTTGTCACTCCAAATTGTTTTAAGGCTTCAAGGTGGATTTTTGTTCCGTAGCCCATATTTTGGTCAAATCCATATTCTTTATATTTCTTAGCGATATCTACCATAATCCTGTCACGTGTCACCTTTGCAATAACAGAGCTAGCTGCAATCGAAATGCTTTTTTGGTCTCCTTTAATGATTGATTGTTGTGTAATTGGTACATCTAATTTCATCGCGTCTATTAACAAGTAGTCTGGAGCAAATTGTAAGTCCTCAATAGCCAATTTCATTGCATGTTTAGTCGCCTCGTATATATTTAATTCATCAATTTTAGGAGCAGAGACAATACCAATTCCGATTGAAACAGCGTTTTCCTTAATTAACTCAAAAAATGTTTCTCTAGCAGAAATTGATAGTTTTTTAGAGTCTGTTAATCCAGGTAAATAGCAATTATCATTTAAAATAACAGCTGCAGCAACAACTGGACCAGCTAATGGGCCACGGCCTACCTCATCAATTCCCGCTATTAAACGATGTCCTTTTTGCTTTGCTTGTTGTTCATAGTGAAGCATTTGGTGAAATTGCTCGTGCAATCTCTTTTCATGTTCGTATTGTTTTATCCATTTAGTTACAAGTTGTTGAACCCCTTTTCGACTGTCAGCCTTGCATTCCTCAATAAATGGGTCCTCAATCGTTTTTGTGTTAGCTAATTTTATCTGGATTTCTTTTGTCGTTAATTGCATTATTTCATCACCTTACATATCCTTATATATCTATTATCGGTATTAATTTTTATATATGTAGATTCATATTCCAACTTACTAAGTCATTCATTTCGTATATATTTTTTCCACTTTCCAGTTGCGTCCCAAATAAAAAACCCGCATTTAATTGCGAGTCTTAATCTTTATATTTCTTGATACTCTGTAGGTGTTTCGAAAGAAAGTCTGCCTAATTTATCAGCACGAATTTCTCTAAGAACGAGTTCTGAAGTCTTATCATAATCAATATAGCCCCCAGACATCACACAGCCGCGTTTCTTGGCGATTTCATCGAAGAGTTCTACAATATCTTCAGGAAGCTCCTCTAAGCCATACCGTTCCAATAGCCGCTTTGGATAGTGTTCCTTTAAAAAATTCAGAGCAAATACAGTAATTTCTTGTAAATTTAAAATTGTATCTTTAATTGCACCCGTTGTTGCTAGCTTAAAACCAACCATCTCATCCTCAAACTTCGGCCATAATATCCCAGGTGTATCAAGCAGTTCAAGTTCTTTACCGACTTTTACCCATTGCTGAGCAGTCGTTACACCTGGTCTGTCACCAGTTTTCGTAATATTTCGCTTAGCTAGCCGGTTAATCAATGTTGATTTTCCTACATTTGGTATACCAATGATAAGCGCTCGTATCGCTCTTGGTTTAATTCCTTTTGCAGCCATTTTATCAAATTTTTCTTTTAATAACTCTTTTGATAAGGATGTTATTTGTTTTAATCCTGTTCCATTTTGAGCGTCAATTGCAATTGCAGCTATATCCTTATCTTTAAAATAATTTAACCATTTCTTAGTTGTTGCTTCATCTGCCTTGTCCGCTTTATTTAATAAAACAATTCGAGGCTTTGAAGATACAATTTCGTCAATCATCGGATTTCTTGAGGACATTGGTATTCTAGCATCAACAAGTTCAAAAACAATATCAATTAGTTTTAGTTTTTCTGTTACTTGCCTCCGCGCTTTTGCCATATGACCAGGAAACCATTGAATTGTCATGTTTACACCTTCTTTTCACTATTCGAATCTAAAGCTTGAAACTGGCCAATACACGATGCTTGCCTTACCCATCACTTGATTCATTGGTACTGTTCCGATATGTCTGCTATCTTTACTTTGTCTGCGGTTATCACCCATGACAAAAATATGCCCTTCTGGAACTGTTTCTTTACCAGTTATTCTTTCTAATTTGAATGGTTCTGTTAAAGGGCCATCTATTAATTGCTTTTTATATTGGTCTAGATAAGGTTCATCATATTCTTTTCCATTAATATAGAGTGTATCATCTATGTATTCAACATCATCACCAGGCAAACCTATGACACGTTTAATATAATCCTTTTCAGCTGTTGCATGGAAAACGATAATATCAAAACGTTTTGGTTTACCCACTTTATATGCAAATTTATTAACAATCATTCGGTCCTGAGAGTGTAATGTTGGCATCATTGAATAGCCATCTACTACAATCGGAGCAAAAAAGAAGTATCTTATTATAGCAGCTAACAGCATGGCTATCACAAGAGCTTTGAGCCAGTCAAAGATTTCATTTTTCTTTTTTGTCATATATACACCTACTCTAGTCAATAATTATGACCTCAGTCTATTCCTACTATTCCCCTTATCAAGCCGAAATACTAGCTAATCAAAACTATCGTTATTTTTAAAATATTACCTCTATAATCATTTGGTATTGATCCGACATGCTTTCTTTTAAAAAGGCCTAAAGAAACGAGTCAAAGATAAAAAGGAGCTTGTATATAAACAAGCTCCTTTTCATTATACGGACAGCAGCCTGCTACTGCCATATATTTTTGACTTAGTAAGAACTAAGCTATCTTATCGAATTTCTTTAATACGTGCAGCTTTACCACGTAATTTACGTAGGTAATAAAGTTTCGCACGGCGAACTTTACCGCGACGCATAACTTCTAATTTCGCGATTTTAGGTGTGTGTACAGGGAATGTACGCTCAACACCAACTCCGTAAGAAATCTTACGAACAGTGAAAGTTTCGCTAATTCCACCACCACGACGCTTAATCACAACACCTTCAAATATCTGAATACGCTCACGAGTACCCTCAACAACTTTAACGTGTACACGTACTGTATCTCCAGGACGGAAAGAAGGTAAATCTGTTTTTAATTGTTCTTTTGTGATTTCTTCAATTAGTTTTTGCATCGTTTTCAACTCCTTCCAACAGATGCTCATTCCAATATTACTCATTGCAGCGGAACATCGTTTTACAGACTACTAACAGTGGGTTAGTAAGTCACGAGATTTATCTTACCATAATGAATCATTGAAAACAATAGCTAGTTCTGATTTTTCCATTGTTTTATTAAAGATTTTTGTTTTTCTGTTAAAGGATATGTCTCTAATAAATCTGGTCTTCTAAAATAGGTTCTTCGTAAAGATTCTGTTTCGCGCCATTCCGCTATTTTTTTATGATCCCCTGAAACAAGCACATCAGGCACTTTATATCCATTAAAGTCAGCAGGTCTTGTATAATGAGGGTGCTCTAGAAGACCCGAGCTATAAGAATCTAGTATCGGTGAATCCTCATTACCTAACACGCCTGGTAACAGTCGGACAACACTATCAGCGATAACCATAGACGCAAGTTCCCCACCAGTTAGAACAAAATCCCCAATGGAAATCTCCTCTGTCACGAGATGTTCCCTTATTCGCTCATCGTATCCCTCATAATGTCCACAAATAAATAACAGATGCTCCTCTTTTGATAATTCCTCTGCTTTTTTTTGTGTATATCTTTCACCTTGTGGACAAACAAGAATCACTTTTGGTGCTGTTTTCGTTTCCTTTTTAATTGATTCTACTGCACTAAAGATAGGTTGTGGTTTTAAGACCATCCCAGCCCCGCCACCGTATGGGTAATCATCGACCGTTTTATGCTTATTATCTGAGAATTCCCTGAAGTTAATGACACGAAATTGTACAGCATCCTTTTCTTGAGCCTTTTTTAAGATTGATTCATTTAATATTCCTTCAAACATACTCGGAAACAATGTTAAAAAGTCAATTCTCATAAATCCAATAATCCTTCCATTGGGCTAATGATTACTTGTTTATTTTCAATGCTAATTTCTTTAACAATTTCATCAATATAAGGGACCAATAAATCCTTACCTACTCTACGCTTAACTACCCAGACGTCGTTTGCTCCAGTAGATAAAATTTCACGAATTGTACCAATTTCTTCGCCTTGATCTGTTATCATTTTACAACCAATAATTTCATGAAAGTAATATTCACCGTCATCTAATTCTGACAATTGCTCTTCTGAGACTTTAAGCAATGACCCTTTAAACTGTTCAACGTCTTGTATTGAATTCAATCCTTCGAACGTTAGAAGATCAAAGTTTTTATGTACACGATGACTTTCAACTTTTACTTCGATCGGTTGGTTATCATCATCCTTGAATATGTATAGTATATTACCCGGTTCATACCTTTCATCAGCAAAATCAGTTTTTGAGATAACACGGACTTCTCCTCTAATCCCATGTGTATTTACAATCTTCCCAACATTAAACCATTTTTCGGTCATTTTCTTCACCTCAATCGTATTTGTTCAACAATTCCATCACGTATGACAATCGTCTTCTCACCCATTAACTCATCCCAATTGTCTCCTATATTTATATCCACTACAGCTTGAACTTCTTTCTCTTTTAACTCACTACCAATTGGTAATGTATTCATTTGCTCTAATTGAAATTCTACCAATTTTATTTTCTCACGTCGTTTATCTATTTCTTTTAAAAATTGACTAGCTAACTGCTTACTAGTTTTTTCGATCTTTTTATATTCAAAATACAACTGGTCACACTCTTGCTCTAGTAATTGCTTTTTATTTAAAAAATGTGTTGTTAGTTCTTTTTTACTTTTCTCTGTCAAAACTTGCTTAACGGTCACTTGGTGGAGTATATACATTATTCTTCCTCCCCTTTATATACTTCATACTAAGCATACACGAGTGAAAGTCAACTTTATGACGATAGCTTCTTTTCTCGAACCTTCGTATCCTATAAATTGATGAAGTTTGCGTTCGGTAGATTACTGGATTATTATGAGCACCTTTGGCATAAAACGTACCCATACATTTTACCTCTCCTACATATTCCTATCTTTCAGGAGTCTCAAACTAATCCTATCAGCCTATGTACAATTGTATAAATTATCAGTTTTCAGAAAAGTTTTAAAAAATAATACAAAAAAGGGGGAGGACTCCTCCTCACCCTTTTTTAGTCATTAATTTCAAGTTGAACTCGTTTAGATGAATTAGAACTCGCTGCATAAACAACAGTTCGAATCGCTTTTGCTATACGTCCTTGTTTACCAATTACCTTGCCAATGTCACATTTATCAACACTTAGGCGATAGGTAACTTGTTTATCTGTTTCCAGTTCAGTAATCACCATTTTATCTGGAGCATCTACAAGTGGTGTAACAATTGCTTCGATTAATTCCTTCATCTCATTCACAGTCATTACTTGCTATTTTTTGCGTTATGGAATTTCTCCATGATACCTTGTTTAGAGAACAAGTTACGCACTGTATCAGATGGTTTAGCACCATCTTGCATCCATTTCAACGCTAGTTCTTCGTTGATTTTAACTTCTGCAGGTTGAGCAACTGGATTATAAGTTCCAACTACTTCAATATAACGTCCATCACGTGGTGAACGAGAATCTGCTACTACAATACGATAAAAAGGAGATTTTTTTGCTCCCATACGTTTTAAACGAATTTTTACTGCCATTTTTAAAGCACCTCCGAAAATGTTTCAACAAGATAGTATATTATCAAAGTTTTTTCACGATGTAAAGGTTTTTTTCTTGTCAGAAGAAAATTACCTTTAAAAATACATATATTAGGTACGTTTTCGCATATTTTATCGAAAACAACCCTCTCCATTACATGAATGGAAACTTAATTCCTTTTTTCTTACCCTTCGTCATGGACGTCATTTGCTTCATCATTTTCTTCATATCTTCAAACTGTTTTAATAGACGGTTTACCTCTTGGACAGATGTACCGCTACCTTTTGCAATTCGTTTCTTACGTGAAGCGTTCATGATTTCAGGGTTTTGCTTTTCAGCTTTAGTCATTGATTTGATGATTGCCTCAACATGACTTATTTGTTTCTCGTCTACTTGGACATTTTTTAACCCCTTCATTTTGTTTGCACCAGGGAGCATGCCAAGTAAATCTTCTAAAGGACCCATATTACGAACTTGTCCGAGCTGTTCTAAGAAATCATCAAATGTAAATGAGGCAGTCCTCATTTTTTGTTCGAGTTCCTTAGCCTTCTCAGCATCAACATTTGTTTGAGCCTTTTCAATTAGGGTTAAGACATCCCCCATACCGAGTATTCTAGATGCCATACGTTCTGGATGAAAAGCTTCAAGTGCATCTAGTTTTTCACCTAAACCTACAAATTTGATCGGTGTCTGAGTAACTGAGCGGATTGATAATGCTGCCCCGCCACGAGTATCACCATCAAGTTTTGTCAAAACAACACCAGTTAGTCCAAGCTGTTCATTAAAACTTTTCGCAACATTCACTGCATCCTGACCCGTCATTGCATCAACGACTAAGAAAATTTCATCAGGTTTTGAAATTTCTTTCACTTTTTCTAGCTCATCCATAAGCGTTTCATCAATGTGCAGACGCCCAGCAGTATCAATTAGGACGTAGTCATGATGTTCAGCTTTCGCAAACTCAAGTGCTTTCGTTGCAATTTCAACTGGACTTACTTGGTCACCTAATGCGAAAACAGGCATGTCTAATTGCTTTCCTAAAGTCTCAAGTTGCTTAATAGCAGCAGGACGATAAATATCCGCAGCAACAAGCAATGGTTTACGATTATATTTTTTTCGTAATAAATTCGCAAGTTTACCAGATGTCGTTGTTTTACCGGCACCTTGTAACCCAACCATCATGATGACTGTAGGTGGTTTATTAGAAACAGCTATTTTACTTTGCTCGCCACCCATTAAATCTGTTAACTCTTCTTTTACAACCTTAATTACTTGTTGGCCTGGGGTTAAGCTTTTCATTACCTCTTGACCAACAGCACGTTCACTTACGCGTTTTATGAAGTCTTTTACAACTTTAAAGTTAACATCTGCTTCTAAAAGTGCGAGGCGAACTTCCCTCATCATTTCTTTTACATCAGCTTCAGAAACTTTCCCTTTACCGCGTATTTTCGCCATCGTATTTTGCAGTCGGTCGGCTAATCCTTCAAATGCCATAAATGCCGCCTCCTAATCCAATTTCTCAAGTTCAACTAGCAATGCTTCAATCTCGTTTGTTTTCTCATGTGAGACCGTGTACTTGCGTAATTTTGTCATTATCTCTTGACGTCGTTGGAATTTTTGGAATAATAATAGCTTTTCTTCATATTGCTCCAGCATTGCTTCAGTACGTTTAATGTTGTCATAGACAGCTTGTCTGCTAACATTATACTCTTCCGCAATTTCACCAAGGGAGTAATCATCCAAATAATATAACGACATATAGCTTTTTTGCTTAGGCGTTAACAACGATTGATAAAAATCAAACAAATAATTAAGCCTAGTCGTTTTTTCAAGCATCATGTCGTCTCACTCCTTTGTTAAGTGAATTACCTTTACACTTTAATAGTCTACAATCCTAATATTGCCTTGTCAAGTATTGTTTTAATTGAATACGAAAAAGAGGCTGACCCCCATTTGTAGGTCAGCAATCTTTTAGCTATAAAAGCAAAGTAAGCATGTTTCATAACGCTGAAAAGAGAATTGATTTTCTGAATCATACGTTTAAAGTAATTCTCAGTTCATAGTGTCTAACTAGATTGTTCATCTTGCTCTTCAATGATACTTGAAAATAAACTATAAACATACTGAGCTGTATTAAACTGCTGAAGGTCATCCATCTTTTCACCTAATCCAACGAGCTTAACAGGAATATTTAGTTCTGATTTAATCGCTAATACGATTCCACCTTTGGCGGTACCATCTAGTTTCGTCAGGACGATTCCAGTTACATTTGTAGCTTGAGAGAATTGTTTTGCTTGTGTCATCGCATTTTGTCCTGTCGTAGCATCTAAAACGAGTAACACTTCATGTGGAGCCCCAGGTATTTCTTTTTCAATAACTCGTTTTACTTTTTCTAGCTCTTTCATAAGATTTACTTTATTTTGCAGTCTACCAGCTGTATCACAAAGTAAAACATCAACCTTACGTGCTTTTGCAGCCTGAACAGCATCATACATTACAGCCGCAGGATCTGAACCTTCAGATTGTTTAATGACATCAACACCTACACGTTCTCCCCATACTTCCAACTGTTCTATAGCACCAGCTCTAAATGTGTCCCCAGCAGCCAAAAGGACAGATTTTCCTTCACTTTTTAATTTATGTGCCAATTTACCGATCGTAGTTGTTTTCCCAACACCGTTTACACCTACAAATAATACAACATTTAACTGACCATCTTGAATGTTAAGATTATTATCTTCTTCAGAATTATCGCCTTCGTATATTTCGACTAGCTTCTCAGAAATGACGGCTTGAACATCTTTCGTATCCTGAATATTACGGCGTTTCACTTCCATTTTAAGTTCATCGATTAAATCCATAACCGTAGAAACCCCAACATCAGCTGTAATGAGAAGCTCCTCAAGCTCTTCAAAGAAGTCCTCATCTACCTTACGATATTTTGCTACAAGGTCATTCATTTTTTCCGCAAAGGAGTCTCTTGTTTTCGTTAAGCCTTCTTTGAATTTTTCTGTTACAGCATCTGTCTGTTGCGTAATCTTTTCTTTTAACTTCTTGAAAAAACTCATATTAAAACGTCCTTTCAGCTCGATTGTACTAATTCATTTGTTTCTTCTAGTCTTACCGAAACTAACTTTGAAACTCCAGATTCTTGCATTGTTACACCATATAAAACGTCTGCTTCTTCCATCGTACCCTTCCGATGTGTAATCACAATAAATTGAGTTTCATGACTAAAACTCTTTAAATATTGGGCAAATCGATAGACATTTGCCTCATCAAGTGCTGCTTCAACTTCATCAAGAACACAGAATGGGACAGGTCTAACTTTAATAATGGAAAATAACAAGGCAATTGCTGTTAGTGCCCGTTCGCCACCAGATAATAACCCGAGATTTTGAAGCTTCTTACCAGGCGGTTGTGCGACAATTTCTACCCCTGTATTTAATAAATCGCTTGGGTCTGTTAGCTTTAACTCCGCACGCCCCCCACCGAAAAGTGCTTGAAACACGGGCTGAAATTGGGCACTAATTTCGTAAAACGTCTCTTGGAAACGTTTTTTCATCTCATCATCCATTTCATCAATAACTTGGTAAAGTGTATCCTTAGCTTGTGTTAAATCATCACGCTGTTCTGTTAAAAATGTATAACGTTCATAAACACGCTCAAATTCATCAATCGCGCCTAAATTAACCGTTCCAAGCTCTTCAATTGCCAGTTTAATAAGCTTTACACGTTTCTTAGCTTCGGTTATTTCAACTTCTAGTTTATATTGCTCTTTAGCTGCCTCAAAAGTAAGCATATATTCTTCACGAAGATGATTCAAGCGATTATCGAGCTCAACATCTAATCTGTTTAACTTAACTTCCTCATCTTTTAAACTATCATGAAACTGTTTTTCCCTGCGTTTTAATTCCTTTAATTCTCTTTCTTCATCGTCCAAGTTTGTTTGTAACTGAAGACGTTCTTCCCGTCTAGAAGCAATGAGTTCAATAGTTTTCGTTTTATCTTGGAGTTTTTTCTTTGCTGCTTCTTCAAGTTTTTCTTCTCCTGAAGAGCTAGTGTCCATTTCGGAAGAGAGTAACGAATAGTCATCTTTTACGTCCTTATATTTTTGACTAACTTGATCAAGCTCTTGATTAATCCTCTCAAGCTTCTCTTGCTGATTCTCATACACTTGTTGTTTACTTGCTAAGATGACCTTTAAATCAGTTAACTCATTTTGTAATTCTTCTTTTGATAGTTGTTCTGTTTCTTTCTTTTTCGACATCGCTGATATATCTTCATCGAGTCTTGCTAACTTTTCAGCTAGTGTAACGAGTTTACGATTTAATTCATTTATTCTTGTTTGAAACCTTTCCTTATCTGTTTCAAAAGACATCCGTTCTTCATCATATAATTTTAAATGATCATTTATATTTTTTTCATTTAACTCGATTTCTCTCATTTCACTCCGGACCTGTTGTTCATCGATTCTCAGTTTCTCACCTTCAGAACGAAGTACTTCTAATCTTTGCTCGTGTTCTGTAATCGCTGTTTTCGTTGCTTTAACATCATTTTCTAGTTTAATCGTTTTTTCTTCCATTTCAGCTAACTTTTCATTTATCGTTTCTAACTCTCGTGAGCGGCTTAACAATGAGTTGTTTTTTTGTTTTACAGCTCCACCTGTCATCGAGCCACCAGGATTCACTACATCTCCCGATAGCGTGACGAGACGATAGCGATAATTCATCAGCTTTGCGATCTCATTTGCACCTTTTAAATCAGATGTAACGATAACTGTCCCTAAAAGATTACCAATAATCATTTTATATTTCACATTGTAATTCACTAAGTTTTTAGCAACACCTACAAATGCAGGATGCGATTCAATCATTCTCAAGTCATGTGCATTCAGCAACCGTTCCTTCATAACAGATAAAGGTAAAAAGGTAGCCCGTCCAAATGAATGTTGTTTTAAATATTGTATCGCATTTCTTGCAGCTAACTCATTCTCAACGACCACATGCTGTAGTGAACTACTTAAGGCAATCTCAATTGCTGTTTCATATTGCTTATCTGTCGTAATTAATTCAGCAACTGCTCCGTGAATACCTTCTAGGCGGTCACTTGCTTTTAATATTTCTTTAACACCTTGAAAAAATCCTGCATAATCCTCTTGCATTGATTCTAAAACTTCTTTTCTAGACCTAGTCTGCTGTAGGATTTGATATGCTTGATAAAGTGTTGATTCTTTCTTTTGATAAGCATTTTTTAGATTCTCAAGTTTAGCTTGAGAATCTCGGAAATTTTTTATTTGCTCTGACAGCTGTTTTTCAAGTTGTGAATATCTTTCCTTTATCTTCTCACTTTGATTCGCTATTTGTTCACGCTCTGTTACATATCTCTTATTCGTTTCTAACAATCTTGATTTTTTTATCTCTTGCTGCCCTAGCTGTTCCTCGATATACTGCAATTCGTTTCGTGCAGCCGCTTGTTCGTTTAAGAGATCAAAATAGTCATTCTTTAAATCTTCAATCATTTCAGCAATATTTTGATTATACGTTGCCATAAGCTTCTGCTTTTCTTCAAGTACCTGTTTCATCTCTTTTAATTCTTGCTTCGAGGAATCAAATAATGACTCTTGCACCTTTTTTTCTTGTAGTAAATCATTTTGTCGAGCTGATAGCTCTTTAATTGATTTTTCAAGTTGTTCCTTATTTTGGTGGGCGTTTTTTTTTCGCTCTTTAAGAACTTCTTTTCTTCCCTCTAATTTTTCTAGTTCTTCACTTGCAAATAGAAGAACTTGCTGTAGGTCATTAATTGAATCGTCTAATGCTATAATATGTTCACGAATTTTTTCTACATGTGCTTCTTTCTTTTGTATGCTAGTGGTTAGTTGGAGAACTTGGTCGTTACTTTCTTCAACGGAATTAGCTAAATTTTCGTACTTTTCGTGGAGCTCTTCAATCTCATAAACTGTAAGTGCAACCTCGATATTTTCAAGTTCCTCTTTTTGTTCTAAATAATCTTTCGCAATAGACGCTTGTATTTTTAAGGGCTCTACTTGACTTTCTAACTCATGGAGAATATCTTCAACACGATTTAAATTCTCTTGTGTTTCAGCTAACTTATACTCTGCCTTTTTCTTTCTTGTTTTATATTTTAATACTCCCGCCGCTTCTTCAAATATACTTCTCCGCTCTTCAGCTTTACTGCTTAGTATTTCCTCTACTTTACCTTGACTTATAATAGAGAAAGCCTCTTTTCCAAGACCTGAATCCATGAATAAATCAATAATATCCTTTAATCGGCAGTTTTGTTTATTAATATAAAATTCACTCTCACCAGAGCGGTATACTCTTCTTGTTACACTCACTTCCTGGTAATCAATTGGAAGAAAATGATCTTCATTATCTAACGTAAGTGTAACCTCTGCAACATTTAAACCTTTTCTAGAATCACTACCTGCGAAGATGATATCTTCCATTTTTGTACCACGTAATGATTTGGCAGATTGCTCGCCTAAAACCCAGCGAATTCCATCTGTAATATTACTTTTTCCACTTCCATTGGGTCCTACTACAGCGGTAACACCTTTATCAAAATCAACGGTTACACGTTCAGCAAAGGACTTGAATCCTACAATATCCAATCGTTTGAGGAACATTGTGATCCTCCTTACTATTTCTTCTTATTTAAGGCTCTGTTAAACAGTGATATAATATATATTTGTCTATACAAATCCTTATCATTATCATTGTCATCCATATTAATCTATGACAGATCTTTTCATATTTTATCACAATCTGTCGAGTAAAAGGTGAGTATTTTTATTAATAAAGCATGTGGGAACTAATTAATGAAATATTTATCACTAATCCAAAAGGAAATATAAAAAAGGCCATCTTCATATGCTTATTTAATAAACAAAGGAAATGAATGATAGCCTCTTACTTAATGAGATTATTTATTAATTTGTTGAAGTTTAGATAATGCTTCTTGTGCTGCGTGTTGTTCAGCCTCTTTTTTCGACCTACCACTGCCTGTACCGAATACCTCTCCATTAAGTGATACAGTTGATACAAATTCGCGATTATGAGCCGGGCCTCTTTCATGGAGAATTTTATATTCTAATAAGCCTTTTGAATCTCTTTGCACTAGTTCCTGCAGCTGGCTTTTGAAATCCATTACATGTGAAAATGCACCATCGTTGATTTTTGGTATTACGAAGTCATCTAAAAACTGTACAACAGCGTCTAACCCTTGGTCTAAGTATAAGGCACCGATAAATGCTTCAAATACATCAGCAAGCAATGCAGGGCGTGTACGACCACCCGTCATTTCCTCACCCTTACCTAATAATACTAATGAACCAAAAGATAAAGAGTTAGCAAATGAAACAAGGGAAGGTTCACAAACAATAGCAGCACGTAGCTTTGTTAATTCACCTTCACTCATCATTGGATATTTTTTATATAAAAATTGTGATATCGTTAATTCTAATACTGCATCACCTAAGAATTCTAATCTTTCATTATCCTCATATGGTTTTTTACGATGTTCATTTACATATGAAGAATGTGTGAAAGCCTGATATAATAACTTTTCATTTTCAAAAAAGTGATTTATCCGCTCCTGAAACTTTTTGAATTCTTCTGCCTTTTTTACAAATATTCTTCTCTCTCTATAATTAATATGTTTTGGCATAATAACCTCCATCTTACCTGCATTCGATCGTTCGTAAAAGCGATAAGTCACTCCATAATAAAAGGTAGCGACCTTTAATTATGGAGGGGCTTATGAACTTAACGAATTGTTGTATTTACTTTTATCATTAACCTTCATTTTTATGTAATAGACAAGAGACTGTCATCTTTAACTACCCAAAATGACAGTCTCCTTAATCTAAAATTACTGTTTGCTATTTATGTAGTTAACAGCGTCACCCACTGTACCGATTTTTTCTGCATCTTCATCAGAAATTTCCATATCGAACTCATCTTCAAGTTCCATAACTAATTCAACTACATCAAGGGAATCTGCACCAAGATCATCTTTGAAAGAAGATTCTAATTTTACTTCTGCTTCATCCACACCTAAGCGGTCTACGATAATCTTTGTTACACGTTCTAATACATCTGCCATTATCCTTCACCTCCCCTCAAGTATTATAAGTGAAAAACGAAAGAAAAACTAGGTTTCGTTTAATCATTTTTAAGTTCATTACCATTTACATCTATGTGATGTTATTCTGAAAACGATTAAAAATGTATGTTTTTCTTTTCGATTAATTAATACTTACATGACCATGCCACCATTAATATGGAATGTTTGACCGGTTATGTATTTGCTTTTATCTGAAGCTAAGAATGTAACCATATTTGCAATATCACTTGGCTCACCTAGTTTAGCCAAAGGAATTTGTTTGAGCATCTCTGCTTTTAAATCCTCTGTCAGTTCATCTGTCATATCAGTTGTAATAAATCCTGGTGCAACAGCATTGACAGTAATATTTCTTGACGCAAGTTCCTTTGCTGTCGTTTTCGTTAATCCGATAACTCCAGCTTTAGCTGCAACATAATTTGCCTGACCAGCATTGCCACTAACACCTACTACAGAGGTAATATTAATTATTCGACCATTTCTTTGTTTCATCATTTGACGAGTAACGCCCTTTGTACATAAAAATACACCTTTAAGGTTCGTATTAATGACGTCATCCCATTCTGCTTCTTTCATACGCATTAACAAATTATCGCGTGTAATCCCAGCATTATTTACGAGAATATCAATTTGACCAAAATGACTAATAACTTGTTTAATCATATCAGTAACTGATTCTGAATTCGATACATCTGCTTGAATAGCAATAGCATCGCCACCATTTGCAGTGATTTCTTCCACAACTTCGTTTGCCTTCGCTTCATTTCCTGCATAATTTATGGCAACACTTGCACCATTTTTTGCTAAGTCTAAAGCAATCGCTTTACCAATACCGCGTGATGCACCCGTTACAAGAGCTACCTTTTTATCTAGCATATTATACATCC
The DNA here is from genome assembly GCF_030813355.1 of Metabacillus malikii. Lineage (GTDB taxonomy): Bacteria > Bacillota > Bacilli > Bacillales > Bacillaceae > Metabacillus > Metabacillus malikii. Next base: position 168,459 of record NZ_JAUSUD010000006.1, read on the forward strand.
CCCTTTAGCTTAACAACCGTTTCTTGAATTGAGTCTAGATCCGAAACAGCATGAACATTCGCTTTACGATTTATTTTTTTTATTAGTCCAGATAATACTTTGCCTGGCCCTATCTCTATAAACGTCGTCACACCATTATCTAACATCTTTCTTACTGATTGTTCCCATCTAACAGGAGAATATAATTGTTCAACTAGCAGACTTTTTATTAGTTGTTGACTTTGTACCGGTTCTGCGTTCACATTTGCAATTAATGGGATTTCCGCATCCTGGAATGTAATGTTTGAAAGAACTTCTTTTAATTTGCTAGCTGCAGGTTTCATAAGTTCCGAATGAAAAGGTCCACTTACAACAAGTGGTATAACGCGCTTTGCCCCTTTTTCCTTCGCTAAATTTGAAGCTCTCTCTACACCTTCAGCAGTACCTGATATGACAATTTGTCCTGGACAATTTAGATTTGCGATTTGAACAGAAAAGCCTAATTTTGTGATATCAGACGTTACGTTTTCCAACTCTGCTGCATCCATGCCTAATATGGCCGCCATTGCTCCTTGACCTGCAGGCACAGCTTCATCCATTAATTCACCACGTTTTTTCACCGCAAAAACTGCATCCTCGAATGAAAGCACCCGTGCAGCCACTAAAGCAGTATATTCACCTAGACTATGTCCTGCTACATAATCTGCTTTTATCCCATGTTTTGCAAATTCATTTAATATAGCAATGCTAGTTGTTAACAGTGCTGGTTGCGCATTATATGTCAACGTTAAGGTTTCTTGTGGTCCTTCAAAAATCACCTTAGATAAATCTTCATTTAGGCGCTCATCTGCTGTTATAAATATATGTCTTGCTTCTTCGACTTGGTCATAAAGTTCTTTCCCCATTCCAACAGCTTGCGAGCCTTGTCCTGGAAAAACAAACGCTATTTTTGTCATCGATTTCCCCCCGTAATTCCTATTGTTTTAGTGATTTATAGATTGTTTCTGTTACGTTGTTCGTAACCATGTCTCTCGTTTGACGAATTGCATTATAAATAGCATTTGGATCTGATGAACCATGTGCTTTAATCACAGGTGCCTTAAGTCCAAAGAGCGCTGCACCACCATATTCAGAATAATCCATTTGCTGTTTTATGACTTTTAATTGTGGCTTCAATATACCTGCTGCAAGTTTTGACTTTAAATTACTCGTTAAGGCAGACTTCAACATTGAAAACACTGATAATGCTGTACCTTCAATCGTTTTCAACGCAACATTTCCAGTAAAACCATCCGTCACGACTACATCAGCAACTGATTCCATTAAATCCCGTGATTCTACATTTCCGATAAAATTAACAGGTGCACTTTTAAGCAAAGTAAATGCTTGTTTTGTCAATTCATTTCCTTTTTTATCTTCTGTTCCTACATTTAGCAAGCCAACTCGAGGGTTTTTAATGCCGCGCACTTTCTCAGCATAAATTGAACCCATTAATGCGTACTGTTGTAAATGCTCTGGTTTAGCATCAACATTTGCACCAACATCCAAAAATAAGAAACCTTTCCCGTCTAAAGTCGGTAAAGTTGGTGATAATGCTGGTCGTTCAATGCCTTCAATTCTTCCAATATGAAGTAAACCAGCTGTCATTAATGCACCTGTATTCCCTGCTGAAATACATCCATCTGCTCTACCTTCTTTTACCTCAGCTGCCATTAGCACCATCGAGGAGTTTTTCTTTCTTCTTACGGCACGAACAGGCTCTTCCGTTCCTTCAATAAATTCATCAGTATGTAAAATGTTTATTCTAGTACTGTCAGTTAAAATTGGTTTTATTTTCGTTTCATCACCAACGAGAGTAATTTCTAAATCAGCAAATGCGTTAACCGCAAGCATGACACCTTTAACGACAGCATCTGGGGCATGATCTCCACCCATTGCATCGATAGCTAACTTCATCAATGTAACCTACCTTTGTGTTGTATTTGAGCGATACATTTCGAATTGACCAGAGAACACTAATTCGTTTCCTACATAACTACTCACTTCAACGATTGTTCGGCCCTTTTCAGAATCACCGCTAACTACCTTAGCTTTAGCAATTACACGTTCACTTTCCTTAACTTGTCTAGTGAATCGAATATTCGCTTTAGCTGTTAGTGCTAACTCATCATCAATTACTGCAACTGCTAATGAATTTGCCTGCGCAAATATATGATGACCCCTTGCAATTTGATTTCGGCTAAACACATGTTCTTTATTAATTTCTAAGATTGAAATCGCCGATTGGTCTAACTGAAGATCAATAATTTCACCGATAACTTCTTCTATATGTAGTGACTTAACTTCATCATCTAACTTTCTCTCAGCAACATGTTTAATTCGTTCTCTTAGTTCTGGGATTGATAATTCCAAGCGGTCTAACCTAATTGTTTGGATACTGACACTGAATTTCTCAGCTAGTTCCTCATCCGTAATAAATGGAGTCTCAACAATAGTATCCTGAAGCAACTTCTGTCTCTCTTTTTTATTTCTTCTCATATCACTATGACACCGTCCGAACTATTAAGACTAGGTACTAATAGTAGTATATAATTATCCTATGAAGAAAGCAATACATTTCATAGGAATCTTAAGTTTAAACTAGCTTATCTTTGTTATTTTCAATGCTGTTTTCGCAAACATAGTTTCTTGTTGTTTTAGGTGGCTTTTCGCTTACAGTACTCGCTTTCCGCGGGGTGGATTGGTTGCAGCAAACTAATCGCTTTCCGCCCCAACCAACCGTTTATAAAAATCAGTTAAATATACACTCTTTTTGTCTTATAATAAACTATTTGTGTGAGGCATTGTGGGCGCTCATAGATAACCTGGATGCGAGCCTAACTAATATGTGAAACTATAGAGCTTATCTTATGAGCTTGAAAATCAATGAAATACATCATTTCACTATGTTTTTAATCTAACTTCTCACCACTTAATATCCCACTCTCTTCTAAATATAACCTTAACGATTCGTATTGACTGTCTGTCCAAAATGAGTCCGAATGGATGAGGGTTACTGCATCTTGTCTCGCAACTTCTAGTGCACGGTAATCATGGACCATATCGGCTACTTTAAATATTGGTACTCCACTTTGTTTTTTTCCAAAAAAGTCCCCTGGACCTCTCAATTCAAGGTCCCGTTCCGATAGCACAAAGCCATCATTCGTTTCCGTCATAATTCTCATTCTTTCTTTTCCAGTTTCTGACTTAGGATCAGCAAGCAGAATACAATATGATTGCTCACTCCCTCTACCAACGCGACCACGTAATTGATGAAGCTGCGATAATCCGAATCTTTCCGCATCATAAATAACCATAGTTGTTGCATTAGGAACATTAACACCAACTTCCACAACAGTTGTTGATACCAATATTTCTACTTTATTTTCGCTAAAACTACGCATAACCTCATCTTTCTCTACCGATGTAAGCCTTCCATGCATTAACCCTACCTTAAATTTTCCTCGAAAATACTCAGTAAGCATACTATGGACATCTAAAGCATTTTGCACATCAAGTTTATCTGATTCTTCTATTAATGGACAAATCACATAAGCTTGTCGGCCTTTCGCTACTTCTTTTTCAATAAATACTAAAATACGATCTAACATATTTGGTTTCACCCAATATGTTTCAATTGTTTTCCTCCCAGCAGGCAGTTCGTCGATGACCGAAACATCCATTTCACCAAATGCTGTAATTGCCAAAGTTCGCGGGATCGGAGTAGCTGTCATAAATAATACATCTGTACCCTCACCCTTTTCTCGTAACAAACGACGCTGTTCAACACCAAAGCGATGTTGTTCGTCTGTAATGACCAGTCCTAATTTATGGAAGTCAATATCATCTTGGATTAAGGCATGTGTACCAATCAAAATATGAATTTGATTATTCTTTATTCTTTCAATAAGTTCTCTCCGCTTTTTCCCTTTGACAGAACTTGTTAATAATGCAACTTCTATATTAAATGGTGCAAATAATTCTTGCAGTGACGATTCATGCTGTTCGGCAAGTATTTCTGTCGGTACCATTAATGCACCTTGATAACCTGATAACACAGTAGCATAAAAGGCAATTGCCGCAACTATCGTTTTACCAGAACCTACATCACCTTGCAGTAATCGATTCATTCGATACGGTGATTGTAAATCTGTGATAATTTCGTTCACTACTCGCTGTTGTGCATTTGTTAACGGGAAGGGGAGCTTTAAAATAAAATCTTCTAAGCTTTTTTCTGGAAATTGATGGACAATTCCTTCCGATTGTGTGCGCTGTATTTTCCTAAGAGCTTGCATTTTTAATTGGAACAACAAAAATTCCTCATAAACAAATCGTCGTCTAGCTTGTTTTAATTGTGCATTCTCTTTCGGCTGATGGATTAGCATGATTGCTTCTTTACGTGATACTAGTTTATATTTAGCCAATATGTCGTCTGGAAGTATTTCTTCAATATCATCCAAGTAATCCCGTAGCGCTAGGGAGACAAATTTCCTCATCCCTTTAACAGTCAATTTACCCTTAACGGAATAAACAGGCTCCACACCATTTTCATTCTGCTTTGGACCAAATTGTAATTCCATAGCAGTAATGGTTTGACGATGTTTATCCCATTTTCCTGAAACCGTTACAATGCTTTCAATTGATATTTTACTTTTAAAGTAAGGGCGATTAAAGCAAATAACTGATACTAAATAACGACCTACTAAAAGACGGAATGTTAATCTAGACTTTTTTCTACCATAATAAGTTAATAATGGCTCACTATGAACTTTACCTTCGACTGTCACTCTCTCCTCATGATTAACATCCGCTAAGTCTTTTAAACTATTATCATCATATCGGTAAGGGAAATATTCTAACAAATCTTCGATTGTCTGAATCCCAATTTCATTAAAGAGTTGTTCAGTTTCGTCTCCTACACCTTTTAAATTAGTAATAGGTTGCAATAATCTATTCATTTCATCTCCGTTGCTAATTCAGTCTATTTTTACTCACGATCCTAACATGACTATATGCAACGATACCTCCTAACTTAGATTACTATATATTCTATAAATTCCTGGATAGTATATATTAAAGATTCTTTCTAAAAGTCCTATTTTTACAGTAGCTGCTTAAAGTTCTAGCATCGACGTCCAAACTTGGGAGGAGTATTCGACTGTGGTAAAGGAATCACAATATTAGAAAGCGAATCAATGATAACTAACCGCAGTAAATGATAACCTGAATTTTCGAATTCGTATGCCGTAGTTAAGGCTCGCCACCCACGTTACATCTTTAGAATAATTCCAGTGGAGACTCATAACGACAACTAAGTAATCAACATCAATGTATACAAAACAATTATATAAAATTATCTATACAGGTATAGTCTATCAAACTTTTAGTAAACTGTATAAATTTCAAATCTTTTATATTAAAGGTATAGACTCACATGTTCCTTTCAATTTGCAATGTATAAGACTCATATCTGTGCTTGAAAAGAGAAATGACACCCCAAAAAAATGCAACTTAATATATTGCATAGAAACACAAAAACTCGGCAGTTATGCCGAGTTTTTTAATATAGACTGTTTTCGTAAACATTGTTGCTTTTAACTGATTTGTCGTTTAGGGTTTGTCTCCGCTACAGTACTCGCTTTCCGCGGGGTGGGTGGTGAGCCTCTCCTCGGCGTAAACGCCTGTGGGGTCTCACCTCTCCCACGCATCCCGCAGGAGTCTCGCACTTACGCTCCGACAAACCCTTAAAAAAGATTAGTGCAAAAAGCCACAATCTTTTAGAAACGAGCCTTAATATATTTATTCAACTGAAAAAATGTAAGAATATAGAGGCTGTTCACCTTTATGTGTCTCTACTTCAATATCTTCAAATTGTGATTCAACATAATTGACTAGCTCTTGTACTTCATCATCAGTTACATCTTCACCTTGGATGATTGTTAATATTTCATCATCCTCTGTAATCATTGCTGTTAACAATTTTTTAGATGCTGATAACTGATTTTGGTCTGTTATCACAATTTTGCCGTTAAAAATTCCCATAAAATCATCTTTAGCAATATCTAATCCATCAATATTTGTATCACGAACAGCATATGTGATTTGACCGCTTTTTACATTTGCTAAAGCTGCTGTTAGTGATTCTTCAACATTGTTAGGTTCAGCTGTAGGGTTAAATGCTAACAAGGCTGCCATTCCCTGAGGAACTGTTTTTGAAGGAATCACGATGACATTTTCTTCAACAACTGAAGCAGCTTGTCTCGCAGCCATGACAATATTAGAGTTATTTGGTAAAATCAGGACATTCTCAGCATTAACGTCTTTAATTGCTTGAACGATATCCTCTGTACTTGGATTCATTGTCTGACCGCCTTCAATGACAACATTGGCACCTATGCTTCTAAACAATTGGGCAATTCCTTTTCCCATTGTAACGGCAACAATTCCATATTTGCTTTTTTCTTGTTGTTTTATTGGTTCATCTTGTTTTGTTACACCTATGATATCAGTATGTTGCTGTCTCATATTTTCAATCTTCATATTAATAAGATTTCCATATTTTTGTCCGTAGGATAACACATCACCAGGTGTTTCTGAATGAATATGTACTTTTGCAAGTTCTTCATCTGCGATAACTAGTAATGAGTCACCATATTCATTTAAGTCGTTACGAAACACTTCTTCATCAAACGGAGTTTTACCCTCTTCAAATCGAACCATAAATTCTGTACAATAACCAAATTCGATATCCTCGGTATTAATATGACCTTGAACACTTTTATGATGTTCAGCACTAACAAGGTCGTCCATAGATGGCTGTGCAATTGTCTCAGGCAGTTTTTCTCCTTTTAATACGGCTAAAAACCCTTCGTAGACAAAAACTAAACCTTGGCCGCCGCTATCAACTACTCCTACTTCTTTAAGGACGGGTAATAAATCAGGTGTACGGTTTAGTGACTTTTCAGCTTCTATTAATACTTTCTCCATTAGCTTATCAATATCTGATTCGTTTTCTGCCTCAATCACAGCAACTTTAGCTGCATCTTTGGCAACTGTCAATATTGTTCCTTCCACAGGTTTCATCACTGCTTTATAAGCAGTATCCACCCCAGCCTGTAAAGCTTTTGCAAATTCAATACTTGTTATCGTTTCTTTTGCCTCAATTGCTTTTGAAAACCCTCTAAACAATTGAGAAAGAATTACACCAGAATTCCCTCTTGCGCCCATTAATAGGCCTTTTGAAAGAGCAATTCCTATATTGCCAATATGGTTTGAGGGATTATTTTTAACCTCTTTTGCTCCTGATGTCATCGATAAATTCATGTTCGTTCCAGTATCTCCATCTGGAACTGGAAAAACGTTTAATGAATCGACTAATTTTGCATTATTAGAAAGATGGTTTGCTCCTTGCAAAATCATTTCAGCAAAACGTTTCCCATCTAATGTTGTTATAGACACAGGTCTTTTCCTCCTTACTACGGGTTCGCTACACGAACACCTTGTACAAAAATATTAACGGAATCAACTGCAAGTCCAACCGTCTGATCTAACGTATATTTCACTTTTGTTTGAACGTTATGTGCGACTTCAGAAATTTTTGTACCATAGCTGACGATAATATACATATCAATAAAAATAGCGTCATCTTCCTGGCGCACAATCACGCCTCGGCTAAAGTTTTCTCTTCTAAGTATTTCAGTAAGTCCGTCTTTTATTTGATTCTTAGATGCCATTCCAACAATACCATAGCAGTCAATCGCTGCACCACCTGCAACGGTTGCAATGACTTCATTTGAAATATCAATCTGTCCGTACTTCGTTTTCAATTCAATGGACATAATCTTTCCCCCTTTGGAATTGTTCGCAAGGCTAATGTTATTTTACTATACACTAGTATATTTTAAAAGAAAATCCTTGCACTAGGATAATTGCTGAACTAAATAGATAATCGTATAATACAAGTATTGTCAAAAACATAAAAAAAAGAACATTCACTGAAATAAGTTTATGTTTGTTCTATATGTAGAGTGTAAGCACCTTAACAAAATCATATGTAGGACGCACTATTATTATACAACATGATTGAATATCCTATGTCAAGGAAAAATTCTTGAAAGCTATGCGATAGAAGTATTGCAATATAAGATGAGTTATGATAAATTATTAAAGTATGTCATGGGTTTAACATGAATTTTGTATATTATGAGGTTTTTTTGTAGTAAGGAGGGAATAACATGGCACGTAAATGCGTTGTTACTGGTAGAAAAACTCGCTCAGGTAATGCACGTTCACACGCAATGAACGCAAACAAACGTACTTGGGGCGCAAACCTTCAAAAAGTTCGCATCTTAGTTAACGGTAAACCGAAAAAGGTATATGTATCTGCTCGAGCGTTAAGATCAGGTAAAGTTGAGAGAGTTTAACTTTAATTAACTTATCATCTGTAAGCTTATTCATTTCATATAAGAAAGAATAATCTAAGAAAAAAGCACCGGCTAAACGGTGCTTTTTTCTTAGTCTTTTTTAAATGAGCCTAGCATTGCCCGCACAATTCCTCCTAAAAACTTCGGTAGCTTAATCGTATAAAATTTCATAATGTCCCTCCTCAACCAAAAATCTTTAAACATGCATTCCGCTTGTTCAACGGTTCGGTTAACGTCAAATTTAGCTTCCATTATAAAACATATCTCAACCATAAGATCACGAATCTAGAAGTACTTTACTTTTTTCTACTTGTCTAGAACAATGAAATAAATCAGTTCTGTACATTCTATTCAGCAGTTGGTTAAAAAATGACGTTAGAACCTTATTCTTGGATCCACAAGGATTAATCTCGACTTCTTACCATTAATAATATGCCCTCATAAAAAGAAAAAGTACCTTGTTCATAAATGAGTTCATTACTAATACATAATGTTGAACCGATTTTGATATGACAATTACTTAGTGGGTACTTAAAATTTTCTAAAGTGATTCCTCGGACCTCATATGATACTGGAATAAATGAAATATATTTCCATTCCTTGTGTTCTTTTATTGTATATGTACCAGGGGTATGTAGCGTGAGTTGATTTTGACAATCAATTATTTCAATTTCAGTCCTCTTTGATAAACCTTTCATTAATAACTGTATATTTGCTAACATATGGTCAATTCGACCACCTGTAGCCCCAAATATTCTAATACTAGTTGGGTTTTGTTCTATAGCCCATTCTAGTGCAAGTTCAGTATCTGTTTGGTCCTTTTCCGGCGGAAAAATTTTTAATCTTTGCTTGGTTTTTGAAATAGAGTCCATTTCAGAGCTTGTTATTGAGTCAAAATCTCCAAATGCATATGAAATTGGAATTCCATCCTCCATAAGGTAAACGGCACCTCTATCAATCCCTACCCATGTTACATCATCTTGATTATATTCATTTAAAGGTGGTATAAGTTCCTTAGGTCCACCTGCAACTAGTGCAATATTACGCATCATTTACTACCTCATTTTTAGCTTTTTAAATTGTATTACCTCGTTGCATCAATGGGATTCGCAAATACAAATTTATTACTATTTTTGGTTATAAAAAAAGCCTGACAAATGAATCTGTCAAACTTTGAGATAAGATTTTATTACTTAAGCTAGCAACTACTAGACTTTTTGACTAAGGATAAAGCTTAACTCATAACCGCCTGCTTTAGCTGCTGTATCGCTAACTTACGGTCAATTTGATTATAAATTGCAGACCCTGCAACTAATACATTAGCTCCTGCTTCAACACATTGCTTTGCAGTAATTTCGTTTACACCACCATCAACTTCAATATCGATTGAAAGTTGCTTCTCCTTGATAATTGTCGCCAACTGCTCAATTTTTTCTAACACTTTCGGGATGAAAGCCTGCCCTCCAAAACCTGGATTAACAGTCATAAGTAATACCATATCAACGTCTTCAAGTACATGGATAATTGATTCAATTGGTGTATGCGGATTTAAAACTACACCAGCTTTTATACCAGTTGATTTAATTAACTGAATTGTCCGATGTAAATGTTTGCATGCTTCAACATGGACGGTAATGATATCTGCTCCTGCACGGACAAAATCTTCAATGTAAAGGTCAGGATTATCAATCATTAAATGAACGTCAAGTGGAAGATTTGTAATAGGTCTAATCGCCTCCACTATTAATGGTCCAATCGTAATATTCGGAACAAAATGACCATCCATTACATCGACATGTATGTAATCTGCTCCACCATTTTCAACGTCTTTTATCTCTTCTCCCAATTTTGCAAAATTTGCAGATAAAATTGAAGGTGCAATTTTTATCATAATTAATACCTCGGCTTTCTCTCTTTTATTTCTTCTACAAAAGATAAATAATGGTCATATCTATATTGAGGTATATCACCGTTTTCTACTGCTGCTTTTATAGCACATTTTGGTTCTTTGACATGCGTACAACCTCGAAACTTACAATCCCCACTTCTTTCTTTCATTTCCGGAAAGCAATATGTCAGATCTTCAATTTCAATTCCTGTAAACTCTAGAGAACTAAAACCAGGGGTATCAGCAACAAATCCAGTTCCAACAGGAATTAGCTCAACGTGTCTTGTCGTATGCTTCCCCCTCCCTAAATGTGTAGAAATATCATTCGTCTTTAATTCTAAATCTGGACGTAATAAATTTAATAACGAGGACTTTCCTACACCTGATTGCCCAGCAAATACGGATATTTTATCATTTAAGATTGGTTCCATTTCACTTAGAGAGTTTGCTTCGACTGTTGATGTTAAATAGACATGATAACCAATTCGTTTATAATCGTCGGCATATGACTGAACCTCTGTTTCAACTTCTTTCGACTGAATTAAATCGATTTTACTTATGACAATAATTGGTTCAATATCATTTGCTTCTATTAATACAAGGAATCTGTCCAGTAAAGTCGGGCTAAAATCCGGCTCTACTGCTGAAAATACGAGAATGGCTTGATCAACATTACAAATCGGTGGTCTAATTAATTCATTTTTTCGAGTTAAAACTTCAAGTACATATCCCTCTTGGTCATTGTCTGCTTGATATACGACCTCATCTCCAACGAGAGGTGTAATTTTATTTTTTCGAAATACTCCTCTTCCTCTACACTGGATAAAGCGGTCACCGTCCTGTACATAGTAAAAACCACTTAGTGCTTTTACAATTTTCCCTTGCGGCATGAAAAACCTCCTTGTGAACTTCTAACTTTGCATTTATTCTGCACAATACTCAAGACAAATGGTGTGGCGGTGAGGAACATCTTTTAAGTATGCAATCATTAAAGTCTCACCTGTGCCACACAACTATCGTAAATAACGACAATCAACTATACATATTTTATAGTTTAAACAGATCACACAACCCTTAAAAAGGTTCGTGTAAAACCCACAATCCATTAGAAAAATGCCTTTTCAATAAATAAGTCCTCTTTATTATATAGACTTATTGCATGAGACATATACTACTCGTTATCGTATGGAATCGCTTTAGATGTTACAACCTTATTGTCTACTGTTACTTGATAAAAGGCCTCTTCCCCGGGGGCAATTGTAAGATTTAATGTATATGTTTTTGGACTATTAATTGTAAATGTTTCAAAAACATTTGGAAAAGATCGCTCTGCATCGTCAATAATTATCGAAACCTCTAGTTCTTGTCCTTCTTCCGTAGGATTATAAGGTATTGTAATTGTTTCAGATAATTTCTTTGGAAGTAATGGTTTTTCTTCAGGACCTAGTGAGTAAACTACTTCTATTTGAGTTTCCTTAGGATTCACTTCTTCTCCAGGGTTTGGCTTTTGTGAAACTACGTGTCCTTTTGGAATTTGTTCATTAAACTCCTCTTTCTCACTCAGTGCAAGGCCATTTTCGTTTACATAGGCCTCCACTTCTTCCTTACTCTTACCATTCAAGTTTTCGATATTAATACGTTTTGGTCCGGTACTAACTACAAGTGTGATCGTATCTTCAGATGGTATAATTTCTTCTCCGACTTCAGGCGTTTGAGAGATAATCGTTCCTTCTAACTCAGTATCACTTGTAGCTTCCTCAATAGTAACCTTAATGCCATTCTTCTCTAAAATTAGTCTTACTCTGTCTATTGTCTTGCCAACATAATCATCAATTGTTATTTTTTCTTTACCTGTGCTTTGATATATTGTAACAGGTGCTCCTTCTTTTGCTACTTCAGCTGCTTTCGGCTCTGTTTTTATGACATATCCTTCTTCAATTTCCTCATCTGTGAGCATAACAGGATCGTTTATTGTAAAACCACTTTCTTTTAACATGTCTACAGCTTCATCATAAGGCTTTTCTGTAACGTCTGGCACTTCAATATCCTTTGGTAATAATAAAGGAGGCAGTATTGTAAATGCAGAAATTGCTCCCGCCATTAATATAATAAATGTTGTGATGATAAAGATAGCTAGTTTACTTTTTTTCTTTTTGGGCTTGTCCTTTTTATGAGCTTTATGCTTTTTTACATCTTCCTTAGGAACATCCATCTGTTTTTTTTCTGGTGTGTGGACGAGTGTATCGCCAATTTTATGCTCTCCGACATTTTCCTCTGTTATGATAGGAATTGCTTTTGTTGCTTCATCATCATCTGGAATTGTAAAAGGTTCTTCTGAAATTCTATTAACATCAAAAACTGTATCTAAATCTCTTTCCATTTCCTCTATAGAATGGTAGCGGTGAAACGGATCCTTTGCGGTTGACTTTAAGATAACATTTTCCAAACTTTGAGGCACGTCTGGATTCCACCGTCTTACGGAAGGTGTGGAGGACTGCAAGTGCTTTAATGCTATAGATATTGCAGATTCACCATCAAATGGTAGTCTTCCTGTAAGTAATTCGAATAATACAATACCAATAGAATAGATATCGGATTTTTTATTTGCCATCCCACCTCTTGCTTGCTCAGGTGATAGATAGTGAATCGAGCCTAAAACCGAATTAGTTTGTGTAATTGTCGTTGAACTAAGTGCAACTGCTATACCAAAATCAGTTACTTTTACGTTTCCTTCACGGTCAATTAATATATTATGTGGTTTAATATCCCGATGGATTATATGATTATCATGTGCGTGTTGCATAGCAGCAACTATTTGCAGCATTATATGTACAGCTTTTCTAGGTTGGACAGGTGCAAACTGTTGTATGTACTTTTTTAATGTTTGTCCATCAACATATTCCATTACAATATAGTAGATTCCGTCTTCTTCCCCAACATCATAAATACTGACGATATTAGGATGTGCTAAACTTGTGGCTGATTGAGCTTCCCTTCTAAATCTCTTAATAAACTCATCATCATTGGAAAAGTCGAAACGTAATACTTTCATTGCTACTTCTCTTTCTAGAATCATATCCCGGGCTAAATAGACATTAGCCATACCGCCGCCGCCAATGACTTCTAGAATTTTATAACGTCCGCTAATTCTTTTTCCTATTAACACGACGCTTCACCTAATTCATTCGCAGTCCTTTTGACAATAACTAAAGAAATATTATCTTCGCCACCATTTTCATTAGCGATGTCAATGAGTGTCTTCCCTATAATGTCTAGGGAGTGAGATTTAATAAGTTCAGAACTAATTTCTTCATCAGTAAGTTTATTTGTCAATCCGTCAGAACAGATTAACAAAATATCATTCTCTTCAAAGCCGATTGTCTTTACATCAAGTTCAACTGTCTGTTCCGTCCCTAAAGCTCTCAGGAGGACATTTTTTCTAGGATGGTGTTCTGCATCCTCTTTAGATATTTGTCCTGACTTAACAAGCTCATTTACTAAGGAGTGGTCTTGGGTTATTTGGGTAAAGCCAGCCTGAGTGAATAAATAGCAGCGGCTATCACCTATATGCCCAATAGTGGCAAATTCCTCTGTTATGATAGCACCGACTATTGTTGTACCCATTCCTTGACATTCTGGATTTGCTAAAGAATGCTCGTATACAGTCTTGTTTACTTCTAGCGCTGTATGAATAAACCAATTTTCTGCATCCTTAGGACTATCAAGCTGCTTTACATTCTCCCATAAGGATTGAAATGTTTGGATTGTCATTTGACTGGCAACATCCCCAGCCAAATGACCACCCATACCATCCGCAACAATTGCTAGAATACCAATTTCATTATTAAAAACTCCAACAGAATCTTCATTATGTTGCCTTACTTTTCCCCGGTCTGACATATAAAAAGTTTCCACCTTGGTCACCTCGTCTCCTCTTTACGCTCCTTAGCTCGAAGTTGTCCGCAAGCAGCATCAATATCATGGCCTTGCTCTCTTCTTGTTGTCACATTTATACCATGCTTTTTTAGTGTATCTTCAAAAAGTTTAATTTGTTCTTTCGGTGTACGAACATAATTTCTTTCTGGAACATAATTTACTGGTATTAAATTGATATGACACTTTATCCCTTTTACTAATCTTGCTAATTCTTCTGCATGCTCAACTTGGTCATTCTCGCCACCAAACAGACCATATTCAAAGCTAATCCGTCTTCCTGTTTTATCAACATAATATTTAACAGCCTCCATTAAATCAGGAAGTTTATATGCTCGATTTATTGGCATTAATTTTGATCGAAGCTCTGTATTTGGTGCATGTAACGATATTGCAAAATTGATTTGTAGTTTTTCGTCAGCGAATTTGTAAATTTTCGGGATAATTCCACTTGTAGAAACTGTGATATGTCTAGCACCAATATTTAAACCTTTATCATGGTTAACTATTTTCAAAAATGACATCATTTCATCATAGTTATCAAATGGCTCTCCAATTCCCATTATAACAATATGACTGACACGCTCATCAAGCTCGTCAAGTGCTTGTTGAACTTTGACAACTTGTGCAACTATTTCACCAGCTTCTAAATTCCGCTTTAATCCACCTAATGTAGATGCACAAAATGTACAGCCAATTCGGCATCCTACTTGAGTTGTTACACATACAGAATTGCCATATTCATGTCTCATTAAAACAGTTTCAATTGAATATCCGTCATGTAATTCAAACAGGAATTTAATTGTTCCATCTTTTGAAGTTTGTTGGATAAGTGTTTTAAGCGTTGTAAGTGTAAACTTTTCTTGTAAGAGTGTGCGTAATTCTTTAGATAGATTTGACATATCTTCAAAGCTTGTGACACGTTTTGTATATAACCAATCGAATATTTGGTTTGCACGAAACGATTTTTCTCCATGTTCTGTCAACCATTGCTCTAACTCATGCAATTCCAATGAATAGATAGATGGAATTGTTGGTTCATTTGCTTTTTTGTCTTTCTTAGCTGCTCTTTTTAATTGTTCCAAATTTAACCCTTCTTTCGTAAACTAGCTATATAAAATCCGTCTGTCCCAAAGTAATGTGGAAGTATTTGAACTTCACCATCATGAATATACGGTTGAATCTTTTCTGGTAAGTAATCCTTCACTGCAAGATTTCGTTCAAATTCAGGATGGTCTTGTAAGAATTTTTTGATAACATCATTATTCTCTTCCCTATCAATTGTACATGTACTATAAACTAACATACCTCCGCTTTTTAATAAAGAGGCAACAGATTCTAAAATTTCCAATTGTAATTGTGCAAGGTTCGTTACATCTTGGATTGTTTTTGTATACTTTATATCTGGCTTTCGTCGAATGACACCGAAACCTGAACATGGTGCATCTACTAAAATCCTATCAAAGCTCTCTTTCTCAAAGAGTTCATCTGCCTTTCTGCTATCAATTGCAGTTGCTTCAATATTTAATAAATTTAATCGTTTTGCTTGTTGATTAATCAGTTTTACTTTGTGTTCATGCAGGTCGAGTGAATGAACAGTACCTGTTCCTTTCATCCGTTCAGCCAAATGTGTAGATTTACCTCCTGGTGCAGCACAAGCATCTAAAATTCTCTCATTTAATTGAGGGTTTACTGCCCTAGCAACGAGCATTGAGCTTTCATCTTGGATAGTTAACAAGCCCTTCTGGAACGCTTCGGTAAGTGCAAGGTTACCTTTTAATCCTTTAATTGCGTCCACAGATAAATCACCATATTCAACAAGTACTCCATCATTTGTTAATTGCTGATATAATTCTTCTACTGAGTTCTTCATGATGTTTACCCTAGCAGTTTGTGAAGGAGGTGTTAAATTAGCTTCGCACATTTTCTCAGTTTCTTGATAGCCGTATTGCTTTATCCATTTTTCAATTAACCATCTTGGATGACTTGTCTTAATAGATAAACGCTCAATATCATCTTTAATCAGATTTAAATCTGGAATACCTTCTCTTTGAAAGCTTCTTAGTATTCCGTTAACAAATGAAGCAATTCCCTTATGACCTCTAGCTTTTGCGATCTCTACCGCCTCGAATAAAATGGCTCTGTCAGGAACTCGATCAAGGTAAACCATTTGATAGACAGATATTCTTAATAAGATTTTAACCCATATTTCAATTTTCTTATTATTGTTTAGAAATTGATTCAAATAATAATCTACCGTTTCACGACGCTGTAACGTTCCATACACAAGTTCTGTTAGCAACCCGATGTCTTTCTCATTTACTTTATATTTTTTTATCATCGAATTTAACAGAAGATTACTATATGCTTGATTTTTTTCGATTTGCAGTAATGTTTCAACCGCTACATTTCTGACATTATTTAAATGTTTTTTCATTATTATCTCCTAAGACGTCTCCTACTGATACTGCTTTTCCCCGAAGGAAGTCTTCTCCGCTCATTTTCTTTTTCCCTGAAGGCTGGAGTTCAGTAACTTTAATCGCAACTTGATTACCCGTCGCCACAATAAAACCATCTTCCTCCACGTCGATAATTGTTCCGGGATTAGCATCTGCATTGGTTTCGACCTTTTCACCCCACCATATTTTCACAACTTTGTCATCTAGTGTTGTAAAAGCAACAGGCCATGGGTTTAATCCTCTAATTTGGTTGTAGATTTCCTCACCGTTTTTAGACCATTTAATTTTTTCTTGTTCACGTTTGATATTAGAAGCAAAAGTCGCCTTGCTATCATCTTGCTTTATTGGAGATAATTTTCCAGCAAGTAATGAAGGTAATGTTTCAATTAACAGGTTAACTCCTGCTTCACTTAATTTATCATGGAGGCTTCCAACTGTGTCATGTTCGTCAATTGCAACTTCTGCTTGTGTTAATATATCTCCTGCGTCTAATTTTTCCGCCATATACATTATTGTAATACCGGTTTTATCTTTTCCTTGTAAAATGGAATAATGGATAGGAGCCCCGCCTCTAAGTTCTGGTAAGAGTGAAGCATGAACGTTGATACATCCATATTTTGGTGCTTCTAATAATTCCTTAGGTAAAATTTGACCAAAAGCAGCTGTAATAATTAAATCAGGTTTTAACGATAGAACATCATCTAATTCTGTTCTAATTTTTTCTGGTTGAAGAACTTTTATCCCATGCTTCTCTGCTTCTACTTTGACAGGGGGAGGTGTTAATACTTTTTTACGACCTTTCTGTCTGTCTGGCTGGGTTACAACACCTACAATATTATAATCCTCTTCAATAAGTTTTCTAAGAATAGGTACTGAAAAATCAGGTGTTCCCATAAATACTATATTAGTCAAGTTTATCACCTTCCGTCGTTTCTAATTCTTCCTCGTCTACATATCTCTCTACTTTCGAATTAAATAAAATACCATCTAAATGGTCGATTTCATGTTGGATTGCCCGTGCTAAGAAACCTTCTGCTTCTATTATTTTGACTTTGCCTTTACGATTTAGCGATCTCACTTTGACATATTCAGCTCTTGTAACTTCGCCAAATAAGCCGGGGAAACTTAAACAGCCTTCAATTCCATATTGTTTACCTTTTTTATCAATAATTGTTGGGTTAATTAATTCTATCGTTCCATGGTGGTCATCTATGTCAACGATCGCAACTTGCTTCGTTATACCAATTTGCGGTGCAGCTAGTCCGACACCATCATATTCAATCATCGTATCATACATATCAGCTAATAGTTTTGAGAGCTTCCGATCAAAGGTAGTAACCTTTTCACAAGGTGTCTCTAATACTTCTGCCGGATGCATAATTATAGGTTTTACTGCCAAAAGATTTGCCTCATTTCTATAGTCAGATTTCTATTTTCATCTTTCAAATCACTACCTACATCATTGTGTTTGGATTTAAGTCCACAGAAATCATTAATTGATTTGTTGTCATCTCTTGTTGAAAATGCTCCAGTATTTTACGAAGCGTTATGTGTAAGTCATTATCACGTTTGTATTTTACCATGCATTGGTATCGATATCTATCTTTGATACGTGGAATAGGGGAAGCAACAGGTCCAAGTATTCGAGTATCGTTAGCAACATTTCTTCGTAAATATTGGACAATTGTCTCAGTTACAGACACAACCTTCATGATGTCTGGATGAGATACTGTTACAAGAGCGATAAAGTAGTATGGTGGATAAGCGTGAGTTTTTCTTAACTGCATTTCATGCCTAAAAAGCGAATCATAATCATACTGACTAGATAGTTGAATACTATAATGCTCAGGAGTATAGGTTTGAATGACAACCTCTCCTGGAAGTTCATGTCTACCAGCCCTTCCACTAACTTGTGTTAACAGTTGAAAAGTCTTCTCCGAAGCGCGGAAATCTGGTAAGTTAAGCATCGTATCTGCAGTAAGTACACCAACTAACGTTACATCTGGAAAGTCTAAGCCCTTAGCAATCATTTGGGTACCTAATAAAATGTCAGCCTGTTTTTGACCGAATTTTGTCAAAAGCTTTTCGTGTGCCCCTTTCCGATTTGTTGTGTCAACATCCATACGTATGATTCGAGCCTCTGGTAAAATTTTCACTAATTCTTCTTCTACCTTTTGAGTACCTGTCCCAAAATAACGGATATGCTCACTCTCACATTCAGGACAAGTATTCGGTAATGGTTCTTCATAACCGCAATAATGACATTTTAGCTGCTGCCCTCGAAGATGGTATGTTAAAGATATATCACAATGTGGACAGCCATTAACATATCCGCAATCTCGGCACATAACAAATGAAGAATATCCTCTTTTATTTAATAACAGAACTGTTTGTTCATGTTTATTTAGCCTATCTGTCATCTTATCCATTAACGATGCAGAAAACATTGAGCGATTACCATTTCTTAACTCTTCTCTCATATCAACAATCTCTACGCTTGGCATATTCCTTTTATTAACACGTTCTTTTAAAGTTAAAAGCTTATACACTCCTTTTTGTGATCGTGCAAATGATTCAAGTGTCGGTGTTGCACTCCCTAAAACAACAGGACAATTGTGTTGCTTCCCTCGATATATTGCAACATCTCGTGCATGATAGCGCGGGTTTTCCTCCTGTTTATAGCTGGATTCATGTTCCTCATCAATAATAATCATCCCAAGTTTTTCAAATGGTGCAAAAATTGCTGAGCGGGCACCGACAACTAGTTGTACTTCTTTACGTTGAATTTTACGCCATTCGTCATATTTTTCACCAGTTGATAAACCACTATGGAGGACAGCCACTTTTGAACCAAAGCGACCTTTAAAGCGATGGACCATTTGAGGAGTCAGTGAAATTTCTGGGACGAGGACAATTGCTTCTCTCCCTTCTTTTAAAACCTTGTCAATTGACTGTAGGTAAACCTCTGTTTTTCCGCTACCAGTCACCCCATACATAAGGAATACTTCATGAAGCTTTTTGTCTATCGCATGTATAATCGGTCCAATCGCCTGCTGTTGCTCCTCGTTTAATGGTAATGGATTTGTTTTTTCAAACTCACGATTTTCATAAGGGTCTCGATAGATTTCTCGATTTTCCTCTTGCAAGATACCTTTCGATATTAACGCTTTTACAGTTGTATCAGATGCTTTTGTTTCTGATAACAAAAGTTGCAACGGAATTTCATTTAAACGATTCGTTATAAAGTAATGAATTATATCATGTTGTTTTTTCGCATTGGCTGGGATAGCAGATAAATGTTCACTTAAAGCTGAAAATGTTTCACTGGCCTTTATGACTTTTACCGTTTTCTTATTAGTCTTTTGCTTTACCTTGTAAATAACTTCTAAATTTCCACATTCAATTTCCTTATGTATTTCTCGAAATGAGGCAACCTGCTCTATATCTTTTAAATCAACCTCAATTTTACCTTCGAAAAATGGTCTTATTGTAAAAGGAAGTGCTTCTAGTTCATCACCTATGAACCGAATAACTTTTTCATATTTTGCCTTCATAGCAGCTGGAAGCATTGCTTGAAATGCAGATACTTTAAAACACAATGTCTTTTCCGTTAACCATTGTCCAAGTTCGATTAATTCTGTTGTCAAACAAGGTGTTAAATCAACCAAATCTGAAATTGATTTTAACTTTTCATAATCTGTTTGATTCTTTAATTCAACGATAAATCCTTGAACTTTACGAGGCCCAAACGGAACAATGACTCTCATACCAGGAGAGACAAGCTGCTGCCATTCTTCTGGTACTTTATAATCAAAGGCTCTATCTGTCTGCATCGCTTGTACATCTACGATAACACTTGCATATTTCATAACCTGCCTCGCTCCTCAAGAAGCAACTGCACCTTTTCTAATAAAATTTTGGCCACATCATATTTTGACATCTTTGGAAGTTCAACTTTGTTAAATGCTTTATCAATTATCGTCACAATATTCGTATCTTTATCAAATCCTGCCCCTTCACTTGTCACATTATTTGCTACGATTAAATCAAGGTTTTTTGTAATAATTTTCTTTTTAGCATATTCTTCAAGGTTATTCGTTTCAGCGGCGAATCCTACTAATAATTGGGTGGATTTTAACTTACCTAACTCATTGAGGATGTCTACTGTTCTTTCCATTTCTATTTGCATATCTGAATTTTGCTTTTTTAACTTTTGATTATAAGTTTGGACTGGACGGTAGTCAGCAACCGCTGCAGATTTAATGACTACATCTGCTTGTTCAAAATGCTTAATCACTTGCTCATACATTTCTTGTGCGGTCTCTATTTGAATAGTCGTAACATCGTTCGGGGCAGGAATAACAGTTGGTCCAGTAATTAATGTGACATTTGCTCCTAGCTTAGACGCTACATCAGCGATTGCATAGCCCATTTTACCTGATGAATGATTTGTAAAGAATCTTACTGGGTCTACTTTTTCTCTTGTTGGTCCTGCTGTAACAATGATATGTACATCTTTTAACGGGGAACCTACTTCTTGCTCTTCAAAGTATTGATTCATTAACTCAACAATTTTTTCAGGTTCCTCTAATCTGCCTTTACCAACATACCCACATGCTAAATACCCTTCACTCGGTTCAATAAAGCGGTATCCAAATTGATGCAGTGTGTTAATATTTGTCTGGATGGCAGGATGTTTGTACATATGAACATTCATTGCTGGTGCAACCCAAACTTGAGCTGTTGCAGCTAGTAATGTTGAAGTAAGCATATTATCTGCAATACCATTAGCTAATTTACTTATAGTATTTGCAGAAGCTGGAGCAATAACGATTAGGTCTGCCCAATCAGCTAGGTCAATATGAGCAATCACCTTAGAATTTTTTTCATCAAATGTGTCAAAATAGACATCATTCCGTGATAGCGCTTGGAATGTGAGTGGATTTACAAATTCCATAGCGGAGTTCGTCATAATTACTCTTACATCAGCACCTGTTTGGACTAATTTGCTTGTTAGAGCTGCTGCTTTAAAAACTGCAATACCACCACTTACACATAATAAAATCTTTTTACCACTTAACAAGACCTCCACCTCACTTTTTAACGATAGTATATCATTAATTACTTTCTTCTTTGTAAACTTTGTCTCTTCTAAACTGTCGGATAAGCTTAATTATTACTTCTAGTATTGACAAGACTACTTTTTTGCTAGGCTCTTTTCAGGTTTCTTGAGCTGATTGCGGGACACCTGCGGGATGTGTGAGAGGTGAGACGTGAGCAGGCGTTTACGCTTAAGGAGAGCGAAAAGAGCAGACAGTTTGCCCATCGACGTACAAACTAGTGACGGGTATCGACTAAGACGAAAGGAATCACGATGAGCCGTTATGGTGAATAATGATGACTTAACGTAGGGAGATAACCTGAAGTATACTTTTTCATTTAGCCAGAGCTAGATAAACTTACCACCCACCACGCAGAAAGCAAGCTCTATAGCGTGGGCAATCCCCTAAACGACAGCTTAGTAAAAAGCCGCAAATTTATGAAAACAGCCTTATGTTAAAATACTTAGCAATTATTAAGGTATAAGTTTCATAATTCGACGAAAAAAGGACTGCCTCAAAAGAGACAGACCCTCTAAAGAAAGTCATCATTTATTATTTTTCTGTTCTTTGATAATCTAAAAGTCCAGCATTGATTTCTTCCAGTGCTTTACCTACATACTTATGAGAAACAGGTTTGGCAATTTGTTGGTCACTTAATTCTTGCATTTCACGTGCTCGTTTTGCAGCAACGGTTACAAGTGTATATTTCGAGTCCAGCTTATTCATTAAAACATCAATTGATGGGTATAACATATTATTCAACCTCCAGTAGTTTTTTATAACGTGGGGCAACTCTCTCTCTTCGACAATGTTCTGCAGTAACGATTGCTTTTATACGGTCACAAGCTAATTTGACATCGTCATTCTCAACCACATAATCATAAGCATCCATCATGATAATTTCTTCTTTGGCAACTTTCATACGGTTGTCGATCAGTTCTTCAGATTCTGTTCCCCTTGTTACAATTCGGTTTTTAAGTTCATTTAAACTAGGTGGGCTTAGGAAGATAAACAATCCTTCCGGAAATGCTTTGCGAACTTGTAATGCCCCTTGAACTTCTATTTCAAGAAAAACATCTTTACCTTCACTTAATGTTTGTTCGACATAATCAATTGGTGTTCCATAATAATTACCTACATATTCAGCCCATTCTAAAAGCTTATTTTCCGAAATCAACGTTTCAAATTCTTCACGGGATTTGAAAAAATAATCTACTCCGTCTATTTCTCCCTCTCGCGGCTTCCTAGTAGTCATTGATATCGAATATTCAAATGATGTATCAACTTGTGAAAATAATTCCTTTCTAACTGTACCTTTGCCTACACCAGATGGTCCAGACAGAACGATTAATAATCCTCTTTCTTTTATCAAAACTTATTTCCCTACCCTTCGTCTGAAAGCTCATCTTTATTTGAAAGTCTCTGAGCGACTGTTTCAGGTTGAACAGCGGACAAAATGATGTGGTCGCTATCCATAATCACAACTGCTCGAGTTCGACGTCCGTATGTTGCGTCAATTAACATACCTCTATCACGTGCATCCTGAATTATTCTCTTAATTGGAGCTGATTCAGGACTTACGATTGAAATAATTCGGTTGGCGGAAACTATATTACCAAATCCGATATTAATTAATTTAATGCTCATATGTATGCTCCCCCTACTAAAAGGACAAAACTATTTTTGCCCGATAAGCCCTTTTATAATCAACAAGATAAGATCCTATTCAATATTTTGGACTTGTTCTTTCAATTTTTCAATTAAACTTTTAATTTCGACAACATTTTTTGCTATCAATCGATCATTTGCTTTTGAGCCAATTGTATTTGCTTCTCTATTTAATTCTTGTACTAGAAAATCGAGTTTTCTACCAATTGGTTCTTTCATTTGTAGAGTATCTTCAAATTGCTGTATGTGACTATGAATTCTAGTCAATTCTTCACTTATATCTGCCTTTTCAGCAAACATGGCAACTTCAGTAAGAATTCGCTGTTCATCAATCGTATCCTTTACGTATTCAGTAATTCGCTTTTCTATTTTTTCACGATATTGCTCGGTAACGAGCGGGGCTATTGTTTCTAGTTCGTTCGTTAACGATTTTAACAATACTAGTCTTTCAGTTAAATCATTTGATAAAAGCTTCCCCTCTGCTTTCCTCATATTAACTAATTGGATTGCAGCAGTCTCCACAAGATTTAATAACTTTGTTTCAAACGTTTCATCCTTCACAGGACGTTCACGGATTTCCATTACTTCATTCATCTTTAGAATGTTCATTAATGTTAAATCATCTTTAAGGGAGAAACGATCCTTAATCTGGTGTAATGTTTCAACATACTGGTCAAGAATTGTCCAATCTACGTGTATAGATTTTTCAATTAATGCCTCACCTTCAAGATTAACAAATATTTCAACTCTGCCTCTTTTTACATGTTCATTAATGACTTTTCTTATTTTTTCCTCCAGTATCATATATTGTTTCGGTATTTTAATAGAGATATCTAGAAATCGATGATTCACAGATTTCATTTCAACCGTCATCATACTAGAGGATGACATTTCAGCTGACGCACGGCCATAACCGGTCATACTAAATACCATTTTAAATCACACACTTTCTTCGTACCTCTAAGTTTCAATAGTTGTTTTCGTGTTGATAATGATGCCATGTATGTAAGTGTCGATGAATTCGCCAAAATGATTCTCTCAAATTGGAAACCAAAGATTTAGAGACACTTAACAGTCATCCTTTGTAAAATATGCACCATGCATACTCTCGTTATAATTAATAACTCTTCATAATATGTAAACTCTTATAGTTTTTTCATCATCTGTTAATGTAACATAAATACTTACACGGGTTATACTTAGTATATGTAACCTCGGCTATTCTACGTTTAATCGTTCTAAATAAAAAGCAAAAGGGATGACTTCTGGGTCACCCCTTTTTGGATTATAACATAATTTACGATTTTTTTCTTGTTAAAAGTGAACCAGCTAGTAAAAAAGTTGGGATAGCTGACATTCCGAGAATTAACAACCAATCTCTAAGCATGATTGGGATTGTATGAAAAATAGGTTGTAATGGTGGATAATAAATGACAACTAACATAAGTAAAATCGATGATATAACGGCAAAAATTAGATACATGTTTTCGAATGGATTACGATCAAAAATTGATTTTTCACTTCTACAGTCAAATACATGTATTAGTTGTGCCATAACAAGCGTTGCAAATGCAATAGTTTGTGCGTACGCTAAATCATCAGGATTACGGTAATAGACAATCATAAATGCAGCCAACGTAACTATACCGATTAAAAACCCTCGAGATATGACCTTCCATCCGAGACCCCTTGCAAAAACACCTTCCTTAGGATGTCTAGGCTTGCGCTTCATTAAATCCCCTTCTGGTTGGTCGAGTCCAAGTGCCATAGCAGGTAAACCATCTGTCACTAAATTTACCCATAATATTTGGATAGGGACTAATGGCAACGGCAAAGCTAATAACATCGCAAATAGCATCACTAAAATCTCACCTACATTTGAAGCAAGTAAATATCGAATAAATTTGCGGATATTTTCATAGATATTTCTTCCTTCTTTAATAGCAGACTTTATTGTAGCAAAATTATCATCTACTAAAATAAGTGAAGAAGCTTCTTTCGCAACGTCTGTTCCAGTAATCCCCATTGAGATACCGATATCAGCGGCTTTAATTGCTGGTGCATCATTTACCCCATCACCGGTCATTGCAACAATATGCCCTTTATTTTGTAACGCCTTCACAATTTTTAGTTTATGTTCTGGTGAAACTCTTGCAAATACATAAACATCGTCAACAATTTCCTCAAGTTCTTCTACTGATAATAGAGATAAATCCTTGCCCTCTAGTACCCGTCCATGCGTTGGCAGTATATTTAACTGCTTAGCAATCGCCTTAGCAGTAATAACGTGATCACCTGTAATCATCACTGTTTTAATACCTGCATCACGACACTCTTTTACAGCCTGTTTCACTTCTGGTCTTGGCGGATCTATCATCCCTTGTAAACCAATAAAGACTAAGTCCTTTTCTGCTGCAACACTATTTTGTATCCGTTCATTTGACGATAAAGGCTTATATGCAATTGCTATCGTACGCAATGCTTGTGATGCAAGAGACTCTATCGCCTTTCTAACCTTTTCCTCATTCTCTCTCGACAATTTTTCTTGTCTTTCATTCCAAAGTATACTGTTTGAGATCCCTAACAAAACATCTGGCGCACCTTTTGTCACAACAAATTGCTTTCCGTTTTTGTCTTTTACTATAACACTCATCATTTTCCTTGTTGAATCAAACGGAAACTCTTCAACGATTTCAAAATTATTAAGAAGTGACTCCTTTTTAAAGCCTGCCTTCATTGCTGCGACTAATAATGCACCTTCTGTAGGGTCACCATCTAAATGAAATTCACCGTTTTTTTCGATAATTTCTGCACTATTACATAACGATCCAAACGTTAAAATTTGTTGTAATGTCTTCGATTGGCTGATATTAACCTCTTTGTCGTTGTAAAAAAACTCACCATGCGGATGATAACCTGTTCCACTCACATGCCAAACTTTATCACTTGACCATATTTGTGTAACAGTCATCTTATTTTGAGTCATTGTTCCTGTTTTATCTGAACAAATGACCGAAGCACATCCTAGTGTCTCTACTGCAGGTAATTTTCTAACAATCGATTTTTGTTTAATCATTCGTTGTACACCAAGTGAGAGTGCTACTGTAACAATTGCTGGTAACCCTTCCGGAATGGCAGCTACAGCCAACGATACCCCAGCTAGGAACATATCGTATATATTATGCCCTTGTAATACACCTATTGCTACAACAAGGACAGTTAGCGCCAGTGCAACAACGATTAATATTTTTCCTAATTGCTCTAATCTTCTTTGAAGTGGTGTCTCCATCGTTTCAGCATTTTGTAATAGGTCAGCAATCTGACCCATTGCAGTATTCATACCAGTCCCTACCACGACACCAAGTCCTGATCCTCTTGTTACTAACGTCCCCATAAAGACCATGTTCGTTAAATCACCGAGCCCTACCTCTTGGCCACTAATAGGATTTATTGATTTTTGAACTGGTAGTGACTCACCTGTTAACGCAGATTCTTCTACTTCCAGGCTTTTTGTTTCGAGGAGTCGCATATCCGCACCTATTCGATCTCCACTTGTAAACTTGACAATATCTCCCGGCACTAATTCCTTTGAGAGAATTTTTATCCACTCACCATTTCTGAGAGCTGTTACTTGTGGAGCAGACAATTCCTTTAGTGCTTCAAGTGATTTCTCCGCTCTTTTTTCTTGAAAAAAACCTAATATTCCGTTAACTAAAACAATTGCGATAATTGCAATCGCATCGATATATTCTCCTAGTAAACCAGATATCAACGTGGCTACCAATAATACAAGCACCATAAAATCTTTAAATTGATTTAAAAATAGCAGTATCGCTGACGGTCGCTCTGCTTCAGTTAGTTCATTGAGCCCGAATTTTTCTTCTCGCTTTTTTACCTCCTTTGTTGTTAACCCAGATTCGATATCTGTATTCGTTGATTTCGTCACTTCTTCTGGTCTCATTTCATGCCAATTCATTTATCACCTACACACCCCTTAAACAGAATGATATTAGCGCATTTTGTAAGGGAATATTGTCCATTGCCTAAAACATATTAATAACGGACATTCCACTCCACGTCATGCATGTCTATAAGACAACTTATTCAGACTCGTCCTAAAACATGCTATAATCTAAAAAGAAACTTCGTCTTCTATAAAATGGTTTTATAAAGATTGACACAAACTATATTTACTTAAAGTCATTTGAAACTTATACGAGGGCAGTGTTAACCAAAAGGAGATTTTAACATGTCATTTGATGGATTATTTACATACGCAATAACGAAGGAACTAAAAACAGCACTTATGTATGGGAAGGTTACAAAAATACACCAGCCTTATAAATATGATTTAATATTTCAGATTCGTTCAGGCGGGAAAAATCATCGACTATTCTTATCTGCACATCCCAGCTATGCGCGTATTCATATTACTAATGAGATGTACGATAACCCTAGTGAACCGCCAATGTTCTGTATGTTGCTTCGAAAACACCTCGAAGGCGGAACGATTCAACATATTGAACAACTTGATATGGAAAGGATTATTATTTTCGATATTAAAAGTCATAATGAACTTGGTGATGTTACAGAAAAGCGCCTCATTGTTGAAATTATGGGGAGACATAGCAACATCATCATTATCGATAAAGATAGAGGATTAATATTAGATAGCATTAAACATTTATCACCTGCTGTGAATCGCCACAGAACGGTTCTACCCGGCCAGCCCTACGTATTACCGCCAAGTCAAGATAAATTAAATCCGTTGCAAACTGACGAAGATACACTGTTAAAAAAGCTGGACTTTAATGCCGGAAAGCTTGATAAACAAATCGTTGATCAATTCGCAGGAATTTCACCGCTTATCGCAAAAGAAATCCTTTACCGTGCAGGGCTAGTCAATCGAGTAACTTTACCGAAAGCATTTACTTCACTGATGACCGAACTTAAGTCAGGCGAGTTATTACCAAGTATTTATGTACAAGGAAATAAAGAATTCTTTTATATGTTGAGACTAACCCACATAGAATCTGCTGAAACAAAAACATTCCCTACAATATCTCAGTTATTGGACAGATATTACTACGGAAAAGCGGAACGTGACCGTGTCAAACAACAAGGCAATGACTTGGAGCGTTTTATCATTAATGAACGGAAAAAAAATGAGAATAAAATAAAAAAATTAGAAGCAACCCTTCATCAAGCAGAGAAAGCTGCTCAATATCAACTATTTGGTGAACTATTAACCGCTAATCTTTATTCAATACAGAAGGGTGATAAGGAAGCAGAAGTAATTAATTATTATGACGAAGATGGAGCGACTGTAACTATCCCATTAGACATCCAAAAAACCCCGTCTGAGAACGCCCAAAAGTACTTTTCGAAGTATCAAAAGGCAAAAAATTCTGTTGATGTAGTTCAGGAGCAAATTCAAATAGCTAATAAAGAAATTGAGTATTTTGACAGATTTATTCAACAACTCGAATCAGCTTCTCCACGAGATATCGAGGAAATACGAGAGGAATTAATGGAAGGGGGCTACTTAAAACAAAGACAATCCAGAACAATTAAAAAGAAAAAACAACAAAAACCTGTACTCGAAACATACATTTCGAGTGACGGAACTGAAATTTTAGTTGGAAAAAATAATAAACAGAATGAATATTTAACAAATAAACTGGCTGCACGAGATGACTTGTGGTTCCATACAAAGGACATACCAGGTTCTCATGTTGTCATTCGTAGCAAAAACCCTTCAAACGATACAATTATTGAAGCAGCTACAATTGCTGCATACTTTAGCAAAGCAAAAAACTCTAGCTCTGTCCCTGTTGATTTTACAGCTATTAGATATGTTAAAAAACCAAACGGTTCAAAGCCTGGGTATGTAATTTATGATAATCAGCAAACTGTTTATGTTACACCAAACGAGGATACAGTGTTCAAACTACGTAAAGGATAATATGTAATACTAAAAGCTGATTGTGTTTATGTTTATAAATTAAAGCTCTTTTCTAAAAGCTTGTTGCTTTTGCACTAACCTTTTTTTCGGGATTTGTTGGAGCTGATGCAGGATTCCTGCGGGATGCGTGTGAAGCCACTTAAAAAGTATACTGATTTCTGATAAGTATCTACTTTCAAGCAATTTAATGTACAAATAATGCGGCTTATCTATGTATAGTTTAGTTGGAGCGTAAGAGCGAGACAGCCGTGAGATGTGTGGGAGAGCTGAGACGTGAGGAGGCGTTTGCGCTGAGGAGATCGAAAAGCGTAGGCGGCTTGCCCATAGACGTGCAAACTCAAACGGGCATCGACTAAGACCAAAGGAATCACGATAAGACCGGGGCGAATCGATGATGATCGTATGGAGATGACCCGAAGTTTGTTTGTTCGTGCCGCAGGAGCTATGAGGCTCACTTCCTACCCCCGCCCGTGAGTACTGTAAGAGGAGACAAACCCTAAATGACAACTCAGTTATAAGCAACAATTTTTACGAAACAGCCTTAATTAAAAGGGGTGACTCTAGTAACAGACCCATTTTACACATCATAGTGTAAAACGAACGGTCTGTTACTTTGGAGTCACCCTTCAGTTATTCTCTATCTCGTATTACTTATATTTAGGTATATCTAATACAAGCTTATATGCATCTAACAAACTATATAAATTATAAATTTGTTTTACTTGCTTAGCAGCCCAACCGATATCAGTAGCGTATTGGTGTGATGCTCGTCCATTTTCAACCGCAGACTTTGGATTCCAACGCATTTTATAAAGAGTATCTTGACCTGAATTAATATAGCCTTGTGCAATGAATTTTGCTCCACCTATAATTGCTTCCTCCGGTGTAAACCAGCCAGCATTGTACGCATATTGGGCACCACTAGATACAGCTGAGCCATCATAGGCTCCAATGCCGTACATATTATAAACAGTCCTTCCGTTTACGACAACACCTTTT
Source organism: Metabacillus malikii (assembly GCF_030813355.1). Classification (GTDB taxonomy): domain Bacteria; phylum Bacillota; class Bacilli; order Bacillales; family Bacillaceae; genus Metabacillus; species Metabacillus malikii. Next base: position 198,914 of record NZ_JAUSUD010000006.1, read on the forward strand.
GCTAAAGTGGACGTACCGTTTCCAGTTTCTAATAATGCATGGGAAATTAAATAGATTTCATTAACCTTATATTTATCTCCAGCCTGAATAAACGCATTTGCTTTACCATCTAAAATACCCTTCCCTGCAAGTATTCTGGTATTGACCTCTTCAGAGTTTAAGTTTGCTGGTAATGATAATTTTAAAAACTGTAATGAATCTACTGTTGTATTTAAGAAATTTGAAGGTTGTAAATAGTATTTTACATCTTCAGGACTAGCATTTACCCACGACTTGTTATAATTTACTTGGTACCAAGTGTACCCATCCGCGCCTGTTACTTTAGAGATAATTTGCAACGATTGGCCTTTCGATACCGATCCTACGACCCAATGGTTTGTACCTGCCCCACCGCGTACATTCCAACCATTCCCTTTAACAGTTCCAGTGGTAGCACTAGTTAACGTTAATGCATCTTCTCTAATATATGTATTGTACTTCTTATCTGTTTGTGGTTTTACAGCCATCTGAATTTCTGTTAATTTATCAAGAGTTATATCAAACTGTTCTTCAATTTTCTCTGTATCTGCAATAGATGTACCTGGATTAAATGGTTCAGTTGCTATTAAATATTGCGAGCTGACAAAACCTGTTTTTCCATTAGCAGAAACTTTAGCCCAATTATTTTCTTCAGAAATGATTGTCACAATAGTCCCTCGTGCTAATTTTGTTAAAATCGATGCACTTGTTGATGCACTTTCTCTCATATTTAATGTTGAACCATGCATGACATTGACATATTTCCGGTTAACTTTATCTGTGTCAGTTATTGGGTCTTTTACATTTGGTTGTTCATTTGATTCAGGCAACTCAGGTGTCGGCTCAGGTACCTTTATCTCGGAACCAGGTTTAGATTTTGAAAGAAATTCTGTGCTTACAAATCCTTTTTTGCCATAAGCCTCGATACTTGCCCAACCATCTTTGACTGAATATACAGTTACCTCCAATCCTCTTGGAAGTTTTACAATTATCGATGAAGCAACGGAAGCATTATTTCTCATATTTAAAGTAGATCCTAACGAAACATCTACAAACATTTGTTCCTTTTTATTTTCTTGTACTGGTTCAACTGGTTTTTCTGAAGGCCCTTCTGATGTTAAAAATTGTGTGCTTACGTACCCCACAATTTGATTAACCTTTATTTTAGCCCAACCATTTGCATCATTCATTACTAGAACCTGCGTATTTTTTGGCAATTTCGTTAAAATTGTAGAATTTGTAGAAGCTGCCTTTCTAACATTTAAAACTGAATTTCCACTTACTAAAACATATTTTGTTTCTGTTTTATTAGATTCTGCAGGTTTTGGTGCAAGATTGCTAGACTTATTATTAGAAAGATACTGACTACTTACATAGCCAACTTGGCCGAACACCTCAACTTTTGACCAGCCATTTGCGTCGGAAAGTACTTTTACTTCTTTATCTTTCGCTAACTTTATCATAATTGAAGCCGTTGTCGTCGGCTTAGTGCGCACATTTAATGTACCGCTTGTAACAGAAACATACTTCGTAACTGGTTTTGGGACATTTGTGCTAGGAGTTGTACTTTGCACCCCTGCCGTTAAATACTTCGAGCTGACATAACCTTCTTTTCCTGATACTTGTATTTTTGACCAGCCATTAGTCTCAGATATGACTTCGACTGCAGTACCACTCTTTAACGATGTTAAAATAGTTGTCCCTGTTGATGCACCAACTCGCATGTTTAATGACCCACTTGTGACTGATACATATTTTGTTGTTCGTGGGACGATTGCAGGTGTACTAATTGTATTACTGCTCGTTTGTCCTTTATCTGATAAGTACTTAGAACTGACATAGCCTTCTTTTCCTGATGCTTTAACTTTCGACCAGCCATTTGACTCTGAAATAACTTCGACTGCAGTACCTTTCGACAACGATGTTAACACAGGTGCACTCGTCGTTGCCCCTGAACGCATGTTTAATGACCCATTTGTGACTGATACATATTTCGTAGTTTGTGTCGATGAAGTACTTGTTGCAGGCTTTGCATCTGAATGATTATTATGAGTCAGACTGTTTGTAAGGTACTTAGTACTAACATACCCCTCTTTTCCCGATGCTTTTACTTTCGACCAGCCATTTGACTCTGAAATAACTTCGACTGCAGTACCTTTCGACAACGATGTTAACACAGGTGCACTCGTCGTTGCCCCTGAACG
>NZ_JAUSUD010000007.1 GCF_030813355.1 Metabacillus malikii
CAGGTATGAAGACCAAAAATAATGTTGAAGAGGAAAGAAATGTTCTTCATGGCAGGTATGAAGACCAAAAATAATGTTGAAGAGGAAAGAAATGTCCTTCATGGCAATTATGAAGACCAAAAATCAATTTGAAGAAGGAAGAAATGTTCTTCATGCCAGGTATGAATACTAAAAGTGTATAGTATGTCGGATCGAGGTTGTCCTTAACAGAAATGCATAGAATGATGGAACCGATAAACAAGAGAGTCCAGTCCCTACCAAAAATCCACTTCACAAATAAAGAGGACATCCAAATGCATAGGGAATCCTAAACATCCCTCACTCACCACATTGAACATTCTTATATAGTCGAAAATCTACATGCTTAGCTACTTGACGTTAAAACATAACTCGATTCAAAGGTGCGATGAAACTGAAAATAATAAACATAAGAGACCAGTAATTTAGGTCCCGCTAAATAAAATACATCTAAAATAGTTGCATTGAAAAATCCTATGCATAAATCAAGGCAGTGCAATTACTAAAATCTCCTCATAAACATTGAAACCATTTCAAATTATTATTACTTTTAACAAAATCAAAAGTCACCACGTCATGAACCACTCCCTCAACAATCACATATAGATAAGTGTGAGGTGAGCAATGTGAGTGTTATCAACACTATAAAGTGGATGAAAAAGGAACAATCGATTATTCCTTTATTAAAACCATATTTTGCAAATTTGAGTGAAGAACAGATTGAAAATAACCTTCGAATGTATGGGATGTCAAAAAAAGCTAAGGCAACAGATGAATGGATGAAACGGATTGAAGATACAAAAATCTTGAAGTTCTTACAAAGACATGAAACGATGCTTCGTGCTAAATGGCAAGGACCTGATATTCCAATTTTCACGCTTCCTTGTGATGAGCATAATCAAAAAATACAGGTGGAGTATAAGGGGCGAGCAGGGGTAGCTTTTTATGATAAGCTTTTTTATTTTTATCATCGCATATAGAGAAAGAATCTATAAAACCGTTATTTATACATGAATATCACCATGTGTGTCGCCTAGCCTCAGTAGGAAAAAAAGAAGCGGAATTTAGCTTGATTGATATTGTCATTATGGAAGGTTTAGCTGAAAATGCTGTACGTGAGGAATTGGGAGAAGCGGCTGTTTCGTCATGGGCTAAGCGTTACAATGATGATCAGGCTGATCGCTTGTTGGAAAGGATTATTATGCCTAATCATGAATTAACACGTAAACATCCGATTACTACACAAATTTTATACGGGACTGGGTTATATCCAAATATGGTTGGTTATGCCGTTGGCTATTATTTAGTTCAAAAGTATATGAATCGAACAGGATGTAAAACGAAGGATTTAATCGGAGTTGCTGCTGAAAAGTTTATAGAGTAAATAATTACTAGTGTTTTCAATGTATATCAGTGATGTTGGAATAATTTCTCTGTTTTTTGCCTATACTGTTTGACAAATGGTGATGAAGTGAGGGGTAAAAAATGTTATTTCTTCATGATGTTTGGGTAAATTGGTTTGAAGGTGAAGAGAATGGTTACAATGTTTGTCATTTCCATGAATGGAGAAAAGATGACAGTGTTGAACTTTTAGATCAGGTTCCCTTAGTCAAGGTAAATTCGCTACTATTTGACTACATAGAAAACAATTTAGCGGAGTTGCCACCTGGTCTACTAAAAGATGTTTTCCAAAAAGCTTATATTAGAAAAAACCATGAACGAATCCAATTAGACTATTGTTTTGTTGTAACAGATGGTATTGGAATTTTAGTAGTTGATACGATTGGCTATACAATTCCGATTAGAAAAAGCCGAGTTATTCCTCGTCAGGAACAATTAGTTTATGAAATGATAAAAGATATTGAACCTGAAACGTATTCAATTGAATCACTGAAAGATGAAATGGAAGATAAGGAATATCATATTCTTTCATTAGCTCCAGAATACGTAAGAGGATTGACTAGAAAAGAAAGACAATTAAAGCAATTATTATTTATGGCACTTGATCAATTACAAGGTACGAAAAATGCTGCAGAAGTAAAATATTGGTATACTGAATGGAATCCTACGATGTATCATGAAATTCAAGATAGTGCATTTGATGAAGTTTGGAGTAAATTATACGAAGAAACACTTGAAGGTTGGTCACAAAAGCACGTCCATTTATGTGAGAGACTTGTTAAAGGACAGCCATTTTTTGAAAAGCTCTGGGATATGGAGCATGAATCAAAAGTAAATTAATATATACTTACATACTATAGGAAACGATATGAAGGTTCATTGGAGATAGTGGACAAGCATATCGTTTTTCTTATTTATAAATGGCTGTTTTCGCAAATATTGTTGCTTTTAACTGAGTTGTCGTTTAGGGTTTGTCTCCTCTTACAGTCCTCACTTTCCGCGGGGTGGATAGTGCATCCCGCAGGAATCTCGCAATCAACTCCAACAAATCATTAAATCAGTGCAAAAGCCACAATCTTTTAGAATAGAGCTTATAAATCGTGAAGCTATGAAAAAATAGTCAGGCTCCGCAAACACTTTTACATCAGTGTTCGTAGGTGGAGGCTGACCATGATATGCTCAAAATTATTTACGTTTTCTGCCAAGTCCCATCGCATTTTCCATCTTCTTTAACATTTTGTTAGCTTGTGCGTTCGCCTTTGCAGCACCTTCGTCAAGTATGTCATCTAATAATGTTGAATTCATTAGCTGATGATACTTCTCTTGGATAGGAGCTAGAGTATGAATTATGACATCAGCGACGTCTGCTTTAAAATCTCCATAACCTTTACCAGCATATCTCGCTTCAATATCTTCTACCGATTCATTATTTAAGTTTGAGTAAATCGATAATAAGTTAGAGATTCCAGGTTTGTTTTCTTTATCGTATTTTACAATTCCTTCAGAGTCAGTTACGGCACTTTTTATTTTTTTCTCGATTTGTTTCGGTTCATCTAATAATGTGATAAAGCCTTTAGTGTTTGGATCTGATTTACTCATTTTCTTTGTGGGCTCGGCAAGTGACATAATTCTTGCCCCTACTTTTGGGATGCGAATTTCTGGAATTGTAAAAATATCATTGTATTTCTTATTGAAACGTTCTGCTAAATCTCTTGTAATTTCAAGATGCTGTTTTTGATCATCCCCAACTGGAACCAAGTCTGATTGATATAAAAGAATATCTGCAGCCATTAATGGAGGATATGTTAAAAGTCCAGCTGAGACTGCATCCTTCCCTTTTGATTTGTCTTTAAACTGTGTCATTCGTTCTAATTCTCCAATGTAGGCTAGGCATTGCATCATCCATCCTGCTTGTGCATGGGCAGGAACTTCCGATTGAATGAATAGAGTTGCCTTCTTGGGATCAATTCCAACAGCGATATAAAGTGCAGCAAGACTTCTGATATTTTTTCGTAGCGCGAGGCGGTCTTGAGGTACTGTAATCGCATGCTGGTCAACAATACAAAAATAGCAGTTATATTCATCTTGTAGTTCGACAAATTGCTTTAATGCTCCGATGTAATTTCCAAGTGTAACTGAACCACTCGGTTGAATTCCTGAAAAAATTGTTTTCATCATGATTCCTCCAATTGTTATACAAGTTATCTTTTCTATTTGCACATAAGTTGCTAAGGGTAATCCTAGATTTTCACTTTTGTGAAGTTTCCGAGAAATACAAAAAAGCCCACTCATCCCCTATATAGGGACGATGGACCGCGGTGCCACCCTATTTATTTCTAAACAGAAAATCACTCATGTCTTTAACGCAAGAATACGTCTAAGCTTACTTATTTCAGCTTAGAAGCTCGAAAGTCCATTCCATATCGACCATTACCTGTTTACAGCAACCACAGGCTCTCTGTAAATGAATCATATATGTACTACTCTTTGTCATCGCTTACTATTTTTTTCTTATTATATGAAAACAATCCTTATTTTGCAAATTATTTTGACAAGTTTGTATGTCAGTATTTACAGAAGCGAGGCAACTACCATGACGAATTTATGTCACGGCCACTAACATAACATATCGCTAACAATGCAAATGCTTCTTAATTGTAATAAATCCCTAATGCAATGAGCATGATACATAGTAAAGCTAATCCATTATAAAGAAGGATTGCATGGTCAAAAGTAACTAGTTTTGACATAGCAGGGATTTCAAGCGCCTCCTGCTTAGTAAGTTCTTTGCCTTTAGATACAAACATTCTCCGGAATCCATATGTGACAACATCAAAAAAACCGCTTTTAACCGTAATCGTTAAGAGGGAGATGAATAAGAAGAAGCCCCCGATAAAAAAGGTGGTATTAATGAAATGAAGTAAAGTCAACTCACGATAGGTTATAAGTGGAACTAAAATTGTAATAATGATTGAAAAGAAAAAGAGCATGATAAGCTTTTTAATCAAAAGTATCCTTCCTTTATAAGCGTAGTAATTCAATTATATCAAAGAGGAAGTGTATAAAAAAACTATCTTGAAATTGCAAATTGTTTGAATATTCACAATGTAAATAAAAATCTTAGATGAATGACATTTTTACAAAAACTTTATCAATTCAATGTTTTAAAGCGTTTGTTTATTAAACAGACAAAGTAATATAGTTCTTTGGAACTATTTTAATCTCTGTATAGCTTGCTATCACTAACTTGTATACATTTTCCTGAAAAAATATATACAAAATTGTTTGAATACTTGTATAATAATCCGTATGAGTTAATTTTAATACTGAAAGGGAGGTCATGATGTGAAAAAGTCAAAATTCACATTGGTTTTATCATTGCTTTTAGCAGTTAGTATGTTCTTAGCTGCATGTGGTGGCGGCGATACTGGATCAGATAAAAAGGGTGCTGAAAAGGGTAAAGCAGCACAAGAAATTACAGCGTTAGAGTCAGCATCTATCCCTTCAATGGATAGTGTAATGGCACAAGATACTGTAAGCTTTACAACATTAAATAACGTAAATGAAGGTTTATATCGTCTTGATCCTAAACAAGAAGTTGTTGAAGGTGTTGCTGAAGGTGAACCTGAAGTTAGTGAAGATGGTACAGTTTACACATTTAAAATTAAAGAAGCGGCAAAATGGTCAAATGGTGATCCTGTAACGGCGAATGATTTCGTCTATGCATGGCAACGTGCAATTGACCCTGCGGTTGCATCACCATACGGTCCCTACATGATGGACGGAAAAATTAAAGGTGCAGCAGAAATTTCAGCTGCAGGTGCAGAGAAAAAAGAATATGACTTAAATACGTTAGGTGTTAAAGCACTTGATGAAAAAACACTTGAAGTAACGTTAGAAAGACCGATTCCATACTTTAAATCTTTAATGGCATTCCCAACGTTCTATCCACAAAATCAAAAATTTGTTGAAGAACAAGGTGAAAACTACGGTAAAACTTCTGATAACTTAGTTTATAATGGACCATTTAAACTAACAGATTGGAAAGGTAGTACTTCTGCAGAGTGGACGTATACAAAAAATAATGACTACTGGGATGCAGATACAGTAAAACTTGAAAAAGTTCAATGGAATGTATTGAAAGACCCTCAAGCAGCTGCGAACGCTTTTGAAACTGGTGAGGCAGATGTTACAGGTAAATTATCTTCTGATATCGTACCTCAATATGAAGGTGACGACAGAATGGTTAATTGGTTAGAACCAACAGTATTCTGGTTGAAATTTAACCAATCTGAAAATCCAGCTTTGAAAAATGTAAATATTCGTAAAGCAATTGCTCAAGCAATTAATAAAGAAGATTATGTAAACAGTGTACTTAACAATGGGTCGGTTGTAGCTAATTATGCTGTGCCTAACGAATTTGTTAAAAATGATGAAACAGGTAAAGATTTCCGTGAAATTAATGGTAATGAATTACTACCATATGATTTAGATGCAGCAAAAGCAGCATGGGAAGCAGGATTAAAAGAACTTGGCACTGATAAAGTGGAAGTTAGATATTTAGGCGATGACACTGAAAACGCGAAGAAGACTGCTGAATATATTAAAAATCAATTAGAAACAAACTTACCTGGACTATCACTAAAAGTTGAAAGTGTACCATTTAGTGTTCGTCTAGACCGTGAAAACACTCAAGACTATGACATCCAATTAGCTGGTTGGGGTCCAGATTATCCAGATCCAATGACGTTTTCTGACCTATGGTTAACAGGTGGAGGAAATAACAAAATGGATTTCTCTAGTGAAAAATATGACAAGCTAGTGAAAGATGCGCAAACAACATTGGCTCAAAAACCTGTTGAGCGTTATGAAGCATTAGCTGAAGCTGAACGTGTGTTACTTGAAGAAGAAGCTGCAATTGCGCCGCTATACCAACGTTCTTCTAACGTATTAGTTGGTGACAATATCGAAGGCTTCACGTATCACTTAGTTGGTCCAGAGTACAGCTATAAATGGGCTTCAGTTAAATAAATCAGTAAGTTGATTTTACAATGACCTTCATTGTAGAAAGAGAGTATGTTGCCAGTCAATATGCTCTCTTTTCCCTTGTTTGAAATTGTCGAATTATGCGGAAAATTTTAAATTTTTTAGGAGGTGCGAGAATATGGCTAAATATTTAACACAACGTATTATTTACATGATCATTACTCTATTTTTAATTGCCACTTTTACCTTTTTCCTCATGAAAATAATCCCAGGTACACCTTTCACAAATGCTGGTAAATTATCAGAAACGCAGCTAACGATTATGAAAGACAAGTACGGTTTAGATGAACCGATCCCTGTTCAATATATGAATTACATGGTGAATATGGTGAAAGGTGATTTAGGCATATCTTTCCAATTTGATAATGTAGGTGTTACACAAATTTTAATGGATGCAATTGGACCATCGGCAACACTTGGATTCCAGGCAATTTTATTTGGAACATTTTTTGGTATCATTCTTGGTGTTCTCTCTGCATTAAGGCAAAATACGTGGGTCGACTATAGTTCAACTTTTGTTGCAGTTTTAGGTAAATCAATTCCATCATTCGTGTTTGCTGGATTATTACAATATTATGTTGGTGTTAAACTTGGTTGGTTCCCAGTTGCTTTCTGGCGCGGCCCTGAATACACGGTATTGCCAACAATTGCCCTTGCAATGTTTCCAATTGCAACAGCCGCTCGTTTTGTAAGAACAGAAATGGTTGAGGTGTTGGAATCTGATTATATTACGCTAGCGAAGGCTAAAGGTGCAAGTTGGTTTGATATTGCATTTAAACATGCTTTACGGAACGCATTAATTCCAGTTATAACAGTTCTTGGACCGTTAGTCGTGAGTTTAATGACTGGTTCATTAGTTATTGAGAAAATCTTTGGTATTCCAGGATTAGGAGAGCAATTTGTTAAATCTATAACAGTTAATGATTACCCTGTTATTATGGGAACGACGATTTTATTTGCTGTATTATTCGTAGTCGTAATACTTATTGTTGATTTACTGTATGGATTAATTGATCCTCGGATCCGCCTAGCGGGAGGGAAAAAATAATGGATTTAAAAAAAATAAGTAAAGACAAATTTGCTCCCGCGCAAATCGATGCCAATAAAAGCGAAGAAATTAATAAACCGAGCTTGAATTATTGGCAAGATGCTTGGCTACGTGTGAGAAAGAATAAGGGTGCAATTGTTAGTTTGTTTATTTTAGCAATTATCACAATCATGGCCTTAGTTGGTCCTCATTTAAATAGCTATGGTGTTGACGAGCAAAATTTAAAACATAATAATTTACCGCCAAGAATACAAGGACTTGAAAATATAAGCTGGTTACCATTTGACGGTGAATTGAAACGAAAAAATGGTGATACGTATAATGCTTATGAAGTAAAAAATGTTGAGAACTATTATTGGTTAGGTACCGATAGTCTTGGAAGAGACTTATTTACCCGAGTTTGGAAAGGTACACAAATCTCTTTATATATCGCACTTTTAGCTGCTGCCATTGATATGATTATCGGCGTCATCTACGGCGCAATTTCTGGTTTTGTTGGCGGCAGAACGGATAATATCATGCAACGTATTACTGAAATTCTAGTTGGTATTCCAAACTTAGTTGTTGTAATACTGATGATCATTGTTCTTGACCCCGGTATTTTATCAATTACAATTGCCTTAACTGTTACCGGTTGGGTTGGTATGGCAAGGGTTGTACGGGCCCAAGTGATGAAATTAAAGCAGCAAGAGTATGTATTAGCTGCTCGTACTTTAGGTTTATCGAATGGAAAAATAATTAGCAAGCATTTAGTTCCTAACTTAGCTGGAGTTATTATCGTCAATACAATGTTTACAATTCCTAATGCGATTTTCTTTGAAGCATTTTTAAGCTTTATCGGCTTAGGGCTGCAACCGCCACTTGCTTCATTAGGAACACTTATTGATGACGGATTTAAAGTGTTGCAACTATATCCTTATCAAATGATTATCCCAGCAATTGTAATCAGTTTAATTATGATTTGTTTCAATATGATTGCAGACGGATTACGTGATGCACTTGATCCGAAGATGCGTGACTAGAAAAGGTAGGTGAAATGATATGGATAAAATTCTTGAAGTAAAGGATTTGAATATTTCCTTTCATACGTTTGCTGGTGAAGTACAAGCAATTCGTGGAGTGAAGTTCGATTTATATAAAGGTGAAACTTTGGCGATTGTCGGTGAGTCAGGTTCAGGGAAATCTGTAACGACAAAGGCAATTATGCGCTTGTTACCTGAGTCGAACTCTGAAATCAAAAATGGCGAAATCATATTCGAAAATAAAGATATTACAAAACTGTCGAATAAAGAAATGCAAAAGATTCGTGGGAAAGATATATCAATGATTTTCCAGGATCCAATGACATCGTTAAACCCAACGATGAAGGTTGGGAAACAAATCATTGAGCCGATTGTAAAACACCAAAAATTAAGCAAAGCATCGGCGAAGGAACGAGCAATAGATATATTAAAACTAGTAGGGATACCGAACGCAGAAGAGCGATTTAATCAATATCCACATCAATTTTCAGGTGGTATGAGACAAAGGGTTGTTATCGCAATTGCTCTTGCATGTAATCCAAAAGTACTAATCGCTGATGAACCAACAACAGCATTGGATGTGACAATTCAAGCACAAATATTGGAACTTATGAAAGAATTACAAAAGAAAATTGATACTTCTATCATCTTTATTACCCATGATTTAGGTGTAGTTGCGAATGTTGCTGATCGTGTTGCGGTCATGTATGGTGGGAAAATTGTTGAAGTCGGTACGGTCGATGAATTATTTTATAATCCACAGCACCCGTATACATGGGGGTTAATAAGCTCAATGCCTGATTTAGATGTTGAGGATGAGGAGTTATATGCGATTCCAGGTACTCCTCCAAATTTATTACATCCACCAAAAGGTGATGCATTTGCACCAAGGAATGAATATGCGATGCAAATTGACTTAGAAGAACAACCGCCAATGTTTAAAATATCTGATACGCACTATGCTGCGACATGGTTGTTACATCCTGATGCACCAAAGGTTGAGCCACCCGAAGCGGTTAAACGCCGTAAAAGGCAATTCCTTGAAGAAGGAGGGAAACAATCATGAGTTCAAAAGAAAAATTAGTTGAGATAAAAAATTTAAAGCAATATTTCAATGTTGGTAAACCGAATGAAGTACGTGCTGTAGATAATATTTCCTTCGATGTATATAAAGGAGAAACGCTAGGATTAGTTGGTGAATCAGGTTGCGGTAAGTCTACGACTGGACGGACAATCATTAGACTATATGATGCAACTGACGGTGAAGTTTTATTTAATGGTGAAAACGTGCACGGGAAAAAATCACGAAAAGAACTAAAACAGTTTAACCGTAAAATGCAAATGATTTTCCAAGATCCGCAAGCTTCTTTAAACCCAAGAATGAAGGTATCTGATATTATTGCTGAAGGTATTGATATTCATGGCTTAGCTAAATCACCAAAAGACCGTATGAACCGTGTACATGAGCTTCTTGAGACAGTTGGATTAAATAAAGAGCATGCCAATCGCTACCCGCATGAATTTAGTGGTGGACAGCGACAACGGATTGGAATTGCGCGTGCACTTGCAGTAGAACCGGAATTCATCATTGCTGATGAACCGATATCTGCCCTTGATGTATCAATTCAAGCACAAGTAGTGAATTTATTGAAAAAGCTGCAGCAGGATAAAGGCTTAACATATTTATTTATTGCACATGATCTTTCAATGGTAAAATATATTAGTGACCGGATTGGTGTGATGTACTTCGGTAAACTTGTAGAATTAGCTGACGCGGATGAATTGTATTCAAATCCAATTCACCCTTATACTCAGTCGTTATTATCAGCAATTCCATTACCAGACCCTAACTACGAACGTTCACGGGTTCGCAAAACATATGACCCAAGTCAGCATCAATATAAACCTGATGAAGATGTATCATTTCGTGAAATAAAAAAAGGTCATTATGTGATGTGTTCACAAGCTGAATATGAAAAATATAAAAAAGAATATGTTTAATAATAATTGATGACTCGTAGCAATATGAGTCATCTTTTTTTGTTTTAATAAGACTATCTTTATGGCTTTTTCCCTAATTTTATTAGGGTCTATGGGGCTGAGTGCGAGAGTCCTGATTGGTGGTGAGGGGCACTGTGATTCATGCAGCGTATACGTCAAGCTTTACGAAAAGCGGAGCAATTTGCCCCCAGACGTACAATGGACCTGGAGTTTGCTTATTCGAGCAGATGGATCGATGAGGATCGCTACCAATCTCGAGGAAAAGGGTGGATGTAGCAGCAACCAACTAAGTTAAAATAAAACAATGTCTTAGAAAGCGGATAAATAGGTTTTATAGCAAACAATTACACGTTTAATGATAATGTAACAGGGTATATCTAACTATATACCAATAGCAACAAGAGATTGTTCCATACACCTATAGATAAGGGGAGACTGACATTGAATTGGTATGAAAAGTTAAATCAATACTTTCCGATTGAAGAAATGAAATCTAAAAAGCATATGGAATTATTACTGAAAGAACGTGCCGATATTTATATTAAGGATGAAGGGAAAAATCACGTCCTTATGTATGTAGAGCTCGATGATTTTATTTTTATTGATTATTTATTCGTTTCAAAGGATGCTCGGGGTGAGGGGTTAGGTCATAAACTTATTACCAAATTAAAAAAGAAAAACAAGCCTATTATACTAGAGGTAGAACCTGTTAATTATGACGATACAGACACTGAAAAACGACTAAAGTTTTATAAAAGAGAAGGCTTTCATCATGCAGAAACGATTGGTTACGAGCGCAGGTCAATTGCGACAAATGAAGTGAATAAAATGGAAATTTTATATTGGTCACCGAATGAGGAATCAGAGGAAGATATTTATAAAGCGATGATTAAAACGTATAACCTAATCCATACGTACAAAGATAAAGAAATATATGGTGAATCCTATGAGTCAGCACGTGAAGCAATTACCTTAGATGAAACAAAAAGGGATTCCAATATTTTAGATAATCTATAAAAAAGTTAGTTTGGTTGTAAAATGCAGGGTACATGCTTTAATTCTTATTCACAGTGGGCAAGGGTAACTAGACAGAAGAGTTTATCATGCCCACTTAATGGGGATAGGACTTTAACTTCTGTGTTAACTAAAGGCTACTTTTCTAAAAGATTGTTGTTTTTTGCATTGACTTATCGTAGGGAGATGACCTGAAGTTTGCTTGTTCGTGCCGCTAGGAGCTATGAGGCTCACCACCCACCCCGCAGAAAGCGAGTACTGTAAGAGGAAACCAACCCATATCGACAACTAAGTAAAAAGCAACAATGTTTGCGAAAACAGCCTTACTTAAAAAGACGATGTCAGTTTGACAAAATTGTTGGAATTTCTACAGTAATGTCAAATCTTGTTTAGAAAGGTTATTTTTTAATCTTTGTCGAATTTTTAAATTTGTCTGTATAGTTAAATGATACACAAACAACACTTTAAAGTATGCCAAAAAACAAGAAGTTTAGAAGAAAACACTAGTTAATGAAGTAAATAATAGATAAAATTTTCTCAATTACAAAACGCTCGTTGAGAAAAAAAGGTCGAATTGTAGTATGATTACATAAGGATTGTTAATGTTTGTAATCGGATTGTCACACTTTTAATCTTAATTTTTATATGCATACTTACTTTTTTATAGTATAATAAAAACAGTGATTCTTAATTTAAAGTAATTTCAATCAACATATTGTTAATCCATTCCAAAAATAGAGGAGTGAAAGTGAATTGGTCACATTATATACATCGCCAAGTTGTACTTCATGTAGAAAAGCGAAAGCATGGTTAGAAGAACATTCTATTGAATACGTAGAGAGAAATATATTATCTGAACCTTTATCCATTCAAGAGATTAAAGAAATTTTAAGAATGACAGAGGATGGAACAGATGAAATTATTTCAACTCGTTCAAAAATCTTTCAAAAGTTAAACATAAATTTAGAAAATATGCCACTTCAAGACTTATATAAATTAATACAAGATAATCCGGGACTGTTACGTCGTCCTATTATCATTGATGAGAAGAGACTACAAGTTGGATATAATGAAGATGAAATACGCCGTTTCTTACCTCGTCGTGTTCGTACTTATCAATTAAAAGAGGCACAACGTTTAGTTAATTAGCTTATATCCGAATAATGAAATATGAATATAATATAAAAAGAAAAGACTCCTCAAATATATTGAGGGGTCATATCTTTTTTTTGAAAAGTCACCTTTTTGCTTGTTGTTCTTAACCTTTATGATTTTGAATTAGGTTGTAATACGTGTTGATAGATGAGGCCAGCTAATAATATAAACGATGTTGTTAAAAGTGGTAAGCTTTGTGCCATGACAGGATATTCCTGATAAATAGCCTGTAGTCTTGGTTCATTGATAATCATTTTCCCTGATGTAAAAGCTAATAAACCACCGCCAACATAAATGAGAAGCGGATATTTTGTTAATAATTTTAAAATTAACTTACTGCCCCAAATTATGATAGGAATCGAAATAAATAATCCGATTACGATTAATATCATCTGCCCCTGTGCTGCTCCCGCAATTGCAATGACATTGTCAAAACCCATTAGTAAGTCTGCAATTATAATTGTTTTTATTGCTTTCCATAATGAATTATGACTTTCAATTTGATTTGAATCTTCTTCTTTGCCAACAATTAAGTGAAATGCAATATATAAAAGGAAAACCCCACCAATTAACTGTAAAAAGGGTATTCTCAATAGATAAACGGCGATTAGTGTAATGGCAATTCGTGTTAAAATAGCTAAGCATGTACCAATAATGATTGCTTTATTGCGCTGTTTATCCGGCAATTTTCTACTGGCCATAGCGATGACAACTGCATTATCAGCTCCAAGTACTAAATCAATACCGATGATTACTAATAGTGATAGGAAAAAATCATGTTCCATTTATAAAATACCCTCTTTCAGCTTAGTTAAAAGACCTTAAAAATTCAGGTTTTCTATTATGTTATATTGGGGTTAATAGGAATTAAATGTGAGACACCACGGGTACTCAATGATTACTATCCATTATGAGAATTTCTGAAAACTACCTCATAAGAATTTTGGTTTTTATAAGGTAAATGGATAAGTTTTCTTATGCTCGTACAATTATATGAAGGTAATCATAAATTATGATAGTGTGAACATATAGGTAAAATAACTGTTTTTACGAAATGAGGACTTTTTTATTTCATTTAAGAACGTTTTATCATAAAATAGGAGTACAAGATTATCTACTTGTATAAACTCCGATAAAGGTGTAGAAGAGCATCTTCAGCGTAGAGAGAAGGTTACCTACTAACACTTTTTCTTTATTCAATGGTTAAATTTAAATAAATTTGGGTAAAGTGTAGGAATGTACAACTACCTCACTTGGAGGGGGTTGTCCCTTCAACATCTTATATAGAAGGGAAGGTTTAAGTGATGGAAATCGAAAGAATCAACGAAAATACTGTAAAGTTTTACATTTCGTATTTAGATATAGAAGAACGTGGCTTTGATAGGGATGAAATTTGGTATAACAGGGATAGAAGTGAAGAGTTGTTTTGGGAAATGATGGATGAAGTTCATGAGGAAGAAGAATTCATGATCGAAGGTCCACTTTGGATACAAGTTCAAGCTTTAGATAAAGGCTTAGAAGTTATCGTAACGAAGGCACAAGTATCAAAAGATGGACAAAAACTTGAACTTCCAATCGCAGATGATAAATTAAAAGAACTTCCAATAGATGAGAGTGTTGAATCTTTACTTGGTGGCTTCTCAAAATCAGATGATGCACACGAGGAACTAGTCGAAGAGGTTGAACAAGAGCTACAATTCGTATTTAAATTCAATGATTTAGAAAACATTATTTCACTTTCAAAATACTCATTTTTAACGGGAATGACAAATCATCTCTATTCACTAGAGCAAACATACTATTTATTTATCGAATTCAGTGAAGAAATAACAGATGAGCAAATTGAAAATTCACTAAGTATTATATTAGAATATGGACAAGAATCTCGTGTTACGATACATCGTCTAGAGGAATATGGCACATTAATTGCGAAAGACCATGCCTTAAAAGTCATAAATAAGCATTTTGACTAAATAAATTGAATAAATAGCTTTGCAAATGATACCCGGTTCATTCGATCTCGGGTTTTTATTTTGGTTCATTTTTGGTTGTGTTTTACTTTGTTTGCTTAGACATTCCCTTTTAAAGATATCGTTGTCGCTGTATAGGTCTACATGCGCTATAGTAGTTACATATCATAATAAGAAGCTGAGTAGGCTAGACTTTTTGAGTTATCGCCTACTTTATTTTTAATATTAAAACGATACACCGAAACTTAACAACAAAAAAGTTTGCGAAAACAAATCACAGTTGGATTAAATTAATGAAATAGAAATATAATAGGTAACAATATCATGTTTGACTCTTTATGGGGAAAATTAAATCGACTACTTTGCAAAGAATCGACAACAAAGTGGCTTTAAAGTACATCCAAACGAAACGACTAATCCGTTTTCGTTTCATCTTTACAAGAAATCGAATAGAAAAAGCAGGGTGAAACGATGAAAAACACTTTTCGGCTTTTGTTATTTATAGGTCTGCTCGCAGCAATGATTCTTCTTACGAAAAGTCTTTGGGGAGACTTTGTCGTAGGGACAGTTAGTATCATCTTTACATTATCAATTATTTTTATTTGCATTGTAATTTTTTTAGAAAACCGTCATCCATCACATACGATAACATGGCTCGTTGTTCTCGGTGGCTTTCCGTTAATAGGGTTCTTTTTCTATATTTTGTTTGGGAGAAATGTGAAAAAGCGACGCTTATTTGCAAAAAAAGCTCTAACAGATGAGCGAGTTTTTTTAGAGATTGAAGGAAACCATTCTTCCTATCAAGATAAAATGGCTCATATGGGAGAACATCAACAACTCCTCTTTAAGCTTGCCCATCGATTGGGCCATAGCCCAGTATCCTTTGGGACAAGGACAAAGGCGTTAACAAATGGGGCTGAAACATTTGATCATATTTTTAATGAAATAAAAAAAGCAAAGCATCATATCCATCTTGAATATTATATCGTTAGGCATGATCAAATTGGACAACAACTAAAGGAGCACTTAATTGAAAAGGCCAAAGAGGGTGTAGAAATCCGTTTCTTATATGATGCGGTCGGTTGCTGGAAGCTTTCTAATAGTTTTTTTAAAGAGATGAGGGCCGCGGGCATTGAAACAGTTCCTTTCCTACCTGTTCGATTCCCATTATTAAATAATAAAATCAATTTCCGTAACCATCGAAAAATCATTGTAATAGATGGTGTTACTGGTTTTGTTGGTGGATTAAACATTGGTGATGAGTATTTAGGTAAAAATAGTCAGTTTGGATTTTGGCGTGATACACATTTGCTCATCAAAGGGGAAGCAGTACGTACTTTACAGATGATTTTCTTGCAGGATTGGTATTATATGACGAACGAGAAGCTTCTTTCAGAAACGTACTTGGCTTCTCCTAAAGAAAAACCTGAAGAAACGGGTGGAGTTCAATTAATTGCAGGTGGCCCGGATAATAAATGGGATGTCATTAAAAATTTATTCTTTTCAATGATTATCTCTGCGAAACAATCGATTTGGATAGCGTCTCCATATTTTATTCCTGATGAAGATATATTAACTGCTCTAAAGGTTGCTGCGTTAAGTGGTCTAGATGTGAGGCTGATTATGCCAAAGCATCCTGATAAAAAAATCGTCTATTATGCATCACGTTCCTACTTCCCGGAATTACTTGACGCTGGAGTAAAGGTGTATGAATATGAAAAGGGATTTTTACATTGCAAGATTATCATTGTAGATAATGAGCTTGCATCAATTGGTACAGCAAATATGGATATGCGAAGCTTCCATTTAAATTTTGAAGTAAATGCTTTTCTTTATCGAACTGGAAGTACACAGACACTTGTTAATGAATACTTACATGATATTAATCAATCGAAGCAAATTATGAAAATTGATTTTTCGAAGAGACCATTTTATAAAAAGCTATTTGAATCAACTGCAAGATTGCTATCCCCTTTATTATAAAGGGGATTTTTTAATCGCTAAAACGAAATGAAAATGAAGTTTTTATCATTTGCACAAAAGATTAAGATGTAGATAATAGGTGGTAAAAGGGTGTGTGGCATGTTTGTAGCTAATAATCAATCTGGTAAACCCGTGAATGTAGCAGAAAATAGACTATCAAAGGAACAGCTTCGTTATTTACGTGAAAATAACCAATTCTATTGTCCAGTATGCGGTAACGAGCTCGACTTGAAAATCGGTCATATTGTAAAGGCTCATTTTGCCCATAAAAGGCTATCGGGCTGTACAGCTAATCATATTTCTGAAAGTGATTATCATATGAAAGGTAAAGCTGATTTGTACAAATGGTTGTCATCTCAAAAGCACTTCAACGTAATGTTAGAGCCTTATCTCAATGAGATAAATCAACGACCTGACATATTACTTGAAAAAGTGAAACAACGAATACCAATTGAATATCAATGTTCTTCGATTGCCCCTTCAATCTTACTTAAAAGAACGAACAGTTACACTTCAATACAAATGACTCCACTATGGATACTTGGAGGAAAAATGTTAACTAGAGTTGGAGAAGTATCTTTTTTGCTCCCATCTTTTCAATGGCATTTTATCCAAACACCAAGAAAATGGATTCCACCTCATATTATTTATTATTGCAGTAAACAGGAAGCATTCATTATCTTAAATGCGATAATTCCTTTCTCAACTAGGTTAATATTTTCGAACCACATGTATTATCCAATTAAATCCATTTCATTCGAAAAGTTATTTAACATTAAAGTTGAGTTAAGGAATGTTTATTCAAAATGGTTTGAGCATGTAAAACAGTTTCGATTAAAACCACAACCTTACCAAACAAAAGAGACACGTAGCTTCAACAGATTGCTTTATCGGGCAAAACAACGTCCATTAACATATTTACCTGCGTTAGCTTTTCTTCCTCTTCGAACAGGTTATTTAATCGAATCACCAATCTACATTTGGCAAGGCTTCATTCTCCTTTACTTAGATAATATCCCTATTAATCATACTTTTTCCTTCCGCCATGTTTGTACCTTTGTAAACCAAAAAATAAAGAATAAACAGATAAAAATACGTATCTTACACCAAATTAAGGAAGATTATAGTTTGGCTATCAGGGAGTACTTAAGTAAATTAAGCCATTTTAAATTGATTAAGCAGTTCTCGAGAAATTCATATCAAAAATTAAAAGCAGTGAATTGGAGTAATCAACTAGATGATTTAATAAATGAAGACAAGCTTACGATGGAAACAGTTAACAAATTTTTTCGATAGTTGCATAGCTGCCATATTTTTGTACACATTAAAAGAGAGATAATAAGGCAGAGGTGATCATATGTTTAATAAAAAGAAACGGAAACCAAATCTATTTCTTTTTACAGCATCATTAATAGGTACAGGGGCAGTATCATACTATTTGACAAAAGATAGGCTACAAGGAGAAGATAGAGATAAATCTTCATATTCATCTGATTTTAATACCGTGCATGATTTGTAGGCAGCTGCGGAGGAAATTTTAGATGGGAGGATGAATATGAAGAACAACAGATTGCTTTTTATCATAACAGCGATTTCACTAATAAGTGGTACTATGACAAGCTCCGCAAATGCTATATCTAATTCTGAAGGGGGAAAAGTGATGAGTGAGCAAACAGCAGTAAAGAAGCTTCCAGCAAGAAGTGAGATTAAAAAAGAAGATACTTGGAGACTCGAGGATATATTCGCGACGGATCAAGAATGGGAAAAGGAATTTGAAGAAATTAAAGCACAATTACCAAAATTATCTGCTTTCAAAGGAAAACTAGGCAACAGTGCAGCAGACTTGTATCAAGCACTAAGTTTTCAAGATCAAGTGATGGAACGATTAGGAAAATTATATACATACGCACATATGAGATATGACCAAGACACAACGAATTCAACTTATCAAGCATTAAATGACCGTGCACGTAACCTTTATACACAAGCCTCTAGCTTAAGCTCTTATATCGTACCAGAGCTCCTAACAATTGATGAGGAGAAAATAAAGCAGTTCCTCAATGAGAAAGAAGAGCTAAAGCTATATGAACATGCTCTAGATGAAATTAATCGTCAACGTCCACATGTTTTATCAGCTGAACAAGAGGAGCTTTTAGCACAAGCATCTGAGGTATTAGGTTCATCAAGCAATACGTTCGGTATGTTAAATAATGCAGACCTTACCTTTCCAACGATTAAAGATGAAAATGGAGAAGAAGTAGAAATTACACATGGCCGCTATATACGCTTTTTAGAAAGTGAAGACCGTAGAGTGCGCGAGGACGCCTTTAAAGCGGTTTATAAGACTTATGGAGACTTTAAAAATACATTTGCTAGTACGCTTAGCGGAACGATAAAGAAGGATAACTTTAGTGCGAAAATTCGTAACTATGATTCAGCTCGTCATGCAGCATTAAGCAGTGACAATATTCCAGAATCAGTTTATGACAACTTAGTAAGTACGATTCACGATAATTTAGACCTGTTGCAACGCTACGTTAAGCTTAGAAAAGAAGTGTTAAACTTAACAGAAGTTCATATGTACGACTTATATACACCACTTGTTAAGGATGTAAAAATGGAAGTTACGTATGACGAAGCGAAGGATTATATTTTAAAAGGTTTAAAACCACTTGGTGAAGAATATCAATCGATTTTAAAAGAAGGCTTTGAGAATCGCTGGGTAGATATTCATGAAAATAAAGGGAAAAGAAGTGGTGCATATTCATCTGGTACATATGGAACAAATCCATATATCTTAATGAACTGGCAAGATAATGTAAATAACTTGTTTACATTAGCACACGAATTCGGCCATTCAGTTCATAGCTATTATACTAGGAAGCATCAACCATACCCTTATGGCAACTATTCAATTTTCGTCGCGGAAGTAGCATCAACTTGTAACGAAGCTTTATTAAATCACTATCTATTAGAAACGATTGAAGATAAGCGTCAAAGACTGTACCTGTTAAATCATTTCTTAGAAGGATTTAGAGGTACTGTATTCCGTCAAACAATGTTTGCAGAATTTGAGCATATTATTCACCAAAAGGCTCAAGAAGGAGAGCCGCTAACACCTGAGTTATTAACAAAAATTTATTATGATTTGAACCGGACATATTTCGGAGATGACATTGTCATAGATGAAGAAATCGGCTTAGAATGGGCAAGAATTCCTCATTTCTATTACAATTATTATGTATATCAATATGCTACAGGGTATAGTGCAGCAACTGCATTAAGTAACCAAATCTTAGAAGAGGGCGAACCAGCTGTCGAACGTTACCTAGAATTTTTGAAAGCAGGAAGCTCAGATTATCCAATCGAAGTGCTTAAAAAAGCGGGTGTAGATATGACATCTTCAACGCCGATTGAGGAAGCATGTAAAGTATTCGAAGAGAAGTTAACTGAAATGGAACAGTTATTAGCTGAATTACAATAATTACAAAGGGTCTGCCCCCTCCAACAAAGACTAGTATATAGAACGGAATCGTACAAGGAATTAATTCAAAAATAATGTTAGAGGGGGCTGACTCTCCTGTTTTGTCCCCTCCAAATATGACTAGTATATAGAACGAAATCGTACAGGAATTAATTCAAAAATATGTTAGAGGGGGCTGACCCACCTGTTTTGCCCCCTCCAAATATGACTAGTATATAGAACGAAATCAAACAAGGAATTAATTCAAAAATAATGTTAGAGGGGGCTGACCCTCCTTTTTTAGTCAGCTCCAATATTCAAAAGCCTTTAAATGTTTTACGGTGATTAATTAAATACAGCGTTATAAACAAGGCAATAAACAATAGAGGTGATGTGATATAGAGAGGAAGCAAATTCATAAATGCGAGTAAGTTAACAAAAAATAAAATTGTCGTCGAGATGATACCTACAATAATCCACTTCATCTAAAAAATTCCTCCTTACGTCTGTTCATAAATTATATATGAAACTGTATGTCCATTTATCCCACAATGACCTAATTTGATGGAACCATTCCTAAAACTATAGAAAAATACTATAATTATTTGTGAATTTTTTGTGAATATAAGGTCTTACCCTTGTCAAAATGCGACAGAATTTGATATAGTAAGGATGTGAAATTAATCACAAAACAAACATTTACCCCTTTGTTTGACCGTGAAAAATTTCTCCCATCCCCTTTGTTGTCGTTAAGACATAAAAGAGAAGACCTTATGCATTCGTGTATAAGGTATTCTTTATTTTAGAAGGTATTTTGAATACACAAAAGCTACATGCACGTTTTATGCTTTACTACATAAGGCTGTTTTCGTAAACATTGTTGCTTTTAACTGAGTTGTCGTTTAGGGTTTGTCTCCTCTTGCAGTACTCGCTTTCCGCGGGGTGGTGAGCTTCATAGCTCCTTGCTCACGAACAAGCAAACTTCAGGTCTTCTCCCTACGATAAGTCATCATCGATTCGCCATTCGGCTCATCGTGATTCCTTTATCACAGTCGATGCCCCTCCAGTTTGTACGTCGATGGGCAAGCCGCCTACGCTATACTTTCTCCTCAGCGTAAACGTCTGCTCACGTCTCACCTCTCCCACGCATCCCGCAGGAGACTCGCACTTTAAGCTCCAACAAACCCTTAAAAAGGTTAGTGCAAAAAGCCACAATCTTTTAGAAAAGAGCCATACATAAAAAGCCACCCTCACATGGCAATAAGGGTGGTTATCACTAATAATATATAAGGGCAATGTCATCGTAAGTAACGCCAAAACGTACCGTGTTTTGCTTGGACCTTTTCGACCTTTTGTGAAAGGATTAATTTTTTTAATTCCTTTTCAACCCCACTCAATGTCATGTTGTAGACGAGCGCAATTTCTGCAGAGGCGACAAATTGATAATGCTGTAAAAATGCCTCTAATGGAGGTGTATGTGACGGCTTAATTTGTTTGCCAATCATTTCTTGTAGGACGTTCACATACATATCATAGGAATATACTCCTGTAATAATGATACCTTCTTCCTCAACATTCTCACTAAAGAACGCTAATGTTGGAATCTCGCTCACATTCATTTCTGAGGTGATTTTTAAATCGCATTGAAACGCCTTTGAAGAAGCGTGTGAATGAATGTCCCGTTCAAATTCAGTTACATCTAATCCAACCATTTCTGCTATCGAGATTAAATGAGTAATTTTTGAGACATTTTTACTTTCAATGAATAATGTCTCTTGTAATTTTCTTAAAAAACGTAATCCAGCCTTTCTGCCTTGGAGCTCAGCTGCTTTAATTGCTAACGATGCTGTAAACGGAGAATCTACTCCTTCATCTAACCAAACTTTCCCGTCACAAGACATGCCTGTTCTGCTTGCAGTTTTCTCCCAAGCTTGGGCAAGCTTATCAGGCCTTTTTCTCTTTGTAATATTTAATGTTGCGAGCTTGCCACTAAGTATATGCCTAAGTGTAAATAGACGACCATACTCAATTTGAAGTTTTTTTATAATTGGTTCAAGTGCCCAACAGTCAGGACAAAGTGGGTCAACAAACATATAGATTTCTAGTGGCTTATTTGGGTGACCATTACAATGTGAGAAAAAGAGATTGTGGTCTTTATTCTCACAGTTGTTATTCATGATTTAATCCCTCTTTCTGATCGTTACTTGAGCTATTCACCATATGATGTGCTGTTAGTTGCAGTCGATGAAAAAGAAACTCTCTTATTTCTCCGCTTAGACCAACCTCATCCATTGCCTCTTCCATACAACTAAGCCATGCGTCAGCACGGGCAGGAGTAATTGGAAAAGGTAAGTGTCTCGCTCTTAACATTGGGTGTCCGTGTTCTTCGGTGTATAAAGGAGGACCACCTAAATACTGAGTAAGAAATTGTTTTTGCTTCCTTGCAGTTTCTGATAAATCGTCTGGGAAGATTGGAAAAAGCATTGGGTGCTTTTGCACTTTCCCATAAAAGGTATCAACAAGCCGCGAAAGCATTTCCTCTCCTATCGCATCATAGGGTGTTTGATTTGGTTCAGTCATGTTGAGAACTCCTTTATTTTGCTCAATTTTCTAATATATCTATAGAAGGAATACCGTTATTATAAAACATTATGTCATATTATTGCATTGAGTGAGAGCATTGCAGCTCATTTGTCAGATAAAGATATATAGTATACAAGCTGTCTAAAAACATCGAATTCAAATAATATAATATGATAGACTTCACCATACTTATTACATTTTAACAAGCGTTTGTAGATATCTCAAACAAATCGCTTTACCAATCCCATAAATAGTCCTAATCCAATTGTATGACTCGCTTTATATTATTAGGGGATTTACATATAAATGCTAGTATTTTCCTATTTGATGACTGTAGAAGACTATTGTTTATATCCATTGCCATTTGTTGAGGGAAATATGTATTAGTTTGATGGAGGAAGAAGGTATTTCAGTAGCGGAAATTTATTTATGACTGCTTCTGTAAAGAGGTATCCCCAAAATAAGAAATAGCCAATCGATGGATGATTGGCTATGCAAAATACGAAGCTGTTATTTTCTTTACATAATTTTGCGTTTCTTTGAACGGAGGTATTCCTCCATATTTATCTACATTTCCTGGTCCAGCATTATAAGCCGCTAACGCTAAAGTTACATCGCCATTATATTTTGAAAGCATCTTTTTCAAATATTTCGTTCCACCTTCAATATTTTGGACTGGATTAAATGGGTCCTCTACACCTAAAGAACGGGCAGTAGCGGGCATTAATTGCATAAGTCCCATCGCACCTACATGACTTTTAGCATTTGGATTGAATCCTGATTCTTGTTTTATTACAGCTTTAATGAGTTTTTCATCGACGCCATATTTCTCAGACGCGGCACGAATCATTGTGTCGATATCACCAGTTTGTCCAGTTTTCGTTACTGAGTCTGTAGATATCGGTGGGAGTTGGTGTGATGTTGTCTTGCTTAACAAACTTGTTAAGTTGTCTAAGTTTGGCATTATCTGCTGTTGTTCAGACGGTTTTGATTCAATAGACACTGAGTTTAATAGTGAATTCAATAAATCTTGAAAATCAGTATTAAGTGATGATGAGTCTGTTGTCGTTCCTTTTGTATCAAGATTTCGAAGTGCCTGTAATTCTAGCAGTGTTTTATAATATTGTGTTTTTATGTCCAAATAATCTACCTCATTTCTTTATATTTTTGCTCATAAAAACGTCTAATTTTATTTTTCGTTGTACGGACTGGAATTGCATATGTTTTTAGCAAATCAGTAAAGTGTTCCTTACCGATTTGTTCGTCTTTCACTTCAAATTCTAGCTCATAATCTTCTATATTTAAATATCGGCTATAATCTAAAACAATTAACCCTTCTCGGTAAATTTTTTCAGCGCGTATCGTTGTTAACGAACCAAAGTAGACAATGTCATGATGATTAACACCAAGATTTTCAATTTGTTTGATAATCTTCCCTTCAGGTAATTGACCAGTTTCGATAATAATCTGGGCAGTTTTTTCATCAATTTGTTGATGTGTTTCTAAAAGCCCAATCTGTGCAGGCTCCTTTAACGTTAAATATAATGTATCCTGTTTTTGGCGAATTCTTAACGCAGCGCCCACTTCTTTTAAATGAAATTGCGGTGTATCAAAATAATGATTTTCTTGTAAAATAAAATCACTGTCATCTATATCAAAAGCAGCCTTAAGTTTTGAAAACTCGTCCTTAGTGAGCATGTTTTTAAATTCGATTTCAATTTCCTGTGACATCTAAAAAATCGCCTCAAATCTATTGCGTATTTAAAAGGCTGTTATCATAAACATTGTTGCTTTTAACTCAGTTGTCGTTTAGGGTTTGTCTCCGCTACAGTACTCGCTTTCCGCGGGGTGGGTGCTGAGCCTCCTCAGCGCAAACGCCTGCGGGGTCTCAGCTCTCCCACTCATCCCGCAGGAGTCTCGCACTTCCGCTCCAACAAACCCTTAAAAAGGTTAGTGCATAAAGCCACAATCTCTTAGAAAAGAGCCATTTAAAAAGACTTTACCTCTATTATCTCTTCCTTTCAGTTAATAAGCAATGTTATCATCACAGTTTTTAATATGGTAAAATAATCATGGATGTAGAAACTGTTATATACAACAGTTACATTTATTTACTTGCACTTAGAACTGGAAGGAGATACATATGAATAAAAGAATTGAAGTAAAGCGCGCAATTATTGAAACTAATCGTATTCATTTACATATTGATGAATCATTAAATGAAATGGTCACTTTAGCACCTAAAGGACAAATGTTAGTTGATTCAGATAGGCTATCTTTTATCTATTTGTTAGAAACAGAGGATGAGTTTATTTATACAGATTTACCCCACACCATTTGGCCACAGCTTAAAAAGGCCGTGGATAACAAGTTTGATGTAGTATTGTCAATTAATGAACGAGAAATAGAATTGATAAACCTTGTTGACGAATTAAGCTACCTTATAGAAAATATTAAAGATAATGCAAATTATGGGGAAGAAATGGAAGCGAAAGTAACGGAAATATTCTCCCTTGATAAAGAATAACGACATATAATGAGGAGAAAACCGCTCGACCCTTAAGTTAGAGACATATCTTATGGGCATGAATCGTTCTATTTTAGGGGGCTTTTGATGAAACACGAACATTGGAAATTATTTTTAACACCGTATAATCAAGCAGTGGAAGAATTAAAAGTGAAGTTTAGAGGAATAAGAGCACAATATGAACTCCATCATTCACACTCTCCGA
Source organism: Metabacillus malikii (assembly GCF_030813355.1). Classification (GTDB taxonomy): domain Bacteria; phylum Bacillota; class Bacilli; order Bacillales; family Bacillaceae; genus Metabacillus; species Metabacillus malikii. The sequence continues at coordinate 25,437 of NZ_JAUSUD010000007.1, forward strand.
TTGAATTCGTTACAGGACGCGTAAAACCTGTAGCGAGTATACTAGATAAAGCGAAGCGAAAAGGAATTCCTTTAGATAAAATTGAAGAAGGATTACAAGATATCGCAGGTATCAGAATGATGTGTCAATTTGTTGATGATATAAATGTTGTTGTGGAAATGTTAAGAAACCGCCATGATTTAGAAATTGTCGAGGAACGAGACTATATTACGAGTAAAAAAGAGAGCGGGTATCGTTCTTATCACGTCGTTGTGAAATATCCAGTTCAAACAGTCATTGGTGAGAAGAAATTGCTTGTAGAAATACAAATCCGCACATTGTCGATGAATTTCTGGGCAACAATTGAACATTCTCTAAACTATAAATATAGTGGGAATATTCCAGAGGATATAAAAGTCCGACTAAAGCGTGCAGCAGAAGCAGCCTACTCCTTAGATGAAGAAATGTCGCAAATTAAGGGTGAGGTTCAGGAGGCACAAGTTATTTTCTCAAGGAAAACAGAGTAGGATAACTTACGTATTGCTTGTTATTTAAAGAAAGTGAATGCGTCGGACATAACTATCAAACTTGAAGAATTTTTTGGGGTCACCACCCAATTTACATGGGCCAAGGCGTTTATTCTAATTGCTATTGGATATTGATATGATTTTCGATAATCATGTTTTATTTTATGAGATAAACTTAGTTCATATTGTGCGGATAGTCGTTTATTTATTGTTAGTAATCCATTAAAGATTTATGAAAATAACGATAAAGGGGTAGAATTATGAAATTTGCCATTTCATCAAAAGGTGACACGATTTCAAACTCGATTATGCAAAAAATGAAGACTTATTTAATAGATTTTCAGTTAGAATATGATGAAGATCAACCAGATATCGTAATCTCTGTTGGTGGAGATGGTACCCTATTATACGCCTTTCATCGTTACCGTAGCAGACTTAATAAAACAGCTTTTATCGGTGTTCATACTGGACATCTAGGATTTTATGCAGATTGGGTGCCAGATGAAATTGAGAAACTTGTCATCGCCATCGCAAAGACACCATATCAAATCGTCGAATATCCTATTTTAGAAGTAATTATCCGCCATAACGATAATCGTCGTGAGGCTAGATACTTGGCTCTTAATGAATGTACGGTTAAAAGCATTGAGGGTACATTAGTGATGAATGTTGAAATAAAAGGACAAAATTTCGAAACATTCCGCGGAGATGGTCTTTGTATCTCAACACCATCTGGTAGTACAGCCTACAATAAAGCTTTGGGCGGTGCGATACTTCACCCGTCGATTCGGGCAATTCAATTGGCGGAAATGGCATCAATAAATAACCGTGTGTTCCGTACGATCGGTTCACCACTTATTTTGCCTGAGCATCATACATGTATTTTAAAACCTGTAAATGATGGCGACTTTCAAATAACGATAGACCATCTTACTCTTTTACATAAAGATGTAAAATCAATAGAATGTCGTGTTGCCGATGAAAACATAAGATTTGCACGATATAAACCATTCCCATTCTGGAAAAGAGTGAGGGATTCCTTTGTTGGCGACGTGGGGAGAAAAGATTGAAGAAGCTAGCAAAATGATTGACAGGAGAATCATGAATGAGGCCATTTCAATTACGATGGAAGATAAGCGCACAAGATAGCGGGAAACTAGTAAGAGATTTTTTAAAGGAAAAGAAACTTTCAAAGCGTGCGTTAACCGATATAAAGTTTCATGGTGGAGATATTGTCGTAAACTCTGAACGTGTGACCGTTAGGCACCACCTTCGAGAAGGAGAAGAATTAACCGTTATTTTTCCAAATGAAGAAAGAGGTGCGGGGCTACAAGCAGACGTAGTTCCTTTTGAAATTGTTTATGAGGACGAACATTGTTTAGTCATTGATAAACCGGCATCTGTTCCGTCAATTCCTTCAAGGGAGCATGTTGCAGGAACAGTGGCAAACGGTTTAATTGACTATTATCAGCGAAACGATATAAACTCAACCGTTCATATCGTTAACCGTTTAGACAAAGATACTTCAGGCTTAATGTTAGTTGCTAAGCACCGTTTTGCCCATGCTCTCTTTTCTGAACAGCAAAAAAACAAACAAATTCATCGCACATATGAAGCAATTGCACATGGCCAATTTCGTTCAGCTAATGGAACAATTTCCAAGCCAATTGGGCGGAAAGACGATAGCATTATTGAAAGGGAAATTAGGGATGATGGTCAGGAAGCAATAACACATTTCAAAGTGTTGAAGGAATTGAAAGATAAGACATATCTCCAGCTTGTGCTTGACACGGGGAGAACACATCAAATACGAGTTCATCTTTCCTCGATTGGTCATCCTCTATGTGGGGATTCATTATATGGGGGAACGACCGAACATATCAATCGTCAAGCTTTACATAGTGCACAATTATCGTTTTGGCACCCATTTTTAGAACGCGAATTACAATTAAATGCGGATTTGCCAGAAGATATGAGATTACTTGTGGATAATAAATAGAATAGGGGAATCCAAAGTTACCCATTGCTGGTTAACTTGGATTCCCCTTGTTTAGCTTCTAAATCTTTCAGTGCCCAATGGAATAGAGGATTCAACAAATACGACCTCATCTTCCGGGTATCGATATGCTGTTAGTTTGTTGCCGAACACAGCACCGGTATCAATGTTAATTGTCCGTCCTGTTCGGACAGGCTCTTTAACAGGTGTATGTCCATAGACGATTAATGGTTTTCCTTTGTAATGTTTTGCCCAATCACGCCGTTCAGGTGTTCCGTCAGGATTGTTTTTACCTGTAATATCTCCATATAAGACAAATGTTTTTACCTTTTTTGAATACTGGCCTATGTAATCTTCACGAATACCTGCATGGGCAACGACTAGATTGCCGTTATCAAGTATTTGATAGAGTGGTGCTTGTTCATAAAGCCAAATGAATTTTCTTTTTATTTCATTTCGCTCTTTGCCTGATAACTGTTCATACTCTGCAACCGTTGTTTCAAGGCCATGTGTAATTTGGACTTTATTTCCAAGAAAATAACGGTACAGCTTATTGCAATGGTTTCCGGGAGAATAATAAGCCTGTTTCTCCTTTACTAACCGGTATACCACTTCGATAACTGGTATTGATTCAGGACCACGGTCTGTTAAATCCCCTACAAAAGACAATTTCCGCTTATCAGGATGAACAGGAATACCGCTTCCCCAATCATAACCAAGCTGCAATGTTAACGATTCAAACTCCTTATAACAACCATGGATGTCTCCGATAATATCGATGGACATGGATTACACCTCCTACATGTTGAGGGGGACAGTCCCCCGCTCCTTTAACGCGGTACATTGTTGGGGGACAGTCCCTCATCGCTTTAACGTGGTAATAAGCTGGGGGACTGTCCCCTATAAAGTATTTGCTAAGTTAATTTAGTATATGCCCTGCAGGGGGACAGTCCCCCGTTGTCAGTCGAACATATAAGACTTCGTACGGGAGCGGACGTTTAATACGATGCCGATGGCGACCATGTAGGTGGCTAGGGAGCTTCCGCCGTAGCTGACGAATGGCAATGGTAAGCCGGTAATCGGTAATAAACCAATTGTCATGCCGATGTTTTGGAATACTTGGAACGTGATCATCCCGATTATTCCTGTGCATAGGTAACTGCCGAAAGGGTCGTTACTTTCTAATGAGATATGAATCATTCTGTAAATGAGCATGAAAAACAGTGAAATGACGATACTTCCACCGATAAATCCAAATTGTTCGGAAATAATAGCAAAGATAAAGTCAGTATGTGCCTCAGGCAAATATACTTGAAGATTTTGATAGCCTTTCCCTTTTAACTCACCAGAGCCGATTGCTAATAACGATTTCACTAATTGGAACCCTTGCTCTCCAGAATATTCATAAGGGTTCAACCATCCATAAAACCGGTCCAACTGATATGACTTATCGCGGAGTACATATTTTAATAAAAATTCAGGGTATTTAATAAATGTAAACATAAATGCTCCTGCGACAATTACGACTGATGAAACTGCTGGGAGAAGTATACGCCATTTAATACCTGACACAATAATAAGTGAGGCTATGACGGCACAGAATACCATTGTCATACCCATATCCGGTTGTCTAATTAGTAAGAGCATAGGAGGTGCAGCTGCTGCAGCAAGTTTCCCTATTAATAAAAAATCATCTTTAACCGAATTTATCGGGTATTTTTCACGATGGTCTGAAATAATTTTACTCAGTACGATAATTAAAAAGATTTTCATTAATTCTGAAGGTTGGAAATTACCTAAAGGACCGAGCTTATACCAGCTTGTTGCACCCTTTATTGTTTGAACAATCCCGCTAGGCAGTACTTCTAGACCAAGTAATAAGAGCATGCCGAAGCCATACAAATACCATGCTAATTGTTTAAATCGGTCATAATCTATTAACATCGTTACCGCGATCGCTACTGACCCGATGATATACCATTGAATTTGTTTCATAGAAAAATCAATGTTTTGTAATACAGGTGGCAATGTAGCCTCTGCACTATGAATTGCGACAGAGCTAACAATTGCTAATAAAAAAAGTACAAAAAGTAAAGTGTAATCAATACGTTGCTGAGGGGACTTTTGTGTTGTCATAGAGGATCCCTTTCCATTCATTGCTTGATATTTTGCTAAAAGTCATTGTATCATAAACCATCGTAATTGATTAAGTTCGAAATGAATAGTTACCATAGTTCTATTCTGATACAATGTTAATTTTTTATGAAGTTTCTTAATCCGAATTGAGTTTTCAGGAAGGTTTCATTTAAAATATGATAATCAGGTTTTATTGATTTGCTGAAAATTGGCTATTGTGTCTATTCACTATTGTTTCGCAATCTCAATTATTCTAGAGAAAAAAGGAATAAACTGCAACTTCGTACTTCAGATTGGATGTTTCTTTACGGAGTCTGAAAGGTAAAAAGTAAGGAAAGGAGGAAATGATATGTCTGACGAACAAGAAAAAGTCATATTAGAAGAAGAGGGATTACTTGCTTCTTTATCAAGTCACAACTTAGATGCCTTTCGAGATATATTTCTCGAACAGCATCCATACGACCAAGCAAAGTTTTTTACAAAATTAGAGGAGGAAGCACGATTTACTGTATACAGTTATCTTTCTCCGGAAGAAATGGCTGCTATTTTTGAAAATATTGAAGTTGAAGAAGACCAATATGAAACGTATTTGTCAGAAATGGATCCAACGTTTGCGGCTCAAATGTTGTCACATATGTATGCCGATGATGCGGTCGATGTTTTAAATGAGCTGAACAAGGACCAGGTTGCTAGCTATTTAACAATAATGGACGATGACGCTGCCGAGGAAATCCGCGAACTCCTACATTATGAAGAATATACAGCTGGTAGTATCATGACCACAGAATATATTGCCATTCATGCGAATCAAACGATCCATTCGGCGATGCAAATTTTGAAAAATGAAGCACCAAATGCTGAAACAATTTATTACATTTATGTCATCGATGAAGATAAAAAACTAGTCGGTGTTATCTCATTAAGAGATTTAATAATCAATGAACCGGATTTAATGATTTCTGAAGTTATGAATGAACGAGTATATTCTGTTAGTGTCGGTGAAGACCAGGAAGAAGTAGCGCGGAAGATGAAAGATTATAACTTTTTAGCATTGCCTGTTATTGACTTTAAAGGGCATTTGTTAGGGATTATTACGGTCGATGATATTGTCGATGTTATTGATGAAGAAGCAAGTGATGACTACTCGAAACTCGCCGGAGTAAGTGATGTTGATTCAAATGACCGTGGTCCATTTTCAGCAGCTAAAAAGCGACTTCCTTGGCTAATTATTCTTCTTTTTTTAGGAATGTTTACTGCAAGCTTAATAGGTAGGTTTGAAGCGACATTAGATAAAGTTGCCATATTAGCTGTGTTTATTCCCTTAATTGCTGGAATGGCAGGAAACACCGGAACTCAAGCTTTGGCAGTTGTCGTAAGAAGAATCGCAGTCGGGGATCCGAAAGAGCATAGCAGTTTAAAAATGCTTATGAAAGAAGCTGGTACAGGTTTAATTACTGGCACAATATGCGGGATCGTTGTTACACTCATTATATTCGTATGGAAAGGTAATTTTATTTTAGGTCTATTAGTCGGTATTTCAATTTTAGCAACATTAACAGTTGCAACCATTGCAGGTGCATTTATCCCGCTTGTGATGCATCGATTAAAGGTTGACCCTGCTGTTGCATCAGGTCCGTTTATTACAACGATTAATGATATTATCAGTATTTTAATCTATTTCGGGATGGCTACATTATTTATGCAGTATCTAATTTAAACTTTTGATTGGAGGGATATGATGCATGGTGCATCTGTAACATCACTAGTTATTGTTATATTAGCAGCATTTCTAACGCCGATTATTTTACACCGCTTGAGGTTAAATTTCATGCCTGTCGTCGTGGCAGAAATTATTGTCGGATTAATTATCGGGAAGAGTGGTTTTGATGTTGTTTCACAAGATATGTGGTTAGAAACTTTATCAATGCTTGGCTTTATCTTTTTAATGTTTTTAAGTGGACTTGAAATTGATTTTACGGCCTTTGCGAGTGGGAAGAAGAAGGAAAAGCTTCCATCTGGTAAAAATGCACCAAATACCTTTTTCGTTTCTTCTATCGTCTTTTTAGGTATCTTTATTTTATCGTTACTATTATCTTACTTCTTTGTGTTAATAGGGTTAATGGATAATGCATTTTTAATGACATTAATTATCTCTACAATTTCGCTAGGAGTTGTTGTTCCGACATTAAAAGATGCCCAAATCATGAAAACAAATATCGGGCAAATCATTTTACTAGTTGCTGTAATCGCGGATCTTGTCACGATGGTGTTTCTAGCTGTATTTGCTTCGATATATGGTGGAGGAGAAAATAATACGTGGTTATTACTCGTGTTATTTGGCGCTGGTTTATTACTATATTTCTTAGGCAAGTCTTTCCAAAATCGTTCCTTTATTGAAACGATGTCGAAGGGCACGATTCAAATTGGCACAAGAGCGGTATTCACCTTAATCATTGTGTTAGTTGCCATATCGGAAACAATCGGAGCTGAAAATATCTTAGGTGCATTTTTAGCAGGTGTACTTGTCTCACTATTATCACCAAATAAAGAAATGGTACAAAAGCTGGATTCGTTTGGATACGGATTTTTAATTCCAATCTTCTTTGTGATGATTGGTGTTGACTTAGATATATGGTCATTATTCCAGGATCCGAAAATCTTTTTATTAATTCCATTGTTATTTATAGCATTGCTTATCTCAAAAGTTGTTCCAATTCTGTTCCTTAAACGCTGGTATGATACGAAAACAACATTAGCAGCAGGTTTTCTACTCACGTCAACATTGTCACTTGTTATTGCTGCAGCGACAATTGGGGAAAGAATGGAAGTTATTACAAGGGATATGGCAGATGCGTTAATACTTGTAGCAGTTATTACGAGTATCGTCACTCCGATATTCTTTAAAAAGCTATTCCCTAAACATGAGTCTGAGCGACAAAAAATTAAAGTAGCATTTATCGGTGCGAATCAGCTATCTCTTCCTGTTACTCGAGAGTTAAACCCGGATATTTATGATACGACGGTTTATCATATGAAACAGGAAAAATTAGATAAGCAAATTTCTGAATCACTGTTTGATATTAAAGAAATAGATAATTTCGAAGTTGAAACGTTACGAAATGAGCAAGCATTTGAGGCAGATTTACTCGTTGTGACAACAGGTAATGAACAACGGAATGCCGACATCGCCCTTTTTGCAAAAGAACAGCAAGTAGACCGTGTTATAGCGAGTGTGGCAACACCAGAATTAGATGAGAAGATGAAAGAACATGGTATCGATGTATTTTCTACATTGTTATCAACAAAAACAATGCTGCGTGCTCTTATCGAAGCACCTGGTGTCATGCGTATACTCACAAACAAAGAAACAATGCTGTACCAAATTAATTTAAATAATGCTAAATATGATAATATACTGCTACGAAATTTTCCGTTTACTGGCGATATCATTTTCGTTAGAATTTTCAGGGGCAAAGATTCAATCGTGCCTCACGGAGACACCGATTTAAAAGTTGGTGACCGCTTAATTGTGACAGGCTCAAGAGAATATGTGAATGAATTAAAAAGAGAGCTTGAGCTTTGGTAAGAGATTTTTTTCTTGAAAGTTAAAAAACAAATGGTATGATAGGTATAAGAAAAAAGTTTTGGGATTATTTTCTGAAACATTATAAAATGAATAACTCGTTAACCGCTAGGGGTGCCCTAATTAAAGGGCTGAGATTAAAGTGTTTCTTTAAGACTCTTATAACCTGATCTGGATGATACCAGCGTAGGGAAGTGGACTTACATTTGATAATCATTTATGTATGTTAGCCACTTTCCTACTTGGAAAGTGGCTTTTTGATGTTTTGAATAAAATGCTATTTTACAATATTGCTTTCAAATAGCCGATGGAGTCGAAAAACAATAGGTTGAAGTCTAACCCCGGCCACGGCATCAAAAGAAAAGGTTTCCGAAAATATTAACGATAATAGATTAACAGATTTAGCTCAATTGCTTCAGCTAATAAATGAGGGTGAAAGAAATGGAAATTCATATCATATCCAATGGTGTCATGACAGTTGAAGAGCTTACCCGAAAAATGCTCACCATTCATGAAAATGTTGATTATTTACATATTCGCGAAAAAACAAAAACAGTAGCTGAAATAAACGAGCTTGTATCAAATTTACTTCATCATGGAGTCGATCGAAATAAAATCGTCATTAATGACCGGTTAGACGTTGTCTTGTTACAAAATTTAATTAACTTACATTTACCAGGACATAGTTTTCCGATTGAAACAGTAAAAAAATATGCACCATCATTAAGAGTTGGGAAGTCCGTCCATTCGTTAAACGAAGCGATTGAAAGCGAAGAGGCTGGCGCTGATTATTTGCTGTTTGGTCACATCTTTTCTACAGATTCAAAGGCAAATCTCCCTCCTAGAGGTGTCAAGCAATTAGAGGAAATCTGCAAATCTGTCAAAATCCCAGTTATTGCTATTGGAGGTATTGTTCCTGAAACGATAAAACACATCACAAACATAAACATAGGTGGGATTGCGATGATGTCACATATTTTGGCAAGTGAGCAGCCTGCTGAGGCATTAAGGACGATAAAAGAGAGACTGGTAGAGGAGGAGCAAGATGGTGAATCATTATGATGTAGGAATTGTTGGAGGCGGCATTATCGGCCAGTCGATTGCATATCAGCTCGCAAAAGAGGGGCTGGCTGTTGTCGTTTTTGAAAGTAACCGAATTGGAAAAGGTGCAACTAGTGCTGCTGCTGGTATGCTCGGTGCTAATTCAGAACTAGAGAATAATGATGCGTTTTTTTCATTTGCGAAAGAAAGTCAACGACAATATCATAAATTGTGTGAAGAGCTTTTGCAATATTCACAAATCAATATCCAACTTGTCGATAACGGCATGTATAAACTTGCATTGACAGATTCAGAAGCAGAGTCATTGCAGCATACAACAAAGCACCATCAAGCAATCGAATGGCATCCGAAAGATATTGTATTGAATAATGAACCAAATGTGACAAATGAAATAAAAGGTGCTCTCTATATTCCTGAGGATGGTCATGTCTCACCAATTCACGTATGTGCAGCTTTTGCGAAATCAGCTAGCCATTTTGGCGCAACGATATTAGAGAATACACCCGTTCAACGAATTCAGAAAGTGGCAAATGATGAGTACAGATTATCTACTCCACATGCTAATTTTACATGTGAGCATGTCGTTGTTGCAAACGGGGTATGGAGTAATTATTTCTTTAACGAACTAGGAGTGCAGAGTGGCTTAAAACCTGTAAAAGGGGAGTGCTTCTCATTTCAGAGTTCTGAAATTCATTTGGAGCGCACATTATTCTTTGATCATTGTTATATTGTTCCGAAAGGGGATGGTCGCTTTGTCGTCGGCGCATCAATGGTAGAAAATGATTGGAGTACCGAACCAACTTTAGGAGGAATTCAATCATTGTTTGAGAAAGTCATTCCAATTTTGCCAAACATCAAATCTGCAAAACTATTAGAGACATGGGCAGGATTACGACCACAAACAGATGATGGGAAGCCGTATATTGGAAAACATCCAACAGAGGAAAATCTATATTTTGCAACAGGGCATTATCGTAACGGGATCTTACTTGCACCTAAAACAGGTACAATGATTCGTGACTTTATACTAAAAAGAACGCAGCAGGAAGAGTATGTGAATGCATTTTCACTTGACCGTAAACTAGTAAAAATGATGAGGTGATATAGGTGGAAATCAGGTTAAATGGTGAGTTAACAAGTTTGGAAAAAGTGAGGACAATCCAAGAATTATTAGCGTTTTATAATCTAGAGGATAGACTTGTCATTGTTGAACATAACCGTGAAATTATTTTAAAAGAAAAATATGAATCTACACCAATTCAAAATGGTGACGAAGTAGAGCTTGTTCATTTTGTAGGAGGAGGATGAAAAATGTTAAAAATAGCAGATAAAAAATTTCAATCAAGATTATTACTAGGAACGGGTAAATACCCATCATTTGAAATTCAAAAGGAAGCAGTCGCTGTTTCTGAATCAGAAATATTAACGTTTGCTGTAAGGCGGATGAATATATTTGAAGCGTCACAGCCGAATTTTCTAGAGCAGTTAGACCTTTCAAAATATACGTTATTACCGAATACAGCAGGTGCAAAAACGGCTGAGGAAGCTGTTAGAATCGCAAAGCTTGCGAAAGCATCAGGACTATGCGATATGATTAAAGTAGAAGTGATTGGTTGTGACAGGTCATTGTTACCTGACCCGGTTGAAACATTAAAGGCAAGCGAAATGCTATTAGAGGAAGGCTTCATTGTCCTGCCATATACGTCAGATGATGTTGTATTGGCAAGAAGATTAGAAGAATTAGGCGTACATGCAATAATGCCTGGAGCATCTCCAATCGGCTCAGGTCAAGGAATCTTAAATCCTCTTAATTTAAAATTTATAATTGAACAATCAAAAGTACCTGTCATTGTTGATGCTGGTATTGGCTCACCTGCTGACGCAGCAAGTGCAATGGAATTAGGTGCTGATGGAGTACTTTTAAATACAGCTGTTTCTGGTGCACAGGACCCTGTGAAAATGGCGATTGCAATGAAGCTTGCAATTGAAGCAGGCCGCATTGGTTATGAAGCAGGCCGGATTCCGAAAAAGGAATATGCAACAGCAAGCAGTCCAACAGAAGGAATGATGACAACTTAATGGAACGTTATTCACGTCAAGTCTTATTTGCTCCAATAGGAGAGAACGGTCAACAGGCGCTAATGCAAAAACATATCTTTATCGTAGGTGCTGGTGCACTAGGGACAGCAAATGCTGAGATGCTGGCAAGAGCAGGTGTAGGCAAGATTACCATTATTGATCGTGATTATGTTGAATGGAGCAATCTTCAAAGACAGCAAATGTATGTGGAAGACGATGCGATGAATCGTCTTCCGAAAGCAATAGCGATTAAAAACCATCTTGGAAAAATAAATTCAGAAGTGACTGTCGAAGCATATGTCGATGATGTGACATCAGCAAATATTGAAGAGTGGATTGATGGAGTCGATGTCATCGTTGATTCAACAGATAACTTTGAAACGAGACTATTAATCAATGATGTGTCAGCAAAGCATAAAATACCATGGGTTTACGGCGGTTGTGTTGGCAGCTATGGGTTGTCATTTACCGTCATACCAGCCAAAACACCATGTTTACATTGCTTATTAAAGCATATCCCGTTCGATGGCTTAACATGTGATACTGTCGGAGTTATTTCACCGATTGTCTCAATGGTAACCTCTCATCAAACAACCGAAGTATTAAAGCTCCTTGTTGGTGATGAAGAAAATTTACGAAGTAAGCTCGTATCATTTGATTTGTGGAAAAATCAATACTCGGCAATCAATATGGAACGACTCAAAAATGATGCATGTCCGACATGTGGTACAGATCCTGTTTATCCATATTTAACAGCAGAAATGGAAACAAAGGCTGCCGTTTTATGTGGCCGAGATACTGTTCAAATCCGTCCAAAGAGCGGAAATCAGTTATCATTTGCGAGCATCGCAGAACGGGTGAAACCAATTGCTGATGCCTTTTTAGAAAATCCATTTCTTATGTCATTTACATTTGGCGAACATCGAATTGTTCTATTTCAAGACGGCCGCGCACTTATCCATGGAACAAAGGATATTGCCGAAGCGAAAACACTCTACCATCGTTATATAGGTTAGGAGGGGAAGTAGATGCAAATAGCACGTGCTCTTACGATCGCAGGGTCCGATTCAGGTGGAGGCGCTGGAATACAAGCTGATCTGAAAACATTCCAAGAGCTGAACGTATTTGGAATGACGGCAATTACAGCTGTCACTGCGCAAAATACGTTAGGTGTTCAAGGAGTCTATCCATTATCATTAGATGCAATTGAAACACAAATTGAATCTGTAGCAGCAGATTTATATCCTGATGCGATTAAGACTGGGATGCTCTTTAATGCAGAAATTATTCAACTAGTTTCTGAACAAGTGAAAAAGCATGGTTGGGAAAATGTTATCGTTGACCCTGTCATGATAGCTAAAGGTGGTCAATCATTATTACAAAGAGAAGCGGTTGAAGCGATGAAAAAGCAGTTATTGCCGTTAGCGAAGGTAATTACACCTAACATTCCTGAGGCAGAAGTATTAACAGGTATGGTAATTAAATCACTTGAAGACCGCCAAACAGCTGCGAAAAAACTACATGAACTTGGCACAAGTTATATTATGATAAAAGGTGGACATGACATGTTAGGGGACGTTGTTGTCGATATGCTTTATGACGGGCAGTCATTCACCTATTTTGAAGGCGAGAGATTTGAAACAAAGCATACACATGGAACAGGCTGTACATTTGCTGCAGCAATTACTGCTGAAATAAGCAAGGGACATGACATTCATTCTGCGGTGCAAACTGCTAAGCAATTTATTCAAGCTGCGATAGAAGACCAATTAGGTATTGGTAATGGTCATGGACCAACGAACCATTGGGCTTTCGAAAAACGAAAAATGCTTAAGTCTGTTTAGGGGCCAGATTAAATGAATATTTCTGAACAATTAAAAGTTTATTTTGTGATGGGGTCGACGAATTGTATAAATCATGACCCAGAGAAAACATTAGCTGAAGCGATAAATGGCGGGATAACTCTTTTTCAATACCGTGAAAAGGGAGAGGCATCCTTAACAGATGAAAATCGAGTCTATTTAGGCAAAAAGCTTAGGGCATTATGTAAACGTTATAGTATTCCGTTCATTGTCAATGATGATATTGAGTTAGCATTGGAACTCGAATCAGACGGCGTTCACTTAGGGCAAGATGATGATGCACCACTTGTTGCGAAGAAACGAATAAAAAATCATATGATTATCGGGCTCTCAACTCATACCGTAGAAGAGGCGAAGCTAGCAGTAACAGCTGGAGCAGATTATATCGGTGTTGGACCGATGTTTACAACCAAGACAAAAACAGATGCACATGAAGTGGTAGGACCAACACTCATCTCCCATATACGCGCCGCAGGGTTACCTGATTTCCCTATCGTTGGCATTGGTGGAATTACGATTCACAACGCCCTAGAAGTCTATCAGTCTGGTGCAAACGGAATTGCTGTCATTAGCTCGATTAGTCATGCCTCATCCCCTCGGGAAGCAGCTGAAGCTTTCAATACATTAAGATAAATTTATACACTAAAGCAGATGAAAAATGTCTTTATTTTTTCATTTGCTTTTTTATTACATTTCAATAGTTTTTGCTATAAAAATACCACCCCTAAACGATTAGCCGCGCCCAAAACAATTAGAAATAATAGCACATGAAACATTTCCATGTTATAATTATAACCAGGTACTAATAACTTGTATTAAATTCGAGGAGGATATACATGAATTTATCACTTAATGGACGTAATATTGTCGTGATGGGAGTTGCGAATAAGCGCAGCATTGCTTGGGGAATTGCTCGTTCTTTGCATAATGCTGGTGCTAGACTCATCTTCACTTACGCTGGTGAAAGACTTGAGAAGTCAGTTCGAGAATTAGCAGCATCGCTTGATCGGGATGATTCAGTTGTTCTACCATGTGACGTTACTAATGATGATGAAGTAAAAGAATGCTTCAACAAAATTAAGGATGAAGTCGGAGTCGTTCATGGCGTTGCACACTGTATTGCGTTTGCTCATAAAGAAGAGCTTCAAGGTGAATATTTAAATACAACACGTGACGGATTCCTTTTAGCACAAAATATTAGCTCATACTCCTTAACTGCAGTAGCAAAAGAAGTAAGACCGCTAATGACGGAGGGCGGCAGCATTGTCACGTTAACATACCTCGGTGGTGAACGTGTATTACCGAACTACAATGTGATGGGAGTAGCAAAAGCATCCCTAGAAGCAAGTGTCAGATACTTGGCGAGTGACCTTGGAAAAGATAAAATTCGTGTCAATTCAATCTCTGCTGGTCCGATTCGTACACTTTCTGCAAAAGGTATTAGTGATTTCAACTCGATTTTAAAAGATATTGAGGAACGCTCTCCACTACGCAGAACGACTACACCAGAAGAAGTAGGAGACACAGCATTATTCCTATTTAGTGACCTTTCAAGAGGTATGACTGGTGAAAACCTTCATGTAGACTCTGGATATCATATTTTAGCTTAAACTAAAAAAGTAATTAGGTTTTGTCCGATGGAAAACGGTACAAGTAACCATTAAAAATTATAAAGAAAAACACTTGGATCAAAAGTCTAAGTGTTTTTTTATTGATATCCTTTTATACATAGTTGTCATCTGGATTTTTTGAGAACTTAGCGAGTAATATACTTAGAAAGGTTGTCCTCCTGTATTAAAAATGGTTATTTTGTAAAGGATGTAATCTCCAACAAACTTTTGCATAATCTCGGCTTCCCAATTAATAAACATATACATGAATGCTTTTTGATTTGTCTTAGTGTTTTAATCGACTTTTCGGGTGTGAGTAATTTGGTTTCTTTTCCCACTAAAATAGGCACGAACCTCATTTTGACGGCATACGATGTTTTAGTGTGTACATTCAAAAAACTCGGAGGTAATGTCATGAGTCATAAGCAAACACAGTATCGTCAAGCGAAGCCTCTCATGTATATTGTTCAACCAGATGGCATCAATGTTGATGTCAAGATGCAGTCCTTTGTTGTGAAAAAAGCAAAAAAGCAAGTTGAATCGGTCATTGAGGAAGAAGTAAAGGAAATTGATGAGCCTCAATTACAAATTGAAGTAGTGGACCAAGAAGTGCCAATTACACAACAGGAACCAGAAGTACCGACCGCAACAAAAGAGGTAGTGGAGGAAGTACAGGAGGAAGAGCCGCCACAATCTGCAAAACAATATCGCAAACAGAGAAAGCCGATATCGCAGATGACTATCGAGGAAAAAGTAGATTTTTTCAAAAACTTACCGAAAAACATGCCGCGTACTCTATGCTTGATTGAGACGACAGAAGAAAAATATCGCGGAGTAATTATTACAGAAGAAAATAAGATTGTAACCATTCGTTCTTTGCATCACACAAAGCCAATTCAATTACCGATAAATCAAATTAAAGAAATTAATTTGTTAGGATTTTAACTTTTAAGGATAGGCTAACTAAAAATAGTTGGCCTTTTTTGTTTTGTGCCACACAGTCGTTTTTTGTCAAATGACAGATTTTTTTAGAAAGTTGGGAGATTTTTCAATGGAGTTGACAGATTTTTTGGGAAAGTTGACAAATAAACCTCTAAAGTTGGGAGATTACACACTTATCTTATAAAAAAAGTAGCCTGGACGGGTGGTAGACCTGTCAAGCTAACTCATAAGCTTCGGTGATAGGCATTGAATTGCACAAAAACATGATAAATCTACTTCAATCCCACATCTTGTTTTCACTAACTCATCTACTTCACAAATGTCTTCGGCAAGATGGCCGTTTTTCTTAAGGGGGAGCAATAGACGAAGTGTTGCGCAACAATCAGAAATGCGTTCAATTCGATAAAAGGAAGTGGTAAAGCAATTCTTTCCTACAGAACCAGGCGACTGAAATAGTTCACCTTTTTGTGTGTATAACAGAAATGGAATTGTATCGCCGAGATAAGTTGTTTGTTGGAGGAGATTCTGGTAACAGCTTGTGAAACATTTTTCACGGACTTCGAGTTGCTGTGCCAATATGTTCTCTAGTACATGACATATACATTTATTTTCATGACATTTATCCATTTTTGACCCTCCTATTTTATTCTTACAATTAGTATAAGGAGAGGCAGAGAAAAGGTGCTAGGTGGGTGCCTATTCAAAGGAGCCTTTTAAAAAGGGAGCGAAAAATCAATAAAAAAGACTGCTGATTGTCAGCAGTCTATTCATTTTCAATTATTTGTGGTGTTTGTCAGCGATGCGGTCAACTAGCTCTGGTGATAAGCATTGGATAGCACAGAAGCAGCTAAGGTCAACTTCGATACAGAAGTCAGATTTTTCTAAGCCGAAGAAGCATTCGTCACAAGGGTCACATACACTTTCAGTATGGCCGTGAACGTCAACTGGGCGAAGTAAAGATAATGTCGCACAGCAATCTTCAACAGCTTCAACACGGAAGAAGATTGTTTTGAAGCAAGTCATATCTCCCATGAATCCACCAACATTACCGAATGCTTTGAAAAGTTCACCCTTTTTGTTCGTTAACATGAATGGAATTGTATCTCTTTGAGGTCCGCCAGCAGGGCTTAATAAATTACTGTAGCAGCTAGTAGGACAGCTAATTTCTTCGACCGCTTCTTGTTCAGCTAAGATTTGTTCTACTGCATCACATACGCAGTTTGTATCTTGGTCTCTTTTATCTTTGCAACCCATTATTAAGTCATCTCCTTAATAGTTATTTGACTTTAGTCCTTAACAGACTATGTGTTTTATGACTAGTTGGTGTGGGTGAATGTCTAGTGAATGCAAATCAATCAAAAAAGATTTGGGTGGTCAAGTTATTATTTATTGGTATGATATTTGACTGTAACCAGTGAAACGATCAACATGTAAAAAAAGCAGGGGTTCCCCTGCTTTTTGCGCATTAAAGGATATCGATGCTTACAACAAGTGCGATTAGGATTTGGAGAAGTACTTGTAGTGTAATTGCAACATCTGTGTCTGTTGTTGTTACTTTGACTTGACGAGAATTTTCGATGATTGTTTTTTGTTTATTTACTTGTTTAATATCTGCTTGTTGGATTAATTGCTGTGTTACTTGTTCAGCGCGGTTACTATCTGCAATTGTAATGTTAATAACTAATGCGATTGCGACTTGAAGTGCAACTTGTAGTGATACTGCAACTTGTGTATCAGTGCTTGTTACGTCTACTTCACAGGAATCTTTAATTACAATTGTTTCAGAAGAGATTTGTTCTGTATCACTTTCCTGGTCTGCGTGCTGAGATACTGTTGCATCTGTGTCAAAGAAGTTATGGTTGTGATTATGATTGCCACCTACACCTGCACCTTCATTACATTCACTTGGATGGCAGGATTGCTCATCTAAAGCTACCCATTTATATGGTCTTGCTTCCATTTGCTGATTCCTCCTTTCAATGTACTATTATTAAATGTTCAAAATTTATTTTTGTATATGACAAACATCTTGGGGAAAACCCCCATTTTTAGTTTATTTGTCATTTTTGCGGTTTTTTAGCATGTCTCTTAAAGTTGTGTTTTTTGTTGTTTCTTTAACTTCGTTTTCTTCATCCACTGTTTTCTTTGTTCCTTTTACATACTCATCAACTTGTGCTTGCAAATCTTCTACTACTTTTTTGATTTGCTCCTTTTGCTCATCTGTTAATGATTTTCGATTCTCTTTTGAAATATTGTTTTTAGCAAGGACGTCTTGAACGAATAATTGCATCATTGTTGATGAAATTTCCTGAAGGTTTAGTTTGTTTTTACTCATATTTATCACCTCACTTCTAGAATAGTAAAGGGGGTGCTTAAACGTGTCGCAAACACAAGTACCCCTTCAAAAATTACTCTTATTTTTATAAACAGTTCCTGGTCAGCTAAGCAGGAATTAGAGGATATCGATTGACACAACAAGTGCAAGTAGTATTTGAATTAATACTTGAAGAGAGATAGCTACATCCGTATCTGTTGTCGTAACTTTTACGTCTCTAGAATTTTCGATGATTAATTTTTGTTTGTTTGCTTGTTTAATTACAGAATTTTGTAATAGTTGTTGTGTTACTTGTTCAGCACGGTCACTATCGGCGATTGTTAAATTTATAACTAAAGCTATTGCAACTTGAATTGCTACTTGTAATGAAACAGCAACTTGAGTATCAGTAGAAGTTACTTCGATTTTGCAAGAATCTTTAATGTGAATAAATTCTTCTGAAGCTTGCACCGTTTTGTTGAATTGCTCGCTTTTCTGTGTTGGATTGTTTTCTTCTTTACAGTCATCTAAGGCAGACCATCTAGTTGTAGACAATACACTCACTCCTTTCGTGATTTAAAAAGGAGACACGCCTTAATAGGTTAGTCAGTGGACGCAAGGGGAAGCGTAATTGGTTAAAAGTCGTGTCTCCCTTTACTTGTATATAATGCAGATTCACTACTTTTTGTATGGGTAAAACATACAAAAAGACACCCATTTTTAGTGAATTGTCTAGAAAAAATAAAGTTATGAATAAAAACATGAGGCCGATTGCTTGGACGTAAACATAATTAACATTCGTTTTCATATTTTATTAGTGGAATGAAAAAAGGGGTTGAGGAGATGACATGGCTAAGTTTCATCATATTTGCATTTGCTTCATTTCGATTAACAAGACTCATCGTCTACGACAAGATTACATCGTTTATTCGTGCTCCTTTCCATAAAGAAATTGAAGAAGTAAATGAACAAGGAGAAGTTGATGTATACATAGAAATGAAAGGTACAGGGTTAAGAGCATGGATTGGAGAATTGTTAAGCTGCTATTGGTGTACGGGAGTCTGGAGTGCTGCCTTCCTTTACGGTTTATGGCTTGTTTGGCCACAAGGAACTGAGGTTTTAATGATGATTTTAGCAATTGCAGGAATTGCGGGAGTTATCGAGACACTTGTATCAAAATTGATAGATTAGGCTGTTCAATTAGAAACATAAAAGGAGATTCACATAAAATGATGTATGCTTCTTGAATATGGTTTCTAGTAGGCTATGTAACATTTTAAGTGAACATTTGAACACTTAGTTGAACGTGCGGATGTTTGAGGATTCTGCATAAAGCATTGTGCCGGTGGGAAATCCACAGTCGTTTGCTCTTATAGAACCAAGAGTGCTCGATGAATGTGAATGCCTCATGTTGCTATCAACAACAACCATGTTTAACTCCCTTAAAATGAAATGGAATTAAATAGGAAGGTGGGATAACCATGAAAAACGCAAAGTTGAATCCTTCCATAACAACACCAAGTAATTCAAACCAATCACTCTATCAAACTTCTAAACGTAAGAAAGTGAAAAAAAGAGGCTGTGGTTGTGGAAAAAAGAAAAAACAAGCTGAATAATTTAGACAAATCAGGGCTTGCCTAAGGGCAGTCCCTTTTTTCGTTGTTTAGTGAATCGACATCCAGACCTAGCCCCATGAGGAATAAGTCAATAGATCATTGAAGGCCAAAGAACACCTTCTATTCTAAATCGTCTTATGCTGGGTCATTGCAGAATAAGGCGCATGCGTTTTTCTTCTGGGAAAGTGACACATTCTATTATTCTGCATTATGTATAGAGAAAGGGGATGTTTAGGATGTCGCAAATTTCTCCAAGTCAATTAATTGAATGGTTATATAAGAAACATGAAAACATTCAGAACAGTGAAGACAAAAGGATAGGTCAAATATCAAACGAGCTTCATAACCTTGATAAAACGGCACTTCAATTCGAACAAAGGCTCGATACGATGGCAGAGGAATTTGAAAAGTGGATACAAGATTATGAAGAGAAAACTATAAAAAGGCCTTAACTTGATTGTTTCGTCCAAACAGTTAAGAGATTTTTTCATAAATTATAGTGAAGAAATGATAAGGAGGTGCTGATACACATGAGTTACGGATATGGTGGAGGTAACTATGGTAACGCTGGCGGCTACTACGGTAACAGCTTCGTGTTAATCGTTGTTCTATTCATTTTATTAATTATCGTTGGTGCATCCTTTTTTTAATCTTTAGATTTATGAGGGTACGGAACATAGAGTCCGTACTTTCTTTTTGCTGACAAAAGATTATTTTTAAAAGGCACTTTTCTAAAAGATTGTTGCTTTTAGCACAATCTTTATTAAGGTTGGTTGAAGCGAAATGCGAGTTCTTTAGCAGAGAACAACCGATAACACCAACTAAGTTAAAAGCAACAATGTTTACGAATACAGCCTTATTAAAAAACGATTATCACATTTTGCCTAGTCGATCATACACTATACCATGAATTAAGGAGGCGGGAAGATGGATAATAAATTTTTCAAAAACCTTGAAAATAAAACAGGTGTGAACATGAATGATGTGTTCCAATTGGCGAATTCCTTGCAAGGTGCAAACTTTAAAGATGAAAAAACAGTTAGAAATGTCATCAAACGTGTATCACAAATTGCGAATAAACCAGTTTCAAAGCAAATGGAAGATAAAATTGTTAAATCAATTGTAAATGGAGATGAAAAATTAGATTTTAACACGATTTCAAAAATGATGAATAAAAAATAAACCGAATTAATAAAAGGGTCTGCCCTCTGTCTAATATATAGAATACGAATCTATATATTTTGTTTGAGAGGGCGGACCCTTACTTGTTGAATAGGAGATAATCGCTCGACATACAGATTGAGCGCCTAGCCTCTCGAGGTCATAAACCAATATAGAATTGAAGGCAAAGAACACCTTCAATTCTATATCGTTTTATATTTGTCGGAGCTAATCTAGGCTCCCTGAGCTTTTGGTGAGTAATGGCTTTAGAAACCGTGATTGGACTGCTTTTCGATTGCGGCGATTATCGGGAGCAGATAAGAGGAGATGCTCTTTCGCTCGTGTCATCGCAACATATAATAATCTACGCTCTTCCTCTAAATAATCATAATTTCCTTTTCTTGCAGCTTCTAAGGCAAAATCATGCGGTAGTGAGCCGTCAACAGCACCAACAATGTATACATAAGGAAATTCTAACCCTTTGGAACGATGAATTGTCATCAGTTGTACACCTTGTGAACCTTGTTTTTCCTTTAATGCTTTTTGAGTCAAGATCATATGGTCGGTATGCTGAAGGAACGATTCAACAGTAGAGAATTTCTTCGCAACAACCTTTAGATCATGAATATCATCAGAGCCTTTGTCCATCGCATTTCCTTCGTTTCCTTGCTTTTTCATGTAATCATTAAATCCTAATTCTTTTTCAATTATTATAATGGCCTCTACAGGTTTCTTCTTCTTCAAATGACTAATCCGAGGAATGACCTTTTTTAACTTAGCCATTTGAAAGGCAGGGAGACCATTTAGCTGAAGCAGAGCATCCACTAGTGTACAATCATGCAAGATTGATAGTGCCTTCACGTCATTTAAAGCAGACTGTTTAAGAAATAACGGGCGGATTAGCTCAGTTAACGCACTAACATGGTCCGGATTTATACTTAACTGCAAGTATGCTAACACAGCTCGTACCATTTTTCGCTCATAAAACGAATTTTGTCCTTTTTCAATAACGAATGGGATGCTCGATTGAACGAAACGCTCAAATATTGCGCGACCTCCAGTATGAGTACGATATAAAATAGCAAAATCGTCTGGTTGTGCTCCAGAAGCAATTTTTTCCTTAATATCTTGAACAATCATTGTTGCTTCTTCCTCTTCGTCGTAAGGGAAAAAACATTTTGGTTCATTGGCTGTTTCATATTGTGCAGCCATTTTTTTAGATAATCTTCGTTTATTCTTTTCAATCACGGCGTTCGCTGCAGAAACGATTTTGTGGTCGGAACGATAATTTGAAGCTAAATGAACAATTTTCGCACTTGGAAACTCCTCTTTAAAGGAAAGGATAAAGGTTGGGTCACTTCCACGAAAACTATAAATTGTCTGATCATCATCACCTACTGCACATAGATTACGAGTATGGCTGGAAAGTATTTTCATTAAATTATATTGTGCTGGATTAATGTCTTGAAACTCATCAATTAAAAAGTATTGAAACCTATTTTGATAAGATGATAAAACTTCAGGGTTTTCGTTCATCAACTCATAGCATTTAACAAGCATATCATCAAAATCGAATTGCCCATGTGAAAGTTTTTGCTCTTCATAATATGTGTAAAGGGAAAGCGCATTTTCTTCAAAAGTGTCATTTGGTTTTACATCGCTAGGCATTAACAATGTATTCTTCCAATAGCTAATTTGTTGTAAAGCTTGGTCGAATGGAAACTCCTTCTCGTCAATACCAAATTCTCTGCAAGCCTGCTTAAGATAATTTTCTTTTTGCCAATCCCATTTTAATAGATGGTTCCCATTCCACTTCTGCCTGTCATGATGGTGTAATATTTTGTAAAATATACTATGGAAGGTACCAATAACAAGTTGATTCAACTGTGATGACTGGAGGCTTGTTTGCTGTTTGATTCGATGTTTCATTTCAAGAGCAGCCTTTGCGGTAAACGTTACGAGCATAATCGACTTTGGATTAATATTCATTTCTTCAATCATATATAATGCTCTTGTCGTTAGGACTCTAGTTTTACCACTGCCAGCACCAGCTAAAATAAGCAACGGGCCATTTACGGTTGTTACTGCCTCTTTTTGTTCAGCATCTAATGGTATACCGAGAATGGATGTAGGGGCGATCGTCTGTGGCTGAAACGGTGCATGTCCTTGTAATGTTTTTAATGTTTTCCAATCTGTCACCGTCGGCTTTTCGAGCGTTGCAATAGCTCTTGACTTCGGAATACGAAAGCCGTTCTGTTCTGAATAATACTGGTTCGTATCTACAGGTGTCATTTCAGCCGGTAGAGTTTGCTCTTCACGTTGACAAGTTTGATTTTCAAGTTTGTTCGGATGATAAAAGGAAGGTTCTTCAGTTAAACCGAGATAAAGTTTTACAGGTTTCCCGCAAACTATACATCGAACCTTGTCCTCTAAACATGCTTCATATATTTTCTGAAAGTCTTCACGAGGTAATGTTTGTAGTGAAATGTGTAGATTGTCTAATGCTGCAACTTGCATCCTCATTCTCCTTCCGAAACATAAGTAAATCTATAAAAAACCTATTATATATGGATATGTAAAGAGGTATTTTAATAGAAATGTCGAATATAATCCATATAGACACGACAAAGTCTATATTAACAGAATGAGATTCTCTCGGAAAGAAAAAGTTCCAGGTTTGTGTGATTCAAATATGGGGTAATAGTCTATAAGGGGTGAAGTGAAAATGGGATATATTTTACCAATCCAACAAGATACTTATACGCAATACGCGAATCGCTTTAGTAAAATCCAGGGACATTATTCACATATTGTTGCACCACAACGAGCTGCATCAATCCAACGAGAACAAAAAAAAGCAACCGAAAAGCAGCAAAAGAAATTTTCACAAGTACTAGAAGAAAAAATGTTTGAACAAGAAGTAAAGAATTCTTTAACAGGAAAAGGAAATCATATAAATTTGCTTGGATAGATTGCACAACGGTAACTATTTGATAAAGATGTGAGAGGGTGACACTTGATTAAGCGTTACGCTCTTTTTTATTTTTTTAGAAATATTGTTCTCTAGAATGAGAATAGTTTTTATATTAAGATTCCGATTAGAAATTCCTTTCTTAGGTCCCCCTTATTACCAAAGCACCTTTATAAACTTTTCTTACAGTGGCAAATTCTTTACCGTCAAGTCTGTCTAGTAAACAGGAAACCAAATCTTTGACCATCAATTCAGTTTGATTTTTGATGCTAGAAAGTGCAGGGAAAGTTGTTAGGCAAATTGAGTGGTTATCGAAACCAATAATGGAAAGTTCTTTTGGAACAGAAACACCATGTTTTTTGGCTGAAGAAAGCAACCCTGCTGCTAAAAAGTCACTACCTGCAAGAATTCCATCATAGTTGCATTGACCTGAAAAAATCTCATCTCCAAGTAGAAGACCTTCTTCAATCGTAGCGTAACCACTTACCTTTTGCTGAATTGTACATATTTTATTTAAATCAAGATGAGCTTGTTTAAACCCTTCCCATCTTTGTTGCTGAAGTGGGGTTATTTCTTCATCCATACACATTAATAGGTGGTTTCGTCCTTCCTTCAGTAGGTATTGAGTAGAGGAATAAACCGCATCCCTTTCATCAAGTGAAAAGACATCTAAATGTCTTGTTTGAAGAGGTTCGTTACAAATAAGCACTACATTATTTCTTACTCGCTGCTTAATCTCCTGCTCACTTAATAAAGTATGGGTAATAATTAAAGCATCCAGCTCATTCTCAGTTAATTTCTCATAAATTTCATATTCTTCTTCAATAGAATAAAACGTTTGAAAAACCACGATCTTATATCCAACATTTCTACATTTTGACGCAATCATGCCAACAAGTGGGCTAAAATAAGGATGATCAAGGTCCGGTATGGTTACACCAATAGTTTTTGTTGACTGTGTCCTAAGGTGTACACCTCGTGCATTTCGAACAAATGACAACTTTTCTATTGCCTCCATTACTTTTGTACGGCTGTCCTCTGAAACATGAGGATGATTATTGATAACGCGTGATACAGTGGACTTTGAAACGCCACTAAGCCGAGCAATATCTAAAATAGTAGCCATTTATTTTTCCCCCTAAAAAAGATTGACCTGGGAACGTTCCCTGCCTGTAACCTAAAAATAACATAAAACAGGGAGGTGTTAAACATGACATTTAATGTGTACCATTCTAATGGAAATCCCGACTACTTAATGTTATTTGACTTTGATGAAACGTACTTTCCGCATGAGTTAAAGGATTGGCAGTTAAAAGATTTATATAAGCTTGAAGAGTATCTTAATAGGATTGTTCATATGGAAAATATCAGAATTGGTTGGGTAACAGGAAGTAGCTTGGCTGATATCCATAAAAAAATGAGAGCAGCTAGGCTGAACTACCTTCCACATTTTATTGCATCAAACCTAGGGACGGAGTTATGGGAGATTAATAAAAAAGGAGAATTTCACCAAAATAAAGAGTGGAAAAATAGAATTGAAAAATCCGGATTTAGCCATAAAGTGGTTGAGGATTTAGTATATGATTTAAGACAGATATATGGGATACAGTTGCAAAATCAAACACAATTTGGTCAACAACCATTTAAAATGAATTATTATTATTTTGTAGAAGAAAGTGCGAGGGTTAAGTATGATCTTGATATCATCAAACAATTAGCACGCAATGCCGGAATAAACTTCAATATTAACCGTTGTAACCCTCTTGCTGGAGATCCGGTAAATGCATTTGATGTTGATTTTATTCCACAAAATACAGGCAAGCGTGCCGTTGTAAATTTTGTCATAAAACAGTTTAGGATTTCTATTGAGAATACTATTGCGTTTGGGGATAGTGGGAATGATATCGAAATGCTTAAAGCCGTAAAACATGGATATTTATTAAAGAATGCTACTGAAGAAGCAAAACGACTCCATGACATGATAACCTCAGAGCCTTATGCCAAAGGTATCCAAAGCGTTTGTAGTAGTTTTTTTGAATAGTATTCAGACGATTTTAGTGCTGACATTAACTAGCATAGCGAGGATTATTTCACAATTAATTTCTAATCACATATGACCATAACTTTTTGTTTATTCAGCCTTTTACCTTCAGAAAGTCAACACTACCACTAAGAATCTGTTGTAACTAAGGGATTCAGACCAATATTAAATAATGCATTACCGTATTTTCGAATGGTTGCGGTACTCCAATTTAGGGGTATCGCATTTTTTTATTCAGCTAAAAATATTAATTACTTTAAATCTGATGCAAGTACTATTTATACCATTGTTGAATTTGATTAATGGTGTATTAAGCAAGCGTCTACTCAAAACTTTATTAATTGGGAATTATTCATTGCAAAATATAACAAAATTGTATATATTAACATTGACTGACTATTCAATCAAAAAGGGAGCATCAGAAATGCCTAGAGACGAAAATAAAAATTTAGAAATCAGAGATGCAAGAAAAGAGCAAATATTAAGTGCTGCTGCAAAAGTGTTTGCTCGTCGAGGGATGGTAGCGGCGAAGATTAGTGATATAGCAAAGGAAGCACAGTTAAGTCATGGACTGGTTTATCACTATTTTGAATCGAAAGAACAAATTTTCGTAACATTGGTGAAAAAGGCATCTGATAAATCTATCGAGGTCGTAAATGAGGCAAACCAATATAACGGAACGCCAATCCAAAAATTAACGTGGATGACAGAAACGATATTAAGAAGTATTGCTACTGGTGAGGGGATTTATCTTTACCTAATCATGATACAGGCAAGTACATCCGACGCAGTTCCTGCAGAAGTAAGAGATGTTTTAATGGGCGATAATGCTAACTCTCCAGTATTCGCAACGATTCCTATAATAATAGAGGGACAAAATGAAGGAGAAATAGTGAAGGAAGACCCAGTTAAATTAGCTGTAACCTATTATGCATTTATTCAAGGGTTAGCGATAAATAAAATTCAGTGGAAAGAATGTCCTTTGCCTGAAGCAAAATTAATAATGAATGTATTTCAGACGAAACAAGAGGTTACTAAATGAGTATAGAGATAAGTAAATCTAAGAGAATAGCAGTTTTATTAACACCTCCATTAATCATTCTAATTGGGTATGTAACAGCTAGTATTTTTTCTAGGTTTCTAAATGAATGGGCATGGATTCCTTTGGCTCTTATATATTGGACTTCTCTTACGTGTTGTATCATTTATTTCAAGGGTGAGAAAAGGGTAAAAGATTGGTTAAAGAAGTCCAAACCATCTAAACTGTCAATAAGCTTGACTTTACTATTTGGTTTGTTTCCCATGTCAGTTTTAGTGATGAATTACCATTTGTTCGATTCAGCGATCATTATTATTCTTTGGATAGTATTTGCGTTAGTTAACCCTTTGTTTGAAGAGCTATATTGGCGTGGACTACTATTAGATGCTGCAATTAAGTGGTTTCCCAAATGGATTAGTGTCGGATATTCTACACTGTTTTTTATTCTTAGTCATCCTTTGATGTGGGGTGTATTTTCGATTGCTAATAATCATTACCATGTATTTATTACTTTATTTTTATTAGGGATAGTATGGTCTGTCATTTATTTTAAGACTGAGAGCTTAAGATGGGCAATATTTTCACACTTTTTAGTAGATGTAGGTATTATGACGGTCCCGGTCTTTTTAAATATATATGTACCACCAATGTGATATGTGTGTTTAGTTAATGCTTAATTGTTTTTCATAACCTATTAATCTCAGCATCTTAAAACGATATAAGTCCCAACTTATTATCTCATCATGGAATAGTTTAATGATATAGGTTGCTAATTTCCAACATGTGTAATTTAATAGAATAAAGAAACAGCGTTTAATAGGAGAGTGTATATGCCAAAAAATATAAAAGTTTGTTTGTTTTTTATTTTTGCTATGATGTTAACCGGGTGCGCAAGTACAGAAATAAAACAACCAGAAAACGAAACAAAAATAGAAACCCATAAACAAACCACTATACAAAACTCGAAGCTAACAATTGAGCCATATAACATAAGTGAAAAAGAGAGTATGCTCATTAGTAAAACAGGTGTAAATCAAATTGAATATTATACGTTAGAAGGCACATTGAAGGAAGGTGAATATATACAATTTGCTGTCGAGGTATATGAAAACGGGAAACGTAAAAGTGAGTTGTTAACGACTTCAGATGAAATGATACCAAAATATGAAAATAGCATCGTATCTTTTGGAATAAGTAATAGTACAGGTGAAGAGGATTCCTTGAAGCTGTTAACAGGTACACCTTCTGGGCTTGATACAACGGATTATCCGAATAACATGACTGTATCAACTTTTAGAAAGCTAATTGGCGAAAAGGTTACTTTAGAGAAAAATAAACCTATTTATTTAGCAGCATGGGCAGGTACAACGAAAAACGGACTGAGCTTTGGTGGCAACGAAAATGGTGAACTACCAACTGGGATTGATGAAGCTGAGACTGTACTTCTGTACAGGGTTTTATGGACTGATCCTATAAAAAATAATTAGCTTTCATATACATTTTAGCTATGTGTTGATGCCTGAGCTTTTTTGTATGAAAAAACACCGCAAAATAGCGGTGTAAATAATGATACAACATCACATATGAATTGCTGTGCACTTTACACAATTGGTATTTATTACCGATGTAATGGGTATAAGTTTACGAATGCTGTTTAACCATCGTTACGTGCGGAATACCTGCATCCAAAAAAACATCAGAAACAGTTTCGTAGCCTAGCCGTTCATAAAAAGGAATTGCGTGGGTTTGTGCATTAAGCTTAAACTTTGAGACTCCTTCTGCTAAGGCAATTTCTTCTAACTTATTGACTAATAGCTTTCCTGCTCCTTTGTTTCGAGCGGATGATAATACACAAATTCTCTCAAGCTTGCCAATCCCATCAATTACTCGTATACGAGCTGCCCCGACAGGAATATTCTCGTCATAGAGGACGATATGTGTTGCCTCATCCTCGAATTGGTCAATTTCTTCTTCTTCAGGTACTTGTTGTTCGTCTACGAAAACGGTTCTTCTTACTGTAAATGCATCTTCTAGTTGTTCTTTTGTCGTCACTTGTTGTATGTTCAATTATTTGCAATCCTTTCCAAGTAAAAAAGTTTCGTGTACAGTCCATGAACCATTTTCCAACTGGTATAGTAAGTGGAAACGGTCAATTGTCTCTTCATGCTTCACGTCAAGCATTTTTAAGCTCTCATATACATCTGAATGTTCATCATCGGATAGCTTTTGACCGATTGTAATATGTGGGACAAACGAATATTCAGGTGCACTGTTCAGAGAGCCGTTATGTAATCGGTCATGTAACTGTAACAATTGTTCAGTAGGCTCAACCTTTAAATAAATAACGTTATTAACGGGTGAAAAGGAGCTAACTTTTCTTATGGCTAATTTCATCGGAGGTGTGATTTCTGCAATACTTCTTAACTCTTCTGTAATCCTCGGCACATCTTCATCTGTTACTTCAAATGCAGATTTTAATGTTAAATGTGGTGGTACAAGAGCATAGTTAGGGTCATATCGTTTACGATAAGAATTTACTAAGTCCTGAATCTTTTTTGATGGAAAAAGGGCAATTCCGTATTTCATATCATTCCCTCCTAATTCGTTCTTTTCAATAGTATAACAAAAAGAGAAAAATAAACATATTTAGACTATAAGAACATCTCTCGTAAGATAGGTGTTAAAGCTGGCTGCCAATATTTCCAGGTATGGTCACCTGCAAACTCCTCATATTTGTAGGTGAATTGTTTAGATTCTAGAATCTTGTTTAGCTTGCGATTTGGTGTTAAAAAGTCTTGAATTGAACCATCTGTTGTTTTGACAGTTGTTTCTTGTATACCGATTTGATGAAAAATTGTCAAATGCTGACCAGAAGCATATCCCTCAACGGCTTTGATGACTGATTCGTCAACATATGGTGATTGTAGGATGAGCTTACTAAATGTATTTGGATAAGCAAGTCCGGTGAGCAGTGAAATAGTCGCACCTAGAGAATCTCCGATTAGAGCACGTCCTTCGGCTACTTGATGGGTAGGGAACTTACGATCAAGAAAAGGGACAAGCTCCAGGCTTAAGAATTGCTGATATTTTTCTGACTTCGGACTGCTAGGATGATACTTGTCGCGACGGTCATTCACGTTCTTATAAGGAATTCCGACAATGATAATATTTTCAATTTCGTTCATTTTCATTAAACTTTCTGCCTGTCTACCAATTCGTCCAAGTCGAAAATAATCTTGACCATCCTGCGCGATTAATAAGGTATAGGTAGAAAAATCTGAAAAATCCTCTGATAAATAAACAATTAAAGGTACTTCTTCTTCTAGAGCATCTGAATAAAAAAGCAGTTCTTTTATTCGACCTGTTTGTTTTGCCATGGAGACCTCCTCATGTGCAGCTTACAACTAGTGCGATTATTTCTATTTTATCGTACTATGTTGGCGAGAAAAACCCTTTCACATGGATTAATTTGTAAAGTGTAAAAGGTTGGAGTTTAGCGTAGTCGAATTTTTAAACTAAAACGTTTGATGGTAGCATGTGAGTGTTCAACCATTTAATAAAGCAGCAAATATTTATAACAAATCCTATTAAAAAATGATTTTTAGTTAAAAAGTCTTAGTGAAAAGTAGATGTTTGATGTTTTGGACCCATTTATTTCGTATGAAACCATTTGATACCATTAAATATTATGTATGTCTAAAACACTATCTATATAAATAGCGTCAATGGAAAGGAGAGATTAGTCATTGTCCTACTTGTCTTATTTACAATCAGAGCTTGCTGAGAAAAAGGAACAACTTGAACGATTAAAAAGTTGTGCAACTGAACTAGATGGTTATCAAGCTGAATTTAGCCAAAATCAACACCTCGTAAAAGATCCAGATTTATCAGGTACGACTTGGAAAGGAAATTTGGCAGACAAATTCATTGACATTCGTGAGGATATGGAAGGGGTTTATAAGGACCTCTCTGGATATCAACTAGATACAGCCATCACTGCAATCGAAAATAAAATTGCGACAATAAAAGCTGAAATTCAATCATTACAAGTGGCCATCTCTGCAGAAATCGCACGTATTGAACGGGAAGAGCGAGAGGAAAGAGAGCGAGAAAGAGCGAAAGCGAGAAATAAATAGGAAGGATGTGCAATTGTGAGCCAAGAAATACATATTAAATATGGAGAAGTTGAAGAAGCAATTTCTAAAATCGATCGAACAGCTGATTCTTTTGCAACAACGTTAGAATCAATTTCTGGCAGCAATGAACTTCAGGTTGTCGAGAAACTTAACGAGCTTAGCCAACTATTAATGGAAGTAAGTGATGCTTACAAACAAATTTTAGAGGATAACAACCAATCCGTACGAACAGCTTTAGAAGAAATGAAACAAGTAGATGAAAATCTTTCAAAAACGATTAAAGCAATATAGGAGGCAAAGCAAACCGTGAAGACACTAGATGCAAAAGCCTTACATACCGGAATAGCTGGATTAAAGAAAAACATTCAATCGCAAATGGAGCAGGTGAAGCAATTGGAATCTGCTGTTGGTGACTTTTCAAGTATGAGAAATGCCTTTCAAGGACAAGGTGGAACAGCGATTCGTCATTTCTATGACGATTGGCACGCAACAATTCTCTCTTATTATCAACATATGCTAAAAGAATTTGAGCGAGTTTTAGGTGATGTAGATAAGGCGTGCACGGACTTTGAGTCAGATGAAGCAGGCTTTATTCGGCAAAGCTTCCTTGAAGCAGAAGTAACACAGGGTGTTAACAAGGCAAAGAATTTTACAACAGAGCTAGTAGACGATGTAAATGCAGCTTTAGACAATGTATCAGATATTATTTATGTTTCACGATTAGATGACACGCGCTTCCATGCAACTGTCCAACGAGCAACGAGGAAAATTACTGAAACAATAGAAGACTTGGGGACGTTTGACTCTACCCAAACAAATGCATTGAATTCAGTTGAAGATGACCTGCAGCTTTTCAAAAAATCAATCGATGAAATTAAATCGATGTTTACAAGCGGAAAACTTACCGTTAGTAACTTTCAACCTCTTAGCTTAAAAAATGCAACAGAGTTTTCTCATTTAAAAAAGGACCTTGCTACGAAAAGGGTTATGGCTCTTGGTGACGCATTGACTTCACCGTTTGACTTCATTAACGGAAAGCTCAGTGTAGGAGATACGATGATTGCGGGCTACCAAGCGGCAGTATCATTTCGTACGCTAAAAGCTGCTGGAAAACTGAAAATTAACTATTTAGGACAAAAACCTACACTATGGCAAAAAGTAAAAGGCAACTACCGATTTAGTGTAGGGATGGATCCGAGTTGGACTAGTAAAAGCAAACATAGTAACAAACAAGCAAAATGGCTCTTAAACTTTTCGAGAGCTCCACAGCCTGCAAATCCGCTAATGAAACCATTGCATTCCTTTGTAAAATCTTATCAAAGCCCCTCACACTTATATAAGCATGTCGTGGGCTTTCCTAAAAATGCGAATGTGTTAACTGGAAAAGAATTTATGAA
This sequence comes from Metabacillus malikii, assembly GCF_030813355.1. Taxonomy (GTDB): domain Bacteria; phylum Bacillota; class Bacilli; order Bacillales; family Bacillaceae; genus Metabacillus; species Metabacillus malikii. Next base: position 57,888 of record NZ_JAUSUD010000007.1, read on the forward strand.
AATGAATCAAGAACGAATGTCTGCAGGGGTAAAGGAAGTAATGGGGAAGACTGTTACAAAAAGTGGGCTTGTTAATGTTGGTAAGCGGATTCCATTAATCGGAACAGGGGTATCAATCATTGCAAATGGTGGAGAATTTTTCTCTAAGGAAAATGAAAATAAATCAAATGCAGAAAAAACAGGGAGAATGTTAGGTGGTGTTGCAGCCGATATAGGCTCTATCGCTATAGGTGCAAAAATCGGAGCAACCATCGGTAGTGTAGGAGGACCTGTTGGCATACTTGTAGGTGGTGCTGTCGGAGCATTTGCTGGAGGTCTAGCAAGTTCGAAGGTTGGAAAAGTTGCCAAGGATATTGGTGGTAAAATAGGTAAGGGAATTAATGATTTTACAAAAAATGTAGGAAATAAATTAAAAAAATCTATAGTCAGTTGGTTTAACTAGATTTAAGTCAGGAGATTTTTATGATTGCTGATTTTGTATACATTTTTGAATTCGTATTAGGATACTTCTTAGGAATACAATGGGTATCAGTACTATTATTTTTTATTATTCAGTGGGCGATGGTTGATTTCTATAAACTGGGAACATTTGATAATCCTAAATCCATATTCGATAAGTTAACGAATTTTTTTATGATAACTTTCCTAGGATCAGGCTATTTTCTTTACAAAAGATTTAGTAAGCAAAAATGGGTAGTTAGAAAATTAAGTATGTTCGTTGCACTATGCTTGCAAGGGATTATATCCATTATCATGTACCATCTAATCACAATTCCTTTAAATCTCGTAGTTGATAAATTCCTATAAATAAGACTGGAGTCCAAATGCTAGAAGAAATACTATATGTCTTTAAAATGTTATTTGCCTATTACCTTTCTATTCAGTGGGGGTCAGTTCTACTTTTTCTATTTATTGAATGGGCAATGGTTGATTTCTTTGAACTAGGAACGTTTAAAAAAGCAAATACATTTTTTCAAAAAGTAACAAACTTTTTTATGTATGGCCTTATTGGATCAGGGTATCTACTATATATAAAATTCAAAAATAATAGTTGGATTATAAGAAAAATTTATATGCTGATAGCCTTAGTATTACATGGAATTCTCGCGATTATTATCTACTTTGTTATCACATTTCCGTTAGAACTAATCTTAGGATCTTTTTGATAATGTATTAAGGGATGAATGTTATGCTAATCTGAATATGACATGGTCAAAATTAGAGTATTTTTTAACCTGTAGCAAATTAAAAAAATATGATGTTATTAGGATGTTTTTCTATGACTATTGATTTTATCTATTTAATTAGTAGCATACTTGGGATATTTTTAGGCACACAATGGGTATCTGTCTTATTATTTTTTGCGATTGAATGGGCGATGGTAGATTTCTATAAACTAGGTACATTTGAAAATGCTACATCCATTCTTGATAAATTAACAAATTTCTTTATGATGGTATTCCTAGGATCAGGGTATTTTCTTTACAAAAAATTCAGTGGGCAAAAATGGCTAGTTAGAAAATTAAGTATGTTCATAGCGCTATGCTTGCAAGGGATTATTTCGATTATCATTTACTATTTATTGACGGTTCCTTTGAATCTAATTGTTGACCAACTCTAGTATTCAAGCTGAATAATATGAGTATTTCTATTAATCGAAATAATGCATCACTCTTATATAAAAGGACGTGACGAAATGAATCATTTACTTACATGTACAACTGAAGAGCTTGCATTGATGGTAAGTGTTGCAGGTTTTCCAGATGTTGCGAAGGGAATTGCTGAAACAGCGATCGGAGACAAATCAGAAAATGAATGGCTTGCCATTATGGAAGCAACTTCACATCAATTAATGATGAAAAGAATGTGGGACCCAGCACTTGAAGAAAAAGGGGAAATACCATTATCTCATGAGACAATGAAGTTTATTGAAAAATATGTTCATTCAGGACGGATGCTCCGTTGTTCAAATGCACCACAGCAATCTGCATTGATGCTGCATCATTATGAGGATGAAGAGTGGCTTATGCATATAATAGACCGAGATATTATTCATGAATTTGCAATGATTAGGTCCAACCAAGTTTCAGAAGTAATCCGGGATTATTATGGCATTGAATTCCCGCAATTTGCTGGAGAGCACCGCTTTGCATTAACAGATGAGGCATTTGATCAGCTTAGTAATCAAGATAAAGTTGAAACCGTTAAAAATCAGTCTAAATTTACTGAAGCAGAAAAGACCTCTTTTTCTCTATTTATTGAGGACTTACAAACATTCAATTGGACACTATTTAATATTTCAAATTTCAGTATGAGTTTGAAGGAAGATGAAATGTATTTAGAAAATATCCTCTTCTTTTTACCGTCAAAACATGGCATCTGGATTTCGGAATATACTGAAGATGAACACACACCTGTTTATATACATTTAGCAGAGCAAAAAGAATGGCAAGACATGTTGGATGGAATCGGGAGTTTGGTAACGTTACAAGTATGAAGATGGTCTGCCACAAAAGAGGGCAGGCCTCTTTTGTGACAAACCGAGTTAATCCTTTACCACATATGAGCCTTTGCGTTACTTCTCGTAATAATGTTTGTTTGCGACATCATTGTATGTCCATTCACTTGAGAGCTTGCACGCTTAGGTCTTGTCCAGTTATGGTGAAACTTCTGAGATAATGGATCTAAATGATCTTTATAACTCACTGCGAATCACCTCATAGTTAGTATAGGATTTATTGATACGATGTGTCTCACATGGTATCTTTTTTAGTATTTAACAAAAACGTTTGTACCATACATTTATATTCAGACGAATTTATTTTGTAAGCTTAAGGAATTTTATAGATAGGCTTAGTTAATTTCTGGGGGATGCTGTTTTCCTTCTTGTTATTATGTTTTTCATTTAGAAATAATGCGCTTTAGTACACACATTATTTGGAAAGAGATGTACTACGCTGTAAACACCTGTAGGGTCACGAATTTCCAACCTAAGCTCTTTTATAATGACTTTAACTTCTAGTAAAGCACCAAATTATATTATCCTTAAAAAATTTATTACTTGACTTCCATTATATATTGCATATAATATTCTTATTAATCCACATTAATCCGATAAAATAGATATGAATTAAAAAAGTAGGTGAAAACACTTGTTTTTAACGATAAATAATGTTTCAAAGCAATTTGAAAACCGTGAAAATAAAACAGAAACAGTTTTGGATGAAATAAATTTGCAAGTGAAGGAAGGGGAATTTGTTTCGATTCTTGGGCCTTCCGGCTGTGGGAAGTCTACTTTGCTTTCAATCGTTGCAGGACTTACGAAGCAAACTTCTGGTCAGTTATTCTTACAAGATAAAGAAATTAAAGGACCTGGTAAGGAACGTGGGATGGTATTCCAACAGGCGGCACTTTTTCCATGGCTATCAGTTGAAGAAAATGTCATGTTTCCACTCCGCAAAGAAATGTCAAAAAAAGATGCACAGGCAAGAGCACATAAATATTTATCAATGGTGCAATTAAGTCCATATGCAAAGCATTCACCACATGAGCTTTCAGGTGGAATGCAGCAACGTGTTTCGATTGCACGAGCATTAGCAATGGACCCTGCACTACTATTGATGGATGAACCATTCGGAGCTCTCGATGAACAAACACGTGCTAGATTACATGAAGTATTAGAAGAGGTTTTCCTTGAAACAAAGAAGACAATTTTGTTTGTCACACACAGTATCCATGAAGCATTAAAGCTATCAGACCGAATTGTCGTAATGGGTACTCAGCCAGGACGAATTTTAGACATTATTGAGTTAGATTTTCCACGACCTCGTGAACAAGCACGTGAAGAACTACTCACGTATGAGGAAAGAATTAAAGGCTTGTTAAAAACAGAGATTGATAAAGTTATAGCAAAGGAGCAGCAATATGCAACCAGTCGTTAAACGGATCTTATTTTACGGCATTCTGTTTATTGGTTGGCAGCTTGCAGTGACAGTTCTAGACATATCTGAGTCACTATTGCCTGCCCCAACAGATGTCTTTTCTTCACTTTATACAGGCTTTGCAGATATGACACTTGTTTACGACCTGACAGCTAGCTTTAGACGGTTAGCAATTGGTTTAGTGATTGCTTTGTCGTTAGGACTATTGTTAGGTGTATTATTAGCGAAGTCAAAAACAGCTGACGAAACATTAGGTTCACTCGTCATTGCCCTACAATCGGTACCAAGTATCGTGTGGCTGCCACTTGCGATTATGTGGTTTGGGCTAAATGAAGCAGCTGTTACATTTATTATCGTGCTCGGGGCAACACTTGTCATGACGCTTAATATGAGAACAGGACTGAAAAATGTACCGCCTCTTTATATAAAAGCAGCACAAACAATGAATTATAAAGGCTTTAGTCTGTTTTGGAAAGTCATGTTCCCAGCATCGATTCCATACGCTGTGACAGGGACACGTCTAGCATGGGCTTTTGCTTGGCGGGCGTTAATGGCAGGGGAACTGTTAAGCACAGGACCTGGTCTTGGCTATAAGCTTAAGTTCGCCTCAGACTTTGGTGACATGAGTTTAGTTATCGCGATTATGCTAATGATTATGGTTATTGGAGTAATTGTCGATTTATTATTTTTTCAACGAGTTGAAAAAAGCGTCATGAAAAAATGGGGCTTAGACACGAAGTAAAATGGAGGTAACAACATGAAAAAAGGATTACTATTAGCACTTATTTCGTTTTTATTTATCGGTGTTCTCGCTGCTTGTGGGACAACATCAAACTCAAATGGCAGTAAAGGAGATAAAGAAGAGGTCGTTATAGGATATTTTCCAAATATTGACCATGTTCCAGCGATGATTGCAAAAGAAAAGAAATTTTTTGAAGAAGCTCTCGGCGAGGATGTAAAAGTAACGTATAAAACGTTTCCTGATGGTGGAGCATTTATGACAGCATTGAAAACAGGTGATATCCATGCTGGTTTAGTTGGACCTGGTCCAGTTATGAATAACTATGCGAACGGGGCAGACGTGAAAATTGTTGCTGGTGCATCTTCAGGTGGTACAGTTGTCGTTGCATCTGCAACAAGCGGTGTTGAGTCTCTTGATGATTTAGCTGGTAAAACATTTATTACTCCAGGTGTTGGATGTACGCATGACGTTCAAATGGAAACATTCTTAAAAGATTATGGTATTACTTCTGCACGTATCGGCGGTACGCTGAAGCATGTGACAGGTAATCCTGCTCAATACGGCGCGATGTTTGAATCAGGTAAGGTTGATTTAGCTGCAGTACCAGAGCCATGGGCATCTGAGTTAGTAAAAGCTGGCGCAAAAATTATCGTTGATACGGAAGAAATAAGCTATGGAACGACACTTCCAAATACAGTGTTAGTTACAAGCGGCAAATTAATTAATGAAGATAAAGAGCTAATTGCAAATATTGTTGCAGCACATGAAAAAAGTGTAAACTTCATCAATGAAAACCCAGAAGAAGCACGTGAAATTGCGATGAAGGCAATTAAAGAAATTACAAATCAAGAGTTAGATAAGGAAATTGTTGAAAGTGCATGGGAGCGTGTCACATATACAACAGAAGTAAATGCTGAAGTTGTTCAAGAGTTTGCTAATTCATCATTTGATTTGAAATTTTTAAAAGAAAAACCTGAATTTAGCGATTTAATTGATACACAATTCTTAACGAAGTAGGCGTAAGCATGAAAAAAATCGCGTATATAGTATTTGTTGCTGTTCTTGGTTTGGTAGGCTGTTCGCAGTCTATCAACCTTGAAGAGCATTTTTCATTAAATGGAACAGTTGAGGAGTTAGAGGCGGTCAATCAAGATGGGGAGGCTGTGAACCTCATTGATGAGTATGAGAATAAAGTTTGGCTTGCTGCATTTATTTTCACAAATTGTGATACGGTTTGTTCGCCGATGACGTTTAATATGACTGGTCTACAAAAGGAAATGAATGAGAAAAAGGTAGATGCAGAGCTGGTTTCCTTTTCCATTGACCCTGAATATGACACTCCAGAAGTGTTGAAGCAATTTGCCCAAAGCTTTCATGTAGATGAGGGTAATTGGAATTTTCTTACTGGCTATGACCAAGAAACGATTGAATTGTTTGCAAACAAGAGTTTTCTCGCACCAGCAGCAAAACTTGAAGATTCAAACCAATTTATCCATAGCACAGAAATTTTCTTGATGAAAGGGACGAAAATTCTAGAAAAGTATGACGTCGCAGCAGAAGTTAATACAGAGAAAATAATCGAAGATATCAAACTATTACAATAATTTTATTGCAATCTATACTCGAATCATGTAAAGTAAGAGAAAATGTTAACGATAATAATTTCATATGTTTCTTATCAAGAGAGGCAGAGGGACTGGCCCTATGAAGCCTCAGCAACCGGTACAAAATAAGTGGATATCCATTAAGTAAGCTAATAGGCTTATGTGGGACTACAAGAGTTTGTACGCGTACCAAGGTGCTAAATCCAGCAAGCGACACAAGCGTTATGCTTGAGAGATAAGAAGGAGTTTTTAAATACAAAAGTCTTCTTCTTACGAGGAAGGCTTATTTCTGTTCTCTCAATTGTAATTTTTGATAGAATGATAATCTTTAATCTATAGGATGGTGACTAGCTATGACACAACGTATTGAAACAAAATTAGCGCAAATTGGGAATCGTAGTGAAAACGTAACAGGCACGGTTAATCCACCTGTCTATTTTTCAACAGCATACCGACATACAGGAATTGGTGAATCTACTGGTTTTGATTATATCCGTACCGGAAACCCAACGAGAATACTTGTTGAAAACGCAATTGCTGAATTAGAGCATGGGGACAGAGGCTTTGCTTTCAGCTCTGGAATGGCAGCGATTCAAACGATAATGGCCTTATTCAAAAGTGGCGATGAATTAATCGTCTCATCGGATTTATACGGTGGTACATACCGCTTATTCGAAAGAGAATGGCGCAAATATGGCCTGAATTTCAAGTATGATGATTTCTTAAATCCACTGGAAACAGAAAAGCTGATTACTGAAAACACGAAAGCATTGTTTATTGAAACACCAACAAATCCATTAATGCAAGAAGCGAATATTAAAGAACTTGCGGATTTGGCAAAAAAACATGGCATCCTTGTTATCGTCGATAATACATTTTATACTCCGGTCATTCAAACACCAATTTTAGATGGTGCAGACATCGTCATCCATAGTGCCACGAAATATTTAGGTGGACATAATGATGTGCTCGCTGGCCTAGTTGTCACAAAGGGGCAAGCATTAAGCGATGAGTTTTTCCAGCATCAAAATGCAATTGGCGCTGTTCTTTCTCCGTTTGATTCATGGCTTTTAATGCGTGGTATGAAAACTTTATCACTACGGATGAGACAGCATGAACAAAATGCACAAAAGGTCGCACAATTTTTAGAAGAACACCCAGATATTCTAGACGTGCTTTATACAGGAAAAGGTGGTATGCTATCGTTCCGTTTACAGGACGAAGCATGGGTCAATCCTTTCTTAAAAAGCTTAAACGTCGTTTCCTTTGCAGAAAGTCTTGGTGGAATTGAGAGCTTTATTACGTATCCTGCAACACAAACACATATGGATATACCTGAAGAGGTCCGAATTGCCAACGGTGTTTGTAATCGTTTGTTACGCTTTTCCGTAGGCATCGAGCATGTAGAAGATATTATTGAAGATTTAGCACAAAGCTTTAGAAACATGAAAGGAGATGGAGCAAATGAGTAATCAAGACTGGTCATTTCAAACGAAGCTGCTCCATAATGGGGCAAAGGTTGACAAAGCAACTGGTGCAGTAAGCGTACCAATTCAACATGCTTCTACCTTTCATCAATTTGATTTTGACGAGTATGGCAAATACGATTATGCTCGTTCAGGAAACCCTACTCGTGAGGCGCTAGAAGAGGCGATTGCTGAGTTAGAAGGTGGTACGAGAGGAATGGCCTTTGCTTCCGGAATGGCGGCCATTTCTACTGCGTTCATGTTATTATCGCAAGGTGACCATGTCGTTGTAACAGAGGATGTGTACGGGGGAACATTCCGAATTATTACGGATGTGTTAACGAAGTTTGGCATTGAGCATACGTTTGTTGACATGACGAATGTCGCAGAAGTAGCTGCTGCAATTCGTCCGAACACGAAAGTAATTTACATGGAAACCCCTTCAAATCCATTATTAAAGGTGACGGACATTCCTGCAATTGTAAGCTTAGCCAAACAACATGGCTGCTTAACATTTTTAGATAACACATTTTTAACTCCAGAGCTGCAAAGACCGCTTGAGTTAGGTGTTGACGTTGTTTTACATAGTGCAACGAAATTTCTAGCAGGTCACAGTGATGTGTTGGCAGGTCTTGCCGTGACGAAAGACGTAGAGCTCGGAAACCAGCTGTATAAGCTCCAAAATGCATTTGGTGCTGTTCTCGGTGTACAAGATGCATGGCTCGTACTCCGCGGCTTGAAAACATTGCATGTCCGTCTAAAGCAGTCACAGGAATCAGCACAGAAGTTAGCACAATTTTTAAGTAAGCATGAGAAGGTAGCAGAAGTGTATTATCCAGGTTTGCCTTCACATGCTGGATACGAAATTCAAAACAATCAGGCGGATGGCCCTGGTGCCGTTCTATCATTTAAACTAGCAGATGCTGACGCGGTCAGAACAGTCGTTAACAATGTTAAGCTTCCAGTTTTTGCAGTTAGTCTTGGCGCAGTTGAATCAATTCTATCATACCCAGCAAAAATGTCTCACGCAGCTATGCCTGCAGAAGAAAGAGAAAAACGTGGCATTTCGGATGGTTTATTAAGGCTAAGTGTTGGCTTAGAAAATGTCGATGATTTAATAAAAGACCTTGATGTAGCGTTGAATAAATTACCAGAATTAAAATCGTTGCAAAACATAAACAAATAAGAAATTAGCGGTTAATAATGTGAGGAGGGGAGCTGACTTGAAGCCCCCTTCATTTTTTTGCCTTTATATAAATACATAGTTTTCTTACAGCTTTCATCTACTACTTTTATCATACTTATACATAATATTGCGTAATTCGAAACAGACTAAAATCAACTTGATAATAAAAGGATGTATGTACATGAAGAAATATATGCCTTTATTCATTCTCATTGTAGTTGGGATGATTTCAGCACCAATTCTTGCAGATGCTCATGTGAAATGGTTTGCAAATGTTGCACCTCAGAAAGTGAAGCTTGAGGATATTCTCTCCCCGTTTTTCATGACGATCTCTTTATTAATAGCTATATTACTAGCTATTCTTTCACAAGTAATGGGAAAGCTAATGGACATCCCACTGGCAAAAAAGTTCGACCTAAGGCTTGATAGCTTTCGTAAGTATTCACGATATATTTTAAAATATGGGACAGCGGTTTCGTTCATCTTTCAAGTTTCTTACGGGACGATGTTTGCACCGGAATTTGCGATTCGTCATACATGGCAAACAATCGTCATGTGGCTAATTATTATCTTTTTAGTTATTCCACATCATATCTCAACAAAAATAGCCGCATTGTTGATGTTAGGATTATTTATTTCAGTTTGGGGACATGCTGGCTGGTTCCATATGCTCGACTATGGCTTTTACATTGCGATCATCGGTGTACTCCTAGTTGGGAAAACCAGGTTTGAAACAATTGGCTTTCCATTTTTATATTTAGGAACTGGCTTGAGTCTATGCTGGGTTGCCGTCGAAAAATGGGTATATCCAATGATGACAATAGATATTATCCACCACCATAACGTCCCGACCTTTGGATTCCCACCTGATATTTTCATTGTACTGTCAGCATTTATTGAATTTGTTGTCGGCTACTTATTAGTTGTCGGTATATTGAACAGAGTATTAGCTGTTGTTGTAACTATTCTCTTTATCTTAACAACAACGATTTTTGGTTATACAGAGGTTGTCGGGCACGCGATGATTCACATTGTCTTAATTATCTTTATCATTGAAGGGATTTCGTTCTACAACCCACCAATAAAAATGCATCAATCTAAGCTAGATCAAATGATTTTTGTCTCATTGAATTTTATTTTTGTGTTAAGTACGTTTCTAATCATCTATTATCGATTTGCGTAATTGGAGCTGTCTTAAATCAGGGAAAATGTCCCTGGGTTAAGGCAGCTTTTTTGTTATTTACACGAAATAACACCACGCCTTATTCAATGTCTATTGTTTCAATCTCGTGTGTTTTTTAGAAGTATTTATAAGAAATTATGCATGTACAGACGGGACAAATCATATATAAAAAAGTAAGCTATCGCTTTTTACACAATTTAGCAAAAGGGGGATATCAGAATGAAAAAAATGCGAACTAGCTTGTTATTTATTTTTATGTTGTCATGTATGTTAGTGTTGGCTGCGTGTAATGGTGGGAATGGGAATGAATCAGAGGGCTCATCAGGTGATGAGAAGGAAGGTACGACTGAGAATCAATCAAGCGGCAGTCAAGATTTAAGTCTTTTAACAGGTGGAACTGGTGGTACATATTATCCACTAGGTGGACAAATTGGCAAGATTATTACGGATAACACAGATGCAAAAATTACACCGCAAACATCAGGAGCATCTGCTGAAAATATGGAAACTCTTAGAGCTGGGGAAGCTGAGCTAGCATTTTCACAAACAGATATTGCAGCCTATGCGATTGAAGGAAAGGAAATGTTTGATGGCGACCCGATTGATAATATTCAAGCGATCTCTTCTTTATATCCAGAGACGATTCAGTTAGTTACAACAAAAGATAGTGGAATCAAATCAGTTGAAGACTTAAAGGGTAAGGCTGTTTCAATAGGAGCACCTGGTTCCGGTGTATATATAAATGCAGTTCAAATTTTAGAGGTTCATGGGATGTCGGTAGACGATATTAAGGCACAAAACTTATCATTCGATGAGTCAACAGACGGTATTCAAGCAGGTACAATTGATGCAGCGTTTGTTACAGCAGGGACACCGACAGGAGCAGTCGAGGCGTTATCTGCACAAGAAGATGTCGTTATTATTCCATTTGCGGATGACAAAATTAAAAGTTTAATAGAAAAGTATCCATACTATGCAGAAGACACAATTGCTAGTGGAACGTATAACATTGAAGAGGATGTTCATACAGTAGCCGTAAAGGCAATGTTGGTCGCGACGAGTGACCTTGATGAAAACTTAGTTTATGAAATGACAAAAGCGCTATATGAGAATACGGACAGTATTACACATGCTAAAGGAGAATTTATCACAGCCGAAACAGCATTAGAGGGCTTAGGTGATATGGAATTGCATCCTGGTGCAGCAAAATACTTTGAGGAAAAGGGAATAACACAATAATGAAAAGGTGTCGGTAGGTTATCTTTAACCTATCGACATCAGTCTATTAGGGGGGATGCAAAATGCAGCAACGATTGAAAATAAACATATTTTGCTTCTTAGTCCTCTTATTAGTTGTTGCTGTCATTTTCTCAATTACCCCATATAAAGAAGTTATTGCCTTCACATTTGAGGATAAACAGCAATTACTCACGTACCTTCCACTAGATGATGAAGAAACTTTTCAAATAACCTATACACATTCGATTCATCGCTCAGATGTATATGAAACCTTTGAAGTCAACGGAAATAAGCTTAAATTAATTGAAATAAGCTATGAAGATTTTGCGGTTGGCATGCCAGCAAATGCTGAAGGTGAAGAAACATTTGAAGTGATAAATGGTAGATATTATATAAGGAATATGAATCAAGTTTTCCCTTTTATTGATTTGCGAATTGGCCAAGTTCGAGCAAACCATTCGATAAACTATCAGGGAAATAAGTTTCAACTCTCAAACGTGATCGAGCCAGGTACTTGGGTGCGATTTTCTGTTAAAAAATTATCATTTTGGCAGCTTATGAAGGGAGTGAATCTCATTGGATAAAAATCATGATCAATTAACTGAGCAACAGCAACAGGAGCTATTGGAAAAATATGACCCAGAAGCAGGCACCCGTAAACTGACAGGAATGATTGGGAAAATTGTTTTTATCGGATTGTTAGCGTTTTCCTTATTTCAATTATATACAGCGATTTTTGGTGTATTTACAGCCCAAATTCAGCGGACAGTCCATCTTGGCTTTGCATTATCCCTCATCTTTTTATTATTTCCTGCAAATCGAAAGAAACGGAAAAAAGGTAAACTACAAATTGCGTGGTACGATGGTATCCTTGCGATATTAAGCATTGGTGTAGGTGCTTATTGGCCAATCTTTTTTGATGATTTAGTCATGAGTGTTGGAAGGTTATCCACAATTGACTTTGCTGTTGGTTTATTAGCGATATTACTCGTTTTAGAGGCAACACGTCGGGCGGTTGGATTACCAATTATGATTATCGCTGTTGTCTTCGTGTTATATGGATTACTAGGACCTTATATGCCAGGATTTTTATCACATCGAGGACTAAGTTTTGAGCGACTCGTGCAAACAATGTTTTTTACAACTGAAGGGATTCTTGGGACGCCTTTAGCTGTATCATCGACGTTTATTTTCTTGTTCCTATTATTTGGTGCCTTTTTAGTGAAAACAGGTGTTGGGCAATATTTTAATGACTTAGCGGTGACAATTGCAGGCCGCAGTACAGGTGGACCAGCAAAAGTAGCGATTTTCTCAAGTGCCCTACAAGGGACAATTAGTGGCAGTTCTGTAGCAAATGTTGTTACATCAGGCTCCTTTACAATTCCGATGATGAAAAAGTTAGGATATAAGAAGGAATTTGCCGGTGGAGTCGAAGCCGCCGCATCAACAGGTGGTCAATTAATGCCACCGATTATGGGAGCAGCTGCGTTTTTAATGGTTGAGTTCATTGGAAATGGTATAACGTATTGGGATATTGCCAAGGCAGCAGCAATTCCTGCTGTACTGTATTTTGCAGGAATATGGATTATGACGCATTTCGAAGCAAAACGAATTGGGCTTAGAGGGTTAGCGAAAGACGAAATGCCAAATCGTAAAGAAGTGTTAAAGAAAATATATTTGCTGTTACCAATCGTTATGGTTGTTGTCTTACTAATGTCTGGTGTCATCGTCACACATGCTGCACTTTATGCGATTTTAACAGCGATTATTGTTGGTCTCATTAATAAAGAGACAAGAATGGGTCCGAAGCAATTTGTCCTTGCCTTAGTCGATGGAGCACGTTCAGCACTTGGTGTAGCGGCAGCAACTGCAGCAGCAGGGATAATTGTTGGAATTGTCACGAAAACGGGTTTAGGACTAAAGCTTGCAAATGGTCTCGTCGATTTAGCTGGTGGGTATTTAATTCCAACTTTAATGTTAACAATGTTAGCTGCAATCATTCTTGGAATGGGCTCACCGACAACAGCTAACTATGTCATTACATCAACAATTGCAGCACCTGCTATTATTCTACTAGGCGTACCAGACTTGTCAGCTCATTTATTTGTTTTCTATTTTGGAATTATCGCAGATATTACCCCACCTGTCGCATTAGCAGCGTTTGCAGCAGCAGGTGTCGCTGGCGGAGAACCATTACGAACCGGTATAAACTCTGCAAAACTGGCAATTGCCGCCTTTATTATCCCGTATATCTTCGTTCTCTCACCACAACTACTAATGATTGATACAACATGGCTTGAACTCGTGTGGGTACTTATTACAGCGATATCAGGAATGATTGCAATTGGTGCAGGTGTCATCGGATTCTGGATGAGAAAGCTACATTGGCTTGAGCGGATCATCTCTGTCATTGCCGGATTATTGCTCATATACCCAGAACGTGTCTCAGATATAAGCGGGCTAGTCATCTTTATCGCCATGTTCGTCCTACAAATCATCAATAAACGAAAAGACGATAATTATAAATCAAATTTAGGGGACAGTCCCTCACTGCATTAATGCGGTAAACTGGTGGGGGACAGTCCCCCACTGCGTTAGTGCGTTAAACAAATGGGGGACAGTCCCCATATATTTTAGAAAATAATTGACTCACAAGTGAATTGTGAATATAATAGAAGATGTACATATAATTACGACCTGTTAGCTCAGTGGGAGAGCACTTCCTTGACAGGGAAGGGGTCGGGGGTTCAAGTCCCTCACAGGTCATCAAAGAAATCATAATTTGAAATAACAATGAAAAACCACGTCACACCAAATGTGAGGTGGTTTTTTGTTGTTTTAGAAGACGGAAAATCTCATATTTTATGGCTAAAACAGTTTCAAGTATAAAATGTCACCCTAGCGCAACATGTCTCAATTCCCCTTAATTCGACTTATTTCCCGGAAAATAGAATGCACTGAATTTTCAACATGATAATCAATAGTTCAGTGATTAGAATGTTAGCTACAAAGACAAGTATTACACCTAATATTAATGTCCATGACACACACCAATTTATTTTCACGCCAGAAAGCAAGAAATTTGCTAATAAAAATGAAACATGCTATTAATAAATCGAGAACGTAAAAAAGACTGGAGTGGAAAAAATGTATCGAACAGTTGCAGATTTTTTAGAGGATTGGAACAGTTCAGCAGACGGAACAATTCGTGTCCTAGAAGCTTTAACAGATGAGAAGCTAAATCAAGCGGTCGTAGAAGGTCATAGTACACTTGGCTGGTTAGGCTGGCATTTAGCAACAAGTATATCGTTTTTTGCTGGGCAAGTTGGTATAAATGTCAATGTTACTGGTGATGTGAACACTGTTCCTGGCAAGGCAAGCGAAATCGTTGCTGCTTATAAAAAAATCTCGGATGATTTCAAACAAGCTGTTGAAGAAAATGTAACAGATGCGAGCATTGTGGAAGAAGTTGAATCATTTGGAGGGTTAACGCCAAGAGGGAAATTACTTAGCAAGTGTATCGAACATCAAACACATCATCGCGGGCAAATGACCGTACTCCTTCGTCAAGCAGGTTTAAAAGTACCTGGCATTATGGGACCTACGAAAGAAGACCAAATGTAAGTACATAAATTAACTATTGAAAAGTGGTTGAAACAGGTCAGAACCCTTTAATACACACTGATATTAAGTATGTTTGCTTCATGGTTTACTAAATATAATGTGTTTGAGGGTCTGCCTGACACCACTACCTCTTATAACTACTAATTAACAAACTCCGTTCAAATACCGATACTTCTGTGGAGGTATCCCGACCACTTTTTTAAATGTTGCAACAAAATGACTCGTCGAACGAAACCCAACAGAGCTAGCAATTTCACTAATTGTCGTTGAACTCGTTTCAAGTAATAGCTTTTTGGATTGCTGAATTCGTAAATTCACAAAGTAGGCATATGGTGTAACGTGAAAGTTCTTCTGAAACAAAGAATTCAAATGGCGTTTAGATGTATTCATAAATACAGCCATTTCTTCTAAACCGATATCAGGATTTGCGAGATGTGATTTCATCCACTCAATGAGCCCATATAACGTCTGTAGGTGATTTGATTCTTTTAAACTGCTTTTATACGTTTTCCCGTATTTTTTTAATAGTAATAGAAATTCATAGATATGTGAGGAAGCACTAATACTAAATCGATCTGTTGTCTCATCACTATCCTTCAAAATGTCTAAAATAAATGTGGAGATTGGTGTATCCTGTTCCCAATGGAATAATGCAGATTGATATAGTTCAAGCGTAATCAGCATCTCTTTTACCATCTCACCACCAAAGGTAACATAGAGTGTTTCCCATGGCTGTGAATCATGGTCATTCTTATAGGAATGCGCGATATGTGGTAAAAGAAGAAATCCATTGTGAGCAGAAAGAGTTATTTGTTGATTTTGAAACGTTATCGTACCTTGGCCACTAACCGTCTGAATCCAATGATAATATGGATAACCAGAAGGACGTGTGATATGTTCTTGAATTGGATTGAAGCCAATTGTTTCAGCGAAAAGCGGCAATTTCTGTTCGTTTAATGGAATGAGGACATGCTTCTTCATGTAGTTATCTTCCTTCCGAGAGTTATCAATTCTTAAGTTCCTTATTCTTATATTGCTTTCCATTATATTATATATATTACAAGTTTGTAATCACTTACAATGTAAATATAATGATACTTTAGAAAAGGGTGAGCATTAATGATAAACGAAAGACTTCCAAAAATATGGTATGGTGGCGATTACAATCCAGAGCAATGGGAAAAGGAAGATTGGGATGAAGATGTCCGCATGTTTAAGCTCGCTGGCATTGATGTCGCTACACTTAATGTTTTTTCGTGGGCAATGATTCAACCAGATGAAGAGACATATGATTTTTCGTTTTTAGATGAGCAAATTGACAGACTCTATCAAAATGGTATTTATACATGTTTAGCAACAAGTACTGGGGCACACCCTGCGTGGATGGCGAAAAAATATCCGGATGTATTAAGAGTTGATTATGAAGGAAGAAAGCGTAAATTTGGCGGTAGACATAATTCATGTCCAAACAGTCCGACTTATCGTAAATATGCAGAGAAACTGGCAAATAAATTAGCAGAACGATACAAAGACCACCCGGCGGTATTAATTTGGCATGTTTCAAATGAATATGGCGGCTATTGCTATTGTGATAACTGTGCAAATGGTTTTCGAAATTGGCTGCAACAAAAATACGGAACGATTGAGAAAGTAAACAAAGCTTGGAATACACGGTTCTGGGGCCATACGTTTTACGATTGGGATGAAATTGTTCCTCCTAATGCACTTAGTGAGGAATGGAACGGTGATTCAACAAACTTCCAAGGTATATCACTAGATTACCGAATTTTCCAGTCTGATAGTCTTTTAGATTGTTTTAAACTTGAAAGGGATGCGTTAAAAAAGCATAATCCAGCAATTCCGGTTACGACGAATTTAATGGGTACGTATAAGGAACTTGATTATTTTAAATGGGGCAAGGAAATGGATGTTGTTTCTTGGGATAACTATCCTTCGTATAATACGCCTGAGAGCTTTACGGCAATGAGTCATGATTTAATGCGTGGCCTAAAAAGCGGTCAGCCGTTTATGCTAATGGAACAAACACCTAGTCAACAAAATTGGCAGCCATACAATTCATTGAAACGACCTGGTGTAATGCGCCTTTGGAGCTATCAAGCTGTTGCACGCGGTGCGGATACAGTGATGTTTTTCCAGTTAAGGCGATCAGTTGGTGCTTGTGAAAAATATCATGGTGCCGTCATCGAGCATGTTGGTCATGAAAATACAAGGGTTTTCCGTGAAACAGCAGCACTTGGCAAGGAGCTTGCACAGTTATCAGATTCACTGCTAGATTCACGTGTCCAAGCAAAGGTCGCAATCGTTTTTGATTGGGAGAACCGTTGGGCGATCGAACTATCAAGTGGTCCTTCTAAGGCATTAGATTATGTAAACGAAATTCACAAATATTACGCAGCCCTTTATGATGAAAAGATTGCCGTCGATATGATTGGTGTTGACGAAGACTTAAGCAAATATGATATAGTCATAGCACCAGTTCTATATATGGTTAAGACGGGATATGCCGAAAAGATAAAACAATTTATTCAAAATGGCGGTACATTTCTTACGACGTTCTTTAGTGGAATCGTCAATGAGCATGATATCGTGACAGTAGGCGGCTACCCAGGAGAGTTACGAGACTTACTTGGAATCTGGGTTGAAGAAATTGATGCCCTCCCACCAGAAGAAAAAAATCAAATCGTCGTAAAACAACAGACAGGAAACCTTTCAGGTAACTATGAATGCCGTTTATTATTTGATATTATTCATTCAGAAGGTGCAGAAGTACTTGCAGAGTATGGTTCTGATTTTTATGCAGGAACACCTGTCATTACGCGAAACACATATGGAAAAGGAAAAGCCTATTATGTCGGCACGTGTCCAGAGCATGACTTCTTAACAGATCTTGTGAAAACAATTTGTGCCGAAAAAGAAGTTGCCCCATTACTGAATGTACCTAAAGGAGTCGAGGTAACGGAACGAGTGAAAGATGGTACGTCTTACTTATTTATCCTGAATCATAATGAAGACGAAGTAGAAATTGATAATTGCAAAGGAACCGATTTATTATCAGGTAATCAACTAGCAGGTTCAACAGCATTGGCTGGCTATGGAGTAATGATTATAAAACAATAAGGTGCCAAGTAGTACCTTACTGATTCTTTAGACAGTAGCTAGTAATAACCTTGTTAAAAGGTGAGTCCCCATATAATAAGTAGTTTAGTCTTCGTGGAGAAAATTGAAAAAAACAGCAAAAATGTAGTGCTAAATCACACAGGGTTTAGCACTACATTTTTTGTTATCCAATCAATGGTTGAATGGATTATTAGCGATAATTAACATATCAAATAACACTATAAATAACAGATTGACAATAGCTATTGTCACTGCGTTAAATTTACTGCGAATTGATGTGCGATTTGGTATGTTAATTCCTCGGAGAGTAACAAGGGGATTTAGAATTTATTACCAAATATGCTATAATAAGACAAGAGTTTGTGATGAAATGATCTTAAACTAACGGTGCAGTATAGTTGAAAAGAGGACGTATGGTTTTTTATGATTGAAAATTCGAAAAAGTGAGGGGGATGTAAATGATTAGTAGGGTTTTGTTAGGAGTTATATTAGGTGCTTTAGGAGGATTTATTAGCAGTAAATTCCTAAATATTTTTTATAATCACACGGATGTTCAAACAGCTGTAGGCACTTATTTAGGTACTTATCTTGGTATTATTGCTGGATTAGTAATATGTCTAATTATTGAAGTTAATAAACTAAGGGATGGGAAAGAAAATAAAGTATAGATTACTATTGAACTAACGGGTGCAATAGTTAAAAGGAGCAACATCAAAAGAAGGAATGTTACTCCTTTTTAGTTAAAAATACTTCTGGTAAAATTCCTTCCGTAGTCTACCACTTAATTCGGCATATATCTTAGTCGTTTCACTTTTTTCATGACCCATTAAACTCTGAATTACCTCAATCGGTGCACCATTATTTAATAAATTAGTCGCATAACTGTGTCTGAGTTGATGGGGATGTATTACTTTATTAATTCCTGCTCGCTTGGATATACGTTGAATAATATATCTCATTTGTGCTTTACTCATACGGTGTGGATGTCTTTCTGTTACGAAGATAGCTGCTTCATTGTCTTCTCTACTCTCTACATATCGTTTTAACCAAATATCACACCGAATATTAAAATATACTTCTCTTTCCTTGTCACCTTTACCCCTAACGATTGCAGAATGATTAGACCAATTGATGTTATTCTTATCAAGAGTAACGATTTCCCCAATACGACAGCCTGTTGAGAACATAAACTCAAAAAGTGCTCTTTCTAAGGGTGAGTAACACGCTTCACGAAGATGTTCAATCTCTCTTTCTGTTAAGAACTTTGGAATTCGCTTCCCTACCTTTGGTTCTTTAATCTTAGCAGCTGGATTTCTACGAATATATCCTTCTTTATGTGACCATCGTAGGAGAGATTTTATTGAACGTACACGATGAGCTAATGATGAGGGTTTTAATGTTTTACTAGATTTAGAAAAGTATTCTTTTAATTGCTCAGTAGTAGGTGAATCAATATCTACATCCCCAAAATATCGTATAAGTAATTGAACTTGTAATTGATATGCTTTTAATGTTTGTTGTGAAAATCCTTCAATTCGCTTATCAGATTCATACGATTCCCATGCTTTTGATAATAACAAAATATCATCTCCAATAAATTGTCTTTATAAAGGAATTATTGACAGGTTTCTTGAAATTGAAACGGAAGTGATTATTTACTATTTGTGAAGTTTAATTTAACAACATATTTAAATACTGGTTTATTTATACCAATAAAGTAATATAATACTAGTTAATTTCTGGAGGGTAGCCAAGGATGAATTCATTAATTTTTATACAGCATTGTCAATCAGAACATCATATAAATAATATGTCGGGATGCTGGACAGATACTCCTATAACAGACACAGGGAGAAAACAAGCGAAACTTATAGGAGATAAATTAATAGAAGAAATAGTAGATATTAAAGAATATATTTTATATTCATCGGATTTATCAAGAGCAGTTGGAGGTATTACAATTTTAAGCCAAGATAGTTTTCAACAGAACGTTATCAATTAGTTTAATGATACCTCGCATTTTTCTTTATTGAACTAAATAAGCAGTTTAATTTATTATGGATTGAAACCTAATTTAAAACAATAAGTAGTTAAAGAGTCAAAATAAGCTGGTACTTCAACCAGCTTATTTTTAACTTAAACATAGAATTTTTCTGCTGATTCAACTGTATGTTTCATTAATGTAGCAATTGTAACAGGGCCAACCCCACCAGGAACAGGTGTTATTGCACCAGCAACTTCATAACAAGAGTTATAATCCACATCCCCGACATTCCCTTTATTGTAACCAGCGTCTAATACAATTGAACCCTGCTTTAACCAACTTCCTTTAATAAACTCAGGCTTTCCTACTGCTGCAACCACAATATCGGCTTGTTTTAAAATTTCGGATAAATTGGATGTTTTTGAATGGCAAGTAGTTACTGTTGCATTCGCATTGAGAAGTAAGGCAGAAACAGGTTTACCTAAAATTGGACTTCTCCCCACTACAACAGCATGTTTACCATCAATCAGGATCTTGTAATACTCTAAAATTTTCATAATTGCAGCTGGTGTGCAAGAAGGATATTCTCCGAACCCTAATGCAGTTTGTCCGTACCCTGAACTTGTGACACCATCAACATCTTTTCGAATATCAATTGCTTCAAATGCAGCACGTTCATCAATATGAGTTGGAACTGGATGTTGCAAAAGGATACCGTGCACCGAGTTATCGATATTTAATTCTATAATTGTTTCTACCAACTCTGATGTACTTGTTTCTTCTGGCAAATGCACACGAATGGAATTGATACCCAATCTTTTACAAGCATTCCCTTTCATTTTTACATAGGTCTCTGAAGCAGGATTATCACCAACTAAAATCGTTGCGAGGCAAGGTATTATTCCAATATTCTTTAATACTTCAATACGAGTTTTTAAGCCGTCTCTTATTTCTTGAGCAACAACATTCCCATCCAAAATGATTTTCCCCATAACAAAACCTCCTATAAATGTAATAAAAAAGAGATAAGGATATAATCCTTATCTCTGCCCAGACGACCCGACTAAATATAAAATCACAGCTTCCTTGTGGTCATTTCCACAAATGTCGTCAGTTACTGTGTCTATTTCCTTATATAAGTAAAAGATAACATATGGGGATTAAATGTCAACGACATTAATGGTTTTCTTAATTGTTTTTGGTATACTTTGTGAAAGTATGTACTTAAACCAATGGGTGCTTTAGTACAATAAAGAAAATATAAAGAAATAAAAAACGCTTGGAAAATCCAAGCGTTTTTGTTTGTTATTTAGTGTGTTACTATCTAAGTTTTTGGTAGGGAATTTAACGTGATATTTTGCTTTTTCTCCACGTTATCCTAACTACTTACCCATATAGTTGGGGGCTTTTTCTGTTGGGCTACTATCATTTAGGATAGGATATAACTTGCTTTATCATAAAATATATAAGAAACTAAACATAACGTTGCCTTTATTTATGCAACATACAGGGAGTTGCTGAAATGTTGGCAACTAGTCTTGGAGTTGTTGCTATTAGGGCAACATTCATCATTTTACGTTAATTGAAATAATTCTGAATGGGGTGAGTACTTCATGATTAAATATAGAGAGCATAATTTAACGAAAAAAAGATATGCTGCATGTATCGCCATTGATTTGATAAATTCAGAAAAAATGCTGAATCAAAATGAGAACCTTACATTATTAAAACGATTGATTAATCAGTTAAATGAACAGTATTCAGGAAAAGTTGTCGTCCCATTTCAAATTAGAGGTGGGGATGAAGTAATTGGCGTTGTTAATTCATTTGCAGGAGGCTATCATGTCGCCCACGATGTCTGGCTGTTTTCGTTAGAGAAAAAGATGAAAGTAAGAATTGGAATTGGATTCGGGAAATATGACACATTAGATACGATTGACCCGAATTTAATTAACGGAAGTTGTGTGATAAGTGCATTTAGGGCTCGTGATAAATTTTTGAAACTGACGAAAGATAATCCCTATGCTTTAACAGGACCCATTCAAATATACGCATATGCAAATGAATTACAAATCCCATTTCAGGCTGTAAATGCGTTAATGTATACAATGTATGAATTAATTAAAACAGAGAAACAACAGAAATTAGTCTTTATTTTACAACAGTACCCAGATGAAAATTATGAGCAAATTGCCGAGCGATTAGGGTATTTAAAGGACAGTACAAGTCAAAACAATCGTTCAACAATTAGTAAAATGCTAAAAAGAATGAAGTACAAAACGTTCACACAGATAAAAATCGATATCGCACATTTATTAAGTTCTTATCAAAATCTACTAGATGAGGAATGGAAGCATAATGATGAGTGAAATTTTATTTCTATTACTGGTAGGTCACTTCATTGCTGATTATTGGTTTCAAACTGCAAAAATGATTGAACGGAAAAATAGTGTCGATAATAGAGAACGACAGAAGGGGTTAGTTACACATGTCGTCATTCATTTTTTAACGTATCTCCTGCTGTTAATGTTTCTGGGGGAAATTTCATCGAAGACTATTTTGACAGTTTTCGCCATCTCAATCATTCACTATTTGATTGATTTTGGAAAAGTATCATTGGAAGCAAGGCCAACCAGGAAAAAGAATTCTATTAAACTCTTTAAGCAAATAAAGCATTATGCAGAAACGGTTCCTGGTAAAGCGAGCCTTTATATCACAGACCAGCTCCTCCATCTCATGACGATTATTGCAATGCTACATTTATTTTCGATTATAGATTATCGTGTTGAGCAATATATTCATTTCATTGAGACGCTATTATTTACTAATGCACTGACTTTATCAACATTAGATAAGCTATTGCTGATAACAAGTTTAATTATTTTCACCACCCATTTTTCAGGATATTTAATCGGGATTCTCCTAACGAATATTCGTCCAACGGATAGTACATTTACGGAAGCGAGAACAGAAAATAAAAATATTATGACGTTGAAGCATAAGAAAAAAGAAGTGGAGGAAGAGTCAACGGTAGAGAATGTCATCATACAGACAAGCTATTCAGAACCGAGTTTTGAAGTTGGCAGATATATAGGCATGCTTGAACGATTAATCATTATGATTTTAGTGGCGATGAATGCCTTTACAGGGATTACTTTTTTAGTTGCTACAAAAGCGTTAACACGTTTTAAACAGTTCGAAGATAAAAGATTCGCAGAATATTATTTAATTGGTAGTTTGTTAAGTATCTTACTAGCTTTAGGTTCCGGTTATTTATTACTTAAAATTATCAGCTAGTCTGAGCAGAATTGAATATAGGTAAACGATACAAGAGGGCGATTCAAAAGTGTCTAACACTATTGAGTCACCCTTTTTCTCTATTTTTGATTAATAGATTTAAATCATTGTATTAAATCTCGTAGTCCATCATATAAATAGAAAAATAAGTTTTCAACCCTTCAAGATCAGTAGAGATAAAACATAATCAATGGAGGAAAACGATGAAAAAGGAAAATATCACAATCTACGACATAGCAAAAGAAGCCAGTGTATCTCCAGCAACAGTTTCAAGAGTTTTGACAGGAAGTGCAAAGGTACGTCCGCAAACGATGCGCAAAATTGTTGATGTCATGGAAAAATATCATTTTCGACCGAATAGTCTTGCAAGAAGCTTATTGTATAAGCAAACGAAGACAATTGGGTTTATTTTGCCAGATATCAATCATCCGTTTTTTTCAACACTAGTATTGAAAAGTGAAGCACATGCGTTAAAGCTTGGCTATACTTCGTTTCTGTGTAATACGATGAACAATGCTATTAATGAATCGAATTATTTGCAAAGCTTGATCGAAAAACAGGTTGATGGGATTATTTATTTAGGCGGTCGCATTAACGATTCTGTTCCAGACAAACAGTACGCAGAAAAATTAAAGAAGGTGATGGAGCGAATACCGGTTGTGTTTGTGAATGGCAGGATGGAGGGTGTTGATGCACATATTGTTAGAGCAGATGAAGAAACAGGGATTGAAAGGCTTGTTGAATTATTAGTGAACTTAAACCATCAAAAAATTGGTTTTTTAGGTGGAGTTGAGGGGATTACGTCAACAGACGTGAAAAAGGCTGCATTTATTCAATTAATGGAGAAGAAAGGTTTAGAGGTCAACAGTGAGTGGATATTTGGTAATGGCTTTAGCATTGAATCAGGTGAAGAAGTTGCTGCACAATTACTTTCGTTAAATGAGCGGCCAACAGCTGTTATTTGTGCCAATGACCTTGTTGCGATTGGCATGATAAAGGTATTAACAAAGTTCGGGTTAAAAGTACCTGATGATATTTCAGTTGTCGGCTTTGACGATATTTATTTAGCAGAGCACTTTCCACCAGGAATTACAACGGTAAGTCAAAATTACGAGCAGTTAGGTCAGACTGCCATTAATGTGTTAGTTGATTTAATGAATCATAAACAAATCGAGAAGGAAATCATCGTCCCAACTTCACTTGTCTTAAGAGATTCGTGTAAGCTCCTTTGAATTTTTGGTAAGAAATAATTCATATTTTTGGAAAATGACAAATATGAATAAAACAAATTCTTTTTTTACAAAGCATTCGTTGAAATGAAACCCGTTTCATCATACAGCTGTGACGACTACTAAATGAATATGTTTTTACACAATTACATTTGGATATTCGAAGTTTTTTGAAACCCATTTCAAAAATTCGAATACTAAGAAATGAGGCCTCATACACATTAAAACATGCCATCTACTTATTATGTCTTTTGTGTATTAGCCTTAAAAAGGAGACTTTATGTTAAGGGGGGATTTACGTATGAAATCCGTACAATTACAGACATCCATTGTTGAGCCGCCGAAGAAATCGTTTTTCCAAAGGCTGTGGAAAAACCGAACCTTGCTGCTCATGTGTATGCCCGCGGTGATTTTCTTTGCAATCTTTGCATACTTACCAATGCCAGGGCTCTATCTCGCTTTTGTCAACTATGATTATTCACTCGGTATTTTTGACAGCGCTTTCGTAGGTTTTGATAATTTCCGCTTTTTAATTATGACAGGTGATTTATGGAGACTTACATTTAACACTGTCGCATATAACCTCGCCTTTATCGTACTAGGGAACTTCCTGCAAATCGGTGTTGCCATCATGTTGAATGAGTTAAGAAGTAAATGGTTTAAAAAAGTCTCTCAAACAATTATGTTTCTCCCGCATTTCATTTCCGCTGTATTAGTTGGTTTACTCGCCTACAATATTCTGAGCTATGATTATGGAACACTAAATTCATTTTTGAAATCAATGGGACTTGATCCCGTTCAAACGTATTCAAACCCTGCAATCTGGCCATATATTATTGTCATCACGTTCCTCTGGCAATCAACAGGCTACGGGTCAATCGTCTACTTTGCTGCAATTATGGGACTTGATAAGTCAATCTTAGAGGCAGCTGAAATTGATGGTGCTAATGCATTTCAGCGAATCCGCTATATTATTATCCCATGGTTAAAGCCGACCTTTATTATTCTACTGTTATTCTCTTTAGGTGGCGTACTGCGTGGTAACTTTGGGTTATTTTATAACCTCGTCGGTGCGAATAATACGATGTTATATGCGTCAACAGATATTATCGAAACCTATGTTTTCCGTACATTGATGACGAACTTTAATTTCTCGCTCGGTAGTGCCGTTAGTTTATATCAGTCTGTCTTTGGGTTCATCATCGTTATCACAGCAAACTGGATTGTGAAAAAAGTATCACCGGATAATTCACTGTTTTAAAGGAGGGAAGAATCGATGCAAAGTACACGGAGACGTAATATCGATGTTTCAACGGTAATGGTTCGGCTAATCGGATATGGCTTTATCGGCATTTTCGCTTTATGTTGTCTTTTCCCGTTTGTGTTAATTATTTCATCGTCATTTTCATCGGAACAGGCGATTATGGATAATGGGTTTACACTTTGGCCATTAGATTTTACGACGTTTGCATATGAAATTGTCTTTAAAAATCCACGGTTAATCTTTGGTTCCTATGCGGTCACATTTGGTATTACGATCGTAGGTACCGCTCTCGGGTTATTTATCGTTGCGATGACAGGCTACGCCTTACAGCGTCAGGATTTCCTATATCGCAATAAAATCTCATTTTATATTTACTTTACTACACTCTTCTCTGGTGGATTAGTGCCTTTTTATCTCTTAATCACTAAGTATTTACATCTTGGTGATAACTATCTTGCCGTACTTCTTCCGGGGTTATTGAGTCCGTTTTTAATCATTATGATGAAAGCGTTTACTAAATCAATCCCCCATGAAATTACCGAATCAGCGAAGATGGATGGTGCAGGAGACTTTACGATTTTTTTAAAGCTTATTTTACCGATGTCAACACCTGCTTTGGCAACAATTGGTTTGTTCATTGCCTTAGGTTATTGGAATGAATGGTACAACTCGATGCTATTTTTGTCACCAAATATGGAATATCGCCCGTTGCAGCTATTTCTTTATAACGTGATTACTAGTGCTGACTTCATTCGAAATTCAGCAGCAGCCTCCAATGTCGCACCACAGGAGATTCCATTAGAAACGATGAAAATGGCGACAGCAGTCATTGCGACTGGACCGGTTATTCTGTTTTACCCGTTTGTACAACGCTTTTTCATTAAAGGGATTACGGTTGGTGCGGTTAAAGGATGAACATGTATGTCACGAGGAAATATCCTCTTTCATAGAATCAACCATTAATTAAGGGGAGGCAGAGATATGTTTAGAATGAAAAGAATCCTAACTGTATTCTTGGTATTATTGTTAGCTTTTAGTCTTGTTGCATGTAGTAATTCTAGCAATTCGAGTAAAGAAAATGCTAAGCCGAGTACAAAGGTCGATGAAAATGGGGAAATTGACACATCAGAATTTGTGACCATTACGATGATGACATTAGGTGATAAACCGACGAACGGTCAATTAGAAAAAGTAATGGAGCAGGTAAACGCCAAGTTAAAAGAAAAGGTCAATGCACATCTTGAAATCAAATGGATCGAATGGGCCGATTATATGACGAAATATAATTTAACATTAGCTTCTGGTGAGCCTGTCGATTTAATTATTACAGCAACAGACTGGTTAGATGCATGGGGCAATGCCCAAAAGGGAGCATTCAAGGATATAACTGAGCTTTTGCCAACATACGCCCCTAATACATGGAAAGAGGTATCTGATGAAAACTGGGAACAAGTAAAGTATGAAGACAAAATTGTCATGATTCCAGAGGATGCCTTTACACAATGGGTAAACCACGGCTTTTTCTACCGCACAGATTGGGCGAAAGAATTTGGCATTACTGAACCGATAAAAGACTTTGAAACTTTAGGTGAATATTTTCAAGGAATTGTAGATAACAAGCCAGGTATCATCCCATGGGATACACCAGGAACGAATGTAACAACAGCATGGGGTTATACAACATCATACTCAGATGCGATTGAGCTACCTATTACAACTGGTGTATTTCCAATTTATTGGGCTGAATCATATGAAGAACCTTATACCGTAATGAGTCCGGTATTTGAAGATCTATTTGTTGACTACGCAAAAATGATGAAGGATTGGGCTGATAAAGGCTATTGGCGCGCTGATGTCTTGAATTATAAAGGGGATACGAGAGCATTATTCCAAGCAGGGAAAACAGGTGCTGACCAGCATCATACAGAAACATTTTCCGGGTTACGTCCACAAATGGATATAAAACAACCAGGTTCTGAGATTGATATGTTCGCATGGTCTGATACGCGTGACAACTTAATTTCGATGTCCATTACTCACGGTGCAACTGCGGTTGGTGCACATAGTAAAAACCCAGAGCGTGCGTTAATGGTCTATGATTTACTACGCAATGATGAAGAAATCTACCAATTATTTAACTTCGGAATTGAAGGCGTTCAGTATGAGCTTGAAGACGGCAAACGGGTTCGACCTGAAGGCTATGACGAAACGAAGCATTCTTATGCATCAAACTTCTGGGGAGGCCGTGTCGATAAATTTGAAATCCCAAGTGCCGACAAATGGGAGGGCATGTCTGAGATATACGCACAATATGATGAAATTAAAAAGCCGTACCCTTATGGACGATTTGTCTTTAACAGTACACCTGTAGAAGCAGAACTTGCCGCACTATCACAAGTAACTGCACAAATGATACCAGCCATTGCATTCGGCAAAGCAGGCGACCCAGAAAAAGCAGTAGAAGATTTACGTAAAAGATTAGAGGCAGCCGGCTATGAAAAAGTCCTAAACGAAATCCAAAAACAAATGGACGACTATAAGAAGCTGGTGGAGGGGAGTTAATCAACAACTACCTGGGGTCAGACCCCTCCAA
Organism: Metabacillus malikii; assembly: GCF_030813355.1. GTDB lineage: Bacteria > Bacillota > Bacilli > Bacillales > Bacillaceae > Metabacillus > Metabacillus malikii. The sequence continues at coordinate 86,378 of NZ_JAUSUD010000007.1, forward strand.
CAAAGAAAGAGTATAAAGAACGATAATTTATTATTTTAAACTATATTTTACAAAAGAGGGGTCTGACCCCAACATGACCCCTCCAACATTTAAAGGTATAAAGAACGGTAAATAATTATCTTAATCAATATCTTACGAATGAGGGGTCTGACCCCATTAAAAGTAGAATGAGGGGTCAGACCCCCACAACAACTACCCGGGGTCTGACCCCTCCAACAAATAAAGGTATAAAGAACGGTAAATAAATATTTAAATCAATATCTTACGAATGAGGGGTCTGACCCCATTAAAATGGCCCCATTAAAAAAACCCCATTAAAAGGAGTGCCTAAATGAAAAATAACAAAACCGAAATAATGAATACACATACGAAACGAACCAAATTCAACCTCAATTGGAGCTTTCTTAATGGCGATGCTCCAAATGCATACAAAATCGAGTTTGACGACTCCGAGTGGCGCGCTTTGCATTTGCCACATGATTGGAGTATTGAAGGACCTTTTAGTAAGGAATATGCGAGTGCTACAGGCTATTTACCTGGAGGAGTGGGCTGGTACCGTAAAAAATTTATCGTCCCCAATCATTTAAAAGGGAAGAAAGTATTCATTCAATTCGATGGAGTTTATAAAAATAGTGAAGTATGGATAAATGAACAATACCTCGGAAAAAGACCATATGGCTACAGTTCATTTCAATATGACGTAACACCATTTTTAAAATCCGAGTTAAAAGAAAATATCATTGCTGTAAAAGTCGACCATACCGACTTCGCTGATTCGCGGTGGTATACGGGCTCAGGAATTTATCGGAATGTGTTTATGACAATAACTGACCAGCTGTATATTAAACCATCGAGTATATTTATTACGACCCCGCTTATTACAGAGTCATTCGCAGAAGTTCAAATCCAAGCATACCTGAAAAATGAATACAACGAAAAAGTAAATTACGAGATTGTGCAGCAGATTAAAGATGCGAATGGTGATATCGTGCAAGAACATACTTCAGAAGCAACAATTGCTTCAAACGAAGAAGAGCATCTTTCGCAATCACTATTTATCGAAAAGCCATCTCTTTGGTCACCAGACCAGCCATATATGTACGAGGCGGTAACAAAGGTAATGAAAGCTGGGGAAGTCATTGATACGGAGACAACATATTTTGGGGTTCGCTCGTTTCAATTTGATGCAGATTCTGGTTTACACCTAAATGGTCGGAATATCAAGATGAAAGGTGTTTGTATCCACCATGATGCGGGCTGCCTTGGAGCTGCAGTACCAGAAAAGGTATGGTACAGACGCTTGAAACTTCTAAAAGAAGCGGGTGTCAACGCAATCCGTATGAGTCATAATCCACCAGCATCTGAACTACTTGATATGTGCGATAGACTAGGTTTTATCGTGCAAGCGGAGGCATTTGATGAGTGGGAGCACCCGAAAAACAAATGGGTCGATGGCTGGAATGTCGGCGTACCGTCTTTAGATGGATATGCTGCAGACTTCGCCAAGTGGGCTGAAATCGACCTGCGCGATATGATTTTAAGGGACCGAAATCACCCATCGATTATCTTTTGGAGTATCGGAAATGAAATTGATTACCCGAATGACCCATATTCACATCCAGTACTAGGGAAACGATACAGACCAGACAAACCGAAAGCTGAGGATATGGGAGAAATTGCACAAAAGCTAGCTGCAGTTGTGAGAAAGTATGACCCGACACGTCCTGTAACAGCTGCTCTTGCTAGTGTGAAGATGTCGAATGAAACGACATATCCAGACGCACTTGATGTTGTTGGATACAATTATCAGGAATCTCGGTATGACGAGGACCATTTAAAATATCCTAACCGTGTCATATACGGCAGTGAAAATGGTCGGAATCATTTTGAATGGCAGGCAGTCGAACAGAATCAATTTATATCTGGCCAATTTATATGGACAGGAATTGACTACTTAGGAGAGGCTCATAGCTGGCCACAACGCCACGCAACATTTGGAATGCTAGATTTAGCAGGATTTAAAAAGCCGCTTTATTACTTCAAACAGAGCCAATGGTCAAGTGTTAGTATGGTCTACATTGGATTAACTTCAATAAAAGAAGAACACGATGTTCAAATTAATTGGGATGGAGACGTAAAAGCGTCATGGTGTGGTCCAGAAGGAGAAATTGTCAGGGTTGCGTGCTGTACAAATTGTCCTGAAGTAGACCTGCAGTTAAATGGAAAATCATTAGGAATCAAAAAACGCAAAGATTATCCAGGAGGCACGATTTACTGGGACGTTCCATACAATGCTGGAACAATAATTGCAGTCGGACTAAGAGAAGGTCACGGGTGCTGTACACATGAACTGCACACTGCGAAAGAACCAACAAAGTTACAGTTACACAGTGATACATTCAAGCTAAACGCAGACAATGAAGATATCGCACATATCGAAGTATCAATCGTAGATGAGGATCATCATCTCGTCACAGATGCAACAAATCAAATTGATTGTAAGATTGAAGGTCCCGGAGAAATTATCGGGATTGAATGTAGTAATCCTGTAAGCCATCAAAACTATAAAGCAACTAGTAGAAATGCCTTTAATGGAAAGTTACTAATCTATGTAAAAGCAACTGACCAGCGGGGAACGATTAATTTAACAACGTCCAGTAAAGGGTTGGAAGGCCAAAGTGTAACGATTGAGGTTAAATAATGACTATATGATGCGAGCACTTGCAAAGTTGTTGCAGGTGTTCTTTAATTATCAAAAAATTTATATGAAAATAAAATAACTTGGTTTGAAAATGGAAGAATTATAGGCTAATATGGATTTTCTCTAGGTTAATGAGAGATTAGTATAGATATATTTTAGAATTTTCTAACAATGATCACCTCCTATAATTTGTTGTAATAAAACTATGAAAATTTTGAGTGAGGGTAGCTTTGAAGAATGAAACATATTGACCATGACCGTTTATTTAAAGAGTTAATCCGTACATTTTTCGGAGAGTTCATGCTACTATTTTTTCCAGCGATCCATGAATCAATCGATTATCGCCATACGACCTTCTTGTCAGAAGAGTTATATCGAGATATCCTTGAAGGAGAGAAAAACAGAGTTGATTTGCTAATTGAGACAAAATTGAAAGGAGAAGACGGCCTAATCATCGTCCATATCGAACCCCAATCATAAGAACAAAATGCTTTTCATGAACAGATGTTTATTTACTTCAGTCGCCTCTATGAAAACTACCGCAAACGTATACTACCAATTGCAATCTTTACCTATAATAAAAGAAGGAATGAACCGAACCGTTTTATCATGGAGTTTCCCTTTCACCAAGTATTAAAATTTGAATTTTTAAAAATAGAACTTAAAAAACAAAACTGGCGTGATTACGTAAAACAAGATAATTCCGTTGCCTGTGCCTTACTAAGTAAAATGGGCTATGCAAAGAGTGAAAAAATCCAGGTTAATCTAGAGTTTTTAAGAATGCTTACGTGCTTAGAACTTGACCTAGCAAGACTGGATTTAGTTGCAGGGATTTTTAATACCTACCTTAAGCTTAATAAAGTCGAGGAGAATCAACTGCGAGACAAAATAAGAAAATTAAATCCTGAGGAGGGAGCCAAGGTAATGGAAATCACAACTTCATGGCATGAAAAAGGAAGAGAAGAAGGGAAAATAGAGGCAGGGTTGGAAATTGCTAAAAAAATGTTAGAAGCAAAGTTTGAAATTGAACAAATTACAAAAATTACTGGGTTCTCTGTTGAAGAAATAAAGAGGATTATGAATTAATTATAAAAAATAACAATAAGCAACAGTAAAAGACGTAGCCGAACATTATTCGTGCTGCGTTTTATATTTGTTAGCCAATTTATCTTGCGAAAAGCGTAGGCGGCTTTCCCATCGACGTACAAACTGAGGGGCATCGACTAAGACCAAAGGTATCACGATGAGCCGAATGGCGAATCGATGATGACTTATCGTAGGAAGATGACCTGAAGTTTGATAACGGGTAGCCGCAAGGAGCTATGAGGCTCACCACCCACCCTGCGGAAAGCGAGTACTGTAGCGGAGACAAAGCCTAACCGACAACTCAGTTAAAAGCAACAATGTTTCCGAAAACAGCCTTAAATAAAGAAACTAGAAGAAAATTTAGTAACAACCTAACTTTATCGTATCTACCTATCATATAATAAAGGTATAAAAGTTGTCTATACTATACTTTATATACATAATGAACCACTATGTTTGTAAGGGAGCGTTTATTAATGACATTCTACAAAGATTTATACCCTTTCTACGACAGAATATTCCCACTTAACAAACAAGCCGAAGAATTCCTTTTACACTATTTTAACGAGGGGGATGCCGTTTTGGATATCGGTGCTGGAACAGGTAATATGGCAATTGCGTTAGCTGAAAAAAAGCTAAATATAACTGCGCTTGAGCTAGAACCATTGATGATTGAAGCGATTCAACAAAAGGCGAAATCAAAAGATATAACGATTGATTGTGTAAATTGCTCGATGATGGACATATCAAACATGAACAAAATGTTTAACGGGATTTATTGTATCGGTAATACATTACCACATCTACAAACAGTTCAGGAAATAAAGGCTTTTCTTCAAGAATGCTACGAAAAGCTTAATGATAACGGAAATTTCATTATACAAATGGTCAATTTTGATAAGTTTGCCTCAAAAGCAGATTTCTCCTTTCCATTAATCAATCAAGCAGATTTTTCTTTTAGAAGGAAATATGAGTGGACTGAAGACAAAATTCTCTTTACAGCAACACTTTCATTCGAGGGGAAAGAGACAACCAATCATACAACATTATTTCCGTTACAATCTCAGCAATTAGTTCAAATGCTAAAAGAAGCTGGCTTCAATAACGTAAGGCTTTTTGGCAATTTTAAAGCTAATCCGTATACTGTAGAATCCCCTGCAATTGTTACAGTAGCAATGAAATAACGTTTGGCTGCAATAATAAAAATAGTCATCAGGTAATGACTTTCTACCTGATGACTTTTAATTAGTTACTGATGGATGAGTTTTTTTCACCTAATGAAAATAATGAAACAGTACCAAGTAGTGAAGTCGTAAAGAGAATTATACCCATTGGAACAGCTGATGCTTCATTAATCCCAGCAAGTGGTGAAACAATCGAACCAATTAATAATGGCAGCATGCCGAGCAAGGCACTCGCACTACCGGCACGGTGTCCTTGTTTGGCGATTGCAACCGTAAACGAGCTTGTCAGAACGATTCCCATCCCTGTCATATAAATAAAGATAGGAATAACTATCAATGGCAGCGGACCTTTAATCATCGTCATAATAAATAGAAAAGCAGCTGCACTTGTCGATACTAAGGTACCAATTTGCAATAACCGTTTCTCTTCAATAATCCCAGCTAAACGACCGACTAAAAAGCTACCGGTAATAATCGCTATTCCGTTAATCCCAAATAAAATGCTAAATGCTTGTGGAGACACTCCGTAAATTCCTTGATAAACAAATGGTGTTCCTGAAACATAGGCAAAGCTTCCACCGTGAACGAAGCCCAGTGTAAGTGCATAGCCGATAAAGGAACGGTCTTTGAAAAGGTCACCCATCGTTCGAAACGTATGGCCTAAAGAGCTCGGCACTCGGTTTTCGTCAGGGAGAGTTTCCTTTAATTTGAAAAATATCATGATGATTATAAACAAGCCAACAATTGATAATGAAAAGAAAATTGTATTCCATTTCGAAAATGGCAACCATAATACAGCGCCTCCGGCAATTGGTGCTGCTAATGGTGCGACAGCATTGATGACCATTAGTAATGAGAAAAATTTCGTTAATTCCCTGCCACTAAACGTATCTCTTACAACGGCGCGAGATATCACAACACCAGCTGATGCGGTTAGTCCTTGTAAAAAGCGACCGGCGATTAATATTTCAATAGATGGGGACAAAGCACATATTAATGTCGCTAACACAAATAGAGATATTGAGATTAGCAAAGGTCTTCTCCGACCGTGTGCATCACTAATCGGACCAACAACTAGCTGACCTGTTGCAAGTCCGATTAAACAAGCCGTCAAACTCATTTGTACAAGTGAAGCTCTGGCATTTAAATCTGCAGCGATTTCAGGAAATGCAGGTAAGTACATATCAATATTTAATGGCCCTAAAGCTCCAAGCATACTTAGGATTAAGGCAAGACCAAGCCTTTGTTTTTTAGTTTGCTGATTTTGCATATATTTTTACACCTTTCTTGTTCGTTCTACCATTAATGAATACAACGGATTTTAATATATAACTATAATTTGTGTAGTTCAAGTAAATCGTATCCAATAGGAAATTTATATTTTAGGACACTAATTTCTATGGGATGTTGCTTATTAAACCCCGTTAGGTGAAGATAATCGTCACTGTAAAAACACCTAGTTAAACAATTAAATAAAGAAACTTCGCTAATATAAAGTGATTAGAAGGAGAATGACCAACTACCCGAGAATCATAGAGTAATATCTTAATATTTTGAAGAGTCAATGTACAATTAATAGGAGGCGTTCAAATTGAAGGAAAATTTATGGCCAAACAATCCAACGTTTCACCAAGGTGAAAAAGACGAAGAAACACCAACTATAACACATTATTTGTTAAACAAACAAGAACAACATTGTGCTGTCATCGTTTGTCCTGGGGGAGGCTATGTGAGACGTGCTGAACACGAGGGGGAACCAGTAGCTAAATGGTTAAACAGCATCGGCATATCGGCATTTGTTCTTGATTACAGAGTTGCACCTTCTAAGCATCCAGCTCCACTTTTAGACCTACAGCGGGCTATTCGATATGTTCGCCATCATGCCGAAGAGTGGAATATCGATAAGCAGAGAATTGGCATTTTAGGATTTTCTGCAGGAGGACATCTCGCTTCAACGGCAGCGACACATTTTGATGATGGCGATAAAAGTTCAGCTGATTTAATCGAACATGAAAGCAGCCGACCTAATTTAGCAATATTATGCTATCCCGTTATTTCTCTTACGCAATTTTATCATGAAGGATCAGCAAACCATTTACTAGGCGAGAATGCAACGCTTGAACAGCGACAGTTATTATCAAATGAACGGAATGTGACAGGAGCTACACCGCCTACTTTTCTATGGCATACTGCTGATGATGCAGCAGTTCCTGTTGAGAATAGCTTAATGTTCGCACAAGCGTTAAGTAAACAAAATGTCCCATTCGAAATGCATATTTTTCCAAGCGGACGCCATGGCTTAGGGCTCGCAGAAGATGAGCCTTTAGTAAGTAGATGGCCGGAATTATGTAAAAATTGGCTTAGCCAACAAGGATTCTGTTAATGCTCAAAAGAATATAAATGCTTATAGTAAGAGAAGTTTGTTTTCGTTCATTAACGAAGCCAGGCTTCTTTTTTTATGAAGCCGAAAATGAGCGAGATTCTGAGTAGAAATCGTCTTCATAAGGGGAAGGGATTTCTGCATATGGTTCTTATTGAACAAATGAAAAACTTCTCTGATTTTTAAACGGAATACACTGTTTTCTGCATGTCATTTTTAGGTAGATTCATTTAAAATAGACTAGATTTCTTTTTTTACAATAATTAAAAATGTAAGGGTTTACATTTTTGGGAAGGGGGCATAAAAACTATAATCTATTACGAAGAACCGACACAAGGGGATGAAAATTAAGGAGGTATGTTAAATGGGCAAAGGGATTTCTAAAAAGTTATCTGTCTTATTGAGTACAGTCATGTTGACTTCTACGTTATCTGGAGTGTCACCGTTTACGACAAAATCAGTAGCAGCAAAAGGACCTAAACAAAATTCGCTTGTCCAACTAGAATACCTTGATAGAGGCTTAGTAGCAGCTAGTACATCTGAAGGTATTTTCCTAAGCTGGAGACTTTTAGCGAATGAAGTATCAGGTTATTCAGAATCGGGCTTAACAGGTGTCGACTTCAATGTCTACCGTGATGGGCAAAAAATTACTACAGTTGAAGATAGTACAAATTTTTTAGATGAAAACGGATCGAGTACGTCAACGTATTATGTAGCAGCCGTTGATAATGGAAAAGAAATGGATAAAAGTTCTGAAGCTACACCTTGGGGAGATACATACTTCGACTTAAAGCTTAAAAAGCCGTCTGATGGCGTCACGCCAAGTGGTGAAGCATATTCTTATACGGCAAATGATATGAGTGTCGGAGATGTTGATGGTGACGGCCAATACGAATTCTTTGTAAAATGGGACCCGACAAATTCAAAAGATGTCTCACAAAAAGGATATACAGGTAACACATATATTGATGCCTACAAACTCGATGGAACATTGCTTTACAGAATTGATTTAGGGGTAAATATTCGAGCTGGTGCACATTATACACAATTTCTCGTTTATGATTTTGACGGAGATGGAAAAGCAGAGCTTATGTTTAAAACAGCTCCAGGTACAAAAGTTATTAAATATGATAAAAAAGGTCAGGTAACTTCAGAAGAGTACATTACTATGTTAAAGGAAGATACGAAAGCAGGTTTCAGTAATCAAGATGACTATCGGATGAATAGTGAAGATTACTATAACCACATTGTCGACACTTTTAAAAATTGGCATAACCATGAAGAGGTCAAAAAGGGCAACTGGCCAGCTACTCTTGAAGTAAGCTTTGGTATCGAAAAGCAATACAAGTACCCGCTTTCAACGGAAGATGCTGAAAAATTAGCAGACTATTTTATAGATGAATATGCTCCTAGTCGAAGTGCCCGCAATAATTTAAAGGATTTTGAAGGCTTTATCCTCAATGGTCCAGAATATTTATCGGTTTTTAATGGGGAAACAGGCGCAGAAATGCAAACAATTCGCTATAAGCATCAACGACATGATGATGGGCTAATGTGGGGCGATTATGCAATGTCTCGGATTGAACCTGGTAATCGTGTTGACCGCTTCTTAGCTGGTGTTGCCTATTTAGATGGAAAAAAACCATCTGCTGTTTTTGCACGAGGCTACTATACAAGAACAACAATGGTTTCATACAACTGGGACGGCAAGAAATTGAAGGAGGTATGGGATGTAGATAGCGGTTGGACACCGATGACGAACCCATTTAATGACGGACCGCACGGACGACTTGGGACAAGCAAGGAATATGGATCACTTACAACACAAGGTGCCCACTCTTTAAGCACAGCTGATGTTGATGGAGATGGGAAACAGGAAATTATATACGGTTCAGCAACAATCGACCATGATGGATCGCTTTTATATAGCTCAAGTGATATCATGCCTCCAGAAAGTGCAACACCTGGGAAAACAGCTGGCTTAGGTCATGGTGACGCTTTGCATGTAGCAGATATCGATCCGAATCGAAACGGATTAGAAATATTCATGGTACATGAAGGTGGCAGTTATGCACCATACGGCTATTCATTGCGGGATGCTGCAACAGGTGAAGTCATTTATGGCGGATACACTGGAAAAGACACTGGAAGAGGTATGATCGGTGATGTCGACCCAGACCACGAAGGCCTGGAAACATGGGCTGTTGGCTTATGGACAGCAGATGGCCAGAGAATTAATACGAATGCACCTGGTACGAATATGAACATAAAATGGTCAGCTGATATGAAAACACAAATCATTCATGGCTCTAGAGAAGAAACACCAACGATCCACGATTGGAAAAAAGGAACGGTCTTAACAGCAACTGGCACGAGAACGAATAATTACACAAAGGGGAACCCATCGTTAGTTGCAGACGTATTTGGAGACTGGAGAGAAGAAATGCTCGTCCGCACAGAAGACAGCAGTCGGATTCGAATCTTCTTAAGTACTGAAGTAACCGATCGGAAGCTATACACATTAATGCATGATGTACAATATCGAACGGGCATTGCCTGGCAAAATGTTGGCTATAATCAACCTGCATACCCAAGCTTCTATTTTGGCTCTGATATGAATTGGGAAGCAGTACCAACACCTGCTAGTTATATGCCAAGTGAAATTACTGCGTTGCAAAAATTTGTAGATTCATATATTAAAAATGGTGATATAAATGGCTCATTAGCTTCTAAGTTAAAAAACTCGTTAAAACAAGCACAACATCATCTTGAAAAGGGTTCCTATGATAAAGGTATCTCTTTCTTAAATAAATTTAACAGTCAGCTAGAAAAAAGTAAGAAAGGTGATGTAGCGGAAGAGGTAAAAGAGAATTTAATAGCTAAAGTTGAGAGGATCATCATGAGTTTAGAAAACGTAAGCTCCAGATAAACCTAGTTAATTGAATCTTATTATTGATAAGCTATTTTGGTAAAGAGGTAATGAAACCTTTGCCAAAATAGCTTTATTGTTGAGAGGAAGCTCATTTACATCTGTCATTAAATCATTTTAATTATCTTACACAAGACTTCCTACGAAGGACGTTCGAATTCCTGTAAAGTCGATTACCAGCTAGCCTTTTTTACACCCGGAAGCTGACCCTTATGTGCTAATTCCCGGAAAGTAATTCTGGACATTTTAAACTTACGCAGATAACCTCTAGGTCTTCCAGTTATTTCACATCTGTTATGCAATCGTGTAGGGGCGGAGTCTCTAGGTAATTTTCTTAATGCTTCGTAATCACCTTTAGCTTTTAATTCTTTTCTTATTTCTGCGTATTTTTTCACCATCTCCTGCCGCTTTCTTTCTTTTACAATTTTCGACTTTTTAGCCACTAGAAAACAACTCCTTATTTAAGTATGAATCGGAACCACAAAACGTAATTGTTACGATTTATGAAATATCTTATCTTGTTTTTCTTTGTAATGCAAATAAATTGTACTAGAGGTGATTAAGTATGTGGGCTAATTGAAACAAAGAAGTAAAAATAATTAGTAAAACTTGTAATTTGTTGATTTTAACATATTAGGTTGAAACAGATACATAGCTTAACTTGTATTGATTACATTTTGCAACAGCCTTATATTTTGAAAATAGTCATTAATAGATGTTTAAATTGTGGAATTTTGAGGTTATAGATTAAAGGTATTTTTTATGAACTATAATGGAGAATTATCATTTTTATGTGGAATGACCCTTTTATAGTGCCATATTACTTATTGAAGGGTTATGAATACCTCTTATCTGTTCGACTTATCAAGGTCTATCTTTAGCACTATATGTTCCGAGATAAACGAAAAAATCAGTTTTCTAATGGGAAATTCTCTAAGGTTTAATAAAAAAGTCTACCCCTCTAACAATCATATTAATAGAATCGATAATTTCTACTAAAATGTACATTGTAATAGAGGGTTATGACCTATTGGTACTTATTTCTTCTAAACGCTAAATCTATAATACAAACCGGCCAATTAATTGTTTTAAATTATTAGCGAGTTCATTTAATCTTACTGCACTTGTTGCGACTTCCTCCATCGATTTACTTGATTGTTCAACTGAGGCAGATGTCTCCTCAATTCCTGCCGCAGATTCCTCTGAGATAGAGGCGATTTCAGAGATCGATTTATTCATCGTATCACTGTTATTAGCAATGCTGCTGAGACTCTGTGAGATAGTTTGAATACCATTGGTCATTTGTGAGAGTGATTGTTCAATTTGCTCGAATGTTTTACCGGTATTAATAATTTTTGATTTTCCAGCTTCGACCTCTTCGTAGCCACCCAATAAAGAGTTTGCAATTTGGTTACTTCCTTCTTTTACCTCTTGTGAAGCATGAGTAAGACCATAACTTTGATTTGATAAAGTTTCAGATACTTCACTAATTTTTAAAAGCATATCTTTTAGGTTTTCATTTACTTGATTAGCTGAGTGAACTAACATACCGATTTCATCTCTGGAATTTGTTTCTAAAGGTTTGTTGTTTAAATCCCCATTTGCTAATAAATCCATACGCTCTTTTAATTGGAGGATTGGCTTTGCGATATTTCTTGGAATAAGAATTGAAATGACAATAACGACTATTAATAGAACAACACCGAAAAATATCGATACATATTGTGTAATTTCAGCGAGCTTTAAAGCTTCTAAACCATCTTGTGCACTAGTTTCCCCTCTTGCTAAAGCAAGTTGTGTCATTGTTTCAACAGACTTCATGAGGAGTGGGTCCACTTCATTGTTAAAAATTCGCATAGCTTCCTCACTGTTACCAGTCTCTACAGCAGGAAACAGTTTTTCTTCAATAATTTTATAGACTTGTTCAGTATCCTTTGCGACTTCATCAACCTGTGGATGATTTGATTCACTTAATAATTCTTTCTGAATTGCTAAACTCGGTTCTTTTAAGCCAAATTAAATCTCTTTATATTTAGCATCACCTGTCAATAAGTAACCTCTAAGCTCACTTACTTGTTGGGTAAGAATGCCATTTAAGCTAAAGTCTTTTGACATTAGTGGAATCGATTCTTCTGAAAGTAATCTTGTATGCTTTTCCATATTTTCGATTGAGTAAATTAAGTACCCACCGAATATAAACATAAGGAACGTAATAAAGAAAAATGAAGACATTAATTTCTTTCTAATGCTTTTAAATTTAAACAATTTTTCCAAGGATAAAACCTCCGTTTCATATTAATGAATGGTGCAGATAGTAAGTAGTAGCTGTACGGCTAAATTCGTATTGGAAAACTCGAAAAAGATTATGAAAAAACAGCTCTTCTAACTTAATATCGCCAAAATTCGACGTTGTTGAAGAGGAACATACAATTGGATAAAATTTGAAATGAATAAGGACCATAGTAATGTTTTAAATTACAGTGGATTCCGATAAAATAGAAAAGTTACAAGATACATATATAGATAGACAAGGGGGGAGTGCAATGCAAAGTCTTGAAGCGATTAAAAATCAAATAAGAGAATTGTCTAAAGCAAATGAATTTTTATCGTATCGTGAAATAGAAGAGCTTCAAAACGTTTTATATGATGACGAGGCAATCATTTATATGACAACTGGTGAAGTAGGCGGCTATAAAGGTTTATTGGTTGCAACTGACGAACGAATCATTTTTATACACTATAATACGCTGAATCAGCCGAAGGTTTTAGAAGTTTCATATGATAAGCTTGAGTATGTTCACTTAAAACAGATTGATTATAACGTCTCAATGGAAGTGTTTTTTACCGGTACAAAAATTGAAATTTCTAATATCCCACCTGATGATGCTAATTCAATAAAAGAAGAGCTGAATTATCAAATTGAAGTATATCAGACGCCGATAAAGCACAATAACTCTTCCAAAAAGAAAATTGGCTTTCCAACTTTCATATTCTTAATCGCAATCGCAGTTGCGACCGGTTATTTCGTAGGTCCGCAATTTAAAGTAGTTGATGTATATGACGCGGTCATTCCGAATTCTGTATCGAAACAGCAGGCTGAAAAAACATATCAATTAACATTTATTGATTTTGATATGGTTAAGGATGAATATAGCACAAAAGTGAACGGAACAGTCACGAACAACTCAGAAAAGGAGTATCGTTATCTTAGTGTGGATATTCAATTCTATGACAAACGTGGAGATTTGGTTGATAGTGAAATTATATCGGCTCTAAACTTAAAACAAGGAAAGTCATGGCATATAGAAGTGTTTTCATCCTCTGAATATGCTGAGAGCTATGAAATCGTTGGCGTTTATGCGGAGGAAGAAGATCAACAGTATTAAGGTTCACCATATGAAACGATAGCGAAGGGGGGGCTCAAACCAAAAGGTTCAGCCCCCTTAAACATATTCTGGTAATTTCCTGTAGATGTCAGATCTCTATGAGACCCCTATGAAAATGCGACAATCTCGATATAGTATGTAAGATAATGCAGCAAATTTAGAGAAAAAAGAAATAATGGAAAAGATTATGGTCTTTATAATCCGTCTAAGGAGGAAGAAGGAGTCAAAGGTAAAATAGGATTGTCCTAATAGCCCATCGAAGCAAGAAAAGGGAAACGAAGGTAAAATAGAAATGTCCTAATAACCCGTCGAAGCATGAAGAAGGAGTCAAAGGTAAAATAGGATTGTCCAAATAGCCCATCGAAGCAAGAAAAGGGAAACGAAGGTAAAATAGAAATGTCCTAATAACCCGTCGAAGCAGGAAGAAGGAGTCAAAGGTAAAATAGGATTGTCCTAATAGCCCGTCGAAGCAGGAAGAAGGAGTCAAAGGTAAAATAGGATTGTCCTAATAGCCCATCGAAGCAAGAAAAGGGAAACGAAGGTAAAATAGAAATGTCCTAATAACCCGTCGAAGCATGAAGAAGGAGTCAAAGGTAAAATAGGATTGTCCTAATAGCCCATCGAAGCAAGAAAAATGAAACAAAGGTAAAATAGGATTGTTCTAATAACCCGTCGAAGCAAGAAAAAGGAAACAAAGGTAAAATAGAATTGTCCAAATAGCCCGTCGAAGCAGGAAAAGGGAAACGAAGGTAAAATAGAAATGTCCTAATAACCCGTCGAAGCAGGAAGAAGGAGTCAAAGGTAAAATAGCTCAATCTTAATAGCCCATCCAAACAAGAAAAATGTTTACTTTTTCTTTCCGTTAATAATTAGAATAGAAGGAATAGACCGCCTTCTATTCTAAATCGTCTTATACTCGTCGGGGCCGATGATGACGTGCTTGATTTTTTCTTATAAAAGTCGTTTTCAACTTCTGATTTGTACAACCAATTTACCATTCGTGTGCTTTGTTTCAATCAAGTTATGTGCTTCCCTTACACAGATTTCAGTGAAAGGAAATATACGGTTTATATGAAGCTTTATCTTATTATCCTCTACCCAATCCGCGATTTGTTTCAGTTCACGCCTACTAGGCTGCACGATAACAAATTGAGCATCCACATTGTATTCCTTAGCGATATCTGAGATGTTTGGCGTCACAATTGAAACGACCCTCCCACCGTCTTTTAACACTTTAATATTTTTCTCTTGATTTAAGCCAACAACTGCATCAAAGACAATGTCCACATCTTTTACTGTTTCAGAAAAATCAACAACATTATAGTCGATAATCTCATCTGCACCTAAATTTTTGACGAAGTCATGATTTCGAGAACTGGCTGTTGTGATGATATAAGCTCCTGCAAGTTTTGCCATTTGAATCGCTATATGACCTACACCACCTGCACCAGCATGGATGAGAATTCGTTCTCCTTGTTGCAGCTTTCCGTACTGAAACAGTGTATGCCAAGCTGTTAAAGAAACTGCAGGTAGTCCAGCAGCCTCATTGAAAGAAACAGTAGGCGGTATTTTAGCAAGTAAAGCTTGTTCGGCTATTGCATACTCAGCATAACTACCAGAATTTCCTTTCGCTAATCCAAATACACGGTCACCTCGTTCGAATTGTGTCACGTTTTCTCCAATATCTATAATAATCCCTGCGACATCGAGACCTAAAATATGTGGAAACTCATCGACTGGAAATACATCCTGGACAATCCCTGCACGTATATTACTGTCAACAGGATTGATTGAAGTGGCATACATTTCAATAAGAACTTCATTCTCTTTCAAAGTTGGGATAACAACCTCCTGTTCAGTCAATACATTCGGCTCTCCGTAACCATTAATCACAATTGCCTTCATTGGTCATTCCTCCTCACTAATGAACAACTGTTGATTAATTAACAGTTGTTGCTTAAAATTAATACTAAATGTGCGAACAGATGAATTCAATCGTTAATAATAGAGGTTTTGTTCACTAATCAACACATTGCGAATGATTGTTCATTATGTAGGAGGAATTTACTTGAAAGTAGATAGAAGAATAAAAAAAACACGTGATGCAATTACGAAAGCGTTTATTGAACTCATGGCTGAAAAAGATTTTGAAGAAATTACAATAAATCAACTATCCGAACGAGCCAATCTAAACCGCGGGACAATTTATTTACATTATGCAGACAAATATGATTTATTGGATAAATGCATTGGTGAACAATTTGCGGAGTTAATGAAAGTCTGTGGGTCAAAAGAGCAAGAGGATGTTCACTTTCCAACATTAGAATCATTGATTGCCACATCCGAATATTTCGAGAAGCATTTCTTATTTTACTCTTCGATGTTGACGAATAAAGGAATGCCGTCTTTTCGGGAGCGCTTGCACGAAGTAATGGTTGAAGGGATTAATGAACAGGTTAATCTAGATGATTTAAATAAAGGGTTCAATAAAGAGTTTTTAGTCCAATTTATGGCATCTGCTATTGTTGGAACGATAGAATGGTGGATTAAGAACGAAATGCCAATCCCTGCAAAAATTATGGCTCAAGAAATATGGGAACTGTTAGAGCGGAATCAAATAAATAAGAAATGAATATATGAGTGCCTGGTTATCCCCCCCAGAAAAAATTAGCAGCACAGGAGTCAATTTTGGCTGCTAGTATGTTAGGGCATTTACAGTTCTGTATTAAACTATCGAATTTTAGTAGTCTTGAGCCAAGAGTTAAGGACTTCAATGTCCCAGCCTCGAACTAAGCTTAAAATAACAAACTAATGTGATGCACGGTTTTATTTAATCCTTAATAAATTGTACAAATTGCGATACTCCAGGACGGTTAAAGCGGTGGGCCTTTTTAACGAGCCATAAACTTCGTTTTATTGTTACTCCCGAAATACTCATTTCCTTTAACGTTCCGAGCTCTAATTCTCTTGCTACGGTTAAGCGTGATAGAATGCTAATCCCCAGACCTGCTTCTACGGTACTTTTAATCGCTTGTGTACTACTAATCTCCATGAAATCATGAATCTTATCTAAAACACCATGATCTCGTAACGTGTTTTCAACAATTAATCGTGTACCTGAGTGGGATTCGCGCCAGATCATCCGTTCATTGATGAGCTGTTCGATTTTGATTTCAGTAAGATTGTTCCAATGATGGTCTGGTGGATAGACGAGAATTAATTCATCATCTGCAAATTTTTCAGTCGCAAAGCCATTATTTTCAACGATTCCTTCGACCATTGCAATATCAATCACATTGTTTGCTAAGTCTTCAAGCACACTTGGAGTATTTTTAATCGATAAAGTAATGTTAAGCTCTGGATTCATTTTTTTAAAACGCCCGAGTAAGCTAGGTAATAAATATTCACCAATTGTCAAGGATGCTCCAACAAAAAGGTTTTTGTTAAGCTCATCATTTGCAGTTCGAATGACTTCTTTAGAACGGGTAAAATCATTAATGATTGAGGTTGCAAATGGATAAAGCATTTTACCTGCTTCGGTTACGGTCAATTTCCCATCTGTCCGGTCAAATAATAAGGTCCCATAAAAGTTTTCTAGTTGATGAATTTGTCTAGTAACAGCCGGTTGTGAGATGAAACGCAAACGTGCTGCTTGACTAATACTTCCCTCATCGACAACGAGGCAAAAGGTTTTTAAGTTTTCAATATTCATACATAGCTCCCTCCACAATGAAAGGTTGGTTTATCCTAATAGTAACATAGAGCTAGTGATAAAAACGATCGCAGTATAACAAACGGTTATGACCTATGCATTAGTTGCAATATCTTCGTCGTCTTTTCCATGGTATCGTAGTAGTAGGAATAAATAGTTGATAAAGGACTTGATAAACATGGAATTTGGTTGGAAAAAGCTGTTTCAAATCTTTTGGACTTTTTTGAAAATCGGACCAGTAACATTCGGTGGTGGGTATGCAATGATTCCTCTTATAAAAAGGGAGGTCACCCAACATAAGAAGTGGCTATCTGAGGATGATATTTCGGAAGTCTTGGCGCTATCTGAGTCCATTCCAGGGGCGATTGCACTTAATTCGTCAACATTTATCGGCTATAAAATTGGTGGGGTGAAGGGCGCGATTGCAGCATTACTAGGTATTTTTCTACCAACCTTTTTTATTGTAATACTCATGAGCATGATGTTTCTCCAACTTCAATATCACCCTAAAGTTGAAGCTGCCTTACATGCGATACAGGCATCGATTGTAGCACTAATTGTCTATGCATGTTATTCAAATATGAAAACAGCGATTATTGATAAGTCGACTTTCCTCATGGCCATAAGTGCTTTTGCGGTATTGCTATTTTTGAATATCCATCCAATTCTGTTAATCTTATTTGGTATATTATTTGGCGTTGTGCTTACGAAACTAAAAATTTTGTTAGGATATCAAAAACCTGAGAGCATACAAGAAAAAGCTGATACTAACGAAAACCGTGAATGGTATATGGGAGAAGGGATATAAATGCTCCTACTTGAG
Source organism: Metabacillus malikii (assembly GCF_030813355.1). GTDB lineage: Bacteria > Bacillota > Bacilli > Bacillales > Bacillaceae > Metabacillus > Metabacillus malikii. The sequence continues at coordinate 104,579 of NZ_JAUSUD010000007.1, forward strand.
CTTTTTTGGATGTTTTTAATTATTGGCTTCGTTTCATTTGGCGGCGGCTATGCGATGCTTCCAATGATTGAACGCGAAGTTCTTATAAAAGGTTGGCTATCGGTCGAGGAATTTTCAAATGTTGTCGCGATTGCGGGTATGTCGCCAGGTCCGATCGCAACAAACAGTGCGATATTTGTTGGCTATAAAGTAGGCGGTATAGCAGGTGCGGTTGCCGCAGGTGTTGGGATGGTTGTCCCATCACTCTTACTCGTTTTGCTCATTGCAAGCTTCTTTTTCAAAGTACATCATAATAAATTTGTGCAGGCTGCATTTTATGGACTGCGACCGATTATAACAGGGTTAATTGGCTATGCAGCAATCCGCTTTGCAATGAATAATCATTTATTAGGTGGTGTGAATTGGGACTCTATTAGTCTATTCCTTATTTTTGCCATCTCATTATTTGCTTTAATAAAATTTAAGATACACCCTTTATTTGTGATTGTTATTTCAGGAATCGTTGGTGTTTTTATTTATGGATGATATAAGGAAAGAGGCTATCATAAACATAACAGCCTCTCATTTTTTAGCATTCTGGCAATAATAATATTCTTGAACTGTGGATTATCGCTTGAAATCCAGCTCAAGCGCCTTTGTTATTCAAATGGGTAAGTTAATCCCCATTGCCCTCTTACTTCATCTAATATTTTCATAATTCCTAAAGATTGATTTAACGAAATTGTCGAGCTTTCTGTTTTACCTGCAAGGATACAACGTCCTACTTCTTCAGCTTCAAAGGCGTAACCTAATGATTCTCTGTCATCAGTAAATGTAACTGGATCCTCATTATTAACGTGAAGAGTTGCTGATTTAGCATTTAAGAAGGATGGAATATGGATATGTCCGTTTGTTCCAAATATATGTGCTTCATTCGTTAAGCCAACGCGCACAGCACCATTAAGGCTTGCAGTTTTCCCAGAAGGATACTGTAAAATAATTGAGAACTGCTCGTCAACACCAGTTTCCCCTATGTATGATGAACTGACAATTTTTTCAGGATTTGCCCCAAAAATCATCGCTGCAAATGATACAGGGTATATTCCTGCATCCAGTAATGCACCACCACCAAGATTTGGGTTTAACAGGCGATGCTCTGGATCCCAGTCCATTTTAAATCCAAAGTCTGCTTTGACTAAACGTACTTCACCAATTTTACCTGAATTTATCCATTCATTTACCTTTTGAATTGGAGGAAGGAAACGAGTCCACATCCCTTCCATTAGAAATAATTTATTTTCTCTTGCATAATGTACAAGCTCTTCTAGTTCACTTGCATTCATTGTAAATGGCTTTTCACATAAAACCGCTTTCCCTGCACGTAAACAAGTAAGGACATTCTCCTTATGGAAAGGGTGTGGTGTCGCAACATAGATTGCATCAATCTCTTTATCTTGGACTAATTCTTCATAGCTCCCATAAGCACGAGCGATTTGATGTGTAGAAGCAAACTTCTCCGCACTTTCTAGAGTACGCGAACCAACTGCGACAGCTTGACCGTTATTGGCAAATGTTAAATCCTCTGTAAATTGTTTTGCAATCCATCCAGTACCCATAATTCCCCAATTAATTGTTTCTCCCATTTTTTCACGGCTCCTCTTGTTTAGAATAAGACATTATAAGACTATCATAAATGATGCCAGATGAGTTAGAATTTTGCAAAAATTAAACATTGCATTGATACCGATTTTTCTGTTAAGTGATATGTACGGATTGTGAGTTCCTTGTACTTAATGAGCATAATAATCTTTAGAAAAAGTTTGTTTCGAGCAAGCAATATCGATGTTAATCAGAGCCTATAGTATAAATCTAACTGTTAAGTCGATAATGGAGATGAAGATGATTAGAAAGAGGCTTAATAGATGAACCATTACGTATCTGTGGCGATTGAGCTAGTATCAGGATTATTTATATTATTTATCATGATAAAAGTAATTGGTAGAAACCAATTTTCTCAAATAACCCCTTTTGACTTTATTTCAGCACTCATTCTTGGGGAATTAGTCGGTAATGCAGTTTATGATCATGAAACAAACCTTGGTGAGATTATCTTTGCAGCCTTCATCTGGGGGTTACTCATTTATACAATCGAGCTTATTACGCAAAAGTTTATGAAGGCACGAAAGCTATTAGAAGGTGAACCGAGTATTGTCATTCTAAAGGGAGAATTAAAATATCAGGCCTTAAAAAAAGCAAAAATGGACATAAATCAATTACAAAGCCTTATCAGACAACAAGGATATTTTTCATTTGAAGAAATCGAATATGCGATTCTTGAAACAAACGGAATGGTTAGTGTTCTACCTAAGTCTAAGTATGATATACCGAGGTTTAATGACTTACAATTACCTGAAAAGTCCGTTCATTTACCGATTACGTTAATTCTTGATGGGGAAATTGTTTCCGTAAATTTAAAGGAATCCCGGCTCGAAAAGCAATGGTTGCTTGATGAATTAGCTAAACAGGGAATAACGGATTATAAATCGGTCGTTTATGCTGAATGGAAACCGAATCAACCAGTTTATGCGTTACAATATGAAAAAAAGTAAGAATTTCGTGACGATACATAGATATAATCTTTACAAGGGATGCTACCAGTTTTATACTATTGTTAACTAAAATTGAATTGAGGTTAACAAATAATGAAGTTAGTAAAATTGATGTATGTTTCAATGTTTGCAGCAATAATGGGGGTTTTAGGACTTTTACCGCCAATCTTCACCGGGATTACTCCAGTACCAATTACGTTACAAACTTTAGGTGTTATGTTGGCGGGGAGCATCTTAGGGGCACGTTTTAGTCCAAAATATGCTGCATATAGTCAAATCCTATTTTTATTGTTAGTTGCGACAGGTTTACCGCTATTATCAGGAGGACGAGGTGGAATTGGTGTATTTGTCAGTCCATCAGGTGGTTACTTAATCGGCTATGTCGCAGCTGCATATCTAATAGGATTTTTAATCTATCATATGAAAAAGAAAACATTTTTTAAGAGATTGCTAGTAAACATAATTGGTGGAATTATTGTAATCTATTCATTTGGGATTCCAATCCAAGCGTTTGTGATGGATATACCAATAACAAACGCACTTTTTCTAAGTTTCGTCTTTTTGCCAGGTGACCTTCTGAAATGCATCATTGCGACCTTATTAACCGTTAAGATGCAGCATTCAAGAGTCTTATCAGAAAGGGTGACAGAGGTTTGAGAATTACGAGTCCGTATAAAAAAACGGCAAGTCTCGCTCCAATCCGCCCAGCCATCGTAACAGAAAGACAAACACTTAGTTACGATGACTGGAATAAGCTTGTTCAGCGTACTGCAGCTAGTTTTTGCAAGGAGCCTTCAAAAAATCGCAGAGTCTTTCTATTGTTGCCAAATGGTTATTTGTTTTTACAGCTCTTTGCAGGTGCCAGTGAAGCAGGGTGGGCGAGTATTGTAGGTGATATTAGGTGGAAACGTCAAGAAATAGAGGAGCGGGTCAAGCAGGTTAAGCCTGATTTAATCATTGCTGACAGTAGCTTAAGGAGCAAGGTTTGTGAACAAAATGTAATGATTATTTATACAGAGTGTATTGATGAATGGATGAGTCAAACAGGTGAGTATAATCGGGAAGTGAGCAATGTGCCTTTTTATATTGGGTTTACATCTGGTTCGACAGGGACACCAAAGCCCTTTACACGATCGCATGAATCTTGGATTGAAAGCTTTGCATGTAATCAGCGAGATTTAGCTATGAACGAAACTGAACATATCCTCATTCCAGGTTCTTTCGTCAATTCAACGTTTTTATATGGGGCGATTAGCACGTTATTTTTAGGTGGAACGATTTACATACTGGAAAAATTCTCTGCAAAGGCATTACTCAAATACATAGAAACCTACCCGATAACATACGTTTACGTTGTGCCGACAATGCTTCAAAGCTTGTTAGCAGAATGTACAAATCATGAAATGAAGACAACCTTTATTTCAACAGGTGCAAAATTGCTCCCACATACAAAATCACAACTGAAAAGACAGTTTCCTAATGTGCGAATTGTTGAATTTTACGGTGCGTCAGAATTAAGCTATGTCTCATATTTAAAAGATGAGGATGAAGAGGATTATGCACACACTGTAGGACGACCATTTAATAATGTTGCGATAAGTATTCGCAATGATAAAGGACAAGAAGTTACCCCAGGTCATCCCGGCAAATTATATGTAAAAAGCAAGATGCTTTTTGATGGATACTTACATGATGAACAAGCAACACAGGATGTCAAACAAGGTGAATGGGCAACCGTCCATGACCTCGCTAAATTAGACGAAAATGGCTATATAACAATACTTGGTCGGGAAAATGACATGATTCTCTATGGAGGTATCAATATTTATCCACAGGAAATTGAACAGGTATTACGCACATACATTGGTGTGGAAGAAGTAGCGGTAGTTGGGGTGAAGGACGAATATTGGGGGGAGAAACCTGCTGTAGCTGTGAAAGGAACAGCTTCTATCACATCATTGAAACGGTTCTGTCTTGAAAACTTAGCCTCTTACAAAATTCCACGCATATGGAGAAAGGTAAATGATTTCCCGTTAACTTCAGGAGGAAAGATTTCACGTACAGACATTAAGAACTGGTTTGAGAATGGAGGATGAATATGACCCGCGCAGTCGTTGTGGATGCGAAACGGACTATCATTGGTAAGAAGGACGGGATTCTAAAACAATATTCACCTGAAGTACTAGCCTCTTATGTCCTGAAGGAGCTCTCTTGTAATCTTGAAAAACAGCTTGATGATGTGATAGTAGGAAATGTAGTTGGACCTGGTGGTAATATTGCTAGATTATCAGTTTTAGAGAGTGGATTACCATACACAATTCCAGGAGTAACTGTAGACAGGCAATGTGGGGCAGGTCTGGAGTCAATTCGGCTTGCCTGCCATCTCATCCAAGGTGGTGCTGGGGAAATATATATTGCTGGAGGTGTTGAAAGTACGAGTCAATCTCCATTTAAAGAAAGGGCACGTTTTTCACCAGCATTCATTGGTGACCCTGATATGGGTGTTGCTGCTGAATATGTAGCTGAAGCCTATCAAATCTCTCGGCAAATGCAGGATGAATATGCAGCGCTAAGCTACAAAAGAGCCATTCAAGCTATCAACAAAAATAGCTACCTTGATGAACTTGTTAAAATCCCGAATATTCCTCTCAGTGATGAAGCCGTTAATCCTCATGTAAATTACAAAAGAATGCTAAGTCGACTAAAGCCTTGTTTTAAGGAAAATGGAACGGTAACAATAGGGAATTGCTGTGGAGTAAACGACGGTGCTGCAGCTGTGTTGGTCATGTCTGAGGATAAAGCAAAACAATTAGGCCTTAAACCAATATTGCGCTTTGTAGATAGTGCCGTAACAGGGGTACACCCGCATTATCCGGCTACTGGTCCGATTCCTAGTATTCGCGAACTGTTAAACCAGCATTCATTAACTATGCAAGATATTGATTTATTTGAAATAAATGAAGCATTTGCAGTAAAAATTATTGCATGTGCCAAAGAATTAGAAATACCATATGAAAAAATAAATGTATCTGGCGGTGCAATAGCATTAGGACATCCTTATGGTGCATCAGGAGCAATCTTAGTCACACGTCTCTTTTATGAGGTTCAGCGTAGGCATGTTAAATACGCTATTTCAACGTTAGGAATAGGTGGGGGCTTAGGGATAGCTGTACTATGGGAGAGTCTTGTATAAATAGGTTGTGATAAAATTGAAGGTAATTTAGATTCACGGGAGTGGGGCTCTCCTATAAGACTCCCACTCCGCAACTTACTAATTTACTAATTCCTTTAACACCTTTTCATATTCATCTGCCTGTGTCGGTGTTAAGGACTTTGATAAACGTAAATAAATGTTTTTCTCTTGATAGCCGTACTCTGTAAACATCCCACCTAACTCGCTAGCAACTTGTGATACATATTCAAAACGTTTCTTTGCATCATCTTGATTCGCAAACACTTCAATACTTCCACCGTTAGAAACACCAAATTTTTCTCTCATTGTCGCCTTCGTTTCATCTTCTGGAATATTGTATTCTGTTTTTTCTGTTTCAATTAATTTCTTTTCAACATTTTTATCAATGAAATCCATTTTCCCAATATACCCACCTGGGCGTCCAAGTAATTCATTTGGGTCATCATCTTCATTGTAAGTACGAGAGTCACTTATCGGTAAACCTTTGTCCTTGAAGTAAGCAGCAATTGCATCTACATCTTTAAGGTCAACTTTTTCAAGATTGACGTCTGTTTTTGTTGTAGTTGTTTTATCATTCTCTTGATTATTTGCGCATGCAGTGAAAGTGAAAATAATCAAGAATAGGATGACTGTCCTTTTTAGCATAGAGTACACTCCTTTATTTATTGGGCGTTTACATTAGGTTAACGTGACCTGAATAACATGGGTAATGCTTATAAAATGTTCATGTGAGATGAGTGTGAATATGAAGTTTGATTTATCAACTATATAAATCGGGTTTAAATAAGCTAACTAAACTTGTTATTAGTATCAGTCATTGTACTAGTTCTATACAAACTTGTGATTTTTATCACAGAAATGTCTATTTGATTCATATAAAGTGTGTATATACCCCATGAAGTATATTTTGGTTGCGATATCAGAGATTAAATGTGCTTTACTTTTTTTATTTTCAATATATAATACCTATAGGGGTATGTGGTGACCCGCAATAACTCAGTATCTATAATTAAATGTTAAGTATTAGATAAGCGTTGGATAGATAAATAAAAACACTATTGGAGGAATAACAATGACTAAAAAAATTCTCATCGTAGGTGGAGTCGCTGGTGGTGCAACTGCAGCAGCAAGATTAAGAAGAATAAGTGAAGATGTTGAAATAATTTTAGTTGAACGAGGAGAGCATATTTCATTTGCAAACTGTGGATTGCCTTATTATATCGGAGAAAAAATTAAAGACCGCAGCAAATTACTTGTTCAAACAGTGAATGGAATGTCTGAACGTTTTAATTTGGATATACGCAATCTAAGCGAAGTAACGACTATTAATCCTGATACGAAACATGTCACAATTAAAAACTTGCAAACGGGTCAATCATACGAGGAATCTTATGACAAATTATTATTATCTCCTGGTGCAAAGCCTATTGTACCACCAATTCCAGGATTAGCAGAGAATAAGACATTATTTACATTAAGAAATATTCCAGATACAGATAAAATAAAAGCATATGTTGATGAACACAATCCAAAACGAGCTGTAGTTGTTGGTGGCGGCTTCATTGGCATTGAGATGGCAGAAAATTTAGTTGAACGTGGTCTTCATGTAACACTTATTGAAATGGCAAATCAAATTATGGCACCAATCGATATTGAAATGGCCTCCATTTTACACACTCATTTACAACAAAAAGGTGTTGAGCTGATTCTAGAAAATGGTGTGAAACAATTTAAACAGCAAGGAAAGATTATTGTATTAGCTGATGGACGGGAAATCGAAACAAATATGACTTTGCTATCAATCGGAGTGAGACCTGAGAATGAATTAGCCAAAACAGCAGGCCTGAAATTGGGTGAACGAGGAGGTATCATTGTAAATGAGTATCTCCAAACATCAAACCAAGATATTTATGCTGTTGGTGATGCAGTTGAAGTTGTTGACTATATAAGTGGAACAAAAGCGATGATCCCATTAGCAGGTCCGGCTAACCGTCAAGGTAGAATTGCTGCAAATAATATGATGGGTAAAAGAGAGACTTATCAAGGGACATTGGGGACATCGATAGCGAAAGTATTTGATTTAACTGTTGCTGCAACTGGTAACAATGAAAAGATACTTAATCGATTAGATGTCCCATATGAAGTAGTTCACATTCATCCTAGCTCACATGCAGGCTACTATCCTAATGCAGCACCTATTGCGCTAAAATTAATTTTTAACAAAGAAACAGGAAAAATATATGGTGCACAAGCAATTGGAATGGATGGTGTTGATAAACGAATTGATGTTATTGCAACAGCAATTAAAGGCAACTTAACTGTAGAGGACCTAACTAATTTGGAACTATCATATGCTCCACCTTTCTCCTCTGCTAAAGACCCAGTAAACATGGCAGGATATGTTGCAGCTAATATAAAGGAAGGTGAATTAGAGCAAGTACAATGGCATGAAATTGATGATATTGTTACAGAGGGTGGATTATTAATTGACGTTAGGGAACCTATGGAGCGGGAATTTGGTTTTATTAAAGGCTCAAAGAATATTCCGTTAAATGCACTTAGAAATCAGCTTGAACAAATCCCAAGGGACGAAACCATTTACGTAAGCTGTCAAGTTGGATTAAGAGGTTATTTAGCAAGCAGGATATTAAAAAATAATGGCTTTAAGGTGAAAAATGTAGATGGTGGCTGGAAAACGTATTCCTCTGTTTTTGGCAGCAACATCGCTCATAACAAAGAATGGTCATCTACTGAAAAGGAAGCGATAAGTAAAGGACAGGTAAATGTCGATTCAGTCGTTGATGTAATAGGTTTAGCTTGCCCAATGCCAATCGTAAAGTTAAAGCAAGGGATTGACTTACTACAAAGTAATCAAGTGCTTGAACTACATGTGACAGATAAAGGTGCATTAAATGATTTGCCAGCTTGGACAAAGAATGCTGGACATGAACTAATCAAAACAGAACAAGAAGGTTCACTCATTAAATTTTGGATTAAGAAAAAATAATGTAGGAAAGAAGGTGACTCATTCGTTTGAGTCACCTTCTTTCTTTGATTTGATGATTTTTTACACTTCGTTAATCGTGATTGTGCACTTAAAAATGTGGAAAATATTTATTAAAAGTATTGATTTTCGGATTCGTTAAATAATAGTTGAGAAAAGGAGGGAAGAAGAGTGGAGATCACTGTAAATAAAGTGCTTGATGCAAAAGGATTAGCATGTCCAATGCCAATCGTCAAAACGAAGAAGGAAATGAACTCTTTAGACCCAGGTCAAATAATGGAAGTACAAGCAACAGACAAAGGTTCAACTGCCGATATGAAAGCCTGGGCAGAAAGTACTGGACATCAATATTTAGGAACAATCGAAGATGGGGATGTTTTAAAGCATTATCTTCGCAGAGCAAATGAACATGAGGAGAAGCCAACAATTAAACACCCGCATATTGTGAAGCTCGATGAGTTACTTGAAAAGCTAGATGGACAAGAAAAAATCACAATTCTTGATGTAAGAGAACAAGCTGAATATGCCTTCGGACATATACCTGGTTCATTAAATATTCCATTAGGCGAGTTAGAACAGCGTTTTAATGAAATAGAGTCTCTAGATAATCTTCATATTATTTGTCGTACTGGAACACGTAGTGATTTAGCAGCACAGAAATTAACCGAAAAGGGAATTCGTGAGGTTAAAAATGTCGTTCCAGGTATGAAGGAATATACAGGTGAATTAATAAAAGGCTAATAGTAAAATAAATAAATCAACTGACCAATCACTGAAAAAGGATATAAAAACTAAGGAGGTAAACAACATGAAAGTCGCAATCATTGCAGCGAATGGTGGAATGTTTGATGCATACAAAGTATTTAATATTGCAACTGCAGCTGCTGCTACAGATGCAGAAGTAGGGATTTTTTTTACATTTGAAGGATTGAATCTCATTCATAAGGAGGCCCATAAAAATCTTCCAATGCCAACCGGAGCAGAACATTTTCAGGAAGGTTTTAAACGAGCGAATGTTCCACCGATAGAAGAGCTCGTTTCTATGGCAAGTGAGATGGGAGTTAAGATGATTGCTTGTCAAATGACGATGGATGTTATGAATTTAGAGAAAGAGCAATTTATTGAAGGAATTGATGTTGGCGGTGCCGTTACCTTTTTAACATATGCAAAGGATGCAAATGTAACGCTAACATTTTAAATATCGCTAAATGATAGACGGAAAGGAGGAGTAAAATGTCTAATGAAGTGAAAACGATAACGGTAAGTGAACTTGCCAAAAAGGTGATCAGAAATGAGGAAATTTTCATCCTGGACGCACGAAATACAGAAGATTTCGATGATTGGAAGATTGAAGGAAATAATGTAGAAATAATAAATGTTCCTTACTTTGAACTGCTTGAAGGGATAGAGCCAATTATCGATAAGCTTCCGAACAATCGAGCAATTTATGTCATTTGCGCAAAAGGGGGATCCTCTGAGTTTGTTGCAGAGCAAATTACTGAAGCTGGTTATGAGGATGTATACTCTATAGAGGGTGGAATGAAAGCATGGAGTGAGCACTTAGAGCCTATAAAAATAGGCGAACTAAAAAGTGGTGGAGAAATCTATCAATTCGTGCGAATTGGAAAAGGGTGTTTGTCTTATCTAATTGTATCAAATGGGGAAGGGGCTATGATTGATACAAATCGTATGCTTGACACGTATGAAGCTGTATTACAAGAGGAGAACGTAAAGCTGACCCATGTATTTGATACACATTTACACGCTGACCATATCTCTGGAGGAAAAAAAATAGCTGATAAGTATAATGCACCATATTATTTACCACCAAGGGATGCTGAAGAAGTCACATATGAATATTCTGAAATTCATGATGGGGACACACATAAAGTAGGAGACGTTACGATAAAAGCGATATACTCTCCTGGTCACACAATTGGTAGTACATCGTTTATTGTTGATGATCAATACTTACTAACAGGTGATATATTGTTTATTGATTCAATTGGTCGCCCGGATCTTGCAGGGAAAGCTGAAGATTGGGTTTCTGATTTAAGAAACACGCTTTATAAAACATATAGGGAACTAGCAGAACAATTAATTGTTTTGCCTGCGCACTATATGTCAATTAAGGAAATGAACAATGATGGTTCAATTGCTAAAAAAATTGGAACTTTATTTAAACAAAACCATGGTTTAAATATTGAAAGTGACCATGAGTTTAGAAAGATAGTAACAGAGAATTTACCACCGCAGCCAAATTCTTACCAGGAAATACGTGAAACCAATATGGGTAAAATCATCCCTGATGAAGAACAAAAGCGGGAAATGGAAATCGGCCCAAATCGTTGTGCCGTTAGATAAAGGTAAAGGTTGACTCTCTAGCTGGAGTCAGCTTTTTTATATAAATAGATACTTGCGATGATGGGTGAACAAGGCTATAGTAAAAATTGGATGATATTTCGAGTAAGTAAGCTGTTGACAATATACCTATGAGGGTATATTATAGGGAATGTAAGAAACACAATGAATGTGCTTATAAAAATGAGGTCATGTCAAGCTTACATCAAACGCAATAGTGAGGTATATGATATGTATATATTATTTATGATGGTAGGTCTGCTAATTATCGTAATAAGTAGTTTTATATATAGTAGGTATTTCCCAGTTTGGGGAGTTGATTGTTTAAAATCATTGAATGTTGATGGGGAATCAATTGATATTGTAGATGTCAGGGATTATCATCAATCTACTAACAAACCAATCCGAAAAGCGGTAAATATTCCAATTGCTTATATGAAAAGACATTATCAAGATATAAAAAGGCCGACTGTACATGTAGTGGCATCTAACACAATTGAAAAAAATATGAGTGTAAGATTTTTAAGAAAAAAGGGTTTTAAGGTAGCAAGCTACACGCTTACAGATTGTGACTGTAAATGATATTTATAGGAATGGAGAGATACAAATGGAATATAATGACCAAATTAAAAATAGAGTGAAACGTATGGAAGGACAGCTTCGTGGGATATTGAAAATGATGGAAGAAAACAAAGATTGTAAAGATGTAATCACTCAACTCTCTGCGGTCCGTTCTGCAGTTGACCGTACAGTGGGCGTCATTGTTAGCTCTAATCTAGTAGAATGTGTCTTAGATGCTGAGCAAAAAGGTGAAGATACAGATCAATTAATTAAAGAGGCTGTTAATTTATTAGTGAAAAGTAGATAACAATCAAGAAGGGAGAGTTACATGAGAAATTTCCCTTCATAAAATAATATTTTTGAAATTAGAGGTTTTGATTGACAGTTATTTTTTTATTTAGTAATATACCCTTAGGGGTAGAGGTAATATGAAATTAGGAGGATTTAATTATGAACATAGATAAATTTGTGGATGCAAAAGGACTAGCATGCCCAATGCCAATCGTTAAAACGAAAAAGGCGATAAATGAAATACAATCAGGTCAAGTCCTTGAAATTCACACAACTGATAAAGGCGCAAAAAACGATTTAACTGCATGGGCTAAATCTGGGGGACATGAATTGATTAAGCATGATATCGAAAGTGATATATTGAAGTTTTGGATAAAGAAAGCTTAATTTTTTATAAAAATTAATACCTATACATGTATTGGTAATTGGTACGGAGGAGGAAGTATTAATGACAGAAACGAAAAAAACAACAATTGTATTATTTAGCGGTGATTATGATAAAGCAATGGCAGCTTATATCATTGCAAATGGAGCAGCTGCATATGACCATGAAGTAACGATATTTCATACGTTTTGGGGCCTAAATGCTCTAAGAAAAGACGAGCCGATACAACTAAAGAAGTCTTTACCTGAAAAGATGTTTGCGAAAATGATGCCTAGAGGTGCTGATAAAATGGGCCTCTCGAAAATGAACTTTGCTGGCTTTGGTCCGAAAATGATTAAAGATGTCATCAAAAAACATAATGCGTTACCTTTACCGCAATTAATTGAGATGGCTCAGGAGCAGGATGTAAAGCTAGTTGCCTGCACAATGACAATGGACTTATTAGGGTTACAAGAGCAAGAATTACTCGAGAACATTGAATATGCTGGTGTAGCTGCTTACTTAGCTGATGCGGAAGATGGCAATGTAAACTTATTTATTTAACTTTGGTCAAGGAGGAATACGATGGAATATATTAATTATTTTTTAATCGGTCTCATTATTTTCTTCATTATTCAAAGATTTTTACCAACAAAAGGTGTCAAGCAAATTACAACAGCTGGACTAAAAAATGAGCTTCAAGATAAAAATAAACAATATATTGATGTGCGCACTCCTGCTGAGTATAAAGCAAACAATATCCGTGGCTTTAAAAATATCCCACTTCATCAATTAGCAGCAAAAACAAATCAACTATCAAAAGAAAAAGAAGTGGTCGTTGTTTGTCAATGTGGAATGAGAAGTAGTAAGGCAAGTAAACTATTGAAGAAGCAGGGCTTTAAGCATGTAACGAATGTAAAGGGCGGCATGAATGCCTGGAGCTAATAAAAGGAGGAAATAGTTATGAAACAAATGACGGCTAAAGAAGTAGAGACATTATTAAATGAAGGAAAAAATTTAAACATTGTTGATGTCCGTGAAGTTGCTGAAGTTGCCGAAGGGAAAATTCCTGGGGCTGTGAACATCCCATTAGGGTTGCTAGAATTTCGGATGCATGAGCTAGACAAGTCAAAAGAATATACACTTGTGTGTCGTTCAGGTGGCAGAAGTGGTCAAGCTTCTCAATTTCTTGAAGGCCAAGGTTTTAACGTGATTAACATGTCTGGTGGCATGCTTGCATGGGAAGGTAAACTAGAAAAATAAAATTTTTTTTAAAATAAATTATACCCCTTGTGGTATATGGGAGGCCGCTATATCATGAATGTAAAAGTAAATGAAGTATTAGATGCAAAAGGATTAGCATGTCCAATGCCAATTGTGAAGACTAAAAAGGTAATGAAGGGCTTAAGTCCAGGCTTTGTTCTAGAAGTTCAGGCAACAGATAGAGGATCAACAGCTGATATGAAAGCTTGGTCTGAGAGCACTGGTCATCAATATTTAGGAACTCTAGAGGATGGAGATGTACTGAAGCATTATATAAGGAAATCTTCGGACGAAGAGAGCAAGAATGAGAAAAAGCATCCACTTGTTGTAACAAATGATGAATTACAACAAAAACTATCTGAACAAATCGTTGTCTTAGATGTTAGGGAGAATGCAGAGTATGTTTTCAATCATATTCCTCAAGCTATTTCATTACCGCTAGGTGAATTGGAATCTAGGTTACATGAATTAAATAAAATGGACGAGATTTATGTTATTTGTCGCACAGGTAGTCGTAGTGACTTAGCAGCACAAAAATTAGCGGAACATGGTTTTACAAACGTAAAAAACGTTGTACCTGGCATGAGTCAATGGTCTGGGGAAACGAATAAATAAATTAGAAATTATATATGTAAATGACCGAATATGGTGAAACGCCGATTTTCATTCGCTTTAGTCTACGCTCCAGTGCTTATAACTTTTTTATGGGGTGCTGGAGTAAAACAAGCAGGAGAAATCTAAAAAATTTTACTACTAAATATACCTTAGGGGGTAATTTGTGATGACGGTAAACATGATGACTTCAAAAGATGTTACAAAGATGATTTTTAACAAAGAGGAGCTTTTCATATTAGATGTACGAAATGAAAGTGATTTTAAAGATTGGAAAATTGAAGGGCAAAACTTTACCTATCTAAATATTCCTTACTTTGACCTATTAGATGGTGTAGAACAAATATTATCAGATATACCGACTGATAAAGAGATACTAGTTGTATGTGCTAAAGAAGGTTCATCCGTGATGGTTGCTGATATGCTTTCAGAAGCAGGACAGACTGTTTCTTATTTACAAGGTGGTATGAAAGCTTGGAGTGAACATTTAGAGCCAGTTAAATTAGGTAATTTGAAAGATGGCGGTGAAATTTATCAATTTGTCCGTATCGGAAAAGGCTGCCTATCGTATATGGTCGTATCAAATGGTGAGGCCGCGTTAATTGATGCGACAAGAATGACAGATATTTACCTGCAATTTGCTAGCGATATTGGTGCAAACATTACCCATGTTTTTGATACACACTTACATGCTGACCATATTTCAGGTGGCCGAATCATAGCAGAACAAACGAATGCAACATATTGGTTGCCGCCTAAAGATGCAGCAGAAGTAACATTTACTTTTGCGCCGTTAGAAAATGGAAATGCTGTAAAAATAGGTGATACAGCTATTGATATTCATGCACTTTACTCACCAGGTCATACAATTGGCTCGACTTCCTTTGTCGTAGATGATAGCTACTTACTTTCAGGTGATATTTTATTCATTGATTCAATAGGACGACCTGATCTTGCAGGTATGGCAGAGGACTGGGTCGGTGATTTAAGGGATAGTTTGTATAAACGCTATAAGCAGTTATCAGAAGAGCTAGTAGTTCTTCCCGCACATTTTATGGTCATTGAAGAACTTAATGATGATGGAAGCGTCGCAGAGAAGCTTGGGTTGCTTTATGAAAAAAATCATGGTTTACAAATAAAAGATGAAAATGAATTTAGAAAATTAGTAACAGAAAATCTACCCCCTCAACCAAATGCATATCAAGAAATACGTCAGACAAATATGGGGAAACTAAATCCTGATGAAGAAAAACAACGCGAGATGGAAATTGGACCAAACCGTTGTGCGGTAAGATAGCAAACAAGATCAATTAATAAAACGAGTTAATTATTAAGGCTCTTCTCTAAAAGGTTGTGATTTTTTGCACTAAATTTTTTTAAGGGTTTGTTGGAGCGGAAGTGCGAGACTCCTGCGGGATGCGTGGGAGAGATGAGACCCCGCAGGCGCTTGCGCTGAGGAGGCTCAGCACCCACCCCGCGGAAAGCGAGTACTGTAGCGGAAACAAACCCTAAACGACAACTAAGTTAAAAGCAACAATGTTTACGAAAACAGCCATTATTAATATTGGAGGATGATATAAATGGAATCTACAAAAGTACTTGATGCAAAAGGATTAGCATGTCCAATGCCAATTGTAAAAACAAGAAAAGCAATGAATGAACTTGATAGCGGAGAAGTGTTAGAAATTCACGCAACAGATAAAGGTGCAAAAAATGACTTAGTGGCGTGGGCAAAATCTGGTGGACATGAATTCCTTCACCATGAACAAGAACAAGATGTATTAAAATTCTGGATTAAAAAAGGATAAATAAATGAGACTGTCTGTAGGGCAGTCTCTTTTTAGGAGGTAGATGTATGGATTTAGCTTTTATCATAACAATATTTTTAATTGGGTTTATCGGCTCTTTTCTTTCCGGCATGCTCGGTATCGGTGGGTCGATTATTAAGTATCCGATGCTATTATATATTCCACCGTTATTTGGTTTAGCAGCTTTTACTGCCCATGAGGTTTCAGGAATAAGTGCAATACAAGTCTTATTCGCAACGATTGGGGGAGTTTGGGCATATCGTAAAGGTGGATACTTAAATAAGTCGCTAATTATTTATATGGGTGTAGCTATATTAATCGGTAGCTTTGTTGGTGGATATGGTTCAAAGATGATGAGTGAGGGTGGCATCAATTTAATTTATGGAATCTTAGCGTTAATCGCTGCGATCATGATGTTTATTCCGAAGAAAGGCATCGATGATATTCCATTAGAAGAAGTGAAGTTTAACAAATGGCTAGCTGCATTGTTTGCGTTAATTGTTGGGGTTGGAGCAGGCATTGTTGGTGCAGCAGGCGCGTTTT
Organism: Metabacillus malikii; assembly: GCF_030813355.1. GTDB lineage: Bacteria > Bacillota > Bacilli > Bacillales > Bacillaceae > Metabacillus > Metabacillus malikii. The sequence goes on from NZ_JAUSUD010000007.1 coordinate 121,167, forward strand.
TACTAGTCCCAATCATGTTAGTCGTCTTAAAAATACCGACGCGAATGACGATTGCTTCATCATTAGCAATTACATTTATATCCTCGATCGGATCGACGATTGGTAAAGTAACAACTGGACAGGTCGAATATTTTCCGGCATTTATTATGATTGTTGCCAGTTTAATTGCTTCTCCAATTGGTGCAAATGTGGGGAAAAAGGTGAATACGAAAGTTTTACAAGTTGTATTAGCCTTGTTAATTTTGGCGACTGCGATAAAAATTTGGATGGATATTTTATAATTCAGCCAAATAAAAAAGAACATAAAGTAAAAATTGACGGTATAACTAATTATTTAGTTTGCCGTCAATTTTTACTTCAACTGGCTGTTTTGTATCAATTCATTGCCTTTTCTATAATTTCTCAGAATCTACTATTGTTTTCTAGTAGACGTATCAATAGAGTTATTAAATCGATTATCTTTATATACGATTTGGAGCTTGTTGACTTCCTACTTACTTAACTCAAACTGTGTATTATTACTCAATTAATTTAAAGACTTCAGTGTAGTAGCTATCTATGGAATTTCACTTATTAATGCTTCCATTGTTTGTTCATCCATCGGCCCGACAATCTTTTTTGAAATCACACCATTAGTATCAATAATATAGCTAGTTGGGATCGTGAAGGCTTGATATTGTATACCTAAGTCCCCAGTTTCATCTAGCGGTATCGTAAATGTTAACCCATAGCTATTTTTAAATTCCTGAATAGCCTCAACACCATTGTCCATACTTGTTAAATTGACAGCAAGTATTTCTATCCCATTTTCTTTATTCTTTTCGTAAAAGTTTTGCATATGAGGCATCTCTGCCTTACAAGGAGGGCACCACGTTGCCCAAAAGTTTAAGATAACTTTCTTTCCTCGATAGTCTGAGAGTTTAACAGTGTTCCCATTAAGTGTATTCAATTGAAAATCAGGTGGGATTTTCCCTTCTTGAACTTCTGCTAAATCTACTCCCTTTATTGTTTTTTCTTCAGATTTTTGTTCATTATTAATGGTAGAATTATCCCTTCCCGTTATAGTTTGTTGTTCATTTAGTTCAAAGGATTTCCAGAGGTTCACTAATATGATTGCTACTGCAAGAAAGATTATGACAACAGCAATACTATTCTTTTTCAATTTCAAGCCATTCTTCCTCTCTTTAAGTAGTATAGTAAATAAGGTAAACCAAAGCCGAGCCAAATTATCGTATAAATGTCATATGTAAAGAGAGACTGATATACACTAAGTAATAATAGCTCTACCATGGTAGATAAAAGAATCATTTGCATATTAAACTTTAAATCTTCTTTGTATTTAAGAGAGAGCAAACTTAAACTTAATGATAGATGAAGTCCCCCTTCCACAAAGTTCATGTCAAGCAGGTTGATTACTCCTTGATAAAATATAAAATAGGATAGGATGTAGTGGATCGAATGTTGAAGCAATGGTACCCTTTTTCTGACAACGATGATAAAATAACCGGTTACGACTCCAATTGCTAGTATGTGACCTTTTAACCCTCCATGAAAGTAAATAAGTGACATTGGCATATCTAAAAAAAGTGAAAATTCAAAGAAAATATAGCTGAGCTTCCAAACTAAAACATAAAGAAAAAATCCATTCCAATACCAATCCGGAACCTTTTGCTTCATCATTAGTCGAATCATACTAGCTACAAGAAAAAGAGCTAATATTGCTGATAGCCAAGCAGAAGGGATCGTGAAAATTCCAATTTGAATATAGGTCATTGATAATCACTTGTAGCTTGTACAAAGCTAAGGACAAATGTAATGTCAACTGAAGTGTTAACAGATTGAATCATCCCACAGTTCTTTAAGACGAGTTCTGCTATCTTTTCAGCTTGTTTTTCACCAATAATTGTAGAAGTTTTAATAGATGCATTAAATTCTATCTTTTCAAATCGATTGGAATATATAGGGTTTCTTTCGAAGGTTGAATCGATATCAATTTCTTCAAATGCAATCCTTTTTTTCTCTAAGATTTTTGCTAGAATAGCTCCGCTACATCCTGCTAAAGATGAAATAAATAGTTCATACGGTCGAAAACCCTCACTTGCGTTAGGTGAAATATGTAATCGACCGTAGTTTAGGTTTGTAGAGACAATTGCTTTATTGATGGTATATTGCAATGTAAGACACCTCCTCTTGTTGATAAGTATGAGGGGCTTTTGTTAAGGAATGATTAAGTTTAAGGATAAATATTTAAGTGGCATGTGAATCGTTCATTCCAATATTGCGGTTTAAAATGAATATACGGGTATTAGGCATCCTGTGTGAATGAAGAGACAGCTTAGAAATTATTACTATATTATTCTCTACACATCCAGGCTGTCTGTTTAATCAACTATTAGTAAACGGTTATTTATATAAGAGACTTATTTAGTGGGAAAAGAAAAGGCTCAACAGTTAGGAGCCTTTATCTTCATAGGGAGGGATATCCAAAATGTATGACGAGACCCATCAGTGTTGATTCCAATCTCACCGTTATGGGCTAGAACGATGCTTTTAGCTATAGCGAGTCCAAGACCAGCTCCAGTTGATTTAATAGTTCGCGATTCGTCTAGACGATAGAAACGTTCAAAAATTAAGTCTTTATCTTCGGGGTCAATCGGTTTTCCTTCATGTGTAAATGAAAGAAGATAATGTTGCTTTTTAATTTCCCCAAAGATTTCAATGCTTTTACCAAGATTATAGTCAATAATATTTTGAAGAATATTAGAAAATACCTGGGTGAGACCATCTCTATTAGCTAATATCTTCGTTTGTTCAACGTTATATAGTTGCTCGCTAAATTGCTGATTCAATTTAAGCTGAAAGGTTGTAATGGTGTCATTGATAACAGTTTGTAAATCAATGATGTGAAAGGCTTTATCATTCATGTAGTTCCCATGGTTCCATGAATTTAATTCTGTCAGTAGTTCAACAATTGTTGTCATTCGCCTTGATTCATCCAATAGAGAACCAAAGAGCTCAGGATTACTGTCTATCATATTATTTTGCAAGGCTTCTAAATAGCCATTTAAATTGGTTAGTGGTGTCCGCAATTCATGTGCTATATCACGTAGCATATTTTCCCGCTGCTCCTGCATGGATTGTAGACTAGTGGCCATCGCATTAAAGTTTATGATTAATTCCTTTATTTCTCCTGATGAAGAGGACGTGATTTCAGTAGGTTTACGCCCCTCCTTTATCTCCTTTGCAGCATTTGCTAGTGCTTTAATCGGTTTAATGATATTTCTTGCTGTAATATAGTGAAATAATCCACCTATTAAAAAGGCAAGAATACTTACAAATAAAAGATAAAGGTTTAATGTGTCAACAAAATCTTGGCCGATTATTTGTTTCGAATTAACTAAGTAACAGGCGTAATTTTTTACAGATAACCCTGCTAGAATAATAACGAGTAAAATGACAAAACTATTAAGTGCAACTAGCTTTGATAAAAGATTTGTAAGTTTCTTATACGCCAACAAATTTGTATCCCATTCCTCTCACTGTTTGTATATAATCCTTCGGTGTTTTTTCTTTAATTTTCTCACGTAAATGTTTAATATGTACGTCTATCGTACGGTCGGAAACTACTTTTTCATTCTTTTCGTATATAAGCTGAAGAATTTGCTCTCTTGATAAAATTTGGTTCGGATGCTGCATTAGTGCATGAAGAAGTTTAAATTCAAAATGGGTTAGTTCAAGCTTTTCCCCATTGATTTGTGCTTCACCTTTAACAGGTTTAATTGTAAAGCCTGTAAAGCTTAATTTTCCACAGCGGCTTGCAGTTCTTCGTAATACGGCTTCGATACGGACCATTAATTCACCAGGACTGAAGGGTTTGATGACATAATCGTCAGCCCCTAACTTAAATCCACGGATACGTTCTTTCTCAGACACCTTTGCACTTAGAATAATAATGGGCATAACACTTTTTAAGTCTTCACGAACCCATCTACATATTTCCTCACCACTTATGTTTGGAAGCATTAAGTCAAGTATCAAGATACAAGGATCGAACTTTTCAATTTTCACCTTTGCATCTTTTCCGTCAGCTGCTTCAGTAACTTCATAGCCTTCGTTTTCTAGATAAAGGCTAATAAGTTTCCGAATTTTAGGATCATCTTCTACAACTAGAACAGTTTTTCCTATTAAATGAGTTGATGACATCAAATCCCCCCTTGTCCATTAAAGTTCGAATAAACGAAATGCGGATAACCAGGCACTTATTCTTTGCATTTGTCCACTTAATACTAGGAATCCGAGCATGACCATGACGATACCATTCACAACGGCAAGCTTACCTAAATATTTGTTTATTTTTCTCATCATTTTAAGTGAATTCGAAATAATAAGAGTTATTAGAAAAAATGGGATCGCCATTCCAAGTGAATAAGCTCCTAATAGTAAAATTCCTTGAGACAATGTATCTGTTGAACTAGCCAATAGTAGAATAGAGGAAAGGGCTAGTCCGACACAAGGTGACCAGCCACTTGCAAAAGCCATGCCCAACAAAATTGACCCAAGCATGCTTTTGGGTTTCCGATTTGATTGAATTCTTTTTTCTTTCATTAATAATTTAAATTTTAACAAACCAGCCATCTGTAAGCCAAAAATAATAATTAATAAGCCTGCTAACTGCATGATAAGTACACGATAATTTACTAGTACTTTCCCAATGAAGCTTGCTGAAGCTCCAAGGGCAATAAAGATGATGCTGAATCCTAGAATAAATCCAATTGACCTGTAATAAAGCAGTTTTCGGTCAACATCAAGCTTTGCATCTTCAATTTTCCCTCCAGTTAAATGTGTTATATATGCCGGCAAAAGTGGAAATACACAAGGGGAGAAAAAAGATAGAGTACCCCCAATGATGGCAAACAAAATACCAATATCATTCATTATCTAATCACCTCTTATTCTATTATCAAGTTGATTTGTTAAGTTTTGATTAAGATAGAGAGGAAAGTAAGAAGTATTAGAGAAAAGCTGATGTCAAATATGGATAAAAGGTAAGGTATTGAGAACTTGATTCAGTAAATATCTAATTATGAACGGAATATCGTGCTAAATTGTACATGGTATCATTGCTGTAATTCCATTTAAACTAAACATAAAATATGATAATTTGTGATTTTACATGTATTTTTGGAAGCGCTTAAAGAGATAAAACATTTATATTTTGTTTCTTATGAAAAAAATCTGTAGAGACCAATAATAGACTTATTATTTGTAATAGATTGATAGGAGGGAATGTTTTTGCAGAACGAAACGATCACCAAAACAATCGATAACCGAATCCCAGAATACGGAGCTTTTAGCAGACAACCCGCAGAAAAGTGGGAATTTGCCAACGTTACCGGAAACGGTGAACTAGGTGCTATGCATTATGGTAAACCGGAGCGCGAAACAGTTATTGTCAATCATGCTGAGCTCTTTTTACCGCTTGGTTCAAAGGAAGAAATTCCGAATATGGCACCGTATTTAGAGGAAGTGCGAAAAATTAGTAGAACAGAAGGCTACATTGCTTCACATGAATATTTCATCAGAAAAGGTGAGGAGCTAGGTCATACGCTTGTTGATACAGACCCATATCACCCAGGGGTATTTTTATCAATTGAGCAGCCTTCAGCAAAAGTTGTGCATGACTATATTCGTGCTGTCGATTTTGCAACAGGTGAAGTGTTAACATCTTGGAATGATGGAAATCAACAGTTTGAACGAAAGCTTTTTGCTTCACGACAAGATGGGGCAGTGATTATGTCAATTACTTCTAATAAAGTCATGCCGCTTGTTTGTTTATCTGCGGAGGAAATAGACCATCCGTTACTAAATGCGAGTTTCGATGTAGGGGCAACGACAATTAAAGGGCTCCACACTTATAAACATGCAGAACATGGCTATGAAAGCTTCGTCGAAGTTGTCTGTCCAGATGGTCACCTTGCTAGAGAACGAAATCGAATTACTGTGACTAATACAAGGGAAATACTCGTATTTATAAAAATCATCCCATTTGAGCTTGTCGATAAACTAGGTTCACAGACTGAGAAGCTATTTCCAACTAGACAGAGCTATGCTGAGCTTTTTCAATCGCATCGAAAAATTCATTCTGAAATGTTTCATCGTGTTGCAATTGACTTCCATGGCGGAGAGAAACGCAATTGGAGTTCAGAGCAATTATTTGAAGACGTTCGCCAAACGAAAGTATTATCAACAGCATTAGTTGAAAAAATGTTCCATGCCGGGCGCTATATGTTCATCACAAGCTCAGGATTGAGACCACCTAATTTACAAGGGATATGGACTGGGACATGGACACCTTCATGGTCTTCGGATTATACATTAGATACAAATCTCCAGCTTGCGATGGCATCTGTTTTTAGTGGCAATATGCTTGAAGGGTTTAAACCATATGTGGCGCTGCTGGAAAGCTATCTAGATGATTTTAAATACAATGCTAAAACAATGTTTGGTTGTCGTGGTATTATGTCAGGTGTTCGGGCTTCTAATAGCGGCAAGCATCTCCATTGGGGGGATTCCAGCTGGGGCGAACGGGAATGTGATACATTTTTCGGTGCATTTTGGACCTGTGGTGCAGGGTGGCTTGCTCATTTATTGTATGATTACTATTTATACACGGGCGATAAACCGTTTTTACAGGAGCATGTTGTTCCATACTTAAAAGAGGTTGTGCTCTTTTATGAGGACTTTCTCTATGAAGAGAATGGAACATTCGTATTCAATCCTTCTTATTCAGCAGAAAATGGTATTGCTGCTAATAGTACACAGGATATCGCAGTGGCGAAACAGGTACTGACAAATCTCATTTCTGCATGTAACGAGTTGAACATCGATAAAGAACAAATCCCACATTGGGAAACTATGCTTAATAAGCTACCTCCATATCTTATTAACGAAGAAGGTGCTTTGAAGGAATGGGCTGTAAATGACCATGATGATAACTATAATCATCGTCATTATTCACATTTGTATCCGATTTTCCAAAGCTATGAATTCTCAGAAGAGGAGACACCAGAACTATGGGTAGCTTCAAAGATTGCGTTAGAAAAGAAATTTGAGCATTGGTTGTACAATCCAAATACAGATACTTCATCACATGGTCGTATGCATGCTGGTTTAGCGGCGGCACGATTTGGAATGGGGGATATTGTTTGGGATATTTTTCGAATGATGGCTTCAGGTGGAGCAATCTATCCTAGTATGATGACTGCTCATTATGACAACTATGATGTATTCAATGTTGATGCAAACGGAGCGATTCCAGAGCTCATTCACAATTTGCTCGTATTCTCGCTACCTGGCAAAATAGATTTACTGCCTGCATTACCAAATGAACTTACAAGTGGAAAAATTTCCGGAACATTATGCCGGGGGCAAATTTATATTAATGAGCTCAGCTGGGATATAAAGAATGAAGGAAAAATTGAATTAAACGTTACTTCGAAAACAGACCAGGATGTTCATATAAGAATAAAGAGAAATGAGGCTTTTATGCTAACTACAGAAGAGCATGTTGTAAAGGAAGATGATGGGTGGAAGCTATCATTGAAAAAGGCTGAGCAAGTAAAGCTCATTTGGCAGATAGTGTAACAGCATTTTAGAAAGACTAGACATGAGGTGGATACATATGGAAATGAATGGATTAATGGGCGGCTTTTATAAATTTTCGGTAATCTTTACACGGATCGTGGTAACAAATATGATGTGGTTGCTTTTTAACCTGCCAATCTTATATGTTTTGCTTAGTTTAATAGGAAGTAACTTTGCGAATTTGCAAACGACAGGAATCCTTCTCGCCATATTGACGCCATGTGTTTTCTTTCCTGCAACCGCTGCGATGTATGGTATTGCTAGAAAGTGGGTAATGGGGGAAGGAGATATTCCGGTTATCCGCTCGTACTTGAGATACTATAAGGAAAATTATCGAAAAAGCCTGCTAGGTGGTATTGTCTTCGTATTATTTTGGAGTGGCTGGCTCGTTAATTATCTATTATTCTTTAAAGACCAATCACCACTCATTCTTGCTGTCTTTTTCATCATTACTGCATTCTTTTTTACATGGAATAGTCACTATTTTTCATACATTGTCCATTTTGAATTACGGTTTGTCACGATGTTAAAAAATACGTTTATACTTACAATTAGCAATCCATTTTCGACTGTAGGTGTGGCCTTAATTGCTGGTGCATTTGTTTACATGAGCAGCAGTTTAACATTTTTGCTACCAATTGGAATTGGTTCATTAATCGCTTATTTCTCATATTTTTATTTTTATAAAATTATACAGAAGACGATACTGAAAATAGAAAGTCGAAAAGCAAGTGTAAATCAAGCTTAAACGGCATGGATAAAAAAGGCTATTAACTTCGTAACACCTTGAAGGAGTCGTTCAATCAATTAAATGCATTAAACAAATAAAGAAGGAAATCTTTTCACTATAATGAGAAAATGATTCCCTTTTTTATTTGTATCAGACAATTATGTTTGAATTGGTAACGTTCATTAATCAAATGCACAGTTCACTATAACTACATAAAACTCAATTTCTCTAGGATAAAATGTAAGATTCTTTTAGAGTCATAGACGATATGTGCTTCGCAGGACATACCGATTTTAATCGAAATTCCTTTCTCCTGCAGCGATTTCATAGGAATCGTTGACTCGGCAACAAAATAATTCGCATTTGTTTCACTATCCACAACAATATCTGGACTTATATATGTTACTTTACCAGTAATACGTTTATTTTCATCTTTGGAAAGTGAATCAAATCTAAAGTTAATCGCATCTCCAATTTTTATCTTTCCAATTTCACTGCTAGGAATCGATAATTTAATTTTATATACTTTATTTTTCTCAGGAATAATCGAAAGGATTTTTTCGCCGCCTTGAAGTACATCCCCTTCACTGATTGGTTGTCCTAATTCAACGATACCAGTACTTGGGGCTAATATTTCGCTTGATTTCTCGGTTTCGTTGTTTAGTTTAGCCTGTGATTGTAGAGTAACTAATTGATTTTCTAGTTGTTGTATCGAATCATTAATTTGCGCAATTGTTTCTTTTTCATATTCCATTTTCGAGCTTAGAACTTGACTAATTTGGACGCCATATTGGCTATTGCTTGGTTGGTATGAATTCAATTCAATACTACGTTTTTCAGAATCTAAGCTATTAATTGAAGACAGAATTTGAGTTTGATAGTCTGTTTTTAATTGGTGGATCGCTTCATTTTTTTGCTTCTCTAAATCTTCAAATGAAATCTCACTTGACTGGTTAACTGCAACATCCTGAAGTCCTTCCTGAACCTGTAAAGCTTTTTCACTTTCCTCAGCCTGGTTTTGAAGAGTTGTCATTTGCTGTTCATACTCGTTTTCAATTTTGTCCAAATCTGCTAGGTAACGTTTGTATAATATATAAGCACTTGAATCATTGTTTATTGATATATCCTTGTTGTTCATTATTTTTTGCTCAAGGTTTTTATATTGATTAACTTCATTTGTAAGGTCGGCTAATTCTGAATCAACCTTTAAATGCTGATTCGATACATAACTTTTTGACTCATTTTCCATTTCTTGAAGTAGTGTTATTTCCTTTTGCAAGCTTTCTTGTTTAAGTAAATATTTGTCAAGTTCATTTCGATACTTTTCAACTAATTCTCCTTCACCATTAATTGTATTGCGATTAGAATCTATTCCTTCCTTATATGTTTGTAGAAGTTCTACTTCTTCCTTTAAAGTAGCAATTTGAGTATCGAGTTCTTCCTTTTTTATCGTAACCTCATCGTTATTAATCGTTAAGAGAGGCTCATTTTCCTTCACAATTTGCCCTTCTTCAACATACACTTTTTCGATTTCACCTGGCTTTCCGCTAATTGTACGAATATCCTCACCAGGCCGAACAATTCCGACTGCTTTCGTATATTCATCAATTTTGCCAAAGTAGCTCCATGCTAGAAGTGTAGCAATGATGAGTAAGAGGATGACTAAAAATAGTGGGACTATTCGATTAGGCTTGGCATTGAGAATATCTTTGCTAGCTGACCATTCTTCCATATCAATTATATTTTTTCTCATATATTAACACTCCATAAACTTTACTGAAATGAAGGTACAGTTTCTATTAAAAACTCTTGTGGAAGTTGATCTCTCCATAAGTGATAATACTTACCTTTACGATCCATAAGCTCTTGATGGACACCTTCTTCTAAAACTTCTCCATTATTAAGGACGACGATATGGTCACAATGCATAATTGTACTTAAGCGATGTGCAATAATGATTGTTGTAATTCCATTAATCGAACTAATTGTCTCTGTAATCGCTTTTTCAGTCGTTGTGTCCAAGTTAGAAGTTGCTTCATCCATAATGAGTATATCGGGATTTTTTAATAATGCCCGTGCAATTGCTAAACGTTGAATTTGTCCACCCGAAAAGTTAGAGCCATTTTCTTCAATTATAGAATCGTAACGTAATGGTAAATTATTTACAAAATCATGCACTCTCGTAATTTTACATACTCTAATGATGTCATCAAATGTAGCTTCGTCATTTCCAAGCATTAGATTTTCTCTTATCGTTCCTGTGAAGAAAAAGGCATCTTGAGTTATGTAAGCAATTTTTTTACGAATCGTCTCTAATTGTATATCTTGAATATTGACACCATTTATATAAATATCGCCTTTTTCCTGTTTATGAAACTGCACGAGAAGCTGGACTAATGATGTTTTACCCGAACCGCTTTCTCCGACTAAGGCCACTTTCTTTCCTTTAGGGATGTACATATTAATTCCATTTAAAATTTTTGCTCGCGTCCCAAAGCGAAAGTGGACATCTTGAAGAAGGATGTCTCCTTTAAGCGTGTCTGGCTTTAGTTTTTTGTCCTCTGTAGATGAGACTTCCTTATCTAAATCCATAATTTCCATTAACCTGTCCGTTGCAACAACAGCTGATTGCATTTGCGGCTGGAGATTAATTAAATTCTGAATAGGTTCTAAAAAGTATGCAAGTAATGCATTAAAGGTAATTAATTGTCCAATTGTTAAACGACCGTCAATAACCAACGTGGAACCAACCCATAGGATAATGACACCACCGACCAATTGAACAAATGTTTTTAGCGATGTCTGGATATTGTTATAATTCCCATGCTTAAATACACTTCTTATTAAGCTGACGAATTTTTTTTCAGTTTCAAACTGTACTTCTTTTTCAGCGTGAAATGATTTTACTGTTTCAATCCCGGTAACAGACTCAACTATATATGATGTAAATTCTGCGTTATTTTGCATCTCTTCACGATTGATTTTTTCAAAGAAATGATGAAATGACCATACAATTGCAATATAAAACGGAATCATACAGCATGTTACCGCAAATAATACTTTACTTTGCGTAAATAAAATTGCTCCGCCAACAAGGATCATTAAGATATCAATCATAATTGTTAGTGCGGCACTTGAAATCGCTTCTCTTACTTTAGAAGCATCCATTAATCTTGAAACAACTTCACCAACTTTACGATTATTGAAAAAGTTCATCGGAAGTGACAATACATGTTTGTAATAGCCAATAATTAATGAAATATCCAATCGTTGACTCATAAACAGCAATAGATAGCTCCTGAAAAAGTTCAAGATTACTCGAAACATATAAAGGACAATGACTCCAATGGAGACAATATGTAGTGTATTTGTTAATTGATAAGGTAAAATTTCATCTATTAAATATTTAAAGTAAAAAGCCCCAAGAATACCAAACACAGTATATAGCAAAGATGCTAGAAATATATGGGTTAATAATTTCTTTTGCGGCTTTAAAAGTTCTATAAATCGGCTAACAGTACTTTTAGTTTCATTGCGACTGACAAATTCTTCACTAGGAACTAACAGGACAAGTACATTTGTCCAAATATCGAAGAACTCTTGCGGGGAGAGTGTTTGAATTCCTTTTGCAGGGTCGGCTATGATTACTTTATTTTTTGTAATCTTATGGATAACGACATAATGTAATAATTTATTATCAATGACGACATGTGCGATTGCAGGAAGGGGGAATTCACCGAAAAAGGCTTCTTTATTCGCTTCGACTGCCTTTACAGTAAATCCAAGTTTTTCTGCTGCAACTGTTAATCCATATACACTAGTTCCTCTATGGTCAGTTCCTGCCACTTCTCTAATTTTTGAGATCGGTATTTTTAATTGATAGGATCTGGCTACTGTTGCTAAACAAGCAGCACCACAGTCTTTCAAATCGTGCTGTTTCACACATTCATATTTTTTAAACAGATTCATAAGAGGTCTTCCCTTTCCTCGGATTCACATTACATGTTATACAAGTACGTCTTTATTATTTTTCCTCATTGACCAAAGCAATAAGTCTAAACTAATCGTAATCATTGCGATTGTAATAAAAACTAATGAAGCTTTACTGTAAATAAGGTCAGAAAAAGCAATAATAAGTGGGCTTATATAGATTGCGAATGAAAATGCCTTTTGCAGCATATATAAAAACTTTTGATTGCCTGTTATTTCATCGGACGATTGAGTCATCGATACGTAACCAACCTTTAATATGTCCTTCAGAATATACCGTAGGCAAAATAAAATACCGAAGATAGCACCCCACATGATTTTGTCTAGCGAGAGGTAGGAATAAAAGACTCCATATGTACAATAAGCGGCGATTGCGATCATAAATAGATAAGTAATTGAAAAACCCTTTTTCATTTGAACTACCACCTTATGAAAGGATGATGTCAATTCGACATCATCCCCTAAATAATATATAATTAATCCTGATCAGCTTTATAAGCTGCATATGCTCCTGCTGCAAGGAGACCTACTCGCCAAGTAATCTTCCATGCAACAGCGACCCAGCCACCATCAATTTCTTGCATTTGTTGGTGGTTTAATTCTTTCATTCCTTTAATATCTAAGTTCATTCGAATCCCCGCCTTTAAATTAATTTAATGCATCCCAAACTGTATAACCAGTAACACCAGCACCAAACCATGCAACACCTTCAGCGACAGCAGCACGAGCAGCAGGGTTAGTTGCTACGTAATAAGCACCACGAGCAGCCCAATAAGCAATTGCTACAAAGCCGCCATCAATTTCAGTCATTTCCTCTTTGTGTAATTCGCGCATTCCTTTGATTTCCATTAATTCCATTTCAATCATTCTCCTTTCAAAGTTAATTGACCGTATCCATTAGTTTAGAGCATCCCAAACTGTATAACCAGTGACACCTGCACTAAACCAGTTAACACCTTTAGCAACAGCAGCACGAGCAGCAGGGTTAGTTGCAACGTAGTAACCTCCACGAACTGCCCAATAAGCAAGTGCTACAAAACCGCCATCAATTTCAGTCATTTCTTCTTTATGTAGCTCACGCATACCATTTAACGATAATTCAGTCATCTTTTTCACCTCCTTTCAAGTATGTGATTTTTATAGTCTATTAGGATTTACAGCGATATAAATATCAACAATAGGAGTTGCTCCTTGGTTGACATCATCTTCATTTGTTTGGACTGTGTAAAATCCTGAAATTTCTTGCAAGCTGTTCTCTTTAATATAATGAAGCAATGCTTGGTATGACTCATCGATTGAAGAAAGGGGGTTTGAATGACTCGTATATAATGCATTTGTTAGGTGGAATTCGCTAATAAACCTGTAATCATGATTTACGTCTATTTCTCGATTGATTGGAATGAGAAACTCCATATCTAGGATAGTTTGCTGGTTATCCGTTCTAACGGCATATGTTGTACTAACTGTAGGGCCAACCTTTTTAACATCCTTTCCTTTTAGGTACATCGCAAAGCTTTGCAACTCCTGTTGAATTGCATGTTCAGCCATCTCTTTCCGAAATGCAACAACGTTTGGTATCGTTAATGATTGGTTTGTTTTGATTGTCATGTTTACCTCCAAAGAATGTATTCAGTTTGCTTTAATTGGAATAATATTTTTACGAGTTAGAATAGATGTCATGAAATTTGAAAGACCATGTATAATCATTGCAGGCCAAATAGTTTCTTGGATGACAAAGGAAACAGATGTCAGTATTCCGATAAGAAACAGATAGGTGAGTAAATAATATTGACCATGATACTGGTCACTTAAATGTGCGAGAACAAAAACAAAGCTTGATATGAGAATAGCAATTACTGGGTTTGTAACTGTTAACAAAAGTCCTAATAACACAGCTCTGAAAAAAAACTCTTCAAAAACTGCAGGAAAACAAGTAACTAGGAGTACATTTGAAGGCTTGTCCTTAAGCATATCAACTAAGTGTATAACACCTTTTGTATGCGGATAATAGAGCTTTCCGAGTAGAAGTAAAATTACAAGGACAATTGATAACATGAATGAATAAATAAAACCTATTAATAAATCATTGCCGATAGACGTAAAAGTAAAAACCTGATGAAGATATAGGAACATGTCTGACTTTTTCCAGAAGAAAAGGATAATGAATCCAATTATCCCGAATATGAAACTACTAAATATAACAAGAATCTTCGTAGTTGGTTCTTTTTCCATTTGCATCATCCTGACATATTTATTCCATTTTCTACCATAAGTAACATACATCCCCATTATATTTTGAATTTTTCAAATTGTAAAGTTAGCATGTTCATTCCAAAATAGCCAATTAGTACGGAATGAGTACAGAATGAATCGAGAAAAAGAATAAATCATTTCGATAGGTTCATTGAAAAAGTACTAGAGATTCTGGTTGTAAATTCCAATTCAAAGAGTTATGTAAATTTTAGATTAATATTCTGTTAAATATCAAAAAATATGTAGGAAAGTAGATTTATTTTGTCATGTAAATTTTGATTGTAGGAACTAAATACTTAGTTATATCAATGCCTTTTGTTTTGTTTTTTATAGTAGACAAACAAATTACATCACTAAACACCTATATCAACACTAAAAATTCAATACCCTTTGTGAAATTTAACCTAGTTAAAGTAATCATACTAATCTATAAATATGAACTGATTTTATTGCTAATTTTACAGGTTTGAAACCGCTTAACTTTCTATTACAATAAAAGTACTCATTACGTAGAAAAGAGGGAGTAGGATGGATTCAGTAACGAAAACTTACAATTTCCAAAATTGTGAGCTTCCACTCGAAGAACGAGTAGAGGACTTAATCTCACATCTAACATTAGAAGAAAAAATAAATTTAATGTGTCAGTACCAAGTGGAAATACCGAGACTTGGGATTCGGAAATATAAACATGGTACAGAGGTAGCCCATGGTGTCGCATGGCTCGGTGAAGCAACGGTTTTCCCGCAAAATATCGGACTCGGCTGTACATGGGACGAAGAGTTAATGAAGGAAGTCGGAAGTGCAATTGCTGATGAAGCACGTGTCTATTATCAAAAAGAACCTGAAATAAATGGCTTAACTGTTTGGGCACCAACTGTAGATATGGAACGGGACCCTAGATGGGGAAGAACGGAAGAAGCGTATGGTGAAGATCCACACCTTACCGGAAAACTCACGACAGAGCTCATAAAAGGTTTACAAGGCGAAGATGAAACATACTTAAAAACGGCTGCAACTTTAAAGCACTTTCTCGGAAATAATAATGAAGTAGACCGTGGTGAATGTTCTGTCAGTATTGATCCAAGAAACATGAATGAATATTATTTAAAAGCATTTGAAAGACAAATTAAAGAAGGCAACGCACAGTCGATTATGACCGCGTATAATGCAGTTAACGGTACATTATGTAATATGAATCCTGCTGTAAATGACATCCTAAAAAAAGAATGGGGCATGGATGGTTTTGTCGTTAGTGACGCGGGCGATGTATTAGGGTCAGTAAACGAACATAAATACGTTGAATCGTATGCCGAAGCCGTAGCCTTATCAATTAAAAACGGAGTCGACAGTATAACCGATAATCAAGAAGTTTCATTACGTGCGATTAATGATGCATTAGAACAAGGCCTTTTAGAGGAGGCAGACCTCGATCAGGCTTTGAAAAACACATTTCGCGTCCGCTTTCGTTTAGGTGAATTCGATCCTGACGAACAAAATCCTTTTGCAAATATCAATGAAGATAAGCTCTGCTCCCCTGAACATAGTAAGCTTTCATTACAAGCAGCGAGAAAATCTATTGTTCTTCTTAAAAACGAGCAAAGCACGTTACCATTGAAATCAAACAAGGTGGCTGTCATTGGTACGTTAGCAAATGAAGTATTCACTGATTGGTATAGCGGCACACCTCCGTATAAAGTAACACCAGTGCAAGGAATTTCAAAAAAAGTAAGTGAACAAATACTTTTTGCTGATGGCTGTGACCGTATTAGGCTACGCTCGGCTTCTACTGGTAAATACGTTCAAGTTGATGAAACAACACATTTTGTAAAAGTCGGTGAGGCGATAGATGGTGCACAGGATACCTTTATACATAAAAATTGGGGCTGGGGTAGTGTCACGCTGCAATCAGAGCACAATCAAAAATACGTAACGGTTGAAGATAATGGAAATCTATCTGCAACTGCATTAGAAGCAAAAGGCTGGTTTGTAAAAGAAGTGTTTGGCATGCAGGAGAAGAGTAATCAACAAGTTCATTTAACGTCATGGGACCAGCAGCCAATCGGCTTGAATAAAAATGAGTCTGTAACAGTTTTAGATAAGGAAGCAGACTATTTTGTAAAAGAAGTAGTAGAAAGTGGTATCGAAAAAGCAGTGGAAGCTGCAAAACAAGCTGAAACCGCAATTTTATTTGTTGGCAATAGCCCATTTATTAATGGTAAAGAGTGTATTGACCGTCCTAATTTAAATTTACCATCGGACCAAGAAAAATTGATACAGGAAGTCTTAAAGGTTAATCCAAATACTGTTGTAGTCATTGTTGGAAGCTATCCGTTCTCAATTAATTGGGTGAAACAACATGTACCAGCAGTAATCTATACATCACACGGTGGACAAGAGCATGGTCAAGCGATAGCAGATGTCTTGTTTGGTGATTACAATCCTGCCGGCAGATTAAATATGACATGGTACCAATCGGCAGCACAGCTAGCAGATTTCATGGATTACGATATTATCAAAGGGAAAAGAACATACCAATATTTTGATGATGTTGTGCTCTATCCTTTTGGTCACGGCTTATCTTATTCTAGCTTTCTTTATGAGAATCTAGTGATTAGTGAGATAGATAGAGAGAAACTCAACATTTCAGCTACTGTTACAAATACAAGTGAAGTTGACGGTGAAGAAGTTGTCCAACTATATGTGAGATGTGATATATCACGCGTGAAGAGACCATTAAAAACGTTAAAAGGTTTTAAGCGAGTGTTTATTAAAAAAGGACAAAGTAAAGTAGTCACGTTTGAGATACGTAAAGATGAGCTTGCGATATGGGATGTAACGAGAGAAACGTTTTGTGTTGAAAAAGGGACGTATACGTTAATGGTCGGAAGCTCATCAGAAGCTATTAAGCTAGAAAAGCAAGTTGAGATTGATGGCGATATTATTCCACTACGAAAAGTGAATGAACTTGTAAAAGCAATAAACTATGATGATTATCATGCAGTTTACTTGGATGAATGCAAAGATGGCCTCACAGGTAGCATCCATGCAAGTATTCGTTCTAAAAAAGACACAAGCTGGATTTCCTTACACGAAGTAAGCTGGGATAACTCGTATCAAAGCTTTATCGCCAGAATTGCAAACGGCGGCGAGAAAACATTGCTTGAAATTCGTGCGAATGATTTAGATGGACCTGTCATTTGTGAATGTGAAGTCCCGAAAACTGGCGGATATCAGGCATGGACAACAATTCATTTTCCTATTAATCAAGGACTCGAAGTAGATAAGCTCTATATTCGTTTTAAAGGTGAAATACAACTAAGCTGGTTCAAGTTCGTATAATAAATCGAGACTGACGAGTAAGTACAAAAGCTATCCTAGTGAGCTAGCTTTTGCAAACTCGTCGGTCTTTTTCTGTGATGACTAATATTGACATGAAAAAATGTAAAATTATATATACCTTGTTTTTGTTAGCTAACGAGTATTTCTACGGTATAATATAGGTACTACATCTGAAAGCGCTTACTGAAAAAGGAGTTATACTCGTGAAAAAAAATGTTGCCACATTTCTAATAAAGACGATTAATGATTTAAAATTACGAGATAAATTGATGGTTATTTTCATATCTGTCGTCTTTATCCCAATTTTTGTAGTCGGAATTGTGCTCACAAATGAACTGAGAGATGATGCCATTACAGATGCAATTGAATTATCGAAACTAAATGTTGAGCGTGTTAAGAAGCGGACAGTAGATTTATTAAATGTACCAATCTATGTATCAAACAATCTACAATTTGACCAGAAACTTAGTTCATTAGTAAATAAAAAGTACGATAATACCTTTGATGTAGTTGCTGAATATCTAGACTATAAAACATTTGATTATTATTTACACTATTATTCATCAATTGAAAATATTAAACTTTATATCGATAACCCTACTTTAATGAGTAATTGGGAAATCATCCCGATAAATGAGCATGCTGCTGGCGCTAATCTATACCATTTGGCAAGTGACGATCCCGCTTACAACCGTTGGTATTACTTGACGGATAATACGAAAAATAATAATCCATATTTAAGCTTAGTTAGAAGGATAAATTTTTTAGATTATAAAACATACGGTGTGTTAGTTGTGACTGTAAATATTAGACAAGTAAATATGATTCTTGAACAAGAACCATATTTAACAATGATTGTTGATGATGCCAATCACATTATCGCGGCAAATCAACCAGATTTCATCGGTGAGAGAATGGATGGAATTATTGATCCAAAGCATGAAATTACGAGTGATACAATGATTATCGAAGGAGAGTTTGAAGGTGAGGCTTCACGGTTTATTATTGATCACCTACGACCGGAAATGAGCCAAAATGAGCTAAAAATCATTTCGGTCGTAACTGAAAAGGAAATTGTCAAGGATGCGAATAAGCTTGGCTTACTTGGTGCAATTGTTACGATTGCGGGTGTTGTATTTGCAATCATCTTAATCGTTATCGTCTCATGGTTACTCTCAAAGCGGCTGTCAAATTTGAGCAAGAGCTTAGATAAAGTGTCAAAAGGTGATTTATCGGCAAGAATTGTTGTAGATGGCGATGATGAAATCGGTCAGTTATCTATGCAATTTAATCAAATGGTTGAAAATATCCACCAATTAATTGAACAGGTTCAAGATGCGACACAGCAAAGAAATTTATTAGAAATCCGCCAGAAAGAAATAAAGCTAAAAATGATGGCGAGTCAAATTAATCCCCACTTTTTATTTAATACACTCGAATCGATTCGGATGAAGGCATTTATGAAGGGAGAAAAAGACATTGCAATGGTCGTCAAGCAATTAGGAAAACTGATGAGAAAAAGCTTGGAAGTCGGTGGTAACACAATTCCATTACGAAACGAAATCGAAATGGTCCGATGTTACTTAGAAATACAAAAATTCAGATATGAAAATCGTCTAAATTATCAATTATCAGTTGACCCAAATACGGAAGAGATTCCAATTTATCCTTTAATTATTCAGCCATTAGTTGAAAATGCTGTTATCCACGGCCTTGAGGATAGAGAAGATGGTGGTACTGTCACTGTATCAACACATCTAGATGAATCGAATTTATTAGTGACAGTTGAGGATAATGGCAGTGGCATACAACCTGAAAAGCTTTCAAGTATACAAGAAATGTTATTAAACCCAAATGAACTTGATGGAAATCGAATCGGTCTTTTAAATGTTCATAATCGGTTACGTCTCTCGTACGGAGATGATAGTGGGTTGAAGATAACTAGTACAGTCGGAAAAGGGACAAAAATTCAGTTTACAATACGGGGGGATTAACATGTATAAAGTAATCATTGTCGATGACGAACCGATGATTAGAAAAGGGCTGCAAGCAATTATTCCATGGGAAGAATTAGGATTTGAAGTTGTTGACAACGCAAAAAATGGCCGAGAGGGTTATGAAAAGTATAAGCAGTATAAACCTGACTTAATGATACTAGATATCAAAATGCCAGAAATGAATGGAGTCACACTGCTTGAAAAGATAAGAGATGAAGATGACTGGATTCACTTTCTTATTTTAAGCGGTTATGCAGAATTTGATTATGCAAAGCGAGCGATAGGCAGTAGATGTGATGGCTATCTGTTAAAGCCTATAGATGAAGATGAAATGGTTGCTTATATTAAAGAAATCTATCAGAAGCTAGAAAAGAAAAAGCAAATAACCGAGTTAATCGAATCAGATAAAGAAAAACAACAGAAAGAAATTGTTAGAAGCTACATTTTTGGAAGAGAAATGAACGTCGAGCATAGTAAACTAGCAGAATCTCAGCAATTAACATCACCTAACTACCAAATCGGGATCATTTCAACAGGAGATGAAAAGACAGGAATAAAAGTGAAAGAAATCATTGAAGCTAGTAAATGTGGCTTCATCTTCGAAAAAGGAGACTATTTAATAATTTTATTTCTCGATGATTTTTATTCGAAACATAGAAGGATAAAGCCTTTCAAAGACCTTCACGATTTAATAATAGAAAATCAATTGTATGCTGCATTCGGTGACACAGTAATGGAACTTGAACAAATACAAGCTTCCTATCAAGGTGCAACTAAAATCTATAATCGAAAGTTTTTTTATCCAAAAGGTAAACTGTTATCTAGTAAAGAGCTTCAGGAAAACATGTTGATCGATGACATCCATTCAGAAGTTTCGATTGATTCTTATGTCGAAAAACTATATTTCTCTATTGATGTTGTCAATGCAGAAACGTGTGAAAAGGTAATAAATGAGCTTTTTAACGAACTGTGTCAACATTATGATACAGAAATGAATGTGAAAAAAGTCGTATTTCATATTTATACAACAACAATCAATAAGCTGCTGTTAGCAAATCGTGACTTACAAACTGCATTAAATGAATTTGTTACAAGAGCTGGGGACCTATTTGAAAAGCAAAGTATTCCATGTATAAAGGCATACCTATATGAACAAATGAAAGCAATTTTATCCCTTTTTGATAATGGTGAAACAGATGTCACATTAAAAAAACTAATCGATTTGATTCACAAGGAGTACAATCAAGGGCTACGTTTGGAAACATTAGCCGACGTATTCAATTATAATAGCGCTTACTTAGGAAAGCTATTCAAAAGCTATACTGGAGAATATTTCAATACGTACCTTGATAAAGTGAGAATAGAAAACGCTAAAAGATTATTAGAGGAAGGATACAAAGTATACGAAGTAGCTGAAAAAATCGGTTACGCAAACGTCGATTACTTTCATCGAAAATTCAAGAAATACGTCGGTGTATCACCTTCTTCATTTCGGAAAGAACATTAAGGTATCTATTATGGATACTTTTTTTGTTTGTAAAAAACAATAAGTAATTATTCTAGAAAAACCTAATGAGAATGCAGAATATACCTCTCTAATAAAATTAGATAATAGATTCGATAGACGAGATGGTGAAAGGACTTCATCTAAAGTAGTCTGAGTGTAAAAGAGCATATTCCTAATATCTCGTAAAAGTGTAAAACAGTTGTAGGAGGAAAAATAAAAGAGTCTTCAATGACCGTAGAAGCAGAAAAGAGACTAAAGGGTAAAATAGCATTGACTTAATATCCCGTCAGAGCGTAAAACCGCTGTTAAAGGTAAAATAGCATTGACTTAAAATCCCGTCAGAGCGTAAAACCGCTGTTAAAGGTAAAATAGCAATGTTTTAAAATCCATTCAGAGTGTAAATCCGCTGTTAAAGGTAAAATAGCAATGTCTTAAAATCCCGTCAGAGCGTAAAACCGCTGTTAAAGGTAAAATAGAAATGTTTTAATATCCTGTCAGAGCGTAAATCAGCTGTTAAAGGTAAAATAGCAATGTTTTAAAATCCCGTCAGAGCGAAAATCCGCTGTTAAAGGTAAAATAGCAATGTTTTAAAATCCCGTCAGAGCGTAAAACCGCTGTTAAAGGTAAAATAGCAATGTTTTAAAATCCCGTCAGAGCGTAAAACCGCTGTTAAAGGTAAAATAGCAATGTTTTAAAATCCATTCAGAGTGTAAAACCGTTGTCAAAGGTAAAATAACAGAGTCTTCAAAGACCGTAGAAGCAGAAAATAAGAGAAAGCCCTAACAGAAACCATCTTCCACCTTCATATAGAGTATAAGCCCAAAACGAACTAATCCTCACCAAAAAGGGTCTCGATATAAAGGAGCATGAAGATTAAAACATATAAAGTAATTCGGGAAAAGACCTACATATATTGAATCAGCCCTATTCACACAAAACATTTCCATCCCATGTAAACCTCGTAAACTCCTAAACAATCAGTAACTCGCTATTTTGTTCCACAATAAGAGACGTGTAGATTTATTACTTCAGAAATATACAATAAGAGCCCCAGCTACTATTCCCTTTAAAATACTGTTTGCAACTAGCCCAATACAGTGTCATTTCCACACTCAACATAAAAACAACTTACCTATTAAAGGTTTTATGATGCTATCTAACAAATATCAGTCACTCTCAATAACAATCTATAATTGTGACATGATTTCTATTAAAATCTATCAGGTATTTGAAGGAGGTATTTTTCGTTAAGATATAACTATAGATATGGGGGGAGATAAGATGGATGTCGTAAAAGAGAAAGCGCATTCAAATACTGTTATTACAAAGAAGAAGAAAAGCTTCTGGCAAGTATTTAAGCAACAAAAAATCTTATATTTAATGTCTCTGCCATTTGTCGCATGGGTTATAGTCTTTAATTATTTTCCTCTATGGGGCTGGACAATGGCATTTCAAAATTATCGACCAGGCTTAGGCTTTTTTGAGCAGCAATGGGTAGGCTTTGAACACTTTGTTGCTTTGTTTCAAGATGAACGATTTTATTTAGCCCTTCGTAATACACTTGCAATGAGTATTATGGGCTTAACATTAGGATTTACAATCCCGATAGTGTTCGCGGTATTGTTAAATGAAGTGAGAAAGAAAGCGTTTAAAAGTATCGTTCAGACCGTCTCATACTTACCGCATTTTGTATCTTGGGTAGTTGTTGCCGGAATCGTAACGAAGATGCTCTCAATTGATGGCGGGATTATTAATGAATTACTCGTATCAACTGGGATTATCGATAAGCCTGTTCAATTTATGACAAAAGGTGAATGGTTCTGGATTATCGTAACGTTATCTGATTTATGGAAAGAGATGGGCTGGAACTCGATTATCTTCCTTGCAGCAATGGCCGGTATTGACCCGCAGTTGTATGAAGCAGCAAAGGTTGACGGTGCTAGCAGATGGAGACAAATATGGCATATCACGTTGCCAGGAATAAGACCAACAATTTTAGTCGTGTTAATCTTATCAATTGGACATTTAATTACGATAGGATTTGAAAAGCAATTTTTATTAGGAAACTCAACAGTCGTTGATTTTGCTGAAGTACTAGATTTATATGCGCTAAACTATGGTATTGGCTTAGGAAGATTTTCTTACGGTACGGCAATTGGAATCTTTAATTCACTTGTAAGTATTATTTTGCTTTTCTTAGCAAATGGAATCTTTAAACGTTATACAAACAACAGTGTTATGTAAGGGGGGACATACGATGAACAAAAAAAAATACAATTTATCGGCTAAATGGGATGACAGAATTTTTGATACGTGTAATTACATCTTTCTCACGCTTGTATTTATCGTCACTCTCTACCCATTTTTAAATGTACTAGCTATTTCGCTAAATGATTCAACAGACACCGTCCGAGGTGGTATATACATTTGGCCGCGTGAGTTTACACTTGATAACTATAAAGAAATTTTTAAATATGACCATTTAGTAACAGGTTTCTTCAACTCAGTGCTCAGAACTGTCATTGGAACGGCACTAGGAGTTCTGTCCTCTGCAATGGTCGCCTTTACACTTAGTAGAGCTGATTTCCAAGGGAGAAAGGCTGTTTCGACACTATTAGTACTAACGTTATATTTCTCAGGTGGATTAATTCCAGGCTACATGTTAATGAGAGAGCTTTCATTAATTAATTCGTTCTGGGTATATGTGTTACCAGGTATGGTTAATGCGTTTAATATCATCATTGTCCGCTCTTTTATGGACAGCTTACCATATTCTTTACAAGAATCAGCAAAAATTGATGGTGCTAATGACTTCTCGATATTTTGGAGAATTATCTTGCCGCTATGTACACCGGTATTAGCAACAATCGCTTTATTCGTTGCGGTTGGTCAATGGAACTCTTGGTTTGATACGTATCTATATAATAGTTCAAATCCAAGTTTGACAACATTACAGTATGAACTTATGAAAATATTGCAAAACACATCGATGGGTGCAGGTGATGCAAATGCATTTCGAAACTCAACTGGAGAACAATTAGCTACAAAAGTATCACCAGAATCAATTAAAATGGCCATCTCAATGGTTACAATTGTTCCAATATTATGTGTGTATCCTTTCGTTCAGAGATTCTTCGTACAGGGAATGACTCTCGGGGCAGTGAAAAGCTAAAGTTGGTTAATCCAGGTATATCCTGTTAACAAATGGCTTTTTCTAAAGCTAATTGTTTTTAATCGTAATAATCGATATAGTTGATTTGACGTTAGCGGTTTTGTGGGATTCGGATATGATGAGGTTGCTTTTTAACCATCCTGCAAAACTATACCAAATCAACGAAAACGACTATTATATATAAAACAATACAGCATCTGAAACAGCCAAATAAAAAAACGATAAAAACTTACGAGGGGGAAAGTAAGATGAGAAAAGGGAATTTCAAAAGAGCAACGATTTGTATGCTATTAGCTTTTATTATGCTCGTCGCAGGCTGTAGCAACAACGATAAGACGAGTAAAAACAGCAGTGAAAATGAAGACGGTACTGTTACATTGTCACTCTTTAGTGCTGACCCACATTCACAATGGGATAACATGGAAAGTCCTGTCAGTAAAAAAATTATTGAAGAAACAGGTGTAACATTAAATGCAGAATTTGATGTCAGTGGTGGGGAGCAAAAAATCCCATTAATGGCTGCAAGTGGTGAGTACCCTGATTTAATCCTTCCAAAAGGAAATGCAAGTACATTAGTAGATGCAAAAGCATTCCTTGATTTAACAGACTTAATTGAAGAGCATGCACCGAACTTAAAAAAGGTCTACGGTGAATATATCGATAGACTTAAATGGAGTGAAGAGGATCCTTCTATCTACATCTTACCAACTACTCCAGTCGACCAAACGTATTGGGTACCTGGTACAGGCTTTATGCTTCAACATGAAGTTGTCAAGGAATTAGGTTATCCTGAAATCCGTACTGTGAAAGATTTTGAAAACGCAATCAGAGAATATAAGGAAAAACATCCAACAATTGATGGACAGCCAACATTAGGTTTATCATTATTAGCAGATGATTGGAGAATTCAAATATCTACTACAAATCCAGCATTCCTTGCAACAGGTGCTCCGGATGATGGTGAGTACTATATAGACCCAGAAACATATGAAGCGACAATGCATTATCGTCGTCCAGAGGAAAAGGATTACTTTAAGTGGTTAAATCATATGAATGACGAAGGCTTAATCGACCCAGAGAGCTTTGTGCAAAAATATGACCAATATTTAGCAAAAATTTCATCAGGTCGTGTGCTTGGTTTAATTGATGCGGATTGGGATGTAGCAGAAGCACAACGCGCATTAAGAGAAGCAGGCAAGCAAGAAAGAATGCATGGTATGTATCCGGTTACATTAACAGAGGAATATAAGCATCCTAACTTCCAAGATACTGGTTACCTTGGTGGATGGGGAATTGGTATCAGCGTAGATTGTGAAGATCCAGTTCGGGCAATTAAATTCATCGATTACCTTGCGTCGGAAGAAGGTCAAATTCTTCAAAACTGGGGAATTGAAGGAGAGCATTATGAAGTTGTCGATGGGAAACGTGTTATTTCTGAAGAAGAGATGGAAAAACGTAATAACAACGCTAACTACGTAAAAGAAACTGGTATTGGTGTTTTAAAAGGATTCTCACCAGTATATGGTGATGGTGTTACAGACTCAACTGGTCAAACTTACACAATCGCAAACCCAGACCAAATTAAAGATGCCTATACTGATGTAGAAAAAGAAGTATTGCAAAACTATGAAGTTGAAATGTGGAAAGATTTGTACCCACAAAAAGAAGAGTTCCCTGTGAAAAAGTGGGGTGCAGGCTTCAACATTCCAGTACCATCAGGTTCAAACTTAGAATTAATCAATCAGAAATGTTTTGATATTGTGAAAAAACGTATTCCAGAAGCTATTTTAGCGAAGCCAGAGGATTTTGATAAGGTTTGGGATCAATTTATGAAAGACCTTGAAAAAGCTGGCGTTGAAGAAGCTGAGAAAGAATATACTGAACTCGTAAAATCTCGTGTAGAGCTTTGGGAAGGGAAATAAGATAACTAGTAGTTTAACAAGCTCCACTCCCTGCTGTGAAGAGTGAATAAGGCTCTTAGAAAAAGCAACTATATATTAAATGAAACGAATATCAATGCTTAGACCGTCTCATTAAATGGGGCGGTCTAATTATATCTTTTGATGTAAATCTACCATTAATCCATATGAACGTTTCTACTAAAGGATGAAGCTCCTCTTATAACAATAAATACTTAATACATATCTATCCTCTTCAATATATATGTATATGGCTGATAATTAAATAACATTATGCCATATCGAAAATAACATTATGATATTCCCTTAATTGTAAAAGAATGCTATTTTAAGTTATAGGAGTGTTATCTTAAGTAAAAGAAAAGTTTATGATTGAATGTCTTTAATATAGAATTGAAGTAATATGCTATACAGTTTTCAAAAAGTAGAATAGTTATAGATTTTAGCATGAGCACCGACGTAGAGGGTTTGATTTTGAGATTCATGGCTACCTTCTATAATTCTTAAGAGCATTTTCCTGCGATACGTAAGGCACAGTTAACATATCTAATCCTTTAAGAAATAACAAGGGTTACAAAAAATGCAAATTGCTAACAGAGGGATTTTTAGTTTATCGTCGAACTTAGTAATCATAAATGTAAGGGTATACATTTTGGGTTTGTCTTCGATGAGGTTAGTTAAGGAGCCTTTATTAAGTCCTCAGGTTACATTTCTATTAACGTAGATAATAGGTTTTCTATTATAAACATGAACATCATAATGATAGAAATATCGATTAGAGAATCGTTATGATGCCTTATTAGGGGGGATTACGATAAGTTTAAAAGTAGTGAAGGATAAATTAAATGATATTAAGTTACGTAACAAACTTATCTTTGCCTTTATTTTTGTAGTGTTTGTTCCAGTCGTAATCGTAGGTGGTTATTTGACAAATGAATTACGTAAATTAGCATTAGATGATGCCAAGCAAGAAGCTGAAACGAATATGGAACGTGTAACGGAACGGACAATGGAAGTGTTAAAAATCCCATTTTATATTTCTAATAACCTCATTTATGACCAAAGACTAATGCAAGTTGTCAAAACAGACTATAAGAAACCATATGACGTCGTTTTATCTTATCGTGAATTTCACGTCTTCCACAATTACCGTCAAATTTATCATAACGAAATTAAACATATTAAATTTTATACAGAAAACGATACATTATTGAATAATTGGCAAATCATCCCTGTTAATAATCAAATTGCAAACACTGATTGGTACAAAACAGCAATAAACGGAAATGGCTTTGCAAGATGGTTACATTTAGAAGATGATACGAATCATCAACACAATTATTTGAGCTATATCCGTAAAATTGATTTTGTCGATTTTGAAACAAAAGGTGTCCTCGTTATTCAATTAAAGCCAAGTGTATTCAATCTCATTCTTTCACAGGAATCCCAGCCAATTATGTTAGTCGATGAAGAAAACCATATCATTAGCTCAAATCAGCGTGAATACATTGGGAATAACTTACACAGTGTCATTGACGCTAACATCTTGACCGGCAATAAAAAGGGTGTATTTCAAGGAATAGTCGGTGGTAAGGCTACACATATATTTGTAAATCCAATACAGCTTGAGGGTAGCTTAAACCAATTAAAACTAATTTCAATTATTGAAGATGAGAGTATTGCCAAAAATGCAAATATGTTTCGAAATCTCGGTCTCATTGTTGTTATATTTAGCTTTTGTATTGCACTATTATTCATTTATTATTTATCCAAAGTTTTAACAAAGCGCTTATCGACATTAAGTCATCAAATTAATAAGATAGGAAACGGAAATTTTAATACTCATATTTTCATAGATGGAAAAGATGAAATTGGACAGTTATCGAAGCATTTAAATATTATGGTGACTAATATTAAACAGCTATTACATGAAGTTTATGAGTCAAATCGGCAAAAAACACTGCTTGAAAGAAAACAAAATGAAATCAAATTTAAAATGATGGCAAGTCAAATTAATCCGCATTTCCTATTCAATTCACTTGAATCGATTCGCATGAAAGCAAATATAAAAGGCGATAAAGAAATCGCAAGAATTGTGAAGCTCCTTGGCAAATTGATGAGAAATAGCATAGAGGTTGGTTCAAGAAACGTCAAACTAAGTAGTGAAATGGAAGTTGTAAAGTCATATCTGGAAATTCAAAAGTTTCGCCACGGGGACAGATTAAACTATGAAATGATCGTAGATGATGCTGCATTGGATATTCCAATTCCACCACTTATTATACAGCCGCTCGTAGAAAATGCCGTCATCCATGGAGTTGAGAATAATCAAAGTGGAGGAAGTGTGTTAGTAAAAGCGGTTGTCAGTGAAGCTAAACTAATCGTTTCTGTAAGTGATAATGGTACCGGGATTAGTGTACAAAAGCGACAAGAAATTTATCAAGTGCTAAATGAAGTAGAGGAAAAAGAAGGGACGAGAATCGGGTTAAGGAATGTCCATCAACGGCTACAACTCACTTATGGTAACGAAACAGGTTTGACCATTCAAAGCAATGAACATGAAGGGACAAAGGTATCATTTTTCATACCAATTAAGGAGGGGCTTGGATGATAAGTGTGATGATTGTAGATGATGAATCGACAACACGCCAGGGAATTGTTACGCTCATACCTTGGGAGGACTACGGTTTTTCGGTTATTGGTACTGCAGGCAGTGGTTTTGAAGCAATTGAGAAGGTTGAACAGCTGAAACCTAAGCTCATGATTGTAGACATCAAAATGCCAGGAATGTCTGGAATTGAATTAATTGAACATATAAATAAAAGTAATTCCTCAATGAAATTCTTAATTCTAAGCGGCCATGCTGAATTTGAATATGCGAAACGGGCGATGAAGTGTAATGTAAATGGTTATTTATTAAAACCGGTTGATGAAGATGAATTAATCTCACATCTTATCGAAATAAAGACAGAAATCGATAAACAAGACTATTACCATGAGATGAAAACAAAAATGGTAGTAGAAAAGAAAGAACGCCTCATCATGAGTGGGATTAAAGGAGAAAATCTGTCACGACTTGATGAATTTTTAAAACAGGAAAGTGGCTGGTATTCGTATCGAACATTAATTATTGAAACAAATGGAGATGACAATCATAAATCACAGTTAAAAACGAAGCTAATCAATGAAATTGAATCAAAACAAATCGGGTTTGTGGTTATCTATGACACATATTTATGTGTTCTCCTCCATGGAAACCATGCACTTGTAAATCATGAAAGCCATTTATACCATCAGCTTAATAAAATATGTCGTTCGCAAGCTACATCTTTTCGAGCTGCGATATCTAACAAATTCGAAGATATAAAGAAGTTGCCGATCATGTATGAATCTGCACGAACATTACTTGAATACCAATTTTTTTATAAGGAAGATTGCTTATTATCGAATCAGAGTGTCCCTATCTATATAAGTAAGGCTAGAAGAACTGAAGGAGTAAATGTTTCATCTAGTATTGAAAAGTTGCAGTTAGTTATTGAAATAGGTGATAAAGCTTCGATGAATCGCTTACTTCTTGAATTTATGCAGCAACTGGTTGATAACGGAGAAACAGAGGAAAAAATAAAGCATCATTTTGTCCAATTGACAACCTCATTGTTAAATAAACTGATGTACGAGCATCAGAATATACATCCTATTATATTAAATGTACTTTCACGTGTATTTGAAATCGAGGAGAAAACAAATATTCAAAGTCTCTTAACATATGTAGAAACCTTATTTGATGAAATCACCAGCCATATGGAGGTGAATGATTCAACATTATTAGTGAAAAAGATGATACATCTCATTGAAAACAACTTTGATAAAAACATTAAGCTAGAAACGTTAGCTGAAGTTTTGAACTATAACCGAAGCTACTTAGGCAAAGTATTTAAAAACTCTACAGGCGTCCACTTTAATACCTATTTAGATAAAGTTAGAATTGAAAATGCAAAAAAACTCTTACTAAAAGGTCTTAAAGTTTATCAGGTCGCCGAACGGACCGGCTTTTCAAATGTCGATTATTTTCATAGTAAATTCCGAAAATATGTCGGGCTGTCACCATCTAAGTATCGGAATGAACAACGGGTGAAGCAATAATTATGAACTTACAGTGTCAGAGTATATTGCTCTGATTTTTTTATTTTTATAAGCAGACATATTTGTAAGCGTTCCCATTTTTATATGATTTTTGGTGGCATTCCTTAGGTATTTTTAAAGTAATAAATCTCTTACTATTAAGTTACAGAGAAAATTACATCAGAAACTCACAAAGTAAGGAGGGGGCTATATGGAAATAGATAATCAGAAAACGCTTACCGATGAAGTTGTCAGTACAAAATTAACACACAAACGAAGCTTTTGGAAGGTGTTCGCAAGTCAGAAAATCTTGTATTTGATGTCATTACCGTTCGTTGCCTTAGTATTTGTGTTTAACTATTTGCCATTATGGGGCTGGACGATGGCTTTTCAAAACTTTCGACCTGGTAAAGCATTCATTGAACAAGAATGGGTAGGATTTATGCATTTTATCGAACTGTTTCAAGATGAACGTTTTTATATGGCACTTCGAAACACATTAGCGATGAGCTTGCTTAGTTTGATTGTTGGATTTACCGTTCCAATTATTTTTGCAATTTTACTAAACGAGGTTAGACACTCAGTGTTTAAACGAACAGTCCAAACGGTGACCTATTTACCTCACTTCGTTTCATGGGTCGTTGTTGCAGGTATTGTCACGAAGATGCTTTCAACAGATGGTGGTATTGTCAATGATATTTTACTAGGTTTAGGCATTATCGATGAACCGTTTCAGTTTATGGCAGAGAAAACGTGGTTTTGGGGGATTGTCACCGTTTCTGATTTATGGAAAGAAATGGGCTGGAATGCAATCATCTTTTTAGCGGCAATTGCAGGTCTTGACCCGCAGCTGTATGAAGCAGCAAAAGTAGATGGAGCAGGCAGGTTAAGAAGAATTTGGCACGTAACACTACCAGGTATTCGACCTACGATTTTAGTTGTGCTCATATTAAATATTGGCCATCTCATTAGTATCGGCTTTGAAAAACAAATGCTCCTAGGAAATTCACTCGTTGTTGATTATTCCGAGGTCCTAGATTTGTATGCGCTTAACTACGGGATAGGCTTAGGACAATTTTCATACGGTACGGCAATTGGAATTTTTAATTCAGTCGTGAGCATCACCCTATTATTTATCGCAAATGGAATCTTTAAGCGTTATTCCAACCAAAGTGTCATGTAGGGGGGAGGTAAAATGATGAACAAAGTTGGTTACAAAGTTTTTAGTAAGGATTTCTTATTTGATTTTCTTAACTATACATTACTAATTGTCATTATGGTCGTGACACTTTACCCCTTTTTAAATGTACTAGCGATCTCATTAAATGATTCGACTGATACAGTACGGGGTGGTATTCATATTTGGCCACGTGAGTTTACTTTTAATAACTATTTAGAAATTGCCAAATACGACAACCTTGTCACAGGCTTTACAAACTCAGTATTACGGACTGTGATTGGAACAGCACTCGGAGTATTTGCACAAGCAATGGTTGCATTTACGTTAAGTAGGGCTGATTTCCAAGGTAGAAAATTTGTCTCGACATTCATCGTCCTGACGATGTATTTTTCCGGCGGACTTATTCCTGGATATATGTTAATAAGAGATTTAGGTTTAATGAATTCATTCTGGGTGTATGTATTACCAGGTTTGATAAGTGCTTTTAATATCATTATCATTCGTTCGTTTATGGATGGAATTCCATATTCACTTCAAGAATCAGCAAAAATGGACGGGGCTAATGATTTCACGATTTTCTACCGTGTTATCTTACCGCTATGTAAACCAGTTTTAGCAACGATTGCATTGTTTGTCGCAGTTGGGCAGTGGAACAGCTGGTTTGATACGTATTTATATAACAGCATGAATGAAGGGTTAACAACATTACAATATGAATTAATGAAAATACTAGATAATACAACAGTAGGCGGCAATGTTGATGCGAGCCAAATGAAGCCAAATGAAGCACAGCGAAACCATGTTTCACCTGATTCAATCAAAATGGCGATTACGATGGTAACGGTCATTCCAATTATGATGGTATACCCATTCGTACAACGCTTCTTTATCCAAGGTATGACATTAGGTGCAGTAAAACAGTAATCAGTCATGAAGGGCTTTTTTCTAGAGCGTTTGATTTTTCACAAACGAACGATGTACACAAGGTGTATCAAGTCTTATTTTCAATGGTATGTACAGCTAGCTTTTGGCTGTTTATACAATATAAACCAAAGATAAAGGGGAGGAATCTACATGAAGTCTTATAAGAAAATGATCGGGCTCCTAATGTTTACAGCTCTTATCGTTTGTTTAGCTGCTTGTAAAGGTTCAAGTGAAGATGCTTCATCGAAGACAGAGAAAACATCTGATGAAGGTACACCGATCACATTTACAGTCTTTGATGCTGATGCCAATAATGATTGGGAGAACATGGAAAGTCCAGTCGGAAAGAAAATTACGGAAGACACTGGCGTTACCCTAAAACCGGAATTTGATATTGACGGTGGTCAAACAAAAATCCCGTTAATGGTTGCTAGTGGTGAATACCCAGATTTAATTACTTCTAAAGGTGCGAGCCAGCTAGTTGAAGCAGGAGCGCTAATCGACTTAGCACCTCTTATTGAGGAACATGCACCAAATATTAAAAAAATGTTAGGTGACGAGATAGACCGTTTGAAATGGAGCAAAGAAGATCCATCCATTTACGTCTTACCGAATACACCAATTAAAAATGAACCGATGACACCCGGCTTTGCAGCACTTGTGCAGCACGATGTTGTCATGGAACTAGGTTATCCTGAAATGAAAACGTTAGAAGATTTAGAGAATGCTTTAAGAGAATACTATAAAAAGCATCCGGAAATTGATGGACAACCAACAATTCCGTTAACACTACAAACAGACGGCTGGCGTTTCCAAGCATCTACTTTAAATAGTGGCTTTATGTTTACAGGTGCCTCTGATGATGGAGAATATTATGTTGACCCGGAAACATATGAAGCTACATTGCATTACCGTCGCCCAGCAGAAAAAGAAGTTTTTAAATGGTATAACCATATGAATGCAGAAGGCTTATTAGACCCAGAATCATTTGTTCAAAAAGAGGATCAATGGCTTGCAAAAATGTCAACAGGGCGCGCCCTTGCAACGATTGCGCCAGATTATATGATTTACGATGCACAAAATGCATTACGTGATGCTGGTAAATATGAAAGAATGTATGGCTTCTATCCGATTACATTAAGTGAAGAATACAAACACCATGCATACCAAAGTAACGGATTCCAAGTAGGTTGGGGTATCGGAATCTCGGTCGATTGTAAAGACCCTATACGTGCGATTAAATTCCTTGATTATTTAGTATCGGAAGAAACACAAATTATGCTTAACTGGGGAATTGAAGGAGAACATCACGAAGTTGTCGATGGTAAACGTGTCATTCCTGAAGAAGAATGGGAAAAACGCAGAAATGACAAAGACTACTTGAAGAAAACAGGTATCGGCTATAACTTCCAACGTTTTGCACCTCGCTATGGTGACGGCGCCCTTGATTCAACAGGCCAGACATTCACAGTCAACACACGTGAACTTGCAATTGAAGGGTTAACAGATGTAGAAAAAGAAGTTCTTAAAAACTATGGTGTCGAACTTTGGAAGGACTTATATCCAGGTCCGGACGAATTCCCTGTCAAACCATGGGGAGCTGCCTATAACTTAGCAATCCCAGCAGGCTCAAAACTAGAAGTCGCAAACCAACGTATGCTCGATATCACATTCAAGCGAATTCCTGAAGCAATCTTAGCTGACAAAGATGAATTCGACAGCGTATGGGACCAATACATGTCCGACCTAGATAAAGCAGGAGTAGAAGACGCTGAAAAAGAATACTCACAAATTATAAAAGATACTGTTGAACTTTGGAGTGAGTAAGTTTTGAATAAAAGGGTTCCTTTATGGGACCCTTTTTTCGTGTAGACTAACAGTAAGTATAAATCTTTATATAGACGATGAACTAATATGACACAAACAATTTGAGAATGGTAAGGACAAAAATGAAGAGCTAAGATATTTTGGGCATCCTTCATCCTTATGATGAACAAAACGGAGAAGCGAGTTCAGAGAAGCGGGCTTTCATAGCAATGATGAAGACTAAAACAGAAGAATGAAGTTGAAGAAATGTACTTCATGGAAGCGATGAAGACTAAAAATAGTGAGCCGAAACCGAGAAATGTACTTCATGGAAGCGATGAAGCCCAAAAATAGTGAGCCGAAACCGAGAAATGTACTTCATGGAATCGATGAAGCCCAAAAATAGTGAGCCGAAACCGAGAAATGTACTTCATGGAAGCGATGAAGACCAAAAATAGTGAGCCGATATAACCGAGAAATGTTCTTCATGGCAACGATGCAGACCAAAAGTAGCGAAGCGATACCCAACAACCGGTCAACTTATTACTAATGAGAACTAAAACGAATAATCAATCCTAAAAAGCTCTTCATTCTCTCCGATATAGACAAAAATAGAAATCAGACGTACGAAAAGATACTCGATGAATTCATAAAAACAACAAATTGGTCCTCTCCAGCCTGCCTCCTCTTAAAAACAAGCATTCCCGCAACATAACAATAAAAACAAAAAAACAAGCAGCCAACAACAACTACTTGCTTTTTCACCAATCTATTAATCTGTTTTTTCAATTAGCTTCTTTATCATTTTCATCGCATTTTTATCATTTTCTGCACCGACTTTTATAGCTGCGACTAGCTGTGCATCTTGATTCATATCAAAGCCTTTGAAATAGCTTTTATCGTCAATGACAATTCCATACAATTTTTCGGCTTTGATATCCTCTGTACTTGTATAAAGAAGCTTATCACTTTCAACTGCTTCTGTTATTGAAGGATCAACTTCATCTAACGGCTGAAAAATATTTGTGGTAACAAGGCGTTCAAAATTACCGACATCCATGATGAATAAATCGGACTTATCATCGACTAATGTCACAACACTTTTTTGCTGGCTTGCAACATCCATTGAGTTGTTAATAGTTAGTGGTGAATAATTAAGATTAACCGTCACTCTTTCCCATTCAGGCATTAACGATAATAGATTATCACTTACCGGAGCTGGGTCATTACTAGCATTGAAATATTCTCCTAGCAATAACACTCTGATGTTTTCAGGTGGAAGACTTTCTAATGCCTTTTTTTCTTGATAGTTTTCGATACTCGTATATATGATTGAGCTAAGAATTGCTAACAATGCAATGACCCCAACAATATGAAGTTTATGATAATAGAGAAAATGATTAAGTTTTTTGCGAGTTGTCATTTCAACTTTAGGTGGGGTTTCTGAACCATAAAGCCGATACGTTTTAATTGTGTTGTAAGCAGATGTAATCTCGTCAATGTCAAACGGCTTTTCATCTGGTTGGACATCCTTGTAGGCACGGTCTTTTCTAACCCATATCATATATTGCTTTTCAATTTCTTCGTCCGTTGCTTCCTCAGAAACATCTAATATCGTATATGCTTCTTTTATGTTCAAACTTGTCACTCCTTCTTACCTAGTGAAGTTAATTTCGTAGTTGATTCCAAATCGTAAACGATTACATTTAAAGTCTAGTATTTTACTTATGACTCTTGATTATTATAGCATAGTATTGATTAGAGTATAGAAAATATATAGAATGGTTCCAAAGAGTTTAGGGAGCAGGGACGAAGATGATTCAGTATGTGACAAAAAGTCTACCAATAACTGATTTATACTTAACTCAATATGGAAAAGAAAAGTGTTTACCGGCACATGACCACGGACCCGCAATGAGAGATTACTATTTAATACATTATATTTTTCACGGAAAGGGGACTTTTAAGGTTGGTAAAAATACGTATCACTTAAAAGAAGGGCAAGGATTTTTAATTTGTCCAGATACGATTACTTATTATCAAGCAGACGAAGCGGAACCTTGGCATTATTATTGGATGGGGTTTAATGGATATCAAGCAGACAATTTATTAAACCAGGCAAATTTATCCCGTGAGAATCCTATTTTCGATACATCTTTACATTATCAATTAACACAACAATTTGAACAGCTATGCAATAATAAAATGGCTGACCAAAGAGATGAATTAGAAAGTATCGGACAGTTGTATTTATTATTATCACTACTAGCTTGCGGACAAACAAAAGATGAGGCAACAGACTCAAGTGACAAACATATAAAATATGTAAGTCAGGTTGTTGACTTTATCAAAATGAATTATGCAAATAAGATTACTGTTGCTGAAATTGCCTCCTTAATAGGGCTAAATCGCAGCTATTTAAGTTCAATATTTAAAAAATATATGAATCAGAGTATTCAAGGATATTTAATTCAACATCGCATCCAGGTAGCGAAAGAACTTTTACGTAAAAAAGAAATAACAATTGGTGATATTGCAAGGTCAGTCGGCTATAGCGACCCATTACTGTTTTCAAAGGTTTTTAAAAAAGTATGTGGAATTTCACCATTAAATTATCGAAAGGCATGTGTGCACACGAACAAATGAGGTGAAAATTGTGAGTCGTAAAACGAATGCAATGAGAATTCTCGATGCAGAGAATATTCAATATGCAGTGCTAAACTACAATAGTAATGATGGACGAATTGATGGAATCGCTGTAGCAGATAAAGTTAACCGTCCAGCGGCACAAGTCTATAAAACACTCGTTACAATCGGTCAAAACAAGATTTATGTGTTTGTTATACCTGTGACAGAAGAGCTAGATTTGAAAAAAGCGGCGAAATGTGCAAATGAGAAAAAGTTGGAAATGCTTGCTGTGAAAGATTTACAAAAGTGGACTGGCTATATTAGAGGTGGCTGCTCCCCTCTCGGCATGAAAAAAAGCTTCCCAACCTATTTGCACGTCTCAGCAAACGAATTAGATAAAATCATCATCAGTGGTGGGAAAATCGGTGTACAAATTGAAATGCAGCCTAATGACCTTATCAAGGTAATTAACGGACAACTTGTGGAGTTAGTAAAATAAGATGATTTGTATGAAGGTGAGTTAATATGATGTGACATATCCAACATGTACGCTCTAAATCGAGTGGTTGAGAAGTCTAATCAAATTAAATCACTTTTTTTATTAAAATAAATAGTAAAACATAAATACAAGTCGAAGTATGTGATTTATTTCACAATTTAAGGTATGATAATTGGTAAAGAAAATAATGAACGGTTTATTTAATTCCGTTCACTTGTACACTTATCTCACTATAGTAAGAAGGTGACCAAGCATAATAATAAAGATAGTTAATGAGCTTAAAAAACATAATGCTAAACGAAGTAAAAACTATTTTAGAGTGTTAATTGCTGTTTAATCTTCCAATAGATAAATAGTTTTCCAATATTGTTGCCAAATTGTGAATAAACTTCGTCTAAATTTTGAAATTTGTACGAATTAAGGTGAAAAGTAGGTTTCTCCTGTTTCGTTTTTCATACGATTTGTTAATATATGTAGGTACCACTGAAATAATAAATGAAATCTTATTTTTATAGTTTAGCTTTGTTAAGAGTGGGTAACTGAATATCCACTGAGTATACTTTATCGTTTAGATGATTTAGAATGCTTAATCATTAACATTGCCAATTTCTTATGAGAGTCTAGAAGGGATGGTGAACATAGATGTTCAAAAAGGTTAAACCGTTACTTATGTTAATAACAGGATTATCATTCATTATGATTTTGACTGGTTGTAGTGAAATGGCGATATTTGATCCGAAGGGACCTAATGCAAGAACATTACGTGATTTAATTATGTTTTCAATCTACTTTATGGTTGGCATTATGGTAGTTGTTTACGTCTTGTTTACCTTTGTTGTCGTGAAATATCGAGATCGTAAGGGTAGAGGTGATAAAGACTATGACCCTGATATGCATGGTAGTACAAAATTAGAAATCATTTGGACAGTTATTCCGATAATAATCGTTATTTTGCTTTCAGTACCAACTGTTAATGCATTGTACGAATTAAGAGAGCCACCTAAAGATACGGCTCATAAAGAACCGATTGTTATTCATGCAACATCAGCTGACTGGAAATGGATATTCTCATATCCAGGTGAAAATATTGAAACGATTAACTATGTGAATGTTCCAGAAGATCATCCAGTTCTTTTCAAAATTACATCTGCAGATTCAATGAGTTCTTTCTGGGTACCACAAATCGGTGGTCAAGTATATGGGATGCCTGGAATGGTCAATGAGCTTTACTTACAAGCTGATGAGCCAGGTATTTATGAAGGTCGTAACTCTAACTTTACTGGTGCCGATATGGCTGACCATAAGTTTGATTTTGTGGCACTTGAAGAGGATGAGTATCAGGCTTGGGTAGAGGATACTCAAGAAAATAGTGAAAAATTGACTGAAGAAACGTACGAAAAACTAATGCTACCTGGAACTGTTGATAAAATGACTTTCTCATCAACACATTTAGATATTGTTGATCACGGTATTGACTCAGGTGTCTATGCATTAAAGATTCGTGAGAAATATGGATATGAACAAGATAAACACGGTCACGGCGATGACATAAATGTCGATGAATTAGAGCCTGTTAAAGAAGTAGAGATAGAAGATACACAAGAAGAATCAGGACATCATCATCACCACTAAGAGGGGAGGAACTACACATGTTTGATTTTATAAAAGATAATTTAATCCTTAATGACCCAATGTTAATTGGTGCAAATATATCGATATTATTATCAATGATTGGGATTGTCTTTATCCTCACTTATTTCAAAAAGTGGAAATGGCTTTGGACAGAATGGTTAACAACTGTTGACCATAAGAAAATTGGTATTATGTATATTATCGCAGCAGTTATTATGCTTTTCCGCGGTGGTGTCGACGCATTATTAATGAGGGCGCAATTAACAGTTCCTAATAATGAATTTTTAACATCACAGCATTACAATGAAATTTTTACAACACATGGTACAATCATGATTATTTTTATGGCGATGCCATTTGTTATGGGGTTAATGAACGTTGTTGTTCCATTACAAATTGGAGCTAGAGACGTTGCATTCCCGTATTTAAATGCACTAAGCTTTTGGTCATTCTTCTTCGGGGCGATTCTGTTTAATATTTCATTCGTATTTGGTGGTTCACCTGATGCTGGATGGACGAATTATGCACCGTTAGCAATTGAAGGAAGTACGGGACCAGGTATTAACTATTATCTGCTTGGGCTTCAAATCTCTGGTATCGGTACGTTATTAACAGGAATTAACTTTATCGTCACGATTATTAAAATGCGTGCACCTGGTATGACATTAATGAGAATGCCAATGTTTACTTGGACATCATTAATTACAGCATTCATTATCGTGTTTGCATTCCCTGTTTTAACGGTTACTTTAGCGTTAATGACATTTGACCGTATATTCGGGTCACATTTCTTTACAATGGCTGATGGCGGTATGCCAATGCTTTGGGCGAACTTGTTCTGGATTTGGGGACACCCTGAAGTTTATATCGTTATATTACCAGCGTTTGGTATTTTCTCGGAAATATTTTCAACTTTTGCGAAGAAAACACTATTCGGATATAAATCAATGGTCATCTCAATCGTCACGATTTCATTTTTAAGTATGCTCGTTTGGGTTCACCATTTCTTTACTATGGGTGGTTCGGCAGCAGTAAACTCAGTGTTCTCGATTACAACGATGGCGATTGCAATTCCAACAGGTATTAAAATCTTTAACTGGTTGTTAACACTGTATA
Source organism: Metabacillus malikii (assembly GCF_030813355.1). Taxonomy (GTDB): domain Bacteria; phylum Bacillota; class Bacilli; order Bacillales; family Bacillaceae; genus Metabacillus; species Metabacillus malikii. The sequence continues at coordinate 161,625 of NZ_JAUSUD010000007.1, forward strand.
AATCGAAAATTGAATTTACCGTTCCAATGCTATGGTCTGTAGGATTTATTCCAACATTCCTTATTGGTGGGGTAACAGGTGTTATGTTAGGGATGGCAGCAGCTGACTTCCAATACCATAACAGTTACTTCCTAGTTGCTCACTTCCATTACACACTAATCGCAGGTACTGTGTTTGCATGTTTTGCCGGATTCGTTTTCTGGTATCCGAAAATGTTCGGGCATAAGATGAACGAGCGTTTAGGAAGATGGACGTTCTGGTTATTCACAATTGGATTCAATGTATGTTTCTTACCACAGTTCCTTTTAGGTTTCGACGGTATGCCAAGACGTATTTACACTTATGGACCTGAAGATGGCTGGACCGGATTAAACGTTGTCTCAACAATCGGCGGTCTATTGATGGGTGTCGCGTTTATCGTGCTTGTATATAACGTATACTACAGCTTCCGTTACTCTAAAAGAGAAACTTCAGGCGATCCATGGGGTGTTGGTCGTACGTTAGAATGGGCAACAGCAACAACAGTTGCACCACATTATAACTTTGCGGTTGTTCCAGAAGTAAAAGGACTAGATGCTTTTTGGTTGATGAAACAAGAGAAAAAAGCAGGTAAGGATAAACCTGTTGAATATAAACCGATTCATATGCCAAGTAATGCAGGAACTCCATTTGTTATATCTGCCTTCTTCTTTGTTGCAGGCTTTGGTCTTGTTTTCAAATTGTGGTGGATGGCAATTATCGGCGGAATAGGGATTTTAGCATGCTTAGCGCTCCGTTCTCTACGTTCACACAAAGAGGATGAGGGCTTCTATGTTAGCGTTGAAGAAATAATTGAAACAGAACAGAATAAGGAGGCGTGAATTAATGGCACAAGTAAATAGTAATCTAAGTCCTGACACGCCCTTGGAATATCAATCTAGTATTGGTAGATTGAATATCTTCGGATTCTGGGTCTTCCTGGGCGCTGAAATGGCGTTATTTGCAACAATCTTTGCAACATTTTTTGTTCTTGATGGTCACACAGGTAGTGGTCCACTACCTAGTGAGCTTTTCGATTTAAAAAATACATTGATTATGACGTTACTACTATTAACAAGTAGTTTCACAAGCGGCTTAGCAATACATGAAATGAGAAGAAACAATGTTAAGTCAATGGTGGTTTGGACAATTATCACCTTGTTGTTCGGATTAGGCTTCTTATATATGGAAATTGAAGAGTTTGTACACCTTGTCCATGAAGGAGCAAACATTGGTACAAATGCGTACTGGTCTAGCTTCTATTTCCTAACAGGTACACATGGTCTTCACGTATCATTGGGGATTGGCTGGATTATCTTAATTCTGTTACAAATTAAAAGTAGAGGTTTAACACCTGATACAGCTAAGAAGGTCTTTATCTCAAGTCTTTATTGGCACTTTTTAGACTTCATCTGGATCTTCGTATTTACAGGTGTTTACCTATTAGGGATGGTGGGATCATGAGTAGTAAAACAAATAATCACCATTTTCCATGGTCACAGCTCATCGGATTTATCTTATCTGTCGGTTTAACCTTCTTAGCTGTATATCTCGGACTTCATGCAGGTCTTGCAATAAACATAGTAATTGTGATGGTTTTTGTGCTTGCTTTTTTACAAGCAGCGATTCAATTGTTTATGTTTATGCACGTTACTGAAGGAGAAGGCAGATGGCAAGTAGGTAAAATGCTATCAGCAACATTGATTGCGATTATAATTGTTGTAGGCTCAGTTTGGGTTATGACATCGATGCACTAATGTTGTAGTTAAAGTACAAACCCCTAAGGAAATTCCTTGGGGGTTTTTTATGGAATGGAAATTGAATTTGGTTAAGCCACTTGTTTTATAGTCTTTAGCAAAATTGGCGTGTATTTTAAAGCTTGGCTGTTTTCGAAGACATTGTTGCTTTATACATAGTTTGGCGTTTTGGGTTGGTCTCTTTTTGCAGTACTCAAGGGTAGCGGGGAGGGTGGTGAGCCTGACTAGCTTCGTCGGTACAAACAAGCAATAAGTCATCATCAATTCGCCATTCAGCTCATTGTGCTTTCTTTGGTCTTAGTCGATGCCCCTCCAGTTTGTACGTCGATGGGCAAGCCGCCAACGCTTTTCGTACTCCTCATTGTAAACCGCCTGCTCACGTCTAACCTTTCCCACGCTTCCCGCAGGAGTCTCGCACTTACGCTCCAACCAACCCTTAATAAAGTGTGTGCTAAGAGCAACAATCTTTTAGAATAGAGCCTAAAAAAGTGAAAGTCTTCTACACGAAAATCATTTTTATAAGAAAACAAATTTATGTATTGTACAAACTATTTTTGTATGGTATATTTTATTTGCAAGTTAAGCGCAAACGATTTCGCACATTTTGCACAAATGATTACGGATACATTTTTCACTATTTTATAATTCATAACTGATTAATGAAATATTCGAAAAGAGTACTCTATTCAATTTTAACCATTTGCGCAATCGTTTTCCTTAACTGATAGATTAAAAAATGGGGGTATAAAGATGAAACGCAAAAAAATCGTATTAGGGCTTATTTCAATTTTCTTTCTTGTAAGCGTTGTATTAGCGGGATGCTCTTCCTCTGGTGATTCAGGAGATAAGAAAGCAGATGGAGATAAAGTAACGTTAGATATTTTTCAATTTAAAGTAGAATTTAAGGATCAATTTGAAGACGTAGCTAAGCAATATGAAGAAGCAAACCCTGGCGTGAAAATCAACATCCAAACGGTTGGCGGTGGCGAAGATTACGGTGCAGCATTAAGATCTAAATTTGCTTCAGGTGATGAGCCAGCTATCTTCAATATCGGTGGACCAACAGATGTTATTGACTGGGAAGATAATTTAGCTGACTTAACAAAAACAAAATCAGCAGAAGCAGCACTAGAAGGAACACTTGACGGTGTGACAAAGGATGGAAAAGTTCTCGGATTACCATTTAACCAAGAAGGCTACGGATTAATCTATAATACTGAAATCTTTGAGAAAGCTGGAATTAATCCAGAAGATATTAAAGATATGGCTTCATTAGAAGCAGCAGTTGACACATTGGATAAGAAAAAGGGTGACCTTGGACTTGATGCAGTATTTGCATTACCAGGTAAAGAAACATGGGTAACTGGACAACATTTAGCGAATGCATTTATTGCACCAGAATTTGAGGGGAATGTAACAAAAGCATTCGAATCGAAAACAATTGGGTTTGAGTATAGCGATGCAATGAAAGCATTCCTTGATTTACAAAACAAATATTCAGTACAACCGACAGTAAGCCTTGACTATTCACAACAAGTTGAAGAATTATTCTCAACAGGAAAAGTTGCAATGATTCAACAAGGTAACTGGGTATACGGTTCAATCGCTGGTATTGACGAAGAGTTAGCGAACAACAAAGTAGATTTCTTACCGATTCCTGTTCCGGGCTATAAAGAAGATTCAATTCCAGTAGGAGTACCAATGTATTGGGCTGTAAATAGCCAGAAAGATGAAAAAGTAGTTGAAGAAGCTAGTAAGTTCCTAGATTGGTTATACACATCTGACGAAGGGAAAGAAGTCGTCATTAACGACTTTAAATTCGTTCCGGCATATGAAGGTTACGATGCATCAAAAATTACTGACCCACTATCAAAATCAATATATGAATATTCAGAAGCTGGTAAAACAATTGGTTGGACATTCAGTGGTTATCCTTTAAACTGGGCACAAAATGTTTTAGGAGCAAATATGCAAAAATATTTACTAGATGAAGCGTCATGGGAAGAAATCATTGAAGAATCAAAAGCAGCTTGGGAAGAATCTAGAGCAGAATAATCTGAATAAATAGGGTCAGTCCTCTTTCAGTAATTGGGGGCTGTCCTATACCTAATAAGTGGGTCATTCCATAATAGAAAACACTTTATGCTTTCTATTATGGAGTGCCTTACTTATTTATAAGATTGAATGGTTACTAACTATGTCCACTTCGTTAATCGAACGAACATTGTTTTCACGAATATAAAAAAATTAAATGTTATTTATGGTCTACTTTTCATCATTGGGGGGAAATGACATGCGTACTCGCGATTTGGCCTATTGGTTATTTTTGGCACCAGTATTATTGGCGTTACTATTAGTCATCATTGTGCCTTTACTTATAGGAGTTTATTATTCATTTACAGATTGGAATGGAATTAAAGTCGGTTCCTTTGTAGGATTCGAGAATTACATTGATGCGTTTAAAGATAAAGAGTTTATCGCATCATTATGGTTCACTGTTAAATTCTCGGTTGTCTCAATTATTTTAACGAATGTGATTGGGCTAGGATTAGCTCTAATTGTGACAACAAAAATTAAATCAAGCAAACTATTAAGAACGGTATTCTTCATGCCAAACTTAATCGGTGGGTTAATATTAGGGTTTATATGGCAGTTTATCTTTATTAAAGTATTTGCTGGTCTTGGAGATATTTTAGGAATTGAAGGCTTAAAAGGTTGGTTATCGACAACCGAGACAGGGTTCTGGGGCTTAGTTATTTTAATGAGTTGGCAAATGTCTGGTTACATTATGATTATTTACATTGCTTATTTAGAAGGCTTACCAGGTGAATTGTTAGAAGCAGCTGAAATTGATGGAGCAGGTCCCCTCAAGCGGTTCCGATATGTCATTTTCCCACTTGTAGCACCAGCATTTACAGTAAGTATGTTCTTAACATTATCAAATTCATTTAAGTTATATGACCAAAACCTTTCATTAACAGCAGGTGGTCCATATAATTCAACACAAATGGTTGCGATGGAAATATTCAAAACGGCGTTTGGCGAAACGGAAATGGCCTTTGCGCAATCGAAAGCGGTTATCTTCTTTATTATTGTCGCGGTGATATCTTTAACACAGGTATATATAAATAAGAAGCGGGAGGTTGAAATGTAATGCGTAAAAAGAAACTACTTCCTGTTGAAATACTTGGGATTATCCTCGGAATTATTTGGCTATCACCTTTTTATTTGATGATAGTAAACTCTTTTAAAACGAAAAAAGAAATCTTCACAGATGTATTAAAGTTACCTAGTGAATTTACGTTTGATAACTATATTGAAGCGTTTGAAGAGCTCGAATTTATGCATACACTAATGAATTCACTCATTATAACGGTAATTAGTGTATTTATTATTATCATCTTCTCTTCAATGGCTGCTTACGCGTTATCTCGTAATAAAAGCAAAATGAGTACAGTATTGTTTATGCTATTTGTCGCAGCGATGTTAATCCCTTTCCAATCGGTGATGATTCCACTTATCACTGTGTTCGGTCAGGCTGATATGCTAAACCGAGTCGGACTTATTTTTATGTACCTAGGCTTTGGAAGCAGCTTATCGATTTTCTTATTTCATGGTACATTAAATGGTATTTCTAAATCATTGGATGAGGCAGCAACGATTGACGGCTGTAACAAGTTTCAAGTGTTTTGGTACATTATCTTCCCGATGCTCAAGCCAATTACTGTGACAGTTGCCATTTTAAATATTATTTACATTTGGAACGATTATTTATTACCATCACTCGTCATCAACCAAGAAGGCTTACAAACAATACCATTAAAGATGTTCTTCTTCTTCGGTGAATATACAAAACAATGGCATTTAGCATTAGCTGGTTTAACAATTGCAATTATTCCAGTTATCTTAGTTTACTTCCTTGCTCAACGTGAAATTATTAAAGGTATGACGGAAGGTGCGGTTAAGTAAGTTAAATTAACCTACAAGATTTGAATAGACAGTAAAATGACTGATGGTTGCATTCCTTAAACTAAAGCTTTGTCTAAAAATGTTGTATATAGGCGGTACAGTTTTTTATATAGAAGAGATCAGAGAAGTTAACAACATCGGTGTAAGGGTATCTTTTCGCAATGTAATGAAAAAGAAAAAGTTACCATTCGTTATTTCATCAAGTAAAATGATGGTATAACAAATAAGTATGATAATTAAGGAAAGAAAGAATGAATTTAAATCCGCATTTGGTATACTTAGTTTCAGATAATGAATAGATAAAACTTTCGTTGATAATGCAAAAGTACTAGATAGATATAAAGTGTTATAGAATCACATATTGAGTAGGCTTTTGGTTAAGGAGGCAACAACTATGGTCGTTACAATTAAAGATGTTGCAAAAAAGGCAAATGTAGCACCTTCAACTGTATCAAGGGTAATTGCTAATAGTCCTAGAATTAGTGAAAAAACAAAAAAACGTGTTCGTGAAGTGATGGAGGAATTAGGGTATTATCCAAACTTTCAAGCGCGGAGTTTAGCGGCTAAAAGTACACAATCAATTGGCGTCATCATGCCGAATTCTGCTTATCACGCATTCCAAAATCCGTTCTTCCCTGAAGTATTAAGAGGAATCAGTAAGAATGCCCATGCTAATAAATATGGCATTTACTTATCAACAGGGTCGACTAGTGAGGAAATCTATACAGAAGTAGCATCAATGGTACAAGGTAGACGTGTAGATGGAGTAATATTACTGTATTCACGTATTAATGATAAAACGATGAAGTTTTTACAGGAGATGGACTTTCCATTTACAGTTGTTGGGAGACCTTTCCAAAATGAGGAGCGAATTACGTACGTAGATAACGATAATATTTTTATTACAAAAGAAGTAACAAATTACCTAATTGATTTAGGACATCGAAATATCGCTTTTGTTGGTGGAAGTGCAGAATTTGTCGTCACGCTCGACAGGTTGAATGGATATAAGCTTGCACTGAATGAAGCGGGTATACGATTTAATAAAGAATATATGGTACATGAGGAATTCATTAAAGATAACGGCAAAGAAGCGATTAAATCATTAATGGAGCTTGAATCGCCGCCAACTGCACTCGTGACACAGGATGATTTAATTGCATATGAAATGATTAGTCATCTAGAGGATATGAAAATTAGAGTACCTGAAGATATGTCAATTGTCAGCTTCAATAACTTAATGCTGTCAGAGCATTCAAAGCCACCATTAACATCAGTGGATATTTGCACATACCAACTAGGATTTGAAGCGACAAACTGTCTGATTGAAAAAATTGAAAAACCAGATACATTACCAAAAAGGACGACAATTCCAACGAAATTCATTAAACGTAAGTCATGTGAAAGAAAACTATAATAAAGACAATTTTATAAAGAATATACTTTATTTACATTACGGGGAAGTTGTAATGTATAAAAACGTACATCGTGGGAATTTTCAGGGAGGGTGTTTTCTGAAATATTTATAGAAATACCTCTGTAGAAAACAGACAAAGTGAGGAATTAAAAATGAAGAAAACATGGTGGAAAGAGGCAGTTGCCTACCAAGTCTATCCTAGAAGCTTTATGGATTCAAATGGGGATGGAATTGGTGATTTACAAGGAATGATTACGAAATTAGATTATATAAAGGATTTAGGGATAGATGTTATTTGGATTTGTCCGATGTATAAATCACCAAATGATGATAACGGCTATGATATTAGTGATTATCAAGATATTTTGGAAGATTTCGGTACAATGGCTGACTTTGATGAATTGCTCGCAGAAGTGCATAAGCGTGACATGAAACTGATTGTTGACTTAGTCATTAATCACACTAGTGATGAACACCCATGGTTTATTGAATCGCGTTCATCAAAAGATAATCCGAAACGTGATTGGTACATTTGGCGTGACGGTAAGGATGGAAAAGAACCGAATAACTGGGAGAGTATTTTTAACGGCTCTGCATGGAAATATGACGAAAAAACGGATCAATATTATATGCACATCTTCTCGACAAAACAGCCAGATCTTAACTGGAAAAATCCAGAGGTACGCAATTCATTATATGAAATGATTAATTGGTGGCTTGATAAAGGCATTGATGGTTTCCGTGTTGATGCAATTAGCCATATTAATAAAGAAGAAGGCTTAGAAGATATGCCAAATGAAAAGGGTCTAAAATACGTCCCGTCATTTGATAAACATATGAATGTTGAAGGAATCCATAAATATTTGAAAGAGCTCAAAGAAGAAACATTTGCTAAATACGACATTATGACAGTTGGTGAAGCAAATGGTGTTAAATCTGATAATGAGGCAGATTTAGATGAGTGGGTTGGTGAAGAGAACGGCAAATTCAATATGGTCTTTCAATTTGAGCATTTAGCTTTATGGGATGCTAGTACTGAAAAACAGCTTGATATTATCGGTCTTAAAAAAGTACTGTCAAGCTGGCAAAAGAGTTTAGAAAATAAAGGCTGGAATGCTTTGTTCATAGAAAATCATGACCAACCACGCCGCGTTTCGACATGGGGGAATGACGAAGAATATTGGTATGAAAGTGCTACAGCATTAGGTACAATGTATTTCTTAATGCAAGGTACACCTTTTATCTATCAAGGCCAAGAAATTGGTATGACAAATGTAAAGTTTGATAAAATTGAAGATTACAATGATGTCGCGACTAAAAATCTATACCATTTCAAGCGTGAAGAAGGCATGTCACATGAAGAAGTAATGAACATCATTTGGGCTTCGAGTCGTGATAACTCACGTACACCGATGCAATGGTCTGCAGCAGAAAACGCAGGCTTCACAACAGGAACACCTTGGATTGGCGTAAATGAAAACTATAAGCAAATTAACGTAGAAGCACAACAAAAGGATCAACAATCGATTCTTCACTTTTATAAAAAAATGATTCAATTAAAGAAAGCAAATGAAATTTTCACATATGGTACGTATGACCTTATCCTTGCTGACAATCCGCAAATTTATGCATATACACGGACTTTTGATGATGAACAAGTTGTGATTTTCGCAAACTTAACTGACCAATTAGCAGTAACGGAAAAGTTACCATTTACCGTGCATTCACAAAACCTATTGTTAGCTAATCAGCAAGTTAAACATGATGCTGTTAATAAATTGACGTTAAAACCTTTTGAAGCAAGAGTATATCGTGTTCGTTAATTTTAATTTATAGGGGAGCACAATTCGAATTCGATTTGTGCTCCTTATTTATGCCTATATTTAAAAATTTAATAAATTTGACTAATCTGTCTTCCCTTTACCTATTGTACTAAGCTTATGACATAGCAATTTAAACAAAGTAAACTGCTTCACGTGCTTATCAAAACAAAGCTATGGTAAGATGATTAAGATTGACAAGGGAGGTTGTCATTGCCATGGCACAACAGGACTTTACAAAAGGGAAGATTGTAAAACAAATTTGGTTATTTTCGTTGCCGATTATGTTGGCTAATCTTTTACAAGTTTCTTATCAATTTATTGACAGTCTTTGGGTAGGAAATATATTAGGAGCAAATGCATTAGGGGCAATTGCAGTATCAAGCACAGTTATCTTTACGATTTTATCGTTTATTATAGGAATCAATAATGCGACATTAACAATATTATCCCAACAAAAAGGGCAAGGGAATGACAACGGACTAAAAAGTTATGTCAATGCATTCGTTGTTGTACTGACTATTTTAGCTGTTATTTTAGGGATTATCGGTTTTTTTATGTCTGAGTGGATCGTTACAATTTTAGGAACTCCAGATGTAATGAGTGCTGATGCGATTTTATATTTACAAATCAACTTTATCGGGATTCTTTTTTTATTCGGCTATAATTTCATCGGGACAGTCATGCGTGCACTTGGAGACAGTAAGACACCAATTCGATATGTGCTACTAGCTGTTATTTTGAATGCTATTCTTGATCCGATTTTCCTTTATGGATTAGAGTTAGGAATTGAAGGTGCTGCATATGCGACAATACTTGCTCAAGGAATTGCGTTTGTTTACGGATTTGTAGATGCGTTGCGGAGAAATCTCGTTCCATTTAGTAAACCAACTTTGCCAAAGCGAGAAGAAGTTTATACAATCTTAAAGCTTGGCATTCCATCCGGTTTACAAATGACGGTTATTTCTGCAGGCGTAATGGCAATCATGGGTGTCGTCAATACATTTGGAGAGGATGTTGTTGCAGGGTTTGGAGCAGCACAGCGGTTAGATAGTATTATTATGTTGCCTGCAATGGCTCTTGGTACGGCAGTCAATAGTATGGCTGGACAAAATATTGGAGCTGAAAAGTGGGAGCGTGTTCACCAAATTGCAAAATATGGTGTTATCATTAACCTGTTTATTATGATGCTCATAAGTATTGTCGTTGTTCTTTTTGCAAAATTTGCTACAGGTCTTTTTATTAAAGAAGAAGCGGCTGTGCAATTCGGCGCTACATATCTGACGATTATCGCCTTCTTTTACCCATTTTTAGGGATAAATTTTATTTTAAATGGAATCGTCCGGGCTGCTGGGGCAATGGTCCAAGTACTTGTTTTAAACATCATTTCCTTTTGGCTCCTAAGAGTTCCGCTTACCTATTTATGCTCGATTGTACTTGGCGAAAACGGAATCGCTGTCGGAATGGGAATCAGCTTTATCATTAGTAGCGTGATTGCTTTTCTATATTATAAATATGGAAAGTGGTCAGACATTGACTTGACGAAACAGAAGGAGCAATAACAAAGTTTTATCTTGACATACATTCTAATTCTCTGCATAATAATTTAAAATTGTTTTATCGTATCTAGCAAAAATGACTTTGCTCTCGTATAATAGAAGCAAAGCAATTATATATGAACGAGAAAAAAAGGACTAGTATGCGTTACTTTATGTTACAGAGAGTGAAGTTTTTAAGCTGGGAGACTTCATACAAAAAAGCCGCAGAACCTACCTTTTTAGTCCTATGTAAACATGGGCGTCACCCAACGTTATTGGGGAAAGTGGGATATCGTTACATCATATCCAAGCAAGGTGGTACCACGGAAGCATGCTCCTTTCGTCCTTATTTATTTAGGGATGAATAGGAGCTTTTTTATTGCTTAGGAAATGATAAAATCTTGAGTTGTGGATAAGCGCTTCGACATCCAACGCCTAGCCGCTCTAGGGTCTAGCCACAAATGGATCGAAGACAAAGAACGTTTTCTATTCATTTACGTCTTATTTGCCCTAGGTCGATCAAGGCGGCCTGAGCTTTTATTATATCTGCCAAATTGATAGGTAATGAGGAGAAGAACTATGGAAAAAAAACGAATCGTTGTTAAAATCGGCAGCAGCTCCTTAACAAACACAAAAGGACAAATTGACCAGGAAAAATTAGCAGAGCATGTTGAAGCAGTAGCGATGTTGCGTGAGTCAGGTCATGAAGTCTTACTCGTTTCATCGGGAGCAGTAGCAGCTGGGTTTGCTCGTCTTGGATATCCATCGCGTCCAATTACGTTAAAAGGTAAGCAAGCAGCAGCTGCCGTAGGTCAAAGCCTACTTGTGCAATCATATATCGAAAAATTTAGTCAATTTAACCTCATACCTGCTCAAATCCTTTTAACACGGAATGATTTTTCGAAACAAGACCGTTACAAAAATGCATATGCAACATTGACTGAGCTATTGGAACGAGGAATATTACCAATTATTAATGAAAATGACACTGTATCAGTTGAGGAGTTGACATTTGGTGATAATGATATGTTATCAGCACTTGTTAGCGGTTTAGTGCACGCGGACCATTTAATTATTTTAACGGATATTAACGGTCTTTATGATGCAAATCCTCGTAATAATCCAGAAGCGAAAAAAATTGATTATTTGCCAGAAGTAACCGATGAAATGGTCGCTGCAGCGGGCGGCTCAGGATCGAAAGTCGGAACTGGTGGAATGAAGTCAAAAATGATGGCGGCTAAAACGGCCCTATCTTTAGGTGTACAAGTGTTTATCGGACTTGGAAATGGTCCTCGAAAACTAATAAACATCATCAATGGTGATGGAGATGGAACGTATATTGGCAAAGATGGTTTAACTGCAATTACTAATAGTCGACAATGGATCGCGCTGCATTCTGAAGTCGCAGGGACATTATACGTTGATAAAGGTGCAGAGGAAGCGCTCCTCCACAATGGGAAAAGCCTCCTTCCAGCAGGAATCTTTGATATGGATGGCAGCTTTCAAAAAGGTGATGTTGTCGAAGTAGTCGGCCCAAATGGCGTTCTAGGTAAAGGAGAAGTTCTCTTCTCATCTGATGACATAAAAAACATTATGGGAAAACGAAGTGAAGAATTAGTAGAGGAAGAAACATTACCAGCAAAAGTAGTGATTCATCGAAATAAATGGGTAAAGCATAATAGGGGGAATTAGAGTATGAGTGAAGTATTAATTAAAGGAAAGGCCGCTAAAGAGGCAAGCTTTGCAATGGTTGATTTAACAACAGAAGATAAAAATGATGCGTTAGCAAAAATCGCTGAGCAATTAATCATTGATCAGGAAATCATTATCGAAGAGAATCAAAAAGACATAATTGCCGGACGAGAACGTGGTTTATCAGAAAGTGTACTTGATCGGATTATGTTAAATGAAAAGCGAATTAAGGACATGGCAGAAGCGATTCATTTGTTAATTACCATGAATGACCCAATTGGGGAAACATTAGAAGAGATTCGTAAAGACAACGGTCTAGAAATCTATAAAAAGCGTGTTCCTTTAGGTGTAATTGGTATGATCTATGAAGCGAGGCCAAATGTAACTGTTGATGCAGCAACATTAACATTGAAAACAGGTAATGCGGTAATTCTGCGTGGAAGCTCATCAGCTCAACATTCAAATGAAATATTAATGAAATCCATTCATGCTGCATTGGAAAAAAGTAAGGTTCCTGTTGAGGCAGTGCAACTGATTGAGGATACGAGCAGGGAAACAGCGAAGCAATTATTTCATATGAAGGAATACCTTGATGTGTTAATTCCACGCGGAAGTAAAAATTTAATCGATACAGTTGTGAATGAAGCAACAGTTCCAGTACTTGAGACAGGAGCAGGAAATTGTCATGTGTTCATTGATAAAACTGCAGATTATAAAATGGCTGAATCTATTGTCATTAATGCGAAGACACAACGTCCATCAGTATGTAATGCAATTGAATCAATCTTAATCGAGGAAAGCTGGTTTGCTCGCTTCGGAAAGGAACTTCTTGAAGCATTACATGACCATGGTGTAGAAATATATGGAGATGAAGCGGTAAGAAGTATTTTTGGTGCTGCCAAACCTGCAACAGAAGAGGATTGGTCCCAAGAATATTTAGCAATGGCAATTAGCGTTAAAGTGATAAAAAATGTTGATGAAGCGATTTCCCATATTAATAACTATGGGACAAACCATTCAGAAGCAATTGTGACCGAAACAGAGGAAAATGCAAGGAAGTTTCTCAATAAAGTAGATGCTGCGGCTGTTTATCATAATGCATCAACAAGGTTTACGGACGGGTCTGAATTCGGCTATGGTGCTGAAATTGGCATAAGTACTCAGAAGCTTCACGCCCGCGGACCAATGGGACTAAATGCATTAACATCAAGTAAATTTGTCGTGTACGGCACAGGACAAATTCGCAATTAACTGCTACTAGAGGGTGATTCTCTGTTTTGAGTCACTCTCTTATTTTTTCATAACAACATCATTCTTAGTAAATAGCTTTATAGCATACTATGTTAGGATATTACAAATACCATTTTTAAGTGTGTACAGTATATGTAACTAAGGAGGTTCGAAAAGATGGAAGGCATTACTTTTTATCCACAAGGAGACCGTGCAGTTACCGTTCGTTTTGGCACAGAAATTAATGAAGATATTCATGAAAATGTTATGAAGCTTACCAATCTATTAAAGCAGGAGCCTTTTTCAGGTATGGAGGAGGTAGTTCCGAGCTATCATACTGTTACTGTCTACTATCATCCCACTCGATTGAGCAAAACGTCCCTACACCCATATGAACAAATCATCTCAATCTTAAAACAAAAACTCATAAGTAGCCCAAGAATAACCTTACAGAATAGTACTATTATAACGATTCCAATTTGCTATGGCGGAAACTACGGACCCGATTTAGCTACTGTCGCAAACTTTCATCAGTTATCAGAAACAGATATTATCGAGTACCACCTTAATCAAACGTATAAAGTTTATATGATTGGGTTTGTACCGGGATTCCCTTACCTAGGCGGTATGGACAAAAGGATTGCCACACCAAGGAAGGAGACACCGCGAATGGCTGTACCTAATGGAAGTGTTGGGATAGGCGGAGAGCAAACAGGAATTTATCCAATTGAAAGTCCTGGCGGCTGGCAAATTATTGGTCGAACACCACTTCATCTTTTTAAAGCGACAAATATTCGACCGAGTATATTAAAGGCAGGAGACATTGTTCAGTTCAAGCAAATATCTGAGATAGAGTATGAGAATTGGGATGGTGCGAGCACATGTATATAAACGTTCTCGAGCAAGGCCTGCTTACGACAGTACAAGATTTAGGAAGAACAGGCTATCAACAATTCGGTGTTGGTGCAACAGGTGCAATGGATGATGTCGCAGCAAAACTAGCAAACTTACTAATCGGTAATGACGAGAATGATGCTTTACTTGAAATCACAGTTATCGGGCCAACGTTGCGTTTTGTGCAAGATACACTTATTGCAATAGCTGGAGCGGACCTTTCAGCAACAATAGAAGGTGAACGTGTACCAAGATGGAAGCCTGTATTTGTAAAGGCAGGTACTGTATTAAAATTTGGCCGGCCGAAAAACGGGTGTCGTGCTTACCTCGCGATTTCTGGCGGCTTCAATGTTCCAATCATTATGGATAGCCGCAGCACATACTTAAGAGGAGGTTTTGGCGGCTATAAAGGAAGAGCACTACAACGTGGCGATATGCTACAAATGAACAATAAATATAGCAAATTAACACAACAATTACTTACGTATTTTCATAATCAACGTAATACAACACCATTCATAACTGTGAATTGGACAATTCCACCAAGTATTAGCAAGTATGTGGAAAATAAAGATGCCATCTACTTTATAAAAGGTCCGCATTTTAATCATTTAAATGTCGAGGCGACAAATGAATTTTTGACAACAACATATACAGTAACACCTAATTCAGACAGAATGGGCTATCGTCTTAATGGAGTTCCTTTAAAACTTTCGAAATCACTTCAACTATTATCGGAAGCAGTGCCTGTTGGAACGATTCAGTTGCCCCCAGACGGCCAGCCGATTGTATTAATGGCCGACCGGCAAACGATCGGTGGTTATCCAAAGATTGGCTATATAGCAACCATTGATTTGCCAAGACTCGCACAATTTATGCCAGGAGAAAAAGTAAAATTTAAGGAAATCTCAGTTCAAGAAGCACAAGTAACATTAGCAGAACGAGACCGAGTTTTAACGTTAGTACAAAATGGAATTAATTTAGCAATAAGGAGGATGTGCTAATGGCACAAATAGATTTAAATTGTGATATGGGTGAAAGCTTTGGAAAGTATGTGCTTGGAGCAGATGAACAGCTAATTAAATTTATTACATCAGCCAATATTGCCTGTGGCTTTCATGCAGGTGATCCTGCAACGATGAGAAAAACAGTTCGCTTAGCATTGGACCATTCCGTTTGTATCGGAGCACACCCTGGATTACAAGATTTAACTGGCTTCGGTAGAAGAAATATTTCGATAACTCCTGAAGAGGCATATGATCTTATGATGTATCAAATCGGTGCACTTTTAGCGTTTATTACTTCAGAAGGTGGCAAACTCCATCATGTAAAACCGCATGGTGCTTTATACAATATGGCTGCACATGATGAACAATTAGCAGATGCTATAGCGAAAGCAGTATACAAAATCGACCCTGCACTCATCTTATATGGACTATCTGGCAGTCAATTAATACAGGCAGGCGAGAAATACGGGTTAAGGACAGCCAATGAAGTTTTTGCAGATCGTACATATATGCAAGATGGAAGTCTTACTCCGAGAAGTCACCACAATGCAGTTATCACTGATGAGGATGTTGCAATAAAACAGGTTATGGAAATGATCACCGAACAAAAGGTCTCGACTATAACAGGTGAGCGGATAAATCTAAAGGCTGATACAATTTGCCTTCATGGTGACGGTAAACACGCAGTAGCATTTGCCAGCAAGATGAGTAAAGCCTTACAAAACGCTGGATTGGTATTGAAGGGAATAAGTCAGCAGATATCATCATAAGAAATTCTCCCAGATTTGAAGGGAAATATTGCTACTTATGTACGGTTGTGTTTTTATGGGGGTTTGTTTTGCATCCTATATCATTCTGTTTAAACGGCTTGTTCGTGAAAGAGATAATTATTTACATGCTAGCATTACAGACCCCTTAACAGGTGTTTACTCTTTTGGACATATCATGAAAATCGGTGAAGACTGGTTAAAGAGTGGGAAAGAATTTCGACTTATGCTTATCGATGTGAACCATTTCAAACAATTGAATGATAAACACGGTCATTTATCAGGTAATATTGCGCTTGAACAGCTTTCATCATTACTGAAACGAGAAGCTGAAAAAATGCATGGTGCAGTAGGGCGACTTGGTGGTGATGAATTCATTGTCATTGTCCCTAACAATGACAATGGTAATCAATTAAGTGAGGCGATTCAACAGGACCTATTACAAAAGCCGTTAATCCTTATGAATGGAGAAAAATATTATTTATCTTTATCAATAGGCGAGACGGTTTCAACAAATACAGAGCATGATAACTTTCAGTCGCTACTCCATACTGCAGACATGCAAATGTACGAACATAAGCAAATGTGTTAAAAGATTATTGTCAAAGCGGGTGCTTGAAATCGGACTAGAATCCCAATGATTATGGAATATCTAGCAGTTATGAGCACCCGCTGGCATTACGATAGAATAAAGCCGCTATAAACCATCCCGAGATTAAGTAAAATGTGCCAAAAAATTGATGGATAAATACTATTTGACCTCACAACAACCCCAGCAAAGAATAAGCCTCCAAATGTAAACAGCAACGACGGAATAAGAGGGATACCGATGGCAATGTGCTGTAAGCCAAACCCAATACTAGTAAAAATGACGGCATAATACTCATTAACGCTCTCTTTTAGCTGTGATAAGAAATATCCTCTCCAGATGAACTCCTCTAATGTTGCATTCAATATCGCGAAACTAATCGCAAATAAAAAGAACTGATTTGTGTACTCACCATCTTGAATCGCAATGATTGGAATAAAAATGATGATATTAATCAAGATAGCAGTCAGGAGGAAATATTTTACATCTATACTGTGGAATCCCCTCCAAATGAATGGAAAGAAAATTTTTGCATCCCATTTAGGTCGTTTGTGATATTGGAATGGTTCTTTAAAAAAACGAGATATTGATACGAGTGAAATCACAACGAATAGCAAACATAGTCGATTTGCTAGCACGATTAGTTGCTTATTATCAACTAATTGTGCAAAGGTCGTTGCTGAAACTTGGAAACCAGTAAAACCAATTAAGAAAGCTGAATATACTACAAGCAATTTACGATTTGTTCCTTTTAAATAAAAGTAAATGAATACTAAAAGGACAGGGGACAGTCCCCAAAAAAGAGAGTAAGAGATAAAGAGAATCCCAATAAAAAATAAACAGCCTAGTAAAAGATTTACTTTGTTGTTCATTTCTTAGTATCCTGTTGTCTTCGTTACATATACAACGTACGTTGACCTGTCTTCATCAATTTCAGCTGAAATCTTCTCATATTCAGTATTATTTAACATTAAGTAATCTGAGCCGATATAGGATAAAGCCTCTTCATGTGAATATAAATCATATGTATATAGTAAAGGTGATTCACTATACTCTTTGTAGTCACGAATCTCTAACGTGACATGTGAATACGTTTCTGCATTAGCAAAGGAAGTTTCCTCATCGTCAACATTTACATAAATAACGTAAAAATCATGTTCATAACTGGATGATGTTTTCACATACACTTTTTCATTTTTAACAAAAAACTCACACAACCTTCTGCAAAATATTTCTGTCGGATTAGAAAATTCGTAATGAAATAGAGCTGGATAATGATTAACCGGATCATTTAATCGGTACTCTAACTTATAGGATTTACTCATAAAAACCTCCATTTTTTACTGATAATCATTTAGGTCAAACCTACTAAATTTACAATAGCCAAACAATAGGATACATGTTAATAGGTTGAAAATAAAGGTACGTCCGTATTGAAATCCTTAATAGGACTTATTGTCTATTAAAGGAAAAAGCATCAGGATATGGATGTTTTTCTTTCTTTCTACTATACTATAATATAGTTCTTCATGAGGTGTTTTTACTTAAAGATTTTTCAACTTTTTTGATGCGAATGTGCTACGACGTCATACCCGATACTTCTTATGTTGAGGGAGCAAGTCACCCATAGTTTATTTGCTGTAGGACTTATTAATTTAGTAGAACCATCATGAATAGCAAGGTGGGAATTGATTGGATATGTTAGGAGGTAGACTATTTGAATAAGACAGGAAAATTATTAACAGGCGTTCTCGTAGTAACTGTCATTGCGGCAACAAGTTGTCAAGATGAGGAGGCATTACCAGATACACCTGATGATCCAAGCTGTGATGATTGGGAATGGGAAGCTGATGAAGGAGTTTGGGAATGTGATGACTATGATTCTTCCTATTATGGTCATTATTATTACGGAGGAAGCTATTACTCTTCCAAAAATAAATTAACATCGAGCTCTTCCTATAAAAGTTATAAAACAAGCAGCTCATTTAAAGGCGGTAGTTCTGGATTTGGTTCAGGTAAAAGCGGGGGGTTTGGTGGCTAATGAGCCATACCTATGATTTAGAGCAGCATCGTAAGCAAAGACAAGATATATATCAACAGCTCGATTCATTTTGGCATGACTTATATGATGGTGAATACGGTCTATATGATATCGCGTTAATGGAAAAAGAAAATTTTGACGAAATAAGGCTTGTGACAAAAAGAGTGGGCATAGTTTATCAAAAAATTGGCCGCTTTTTAAGAACGTTGCCTGATGAAACATTATTACAACTTGATTTTCCGAAAACGATTTTGCCATATATCAGACACCGTGCACTCCCAGTGGAAACAGTAATTTCCAGAATTGATTTAGTTCGTACAGAGGCTGGCTTAAAATTACTTGAAATAAATAGTGATACACCAACATTTGAAAAAGAAGTTTTCTATGTAAATGGCAAGCTATGTAAAGTGTTTCAAGTAGAGGACCCAAATGAAGGATTGGCACATAAGCTTGGAATCGCGATGAGAAAAGCACTTGCTGAAGTATTACACCATTTCTCACTTGAAGATAAGCCAAATATTGTCTTTACTTCACATGATGACCATGAGGAAGATAAATTAACGACCCTTTTTTTAAAGGATGTGGCAAATGTCCACTCCAAATATGTCCCACTACATAAGTTGACAATTATGAAAGGTGAAGGACTATTTGATGATGAAGGTCAGAAGATAGATGTACTGTATCGCCAAACGTATCCTCTGGAACATTTAGTAGAGGATGTCGATTTAGAGACAAATGAACATATAGGTTTGCAATTATTAGAGTTAGTCAAGACGAAGAAGTTAGCAATTCTTAATCCAATTTCAGCATTCCTACTACAGTCTAAAGCTGTTCAGGCGTTAATTTGGGGAATGATGGAATCAAACCATCCGTATTTTTCGGATGAAGAGAAGCAATGGATCACCGACTATTTTTTACCAACTTACTTAGAAGCGGATCACTTTATCAATACAGATAAACGATATGTTAAAAAACCAAGCTTTGGTCGAGAAGGTGACACCGTTTCAATTTATGACAAAGGTAGAAAAGTCGTTAAGGAACACGAGACAACATATGAAACTTCATTACCTGTCTACCAAGAGTTCGTGGAGCTGCCAAAACGGACAATTAAAACTGTGAATGGGTTAAAAGAGGCAAGCATACTAATTGGTAGTTTTTTAATTAATGGTGAGCCAAGTGGCATTGGTTTAAGAGCTGGAGCACAAATCACGGATAATAATGCATACTACTTACCAGTCGGTATTAATACATAAGGAAGGGAATGAACAAAGTGACATTTATTGATTTATTTTTATCTACCATCTCCTACATAGGGTTGGCATGCTTATTGCTATTAGTCGGAATTTTCCTATTTGAAGTTACGACAAAAAATAAGGAATTCACCCTAATAAGTAAAGGAAACAAGGCAGCTGTCTATGCATTTGGAGGAAGAATTTTAGGGTTAGCAATCGTTCTTTATGCGTCAATCTCTAACTCTGTTAACCTATGGGATATGCTCATTTGGGGCGGAGTAGCAATTATTATTCAAATTGTCATCTTCTATTTAGCTGAATTATTAACCCCGAAATTTAACATTACCCAAGCAATAGACGATGATAATCAAGCAGTCGGGTTGTTTTTACTATTTTTATCTGTTGCAATTGGTCTAATTATTGCAGCATCACTAACATATTAATAAGTTAGTAGTTATATTATCGAATGTAAACAGGGCTGTCTCAAAGGGACAGTCCTGTTCGTGTAAGGTGATAATAGTACTTTACAGTATAGGGTTTACCGAGGGAGTATATGAAAACTTCTCTATGAAGGATGGGAATGACAGATTGTGAGTAGATAAAGCATCACTACGTAAAAAGAGTAGATGAAGGAGGTTTTGAAAGAAAGACAAACCAGAAATGTTCTTCATGGGTGGGATGAAGTAGATTTTGAAAGAAAAGTAAACCAGAAATGTTCTTCATGGGTGGGATGAAGTTAGATTTTGAAAGAAAAGTAAACCAGAAATGTTCTTCATGAGTGGGATGAAGGAGATTTTGAAAGAAAAGTAAACCAGACATGTCCTTCATGGGTGCGATGAAGGAGATTTTGAGAGAAAAGTAAATCAAAAATGTTCTTCATCAATGCGATGAAGGAGATTTTGAGAGAAAGACAAACCAGAAATGTTCTTCATCGATGTCATGAAGGAGATTTTGAAAGAATAGTAAGTCATAAATGTTCTTAATCAATGTCATGAAGGAGATTTTGAAAGAAAAGTAAATCAGAAAAATACTTCTTCGCTGCCAAAAAAGGATTAAAGTGACGGAAAGCTGAAACTGTAGATCTTCACGAGAATAGCAATATAATAATAGATCACCACCACCAAAGGAGCAGCACCTATCTACAATCACTTCCGCTCTCAAAATCACTATGAGATTAGAATCTAATTAAATATAAAACTTAAATCTATTAGAGAAATTCAATAGTTTACGAAACCGGTTTATATAATTTTTGGAAAAAAATCAAAAAATGGTTGATCTTTCCGTACAAAAGAACTATAATTTGAATTGTAAACGGTTACCCATACATGAAAGGGTGCTTTTTCCTAGGAAATATGGAAACCGATTTCGAAAATAGGTTAGTAGATTACATGAGATGTAAAAGGATTTTCATTACTTTAGGGAGGTGTTAAAGCGAAAGAAATAAAGCTTTTCACAGTTTTGGAGAAATGGATAATATCAAGGGGGAAAAATAATGAAAAATATGAAAAAGTTGTTAACATTGGGCTTAACATTAGTTTTAGCTTTTACACTTGCAGCTTGTAATAACAAAGAAGGCAGCAGCAAGGAAAGCGGTGGCAAAGGGTCTGGCGAAGTTGTTGAATTAAACTTCTGGTCATTCGGTGCGACAGGCTATGATAAATTAATCGAAGAATATGAAAAAGAAAATCCAAACGTGAAAATTAAATTTAAAACATCTGAAACTTCTGATCATCATGATGCGTTATTTACAGCATTATCAGCAGGAAGCGGAGCTCCAGATATCGCACTTTTAGAGCTTGATCAATTAGATCGTTTCAAAGCAGCACAAGACCGTTTCAATAACTTATATGACCTTGGTGCGAAAGATGTTCAAGATAAATATCTTGGCTGGAAATGGGATGGCGGAGCAAACCTTGATGGAGATTTCTTAATCGGACTTCCAACAGATATTGGTCCTAAAGCATTGTACTATCGTACAGATGTATTTGAAGCAGCAGGCTTACCAACTGACCCTGTAGAAGTTGGTAATCTAATCAATTCACCGGAAGCATTTATGGAAGCAGCGAAAACAGTAAAAGAAAAAACAGGAAAACCATTTGTTGATACAATTGAAATGGCATACCGTGCATACTTAGACCCTGCAGAAGAAGCATACTTAAACCCTGAAGGTGAACTAATTGCTGATAAAGAAGGCAGTGAAGTGAAAAAGTCTTTTGATTTTGCAGCTGAATTATGGGAAAAAGGTTATGTAGGACCAGCTGAAATGTGGTCTCCTGAATGGAGTAACGGTGTGAAAAATGGTGATTTTGCAGTTGCGTTAGGTGCTGGTTGGTTTAAGGGCTGGTTGAAAGATAACGCTCCAGAAGCATCAGGATTTTTTAGAGTGGCAAAACTACCTGAAGAATTTGCATCAAACTGGGGAGGATCTTACCTTTCTGTACCAAAAGAAACTGAACATGCTCAAGAAGCTTACGATTTTATCGAATGGTTAGTAGCTCCTGAACAACAATTAAAATCATTCCAAGATGCTGGATTATTCCCTTCTGCTGTTGAAGTATATGATATGGAAGAATTCAAAACAATGGAAGATGAGTTCTTTGGAGGTCAAGTTTCATCTGTAGTGTTCGCAGAAGCAGCACAAGATATCAAAGGATTACCGTACAAAGGTGAAAAATACTTCCCAGTTCATGAAGCAATTACTAATGGATTACAAAACATTCAAACTGGTAAGGACCCAGAAAAAGAATGGAAAGCTGGCATTAAAAAAGCAAATGATTTATTAAGTCGATAAAACTCTTGGGGTATGGGTTCCTTCGTGATTCCATACCCTACTTTTGAAAAAGGAACGGGGAGTGAAAATGAATTCAGTAAAGGATAAACAAGTAAATCAAAATCTTGTCTCTATGAAAAAGGGTAAACAGAAGAAGCAATTGTCTGAAGAAAAAAAGGACATGATTTCAGGCTATCTTTATATAGCTCCATTTTTTATCATTTTTGCAATTGTAGGATTATACCCTGCTTTATTCAGTATTTTTCTAGCATTCCAAAAGTGGAATGGTCTAGCACCGATGGAGTTTGTCGGTCTTGATAACTTTGTTGTTGTTTTAACGGATCCACTGTTTTGGAAGTCAATCTATAACACAATAATCATTGGTTTAATGGGTACTGCTCCTCAGTTAGTTGTAGGGATTATTTTAGCCTACTTATTAAATTTATCGTTCCTCAAGTTCCGAAATTTCTTCAGAGTAACGATCTTCATGCCTTATATCACGTCAATGGTTGCTGTAGCACTTATCTTCAGCGTGTTATTTAGTAATAGTGAATCATCAATTGCGAACTATGTGATTGGCCTTTTCGGTTTTGAACCGGTAAGCTGGCAAGCATCTGAGTGGGGAACAAAGATTGCCGTCTCAATTATGGTCTTTTGGAGATGGGTTGGTTATAACACGATTATTTATTTAGCTGGAATACAAAGTATTTCAAATGATTTATATGAGGCTGCAACAATCGATGGAGCTAACAAATTTCAACAGCTTATCCATATTACGATGCCGCTGTTAAAACCGTTTATCGTATTAAATGTATTCTTCTCAACAGTTGGAGCACTACAGTTATTTGCAGAACCAACTGTATTCTTAGGAGCGAATGCATTCTCAAGGGAAGAAGCATTAACAGTTGTAATGTACTTATACCGAGACGCTTTTAGTCTTCAATCATTCGGTACTGCATCTGCTACAGCTTTAATATTACTATTTATTATCATTATCTTCTCAGCGATTAATACGTACTTAACTTCTGGTGTCGGTAAAAAGAGAAAGGAGGCTAAATTATGAGTCAAGAGGTCGGAGTAAAGAAAAATTCAATTAGTCGAATTTTCATCTATTTATTCTTAATTGTATCTGCGCTATTATCGATGTTTCCGTTTTATTGGATGTTCGTCATGGCGACACGACCAAGCTCAGCTTTTAATTCCCTTCCTCCTACGATAACACCGGGGAACATGCTTGTTGAAAACTTTAAAAAGGTTCTTGACCAAATTAACTTTTTCGGGGCAATGTGGAATACAGTTATTCTTTGTGTAACAGTTACACTAGTAGTCTTGTTAATTAGTTCATTAGCTGGATTTGCATTTGCTAAATTCAAATTCCCAGGGAAAAACTTCTTTTTTCTTGCAATTTTATTAACACTTGTTATCCCGCCACAATTGGGATTAATCCCACAATATTATTTAATCTCAAAAGCGGGATTATTGGATACTCTACAAGGTGTTATGATTCTATCATTTCTAAATCCATTAGGGATTTTCTTAATGCGCCAGTATGTTAGTAACTCTGTACCAGATGAGCTAATTGAAGCTGCTAAGCTTGATGGCTGCTCAAACTTTAGAATCTATCGAAGTATTGTTTTACCTATCATTCTACCAGCATTTGCAACATTAGGAATTATCGTCTTCACCGCTGTTTGGGGAGAGTTCTTATGGCAATTTACAGTTCTGAGAGACCCTGATATGTATACTATCCAAGTGGCTCTAGCATCTTTAAGCACAGGTTATAAAGTTGACTTCGGAATGATTTTATCTGGAGTATTCTGGGCAACTGTACCACTAATTATTATATTCTTGTTCTTTAACAGGTTGTTTATTTCAAGTATTACAGAAGGTGCGGTTAAATAACTATTTGCTAGAGAATAATAAAATCAGCAATATAAGAAATTTGTAGAAAACATGATTTATTAGTAATCTATTTTTAGGATTAGCTATTTCTAACCTTCACTAATTAATAGACCTTGGTACAATCGATAGTGAAGAAGGTTTTTTTCTTCTAAGAGATATACCGGGTCTATTAATACAATACGGCACTTTTCTAGAAGATTGTGGTTTTTAACAGAGTTGTTTTGAAAGAAAAGTAAGGATCGTATGTGGAAAGCATCCCAAAACGTAAACTATAAACAAACGACAATGTCCTTGAAAATTAGCCAATAATTTATATGTAAGAATTAGCTTTGATGAAAAATTTATTTAGAAGGCATAGTAGGGGAGCACAATGAACTTAACGATAAAAGATATTGCAAAAATGGCAGGAGTTTCTCCTGGTACAGTTTCAAAAATTATTAATAACTATAGTGGCATAAGTGAAAAAACGAAGAGAAAAGTGTTAGATATCATCGGTGAAACCGGTTATCAACCGACTTTTTCTGCGAAATCACTAGCAACTAAAAAATCTAATTTAATCGGATTAATATATGCTGGAAAAGTAAATGTTGAAATTACCCATCCCTTTTTCAATGAAGTAGTCACAACCTTTAAAAAGACGATAGGTAAACTAGGTTACGATATAATCATGTTTTCAAATGAACAGTTTTATCAAGATAACGGTAGCTATATCGCTCGATGTAATCACTTTCATGTTGATGGTTGCTTAATTATTGCTGGTGATAATGTTGAGGATGCGATTTATGAATTAGATGAATCGGAAATTCCTTGCATGGGCATCGATTTAAAGCTTAAGGGACCAAATTCAAGTTTTGTGATGACAGAAAATTACGCCCTTTCCAGTAAGGTTATCCAACACTTTTATTTACATTCAATTCGGGATATTGCTTTTATCGGTGGTAGGAAGGATTCTTCGATAACTATATATCGTGAACAAGGATATATTCAGGCAATGCAACAATTAGGCTTAGAAATTCGTGACGAATGGATTCAACATGGGGATTACTTTGAAGAAAGCGGATATGAGGCAATGAAACGAATTCTAGATACAAAAATGTATCCTAAGGCAGTTTTCGCAGTATCTGATATGATGGCGTTTGGAGCTATTCGAGCGATAAAAGATAGCGGTATGCGTGTACCAGAGGATATTCGTGTCATAGGTTGTGATGACATTGAAGCTTGTCGCTTTAGCTCTCCACAGCTAAGTACGATACAGCAAGATAAAGACCGCTTAGGTAAATTAGCTGCGAATATGTTAAATGATTTAATTAGTGGAAATTCACAGCTTAGTCCTGTATTTGTTGATTCTGAATTAATTATTCGAGAATCATGTGGTAGTAAATAATATATAAATCCTATTTTGTTTTTTTAATAAAGAGAGAGCTAGAAGTTTAGAAACAAGAGGAAGAACTTTAGGAGGCAATTATGGCAATTATTGAATTTCCAAAAGATATGAGATGGGGAGCGGCAACAGCTGCTTATCAAATTGAAGGAGCTGCCTATAAAGATGGCAGAGGGCTTTCAATTTGGGACACATTTTCACATACACCAGGAAAAGTGAAAAATGGGGACAATGGTGATATCGCATGTGATAGCTATCATCGCTACAATGAGGATATTCAGCTAATGAAGGAACTTGGTATTGATATTTACCGTTTTTCTGTATCTTGGCCACGTATCTTCCCTACAGGTAAAGGTGAAGTGAATGAAAAAGGATTACAGTACTATCATGACTTCGTCGATGCATTAATCGAGAATGGCATTGAACCGATGTGTACATTGTACCATTGGGATTTACCTCAGGCACTTCAAGATGAAGGTGGCTGGGCAAATCGAGAAACGACTGATGCATTTGCAGATTATGCTGAGTTTATGTTCAAACAATTCAATGGAAAAATTAAGAAATGGATTACAATTAATGAACCATGGTGTGTATCGTTTTTATCAAATTATATTGGTGAACATGCACCAGGGTACAAAGATTTACAGCTGGCAGTGACAATTTCCCATCATTTGCTTGTAGCGCATGGAAAAGCAGTAACAAGATTTAGAAGTACTGGTATAGAAGGTGAAATCGGCTATGCACCAAATCTAGAATGGGTTGAACCTTTTAGTACGAAACAGGAAGATATTGATGCATGTAACCGTGGGATGGCATATTTTATTGAATGGTTCTTTGATCCAGTATTTAAAGGTACCTACCCACAATTTATGGTTGATTTGTTTGCAAAAAATGGTGCAACGTTAGCTGTTGAAGAGGGCGATCTCAATGTTATTAATCAACCGATTGACTTCGTCGGCATCAATTATTATACAGGTAGTGTCGGACGTTATAAAGAAGGGGAAGGCTTATTCGAATTAGAAAAAATTGATATCGGCTATGAAAAAACTGATTTCAATTGGAATATCTACCCTGAAGGCTTTTATAAAGCATTAAAGAAACTAAAAGACGAGTATGGTGACATTCCAATTTATATTACAGAAAACGGTGCTTGTTATAACGATGGCGTTGAAAATGGGCGGGTAAAAGATGAAAGAAGAATTGATTATTTAAAACAGCATCTTACCTCATTAAAGAGAAGTATTGATGCTGGGGTAAATATTAAAGGTTATTTAACATGGTCATTACTAGATAATTTTGAATGGGCTCTTGGCTATGATAAGCGATTTGGTTTAATTCATATTGATTTCAATACGTTAGAAAGAACTAAAAAAGACAGCTACTATTGGTATAAGCATATGATTAATAATGGTTGGTTTGAGATGACATATAAATAATGAACTTATTAGGGTCAGTACCTCTTTAGATAATGTAACCTTTACATAAAGTGATTATCTCTTGATTAGGACTGGCCCTTTTACCTAATACAAGGCATTCAAATCTGTAATGAAAATCTTCAACTGTGATAAGTGTGGGGTTTTTGCTTAGCTCAATTACCATCTATATAATCATCATTCGTTTGTCGCTACTACCAATATAAATATAGAGGGGATTTTTATGGGGAAGGTCAATAAATGGAATCATACAAAATCTACAAAAATAAAGAGAAATAGCTTGAAAGAGAAGAAAACAAGAAAAACCGTTGGTAGAAAAATATTTATTACGTTTTTAACGATGTTTATGTTAATAGCTGGATTAAGTGCGTTTATTTTGTATGGTATGAATAAAATTAATCAAAAATCAACAGAAATTCAACAGACGTGGCTTCCAACAGTTGAAGGCTTAGGGGAAATGCGTTTTTATATCGAGCAAGTTGTATCCTTTCAGCTATTTTATGCAAATGCAAAAACAGTCAGTGAGATGGATGATTTCGAGCAACGTTTTGAAGAGATTTTTTTAAACTTAGACGAGCTGTTTGAAGATTATGAAGAAGTGATAACCACTGAAAAGGAAAAAGAAATCTATCAAAATTTTCGCACGGAATGGGATGCATACTTACAAGTTCACGAACAAGTATTAGAACTGTCTAGAAATGCGGAAAGTAATCAGGTAAAGACAACAATAAGAGATTCTAGAAGACAAATTGAAGTCGTTGAAAATTATTTATCACAATTAGTTGAGTTAAATCAACAGCATGTTGCCGAAGTAAAGAGAGAAAGTGACCAAATCCTTGTTGAAACATTTATACTTTCGGTAGTAATAATTGTTCTTGTTCTTATTATTTCAATCATTTTAGGGATTACACTCGGACGAAATATATCTAAACCGTTGGCGCTTATTACAAGCAAGGTTAAACAAGTAGCCTCTGGGAATTTGTTAACGGAACCTCTAACGATTAAAAATAAAGATGAAATCGGTCAATTGGCCAATGACTTTAATCAAATGTCCGATAATCTAATGAATTTAATACACCATGTAAATGATAATGCACAACTCGTTACAGCAACATCAGAAGAACTTTCCGCAAGTGCTGACCAGACGAAAAAAGCAACTGAGCAAATTTCTACCTCTATTCAGGAAGTAGCATATGGTATCGAAAATCAAGTCTCACATGCATCCGCTGCAAATGAGATTGGTAAGAGGATTTCTAGTGGCATGGAGCATGTATCATCATCTATTCACTCTGTAGCAGACTTAGCAAAATTAACAAATGAGCATGCGACTAGTGGTCAGGATATTGTTTCACAAACAATTGAACAAATGAAAGATGTCCATAAGAAGGTCAATCTAACTTCAACTGCTGTCCATACACTAGGAGAGAAATCAAAGGAAATCGGTCAAATTGTTGGGTTAATTACTGAAATAGCTGAACAAACAAATTTACTAGCGTTAAATGCAGCTATTGAAGCGGCAAGAGCAGGAGAGCATGGAGTAGGCTTTGCAGTTGTAGCAAAAGAAGTGAAGAAGCTTTCACAACAATCTGGACAAGCTGCAGAAAACATTAAGATGTTAGTGAATGAAATAGCTGGAGAAGCAATTCGAACTGAAGGGTTAATGGTCGAGGGTTCTTCCTCAGTTGATGAAGGCCTTTCAATGGTAAATATGACAGGCAAAACTTTTATCGAAATAGCTCAAATGATTGCTGAGGTTACAGCTCAATCACAAGCTGCTTCAAATGTAGCCGAACAAGTTCATACAAATTCACAACAGTTAGTGAAAATGGTTAAGGAGATATCAGCAATTTCAATCCAGTCAGCTACTAATTCAGAGGAAGTAGCCGCATCTGCAGAAGAACAAAATGCCTCGATGGAGGAAATATCAATGGCCGCGGAATCCTTAAGTGGTCAAGCACTAGAGCTTCAAAAGCAAGTTCAAAAGTTCATTTTTTAGCAACTGTCGGGAACGCAGTCGTATAGATAACCTAATAGTTTGAGACAAAGTTAAAATGAAGAAACTTTGCACATTTAAGGAGGTGATGAAGAGGTAAGACTTATTACAGCTATTATTAAAAAATTTATTGGAAGCGATTACAGATTTTAACATGGACAATTCATGGGGATGATTTGTTCTACTTTAAGAGGAGGATTTACGTTGGGAAAACTAAAGGGGTTCGTTCTTTCTATAACATTTATATTGATATTCGTCTATTTACCATCATATACACAAGCAGAGGAAACAGAATTTAATCATTTAATTGTTGAGCCAGCGAAAAAACCGTCAACAGCAGGTGCATTAAAAATTACCGATATCAACGGGATGAAAACATTGAGTGATAAAAATGGGGAGCCGATACAACTACGAGGAATGAGTACTCACGGTCTTCAATGGTTCCCTGATATCGTAAATGAACGCGCGTTCTCTGCGCTTTCTAATGATTGGGGTGCAAATTTAATAAGGCTTGCTATGTATGTTGGTGAAAATGGCTATGCAACAAATCCTGAGGTTATAAAACAAAGGGTAATTGATGGTATTGAGTTAGCAAAAGCAAATGATATGTACGTCATTGTTGATTGGCATGTCCATGCTCCAGGTGACCCGAATGCAGAGGTATATAGTGGAGCGATGAATTTCTTTGATGAAATCTCTAGTCTTTATCCAAATGATCCGTCTATTATTTATGAGCTTGCCAATGAACCGAATAGTAATGAACCAGGAGTTACAAATGATGCTGCAGGATGGGATAAAGTAAAATCATATGCTGAACCAATTATTGAAATGCTTCGTAATAAAGGGAATGAAAACCTGGTTATTGTAGGTAGCCCGAACTGGAGTCAACGTCCAGACTTAGCAGCAGATAATCCAATTGATGATGATAATACAGTTTATACTGTTCATTTTTATTCTGGAACACATGAACCAGCGGATGATAGTACAAACCGTGAAAATGTCATGAGTAATGCGCGATATGCCATGGAAAATGGAGTTGCTGTATTCGCTTCAGAATGGGGAACGAGTGAGGCAAACGGTCATAACGGTCCATATTTAAATGAGGCTGATGTTTGGATTAATTTCTTAAATGAACATAATATAAGCTGGGCAAACTGGTCGTTAACAAATAAAAATGAAACATCTGCAGCATTTCAGCCCTTCGAATTAGGAAAACAAGCTGCAACAGACCTTGATCCTGGAGAGGATGGAGTATGGTCAGCAAAAGAATTAACGGTTTCAGGAGAATATGTTCGTGCGCGAATAAAGGGTGTACCTTACGAGCCGATTGACCGTACAAAAGAAGAATTTCAAACAGTGATTTGGGATTTTAACGATGGAACATTACAAGGATTCGGTATCAATCCCGACAGTCCAATTAAGGATATTCAATTAGCAAATAGTAATAATGCCTTACACATTAGTGGATTAACAAATAGTAACGATGTAACAGAGGGAAATTATTGGGCAAATCTACGTCTATCGGCTGATGGTTTAAATACTGAAGTTGATATATTGGGGGCAAATGAGCTTAGTATGGATGTCATAGTAACGACACCGACAACTGTATCAATTGCGGCAATCCCACAAAATAGCAGTTATGGATGGGCTAATCCTACACGTGCGATCCAAGTGAATGAAGAAGACTTTGCAGTACAAAATGACGGAACATATAAAGCAAAATTATCGATTTCTCGAGAGGATTCTCCTAATCTTGAAGCAATCGCTACAGATCAAGAAAATAGCCAGTTAACCAATCTCATTTTATTTATTGGAGCAACCCAAACAGATGAAATTAAGCTAGATAACATTACAGTGACAGGCGATCGAACAATTGTAGAAGAACCGATTGTTCATGATGAATTAGGAACGCCGACATTCCCATCAAATTTTGAGGACAATACTCGTCAAGGCTGGAAGTGGGACCAAGCCTCCGGAGTGAAAAGCTCTCTGACTATTCAAGAAGCTAATGGGTCAAAGGCATTAACTTGGGATGTTGCCTATCCGGAAGTCAAACCTGGTGATGCTTGGGCTTCAGCTCCGAGAATCATACTTGGCGACATTAATACAAGTAGAGGTGAAAATCAATATTTAGCTTTTGACCTTTATCTAAACCCTGTTCGTGCGAGCTCAGGAGCACTCTCGGTCAATCTAGCCCTTGCCCCACCTAGTCTTGGTTATTGGGCCCAAGCAGCAGATGTGCATACAATTGATTTAACTCAACTTGACAGTCAACTACAAACTGCAGATGGTTTATATCATTATGAAATATTATTTGATTTAAATAATATCTTAGAAGATAAAGTCATTTCAGCGGATACAATCTTACGTGATCTTACACTTATTATTGCAGATCAAGAAAGTGATTATGCAGGAAAAATGTCTATTGATAATGTACGTTTTCAAAATGAGAAAACACCAGAACCAGGTACAGGAGATGAAGAAGGCGAGACACCGGAACCAGGTACAGGAGACGAAGAAGGCGAGACACCGGAACCAGGTACAGGAGATGAAGAAGGCGAGACACCAGAACCAGGTACAGGAGACGAAGAAGGCGAGACACCGGAACCAGGTACAGGAGATGAAGAAGGCGAGACACCGGAACCAGGAGCAGGTGACGAAGAAGGCGAGACACCAGAACCAGAAGCAGGTGATGAAGAAGGCGAGACCCTAACACCTGGACAATCAGAAGACAGTGGTAAGATTCCAGTATCGCCAGTAAGTGATGTTAAGGGTAATGAGGATGCTAAACAAAATATGATAAAAAATGAAAATAAACACCATTTACCTCAAACGGCTACAACAATGTACAATTTCTTCTTACTAGGATGTCTAATTATTCTAATCGGTTCATTAGGATTTACCATACAGAAGAGAAGAAATAGTTAATGTGATAGGAGCACGTCTTTCAATAGACGTGCTCCTTATATATTTCTAAAAAATAATATCTTAAATTAGAATGGAATTGGAAGTCACTGTAAATAATAAAGTCACAGTGCTAGTAAGACAACGGAAAGGGTTGTTACATACTAAAAAGAAATAAGAAAGAATAGGAAGCATTCACTATGACAAGTAAAATTGAAGCGATTTTTTGGAGTATTGCATTACCCGGATTTGCCCAACTATTAAACAAAAAATATGCAAAAGGTTTTGTGTTTATTTTTTTGGAATTCCTTGTCAATGTGTGTAGTAATTTTAATTCAGCAATTATGGCCAGTTTCCTGGGGGATATTGACAAAGCATTTCAAGTTGTTGATTTTCAATGGCTAATGTTTTATCCATGTTTATACATGTTTGCGATGTGGGATGCATTTAAGGATGCTGAAGGAGAAGTATCAAAGTATTCCTTCTTCCCATTTGTTTTTGGTGCCTATTTTATTACAGTTGGCATCATGTATTCGCCAATTGCAAAAATTAACGGTGTAAAATTGGGCCCTGTTTGGTTTCCAATGCTTTCGCTCATTCCCGGGTTATTAGTCGGATTCATCATTTGGGGAATATTGAAGTGGATAAACAAAAATAAAAAAGTAAAATCACCCTAAAAAACCAATTCTTTCAGCGAAGTATATATGAAGGAATTGGTTTTTTTCTGATTTTTATTCAATTTTCGATTGTAAACTTCTAAACTAGATGTAAGGGAAATAAACTAATCATGCTTAGAGGCAAATTATAAACAAATCAAATTGAATCAGTTGTATAATAACAATAGACCTTATTCAAACTTTCATGACCATAAATCTGTTAAAAGCCCCCTCTTAAGTCATACCTAAACCTAACACCAGTACATATAAAATAAATAGTGTAATTAACATTTAACGATAACCCGTATCAATTTTCGGGAGGAGGATTCAAAATGATTGACGAAAAACAGCTTATCGAGAAAATATATTATCACAACTTTTTAGACGAGAAAACAAAACCAACTGCAGAAGTGCTTGGGCAAATCTACTTTGATGAACAAAAGAAAATAGAGGATTTTGATTTATCGTATATTCGCTTTGCACAAGGTGAATTGTATTATCATTATAAAGATTATGAAACTGCAATTTTTAAGTGGGAAAATATCAATAATGAACTTGAGCAATGGGCACATAAAAATATCGGTGATGCCTACTATAAATTGGGGCTTATTTCGGCAGCAGAGGAAAAATATACTTCAATAAATAGTGGTGACCCAGTACTTGCAATTGAAGTGTATTTAAATTTATTTTATCTCTATCAAGAAAATAACAATCTAGAAAACGCATATGAGATTTTAAGTAAAGCATTGCAGTTAAATGCTGATTATCCAAATGTAACGAAAATTGCACGCAACTTTTACGAACAGCAAGATGATATTGAGCATGCCGTTAAATTAGCGATCAAAGAATCAATTCGAACGGAGCAAGAAGAGTGGTTTTCAACTTTAATATCATATGTGAAAGCAGGTCACTCAAAGCAATTTGAACCAGGATTTTTTGCGGAAGCATTGCTAACATTTTATGAAGTGGATGAGCATGCCTTTATCCAACTCGTTGAGGCGCTTTGGCATCGTTACAAGGAAACAAACTACTATTTATCCTGGATTAGAACAGTGAATGATTTTTTCTATTCGATAGATGTTGAAATAACTAATGCAAATTGGCGTAAGGTAGTCGATTTATTTGAATCAACATTTCTACAGTTAACAAGTGGTTCATACTATTTAAGTGAGCTACATAGTGTCATCCCGAATCTTTTATCCAATTGGCTTTCCTTATCAGAAAATAGCGACGGACTTCTTCCTTCTGCGACGGTATTAGCATGGAATGAAATATTTCCTGGGACAATTTTACCTGATGCTGTATATAATGCAGAATCGATTATATTTGAGGCGGAAAATAACGATAGTGGACTTGATATTGCTGTAGAATTGTTCCATGCAATTAGCAAGTGGGCATTGAAGCATTCAATTAATATTGATAAAAGGCAACAGTGGCTACTTGATGAAGTGACAAAACCTCATGTGAAAAATCATTTTCTACTCGCAGGGAACAGCGGTAGCGGTAAAACTACTTTTGTTCAATCTCTAGTCGGTGACAAGATTCTACCGGAAAATACGTCTTCTTTTGTTTTCATAGAAGATAATGATGTGCTTGAATCGAATCGAATTAATTCACAACAAGTTCAGACCATTAAAGGTAACCAATACTTAGATGTTACTGTAATAGACCAGGAAATTTATCAAATAAAACGACCATGTATCCTCTTACATGAGCATCAATGTGTGATTATAGACAGCCCGCCGATTCGTACTAACGGGATTAGACAAGACTTTTTTGATTTGTTGCCTTTAGTTGATGGATTACTATACGTTGTCGATGGCTCTATACCATTTTCAGATCACGAATTTGATTTTCTTAGTCAAATAAAAAATGTTGCACCGAATATACAGGTTCACTTTATATTGAATAAGGTTGACCTAATTAGCAGTGATGAAGAGACAAGAAAAAGAATTGATATGATTAAATCAACGATTCAATCAATTTATCCTGGCTCAGACGTACTACCATATTCATCGCTCCATCCATTTAATGAACAATACACACAGTTAAATAGCTTTTTATCAGACCATTATCCATATGACGAACAAGAAAAACAGGAAAAGCGAACTGCTAAAGTATTAACACTCGTTCACAATTTATTAGCCGAACTGCTGCAAAAACGAGTGGATATGGAGAAGGGCTTAATTGATTCAATACAATGGCATGAAGACTTGCTAGGCAGAATGAATGGCTTCTCAAACAAGCTTAATGATTTAACGTTAGAAAAAGGTCATGAACTTGTGAAATCCTATCGTACTCTTCTTGATGAAGGAAGAGACGAATTAAAAGCAACGATTCCAATGATTTTAAAAGAAACTGCAGAGCTTATTAAAGATGACAGTGATTTTAAAAAGGTTCATTTAACGATTAACGACGAGATGAACGCAAAGCTAAAAGAATATTTTGAAGGAATATTTTTACCAGGATTATGTGACAAGTTTGAGAATTGGCTGAAAGACATTCACGATGTACTCCTAGATAGTCAGACATATCTGATTGAAATGAAGGAAAGCTTCAAGGAACTTTATCAAATTGATAAACTTGCGCTAGAGTGCGAATTTTCAATTTTAGAAGATTGGCATCGTGACTTAAATCGGATGGCAGGAAGAATACAGTATGAAAAGGAAAATATTCTTCTAAAAAGAACACCAACACAAATTCTATTAAAAGGTGCTGGAAAGCTATTCGGAGCAATGAATCAAAATAAAGCAATGATGGCCAACCAATACCGAAAATATATCGAGAATGAATCATATGAAGAAGTAATTACCTCAATTACGAAAAAAGTATTCTTACCTTTTGAATTGTTTGAAAAGGGCATTCATCAAGATATTCATACATTCTATCATCAGCCTGCAGAAGAAGTAGGGGAAATCATTACAGAAACAGAAGCGATTATCGCAGATAGTAAAGAAGAATTAAATGAAATGAAAGTATCACCGCATTTCTTTTATGATCCATTAAAGCTGTTCGAAGTAAATCTACTGCAACAAGAATTTATATTGCAAGCGAAAAAAGATTATAGCCGAAGCAGGTAATCTCTTGATTGGACCGTTTTAACGAGGACACCTTGTTGAAGCGGTCTTTACTTGTTTTGAATGAGGATTATCTCATTCTCTTTTTAGCGCAAAAGACATATAATAATAGATAAAAAGAGAATGGCGAACGAGGAGACAAACATAAATGCCAAAACGTACCCAAACATTCAAACGAATCCTGATTTTTTGTTTATTGCTCATCATTATTGCATTCATACCGACACCATACTATTTATATCAACCCGGTCCGATTGAAGAGTTGGAGTCAAGGGTTACAATTGAAGGCGGACATAAAGATGAAAAGGGGAGCTTTCATTTAACAACGATTCTTTCATTGAAGGCAGCAAATATTTATATATTGGGATATGGTCTCATCGCCCCCCATACAGAAATTAAACAAGAAAAAGATGTAAAAGGAAATTTATCAGATGAAGAATATAGCAAGCTATTAGACTTTATGATGAAAGATTCCAAGCAAAATGCACTTGTCGCAGCATTTACAACGGCTGGCGAAAAGGTAGAAATGGACTACCATGGAATATTTGTTAACCAATTATTAGCTAACTCACCAGCAAAAGATATACTTCAAGTCGGTGATGTGATAACAAGTATTGACGGTAAGCAGATAGGTGAAGTAACAGAATTCACAACCTATTTAGAACAGAATAAACAGCCAGGAGATACTGTTGATTTAGTGATTATGCGAGATGATAAAGAGCTGAAGGAAACAGTGGAATTAATGGCGGTAGACAAGCAAACCAACCGAGCCGGAATTGGGTTCCAACCAGAAGAGGACTTTACAGCAACCCTTCCTCGTGATGCGAAGATAGAAAGTGAAGATATTGGTGGCCCTTCTGCAGGTCTTATGTTCTCATTAGAAATATTAAACCAACTAACTGAAGAAGATTTAACAAAAGGCTATAAAATCGCCGGTACAGGCACAATTGACCATCACGGCAATGTTGGTCAAATCGGCGGCATTACACACAAAGTCACATCCGCCTACAAAGAAGGTGCCGATATTTTCTTTACACCAAAAGACTTAACAGCACTCGACAGCAACGAAAAAGACGTCCGCAAAGAAGCAAAAGCAAACAATTACGAAATAGAAATTGTCCCAGTCGCAACACTCGATGAAGCAGTTACTTACTTAAAAAAACTAGAAAATAAACAGTGATAAAAATTTTATAAAAATATAGAAAAAAATTAACAATTTAGGTTTATCCTTGAAAAAATCGGGTAAATAATTACTACCGTATCCCCCCAGATACTTTCAATTGAAAAACCTTAAAAAACCTCCACGGAAATGGAGGTTTTTTTCATGTTTGGGAACAATCCTATCAAAACCAAGCTCTCGAGGTGAAATAATACGTTGTGCAGTGTTGCTTCAAAAAGAGGGATGAAACCTTATATTCTAAGTGATTTCGCGAAATGTTCTTCATAAAGTTCTTCATAAAGGAGATGAAGACCAAAAATTAAAAAGAGCGGCGGCGAAATGTTCTTCATAAAGGAGATGAAGACCAAAAATTAAAAAGAGCGGTGGCGAAATGTTCTTC
>NZ_JAUSUD010000008.1 GCF_030813355.1 Metabacillus malikii
GTATTCTTATTTACCGCAGGAGCTTGAAAATCAGTTCAAAGGGAAATTAGCTGTGTTTTTATTTACCGGTAAGACTAGAAAAGCGGAGCAAAGGGAAATTAGACGTATTCTTATTTACCGCAGGAGCTTGAAAATCAGTTCAAAGGGAAATTAGCTGTGTTTTTATTTACCGGTAAGACTAGAAAAGCGGAGCAAAGGGGAATTAGACGTATTCTTATTTACCGCAACAACTTGAAAATCGAATCAAAGGTAAAATAGACGTCTCTTCATTTACCGTATTAGCTAGAAACAGGAATCAAAGGGAAATTAGCCTTATCCTTATTTACCGCTGAATCTTGAAATAGAAATCAAAGGTAAATTAGCATTCTCAGATGGCTCTCCTGTTCCCTTTAAAAGGAAGCAGAAGAACCGTCCCCATGCTTTCTATCGGTTTTGCAGGTATACTTTTAGTACGTTTGCTAATTCTTGCTCATTTTGCTGTGAGCGGATGTAGTAGTGATCGCCGTCAACGTATGAATGAAAGTCCTTATGTCCTTCATTCATTAGGAAATCGTCTATATCTTTAACAGACTCTTGTGCTGTTAATAGTTGTTTCTGACCAATATAGTCATCATTTACATAAACATCGTAGCGGTCATTAAAAACCTTTGTTTGATATGATTGGTTAAACATATCTAAGGCGGCAAATCTGCCCCCTCTTCCCACTTCAAACAAATCATCGTATACCATATTATAAACCTCCCATTCGATTTACTTTCAGTGTTTCCTGAATAGGCTATAATATGTTGGATTTGTTTGGAGGGATTATCTTCAAATGGCAAATCTCCAAATGATAAAGCATGCTACCTAATGATATTAAAAGTCAAAGAGCGAATCCCCATTAGCATCTTCCTCTTCAATTTTATTATCTGGAAGTGGACTAGCCGTCTTTACAGGTGCAAGATTTCCCATCATTTTTTGTAATTCCGATTGATTAATCTCATTTGTTTTTGGTGAAGGTATGTGTAATGAATTCTTTTCAGCTAAGACAACATCACATAAAGATTTAATCACAATTAAGGATTCTCTGATTTCATTGTCATTTTGACTAGCTTTTGCTTTTCGTAACTCATCGTCCATCTTTTGAAGTAGCTTTGAAACATGGATGTTCACTGCCTCGCCTCCCTTGCTTTAGGTTCAAATTTTAGACAAGTCATTCCGGATGATTGTTTAACCATCATTGCGGGACGGCTTTTTGACTTGAAGCCATATGCCCGACAACCATTTGGGTAGCGATTATCCCATGTAACATAAAAATGTTTGCATTTTATGCAATTCACTGCCGACTCTTTCATCTTCATATAGCTCCTTACTATATTAAAATTTATTTGTGTATTACGTTTGAACGACCTAACTAGTCGTTTAGAAACTTAAGTTCACAATCTTAAAGGGCCCAATCAATTCCTGTTATTTGCTGCTGTTTTAAATAAACGTTTGTTTTAGAAAACGGACGACTTCCAAAAAAACCCTTCCTTGCAGAAAATGGACTTGGATGTGGTGATTCAATCACATAGTGATGTTTTGATGTAATAAGTGTTTTTTTTGCCCCTGCATGTTTTCCCCACAAAATAAATACAATCGGCTGAGAACGACTATTGAGTAATGAAATGATGTTATCTGTAAAACGTTCCCACCCTATCCCCTTATGTGAATTAGGCTCTCCTTGCCTTACAGTTAAAACAGTATTTAAAAGTAATACTCCTTGTTTAGCCCAATTTTCCAGCGATCCGCTTTCAGGGTACGAACAACCTATATCTGATTGTAATTCTAAAAATATATTTCTTAGCGATGGCGGTAACTTCACATCAGGCTGTACCGAGAAGCTTAATCCATGAGCCTGTCCCGCACCGTGGTATGGGTCTTGACCTAAAATGACTACCTTAACCGAAGAATAAGGTGTTTTATTTAAAGCATTAAATATTACATCTTGCTGTGGAAAAACTGTATGTTTCTCATACTCAGCTTCTAAAAAAGCTGCAAGCTCTCTAAAATATGGCTGTTTAAATTCTTCCGTTAACAGCTCGTCCCACTCTTTATTTAATATATATTCCATATCGCTCACCCTTTTCTGTCACAGGACTTTTTAGTGAATCTACTCAATATGAATTTTATATCCATGTTGCCATGTATCATGACAAACATAATAATTTCCTGTACATAGCTTACATCAATATTTTCTTCATGAACATGCTTAACATTTTCCTATAAATTTTCAAATGACGCTAATAAACTAATAATGAAATTCACATTTCAAAACGGGAATTATAAAATCTTATAATCTACTACATATCTTAACATAGATAAAAATTGAGTGACTAGCTTAGATAGAGGACTTCATTACATGAAAGGGGTACACTGATGGTGGATTTAAATTTCAAAAAAAGACTCTAGTAATGAACTAGAGCCTACTCGGAACGTTCATTCCGATACCATTTATTAAAATAAAGGGGGGGATTAGTCCTATTATGGACGGAATACGATTATCTTATACTAGTAAATTTCATTATTTTATTTTTCTTTTCAATTCATTTATAAAACGTAAGAAAGCTTGCTGACCAGCTTCTGTCCGTTTAAAGACACCTGAATGCTCTAAAATTGTTGCAAACACCTTACCTACTTCATCAAGCAATAATTGATAGCTTGTTTGATGTGAATGATTGTTTTCAGTTATTTTTACAACCCAATCGTAATGCTTTGAAAGATCAGGGTCTTCTAAAATTACCTTTTTATCTTTTCCGTTGTCTAAAATTGCAGCGATACCTTTCAGTTCATCTAGTAATCTTCCAGGTAATACAGCTAATCCCATCACTTCGATGAGGCCGATATTTTCCTTCTTAATATGATGTACTTCTTCATGTGGATGGAAGATACCGAATGGATGCTCTTCACTTGTACGATTATTCCGTAAGACTAAGTCTAATTCAAACAGCTCACCACGTCTTCTTGCGATTGGCGTAATCGTATTATGTGGAGTGTCCCCTGTAAATGCATGGATTTCGGCTAGTTCATCATGATATTGTTTCCATTCTCTAAGAATTTCGTCTGCTGCAGCAATTAAGTCGTGTTGATTAAGTCCCTGTAAACGTATGACCGACA
The DNA here is from genome assembly GCF_030813355.1 of Metabacillus malikii. Taxonomy (GTDB): domain Bacteria; phylum Bacillota; class Bacilli; order Bacillales; family Bacillaceae; genus Metabacillus; species Metabacillus malikii. The sequence goes on from NZ_JAUSUD010000008.1 coordinate 3,136, forward strand.
TAGGCCATTTCACTGTACCGAATTGAACATCTTTATATTTTTCCAATTGAAATGTATGCTCAATTTTAGCAACTTCCATAGGGAATGTATGATGTCCACCTTGGAAATGGTCATGACTTAATATTGAACCCCCGACAATTGGCAAATCGGCATTCGAGCCTAGAAAATAATGAGGATATTGCTCGACGAATTGGAGTAGCTTTGTAAAAGTATGTTTCGATACTTTCATTGGCTTATGCTCTCCTGCAAGCACAATCGCATGCTCATGATAATACACGTAAGGTGAAAATTGTAAATACCATTGCTCATTTTCTAATGTTACGGGAATAATTCGATGGTTTTGCCGTGCCGGATGGTCTAGTCTTCCCTCGTACCCTACATTTTCTTTGCAAAGCAAGCATGTTGGATATTCACTTTTTTGCATGAGACGTGCAGCTGCAATGGCTACTGGGTCTTTTTCAGGTTTTGACAAGTTGATTGTCATTTGTAAATCACCGTATTCCGTTGGAGCGAGCCATTTCTCATTTTTAGCAATTCGGTCGGTGCGAATATAATGGACATCTTGGGATAGTTGGTAAAATGCAGCAGTCGCTTCCTTTGGTCCATCAGTATCTACTGCTTCATTGAAGCTGCGAATCACTTCACCTTGTGATGGAACTAAGCATCCCATAATCTTTGTATCTAGTAAATCGCGGTATGTTACGGTATTTTCCTGTAGACGGCCATTTTCTGCAGACCAATCTAACATATTTTCAAGTATTGGTACTGGTGAAGCAAGTTCTTCATCCTGTATTGTAGCTGATTTGTAATCATGAATCTGCAATACTTCTAAGATTCGATTACGTGATAAGTCGATATCCCATTGTGAAATGAGGTGTTTTTTTAATGCGTATTGCACTAATCGGTCAATTTCTGCGTTTATATTAATCGACATCAAATCATCCCCTATAAACGATTGGAAATAACGGGCAAGGTCTGCCACGTTATTCCCTTGTATATTTCATTATTTTTCGTAGCCTGTTGGATTCTTTTGAAACCAATTCCATGCACTTTCAATCATTGTGTGTAAATCGGCATATTTTGGTTTCCAACCAAGTTCCTTCATCGCCTTTTCAGATGATGCGATAAGGATCGCTGGGTCTCCTGCACGTCGTGGAGCGATTTCTTGAGGGATTGGATGGCCTGTTACCTTTCTGGCTGTTTCAATAACTTCTTTAACAGAGAAGCCACTTCCATTACCTAAGTTATAAGTTCCACTTTTGTTTTCTTTACGTAATTTTTCAATTGCTAAAATATGTGCATCCGCTAAGTCTGTTACGTGGATGTAATCACGAATACATGTACCATCTTCAGTATTATAATCGTCACCGAAAATCATTATCTTTTCACGGTCTCCTAATGCAACCTGTAAAATAATTGGAATTAGATGCGTCTCAGGTTGATGATCTTCACCTAGCTTCGCATCCATATGTGCGCCAGCAACATTAAAGTAGCGAAGAACTACATATTTAAGACCGTAAGCTTGCTCGCTCCATTTCAGCATTTTCTCAACAGCCAGCTTAGTTTCACCGTATGGATTTGTCGGTACAGTTGGATCTGTCTCAACAATTGGAATGTTCTGCGCTTCACCGTATGTTGCAGCAGTAGATGAAAAGACAATCTTCTTCACATTAAATTCTGTCATCACTTTTAATAGACACATTGTTCCGTAAACATTGTTTTCATAATATTGAAGTGGTTTTTCAACACTTTCGCCAACAAGAGAATCAGCTGCAAAGTGAATGACTGCTTCAACATTATTTTCCTGAAACACTTGTTTAAGGAACGATTCATCACGTAAATCACCATTGTAAAGTTTTGCCCCTTCTAATACAGCTGGTTTATGGCCTTTTTGAAGATTATCAACTACGATAACCTCTTCATTTCGATCTAAAAGTTCTGAAACTGCATGACTGCCAATATAACCTGCTCCACCACATACTAATATCGCCATTTAAATTCCTCCATTTTTTATATGATTTCTCTAGCCCCATCTCCAACATTTGCTACATAAAACTCTGCTGTAAGGCCTGTTTTTTCATTATATACTTTGCCTACTTCTTCTATAAACTGATTCAAGTTCGCATTATTTACGATAGATACTGTACATCCGCCAAAGCCTGCTCCTGTCATTCTTGAACCGATGACACCTTCCTGGGCAAGTGATGCCTCTACTAACGTGTCCAATTCAATGCCAGTTACTTCGTAATCATCGCGCAAAGATGTATGTGAGTCACACATAAGCTGTCCAAAGCTTTCAATATCTCCCTGTTGAAGCTTCTCTACTGCTTCCATTGTCCGCGCATTTTCATAAACAGCATGCTTTGCACGTTTGCGGTCAATATCATTTTGAATCAGATGAGCGTGCTGGTCGAATTGACTAGGTGTCAAATCACCTAACGATTGAATTGCAAGCTCTTTTTGTAAATCTTTCAAAGCACGTTCACACTCAGAACGTCTTTCATTGTATTTTGAATCTGCTAAAGCTCTTCGTTTATTCGTATTTGCAATAACAAGTGATGCATCGTCAAGGACGATTGGACTGTATGTGTATTCCAAGCTACTACAATCTAAGAGAATTGCATGATCCTTCTTGCCCATCCCGATTGCAAACTGGTCCATAATCCCACAGCTTACTCCGATAAATTCATTTTCAGCATGTTGACTCATTTTCACTAAATCAACACTTGTAAAGCTAGTTTCGTATAACGATTGAAGTGTAACTGCTGTCACAAGCTCAATTGAAGCAGACGATGATAAGCCTGCACCATTTGGGATGTTGCCGTAATATACGATATCAAAGCCTTTCTCTATTTCAATCCCCTTATCTATGAATTCCTTTAAAACTCCTTTTGGATAATTCGCCCAATCATGCTCCTTCTGAAAAGCAATCTCATCATTTAATGAAATCGAAATGACACCAATAGTCGGAAAGTTCATTGAATATAGTTGAATCTTATTATCGTCACGTGATGCAACGACAGCATAAGTCCCAAAGGTCAATGCACAAGGAAATACATGACCTCCATTATAATCTGTATGTTCACCAATTAAATTAACGCGTCCAGGTGCAAAAAAGTTCCTTACATTTCTACCTTCACCAAACAGCTTCGTAAATTGCTCACGCATTTGTTCTTTCATTCAAATCACCCTTCATTATAGCCTATTTTTCTAAAGATTTCCTTTTCTTTTACAAATCCTATATAGCCATTTTTAATGTGTTGTTACGTTTATTTTAGATTTCATTTCTTTCCGATACAATGGTAAAATCAATTTAAAGATATAGTCATTTTTTGCTTTGAGTAACTATTTCTCGCAAGCAAAACTAATAGCTATTTCGCTTTGTTGAACGTAACTCTTTGTATAGAAACATCCTTTTTTTGCTCAATCTTTCAAAAAGGGTTATAAAAGGGGGGATTTTTTGCTGTGGAACAAAAAACAGGGGCGATCGTCTTTCGATTTACTGATGATGCCATAAATGAAATAGCGCAAATATGGTCAGTCGGCTGGGATGAACAACATTCAACAATCTATAATTGGAGCGGAACAGAACGAAAGGACCAAGGAAAGTATATATTTCAATACACTTTATCAGGCCATGGGGAAATTTCAATAGATGGTCATGTTCATAAGGTTGGAGCTGGACAAGCCTTTATTGTCAGCAGTCCTAGTAATTATCATTATTATTTACCTAAGGATGCAGAAAAATGGGAATTTTTATATTTAACTTTATATGGACATGAGGTAAAACGTTGTTGGGACTATGTAAAAGAAACAACTAATCAAGTTCTGCATTTCCATCCAGAATCGACACCAATAAAGCTAATCAAAGAGATTTATGATGATGCAAAGGAACGTAAAATAACAAATGCATATAAAGGTTCAAAAATTGCTTATCATTTTATTATGGAATTATATGAATACTTATCAAATCTTGATAAATATATGGAGGATTGGTCTGAAGGCGTTATTCGTGCTGCACTATTCGCACGCAATAACTACCAAGATGATATTAGTTCCGATGAAATGGCTGCAGCATCACAGCTATCAAGATATCATTTCACTCGCATTTTTAAAAAAGAGACAGGGCTAACACCTGTGCAATATTTAACATCCATTCGCTTACAAAAGGCAACTGAACTTCTGCAGCAAACGAAATACACAGTTGATGAAATTGCCCAGCTTGTTGGATATAAAAACGCGAATTATTTAAATAAAGTTACAAGGAAACAGTTAGGGAAGTCGCCGGGTCAAATTAGACAAGGGGGGTAGTCAATTCCTGTTATTTGAAAAAAGCAATTGCAAGTTCAATTGCTTTTTTCATCATTTATTCACATTAATTTGAATCGAACCCTTCTCATGCATAATCGTCATTGTTGTTCCAGCTGTCATCATATTTTCTAATATATCTTTTGCAGCTTGTAGTGCAAACTCAATCCGTTCGAGCTTTTCCGTTTCCTCTTCCCTTTGCTCACTTGGGATTTCCCTCAAGTTTTTTGTATACTTTTGTGCTACTGAATGATAGTCAGAGATTTTTTCATATACTTCATCATATAATTCCTCAATTTCTCTTTTCATTGAGATCCGTCTCCCTTGTTCACTTCATACATCTATGATACAAAATGATGGACGGAATTTGAAGTATTCCATTAGTTAAATACCTTGTAATAATCTTTTATGAATCCAAATTGCTGCCTGGCATCCGTCTGCCATTGCAATCGTCACTTGTTCAGAGTGGGCGACAACATCACCCGCAGCCCAAACATTTGTAATATTCGTTTCTTTTGTTCGAGGATCGACTAGAATATGTTTATTCTCAAGTAGTTCAACCCCTAGCTTGCTTGCGATTTCAGAATGAACTTTATTTCCTCCAAAACCGATAAAAGCCTTATCCCCGTTAATAACTTGACCATTCGCTAATTGGACACCTTCAAATTCCTCAGTACCGACAATTGCCTCGATTTCTCCATCAATAATCGTGATGTTTTTTTGTTGAAGCTTTTCCTTTGCCTCTTGCTCTATTACTTTCCCACCATGATTGATAAAAGTTATTCTATTAGTAAAATATGTCAATGTTAGTGATAAATTTGCTCCAGTTTTCCCTGTTCCTAGAACTAAGGCTTGCTTATCCTTTACTTCATATCCATCACAATCTGGGCATACATAAATTGATCTTCCAAGCCATTGTTCAATATCCTTGATTTTTGGTATATTGTCTTTCACACCAGTTGAGATAAGTACTGTTTTTGTATGGTATGTTTCACCTTTAACAGTTTGCAGTGTGAATTCATTCTTATTTTTCTTTACATCACTTACTGTATCTTGTTGAAACAAAATCCCTAAAGAGGTTGCCTGCTGCTTCCCTAGTTCTCGCAATGTTTCACCACTAACTCCTTCAGGCCATCCTAAAATATTATGATATCCCCGGCATAAGTTTGAGCGACCGTTTTGATTATCAATTACTAACACATGGCGCAAATACCTTCCAAGTTGTATTGCTGCTTGTAAACCTGCAATGCCAGCACCTATGATGATACAATCATACGTTTTCCGACTCATATTATCACAATCCTTTGTTTTCTCTTATACGTAGACTGTGATAATTCTTGTCACATCATGTATGAACATGAAAATACTTAATAAAGTTATTTTGTCATCTTCACACCTTGTTGTTTTTTCATACTATTTTACTTTTTAGCTGAACCTACACTTTAAGACTTCTTGTTAGCAAAAAAACCCCGTGACATATTTATACACGGGGATTATGGTAGACTGTGGATAACCATTAAATTTTTTTCTAAAATTCAACTAATAACTTCCATTCATTCAAAAAATTAAGATATTAACAACTGATAGCTAAGTTAAGAACAAGATATCCACAGAAGTTATCAACATATCCACAATCTCTATCCACATTTTGTGTGGGTACATTCGTTCGCCACTATATCTATTAGAGCTTTCGTCTTTTATCAACAGGTTATGCACAGAAAATTCATGTTAATTCGCTACTTTCATATTAAATATCTCTTCATTTTCTGTCTTTCGACACCAAGGATGACAGTTTTCTACTTTAAGAAGTTCGATACTGACCACCATTCACATGGAGAACCTGCCCGGTCACATACCTGGAATCATCAGAAGCTAAATAAACATATGTTGGCGCTAACTCAAATGGCTGACCTGCACGCTTCATTTCTGTTTCGAGGCCAAAGGTAGCGACATTTTTTGCAGAAAAACTTGAAGGAATAAGAGGTGTCCAAATCGGACCTGGAGCTACGGCATTTACACGAATTCCTTTGTTCACTAATGATAAAGATAGCGACCTTGTAAATGTCGTGATTGCCCCCTTTGTAGCAGAGTAATCAATTAATGTTTTATGCCCTTCATACGCTGTAATAGATGTTGTATTTATAATTGAGCTGCCATCTTTAAGATGTGGTAAGCCTGCTTTGACTAAGTAAAAGAATGAAAATATATTTGTACGGAATGTTGCTTCTAATTGTTCTGCTGAAATATCTAGGATGCTTTTTTGCACGATTTGAATCGCATGGTTATTGATTAATATATCTAGTTTTCCAAAAGCTGTAACTGTCTGTTCCACAACTTGTTTAGCAGATTTCTCTTCTTTTAAATCACATGGAATTAGTAAGCATTTGCCACCTAATTCCTCGATACGTTGCTTCGTCTCCTTTGCATCACGATGCTCATTTAAGTAGGGAATAACTACATTTGCCCCTTCTTTTACAAAGGCATATGCTACTGCTCTTCCAATTCCACTATCTCCTCCAGTAATAATCGCTACTTTATCCTTTAACTTATTACTTCCTTTATAACTTGGATTTTCGGAGATCGGTCTCGGAACCATATTTGCCTCAATACCAGGATGACGATTTTGGTGTTGAGGGGGAAATGTTATTGGCTGGTTTTGACATTTCTGTTGCATAGCATAATATGGATAAATCGGATACTGATTCATAGGCATATCCTCCTTGTCACATTCTCTCAACTTAAATCTATTCCATACTAGCTTGTGTTCATCACAGATATTTTCAATTTCAGCACTTTTAATCGTTAGCTTGTGAAATTTCTCCATAAAAAAAGACTCATATCGTTATGAGCCCTCACTAGTTACTTTTTATTAAAGCCTTTACCTTCTACAAAATCTTTCATATACATTCTCGTTGGTCTTGATAATAATCCAGCCATTTGACCTGTCCATGTATCACTACGCTTACCATTTGTTCTTTTTTCGTAGTATGCTGCTATTTCTTTGTCATACTCTTTTAGCTGTTCATAATAGGCTGTTTTATCTTGAGTGTACTCATCTTCGTGATATACATGTTGCAGTGGTAGCCGTTGTTTCTTATCTGGGGACTGTGCAGGGTAACCTACTGCTACACCAAAAAGCGGCAGCACATAGTTTGGTGTTTTCAATAGCTCACATACATCGGCTAACTGGTTCCGTAATCCCCCAATGTATACAGCGCCTAAGCCCATTGCTTCTGCTGCAAGTACTGCATTTTGTGCCGCTAGTGTCGCATCAATCACAGCTACCATAAATTTTTCAGTACTTTGTAATATCTCCTTCGAATCCTGCTCATAATTTTCTGCAATTAATTGATGCCTATATAAATCAGCACAGAAGACAAAGAAGTGTCCATTGTTTGCGACATAGTCCTGTCCACCTGCTAATCCCGCTAATTTCTCTTTCTTTTGCTTATCCTTTACACCAATTATCGAATATGCCTGTACATAACTTGATGTTGAGGCAGCTTGTGCACTTTTGACAATTGTCTGGATTTGTTCATCTGATAATAGTTTTTCTTCAAATTTACGGATTGAACGATGATTTTGGATTAACTCAATTAATTTGTCCATTACTACCTTTCACTCCTTTAGTTGCTTAAATAACAAAAGGGATTAGAAATAATCCCCTCCTCAAGTCTATAATAACTCTTTTTGCTTTGTTTCTTCACCTAATATGAGTACAGCGAGTGCGCCAATTAAAATTGAAATGGCGAAGATAAAGAAAATTGTATAAATCGAAACATCAGCAGTTACTAAATAACCTACTAATAATGGTCCAAGAATCCCACCAACACGGCCAAATGAAGCCGCTAAACCTGTACCTGTGCCACGTATTTCAGTAGGGTAGTGTTCAGGTGAATATGCATATAAAGCACCCCAAGCACCTAAATTAAAGAATGAAAGGAAAATACCTGATGTTAGTAATAGTCCTAGACTTTCTGCATTACCGAAGAAGTATGCACTAACAGCTGTTCCAATTAAAAATGTGACGAGCACGAATTTCCGACCAGCACGCTCAATTAAAAAGGCTGCACTAAAATAACCTGGTAATTGTGCCAACGTCATAATTAACACATACTGAAAGCTTTGAATTAAGCTAAAACCTTTCATAACCATTACACTAGGCAGCCATAGAAACATGCCATAATAAGAAAAGACAACCGTAAACCATAATATCCAAAGCATTGTTGTTTGCTTGATATACGGTTTTGCCCATACTTTTGCAATCTTCCTTAAAGATGATTCCTTTTTCTCAGTTGTTTTTATCGCATTAAAGCTTGGTGAGTCTGGTAACTTTATTCTCAAGTAAAGTGCGTAAAACGCTGGAAGTGCAGTGATAATTAAAGCAGCCTGCCAGCCAAAATGCGGGATAACAAAGTAAGAAATGAGTGCAGCGATTAACCAGCCGCCAGCCCAAAAGCTTTCTAATAGAACGACGACCTTTCCACGCTCTTTCGCAGGGACACTCTCAGAAACAAGCGTTGATGCAACTGGCAGTTCCCCACCTAAACCCATGCCAATAAAGAACCTTAAAATTAAAAACATTGTTAAAGATGTCACAAATGCAGATAAACCACTTCCGATTGAAAACAAAAGAAGTGTGATGATAAAGACATTTTTTCTCCCAACACGGTCGGCCATCACACCAAATACTAATGCTCCAACTGCCATACCAATTGAGTTCATGCTACCAATCCAACCCATTTGATTTGATGTTAAATCCCAATCAACCTTTAAGGCAGCAATGATAAATGAAAGGATCCCAACATCCATTGCATCAAACATCCAGCCAAGTCCTGCTACACTTAAAAGTTTTTTCCTCGATAATTGTTCCGTTTTTTCCATCTTGACCACCCTTCAAATCGTTTCGCCATCTCACCTGATGTCAAATATGTATACAAAGCTGTAATATTAGGCGTCCATAAAACGTAATGATAATGTCTATACTCACTTATACTGCACTTATTTTAGGTTAGTCAATGTTTTATGCTTAACATGCCAAATTTTATCTTCCTTCATACATTTTCTAAGTATCTAGACACTTTTATTATTTTAAATCTTGTTTAACATTTTTTTCTTCTTATCACTTTCAACTTAAAAGGGAATATGATATAGTAATTGTAACAAAATGTTCACAAATTGTTCTCAATTTAGACAAACTTGGAAGCGTTAACAAATTTTTTTGTTAGGAGCTGATTAGAATGGACGTATTTTTCGCTTACTTATTAATTGCTAGTGCTTCTCCACTTTTTCTTTGGAAAGAGCATATAAAATTAGCTATATTTCAAATCCCAGTCATTGTTGCAATGTGGATTATGTTTACTCTATATATTAGTAATGACTATGGAATGGCAGGTCACTTAATGTTTGGCGGACTCTTCGCACTAAACGTTATCCTTGCCCATGTCACAGTATTTTACGTATTTGTTATCCCGTTTTTCAAACATTTGAAAAACAGTCGTCGACTTGTATAAGTTTTAAGGACCTGACTCAATTTGTAGTCAGGTCCTTTTTGTTTAGCATATAAACTCGGTCACGTGTTGTTCCCTCACTTTTAGAGGTTAGAGAATGGGCTAATCGTGTTGCTAAATTAGCAGATTTAATTTGTAAGAAGTCTCTCATTTGTTGGTTCGTAATAGTACGACCATTTAATAATAGGTAATCATCTAATGCAGCTAAGTGAGCATGCTTGTCCTTACATAAGCATTGTGGACACAGCCAATTCCCATACACTCTTTTCATTTGCTTATGTTCACATTCAGGACAAAATACACCTTTTATCAGTTCATCATATGTAATGTCATACTGCTTCAAGATGGAGCGCTCTAATGGAAAAGTGTTTTTTATTAGGAGTCGACTAAGTTTTTTTAGTTGTTTAGGTGTTTCCCGTTTCTCTTTGTACTTTTTTTCTAATTGTTGGATTTTGATAGGAAGAAAATTTGCATGGATAACCTTTTGGTTTGCTTCTTTATAATTTGCAGAGGTGCGGATGATTGTTTTTTCATTACTGATAACCACAAGTGAAATAATTGGCAGATTTGTTATTCCTTTTGTTGTTAACCAATTTTGTAGGTGCCGTTCTTGTCTTTTAAGTTGAATTAATGGATCTGGGAAAGCTGTTTCAATGCCATCTTTTGTCCGAATTAACTGATGGAAGTTTTCATCAAAATATAGGGAGCCGGCTATATTTTTCACTTCAATCATGATGATGAACTGACATGATAGAATCATTGTATCTATTTGAAAGTAATGTTGACCGTCCTCTAGTCGAAGGTCGTGGAGAACATAATAGTCTTTTTCAGGTAATAAGCTTAATGGATAATCTAGTGCCTTCTCGCCTTGATAGCCTGATCGTTGTTTAGCTAGATTTTCTTGCAAAAGTGGAACTTTATGATGTGTGACTGGTAACCGACGTAGTAATGCTTGCAATTTGAGGATTGTTAGAGGGATTGTACGCTCTTTACTAATCATTTAATCGCTCCTTTTATAAGTTTTGTAGTATATTCGCTTCTGTTACCATCGTTTCCTGCCAATTTCCTGAAAAAAATTGATGTTGTTTATGAATATGGTGGTGGAATCTGTCAACTTTTTAAGTTTATTTGTCAACAATCTTAGAAAATCTGTCAACTTCAGAGAAAAATCTGTCAAGTTTCCAATAAAATCTGTCATTCGACAAAATTCGCCCCTCTCTTGGCCCATGTGTTCCTCTACTATAACACCACACAAAAAAACACCGCATCTTAACGTTGATGCGGTGCTGTAACCCGTTCTTCAGCTACTTTCTTAATCACTCGGTTTCTCGTAATCAAAAAATTCTTCATATATTGCTCTAAAAAGAGCCGATCTGCTAGTTTACCGAGTACTCCGAGCGGTGATGTGTAGTCAAATGTATCGACCATGAGCGTGCCATTTGGTTTCTCAATGAATTCATGAGAATGATAGAACCTTTTAAAGGCACCCTTTTCCATTTCATCGACAAACCGATTCGGATAATCAAATTCAGTGATACGAACTGTAAGCTTTTGCTTGATACCGAAGTGGATCGCTTCCCATGTGACGGTTTCGTTTAATTCGATTAAGCCGCTCGTGACACCAGCAATGGCCTTTTCAAATGTTTGGCTAGTTGATTGTGTATGAATATCAATATCCCGTGCAACATCAAAACATATTTCACGAGGTGCGTAGATAAACATGTCTGTCTTAATGATTGGCACTTTCAATCTTCCTTATTTCTTAAGATTTAATTTCGCTAATGCATCTGCTAAAGCATTATTTGTAAATTCTTCATCTTGATTTTTCATATATTTTGCAACATCGCGTTTTGATACTTTGCTATTTTGGTTCTTTTTTCTTCTTTCTTGGAAGGTGGACATTTTCTCACGGTGACCACATTTGCAAGTGAACATTTGTCCTTCACCTTCACCTCTAAGCTCTAACTTCTTATGGCATTTCGGACAGCGTGCATTCGTCGTTCTCGCGATATTTTTCCGATATCCACATTCTCGGTCCTGACAGACTAGCATTTTTCCCTTTTTTCCATTTACTTCGAGCATGAGCTTGTTACATTCAGGACATTTGCTTCCTGTAAGATTGTCATGTTTAAAACGTTCTTTACTATTTTTGATTTCATGGACTATTTCTTTAGCGTAATTTCTCATGTCACTAATGAATGCTTTTTGTGACATTTGTCCCTTCGCTATTTTCGTTAGCTTTTGCTCCCATTCTGCTGTTAAGACAGGTGATTTTAAATCTTCAGGAACAAGATTTAACAGTTGCTTCCCTTTTGATGTAATGAAAAGGTCCTTCCCCTTCTTTTCAATTAGAAAACTGCTAAATAGTTTTTCAATAATATCTGCTCTCGTTGCAACTGTTCCAAGCCCACCTGTTTCACCAATTGTTTTAATTAACTCTTTACTTTCCCCAGCCATAAATTTCGATGGATTTTCCATCGCGGAGAGAAGGGTTGCTTCATTAAATCGAGCTGGTGGTTTTGTTTCTCCTGTCGTTTTTGTTAATGATTGGATTGGAAGTACGTCACCTTTATTCACTTGAGGGAGATTTTGATCGTCCTCATCCTCATCATCAAACGCATCGTATACTTCTTTCCAACCTTGGGCAATGATTCGCTTTCCTTTTGCGGAGAACGATTCACTATCAATTTTAGCTGTAATGACCGTTTGTTCGAATTGAAAGGCTGGTAGTAGGACGGCGATGAATCTTTTTACAACTAAATCATAAATTTTCCGTTCTTTATCACTTAATGCACTTAGTGGCACAGATTCCTCTGTCGGAATGATTGCATGGTGATCCGAAACCTTTTGGTCGTCAACAAATGATTTATTTGCTTTAATCGGTTTGCTTAGTATTTTTGCCACAGACGAAGCATATGGTTTCACTCTACAAGCTTCTAAGCGATCCTTTAACGTACCGACAATATCACTCGTAATATAACGTGAATCCGTCCGCGGATAGGTTAACACTTTATGCTGTTCATACAGTTTTTGCATGATTGATAGTGTTTCTTTTGCTGAAAACCCAAAGCGCTTATTTGCATCACGCTGCAACTCTGTTAAGTCATAAAGAGCTGGAGAATATGTCTTTTTCGGTGTTGTTTTTACATCGATGATATTAGCTGCTTTCCCATTTAATCGTTTTAGCAAGTCGTCAACCTGTTGCTCGACAAATGTTTTTGCATCGTTCGTTTTTGCATGGTGCCACGTTAGCGTAAGACCTCGATCGGTTTTCGCCTTAATACCAAAGAATTTCTTTGGCTTGAATGACTTTATTTCCTCTTCACGCTGTGCAATCATCGCAAGTGTAGGTGTTTGTACACGACCTGAAGATAGCTGGGCATTATACTTTGTTGTCAGTGCACGAGTAGCATTCAACCCGATTAGCCAGTCTGCCTCCGCGCGCGCAACAGCCGAAGCATAGAGATTCTCATACGCTTTTCCACTTTTAAGGTTACGAAAGCCATCGATTATCGCTTTATCTGTCACTGATGAAATCCAAAGACGTTTTATCGGCTTGTTAACACGGACTTTATCTAAAATCCAGCGGGCAACGAGCTCACCTTCCCGACCTGCATCAGTTGCGATAACAATGTCTTGAACATCCTTACGTAATAGCTGTGATTTCACAGCTTGGAACTGCTTTCCTGTCTTTTTAATGACAACAAGCTTTAAATGTGGTGGCAGCATCGGTAAATCTTCTAATCGCCACGATTTATACTGGTCTCCGTAATTTTCCGGGTCAGCTAATGTGACAAGATGCCCAAGTGCCCATGTTACAATATATTTGTCTCCTTCTAGAAACCCATTACCTTTTTTATGACATTTTAATACTCTAGCTAAATCTCTTCCTACTGAAGGTTTTTCAGCAATAACGACTGTTTTACTCATACGAACATCCTTTCAATATGTTAAGAGGTCCAACCCTCAGGCTCATATAAAGTTATGATTATTTTAAGAGTTGCCTTAAGCTTTATTAAAAAAAAACGAATTGTTTACCAAGTGCCTTATTCTATTATAGGTGTTATTGGGTAGGAAATCTAATAGGTTCCACTCGTTTGTCAAACAAGATTGTTTCAATCGATTACCAGTAGCATATTAAATAAAACAATAGTAGAATGAGCAAAGATACTGTAAGTTTTGGAGGTAAAAATATGAGTCTTTTATCAATCGATAATCTTAGCCATAGCTTCGGTGACCGCACGCTGTTTAAAGATGTTTCGTTGCGCTTATTAGCAGGTGAACGTGTTGGGCTTGTCGGGGCAAATGGTGTCGGGAAATCGACATTAATGAATATCATTACAGGACAGCTCATTTATGATACTGGTCGTGTCGAATGGACACCAGGAGTTCGTTATGGGTACCTTGATCAACATACTGTCTTGACGAAGGGAAAAACGATTCGAGATATATTAAATGATGCGTTTCTTCCTTTATTTGAGCAAGAGAAGGAATTAAATGCAGTTACAGATAAAATGGCAACTGCAACACCTGAGGAATTAGAAGAATTGCTTGAGCAAATGGCAAAAATTCAAGACCGTCTTGATGCAGGCGGATTTTACTTATTAGATATGAAAGTGGAAGAAACAGCTAGAGGACTAGGGCTTGATGCAATTGGACTTGACCGTGACGTTTCGGCATTAAGTGGTGGACAACGAACAAAGGTCTTATTAGCAAAGCTATTATTAGAACAGCCCGATGTATTATTACTGGATGAGCCAACGAACTATTTAGATGTTGAGCATATCAAATGGCTAAGTAACTATTTAAGAGAGTATCCAAATGCGTTTCTATTAATCTCACATGATACTGAATTTATGAACGGTGTCTCGAATGTTATTTTTCATTTAGAATTTTCAAAGCTTACTCGTTATACAGCTACTTACGAAAAGTTTCTTGAGCTTGCAGAAATTAATAAAAACCAGCACCTCCAAGCATATGAAAAGCAACGTGAATTTATTAAAAAGCAGGAAGATTTCATTGCGAAAAATAAAGCACGTTATTCAACAACTGGCCGTGCAAAAAGCCGCCAAAAGCAGCTGGACAGAATTGAACGTATTGACCGTCCAGAAACAGCACTAAAACCTACCTTCGAATTTAAAGAATCTAGAGGTAGCAGCCGTTATGTGTTTGAGGCGAAGGATTTAGAAATCGGCTATGATAAGCCATTACTTCCAAAGCTAACCATGACGATTGAGCGCGGTGAAAAGATTGCAATTGTCGGTTGTAACGGAATCGGAAAATCTACATTATTGAAAACCATACTAGGTAAATTGAAGCCACTAGGCGGAACGACGAATCATGGTGATTTCTTATTCCCATCTTACTTTGAACAAGAGGTCAAAGCAGCTGATATCACACCTATTGATGATGTATGGAATGCCTTTCCACATCTTGACCAGCATCAAGTACGGGCATTGCTAGCACGCGCAGGCTTAAAAAACGAACATATCTCACGTCCATTAGCACAATTAAGTGGTGGAGAACAAGCCAAAGTCCGCCTCTGCAAGTTAACAATGGAAGAAAGCAACTGGCTCCTATTTGACGAACCAACAAACCATCTAGATGTTATCGCGAAAGAAGAACTAAAACGTGCCATCAAAGCATACAAAGGCACCGTCGTCCTCGTCTGTCACGAACCTGACTTTTATGAAGATTGGGTCACGAAAGTTTGGGATATTGAGGATTGGGCTACCAATTAAAACCCGGGGACAGTCCCCCTAGAGAGCATATGCTAAATTACTTTAGTCAGTACTCTTTAGGGGACTGTCCCCATTTATTTGTCCCCCTAGAGGGCATTTGCTAAGTTACTTTAGTCATACCTCTTTAGTAGGGGACTGTCCCCATTTATTTACTGAGTTGGGTGCGTTAACTCCTACTGACTGAGTGGTGTGCAATAATGAGAGTGGGGACTGTCCCCTAGGAGTTAGTAGCTGTCAATACACCACACACAGTAAGTAGGGGGGGACTGTCCCCTAAAGAGTATTATCTAAATTATTTAGCAAGTGCCCCTTTTGGGGACAGTCTCCAGGTTTTTAGTTGTTTAGTATCATCTCCAACGCCTGTGACAATGTGGCTGTTGTGCGGATGTCGTCGAAGCGGAGTCCTAGTTGGATTGCGGTTTGGGCGATTTCTGGGCGGATGCCGCACAGTGTTGAGCGAACTCCGATAAGGTTTAATGCTTGTATCAGATGAAAGATTTCGTGGGCAACCATTGTATCAATAATGGCGACACCTGATAAATCAATACATAAGTCTTCAATTCTAAGCTCAGCACATTGTGCCAGTGTATTTTCTAGTATAATGAGTGCTCTTGCCGTATCGATATCCCCAATTAATGGTAATAGAGCGATGTTATTTCTAAGCAAAATAACTGGCGAGCTTAATTCATTAATGATTTCCTTCTGTGCAGTTAGTTGCTTTAACGTATTTTTATTTGCTTCTTCGATATATATGTAGATTGATAGATTAACTACCCTTCTAATTAAATCGTTCCAGGAAAGAAACTGGTCGATATCTACCTTATCACTGTTATTCTTAAAAAAGGATTTCAAATAGTTTATATATATTTGTTCTGAATTCATAAATTCTCTTACAACAAAATGTACTGGTGTCTTAAGATGCTTCTGGTCCCTTGCTAGCTCTTCAGACCATGCCTTAAACTGTTTAAAAAAGTCTTCCTCTTTGTTAATAAATAATTCATGTAAATGAAGAAAGTAGTCTTGATTTTGTTCTTTCAAGTTTTTAATCACTTCAGGATCATTTGTACTGTAAACGGAATCTTCTTCTTCTATTCCCTCAACAAGTTTGTACCAATCTTCAGTCATTTGTGGTGAGTTTCCTACTAAAAAGTTATATAGTTGCTCATTTCTATGCATCTCTTGTCTCTCCCTATAGTAAAAATTATGTATCATATGATTCACATCATATGTGAAATTATCAACTATTTGACTAATTCATGTTTAAAAGCATAGATGACAGCTTGTGTACGATCTTGTACCTCAAGCTTACTTAAGATGTTACTTACATGTGTTTTGGCCGTTTTTAAAGCAATAAATAACTGATCTGCGATTTCTTGATTAGACTTACCCTCCGCCATTAAGAGAAGGATTTCCATCTCGCGCGCAGTTAATTGTTCATGTAGTGCTGTGACATCTTTTTGGCGCATTTTCATCATCATTTTCCCTGTCACTTCAGGTTCTAAAATCGACTGTCCATGATATGTGGATCGAACAGCATTTGCAATTTCACTTGCCTTCGATGTTTTTAATAAATAGCTTGTTGCACCAGCCTCTAAGGCAGGATATACCTTTTCATCATCAAGGAAACTAGTCACGATAATAATCTTAGCTACCGGCCATGCGTCAATGATGTGCCTAGTTGCTTCAATACCATCCATTTCTTTCATAACTAAGTCCATTAAAATGACATCTGGTCGCAACTCTAAGCATAGCTCGACCCCTTTTTTGCCATTATCAGCTTCTCCAATTACTTCAATATCTGGTTGTGCAGATAAATAAGAGGATACACCGATTCGCACCATCTCATGATCGTCAACAAAAACTACTTTAATCATCATTATCACCTTCTACAGTAAGTACCGGAACCTTCACTTCAAGACGAGTTCCTTTATTTTTTAAGCTAACTACTTTTAATGTCCCACCAATTTCCACAGCACGTTCATACATATTTTGCATGCCATAAGAGCCAGTCTTACCATCTTTATCAACTTCAAAGCCAACACCATCATCCGAGACACGCATAATGACAAAATCATCCCGTTTGATTAACAGGATTTCCATTGTGGTTGCTTTTGCATGTCTGAGAGTGTTTGACACAGATTCTTGGAGAATTCGAAATAAATGGTCCTCGACACCTTTATCTAACGGAATTTGTTCAATCTTCCACTTAATATCCATTGTCACTTTTTGCATAAGTTCAACCATTAACTCTTCAATTCCCTCTTGCAGGGATTTTCCCTTCAAGGCAGCTGGGCGTAAATGCAGAAGTAATGCTCTCATCTCAAGCTGTGATTGCTGTATCGTTTCTTCAATTAATTTCAATTGTTTTGATTCCCGGTCGTCTGATTGTTGCTTCGTTTCGGTGATTGCTGACATCATCATCGATGCGGCAAATAATTGTTGACTAACCGAATCATGAAGTTCACGTGCTAATCGATTGCGTTCCTGAGAGACCATTTCTTGAACACGCTTTTCCTGGTCCTCTGCTTTTTCATTAGCAAGTTTTTGGGAGAGCTTTGTCTGTTCTTGAATGTGGCTTTGCACCTTTTCAATTCGGTTCCAAATCTCTTCTATTTCCGGGAGTACTTGTTCTGTCTTCGGGATAGTACGCCCTTTTTCTAGCTCTTTAACAGCGGTTTCAATTGTATTGAGCTGTTTCTTCCAATAGAAACCAGTCAAGGTACCGTAACATGCACCAAGTAAAATTGAGATACTAGGAACGATATAGATGAATGGTAAATCAATAATCTTCCGTTCCCACAACATGCTCCAACTATTTATCGGATACGCTACAAAAAACATCAATGATAAAAGGATAAACAGAAGCATTGTGAATATTATTCCCATTACTACTTGCCGTTGAATAATATTCATACACGCTTCACCTCAAGCTTTCCAGTTAAACTTGACGTAATAAGCTTGACCTTGTGTTCCGATTCTTCATAGTCTGCACTTCGATAAATAATGGTCTCATTTACTATTCTATGCTCCCTTTCTTGAAAAATCGCTACTGAACCGGCAATTAATGAATGATTTAAATATAGTTCTACCTCATATGGTACTAATACGGTAATATTCCCAATTAGGTTTCGTATCGATATAATGGCTTCGCCTTTAGGTAAAACTGTATCACTTAAATCAATGATTGTATTCCCAACTCCGACTTGTATATTTATATCATTCCATTCATAGACCTGATCAGGTGTCGTTTGATTAGCAAAAAATTTACTAGAAAAGATTTTTTCACTATTTAAAAACTGACCTGGCTTCGATGCCTCATCTAAAATAACGGGCTTTATCTCCCTCGGTTGCTTATGTGCTTGGTAGAATTGAACGACAATCGATACTAAGACAACACAGACGAAGTAACGAAATGTCATCATATTTAGGATATTTATGATTAACCATATCCATCCTATCCAATAGAAAACTTTACCGAAAAAGGACGGCTTCCACTTCCTGCCTAGAAAAATACAGCCAATTGACAAAACGAATACGATAATAAGTCCACCATTAAAAAACAAAACTTCTAATAATAGTAATAAAATACCGATTAGAACGATCCAATTCAAATATTCTGTATTAAAATTCTTTAACATGAGGCACCTCCTTTTTTAAAGGTTTTTTGCACTTAAACGAGTCACGACAAATAAATGACTTCATAAAAAAACAGGCCTCAGACTATTTTCTTATGAAGAAATTTATTGCCAAACACATCATTTGAAAATAAGGCGTAGAAACCTACGCCTTATTAGAATAACATGTTTCGATTAAGATATTGTACTTGTTTCCTCTTTTTTCAATTGTTTTTCTAATTGTGCAATTCTTGTATCAATTGTATTGCGATGATACGTTGAATTTACTTGGTGCTCTAAGCGATCTAAGTAGCTTTCCATTTCGTTAAACTTTGAGAAAGACTTTGTTGAATAATTGTTGTTTTCGACTACTTTATTCATGCGGTAGTGTGCACGGGCAATGTTTTCTCTGCCCATTAGCTCTAACCGTTTAATGTGCATATCCTTCAGCTTATGTTTCATTTCCTCATATTTTTGTTCTAACTCTTCAAGCTGGCGTGTTGTTTGCTGTAAAGAGTCATGTAATCTAGTGACTCTCTCTTCATAATATGCTTGTTCCTTTAGTGCAAATTCATAAAGTTCAGCTTCACCCGCTTTTTGGGCAATATCAGCCTGATGCTTACGTTTTTCAGCTAATTGTGAAGCCTCATTGTATTCACGCGAGAACTCTTCTTTTAATAAATATTGTCGCTCCACTAATTTACGTACTTTTTCTGTCTCATTCTCACATTGTCTTAAATAATGATTTAACACTGAAATTGGATTTTTTTGTTCTTTATTATCGATTGCCTCATGTAGATCTGCTGCGATTGAATCTTTTATTCTAGTAAAAATGTTAGCCATTTTATTACTCTCCTTTTATATAAAGGACGGCCTATTTAGCACGTCTCTTGTTTTATTTTTTGACCTTTTTCTAAAAGATGGTTGCTTATAACAAAACCATTTATCAAGGGTTGGTTGGAGCTAATTGCGAGACTCCTGCGGGATGCGAGTACTGCAAGAGGGACCAACCCATAAAAGCCTATTTTCATTTCCTACTTTTAGTAATTCCCTTTAATACTGTTCCATTCTTTCTCAAAATTTGTGAATGGGTCATCGCTATCAATGATGTTTGAATTAGCCGGTTTGTTATTCCACTTCTTGTAAACTACATACAATACATATACCGCAACAACTCCAATGACAGCTGGTAAGTTAGATGCTGATGCAAATAATGCGATAATCCCGATAGTTGCTAGCAACACTTTCGTAAATGTTGAGTCTGTTTTAATAAAACCTTTATATGCAAAGTACATAACCGTTAAACTTATTGCTAATGCAATCATTGGTGCGAGATTTGATAACAAGACAATCGCAGCCACCCCACCTAATAACAAGTAACCAAATTTTTTCATCGTCTACTTTCCTCCTTTCAACGTGATGACGGTTTAACCGCCCACCTTTACCCTCTTCGTTACCCATTTAGCGTCAACCTAATAAGTTTTGATTAGAGAGTAATGTTTTGGTGTGTTTCTATGTTCTTATCTTACCTACGTATTCATTTTCCAATAACGAGCCTGCGCTTTATTTTCATCTAAGACTTAAGTCGTAGCTGATGTAAGACTCTCATGATTATGAATTGACTACACATGATTTTCTTACATTAGGTAAAAATGTAAATAGACTTAAATCCTTTACATAAAAATAACAACCTAGGAGTGGATATAATGACCGATAACATGCCACAAAAGCCGTCTTCCTATTGGCAAGATTCAGCAAATTTAGAGAATTACCCTCCATTAACTGCAAATATCGATGTTGATGTTACTATAGTTGGCGGTGGGATTACAGGAATTACTACTGCTTATTTACTCGTAAAAAGTGGATTAAAGGTAGCTATACTAGAAGCAAGTACACTTTTTAATGGTACGACTGGACACACAACAGCCAAAATTACAGCCCAACATGGATTGATTTATGACGAATTGATTCAACATATGGGGATTGAACGGGCAAAGCAATATTATGAAGCAAATCAAAATGCGTTAGACTATGTACGAAATATAGTAAAACAACTTGGTATTTCTTGTGATTTAACGACTGAAGATGCGATTATGTATGCAGTGAGTGACCAATATGAGCGCAAAATTGAAACGGAGTATCGAGCATACGAAAAACTAGGTATCCCTAGTGAGTTTGTCAATGACATTGCCTTGCCATTTGATGTCAAGGGTGCAATTGTGATGAAAGAGCAAGGTCAATTTCATCCATTGACATATTTAAAATCGCTTGTAGCAGAGATTATTCGTGGAGGCGGTACAATATACGAACAGACAACAGCGGTTGATATCGATACGACAACTGACAAGCCGACGGTGATTACACGTGACCAACACCGTGTCACCTCTAAATATGTCATATCGTGCTCACATTTTCCTTTTTATGATGGAAAAGGCTTCTATTTTACAAGATTACACGCAGAACGATCTTATGTTCTAGGCATCACATCAAAAACTGAATTTCCTGGAGGTATGTATTATAGCGCCGATTCTCCGACACGCTCCATTCGCTATACGCCTGTAGATGGTGAAAAATTAATTTTAGTAAGTGGCGATGGACATAAAACAGGGCAAGGCACATCAACTTATAAACATTACAAGGCACTTGAAGATTATAGTGAGCAAGTGCTAGGAATTAACGAAATTAAATATCGTTGGTCAGCCCAAGATCTCTACACACTTGATAATGTCCCTTATGTTGGGTCAATTACGTCCAAATCACCAAATGTACTAGTCGCAACGGGTTATAGGAAATGGGGAATGTCCAACGGCACTGCCGCTGCACACTTATTACATGATATTGTGTTAGAAAAAGAAAATCCATACCGAGAATTGTACAACCCTTCGAGGTTCTATGCAGATCCAAGCATTAAAACATTTCTTATGCAAAACCTTGATGTGGCAGGTCATTTGATTGAGGGGAAGTTTGATTCGCAAGAAAAGGCTATTGAAGATATCGGTAAGGATGAAGCTGCAATTATTAGAGTAAACGGTCAGCGTGCAGGCTGTTATCGGGATATGGATGGTCATGTCCAGCTTGTTGATACAACTTGTACACATATGGGCTGTGAAGTTGAATGGAATAGCGGAGATCGTTCTTGGGATTGTCCTTGCCATGGTTCTCGATTTGCTACGGATGGGGAAGTACTAGAAGGACCAGCGACAAAACCTTTACCACAAATCGAGTTATAAGTTTTTTTACTCTTTCTAAATAACTGATTCAAACATCTTGTTAAATTAACTTGGTAGCCGTATTGAATTGATTTCAACGAAGCTATTACGACAGTAGAAATTGCTCAAAACGGCTCCTGTTCCTACATAAAAAACAACACATTATAGATTCGATAAAGCTCTAATTTGACTTTGTTCCATTACATCATTTAACAATAAATGACACCCTTTCATTCTTCATGTTAATTTCTATACTGGTTAGACTAAGAGTAGATAAAAAACAAGGAGATGAAATTTGATGACACAACATTATGACAAGCAAACAACCCAAAGAAAGGGTAAAATTTATCGCAGAAAATCTGAAGCATTGTCAGAATTTAACACAAAACTACCAGACCAGCCTCTCCCTCAACCAAAGGATTATGAAGAAATTGAATATTGAGACGAGGCATTACACCCGAATATGAAGGCTAAATGTAGGAAAACATGAAGACTGAATCAATCTCCTTGTCATTGATTCAGTCTTCTTTAAATACTTGTCATTATTAAATCGTTTTTATTCGGAATTTGAGGTGTAAACCAATCAGTAATGAGTCTTGCGTTTAGTCCATGATTTTTGGCTGTATCCTTCGTTTCTTTATTTATACAAAGATATTCGATATGTTGACGTTGTAGCAAATCTGATAAACCATATTTTCCTACACTCTTTATAAAAAATAAAACAGATGCTTTTGAAGAAAATAGAATTGCACCTGGGTTTGCATCTTCTAATTGCCGTTTAACAATCGGGATATGTCTTTCATCAATAACACGTTGGTATACGTCTGCGTAATCATAACAACCGTAGTGATAATCAAGCATCCATATTGGTTCTGTAAGATGCTTCGGTCCAACAAGTAATAGCCGACCGTTATTTTTCATATTGTATTCTAAATGTGCGAACAACCCTATTTGTTCCAACATATGAATTGCCGTTTTACTTTTACAAAAGAGCTTTGCTTTAATCGTTCGCAAATCAATTTGATATCTTTTCAACAATGAGAAAAAGGCTGTGACAGCACCAGTAGTCATAAACAAAATCCGCTCATACGTTTCAAGCTTTTTCATAATCTCATTATCAATGTACCGTTCACTATTTTTCCACTTAGGAAACTCAATCACGTCAGCTCCATGTGCTTCTAAAGCTACAATATCGTCACGATTGTCTTCACTTCCACGAATAGCAACTACTTGTTTGCCAAACAACGGTTTTTTCTCAAACCACTTCAGCTTTTCTCTTGTTGCTACTACTTCTCCTACTAACGTTATAGCTGGGTTTGTTATATTTTCTTTCTTAACCTTTTCGCTAATTGTCGCTAATGTTCCAACAACACTTTCCTGCCTGCTCCACGTCCCCCACCTGATGACGATAACAGGTGTATTTGGCGACTTACCATGGTTAATCAAGTTTTCACAGATGTGCTGTAAATTTTTCATCGCCATATAAAACGCCACCGTTTGAACTCCTCTTACAAGACCTTCCCAATCGATGTTCGGCATGCCATTTTTTGATTTATCATGTGCAGTTACCATTGCAAAGGAGCCCGCATAATCGCGGTGGGTTACAGGGATACCAGCATATAAAGGTGCAGCTATTCCTGATGTAATTCCAGGGACGATTGTATAAGGAATGTTATGATTCGCTAATGCTGCTGCTTCTTCACCAACTCTACCGAAGATACTAGGGTCCCCTCCCTTTAAGCGGACAACCATTTTCCCTTCACGTGCTTTTTCAATTAACATCGAGTTGATCTCTTCCTGTTTCATATAATGACGTGTCGGTAACTTTCCACAATAAATGAATTCACAGTTTGGCGAAGCGTATGTCAAAAGCTTAGGGTTCACTAACCGGTCATATAGAATGACTTCTGCTTGCTTTATCGCCTCCTGACCCTTTACCGTAATAAGCTCACAATCTCCGGGTCCTGCACCAACTAAATATACACTACCTATCATTCTCATCCCTCCTTGCTAGTAATAGATTGGTCGACACCGCAAGCTGAAATCTCCTCTCTTATAAAAGGAGAAAAACAGCATCTCCTTCAATTATCGTCATATAGGTTTTTACACAGCCGAAGTCAGGTTCTTGTACTTTTCCATCTTGCAGACAAATCTTCCAGTCGTGCATTGGACAAAAAACAAATTCTCCACTAACGATTCCTTCACTTAAAACGCCACCCTTATGTGGACATTTATTTTCGACCGCTTTTATCTTTCCGTTTGAAAGCTTGAAAACGGCAACCTCTTTGTTTTCATCAATCCGGACAGTTTTCCCAACACGTTCTGGCAGTTCTGATACCTTTCCTACATATACTTTTGCTTTTGTTAACTCTTTCACGACACATTCCTCCTAGGCGATTTACTTACTCTTATTGATTTGCAACTAAGACATGCTTACAGTTTCAAATAAAGCTTGCCTTGTCTTATTACTTTCAATAATTTCTTTCCAAGGATCGCTATAAACTGATAATGCCTCTTCAATACGTGCATTCAGCTCTTTACGCAGGTTTTTGTCGTCTAGGATCGATTTGACATGGTCTAAGCCAACACGGTCAATCCATGCAGAAGTTCTTTCAAGGTAATTGGCTGTTTCACGGTAATATTGTAAATAGGCACCTGTAATTTCTATTGCCTCTTCATCCGTTTTCACTTTGTACAATAAATCTCCGCCGCGGACATGTGTACCTCCATTCCCGCCGATATAAATTTCCCAACCTCCATCTATTCCAATAAATCCAATATCTTTAAATCCGGATTCTGCACAGCTTCTCGGACAAGCTGACACAGCCATTTTCACTTTATGCGGTGTTTGCAAGCCTTCAAATTTCTTTTCTAATAAAATACCTAACCCGATGGAGTCTTGTGTGCCGAATCGGCAAAATTGTTCACCTACACAAGTTTTAACGGTACGGAGTGATTTACCATATGCAAATCCTGAAGGCATCTCAAGCTCTTCCCACACTTTAGGGAGGTCATCTTTTTTCACACCGAGTAAGTCAATCCGTTGCCCACCAGTAACTTTTACTAACGGAATCTTAAATTTTTCGACGACGTCAGCAATGCGGCGTAAATCTTTAGCATTTGTCACACCGCCATACATTCTCGGTACGACTGAATAAGTGCCATCTTTTTGAATATTGGCATGCATTCTTTCGTTTACAAAACGTGACTCTCTTTCATCTACATAGTCTTTCGGGTTTACCATTCCAAGATAATAGTTAAGAGCAGGGCGACATTTTGAACAGCCCTCATCAGAGTTCCACCCAAGCACATTCATGACTTCCTTGATATGTGTTAATCCTTTCATTTTGATTTCCTCTACTACTTCATCTCTTGATAATGTCGTACAACTGCAAATTGCTTCTTTTTGTGACAGTCCATCAAATTCTGAACCAAGTGTAAGCTGTAGGACGTCAGCCACTAATGGTTTACAGCCTCCACAGGAGCGGGAAGCACTTGTACATGCTTTAATATCATCAACCGTTGTACAACCTTTATCACGGATCGCTTGAATAATTGCCCCTTTTGAGACACCGTTACAGCCGCAAATCACTTCATCGTCACTCATTGTAGCAACAAGACTTGCACCTGCATCTTCCCCAATTGGTTGTAAAATTGAGATTTTCTCAGTATCGGAAATATCTGCACCTTTTTTTATCATTGAAAATAGACGGTTACCTTCCTTGCTATCTCCAAACAAGACAGCTCCGACAATTTTATTATTTTGGAGGACTATTTTCTTGTAGATGCCGTCTTGTTCATCAAAGATTTTCAGTGACTTCTTATCCTCACCTTCGATAAAGTCACCTGCTGAAAATACTTCAACACCCGAAACCTTCAATTGTGTAGATAAAACAGACCCTTTATATGGTGCTGTTTCCTTTTCACAAATATGATGAGCTAGGACCTTTGCTTGTTCATACAGAGGAGCAACAAGTCCGTATGGAATCCCATTATGTTCAGCGCATTCTCCAACAGCGTAAACATTCGGTATGTTTGTTTGTAAATAATCATTAACGATGATTCCTCTGTTAACAGCAATCCCACTTTGTCGTGCAAGCTCAATATTCGGCTTAATACCTACTGCCATCACGACAAGATCTGCTTCTAGTGTTGTACCGTCTTGAAATAAAAGACCTTCTACACGATTTTCACCATATATTTCTTTCGTACTTGCCTCTAATAAAAACTTCATTCCTTGATTTTCTAATTCCTTTTGTAATAGCTTTCCAGCTGTTTCATCTAATTGCCGCTCCATTAACGTTGGAGCAATATGAATGACTGTGACATCCATTCCTAAATTTAACAGTCCCCGTGCAGCTTCTAAACCTAATAATCCCCCACCAATTACAGCTGCCTTTTTATACTTTTTTGAAGCTTCAAGCATTATATCTGTATCTTTAATATCACGGAAAGCCGTTACACCTTCTTTATCCGCACCCGGAAGCGGCAAAATAAATGGGACCGAGCCTGTTGCAACGATGACTTCATCATAGGGAACCATTCTGCCCTTATCAGAAATAACGACTTTTCTTTCCTGGTCAATTTTTGTTACCGTTTCAGAAGTATATAATGTAATATGATGTTCCTCGTACCAAGCCCAATCATTTAAGGTAATATCACTCACATTTGTGTCTCCTTGCAACACCTTTGATAACAGAATTCTATTGTAGTTCGGATGTGGCTCACTTCCGAAAATTGTGATTTCAAATGTATCAT
Source organism: Metabacillus malikii (assembly GCF_030813355.1). Classification (GTDB taxonomy): domain Bacteria; phylum Bacillota; class Bacilli; order Bacillales; family Bacillaceae; genus Metabacillus; species Metabacillus malikii. The sequence goes on from NZ_JAUSUD010000008.1 coordinate 30,276, forward strand.
TTGTAATTTTTAGAATTTCCTCAACTGCTCGCACACCGGCCATTCCGTTTCCGATTAAAACTAGACTCTTTTTCTTCACCGACGTTTCCTCCCCCTGAAAGTTTCCTTTACTATAGCATGTAAAATTGAAACATTTTACATTGATGTTAGATTATCTAACATGGTTTTTACCAATTGGGCTTCCTCTAAGTAATAGGTTGTTTTCGTAAACATCGATACTTTTTACTGAGCTGTCGTTTAGAGTTGTTCTCCCCTTGCATTGCTCCCTATCTGCGGGGCTCCTGTCAGCAATTCCCCCTTCAAAAGGTTTCAAGCTTTTAATTAGAGATAAATAAAAAACTCCTTAAACGCTATCGTACAAGCGATTTCAAGGAGTTTTTTATCAGGTCGTTCTAACCTCTCTCTGTTTATTTGTTTTGTTAAACCGGGGTCACTTTTACAGCACTTACTTTAAAGCCTGGCATCTTGCACGATGGGTCGAGTTCTTCGCCGACTAACATATTAACATTTTGTCTATCATCCCAATGGAATGGGACAAATACCGTATCTTGTCTTATCTTCTCTGACCATTTACTTCTAACAACGATACTTCCCCGCTTTGAGATAACTGAAACGAGGCAATTGTTTTCGATATTGTATTTCTTTGCAGTTGTAGGATGAATTTCTAAGTAGGATTCAAAGTTTCTCGCGGCTAGTGATGCACTTTTCCTCGTTTGAACTCCTGTTAAATAATGTGACACCACTCTACCTGTTGTTAAATACAACGGAAATTCTTTAGTTGGTTTTTCCTTTGGAATTTCGGAGTGATTTGTAACGATTGTCATCTTCGCTTTGCCATCTTGATGTGCGAATGACGTCTTGAACACTGTATCCGTACCTTTATGTTGTAAAGTCGGACATGGCCATAGAACACCTTGTTCCTTTCGAATCCGTTCATACGTAATCCCGTAATAATCAGCAATTCCACCTTTACTTGCTATCCGAAGCTCATTAAAAATATCCTCAGGCTTTGTATAGGAAAAGTATTGTTCCTTTCCGAGTGCTTTCGCAATATCACAAATAATTTGCCAATCATGCTTTGCTTCCCCAGGACACTTACGGCTTGCTTCCCTTAGAATAACTCTGCCTTCTAGGTTCGTCATCGTTCCTTCATCTTCCAAATATGATGAGGCCGGTAAAATGAGGTCTGCATATTGGGCAGTTTCTGAAATAAATAAGTCCACTGCTACAAGGAAATCCAATTTTTTTAATGCACGTTTCACGAAATTTGCATTCGGGTTTGAGACAACCGGATTTGAACACATAAGGAGCATCCCTTTAATCTCGCCCTCGTCAATCTTCTGGAACATCTCAAATGCTGATACTCCTTTACGAGGTAATTCATCTTTGCTTACTCCCCAAACTGACGCGATATACTCTCGATGCTGTTCATTCTCAATTGAGCGATAACCTGGCAATTGGTCTGCCTTCTGCCCATGTTCTCGTGCTCCTTGCCCATTGCCTTGCCCTGTAATTGCTCCATAGCCACAGTACTGTTTTCCGATTTTGCCCGTTGCAATGATCATATTCAGAAGGTTTCTTACCGCAGCAGTACCATCAATTTGTTGTTCAACACCTCTTGCAGTAAAGAGCATTCCTGTTTCTTCACTACCAAACTTCATTGCCGCTTTGCGAATATGCTCAAGCGGTACACCCGTCATGTCTTCAATTTCAACTAAAGATAACGATGCTACATAGTCTGCCACCTCATTAAATCCTGTTGCCCGTTGCTCGATAAATGAATGATCAACTAGATTTTCCTCAATGAGGACCTTTAACATTCCATTTGCTAGCGCTGCATCCATACCTGGCTTAACTTGCAGGTGCAAATCAGCAATTTGTGTTGTCGCTGTTTCTCGAGGGTCTATCGCAATAATATATGCGCCATTCTCCTTCGCCTTTTCAAAGTAAGGCATAATTGTCGGCTGACATTCAGCAATGTTCGTACCAGCCAAAATGATGACGCGTGTTTGCGGAATTTCAGATAAGGGCATCGTTAACCCACGATCTAAACCGAATGTTTGATTTGCTGCGGTTGCTGCAGCAGACATACATAAGCGGCCATTATAATCAATATACGGAGTCTTTAATGCCACTCTTGCAAATTTCCCCAATATATAAGCTTCTTCATTTGTTATCGAGGCACTGCCATATACAGATAGGGCATCATTTCCATCTTTTGCTTGAATCTTCGAAAACCTCTCTTTAATAATCATTAATGCTTCATCCCAAGAAATTCGTACAAAATCTCCATCTACTTTTAACAACGGGTATTTTATCCGCTCATGATGGATTGCATGCTGATAAGCATTCATTCCCTTTATACAAATCCTTCCCATAGAGGTTGGATTATCCACACCAACTGTCGTATACTTTTTACGCGAAACAACTGACTGTTCAACTAATTGCATTTTACATTGCATACTACAAAACGGACATTGTGTATCATAAACCTTTTCAGATTGAACCTCTTGTTGCTTCTTACGAAAATACTTTAATAATAAGTCAGTCAAAATTCCTCACCCTAACATAACAATCTAGTAAATTTTTTACAAAGCATCTTTATACTTGGCTGGCTGTTTTCGTTTATAATGTTGCTTTTAACTGAGTTGTCGTTTAGAGTTTATTTCCGCTACAGTGCTCGCTTTCCGCGGGGTGGGTGCTGAGCCTGTCTAGCTTCGGCGGCTACCTGTTAACAAACTTCAGGTCACCTCCCTACGATAAGTCATCATCGATTCGTCCAAGGACTCATCGTGATTCCTAAATCTTTAGTCGATGCCCCTCCAGTTTGTACGTCGATGGGCAAGCCGCCTACGCTTTTCGAATTCCTCAGCGCAAACGCCTGCGGGGTCTCAGCTCTCCCACTCATCCCGCAGGAGTCTCGCACTTCCGCTCCAACAAACCCTTAAAAAGGTTAGTGTAAAAAGCCACAATCTTTTAGAAATGAGCCTTTAGAAAAAACCTTATATTTTTATAAGACGTTCAACAAGTTGTTCACTTAACGACATTTCAAACACTACTTCTCTTATATGAATTAGCCCCACTCTCATTACCCATTCAGCAACCGACTCTAAATAATTAGCTGTTTCTCGGTAATATTGAATAAAGCTGCAAATATACTGTTTAAGCTCTGTTGAGTCACTCGCAACAGCAAACAACTCTCCATAACTCGGCTGGTGTTTGGCAGTACCCCCTACATAAATCTCGTATTTGCCATAATCACCAATAACACAAACATCTCTTGTCTTTAATTCAATATCCTCATGTTTACAGGCAGACATGGCCATAACGAGACGATGAGGTGTGAAGACATGTACCAATTCATTTTCAAGTTCAGATGCTAAGTTCCTGAGTATCTCACTATTACAAGCACACGTGCGTTCCTTGTAAAACGTATTAATAAATACAATTTTATGAAGATGTGACGGTCTTGGTCGTACTCTTAATTCTTTACATACGTTTTGCAACACATCTCTTCTAATCCCTAATAGTCGAAAGCTTTGTTCTGTTGTTATCCCTAACTCTCGGATACCATATTTATTCATCACATCAGTTATTCTCTTTAGATTAGTGGCGTTTGTTAGACCCCCATGCAGTTGCAACACCATTGAATAGGTGCCATCTTCATGCAGTTGAGCATTATTAACATCCTTTAGAAACACTTCTTCATTTTTTGGGTAAATCATTGCGAAGTAGTAGTTTAGAGCCCGCTTGCAACTAACACATCCATTTGGTGTTTTCCAATTTAGCTTTGTAAAAACCTCTTGGATATGCAAGATTTCGTCCTGTTGGATTTGATGAACAACTTCTTCTTCAGATAATGTTGTACATTCACATAATGTTTTTTTATGATATGTTTCAGTACACGCATCACTTTTGAGATACGCTAGCAGGTCGGTAACTGTTGCTAAGCAGCTGCCACAAGAACTAGATGCCTTAGTACATTGCTTCACTTGGTCAACTGTATTTAAATCATTTTTAAAAACTGCCTCTACAATTGCTCCTTTTGTCACTGCGTTACAATTACAGATCAGTTCTGCATCATCCATTGACTGGAATAAAGCATCATCACGTCTACTACTATTTAATATAGTTTGAATATCATCCTCACTTACATGCCTCCTTTTTGACATGTAATCTAAAATCATCCGTCCTGATTTTGTATCTCCATATAATAACGCACCGATAATCTTGTCATCATGGAAGATAATTTTCTTATATATGTTATCTAGTTGATTTTCTACAACAATCATTTTTGACTCAGGGGGCCCATGAACTTCTCCGGCAGAGAAGAGCTCAATCCCCGGAACCTTCAAGCCCGTTGATAACACTGATCCACGATAACCCTCGTTTGAAATGCCACATAAATAGTTTGCTAGAATCTTACCTTGCTCATAAAGTGGTTTTACGAGCCCATAGACTACTCCTTCGTGTTCAACACACTCACCAACTCCATACACATTAGCAATGTTCGTTTCTAAGAAATCATTCACGATAATCCCTCGGTTTGTTTTAATACCACTCTCAGTAGCTAATGCGATGTTTGGTTTAACACCTATAGCCATTACGACTAAATCCGCTTCTACTTCTGTTCCATCAGTAAAAGTCAATCTTTCAACGCGGTTGTCTCCAACAATCTCTTTTGTCATTTTCCCCAATAGAAATTGGATACCTTGCTTCTCTAACGTATGTTGAACTAGCTTAGAGACCGTCGAATCAAGCTGCCTTTGCATTAAGTGATCTGTATTGTGGACGACCTTGACGTTTAAACCTAAATTTATTAGCCCCTGCGCTGCCTCTAATCCTAATACACCACCACCAATGACGACTGCACGCCTATATTTTGTTGATGCTTCAATAATCTTATTGCAATCTTCAATTGTTCTAAAGACCGTAACACCCTCTTTACTAACACCGGGTATCGGCAAGATAAACGGTACCGACCCGGTTGCGATAATCAATTTGTCATAATAGAGCGTACGGTTTTGATTTGTTTTTACCTCTTTCGTATTTGTATCTATGTTCACAGCTGTCTCACCTAACAAAAGGCTAATTCCATTTTCTCTATACCACTCTCTTTGATTTATCGTGATTTCATCGACCTGGGCTTTCCCTTGCAAAACAGAGGATAATAATATGCGGTTATAATTCGGGTGTATCTCACTTCCAATGATCGTTATCGTATATAGATTAGGATTACGTTTTATAATCTCCTCAACTGTACGCACTCCTGCCATTCCATTGCCAATTACAACTAATCTCTGCCTCATCTTACCCCTCCAAAGCTAAAGAGTATCTCATATTCATTAACTTCATTATTTCATATCTTTATTGAATAGTAAGACTTCCTGTTACATTTTCTAACATGGAAGTTTTAAAAATTACGTCTAGGATACAAAAACAGCAAAATCTAATGAACTCCTTTATTTTTAATGTTACATTTCCTAACAAGTTGCTTTTCTATAAAAATTGCAAATTTTATAATAGCGGTATGTTATCTAAATCGCCTATAAAAACCAATCGATTTATTAAGAGGAGTTGTACATGATGAAACTTTCAGATTTAAAAACAAGCGGTCACCCAAAAACGTTATTTTCAGCATTTCTCTATTTTGATGTCAGCTTTATGATTTGGGTCATTTTAGGAGCACTAGGTGTTTTCATCACAGAGGAATTTGGATTATCACCTTCGCAGAAAGGATTAATCGTTGCAATACCAATTCTTGCCGGGTCCTTTTTTAGAATTATTCTAGGAATCTTAACTGATAGAATCGGTCCAAAGAAAACAGCAATCATTGGGATGAGCATTACGACGATTCCGTTATTATGGGGATTATTAGCTGGTAATACATTACCTGAGCTTTACCTAATTGGTATTTTGCTAGGTGTTGCAGGGGCAAGTTTTGCAGTAGCCCTACCGATGGCAAGCAGATGGTATCCACCAAACTTACAAGGGCTAGCGATGGGCATAGCAGGGGCAGGTAATAGCGGGACGTTATTAGCAACACTATTTGGTCCTCGGTTAGCAGAACAATTCGGCTGGCATTTAACAATGGGCTTTGCAGCCATTCCTTTAATTATTACATTTTTTCTTTTTATTTTCTTAGCAAAGGATGCACCGACACAACCCGCACCACAACCGTTAGTCAATTATTTTAAGGTTTTTGCTTATCGGGATACATGGTATTTTTGTTTACTATATAGTGTGACATTTGGCGGATTCGTCGGTTTATCGAGCTTCCTTAGCATGTTCTTCGTCGACCAATACCAGCTATCGAGTGTCCGCGCTGGAGATTTTGTGACAATCTGTGTGTTTGCAGGCAGTTTCTTCAGACCAGTGGGCGGTTATATTGCTGACCGAGTTGGAGGAGTAAAGGTGTTGTCATTTTTATTTATCGGAGTGGCAGCATGCATGCTCGGCGTTAGTCAGCTACCACCATTACTTGCAATAACTGTTTTATTATTTGCCGGAATGATGTGTCTCGGTATGGGTAACGGAGCTGTATTCCAATTAGTCCCACAACGTTTCCAAAAGGAAATTGGCATGATAACAGGTATTGTTGGTGCTGCAGGAGGAATTGGCGGATTCTTTCTACCTAACATTCTAGGAACTTTAAAGGAAGTGACAGGTTCATATGCATCAGGCTTTATCACTTTCTCTATAATCGCAGGATTAGCAATGGTCGTCCTACTAATTGCAAACTTCTCATGGAAAAAGTCTTGGAATGTAAAAGGTGACACCGTAAAAATTTGAAGCAGGGGTGTAGCAGGGGGACGGTTCTCCTGCTTCCTTTTATTAGGAAGCAGAGGAACCGTCCCTTTGCTTCCTTTACAACTTAGAATCCCCTATTAAAAAGGCACACATAAATCTCCTCCTATGCCAATTTAAGTAAAACCCCTTTACAAACTCTACAAATTTGTTATCCTTATATAGTTACCTAGGTAAATAATTGAGGTGATTAAATATGGTCAATACAAATAAGCTATTCCACCTTCTATATCAAAAGACACGCTTAATGACAAAGGAACTCAATGAATTTTTGCAGCCATTTGGGTTGTATAGTTCACAGTGGGCGATCCTCTCCTGTTTGAAAAACAATGGACCGATGATACAGAGTGAAATATGGCGACAACTTGTCGTTGAGGCCCCTACAGTAACTCGAACAATTATGAAGCTTGAGGCGAGTGGATGGGTAGAACGTTCACAAGGAATTGATAAACGCGAGCGGGTCGTTTCACTTACAGCAATGGCCATTAATCAACTACCGATTGTTGAAAAAGAGGTCGAACGATTTGAGGCAAAAATGATCGAGCAATTTAATCAGGAAGAATTAGATTCTTTTTATTCCTTTATTACGAAAATAGGATTAAGTACAACTGAGAGGAAGGGATAATCTTATATGGAAAAGGCAAAAAAACAGCCAATTTGGACGAAGAACTTTATTAGTATATTTTTAAGTAACTTTTTTATCTTTTTAGCCTTTTACGGCTTACTTACATCATTGCCGATATATGTAGTTGATGAGTTGCATCGTTCAAAGGTAGATGCAGGACTCATCGTTACCATTTTCTTATTATCGGCTATTATAATTAGACCCTTTTCCGGTAAACTGCTCGATGATTATGGAAAAAAAATGATGTTGATGATAAGTCTAGTGTTTTTTACTATTTGTTCATTCCTATACTTATGGGTCGATCAGTACGGATTATTACTAGCATTACGGTTTTTCCAAGGGATTTGGTTTAGCATTGCAACGACAGCTACTGGTGCAATTGCAGCTGACCTTGTACCACATAATCGTCGCGGAGAGGGATTAGGGTATTTCGTTATGTCTACAAACTTAGCCGTTGTTTTTGGTCCGCTAGTTTCAATTTCATTAATACAAGTGACATCATTTTATACGTTATTTCTTATAATCGCGTTATTAATCACGGTTGGTCTACTATTTACAGCAACAAGTAAAATTAGTGAAAACCGCACAAATGAGAAAAGCAAGAAGCAACTACAGCTGTCAGATTTAATTGATAAAAAGGCATTACCTGTTGCTTTTATCGGTAGTTTAGTTGCCTTCGCTTACTCAAGTGTTTTATCGTTTATATCGATTTATGCTAAGGAATTAGAGTTACTAGATGCGGCCAGCTTTTTCTTTGTCGTTTTTGCTGTTGTAATGCTTATTGCAAGGCCATTTAGTGGTCGTCTCTTTGACACAAAAGGACCGCATATTGTCATGTATCCAGCCTTAATCTTATTCCTTATTGGATTATTACTATTAAGCGTTGCAAATACAACTTTTTCATTATTATTATCGGGTGCATTTATTGGTTTAGGTTATGGAACTGTTGTCCCATCACTACAAACACTTGCCATTCAGTCTACGGATCGCAATCGTAGTGGCCATGCGACAGCCACCTTTTTCACTCTATTCGATACCGGGATTGCAGTTGGCTCTTACATTTTAGGGCTTATTGCGACTGAGTTAGGCTACGGTTCACTATATTTCTTTACGGCATTGTTTATGGTAATTATTATTGTTATGTATAAACTTGTCTTACATGCAAAAAAAGAATCTCATTCTGAAGTAAAGCAGCTAAATTAATAGCTAAATAAGGTCATTAATTAATCCGTGGGGAATTAGCCCCCCTTAATAAAAGAAGTCGAAAAAAGCAGGGCCCCAAATTGGGTAACCCTGCTTTAGTTATTATTTGCTTACCAATTAATAAGCTCCTCGTATATTCGGATGGATTTCTTGTTGATAAAATTCTTTAAGTCTTTCTAACTCACTTTGGCTAAAAGGTTGAACTTCTGTTGCTTGTAAATTATCTTCGACCTGTTTAACTGTTTTAAAGCCTGGAATAACTGTCGTAATTTCTTCATGGTCTAATATCCAACGAAGTGCTGCTCTCGTCATATTTCCTCTACCTTCTGCAATCCACTTTAGTTGTTCACTTAATTGAACACCTTTAGAGAATTCTACTCCAGCAAACGTTTCCCCAACATTGAAATGTTCTCCATCTTTATTAAAGTGACGGTGATCATCTGATTCAAATGTCGCCTGTTGTGTAAATTTACCTGTTAAAAGTCCACTTGCTAACGGAACACGTGCTAATAGACCAACACCTTTTTCCTTTGCTTGAGGAAGTAGTTCAGCAACAGCCTTTTGTCTAAAAATATTAAATATAACTTGAAGTGCACTTACATTAGGTTGTTCAATGCAAAACAGTCCTTCTTCAACCGTTTCAACACTTACACCGTAGTATCTGATTTTTCCTTGTTGCTGTAACTTATCTAACACTTCAAATACTTGTCCATTCTTTAAAATCTCCATAGGCGGACAATGAATTTGATATAAGTCAATCGCTTCTCTATTTAAGCGCTTTAAACTAGCTTCACAATAAGCAGTTACAGCTTCTTGTGAATAAGTTTCCGGGTTATAAATATCTCCAGCACGGCAAAACTTTGTCGCGATATGGATTTTATCTTCTTTACCCTTCGTTGCCTTCGCAAGCAATTCCTCGCTATGACCATCACCGTAAACATCGGCTGTATCAAAGAAATTTACCCCTTCATCCATCGCTTTCTCTAAACCTCTTAAAGCCTCTTGGTCATCTGACTTCCCCCAAGATCCACCTATTGCCCAAGTTCCAAAACTAAGCTCACTTATCTTTAAATCTGTATTACCAAGCTGACGATATTTCATTTATTTCACCATCCTGATCGTTTTTATACAATTTTAGATATGTACTAGTTTAGTATAGTAAATATAAAGCGTTATCAAAAGTAATTCGACTTACACATTTTATATGTTAGGGTGTCTTATCCTTAATACCTTAAGAAAATTTGAACATTCATATCTAAATAGTGAAGACCCTATCAACATGTATTACTCTTTTCATAGCATAGAGAAAAAACACAGGGTCAGACCCCTCAGTACTCAATTACAAGAAATAGACTGCCTTCTTATATTGGTACTTGAATGAGAGGTCATCGCCTTAAAGAGTCAATTTATTATTGATTTGATACAACACTTATACCACCTATATCTGTTTTCGCCCTAATTATCGGTCCTTCATTTCCTATTTTTGTAATAATGCTTTTCGAAGTACTATTTTGGTAGCCATCAAACCCAGAAACAGTAACATCTCCTATCTCACTTGAAAGGTCAAATGCTAGATTTTCCGTATCATTCTCGATTGTCACTTCAATCTCACCAACATCTGATTTTAAATCGATATCCTCTGTTAATTCAATAATATTAATGTCAATTCCACCTGTATCTGATTGGGCTTTTATCTTTCCATTCATTTTCTCAAGTTTGATGTTCCCAACATCTGACTTATAAAGGCCATTTCCATTATATTTACTTACAAAAATCTCACCGACATTATTTTCAGCCTTCATCTGTTTAGGATCAATATCTTCAATCGTGATTTCACCAACGTCCACATTGACTGTTAATTTTTCAAGAACCTTTTTAGGTATAGCAATGTCTAGTATTCTCTCACTATTTAAATCGCTAGTAATGAACGGTATTTGTGTGAAGAACTTATTGTTTTGCTTTACTTTCACCTCGAGTTTAGTCTCATCCTGATTAACTAAGAAATCAATTTGCTTCTTTACTCTATCTATAGCATGACCATGAAAATGTACTTCTATATTGTCACTTTTACTCTCCGTAATGTGAACTTCCCCAACATCGACATTAATATCCATCTCTTTAATTTGTTCCGAGTTAACCGTTTTACGTTCATCTATATTTTCATTTTCCCCTTTTGAAAATACATTTCCCCCAAAAGCAAACATCCCGATTGTCCCAATTATAATTGCCAATACAGCACCTATCGCAACTTTCTTCAACGTTGTACTCCCCCTTTAATTACTTTCACGTTAAATTTCACGTACCGGATAATGACTTTATATAAAAACTTTCCTACATAAATAGTTGCGATACTTAATAATAGGCCAATCCCACATAATGTAATACTCATAAATAACTCTAGTACGAAATCACTTGTAGTTCCGAAAATAAACCCAACTATAAGCAAGAGTGGTGAGATTGTGAATGCAACTGCTATTAAACCTAAACTTACATATAGTCCTATTATTAATACAACGGGTGCTAGTAAGACGATTATATTAAAAAAGCTTAAGCTAATCGTTGCAAAGATTGCACGTGTAATACTAGCAACAGACTGGTCTGTTTCCGCTTGTGCTACCATAAAATCAGCTAATAGTTCCTTAGCAATCACTTTTGGATGTCCTAAAGATTTTGAAATCTCTTCTTCAGTCTTCCCATTTTCAAGACCTACTTGAAAGTGCTCTTCAAAATCAGTTAATACTTCTTGACGATCCTCATTTGGCATCTTCTTCAATTGATTTGATAATTCTTTTAGAAAACGCTCTTTATTCATCGTCCTGTAACCCCTCTCCAATTAATTCGTCTACGTTCGCCTTAAATTCCCGCCATTCTTTCACTAAGCTATCCATATACTCTCTTCCCTTATCTGTAAGCGTATAATACTTACGGGATGGCCCTTCATTTGATTCCACTAAATATGTTGTAAAATAATCTTCCTTTGTTAGCCTTCTTAGTAACGGGTATAACGTCCCTTCTGCGACATCAATCTGCTTTGATATATTTTGAGCTAATTCATAACCATATTGGTCCTTTTTTGATATTAGTACTAATACGCAAAGCTCAAGCACCCCTTTTTTAAATTGGACATTCACTTCGGTCATCTCCTATTGTACGTTATTCACTACTGTGTATTATCTACTAGTAGACCAAAAAAATCTTTTTCCACCTATAACCAGATTGTAGCACAAACTATTGAACATTACAAGGTACTGAATATTATTTTTTTTGAAAGCAAGTAAAAACACTCCAAACACCTAGAATAGTAGAAATGATTACATTCTATCCGTGTTTGGAGTTAATTGGACACTAAAGGTTTATTTATTTTGCAGCCTGATAATATTTAACAAGACTAATAATCGCACTTCCCATACGTTCTTCCTCCGGTACAACAATGCGATGGATCCCTACTTCTCGTAAGGCTTGTGCTGTCACCTTACCGACTGCAACAGCTACCACATCATCTTCAAAGGCACTTAATAGCTCATTTTCTAACCCTTGCTCTTTCGCATAAGACATTAAAAACCGGGCTTGAGGTGTACTTGTAAAGTTAACTGCATCGACTTTTCGATTCACAATCTCATCAATAAGCTGAGTGATTACTTCCCGATTAGGTGGAGTATGCTTATAGGGGAGAATTTCTTTATATGTAGCTCCCTTTTCATCAAGAAAGGCTATTAATCCTGGCGCAGGGTCTCCATGTAATTGGAGTGCTACATTACACCCAGTGAATGACTCAGGCTGCAACTGTCTCACTAATCCCGCTGTACTTCCATCATCATCTCTTACATCTGGCACAATCCCTAACTTCTTCAACATATTGACGGTTTTGTATCCACGAGCGGCAACTTTGGAATTTTCGAGAACATGAATAAAATTTTCGCCTACACCCATCCTTACAGCTGTTTGATACAATTTATCTGTCCCAATTCCGGTTGTAAAGATAAACCAATCAAACTTCCCATCAACTAATGCTTCAACTTCCTTCTCGACGATTGCATCATCAAGAAATACTGTTCCTTGTGCTGGTCGTACGAGAGCAATTCCGCCTAAATTTTCAATTAGTTTGCTTAATTCCTCTGATTTCCTTTGTCCACATAATGCTATTGTTTTACCATCTAACCGTTTCATAACATCATCACCCGCTTGTAATAAGTTGCTAATATTGTACCATTAATTCTAAGTTTATTTGAGATACATTTCCAAAACTCTTGGTTTCATTCACTTAACAAGTATAAAATAATCGGGCTAGGTTAGTCGCCCTCTTCATTTCTGATAATGTGCCTCTCCCTTATTACGCTCCAAGCACCTTCAAAAAAATAACACAAAAAACCCCTAGTAAAATAGAACATTCAGCTTTTTACTAGGGGGATTTACGTATTTAGCTACTTAGAAAACTATCGTTTTATTTTGATGGACGATTATTCTGTCCTCAAGATGCCATTTCACTGCACGTGCTAAGACACTTCGTTCAACAGCGCGGCCAATTTTCTTCAGTCTATCGACATCATCACGATGATCGACACGACTAATATCTTGCTCGATGATCGGTCCTTCATCGAGGTCGTTCGTAACATAATGTGATGTTGCACCAATTAGCTTCACACCGCGGCCATAAGCACGTTCGTACGGTCTTGCACCAATAAATGCAGGTAAAAAGGAATGATGGATATTAATAATTTTATTTGGATTAGCAGCAACAAACTTAGGTGTTAAAATTTGCATATATCTTGCTAACACAATCACATCAATTTCATATTCCTTTAGTAACTTCAACTGTTCTTCTTCAACTTGTTCACGAATATCCTTGTTTGCCGGTATATAATAGAATGGAATGTTTAGTCCTTCTACGACATCTCTCGCCTCTTCATGGTTACTAATAACGAGCGCAATATCTGCCATCAAATCGCCGCTTTGCCATTCCCATAAAAGCTCTAATAGACAGTGCAATTCTTTTGATACAAAAATTGCTACCTTTTTTATTTGATAGACATGAGTTAGTTTCCATTCCATTTCAAACTGCTGTGCTATCTCTGCAAATTGCTGCTCTAGTTCAGTCGCCTTTTCCTTTAAATTCGGACATTCAAATTCAATTCGAATGAAAAAAATGCCACCTTCAGGGTCAGTTGAATATTGACTAGACTCTATAATATTTGCACTATGCGAAAATAAGAATTTTGATATTGCTGATACAATTCCCGGCTTATCAGGACAGCTTACTAAAAGGCGTCCTCGGTTTTGATTACGCTCTTTAAAACTTTCAATTTGATCATTAATAAATGTATTCATTATAAAAACCTCTCTATCTTCATTCACTCATTATACAATAGATAAAACAATACGATAAGATTAATTATTCAGTAGCTTCTTTTGATTCATCTTTTTTATAATTTGGTTTAACACTTCTGATAAAACCAGTCCAATTGCGATTGCACCAGAAATCATAAACGCCTTTGCTGCTAGTGGAATTGCCGCATTATAATCGTTCTCAACAACACGTCTCATTGCATCATACGCTAAGCCACCAGGAACTAGCGGAATGATTCCAGAAACATTGAAGATAATGACCGGCGTTTTATATCTTCTAGCAAAGTATTGGCTTATTATTGCGATAAAAAACGAAGCAATAACAGAGGCAAACACGCTATCCCCTGAATAATCAAAAAGAAATATATAAATAATCCACCCAATCATCCCTGCAAAGCCACACTTTAACAATGATTTGCTAGGTGCATTAAAAATGATTCCAAATGCAGCTGAAGCAATAAAACTCGTTATTATTTGCTCTATCACAAATCGAATCCCTCCAGCTTTAGTATTCTTCATAACTTTTATTACATATTTTAAGCTGTTGCTTTTAACTGAGTTGTCGCTTAGGGTTTGTCTCCGCTTCAGTACTCAGCAATAGCGGGGTGGGTGGTGAGCCTCATAGCTCCTTGCGGCTACCCGTTATCAAACTTCAGGTCACCTCCCTACGATAAGTCATCATCGATTCGCCATTCGGCTCATTGTGATTCCTTTGGTCTTAGTCGATGCCCCTCCAGTTTGTACGTCGATGGGCAAGCCGCCTACGCTTTTCGTACTCCTCAGCGTAAACGACTGCTCACGTCTCACCTCTCCCACACATCCCGCAAGAGTCTCTCAGGTCAGCTCCAACAAACCCTTAAAATAGGTTAGTGCAAAAAACCTCAATCTTTTAGAAAAGACCAAAAATCCTATTATGTTATCTATTAATATAGTGTGGACTTGAACTAATCCCCAGCCTAACACCTTTTCATGTCTCAAAACAGACAATTGAAATTTTAGAGCATCGTATAATGAAGGACATAGGTTTAAAAGTGGATAAATGTGAAAACAACAGCGACCCCTGCACCGATAGCAAAGGATGTTAAAAAGGCTTCAGCTCCTTTTGATATACCTGAAACTAAGTGACCTGCCATTAAATCTCTAACTGCATTAGTTATAAGTAGTCCTGGTACTAACGGCATGACAGAGGCAATAATGATTTTATCCAGTTCTACTCCTATATTCGTTACAATAAATGCAATAGATAGTAGACCAATAAGTAACGATGCAAGAAACTCAGCAAAAAATTTAATTTCGACAAGCCGGTGTATGTAAAGCATACTTGAAAAACCAAAGCCTCCTGCAATAATCGCCGGCAGTACGTCATGCCAACTGCCATTAAACATAATTAAAAAGCAGCCACTCGCAATTGAGGCAGCCAGGATTTGAATTAAAATAGGATATGCATGAGCATCCCTTTCAACCTCTTTCAGCTCTTCAAAGGCTTCTCTGACCGACAGATTCCCGTTACTTATCATTCTGGAAATACTATTTACTTTTGCAACCTTTTGCAAATCTGTGGAACGGTCATTTATACGCACTAACTTCGTGACATTTTCACGGTCAATTGAAAAGATAATTCCTGTTGGTGTGACATAGCTGTGAGAATGAGTAATTCCATATGCAGCTGCAATCCGCATCATTGTGTCCTCTACCCGATAGGTCTCAGCTCCGCCACGCAACATGATTTTCCCTGCTAGTAAACAGACCTCTAAAATATCCAATGTTTGACTTTGATTCTTAGTACTCATACCTCCACTCCATATCCTAAACTATACCTAGAGTTTATATAAGAAAACCTTATTAATCAACATAATCACGATGCACCGTTTCTCTCCTGATTAATTATGTTTATCCATTCGTTCATAAGAGGATGTGATTCGTCAATTATTTTATAATAACTATAAGCCAAATCTGCTACACTAAATAGAAATGTTTCCGGTCTCTCACTTACATATTCATTCAATTCCTGAGAAGCTGGACCATTTAATTGATGGGCTAAAGCTTCAATAATCATCGCTCTACTGTCTTCTCCATCCGCAGAATAATAGGCATTTTTTAAAACCTTATTTGCATAATCAGTTTTATAATTTTCAACAATTGATGTTGCAAAAATACATGATTCCTCTTTAATTAAAAATGGTGCAACTGCATCGACTACTGCCTCTTTCTGCATAAATATTAGAGCAAAAGCTACTTCATCTAATAATATATCATCATCTCTTACAAGAAGCTGTGTCAGCTGCTGTATATACCTCTCATTTTTCATTAAGCCTATCATATAGATGGCTAAATAACCGTCATATTGGAACCATTCGTTTTGTAAATTGCTTATAAATATTGACTCTAATTCATTGTCTGTAATCCATTGCTTTTTGACAAGTATGTACGCTGTCTTTTTTGCCATCCTATAAAGATTACCGTTGAATGCTTGTTCATTGTTAAGCCTTTCAATTAACTCATTGAAAACTGCAAATACCTTACGTTCTTCACCATTAACTAGGACATCATATAACGACCATTCTTCTTCAGTATAAAACGGCGCTAAAAGTTCCTTATACTTCCAAAGAATAGCTGGCGATAATTTATCGATTATATTTACATATAAATGTTTACTTTCATTAGGTGTATTCTGTAACCCATCCATAACCAACGGGATAACTTCCTCATGTTCTGAATCGACCGGACAGTAAATGAGAATAAGATCGCGCTTTATATCATTTATGACGGCTTCTTTCAATAATCTCTCAACCCACTTCTTGTCCACATTAGGATAATCATGCAAAGATTCAAGTACAAATTCCTGCACTACCGGGTCATCTGTTAATAAATTGGCTTCAATTCTCTCAAAAAAGTTCATTTATTCGTTAATTCCTTTCAATACTTATTCATTCCTATTTAAGTTTTAACATGTGTATCTTTTTATGACAATGTCGCACTACTAATATAAGGAGCAGCATATCGAATTGTCTAATTTCATAATTTATGAAAACGGTTAAATAAATTTGTTGACAACATGTATATACAGGTTTATGATTAATCCATAACATGTATATACATGTTTATGAAACCATTTTCATTTTTATATTCTATGTGTTTTATTAAAAGGCTATTTTCGTAAACATTGTTGCTATAAACATGGCAGTCGTTATGGTTGATTCCTGTTTCAATACTCGCTTGCCGCGAGTGGGTGAGTGAGCTTGTCTAGCTCCATTCAACCTTTTGTAAAGTAAGTAAGTTAGCGGAAAAACAATAACCTTTTTCGATCAGAGCCTAAATATTAGTAAACATCATAACCATTTCTTCAGAGAGCTTAATAAATAGATGTAGGAGGGAACACCATGAGTGTAGACAAAAATCAAGTTCGTCAGATTGTTGAAGCCATTGGCGGTAAAGATAATATTTCAGCAGCAACACATTGTGTAACAAGACTGAGACTTGCACTAGTTGATGAAGGAAAGGTAGATAAAGACGCTTTAGAAGCTATTGATTTAGTAAAAGGATCATTTTCAGCAAATGGACAATACCAAGTTGTCATCGGCCAAGGTACTGTCGATAAAGTATACAAGGAAATGGTCAGTCAAACAGGTATTGGAGAAGCGACTAAAGATGATGTAAAAAAAGCATCTGAACAAAATTTAAATCCATTACAACGTGCAATTAAAACGTTAGCAGACATATTTATTCCCATTTTGCCAGCAATCGTAACAGCCGGTTTATTATTGGGGATTAACAACATATTAACTGGTCCAGGAATTTTCTTTGAGCAATCAATTGTTGAAAAATATCCACAATGGGCAGATTTAGCCAATATCATTAACTTAATTGCAAATACAGCGTTTACCTTCTTACCAGGTCTTGTTGGTTGGTCTGCAGTTAATCGATTTGGCGGCAGTCCATTATTTGGGATTGTTCTTGGATTAATGCTTGTTCACCCTGACCTGTTAAATGCTTGGGGTTATGGAGCTGCAGAGGAAATCCCTACTTGGAACTTATTCGGTCTAGAAGTACAAAAAGTCGGCTACCAAGGTCAAGTTTTACCTGTATTAGTAGCAGCTTTTGTCCTAGCAAAACTTGAGAAATTCCTAAGAAGCAAAATCGCGGATTCATTCCAACTATTACTCGTTGCACCAATTGCACTTTTAGTAACAGGACTTATTTCTTTCATCGCGATTGGTCCGGTAACATTCGCGATTGGGAATGTCATTACAAACGCTGTCGTTGGTATCTTTGAATTTGCACCAATCATTGGCGGATTAATTTACGGTGGACTATATGCACCACTTGTTATTACTGGGATGCATCATACATTCTTAGCAGTTGATTTACAGTTAATCGGAAGCACAGGTGGAACATTCCTCTGGCCAATGGTTGCATTATCAAATATCGCACAAGGTACTGCGGCTTTAGCAATGATGTTTATTTTAAAAGATGAAAAACTGAAAAGCCTTTCCGTCACATCAGCAGTTTCAGCTTACCTAGGTGTTACAGAGCCTGCAATGTTTGGTGTGAATTTACGTTATCGTTTTGCATTTATTTCTGCCATTATTGGTTCAGCATTAGCAGGGGCATTTATCTCTGTGCAAGCTGTTAAAGCACCATCAATCGGTGTTGGTGGTCTCCCAGCATTCCTGTCCATCTTCCAGGAAAATTGGGCTTCATTCTTCATTGGAATGGCGATCGTAATAGTTGTTCCATTTGTTCTAACGTTCCTATTCGGAAAGTTAAGCAAACAAAAGTAACATATAAATTTAAGAGACGATACCATCGAACTAATTTACTTTCGTTCATGATGGTATCGTATCTTTCATTTATACGTATAAAAACTAATTATAAATGGCTAAATTCGTAAACATTATTGGACTTAGTTGCGGCTTGGGGTTGATTGTAGCACGAGTACTAGCATGCAGTCAGGGTAGATAAGCTTAGCCTTAAAACTAACAACTGAAAATACTAAAGCCATATAAATTAATTTAATAGGAGTTGTCTACATCTTGAGTAAAACATGGTGGAAAGAAAGTGTCGTCTATCAAATTTATCCTCGCAGCTTCATGGATAGTAATGGGGATGGAATAGGGGACTTACAAGGTATTATTTCAAAACTTCATTACTTAAAAAGCTTAGGTATTGACGTTATTTGGTTATCACCCGTCTATAAATCACCAAATGATGATAACGGCTATGATATTAGTGACTACCAACAAATCATGGATGAATTTGGGACAATGGCCGACTGGGAAAAGCTTCTCGAGGAAGTCCATAACCACGGTATGAAGCTAATCATGGATTTAGTTGTTAATCATACTTCTGATGAACATCAATGGTTTATTGAATCAAAAAAAGCAAAGGATAACCAATATCGTGATTATTACATATGGCGGCCTGGTAAGAATGGAAAGGAACCAACAAACTGGTATTCTAACTTTGGCGGGTCTGCTTGGCAATATGATGAGGCTTCCGATGAATATTATTTACACTTATTCTCAAAAAAGCAGCCTGATTTAAATTGGCAAAATCCTCAAGTACGTAGTGATATATATAAGATGATGACATGGTGGCTTGAGAAGGGGATTGATGGCTTTAGAATGGATGTCATTAATTTCATTTCAAAGCCGGAAATATTTGAAGATGGTGAACTTAAACAAGGAAAACAATATGCTTCCGGAAGTAAGTATTACCGAAATGGACCACATATCCATGAGTACCTTCAAGAAATGAACAAAACCGTACTAACAAAATATGATGTCATGACAGTAGGGGAAATGCCTGGTGTTACCCCAGAACTTGCAAGGTTATATACCGATGAAGCGCGAAACGAACTAAATATGGTGTTTCAATTTGAACATATGGGACTTGACAATGGACCTAATGGAAAGTGGGACTTAAAGCCGCTTTATTTGCCTGACTTAAAGGAAAACTTAACTAAATGGCAGCAAGCCCTAGATACTACTGGTTGGAATAGTCTTTATTTTAATAATCATGACCAGCCGCGTTCCGTTTCAAGGTTTGGAAATGATAAAGAATATCGGGAAAAGTCGGCTAAAATGCTTGCTACTGTCCTTCATATGATGAAAGGTACACCCTTCATTTATCAAGGCGAAGAAATTGGGATGACAAATATTCAATTTGACTCGCTTGATGACTACCGTGATATTGAAACGTTAAATATCTATCACGAATTGTCTGAAGAAGGGTTACCACACGAAGAGATTATGGAAAGTATTTATGCTAAAAGCAGGGATAACTCGCGAACACCGATGCAGTGGGACTCGTCAGAAAATGCAGGTTTTACAACAGGAACTCCTTGGCTTAAGGTGAATCCAAATTATCTTGAAATTAATGCCGAAACTGAAATAAAACATTCAGATTCAATTTTTCATTATTATCGTAAACTTATACAATTACGTAAAAACCATGACATTATCGTCTATGGTGATTATGAATTACTACTTCGTGACCATCCTGAAATATTTGCTTACAAACGAACGTTAAACAATGATACATTAATAGTTATTTGTAATTTTTCAAATCAGGAGCCAATCTTTGAATTACCTTTAGATCTTACTTTTCATTCAATAGAGCTCCTTATTAGTAATTATCCAACTGACAACAACATTCAAACAACACAATTAAAACCTTACGAAGCGAAAGCTTTTTTACTAAAATCATAACAGGTGGTGGAACAGATGAAACAACCATGGTGGAAAACTTCAGTTGTCTATCAAATTTATCCGAAAAGTTTTAACGATACACAAGGAAACGGTGTTGGTGATCTTCAAGGAATCATTGAAAAATTAGACTATTTACAAGCTTTAGGTATTGATGTCATATGGCTCACACCGATCTATTCGTCACCACAGCGTGACAACGGCTACGATATTAGTGATTATTTCAACATCCATGAAGAATATGGAACGATGGAGGATTTTGACCAATTAATAGAAGAAGGTCATAAGCGTGGAATAAAGATTATTATGGATATTGTTGTCAATCATACGTCAACAGAGCATGAATGGTTTAAACAAGCTGCTTCATCGAAGGATAATCCTTATCGTGATTTCTACATTTGGAAAGACCCGAAACCAGATGGATCCGAGCCTACTAATTGGGTATCAAAATTTGGCGGTCCAGCCTGGGAGTATGACGAAAAAACAGGGCAATATTATTTACATTTATTTGATGTTACCCAAGCAGATTTAAATTGGGAAAATGAGCAGCTACGTGAAGAGATCTATAAGATGATGACTTTCTGGTTTGAAAAGGGTGTTGATGGTTTTCGTTTAGACGTTATTAACCTAATTTCTAAAAATCAGGATTTCCCAAGTGATGATGGGACAATACCTCCTGGCGATGGCAGAAAATTTTATACTGATGGTCCTCGTGTTCATGAATTCATTCATGAAATGAACGAAAAGGTTTTCTCAAAGTACGATAGTATGACAGTTGGGGAAATGTCTTCAACTACGATCGACCATTGTATAAACTACTCTAACCCAAATCGAAAAGAGCTTAGTATGACCTTTAACTTCCACCATTTAAAAGTTGACTATCCAAATGGGGAAAAGTGGGCAATAGGGGATGTGGATTTCTATTCTTTAAAACAAATCCTCTCTACTTGGCAAATTGAAATGCATAAAGGTGGGGGATGGAACGCTTTATTTTGGTGTAACCATGACCAGCCAAGAATTGTCTCTCGATATGGAAATGATCAGGAATATCGCGTAGAGTCTGCCAAAATGCTTGCAACTACCATGCATATGATGCAGGGGACACCATATATCTACCAAGGTGAAGAATTTGGTATGACCGATCCAAAATTCTCTTCTATTGAACAATATCGAGATGTTGAATCAAAAAATATGTATGAGATTTTACTTGATAAAGGTATACCTGAAAATGAAGTATTAGAAATTCTACGGCGAAAATCACGTGATAATTCCCGGACACCCGTACAATGGAATTCTTCAAAACATGGTGGGTTTACAACTGGTACACCATGGATTGATGTCGCAGATAATTATACAGCTATTAATGCTGAGGAAGCCGTTAATAGTCCAGACTCAATTTTTTATCACTATAAAAAGCTCATCTCGTTACGGAAAGAGCTCAACGTGATTACTGAAGGTAATTATCAACTCTTATTAGAAGATGATCCGCAAATTTTTGCTTATTTACGAGAAACAGCAGATGAGAAACTGTTAGTCATAAGTAATTTTTATAAGCAAAAGGCAAGATTTGAGTTACCTTCACAGCTCGACTTGGCTGGTTATACAAGCAAGGTGTTACTTTCTAATTATAAAGACTCATCAGATGTATTCGAAACGATTAACCTTCGCCCATACGAGTCAATTGTCTATCACTTTGCAAAGGCATAAATCGATACACGTGCTTTCTCGTTCATGATAAGATAAAGTAAGGGTCTTCGAGAAAGAGGAACCTAAACTGAATCATCTCAGGCCATTTACAGCCTGTTTAGAGATAGGATAAACGGTGATAAAAGTGAGAGCAAATAAATATCATGTAATATACAAGGAATGGGCAGAGAAAATTAAGACTGGCGAATTGAAGGCTGGTGACACGATACCCTCTGAAAATGATTTAGCACAAATATATGGGACAAGCAGAGAAACGATTCGGAAGGCTTTAAATCTACTTGCTCAAAATGGGTTCATCCAAAAAATCCGTGGCAAGGGGTCCGTTATATTGGATGTTCAAAAAATGAGTTTTCCGATATCTGGTCTTGTTAGTTTTAAAGAAATCTCAAAAGGGTTTCAAGCAGAAGCAACAACAACCGTACATGACATCGGTCTCATTAAACCTGACGCATTTTTGATGCAACAATTACAAGCTTCTAAAAAGGATGAAATATGGAAGGTCATCCGCTCTCGCAAAATTGGTGATGAGCGGATAATTTTAGATAAAGACTATTTCCTTAAAAAACATGTCCCGATGCTAACGAAGCAAATTTGTGAATCGTCTATCTATGATTATTTAGAACATAACCTTCAATTATCGATTAGTTTTGCAAAGAAAGAAATCGTTGTTGAAGAATGTACTGAAGAAGATTACAAACATCTCGATTTAGAAGGCTTTACCCATATTGTTGTTGTTAAAAACTATGTTTATTTAGAAAATACTAGTTTGTTTCAATATACTGAATCACGGCATCGTCTTGATAAATTCCGCTTTGTTGATTTTGCAAGACGCGGTGTCTAACTGTACTAGGAGGATAGATCGATGAAAACAGATATAATCGAACGCTTCACTCGTTACGTCAAAATTGATACACAATCTAACGAACTAAATGAGTCATGTCCATCAACAGAGGGGCAATTGTGTTTGGCTAATCAGCTAGTATCTGAGCTTGAAGCTATTGGCATGGAGGATGTCACGATTGATGAAAATGGCTATGTCACGGCAACCTTACCAGCTAATAGTGATAGAGACCTTCCAACGATAGGGTTTTTAGCACATATTGATACAGCAACTGACTTTACAGGTAAAAATGTACAACCGCAAATCACTGAACAATACGACGGTCAAGAGCTTACTTTAAATGAAGATTTACATATTACACTTTCTCCTACGATGTTCCCAAATTTGGCAAATTATCGCGGGCATACACTCATTACGACAGATGGGACAACATTACTTGGGGCCGATAATAAAGCAGGGATAGCAGAAATTATGACAGCAATGGACTACCTTATTCAGCATCCAGAAATTAAGCATGGGAAAATACGTATAGCTTTTACACCTGACGAGGAAATTGGCAGAGGGCCACATAAATTTGATGTTCATGCCTTTAATGCAGACTTTGCTTATACAGTAGATGGAGGTCCATTAGGGGAACTGCAGTATGAAAGCTTTAATGCTGCTGCTGCAAAAATTGTCTGCAAAGGAACAAATGTTCATCCCGGGACTGCTAAAAACAAAATGGTCCATTCTGCAAAAATTGCAATGGAACTTCATAGTAAGCTACCACATGATGAAGCACCTGAACATACAGAAGGCTATGAAGGGTTTTATCATTTGCTTTCAATAAGTGGTGATGTCGAAGAAACGATGCTACATTACATTATTAGAGATTTTGACAAAGCAAACTTCGATGCTAGAAAAGAAAAAATGAATACGGTCGTTGATGAACTTCAAGACAGGTATGGCAAAAATTCAATTACACTTGAATTAACTGACCAATATTACAACATGAAGGATAAAATTGAACCTGTTATGCATATTGTCGACATTGCACATCAGGCAATGATGAACTTAGGAATAACACCAATTGTTGAACCAATCCGTGGCGGTACTGATGGTTCACAGCTTTCCTACATGGGATTGCCGACTCCTAACATTTTCACAGGCGGAGAAAACTTCCACGGTCGTTATGAGTTTATCTCAGTTGATAATATGATAAAAGCTACAGAAACGATTATTGAAATCATTAAGTTATTTGAAGAAAAGGCTAATTAAATCATTAACTAAAATTAGGCTGTGACATAAAAAGGGCCAGACACCTCCTAAAACAACAATATATAGCTTTATATATTGTGTTCGGGGTGTCTAGCCCTTCATGTTAATCATTAATTACGATACTTATCTTTCATATTATCGCCTTGTTCTAAAATCTCATCCTTCATACTCTTTCCTTGGTCTTGTAAGTGATCAATTTGTTCTTTAAATCTGCCCTCATAATCATCTAATATATTCTTCCGTTGACTTATCAAGCTTTCAACTTCTTTTCTTACATCAGAGCTAATTTGCTCTTGATTATATAAGTAATAGGCAGCCTCACTTAAATGGTTTTTCTCAGCATACATCAAATTCGAGAACTCTGATTTTTTCTTGTATAGTTCATTGACCTTTTCAGTTTGTTCTCTTGAGACTTTATTATAGTTTTCTGATGACCATTTACTCCACTCATTATAAAGACGCACTCGTTCCTTTTCCCAAACTTTCTTAAAATCATCTGCAGAGTTTACCGTTTCATATTGACCGCCCCCGGCTTCAGCTACTTCAAGCAACTGCTTTTGCCCATTGCTGTCAACATCAAATCCGATAATGTTCACTACTGCTTTTATATTTGAATCATGAAGCTCCTTTGCTGCCTTTACCGGGTCTCCATCACAAGTTTCAATTCCGTCACTTACAACATAAATTATATTTTGTGCATCATTAGCCGCTTTTTCAAAATCTTTTTTTGATTCCATAATTGCGTTGGCAATTGGTGTCCATCCTGTCGGCCTAAAGCTGTCTAATGATGCTTTAAAGTCTGCTTCATTGTATGCATTTAGTTCGTACACTAACTCTGTGCTTGCACATGATAACTCTTTATCACTATCACTATTACTTCCTTTGTGTCCGTAAACACGCAACGAAACATTTGCACCTTCTGGCATTGAGGCAACAAAGTTATTGATTGCTTCCTTAGCTAACTCCATTTTTGTTTTCCCGCCAATTTTCTGGGCCATGCTTCCACTCGCATCTAATAAAATGGCAATATTAGATACGCCATTGACAACTTGCCCATCATCAAGCTTCATACCTTCTGGTGTTCCAGATACTGTTGTTTCGATATTCGCATTAAATGATTCAGCAAACTCATAATGTTCCTCAAACGTTTCTGACTCACTCATAAGGCCGAGTAAATACTGATAAACTTGGAAGCTATCTTTATCTTGAAAGCTGTTCTCGTCTAAATCCCTATGAACAATTGCTTGGTTGTATTTATTTCCAGAGTATTTTCCGGGTTTTTCTTTAATGATTTCCTCTATTGTTGTGGCAATTTCAAATTCTTCTTCCTCAACTTCCTTTTCTTCTTTTTCTTTCTCATCTACATTCGTTTCTTTATCTACACTGTCGCCTTGATTAGCTTCTTTCTTCACTGTTTCATTTGATCCACAAGCTACTAATATACTAAGTGTTAGTGATAATAAGACAAATACATATAATGCCTTCCTCACGACATAACTCCCCCTTCAATATGGTTATGTTATTTTCTCTCTATATACCAATAGCATATATCTAAGGTAAAATACATCATTAACCTGTACTGCTAAGAAAAACCAAACTTTCCACCTATTACACATAGGGCCAATTACACGCGTGTGGTTTACGCATGCGGGATATTAGCCCCACTAAAATTACGAGATATTACTGGTCATATTAGAACGAAATTGTTAACAAACGGAAAATTTTCGTGGCATTATTTTATATCTTTCAACATATTAATCATTAAATCTACTTTATTACCTGTTTTTTTGATGAAGAAACTCCCCAAATATATAAAACAATGACAAGTGCAACACTACATATTCCTACAAGCACCCATATTAGAATTGAAATAGACAAAGTGGAAGAAGATGTGACCTCTTCTTCCAACTGATTGTTCATTCCTGATATTGTCGCAGTAAATAGATTCATCTCAACTGCTTTTGATTGTATTGTATTACGATTTGCAGTTTCATTTAAAAAGAGTGAAGCAATGTGATTATCATTTGTAGACGTTCCTCCTTCAAATGATAGCTCTCTAATATGCTCTGGTATTTTTGAGCGTACCGTCGTAGATGCTGATTCATCATGTAGTAAGCTCTTATTCGTTTTTACTGTCTTTTTTTCATACTGATTGGGCTCAAGTTCATCAATACTTGGCGGGTTTGCATATACTACATCTGTCATAGTAAGATGAACGACCATAGTGATGAGGAACAAGATTAACATAAAAAGAAATGCCCTATGCTTCATATGTTTCAGAACCTTCCGTCGTTACCTTTCCTGCCTTTGAAATGAAGTATTGCAATGCTCCTAAGCCAATAATCATAAATGCCAATATCATGACTGCTTGGTTAAATAAGCTTTCTGTTCCGTATTGAATTGACATATATACGCTTGACATCGGGTCTTCAAACGTGAAGTTTGGCGTAGTTAACGCTAGTAAAGGGGTGATATAAAATACAATGACGCCAACCGTTATAAAGATTCCGACCAAGTGGTGCACACTAAATGCAACTCTAATCAATGCAGCACCTGCAGCCAGCAGGAAGATTGTATAGACCGTCCATTGAACTGCACTATCTTCTCTTAATGGATAAATATCTAAGCCAAATAAACTTATAACGAGTCCCACAATGATGTTTAATAAAACAAATAAAATGGCTTGTACCCATAAAGGCGGTTGCTGAAAGTAGAAGCTTGTATATCCAATCAGTAAGCTACATACGAGTACAATAAACATGACAACTACTGGTGGAAGGTTTTTCACCGTTTGAGTTTGTGTTTCTTCTGGTACATCTCCGCTTATTTTCAATGGATTTGTTAAAAAATCATAGACATAACCATTCGATTGTCCATCTACAAAGGCATTTCCTAGGACACTAAACACATCATCCCTAATTGATTCAGTAATTTTAACATTTGATGCCCATTTATTATTTAATTTATCTGCATCTACTTGAACATCGTTAACCCTTACTTGCATTTCACCAGTATACTCTACGATTGTACCTTGGTTCTCTTTTATTGAATCCATCATCGTATGGATTGCTTCCATTTGTGAATTGATTCTCTCAGTATCTGTTACTACTTGTTGTCCTTCTACTGGTGAGGTTGGTTCTTCAGCTGTCAGTAGGCGCTGTGGTTGATTAATATGGTTAAGAACTTCTGTCGCCTCTTGGAGAATACCATCAAGATTTTCTAATAGTAATCTATGATTTTCATCGACTTTTTTACGATAGTCGACCATGAAGACAGCAAAGCCATCCTCCAGAGTCATTAACGCATCCTGAGTTGTTGGCATCTCTTCGCCTAGTTGATTCCATTTGTTACTTTCCTCTTCAGAAATTTCAACGATTTTATTTGCCTCTTGCTGTAACTCTACAGATTCAAGTACGGCTGCCTTTTCCTTATTAGTCGCTAACATGCTCTTTAATGTTGCTTCATATCTATCTAAATAAGAATAATAATACATCATCTGTAGTAAATCTTTACTCTTTATTTCCTTAGATAATATTTCAGTTATTCTTTGTTTTCTCGATTCAGATAGTGCTGAAGATGACAAGATTGATTGTTCTTTTCTATCAATTGCTTCTCGAATATCACCCTCATACTCCTTATATAAATCAAGCTCAGCTACTAATTTTTCAATATTTTTCTTTATTTCTGTATTTTCATCTATTAAATCAGTTTTCTCTGCCTCTAAATCACTGATACTACTATTTAATTCTTCAATTTCCTTTTCAAGCGACTCTATATAACCATCTTTATGTTTTAGCGTTTCAGTCCAGATTAGCTCTAATGCTTGATATTCCTTTACTAATTTCTTTATTTCTTCCTCTAGTGGGTTGTTACCTTTCTCTTTCTCTGCTAAATCAGATTGTAAGTCAGTTATTCTCTTACTAATTGTATCCAATCCAGTAAGAGCCATGGCAACATCCTCTGAAGTCGGGTCCAATAAAGTTGTAAGCTGTTCTTTAATTTTCACTATTTCCTCTGTTATTTCTGCTAATTCCTTCTTTTCCTTCTCTAAGTCAACTAGAGATGTCTCTGGTTGTTCTGGTATTTCAGGGTTTTCACCATCTTCCGGTAGTTCATGTTCCTCTGGTGTTTCAGGGTTTTCACCATCTTCCGGATGTCCGGGTCCCTCTGGCGTTTCAGGTTTTTCCTCATGTTCAGGTGGTTCTGACTGGTTCGGCTTTTCAGATTTAGGCTGTTCTACTGGATTTTGGTCTTCTGTTACTTCACGCTCTTCCTCACTAGCCTCTTCTTGCTGTTCTACCTGCATCGTTGTATATGAGTTTGCCTCATCATCACGATCTTCATTATTTAATAGACTCTCGTCATTTTCATCAGCGCCCTCATCATTTTCCTCTGGGGCAGGCTCATCACCATCACTATTATCTTCATCGGTTGGTTCTTCAGGCTTTTCTTCCTCAGCAGGTTCATTAAGTAATGCACTTAAACTCTCCAGTTCATCTTCTACATCATTTAAAAAAGTCGTATCTTTAAGCTGCTGGTAAAAGTCTAATATCTTCTCTTGTAGCTTATAGTACTCACTTGCCTGCTTTGCTACGATGCTAAACCTGTCGTTTTCGAGTTGTTCAACTAGCTGCTGAGTACCAGCAAAGTTTGTCTCTATATTATTGATAGTTTTTATTACGCCCGCTCCATGTTCATCAAAAAGCGACGTTGATTCTTTAAATAAAGGATGCTGGTTTTGAGTTACTTTACTTACTGTTTCAATTGATTTTGTTTGTACCTCAGCCAGCAAGGTTTGTTGTTTTTCCTGGTATTGCTTATATTGCTCAACATATTCAACAAATGTTGCTAAACTTTTTGCATATCCTTCCATTGTTGATTTCTGCTCTGGTCTTTGTTCAGTCATTTGTGCAATAGAAGATTGTAAGTTTGTTAACATCGCTTTTTGGTCTTCTATTTGACCTGCCAAATCCTTTGAAGATGGCTTATAGAATGCCGTCATTGTTTGTTGAAATGCAACTTCCTTTTCTAATATTTCGTCAAATTCTTGGCGAACATGTTCTAAATCTGACGAGATATAATTCCAATACAACGTTGAAATTTTTTGGTTGACACGTTTTGTTGCCTTCTCCAGTTCGACTAATACCTTCTCTTTATTCACAGCATTTAATTGACTTTGCACTTTGAATTGAAGGTTTGTTTTTGTTGGATTTTCTTCATCATAAGTCATAATTTTCTCTGTGAAGTCTGATGGTAAATAGACGATGGCATCATACTTCTTATCTCTTAACCCATTTTCCCCTGCACTTCTCCCGACTACTGTCCATTCATAATTTGAATTCTTTGACAGTATCGAAGAAACATCTTGTCCCAATTTGATTTCTTCTTCCGCTTCAGCTGTACCAATATCCTCATTAATAATTGCAATTGTTTTTGTTGCTGTTTCCTTAGGTGTTGCCACCTTTAATGGATTCTCACCAATTGCACGGAAGAAAAGAAACGGGGTAATGCCAATTAATAGGATGACAATTACTAGCTTAGCTATGGCACTTACCTTTTCGTTCATACGTGTACCTTCCTTTCAATATTCACAAGTGGAATTTGAATTCTTTGCTCTTTTCCATTTTCAAGATAATAACCAAATCCTGTTTGTACATCAGGTTCTTTTCGTTCATATGTCATTGTATAGAGTGTTTGCTCTGATTTTTTCACTAGAATCAATGCTTGACGGATTTGTTTGATTTCCACAGTTAAGGCATCATAGCCTTTTGTTAATTCACTGTTATTACCTGTGACGATAACATTGAAGCCGAGATGACTAAAGTTTTTCATGAATTGAACAATCCTCGTTTGCATCTGATTATCAATTTTTTGTAAGAAGTTTGAGTACCCGTCAATCATAAATAAAATCGGCGGGAATGATGGTGCATGATTCCTCAATTGTATTTGATGTTGATACTCTGTTTCTCTCAATGCAATAATCTCTTCAACCTTGTCCAACCAAATTGATAGCTTCTCTTTATCTTCTAAATAGGTTATTTCTTTTGCTCCATTGAATGTTGATAGTCCTCGATCAATTGAATCAAAAATCGCTATATTCTCGATATTTGCTTCAATAGCCTCATGGATAAACAGCTTTAAGGCATTTGTTTTACCCCTTTGTGCCTGGCCTAAAATAATAAAATGTTTCGTTTTATTAAAATTAACGTAAACAGGTGTTACATGCTCTTCATCAAGCCCAATTGGGAATTGTTCAGATTTCTCCTTTACATATTCTGAGAAGTTGGTAATCGTCAATTCTACTGGAAGCATTGGAATTGGAGCAGGCTTTTCACTTTCTGCATAAACTGCTTTTAAATGTTGTGTCGTATCTTTCATTTTCTCTATTAATTCAAAATCATTATCTGCTTTTACAGGTAGGAAAACTTGTGCAAAAAATGCATCATCCTTTTTAATAATTGCCCTTCCAGGTATTGACTCAGGAGAAAATTGAAGTCTTCCTACTATTGAACTTGCTTCACTACTGTCCATTAAATAATGAACAACCTTTGTCTTAATATTACTCATTAAAGCTTGTCTAACTGAATTGACTCGTGTAGCAGAAATAATCATATATATCCCCAATGACACACCGTCACGTGCCATTTGATTTATCTGTTGCTCAAGTTCATACATTTCTTCTTTAATGATGTCGAAATTGTCGATTGCTAAAAATAGTAATGGCAGCTTTTCGGTAGTTAACGCATTATACATTTTTATTGACCCAACTTCTGCCGTTTGGAAGAGCCTCTTTCTTTTTACTATTTCTGACTTCAGCATCGTCAGGAATTTTTCAACTTTACGTTCTTGATCAATTGTAAAGTAGTCTGCCGTGTGTGGAAGCTGTTTAACAGGCAAAAGACCACCATTACCAAAGTCCATAATATAAAAGTGGACTTCTTCAGGTTTATATTTCTTTGCCATCCCGACTAGCAGAGTCATTACTGTGTGTGATTTCCCAAAACCTGCAGTCCCAAAGATTCCTACATTGCCATCATCCATCATTTGGTAGTAGTAAGCTGATTGACTTTGTTTTTCTGGCTCATCCACCATAGCAAGTAATATGTTCGACTTTTCGCCATCTTCATCTACATCATCGATGAACATACGGCCAGGTAATGGGGGTAGCCAAGGACTAGGGATTCTCTCCAGCTTCATTTCCTTCTCTAATTGTTCAATTTTTTCAACGATAACGCCGATTTCACTTCTAGTTTCTTTTTGAATACTTTCAGATGCAGAAACATCAGATAATGGAATCAAGCCTAAATCTGTAACAATCGCAACTTCATCTTCAAGATCATAGGAATCCTCTTCATGATATGGAGCACCACTCCATGCAGATTGGAATAACTCATAAACCTCATTATTACCAACCTGTAAATACCCTCTACCAGTTACAGTGATTGATGCAGCATCACCATTTTTTAATATCTCGCGGCTATCCTCTACATTCTGCACTTTTAATGCTACTCTAAAGCGCGCATTACTCCAGATTTGATTATCAATTACACCACCAGGCTTCTGCGTGGCAAGAATGAGATGGACCCCTAAACTACGGCCTATACGAGCTGCACTGACTAATTCCTTTATGAATTCTGGTTCCTCTGCTTTTAATTCTGCAAATTCATCCGAAATT
Source organism: Metabacillus malikii (assembly GCF_030813355.1). Taxonomy (GTDB): domain Bacteria; phylum Bacillota; class Bacilli; order Bacillales; family Bacillaceae; genus Metabacillus; species Metabacillus malikii. Next base: position 62,441 of record NZ_JAUSUD010000008.1, read on the forward strand.
AAAAAGAGATGTGGTAAAGGCTTTGCAGCTTTTCCTTGTTTATAAAGCTTTGTATAATCGTTTATATGCGAAACACTATACCGGTCAAATAAACGTTGCCGTTGCTTTAACTCACTTTTTATTGATGCTAATGCCCGTAGGCTAAAGTTTTTACTACCTTCTATATTCGTAATCGTCCCGAGCAAGTGTGGCATATTTTTAAATGGCTGTGCCATACCTCCACCCTTATAATCAATGAGGAGAAATGCAACTTCATGCGGGTGAAAATGTACTGCTAGAGATAAGATATACGTTTGTAAAAATTCACTCTTACCAGACCCTGTTGTACCAGCTAGCAAACCATGTGGCCCATGTGCCTTTTCATGTAAGTTTAATTCAACTGTATCTTCCTTCCCCTTTAAACCGATAGGAACAGCTAATGATTTTGCAGATTCCTTCGTTAACCAAAATTGCTTAATTGGGAGCTGCTCGATCGTTTTCACATTCATCATTTCCAGGAAAGATACACTAGAAGGTATTGAGTTCGTCATTCCCATTTGATGGTCAAGCGTTCGTAACATTCGTGCATAGGGTTCATTGTTCTCTCGATGATGAGTATCTAATGTAAAAGGAATTTTCACCGCTTTCTTCTGTTGAATTAAGATATCACCTTGTTCGTCATTAATGTAACGAATAAGTGTATGAATATTGTCTGATAAACTTTCCTTTGCCTCTGCAGCAAATATAACCGATATGCCTAAGTGACTATGTTCACCTTCTAGATACTCTAAGATAACGTGGTCAGCAATCAGTTGATGATTCGTGACAACAAAGACGAATTGTGGAGAGTAACGGATTTTCTCTTTCTCTTCTTCCAAATCACGTTCGCGAATCAATTCATATAATGAGTAAAGGAGCTGGTCACGTGTCTTCTCATTGTAGATAAATCCCTTTGCGTATGAACCGGGGAGCTGAAAATGCGGTAACCACTTCATCCATTCCCACTCTTTATATTCCTCTTCATTAAAAATAAAGACAAAGCGCAAATCATGATAGCTATGAAAAAAGGCAAGCTGACCTATAATTTGGTGTAACTCATTTTTTAAAACTGAATCTTTACCAATTAGACCTATCGCACCTTCTGATAGGTTTGCTGTAACTGGTAAATTTGACAGCTTTTTATAATATCTTTCTAACCTTTGCGATTCTTCTAACAAATGGTCGGTTTCTCGATTAGACAAATCTGATGAACTCATCGATATTTTATAGCTAGCATCAACGGATCCAAGACCTAATCGAAACTGTAGGACATCAGGACTTTCAAGCGTTCTCTCCCAAAGACGGTCAGAAAGTTGATTTGTTAAATATTTCATTCTCTCAAAAGACGGGTAATGAAACGTTAAGACTTCTTTTTGTTTATCTGCTAATGCTTGAAGCTCTTGTCTTTTCATTTCAAGATAATTCGTATAAATGCGTAACCGTCTTTCTTTTGCTCTTTTTTGGTTACCCTTATCCTTGAAGTAATGAACAGTTGAGGTAACAATCGTTGTCAAGAACATGATTAACGTGATAAGAATATAGATTCCCCTCGGAACAAAAATAGCGACAAGACCCATTGCAAGTAACATCACTAATGGTGGCAAGATAATTAACCATAAGCTCCGATTTGAAGGTTCTTGTTCTTGAGACGGAAATGAAAGTCTAACATCTTCATCTGGCAGGTCATAAACCATACGTGGTGTTCTTCGATAAATCGGATACTTCTTTTGCATCTCAGACTGTGGCTTAAGCGTTTCTGAAAGTGTTGTCTTATAGTCAATTAAACTTTCAATCTGAATAAAATCCTCTTCTAGTAATGTAATCTTCATATAAGGCCAAAAAATGCAGTCACCTATCATCATATTTGCAGAGCCATCAAATTGAGAGCCATTTAGAAATAGTGATTCCTGTTCAGCTGTACTAATTTTCCAACCTTCGCTTTCCTTATGGAGCGTAAATTGAATTTGAGAAAAGGGAGCTTCCACATTCTTTTGAAATGCTCCACCAGACTCTTCAATTTGAAAGGTGACCTCTAGTTGATGTCCTATATAGTAGGTTTTTGCAGCCATTAATGTTGGAGTAATCACTAAGAATGGTGCATCCAAATCAGTACCGATTGGATATGGTTGCTTCTCCTCAATCACAACGCTTTTCCGATTATCATCCACCATATAATAGTGATTATCTTCTGTAATGATTTTTACCGTCTTTTCAAGTCCACGCACAGTGATTGTATGCTGCAAATCATGACCAATTGTCACTTCTTGTTTTTGATTCAGCGTTATAGAAAGCTGCTGATAGGACTGATTATAAAAAACCCATAATATATGCATCTGCATCACCGCCTGTTCTTGTTAGTAAACCTTATCTGTTATTTTTTCTCCTCAGAATCCTGTATAGTTTGCTTTTCTTCTGCCTTTGTTTCTATTGCTTCATTTTCCGCATTTCCTTGCTGCTCTAGTTCACTTGATTGCCCGCTTGCAGGAAGAGAGGTTTCGTCTTCTTCAATTACTTCCGCTTCTTCGTTCACTATTTCCTCTTCCATTTCTTTCTCCATTTCAGCACGATATTGGTCAATTTCTGCTTCAATCTCTGTTAAAAGCTGTTTACGCTCATCACTGTCTAGGTTATCATCTGCTTTAACTTGTTCCTCGTATTTAAATAATCCATACAGAATTAATTCACGGTCCTCTAACAACCTTGCTATATCTAATGCCTCATCAGCATTTCCTCTGCCAATATGAATCCAATACTCAAAATATTTAGGGTCAGATTGTAATGTCACTGTGTTTTGGATGATTTCTTTTTGTTCTTCTGTTAATGACTCATTAATTAGATATGCGATTGAAAGTTCATATTGTGTTACTTTCGGCATCTCTTTAAATTCATACGGCTGTAATTCGGTTACGACTTCACTGTATTCATTCTTTAAGAACTTTTCCTGTGCCTCTATAAAACTAGCCTGTTTAGGTTGGATAAAAAACAATGAATACAGGGCAAAAATTAGTGTTGGAATGAAGCAAGCAGCAAGTCCAATAAGAATGTATCTATTCAGTTTCCAAGTTTTTTTATTAACAGTAACTAGTAACGCTCTTTCTTCATTAATTTCTTGAATGCGTTTATCTAAAATGGTTAATAGCTCCGCTAAACTATTTGCATGACATATTTGGTCAATTAATCCTGTACGTTTTAGCGTTTCAAAGTAATTTACGTATTGGGTAAAGGTATATTGTATGTCAACAATAGAAGCAATTGTTGCTTTAACATCTTGCATTAATTGATCAGAGTTTTTTTCATATGGTGGAAGGCTCTCTTTCACTCCATAATGTAGAAAGTATGGATTTAGCCCTTTATCAACAACAATGTTTTCTGGGCAAACAAATAGATGAATTCTTGTTAATGTATGAGAGATTACCGATTGTACAATACGGAACGCAATAAGTAAGCGATCTCGTTCATCTATTTTTTGCATGTGAGGAAGGTATGTAAAGGATGTAGGAATTGTGTGACGAACTGATAATTCATCATCCATCATCTGGATTTGCTTCTTAATAACCGGATTTATTTCTTTTAGAAATGAAATCTCATCTTGATGATTTAGCTTAATTTTTTCCTTTTGAAAGATAAACTCAATTGTTTGCTTTTCAACTTTAATAATTGCCTCTAGCTTTTCTTCTATGTATGACATTTCTTTTTGTGATGACATCCCCATTTAGCTCCTTCATAAAATTTCAATACGGTCTCCTGTTGTAATGCCAACATCAATTAATCGGTTAGTACCATGGGCAACTTTTTGTTTATTCGTTACTCTAATCCAGTAACCATCTCGTGGCTTTTCAGTTAATTGCTTAGTCTGCCAAACGATATCAATGAACTTTTTAACAGAGTGATAGTTTGACAACCGTAAGTCAAAGCACTCCTGCTGATAATTTTTCAAGTCAACTGTTACTTCAATATACACTGTCGTTCACCTCATAAGGAAAAGACTGTCCAGCATAGGTCTGACCCTAATAATTCGAGACAGTCTTTTCTTCTCAATCATTTAAGTTCGCTTATCCTCTAATTTGGCTAGCAATTTGTTGGTCAGCACTTTCAATTGCGTTTGCTGTCTCATTCAACTGTCTATGAATGCTATCAAGAAGTTCTTGCATATCGACAAAAGAAGGCCTTAAAGCACTATATTGTTCACTAAACGCTCTGCTAGACTCACCTTTCCACATACCCTCTAATTGATCGATCATGTTATCCAGTTCATCAATCTGGTCCTTCACTTTATTGCTCTCATTTGAATATCTTCTTGCCATATCTTGCAATTCAGCAGGTGTCACTTGAATTAATCCTGACATATTCTCATCTCCCAATTGTTTTTTTGGTAATCATCTATATAAAATGTGAGTACCCATAGTAGTAAATATCCTCTACTAGTCAAATGAGAGGATATTATCGTTTTACAAAAAGATCCTATAATATACCAATATCATATCTATTTAAATAAAAACAGTTTATTAGAGTAATCTGTTTAAAAACCATACTTTCCTCCTTATCTGCACAAAAACCACAGGTACATCTACTTATCTTTCACTCTAGTTTACCAATGGAAAAATAACCCAAAGGTAATAACATATTGATGAGGATTTAGGTAAATTTACTTAAGTACCATTACATTGTCTTATACAGAGGTACCAAGACATCCTCTACTAACTAAAATCTAAGCTTTAACTTAGCCTCTAGTAAAGGATATCCTAGTATTTAGCAAAACTAAAAGAATACTTATTATGTAAAGAATCGTATTCAGTTCACTATTATGCTAATAAAAAAGGATGTTCAAAAGGCTATAACTTACTAACCTTTCGAACATCCTCGTGTTATAAGTAATTTATTTCATATGTACATTTAACTCAACCATTTGTTTCATATATTTTTTAACTAACTTTGCTGATTTCACTTTAATTGGTAGACTAGGAGATATCTCGATAGCATACTGCCCCTGTTGAATAGAAGATTTCAGCTGTTGAATCGTATGACAAGCTACATCAAACCTATTCACAACACACCCATATTGTAGGAAATGATGGGTGTCACTCCCCCCAACAATTGGCTTACCTACCATTTCAGCAAATGGCTGCAGCTTTGTACGATACGCTTCTTCACCTTGTGTATAGATGTCTTTACCATTTAAATCAAAGGCATCTAATCTTTTTAACTGTTCAATATCATGATGATAAAGTGGTGTGCTTTTTCGAAACGGATGTGCACCGATTTTTAATACATTATATTGCTCGGCAAGATTGAGTAAATCTCTGAATGCAATGAAATGTTCTTCTTCCTTATGTGGAATTAACTGTTTATAAATGGCTAGTATGTCCTTACGGTTACCGATGAGTAATATATGACCAATTTCCTTTACATCTACTTCAATTCCCGGAAATAGCCTAAATCCATCTATATCATAGAAATCCTCTACATATGAGTAATTGTTATCCAGATAATCATAAATATCAGTGAACATCCGTGTATTAAAATGCTCTGTCATCGCCATAGCTGTCAATCCATTATCTTGTGCTTCTTGTATCATCTCTCTGAAATATTCGGGCATAAAATCTGCTTTCTTTGATAACTTAACATGTGTATGAAAGTCTATATACATCTTCAAACTCCTCATCCAAATTTAAATTTTTATTTAACAAAAATATTCACTTTTAATCTATTATTAATGACTAAATAACATGAACGTTCCAGCAATATATATCATTGAGAAACTAATGAATATACAATCTCGGACTGAAAACTTCAAGTGTGCTATTTTTAATTTCTTCACATCTTTATTTGTAAATGCGTAGGAGAACCCTTTCGTCTCCAGAGCTTCAACTGTTGTTCGGGCTCTTTTTGATGTACTTAATATTAATGGATAAAACGAAAGTACCGCTAGTTTACAAAAGTACACAATCATGCGCCAATACAGGAACCCGTTCTTTTCCGGTGCTTTCCCCCTTAAGCGAAAAGAGAGAAACACATGATGATATTCTTCTAATAAGCTAGGTAACATCCGATATCCATATGCAATACTAAACGAAACTTGGCCAGGTACTCCGATACTTAAAAGGCCATCACTTAATTTCTCAGGATCCATCGAGCAAAAAACCGTAATACTCGCTAAGGAAATAACTGATAATTTCAAGGTTAGCTTCATAAGTGGCAGTAGAACATCGAGATTTCCTCCGAAAAACCATGAAACCACAACCATATATCCCGCTTGACTTATCAATCCTAAGGAAAGAATTACGAGAATTAGCGGACTAACCCGCGCTAGAATTGTTGTAAAAACCATAAAAATGAACATGCTAAAAAGAACGGCTTGGTTATGAATGAACCAAGGTACAATCCCAAAAAAGAGATACCATATGAATAAAGTTCTTGGGTCCAATTTCGCCAAAAAGGTATTTCCATTTCCATAAGCAGTATTCAATAATTCTATTTTCACTTGTTCAACAGATAATTTATCAAACAGTTTGCGTGTATAATCCACTTTTCACCCTCCTCCTTTCCATATAATGAACAAAGTCCCGAACAGTATATGTTAAAGGTTTCATTCCTAGCCTTCTACTAAGTTCTACTATTTGCGGTGCCTCAAGTCCCGCCTGCTTCAGCAACTCATTGTTTGAGAATACTGTCTCTCTAGTTCCATCATGGATAACCTCTCCATCACTAAGAACAATGATTCTGTTTGCCCATTCTGCCACTAATTGCATATCATGAGTTGCCACTATGACAGTTTCAGCAGAGTTTTCTAGTTTACTAATTAACTTTGTTATATGTTTTCTAGTTGCGATATCAAGGTTTGCTGTTGGTTCATCTAATAAAATTACCGAGGGATTCATAGCCACACCGATAGCAAGTGATGCCCTTCTTTGCTGCCCACCACTCATTAAACGACCATCCCGCTGTTGTAGGTGTGTAAGCTCAAACTGCTCTAATATCTCATCCACAATTCCCTCAAAATTTTCTACTCTTCTAGCTTTCAAGAAGAATTCGACATCTTTTCTTATACTATCTTCGATAAACATTTCCTCAGGATTTTGATAGATGTAAGTTACAAAGTCTGCTAATTTTTCTGGTTTGTAATTTTTTGTGTCAAAACCGTTTACAAGAACTTCTCCGCTGTCTGGTTTTACAAGACCGGTCAATAATTTCATTAAGGATGATTTGCCAGCTCCGTTATTACCAATTAAGGCAATTAAATCGCCTCGATTGATAGTAAGATTTAGGTTTTTCAACACCATTTTTTTATCACGATTAATCGTTTTATACCCATATTTCAGATTATTTATCTTAATATAGGACTCTTTACTAATAGAATCATCATGACCAAGCTCTGAAATGGTAGATTGGTTTGTGCTATCCTTCCGAAAGTAATCTACAGCTTCAGCTAACGTGAGCGGATATGGACCTTCATCACCAAGCTGATATGCAGCCTGTGTGACTTGCGGCGGGTATATTTGTCTGTCCATTAGCGATTCTACTTCTAAAAGTCCTTGTTTTGTCGGCTTCTTCCATGCTACCTGACCATTGTCCATTAACACTACCTGCTCACAATAATCTGCAATGAATTCTGTATGATGCTCAATGACAATAATTGTTTTCCCATAAGACGTATGTAGCTTTCTTAAAATCTCATAGACTTCTTTTGCATGACATGGGTCTAATTGTGCAACTGGTTCATCGATAATGAGTATATCCGGGTCTAAAGAAAGAGCACCTGCAAGAGCTAGTAGATGTTTTTGCCCACCACTTAATTGCCAAATAAACTCTTTGTCATATCCAACAAGACCAACAATTTCTAACGCTCTTTTTCCTCGTTCCTTATAGTCAGAGAAACCAAAATTTAATGGCGCAAAGCTAGCATCGTCTAGAACAGTCGGGCGAACAAGTTGGTTTTCAAAATCTTGATAAACATAACCAACCTGCTCAGAAAAGCTTGATACTTTTCCTTCCAAGGAGGAATGTCCATTTATTAGAACTTCTCCTTCAAAATCGCCAACATAATAGTGAGGAATCAGACCATTCATTAGCTTGCATAATGTTGATTTTCCACTTCCATTTCCACCGACAATTGCAATGAATTCTCCCTTATTAATCGTTAACGACACATTCCGTAAAATTGGGCTCTCTGCTCCTGGATAAGTAAAAGTAACGTTATTTATTTCTATCGCCATTATTAACCACCTTTACTAACACCTTTGTTTTTATTCATAAGCATATAGAGTACTGTAATAAGTGCAACAACACCTGCCACACCCATACTTATCCATACAAAACTATCTCCAAGCTCCATTTCCCATTCAACAATATTTATATCTGCTTCAGCTAAAAATTCAGCAATGAAAGCAAACGCAGCAATAAAAATTGCACCGATTACAATACGTGGTGCTAAAATATCACCAATTGAATAATGAACAGAGCGATCTCTAGGCTTCATGCCAAGAAGGGGTTCAATTTTTCCATACAATCTTGGTACTAAATATAATGTAGGAAGAAGGGCAAATAAAATCCCGGAAAATAACACATCATTTAGAAACGACACACCTTCAATAACTAAAACACTTTCCGCTAAACCAGGGACGGCCTCTAACTCCTCTAGACCAATCCAAACTTTTCCAACATCCACCAAACTGCTTATTAACTGATGAATCGCTACACCGGTGATTGCAGCTATACCAACTTGACGCTTATTTTTTGGATCATTCACTAGAGATCCAGCAATAAACATAGCCAATGAAAAGGCTAAAAACTTCTCCAATTCACCTAATCCACCAAATTGACCAAGCATAATTTCACCAAATATCACTTCTCCTAATGATGCACCAATTGCAGCGTATAGAGGGTGGAAAAGAATACAAAGTGTTAAAGGAATAAATGCAAAGTACTCAACTGAAAATTCAATTGGACCTATCCTTACCTCTGGTATTAATTCAGTAATCATGTTCGATAATCCATACAGTGACATTGATAAGATAAAGACCATCATTTTTTGCGATTGTGTTAAAACATACCTTTGATTGATATAAGCCAACGTTAAAACCTCCTTAATCTGAATTACTTACAGTTTATAGAGGGATTGTTAATAGAATATGGTAATATTGTTAAGTGGATGTAAAAAATCTATCAAAATATGTTAAGTTGTAATTTTTTTTACATAACTTTTCTTTCATATGATAAATTCAAATAGAAAGATTGCTAGAAAAGGGGATTATAATGGTAGAACTTAACTGGAACACTGATACACTATCACCGAATCAATTTAAACTAGCTGACTTTATTCAGAAAAATATTGAGTTTGTTTTATTATCAACAGAACAAGAGATATCGAATAAATTAGATATGAGTATTGCATCCGTATCGAGATTTTGGCGTTCCGTAGGTTATAAAAACTTTAAGGAGTTTAAATTACAGGTAAAGGAGCAAATTGAAACATCCCCAGCAGGGAAGATGGAGAATATTATGAGACAAGTTGAAGGTGGAGAGCTACAACATCATACTTTATCAATTAGTATCAATCATCTAAACAAAACCTTGCAATATTTCTCTGCTCAAGAATTTAAACAAGTGATCCATACTCTCACGACATCGAAACGAATATTCCTTTATTGCCCTGGTCCTTCAAGGGGTCTTGGTGAGCTAATGTCCTATCGAATGTCTAGATATGGAATGTCAATTAAGTTAATTGAGAATAATGGCAGTGAAATTTTAGAAGAATTACTCCACATCCAAAAGGAGGATGTAGTAGTTATATTTGGATTTATCCGTCTTTTACCTGAGGCAAAGGTACTTCTGCAGCAATCTAAAGCGGTTGGCTTTAAAACAATCCTGCTAACAGACCAGCTCGTTTCAAACTTTACAGATTTAGCCGATTCTGTCCTTTTTACAAGTAGAGGGGAGCTACAAGAATTCCATTCAATGGTCGCACCAACCTATATGGTTGAAAATATCATCATTGCAACTGGAATGGAAAACAAAACAATGAACATAAAGAAACTTGAGGAACTTAGTGACTTAAGGAAGAAATATTCGAGTGAATTACCTAGGTAATCGCAAGTACCTTAGGCCAGTATCTTTCCTTACTCGTTATATACCAGAGAACGCAAAAGAGGACTGACTATTATTTGCCAGTCCTCTCCTTATTAACCTTTAATTTCTTTCTTTTTGTATAACATTATGATCGTTACACCGACAGCGAGTATAAATAGACCAAATAATATCCAATTGTATTGGGTAGATGCTGTACTTGGTAATTCATTTTCTGTAAGATTTTTATGATTATCTTTATCAGGAGTTACATTGTTATCTGAATTAAGTTTCCCCTTATCTTTATGTGGGTTTTCTTCTCCTGGATTTTCTTCTCCTGGCTCTTCTCCTGGATTTTCTTCTCCTGGCTCTTCACCCGGATTTTCTTCTCCTGGCTCTTCACCTGGATTTTCCTCTCCTGGCTCTTCACCTGGATTTTCCTCTCCTGGCTCTTCTCCTGGATTTTCCTCTCCTGGCTCTTCTCCTGGATTTTCTTCTCCTGGTTCTTCTCCTGGATTTTCCTCTCCTGGTTCTTCATCTTCTCCGTGTAGAACAACTTCGTCCACAAACACTTTCGCTGTTCCGGTACCTTCTGTTGGTTCAATTTTTACGCCAATGGCATTCACACTGTTTGTATTTCCGATACTATCCAATGGAATTGTTAGTGTTTTAAATTCTGTGCTATCAACTACAACAATTCCACTATCAAACCATGCCCAATCAGAACCTGTTTTGATATATATGCGGGCATTAGCTGTACCGTTCGATAATTTAACTTTTGTACTAATTGCTTTTACAGCAGATAAGTCAATTGCTTGTACCTTTGCAAGTTCAAAGCCTGATGTTTTTGATAAATCAAATGTCGCTGTTAATGATTTTGAACCGTGCGTTGCTTCTTCATCCGTTACTTCTGCCTTCGTTGCATTCGCTTCATTTGATTCAACTGCCCAGCCATTTGTTCCATCCTCAAAGTCATAAAGAATACCGGGCTGTTCTGGCATACTTCCTGGACCATTACCACCGTTAGGTACACCACCAGTACCATCATTAATGACTTTAATGTCATCAAAGTAAAGGGTACCGTTTATTGGTTGGGATAATTCATCTTGAGCATTAAGATAAATTGAGAATTTTGATACATTCTTTAAGTTTTCCTTTGTAATAACCTTTCCTGCATTTGCCGTATCCCAAGGTGCTGGCTTAAACTCACTAAACGGCACTTCAACTAGTCCTGAATTATCTTCAGCCAACGATGGGTAAGCTTCAAATGCGATTCCATCAATATTTATTTGAATGACTAGCTTTTGACCTTTACCATCAGAATCCAGCCAAAATTGAAGCTTATTAAACTCTGACCAATCCAGATTATTTAAGGATTTTGTAATCCCTGTATAATCTCCAGCTCCAGCAAATGAATAGTCATATTTTAATCCATATGTTCCTTCATTCTTATTTTCACCAGTTAATGAGGTTTTGACAGAACCGTTTGCAGGTACAAACGCTTTACCTAGAGCCGCATCACTGCCAAGATAGGATTCAAAGTCATCAATTAATGATGGGTCAGCTGGTGCTTCAGCAAAAACACTAAGAAGCTGAATATTGTCTATATAAAAAGCCCCATTGTCTAAGTTTAGCTCTTTCCCAATTAATGAAAGGGCTAGACCAGTTGCTGCTTCAGACTTACTTTGATCATTTAAATCTATTGATGCTGAATACTTTGCATAATCAATACCGTCAATTGTTACTGTTTCTAATTCACTAAACTGCTTTCCTGTTGTTGATTCTCCATACTTCGTATTCCAATCTGGAGGAAGCATTGCAACAGCTAACATACTAGCGTTAGATGTTTTGGCAGCAGTTGGAACATATGCCTCGAATGTTACTCGTTTTACAGCTGCTAAGTTAACATCAGATAAATCTTTTAATTCTAACTTTAACTCCTGCCATGTTTGGCCTTTTTCTAAATTACTAGTGTTAATTTTCAGCATACCATTATCATGAAGCTTCACATGCTCAATAGACGTTTCGATTGTTTCTGGATATGCTCCATTGCTTTGAAAGCCTTCAAGGTCTTCATCAAATGTGAAGCTATTCATCGCTATTTCAGAAACCTTCACAATAACATTTACTGTCTGATTAAGTATAATATTGTTAGCAGTATCATATGCCTTTACCGTAATGTTTGCCGTTTTACCGTTTACAGCTGCAGAAGGTGACCAATCAGCTGTATAATAAAATCCATTTTCATCAAGTGTCATAGGGAACTCTTCATCAGAACCTTCAACACTGTATACAACTTTTGATGGGTCCTCATTTAATACTCTTGCACGAATTGTTGTAACATTTGTTTTAATCTCGGCATTATCAGTTGGTGTCACAACATGTAAGAATGGTGAATGCTCCGTAGTCGGAATCTGCACCCCAGTATATATCGTGCCAACTTCGCTTAAAAATGCTGAATATGAATCTTCATAAAACTTGGTGAAATCCGGAAGCAGTTCATGATCTGTACCTCCTTCAGGTGCATTTTCATAACCTTTATACGGTACGAAGAGATTGCCATTTAAAGCAAAGTTTGCCCAAGTCTGCATATATGAAACCTTTTTTGCATCAGGGTCACTTTTGATCGCATTTAAAATTTTCGTAAACCACTGTAAGTCACCGTTTCCAGTCGTTTTCATCCCTTGTGGACTGTAACCGTATTCAGAAAACGCTGAAACTTTGTCTTTTTCTTCAGCAATTTGCGATACCATCGCCAAATCATTTACTAATTTACTAATGAAAGATTCTGAACCAGGGTTTTCTTGATTATCATATTGGTCAATACCGATAATATCAACATATTCATCCCCTGGATATGTTTTTAAATAGTCTTCCTTATTTCCGTCAAAGGGACCATTCGGTGAGAACGCATACAAAAAGTTACTAACACCCTTCTTGTCACGTAAATACTCCACTAGATAACGATATACTTCCTTATATTCACTTGTTGTCGTTGTTTGAGCTCCCCACCAGAACCAACCGCCATTTTGTTCATGGAATGGACGGAAAATAACCGGGATTAGCTCACCATTATCATCCTTCAAATTATTTGCAAATGCAGCTAAATTATCTAACCATGCATTGAATTTATCGTTAGCAGGTCCACCAGGAAGGATATCTGCTACTGCACGTTTACTGCTTGTATCATTATAACGTCCACCTGTCGCAAAATTAGGCGGGTGCATACTAAGAGCAACAATACCACCTAAGTCATGAGCTGCCTTCATTGATTTTATTAGGTTAGCGCGATTTTGCTCATCAGTGTTGTCATTTGACCCTGGCTTTTCATCACCATCAAGACTTAACGTATCCCAACCAAATATAGCTGGATAATCTCCTACAGAGTTTAAAACTTCGGATTGCGTTGAGCCCGCACGTGTACCAGAACCAGTTATCGTTAAACCTTCATCTGTTGCATGTTGATGGCCGAATAATACTTGCTGACCACTTACTCGTTGTAAATATGTATATAACTGTCTAGTGTAGCTTGATGCATCTTGGTCAACTAACTTAATTGATTTTGCACCGCCATCCGTTGCAGCAAAAGCTGACGGGAATCCTGAAAAAACTAGTAAAATCACTAAAAAAATAGATAAATACCCTTTACTCCTTTTCAAAGTATCCTCTCCTCACTAATTGTTTAGTTTAAATAGCACGAAAACTTATGTAAGCGCTATCTACGGAATCTATTATACTTTCATTACTTAAATTAATAAAGTAATATTTTTGATTTTTATAATTATTATTTATAAATATTAGTTTAACGATTACCTAAAGGCACAAGAAAAGTTTTATTATATGACTGTTTTTCGAAACTGCAGAAGCTAAAACTCTCTTAAATCTCCTTGTTACAAATAATCCAAACAATTGACTTCACATCCATCAATTAATCAATTTAGTCCAATACATTTTAACCATTCTTTTGCATTCTCATATTCTATATTATTCTAAAGTGTGAACTAATTGGGGAGAGTGAAGTATGGAGATTAGAAAAGCTAATCAGTTAGAAACACAACAACTTATCCACTTATCTGCATTAGTAATGGAAGAAAGTTCGATGGGTCAAGTAAAAAACAGTCTAGAAAATAGCCAAAATGCCTTTATGCCTTTGCTCAATAATGGTGCATATTATCTCATTGCAACTCATCATCAGCATTTATGCGGGTGGATTTTAATTGGTCCTGATTTCAATCCTATTCATTACGAAAAAACCGGTAGTATCATCTCATTGTATGTGTACCCTGAATACAGAAAACACGGTATCGGTAAACAATTAATGTTACATGCCCTAAATGAATTCCGTATGAATAATTATAAGAAGGTACAGCTTAACGTTTTCAGCGGAAATCCAGCTAAGCAACTTTATGAAAGTCTAGGTTTTTATGATATTTCTACTATCATGGAACATAGACTAGTATAAATTCAGGATCACCTTTTAAACTTGTTAAATCACTATATTTTGAAATAGACCTAGGCTATTTATAAAATTCAATTGATACCTCTCAAAGTAATTCCGCCTCATATTTACGATATAACATAAGACATGCAATGCTAGAGCTTAGAATATTGTAAATTATATGTAAATGTTTCTATTAGCACATCTCGAAAACAAGTTTTCCTTGTACAATGAAGTTAACTATATACTAGGAGGATACTATATGAGGCGTTTTTCCAAGGAAGAAAAGAGTTGGATGATGTATGATTGGGCTAGCTCAGCTTATTCTATTATTATTACGACAGCTGTTTTCCCCATTTTCTACAAAGCAGCTGCTACTAGTGCAGGAGTTAGTGCAGCAGATTCAACTGCATATTTAGGCTATACGGTTGCAATTGCAACATTTATACTTGCGATGCTTGGGCCTATACTCGGAACAATTGCAGATTATCAAGGCTTCAAAAAACGCTTTTTCATTTTCTTTTTTTCATTAGGAGTATTAGCAACTGCTATACTTGCCTTTATCCCAAGTGATCAATGGTTATTATTATTAATTTGTTATACATTTGCTGCAGTCGGTTCAACAGGTGCCAATGTATTTTATGATGCCTTTTTGGTTGATGTTACGACAGAAGAAAAAATGAATCGCATTTCTTCAAGAGGATTTAGTTACGGATATATCGGGAGTACCATTCCTTTTATTATTAGCATTGCGGTCATTCTCTTATCACAAAACGGGATAATCCCTATATCTGCTACTATTGCAAGTAAAATTGCGTTCTTAATAACTGCGATATGGTGGCTAATCTTCTCGATACCATTATTAAAAAATGTTAAACAAATTTATTATATTAAACGCGAGCCTAAGCCTGTCGCTAATAGTTTTAAACGATTAGCGAAAACATTGAAGGAAATTAGGAAATATAGAGCTCTATTCTTATTTTTAATCGCATATTTCTTCTACATCGATGGAGTTGGAACAGTTATAACAATGTCGACTGCATATGGAACAGATTTAGGAATTAATTCAACAAGTCTATTAATAATTTTGTTCGTCACCCAGGTAGTTGCTGCCCCATTTTCAATCTTATACGGTAGATTATCAGAACGATTTACCGGTAAGAAAATGTTATATGTCGGAATCTTTGTTTACATGATTGTCTGTATATACGCGTATTTCCTAAAGACAACCCTTGATTTTTGGATCTTAGCGATGCTTGTTGCAACCTCACAAGGTGGGATACAAGCATTGAGTAGATCATACTTTGCAAAGCTTGTCCCTAAAGAAAAAACAAATGAGTTTTTTGGCTTTTATAATATTTTTGGTAAATTCGCCTCCATTATGGGGCCAATCTTAGTAGGTGTCACTGCACAACTAACTGGGAAATCAAATACGGGTGTATTTAGTCTTATTATATTATTCATAATTGGCATGATTGTTTTAGCCCGTGTTCCCGAGCCGAAAACTGATAAGACGATTCCACCAAATACTATTTCTTATTGAGGAGCAAACGCAATAAATTTAGTTACCTTTTATTCGAAGTAGCATACTAGTTGGGTTACTCAGGTAGTTGGTAGAGAGTCGTGAACAATAGTCTTGTGCCCATTGGAATAAAAATCTCATGAAAAGTCACATTTTATTCTGTTTATTTTTTTCAAAGCAACCTACATGATAATAAACTAAAAGAGGGAGAATCGCCACGAATAGGATTCTCCCTCTTTCTTTACCCAACATTTGATACTTCTTTGCCTAACTGAAGCTGATGCATTTGATAGTATTTGCCTCTTTGGCTAAGTAGTTGTTCATGATTTCCTCGCTCTACAATTTCACCATGGTCTAACACTAGTATTTGATCCGCATTGCGTATCGTTGAAAGGCGGTGGGCAATAATAAATGTCGTTCTGCCTTCCTTCACAATATTCAATGCCCGTTGAATCATTGCTTCTGTCTCGGTATCAATATTTGCTGTCGCTTCATCTAATATTAAAATAGCTGGATCATATGCGAGTGCACGGGCAAATGAAATGAGTTGGCGCTCACCAGCTGATAACGTGCTCCCTTTCTCGATTACAGGCTCTTCATACTGTTTTGGCAACTTTTCAATAAAACGATTTGCACCAACATCCTTTAGTGCCTTAATGACCTGAGCCTCAGATATTTCTGGATTATCTAAACTTACATTTGATGTTATCGTACCAGAAAATAAAAACGGGTCCTGCAAAACAATGCCCATATGTTGCCGAAGGTGCTGCCTCGGAATTTGCGATACATCCTGACCATCAATTGTGATTGTTCCTCTTTCAATATCGTAATATCTGAATAATAGGTTAATGATTGAGCTTTTCCCTGACCCTGTATGCCCAACTAGAGCGACTGTTTCTCCCTTTTTAGCTTCAAATGTAATATTTTTTAATACATCATTGCTGCCATCATAGGAAAATGAAACTTGCTGGAATTGAACATCACCTCGATATCTAGGAATCTCTCCTTCCGCTACCTTTTCACCCTTTTCATCTAGCAGTTCAAAAACCCGTTCGGAGGCTACACGCGCCTGTTCTAACTGTGCCAACTGATTCACTATATCTGTAACCGGCTGGAACAATCTATTTAAATAGTCAACAAACGCATATAGCATACCAATTGATACAATTCCAACTGCATTAATCGATTGTCCTCCAAAATACCAGATTAATACGACAAATGTACCGTTACGTAAGATGTTCACTAAATTATGAGATGTTAAGGAGTTTAAACTTAATAATTTATTTTGATAAGTAAAATGCTCCTTATTTAACGTTTCAAAT
The DNA here is from genome assembly GCF_030813355.1 of Metabacillus malikii. Classification (GTDB taxonomy): domain Bacteria; phylum Bacillota; class Bacilli; order Bacillales; family Bacillaceae; genus Metabacillus; species Metabacillus malikii. The sequence goes on from NZ_JAUSUD010000008.1 coordinate 79,803, forward strand.
TCATTTATCGTTTGTTTCTTACGTTGAAATGCTCTTATAATTGGCATCCCTTGGATTGATTCGTTTATCATTCCATTAATATCACTAATTCTAGTCCGAATGAGATGATTGTATTTTGACGCAAGCTTTCGATAGATTACAATCCACAATCCGATAATCGGTACTAACAGCAATGTAATCATTGCTAATTTCACATCTAGAAAGAATAACGCAATGAAGATACCTGTCATATAAATACCACTAGTAAAAAAGGTGGCTAATACTTTTATATAAAGTTCTCTTATTGCTTCGGTATCATTTGTGACACGAGAAACAATCTTTCCAGCTGGGCGATTATCAAAGTATTGAATCGGTACCCGTTGAATATGCCCAAATACATCCGTTCTCATTTTTTGAATGATCCGATTTGCAGCTTTTTGCAGCATTAGAGTCTTGCCATATTGGAAAAATGCCGCAATGAACAACAACCCTACATAAAGGCTTAACAAGAGAATTATTGGCTTTATTTCCGGTCCATAAAAGGCAATTAACTCATTTTGATTTAACTTTGTAACTGGATATTTAGCTTCTTCTTTCCCTTTATTCACAATTAACTCATGATTGCTAACCGTTCTTTCCCCATCAAATTGTAAGTGTTCATTTGTCACATAATAAACATGCCCAACTTGAATGATTTGTAGTTTTCCATCCCGAACTACATCTTCCTCTGTAACATATGATTCTCGTTTATAATAGCTATCATTATAGGCTACAGATTTATCCGTTGCTTTCTCTACTTCAACCCATGGGCTTTCTACACCCATCATATGTTCATCGATTATTTTCTTTGCAATAAATGGCCCAACTAACTCAGCAGCAACTGCAAATGTTAATAGGAAAAGTGCAATAATAATAGTCTTTTTGTAGAGAAGTGCATATTGAAACAATCGTCTTCCTGTCGTTGTTTTCTTCAATTAACTCACCTCTCCATATGAATCAGCCTGTTGCCGTTCAAATTGCTCTTTATACCATTTTCCTTGTTTTAGAAGTTGTTCATGTGTTCCTTCTTCTATGATTTTTCCATCATCCATAACAATAATCCAATCAGCATGTTTTACTGCTGAAATCCGATGTGCTGCGATAAACGTCGTCTTCCCTTTTCTTTCACGGCGAATGTTTTTAATAATATTCGCTTCTGTTTTTCCGTCGACAGCCGACATTGCATCATCCAGCAACAAAATCTCTGGGTCTTTTATTAGAGCTCTTGCTATTGATATCCGCTGCTTTTGACCACCTGATAAAGCAACACCTTTTTCTCCGACAAGTGTATCTAAACCTTTGGGTAGCATTGTCAAATCAAAGGATGCATACTCAAGTGATTTGAGGATTTCCTCCTCACTCACCTCTTCTTTACCAAATTTCAAATTTTCCCGAATCGTTCTTGAGAACAATATTTGCTCTTGTGGAACATAACCAACCCAATGATGGACATCGTCAATCTTAATCGATTCCAATGGCACATCAGATATTTTTAGTTCCCCTTCACCTAGAGGATATTCTCTTAGCAATTGCTTTAACAATGTTGTTTTACCGCTACCTGTCTTTCCAACAATCCCTATTGTTTTACCTCTATTTACGTGTAAAGTGATATGATTGAGATTATCTACAGAAGAAGATGGGTAACGAAAAGAGACATTATTAAAATCAATCGATTCTGCAACATTTACATTCTGAGGCTGAACAACATCCTTTACATCAGGATCATATGAGAGCACTTCATTTACGCGGTCTAATGAGGCGTTACCACGTTGCAAAATATTGATTAACTCACCAACAGCGAACATCGGCCAAATCAGCATTCCTAAGTAAATATTAAAACTTACTAATTCACCTAATGTGATAACTTGGTGAAACACTAGATAGGCACCATAGCCAAGTCCAATTACATAGCTTAACCCGACAAGTATTTTAATTGTTGGTTCAAATAAGGCATCAATCTTTGCTACTTCAATATTCTTTTCATATACATCCTCTGTCATTTCGTGAAATCTCTTCTCATCAGCCTTCTCCTGAACATATGCACGAATAACTCGAACGCCAGCGATTGATTCAAGGACATTGTCATTTAAATCACCAAATGCATCCTGAGCCTTCATAAATCGGTTATGAATCAGTTTTCCAAAATGGTTGATTGCAATCGCCATTATTGGTAAAGGTAGAAGTGCTGCAAGAGTTAATTGCCAACTAATTGATATGCTCATAACCAATATAAGAATAACCATAAATATCGTTGAATCGATCAACGTTAAAATGCCAAATCCAGCAGTTAACGATATTGCTTTAAGGTCGTTCGTAGCTCTAGCCATTAAGTCACCTGTACGATTCTTTTCATAAAAACTAGGGGTCATCGCTAGCAAATGCTTCATAAAACGTTTCCTTAAAATTCTTTCAATTAAGTGAGCACCACCAAATAGCTGGTACATCCACACATAAGTTATCGCATAACTTAGAAAAATAAGCGTGCAAAAAAACACGATTAGTTGCACAAGCCGCTCAATAGTCATTTGCCCAAATTGTATATCATCAATTGCAAAGCCAATAATTTTTGGCGGAATAACATCTAACACACTGACAATAATTAAAAGCGTTATTGCGACAGCATAGCGTTTCCAGTACTTTTTAAAAAACCAACTCAATTTATTAAAAATTGTAAACATCAAATCATCCCTTCTCTGGATTTCATTTCAATTCAAAGCATTGTTAGCCACCCTTCATCCAATCCAAATCAATACGTATCATCACCATTAGTTCCATTCTGAAACATCCTTTCAAATTTGTTATTTATATAAACGAGCAAAGCTCGGAATACACAAAAGGACACCAATGCGTAAGTGCATGGTGTCCCTTTTAATCGACATAAATATACGCACGTTACTTTATGTAACCTGCGCTAATTTAAAGACATTTATAGCAATGTTAAGACAAATAAGCATTTAATCTTAAATGTTATAACGGCGGGTTACTTTATATGAAATTATATCTTTTTGGCTCATCATAATATGTTTCATTTTATAACCCTCCATTTCTGTAAAATATTTCTTTTCTATTTTATGTTTTTCCATTTATTGTTGTCAATAAGTTTTTCACACCTTCATTCATTACTCTACACATTTCAGGGTTATTAATTAGAATTTTTAATATGCTAATAAAGTTATATATTCAAATAATTATTGGAAATTATCAATTTTTCCTTCATATTCAGAAAAAAGTATTATAATAGAATAATGAAGGAGGTTGTCTGATGTCACATATTAACAGACAAAAAATTGTTTCAAGCGTTCCTCAAACAGGATTCTTTGGACATCCAAAGGGACTTTTCACTTTATTCTTTACAGAATTCTGGGAACGTTTTTCATACTATGGAATGAGAGCAATACTTTTATATTATATGTATTATTCCGTTACTAACGGGGGTCTCGGCTTAGAGAAAAGCACTGCTCTGGCGATTATGTCAATATACGGATCATTAGTATATATGTCAGGCATTATCGGCGGCTGGCTTGCCGATAGAATATTAGGAACATCAAAAGCAGTATTTTATGGTGGAGTCCTAATTATGCTTGGTCATATCGCTCTAGCGATCCCCGGTAATACATCATTATTTTTCATCTCGATGATTCTCATTGTCCTTGGTACCGGACTGTTAAAACCAAATGTATCTAGTATTGTTGGTGAAATTTACAGTGAAGAGGACAATCGTCGTGATTCAGGTTTCAGCATATTCTATATGGGTATCAACCTTGGCGGATTTATTGCTCCATTGATTGTTGGTGAAGTTGGGTTAAAGCATGACTTCCATTTAGGATTTTCAATAGCAGCAGTAGGGATGTTTATCGGTCTGCTTGTCTTTTTGTTCACACGAAAGAAAAATCTTGGGCTTGCTGGAAATATTGTTGCAAATCCTTTATCAAATGTTGAGAAGAAAAAGACGTTGAAGTTTATCTCTTTAAGTATCGCAATCATTTTAATCTTAATCGCGATTACACTCCCGTTAGGTCTTCTTACATTTAAGACATTTACTGCATTCATCGGAGTGCTCGGATTATTAATTCCAACGATATATTTTATCGTGATGTATCGTAGTCCTGATACAACAGCAATTGAACGGTCTAGAATTATCGCATACATCCCTTTATTCATTGCATCCGTTATGTTTTGGTCAATTCAGGAACAAGGTGCAACCATATTGGCTAATTATGCTGATACACGAACAGATTTGGAATTTTTAGGCTTAACGATTTCTCCAGCTTGGTTTCAATCGTTAAATCCTCTGTTCATTATTCTTTTAGCACCGGTATTTGCATGGTTATGGGTGAAACTTGGCAACAGACAACCGTCGATCCCGAAGAAATTTTCATTAGGTTTATTATTTGCAGGTATTTCATTTATCGTCATATTACTTCCTGCATATTTTGGCGGAGAAAATTCACTTGTAAATCCATTATGGCTCGTACTTAGCTATTTCATTGTCGTAATCGGAGAGCTTTGTCTCTCACCTGTAGGTTTATCAGCAACTACGAAGCTTGCTCCTGCGGCGTTCTCAGCACAAACAATGAGCCTATGGTTTTTATCTAATGCTGCCGCACAAGCAATTAATGCACAAATCGTAAAATTTTATACACCAGAAACTGAAATGGTATATTTCGGCACAATTGGCGGTATTGCTATCTTATTAAGTATTATTCTGTTTTTATTATCATCAAAGATACAATCGTTTATGAAAGGCATTAAATAAAACTAACTCTATGTAGTCATTTTAATGAAGTAATAAGCGTTGTACATTGTTTGGAGTGAGCCTTTGTATGTGTGAACAACACATATCTAGAGGCTCAGTAGCTCCAATACCCAAACACTATAAATCTCATCTATAAGAATGCCCCTAACACCACAACAGGTAAGCTGCTAATGAATACAAAACCGTAGACATAATCAATAATCGACTAAATGATTATAACTCCTCGTATTAACACAAGATATATAATAGAAGAAACAAGTCGACATTTACGTCAATATTAATGACATGTAAATGCCCAAAATATAACTTTTAATACTAGCCTCTCACTGGTTTTTTAAATAAACAGCTAATTACACTAACAAAAAAACATAATTAAACCATCAAATATACAACCACACACCTCAATCATAAATTATTATATTAGAAATGCTCTTTTTGTGACATTGTATGTCTTATTATATAACATCAATGGCGGTTACTCCATTAATTAACATATAGAACATCTCAAACACACTGATATATATAGGTTTAAATTGACTGCATTACACCCATCTAATATCGGCATTAATATCATCTAATATTGATATTGTTTATATTGCTTTATCAGTATAAAATTCAAACTATCATAAAAGTTAAAAAACTTATTATAGCTAGAGCGAAAAACTCTTCAAGACTCCAACTTAGTAAAAAGTAACAATGTATACGAAAACTGCAATTTTCAAAACACTTCTTTAAGTGAAAGGCCAAATATTAAATTTATAAAGAAAGATGTGAATAAAATGATTACAACAAAAGATGTTAGTCAACCTGGTTTACAAGCTGCTAAAGATTACGTTAATCAAGTATTCGAAACTGTAAAGAAACGTAACCCAAATGAAAGTGAATTTCACCAAGCTGTTAAAGAAATTTTTGACTCATTAATTCCAATTTTCGCTAAGCAACCAAAATATATTGAGCATTCAATTCTTGAACGAATGGTTGAACCAGAACGAGTTATTACATTCAGAGTTCCATGGGTTGACGATCAAGGGAAAGTTCAAGTAAACCGTGGGTTCCGCGTACAGTTTAATAGTGCAATTGGACCTTACAAAGGTGGCTTGCGTTTCCATCCATCTGTTAATGCTAGTATTATTAAATTTTTAGGATTTGAGCAGATTTTCAAAAACTCATTAACTGGTCAACCTATTGGTGGAGGTAAAGGTGGATCTGACTTTGATCCAAAAGGTAAATCAGACAACGAAGTTATGCGTTTTACACAAAGCTTTATGACTGAATTATATAAACATATCGGACCGGATGTTGACGTACCTGCAGGAGATATTGGCGTAGGTGCAAGAGAAATTGGCTTCATGTTTGGTCAATATAAGAAAATTCGTGGTGCATTTGAAGCAGGTGTCCTTACTGGAAAAGGTATCGGATATGGCGGAAGCCTAGCGCGTACTGAAGCAACTGGCTATGGTACAGTTTACTTTGTACAAGAAATGCTTCTTGATAAAGGTTTGAGCTTTGAAGGTAAAACGGTTGTTGTTTCTGGTTCAGGTAATGTGTCTATTTATGCAATTGAAAAGGCTCACCAACTAGGTGCTAAGGTTGTTGCATGTAGCGATTCAGGTGGCTATGTTTATGATGAAAACGGAATTAACCTCGATACGGTGAAACGTCTTAAAGAAGTTGAGAAAAAACGTATTAGTGAATATGTGAAAGAACATCCAGAAGCACAATATGTAGAAGGCTGTGCAGGCATATGGTCAATTCCATGTGACATTGCTCTACCTTGTGCGACTCAAAATGAAATTGATGAAGCCGCTGCTCAAACACTTGTTAACAATGGTGTCATAGCAATCGGTGAAGGTGCAAATATGCCATCAACACTTGAAGCAATTGATGTATTCCTTAACAATAAGGTGTTATTTGGACCAGCAAAGGCTGCTAATGCAGGTGGTGTAGCTGTATCTGCACTTGAAATGGCTCAAAATAGCAGCAGACTTTCTTGGACGTTTGAAGAGGTGGATGCTAAATTACATGATATTATGAAAAATATTTATCGCAACAGTGTAAAAGCTGCGGATGAGTATGGCCATCCTGGTAACCTTGTTGTAGGTGCTAATATTGCTGGCTTTGTAAAAGTTGCGGATGCAATGATTGCACAAGGAGTAATTTAATTAACCTTCCCTATACAAGATAATGAAAAGAGGATTCCCTTATATAAAGGTAATTCCTCTTTTCATTTTGTTCCTTTAATATGTTTACATGTATGTATAGTATCTTTTGCTTCATATAATAAAGTGATTATCTGCTTCTCTACTTTTGTTCTTCTATATACTCGGTGTTACTCCCACACTTTTAATTGTTTCCTTCGATACTCCTCTCAGCAAAAAGCTATTTACCGATCAGGATTCGGTCATTTGAGCCGTTACATGATTATAAACTCTCATGTCCTTACATGTCACTTTTCCCTACAATCTATTGCCTATATAGAGGGAGAAATTAAAAGATTCAAACAAAAAAAGGGTCAGACTACTCTTTCACAATATAGATTAAACCTAAGCATCCAATCTATATATTAGTAATTAAAAGAGAAGTAAGACCCTTGAATCTTACTTTATTTTTTTAATCATTTTTATCGACGTGTTATGTTATAAAAACATTCCAGCTATTGCAGCATTTAAGAGTGAAGCTAACGTACCAGCAGCAACAGCACGTAAACCCATTCTTGCAATATCAGAACGGCGGTTAGGTGCTAAGCTACCTAAACCTCCTAATAAGATTGCCATTGAGCTTAGATTCGCAAACCCACATAATGCAAAACTAACAACAATAACAGTTTTTTCAGATAACTCACCAATTTCAGGAGCAAATGCAGAATAGGCTACAAATTCATTCAGTACTAGCTTTTGTCCAATATAACTTCCTGCAGTAACTGCTTCAGACCACGGGACTCCAACTGCAAAAGCGAGCGGTGAGAAAATAACCCCTAATATTCCTTCAAGTGTTAACGATCCATATCCAAAAATACCACCAATAAGTCCTAAAATACCGTTTATTAAAGCAATCAAGGCAATGAATGCTAATAGCATTGCAGCTACATTCAATGCTAACTTTAATCCATCACTAGCACCACGTGCTGCAGCATCAATGACATTTGTAGATTCTGTATCTTTTGCCATCTCAAACTCAGCGATATTAGCCTTTTCTGTTTCAGGCATCACAAGCTTTGCCATGACTAATCCTGCAGGCGCAGCCATGAAGCTTGCTGCAAGTAAGTATTCTAGCGGAACTCCAAGCAGGGCGTAACCCGCTAGAACAGAACCAGCTACAGATGCTAGACCACCAGTCATGACAGCGAATAACTCTGAGTTTGTCATATTTTTCAAATAAGGTCGAATAACTAAAGGTGCCTCTGTTTGGCCAACAAATATATTAGCAGCAGCTGACATTGATTCTGTCTTTGATGTTCCTAATAGTTTTGATAATCCACCACCAATAATTCGGATAAACCACTGCATTATACCAAGGTAATATAATATCGATATTAAAGAAGAGAAGAAAATAATAATTGTTAACACATGGAATGCAAAGATTGTTCCAAATTCCCCACCAGTTCCTAAAGGGCCAAACAAAAAGGATATCCCTGCATTTGCATAACTAATCACATTTTGCACGACTTTAGTAAACCATTCAAGCGCACTTCTACCCGCTTCCCACTTCAATACAATAAACGCAAAAATTAATTGAATTGCTAACCCGCCAAGGATGGTACGATACTGGATTGATTTTTTATTATTCGATAAAAGTAGGCCAAGTAGCAAAACGATTATCATACCAAAAATGCCCCATAATAAATTCATTTCATCACCCCGTCATTTTTATTTTATTACCCTGTTAAATAGTATAGTAATACCTAATAAGACAACATTTTCAATCGTAACAAAGCAATTCTGTTCTGTAAATGAACCAATTTGATTAATTAATTCCTAATTATTATTAACATAAGGCGTGTTGTCATTCATATTGTATAAAATTCCTTAAATAATATAAGCATCTCTTGAAATAACTGTATTTTGGACTATCTATGTTATAGCTAATTGGGGCTAATTGCTGATAATAATTAAAATTTATAACTTGTTCAATTGTTCAAGTTTCAATAATATATCAACCTAGAAAAAAAGATTTGTTATACTCATAAAAGAAGTATTTACCATAAATGAGGTGAATGAATTGTTTAAATTGCTCATAATTGAAGATGATACAACTCTATTTAATGAAGTAAAGGAACGATTGATAGATTGGTCCTATGACGTATATGGAATTTCTCACTTTGAAAATGTACTTGAAGAGTTTACAGCGATAAAACCTGATTTAGTCATCATTGATATTCAGTTACCTAAATATGATGGGTTCCATTGGTGTCGGATGATTCGCACTTATTCTAAGGTTCCGATTATCTTTTTGTCCTCAAGAGACCATCCAACCGATATGGTGATGTCTATGCAATTAGGGGCTGATGATTTTGTCCAAAAGCCTTTCCATTTCGATGTCCTAATTGCAAAAATCCAGGCAATCTTGCGTCGTGTTTATGATTACAATCATGAAGCCATTTCAATTAAAACATGGTCTGGAGCAACCGTAGACTTTGAGAGAAATACTGTAACAAACAATGTTGGCTCTATTGAACTTACCAAAAACGAAACACTCATTTTAAAACAACTAATTGAAGGGAAAAATACGATTGTTAGCCGCGAAGCGTTAATAAAGTCACTGTGGGACGATGAACGCTTTGTCAGTGATAATACGTTAACTGTTAATGTAAATCGACTTCGAAAAAGATTAGATGAGTTAGGTCTTGGCAAATATATTGAAACTAAGGTAGGACAAGGATATATGGCGAGGGAAGCAAAAAACCTATGATTGCTAATTACATAATTGAAAGAAGAAGCTGGATTTTTCTTTTTTTAACACAGCAACTAATTATATTAATAATCGGATATCTCGATTCATCAATTCCTTTCACATCAATGCTCTATATTACATTTTTAACCTCGGTTATATTTGTGTTATTTTTTACTTTTCGTTATATAAAAGAAACGAAGTTCTACTCAAAGCTACATGAATGGGACAACAGTTTAGATTTAAAGGAAATAACTCTTGCTAATTCCCCCTTCGAGAAAATAGTCATCGAGCAATTTGAAAGCCAAACAGAGCAACTAAAACGAATCGCAACTAAAAATCAACTAGAACTAAATCAGGAAAAAGATGAATTAATGGCTTGGATACATGAGGTAAAAACTCCATTGACTGCTATGCACTTAATGATTGAACGACTTGAGGAGGGACCTTTAAAGTCACAAATAGTGTATGAATGGCTTCGAATCCATCTCTTATTAGACCAACAACTACATCAGAAACGTGCCTCCTTTATTGAAAATGATATGTACTTAGAAACTGTGAATGTAAAAAAAGTGATTTACCAAGAAATCAAAACATTACAATCGTGGTGCATTCAGAAGGGAATTGGCTTTGAGGTTAATCTTGAAAGAGAATCAGCCTTAACGGATGAGAAATGGTTAGCCTTCATCGTTCGTCAATTACTTACAAATGCTATTAAATATAGTCATAACTCTGATATAAACATAAGTAGCTATGAAATTGATGGACGAACAGTATTAGCTTTCACTGATTATGGGCGTGGTATTAGTCCGCAAGATATACCTAGAATTTTTGAACGGGGCTTTACTTCAACTACCTTTACAGATAATGCTTCAACAGGTATGGGACTTTATTTAACAAAAAAGATTGCTACTGCGTTAATGATAAAAATTGAGGTTACGTCGAACATTAATTTAGGAACTACCTTCACTTTAACGTTCCCTAAACGCAATGACTTTGTTGATATCATGAGCATGTGACAAAAATGTCATATGCTTTTCTCTATTGTTCGGATAATGAAAGGAATTAGATATCAATACCCTTTTATAATAAGAGTATCAAAGACAAGGGAGATAAAACTTATGTATATACTAGAGGCCCAACAAATCCATAAAAGCTATGGCAATAAATTAAATAGACAAGAAGTTCTTAAGGGGATAAATCTTTCAATTGAACATGGTGAATTTGTAAGTATTATGGGAGCATCAGGATCTGGCAAAACGACCTTATTAAATGTCCTGTCATCTATAGACCAACTCTCACAAGGTTCGATAAAGATTGAGGGAAATGAAATGACACGCATGAAAGAAAAGAAATTAGCGGAATTTCGAAAAAATAATTTAGGATTCATTTTTCAAGATTACAACCTACTTGATACATTAACAGTGAAGGAAAATATTTTACTGCCGCTTTCAATTACAAGGACACCTAAAAGAAAAGCAGATGAAAAATTTCAATCCTTAGCAAAAGAGCTTGGTATTTTAGAATTGAAAGATAAATACCCAAATGAAATATCTGGCGGCCAAAAGCAACGTACGTCAGCTGCAAGAGCATTTATTCATGAACCTAGCATTATATTTGCCGATGAACCAACAGGGGCATTGGACTCAAAATCAGCATCAGACTTATTGAATAAATTAAGTGAGTTGAACAAAAGGCGTAAGGCTACAATCATCATGGTTACACATGACCCAGTTGCAGCAAGCTTTTGTAGTCGTGTGATTTTTATTAAAGACGGGCAAATTTATACACAACTAAATAAAGGTGAACAATTAAGACAAGTGTTTTTTCAAGATATTATGAAAACACAAAGTGTATTAGGTGGCGTTCAAAATGAATATTAATCAGCTCATACTCCGTAATTTAAGGAAAAATTTAAAAAATTATTACCTTTATGTATTTGCTTTAATATTCAGTGTTGCCCTATACTTTGCATTCGTCACATTGCAATATGATCCTTCGATGGATGAAGTTGAAGGATCAATAAAAGGAGCCGCCGCAATCCGTTCTGCCTCAATTCTTCTGGTAGCAATTGTCACCATCTTTTTATTGTATGCAAACAGACTGTTCATTAAAAGACGCAGTAAGGAGATTGGCCTCTTTCAATTAATTGGGATGACAAAGCATAAAATATTCCGGATTTTAAGTGTTGAAAACTTCATTCTTTACTTTAGCTCCTTGCTCATCGGAATTTTTATCGGCTTTTCTGCATCAAAATTAATTATTCTAACTTTATATAAAATTGTCGGAGTCCAAGCAATCGCAAGCCTACAATTTTCTAGTATGGCACTTATTCAAACACTTATCGTGTTCTCTGGAATATTCATCATCATTTTATTGTTGAATATATCATTCATCCGAAGACAAAGTATTTTATCCCTATTTAGAGTCACAACTTCTTCTGAAAATAAAGTTAAAAAACTTTCAATCTTTGAAATGATAATTGGGACAATCGGAATCGCTTCTATAATTTTGGGGTATTATGTTTCCTCTAAATTATTTAGCGGTGACTTCAAGTCAATGAATGAATTATTCTTTGCGATGATTTTCATTTTAGGTACTGTCATTATTGGAACATACCTTTTTTATAAAGGGTCTGTAAGCTTCCTTGCTAACGCTATAAGGAGAAGTAAAGGGGGCTACCTAAATATTAATGAAATCTTATCTTTATCCTCGATTATGTTCCGTATGAAATCGAATGCATTTTTGCTAACAATTATTACAACAGTTTCTGCACTAGCGATAGGTCTATTGTCGCTAAGTTATATTTCCTACTACTCAGCGGAAAAGTCTGCAATGGATGGCGTTCCTGCACACTTTGCTTTATTCGATGAACAAGAAGCAGAACGATTTGAAAAAGCTTTACAAAAGGATGATATCGAGTATAACAAGTACACTACACCTGTTATTCAAGTAGATATTGATGTTAAAAATATCATGGATTCTAACCTTAATGAGATGAATTTTGATACAAGTAAAATGACACTGCCCTTGTTAAGTGAAGATGTACTTCGAGGAGTTAACCTTTCTAAAAATGAGACTGTTTTTACTGGATATACTGACATTTTACAAAGATTTATGAGCTTAAAGGAATCAGGAACAGTCATAATAAACGGTAAGAATAAAGATTATAAAATGAACTATTTGGGGTTAAAGAAAGACCATGTCGTGCCATACACATACGCAAATGGTGGACTTCCCGCTGCAATTGTTGATAAGGATCTATTTGAACAACTAAAAGATGACGTAAATCCAGAAATTCAAAAAGATTCAACCTATTACATTGGAATAAATATAAAAAATCCAAATGATTTAGAAGAGGCTAACAAACTTTTCCACGAGGCAGAGCTTTCAGAAAAGGCACTTTCAAGACTAGATATGAGCTCAAACCAAAAGAACAATATGGGGTTGATTATGTTTATTGTCGGCTTCCTAGGACTAACATTTCTTATTACATCAGGATGCATTTTATATTTTAAACAGATGGATGAAAGTGAAGATGAGAAAGGAAGCTATACAATTCTTAGGAAACTCGGTTTTACACAAACCGACTTATTAAGAGGCATCCAAATTAAGCAGCTTTACAATTTTGGAATCCCATTAATTATCGGGCTATTACACAGCTACTTTGCAGTTCAATCTGGCTGGTTTTTATTCGGTACAGAATTGTGGACACCGATGATTATCGTCATGGTCTTATATACAGGACTTTACTCAATTTTCGGATTGCTATCTGTTCTTTATTATAAGAAAGTGATTAAGGAAGCTTTATAACTTACTAGTAATAGATTGCAGAAAGGCCGCATCTTAAATAACGGCCTTTTTGCTTTCTATAATATAACTTTTTGTCTTATCAATCTAATTTAAGCTTCTTCACTTTTTTCGCCTTTCTATATCCACTCAATGCATCTACTCCTGCAAATACAATAAAAGTAAAGATAGACAGTGGTCTAATCCAATTTTCCCAGCCGTTATCTGCTGAAAACATGTTTGTAAAATATTCAATGAATGTTGGAGTAATTAAGTTGGGGTTACTAACAATCACGATAAAAATTACCGTTGCTAACAGATGATAAAGACTGTTAAACGTTGCTAGTTTCATGGTCCAATGTCTGATGCAATATTTCCATGTGGAAATGACTATCTCCATACCAATTAATAAAGCAACAAAAGGCCAATAAGATAAGAGAATTTCCTGATTAAATGTTGGTGTAATAAATTCTAATTTATCGCCACTACTTTGGTAGATACCAATAAGCTGTGAAGCAGTAAAATAAACAGAGCCCCAAATCGCTGTCCAAAGCAGACCAAGGAATATTTCAGAGACAGGTATTCGATTTTCTGCTTCAACATATGGCATGAGCTTCAAATCATCTGGTGTCCACTCTTTTCCTGTCATTGTAGCATATTTCACATTCGGATCTACCCGTTCGATAATTGCAAAAGTAATGGTTAACCAAAAGAACACTTGGATAGACACACTTATCCCTTGCCAAATACCTAGACCGACTATTTCAAAAATAAGATTTAATAATGCTTCTTCGCCATTATACGATATAACATGATTTGTGATAACTGAACTCATGCTAATTATTGCTGCGATTGGAATAATCATTTTGAGAAGATTCATATAAACATCATAATAGTTAGGCCCGATTAGAAACTTTGGTCTATCTAAGTAATTATTAGCAAGATCACGTGGATTTCCTAATGTAGCCAGAACCGCCTTTACATCCTGCTCACTATATTCATCAGGCAGCATATCCTCTATTGTTGACTTTAATTCTAATGCTATATCCTCTCTACCCTTTTCAGGTAGCCTTCGAACTACCTCCTGAATATATAAGTTCATTATATTCATCATTCATCTTCTCCCTTTAGTAGATTGTAAAGTTCCTTAGACATCTTTTCCCATTCCTTTTTCAGATGTGCTAAAACGTCAATACCTAACTCACTTAAAACATAATATCTACGGGGTCTATTTTCAGATGTATCCCAACTACTTGTTACTAATTCCTGCTTTTCCAATCTACGAAGTAATGGATATAAAGTACTTTGTTCAATTGAGATGCCGCTCTTTTCTAATAGTTGGACAAGAGAGTATCCATATTGTGGTGTTTTCAACTGACTTAATACCGCTAATGTCAAGGTTCCTCTTCTTAATTCAGTTGATAATGATTGACGGATTGAATCCAATGGTACACCTCCTATTTAATATTAAATAATAATATATATTGTATACTATGTATCGTACAGTATTATAGTTCGTATAGCAATCAACTTTATTGAATAAACTGGAAAATAAGGAAATTGCACTATTATAGTTATTGGATAAACAATAGCAATTTCTTGTTAACGTAAAAGAAAACTCTTTATATGTACTCATTTAAATTTCCTTTGTCTTAAATTCTAATAAAATACCGTATGCTGAATATGATTTAATTAGATATTTCCTTTTTCACATGATTTAGCAAACAATCATAAATATTCTGAAATTATTTTAATAAAATGCTATCATTATAAGAAGTATTTTTTTGAAGAGGTGTCTATCTTATGGAAATTGATGTCATCAAGCGTAATAATGTAAACATTATTGGTGAAGGGAAACGATCAATTATTTTTGCTGCAGGATTTGGCTGTGACCAAAGTGTCTGGAAGGACATGATTGATGATTTTACCGAGGATTATCAAGTTGTTTTATTTGATTATGTCGGTGCAGGTAAATCAGATTTACAATCGTATGATGAGGTACGTTACAGTACACTAAAAGGGTATGCACAAGATGTGTTAGAGATATGTGCTGCACTAGATTTAGAAAATGCCATATTCATAGGACATTCAGTAAGTAGTATGATTGGCATGCTTGCTTCACTTGAACACCCGAATTTCTTCTCTCACTTAATTATGATCGGCCCATCGCCCCGTTACTTAAATGACCCACCTGAATATGTTGGGGGATTTGAAGAGGAAGATTTACGAGGTCTACTTGCGATGATGGAACAGAACTATATTGGCTGGACCAGTGCATTTGCGACTACATTATTGAGTACAGCAGATCGGCCTGATGTTAAACAAGAACTAGAAGACCGTTTTTGCTCGACAGACCCATTGATTGCGCGTCAATTTGCAGAGGCAACATTTTTTGCCGATAATCGAAGTGACTTACCAAATGTAACAACACCAACTCTTATTCTTCAATGCTCTGAAGATATTATTGCTCCTCCTTTTGTTGGTGATTATTTGCACAATCAGATGCCAAGTAGTACGTTAAAAGAGATGATGGCTGTTGGCCATTGCCCACATATGAGTCACCCAGAAGAAACAATTAAGCTTATAAAGGCATACATAGAAGAATAACATAACAAATGAACCGTTTAAAGGTGGCCATTAGATGGATAATCAATTAAATAACGCACCGTGTGGATTTCTGACACTGTCAGAAGAAGGCATTATTTTATCCATTAATCAAACCCTTTCTACTATGCTAAGTAACAGATCAGAGAAATTTAAAGGCTTACATATCAATTCAATCCTTGTTAAATCCGCCCAGATCTTTTTTCAGTTTTATTTTTTCCCTTTATTAAAACTAGAGGGCCATATTGAAGAATTATATAGTACTTTGTTATCTGAAAATGGTGAGGAAATACCTGTTTTAATTAATGCGGTAACTAGAAATAACTCTAGTAACTCGACAATTGATTGTATAATTATTCCAATACGAAAACGAAATGAATTAGAACATAAGCTTTTGCAAGCGAAGAAGACTGCTGAAGAAGCATATGTTGCAAAACATCATGCCTTAGATGAACTAAAACAGGTCTATGAAACACTAGAAGCAAAACAAGAGGAATTACTAGAATTATATAATTTAAATCAAAAGTATAAAATTGAAACAAAAAAAGAGCTGGAGCTTGCGAGAAAAATCCAGGAAACTCCTCTTACAGAACCTATTTATCAGGACGATATTAAAATCGATTCCTTCTACCAGGCATCTAAAGAATTGTCAGGAGATATTTATGGTTTCTATCAAATTGATGATAACCGCTATGGAATTATTATTCTTGATGTAATGGGACATGGAATTTCTTCCGCTTTAATTACAATGTCTCTCCATTCACTGTTTCGGAGAATTATATTGAGGGGCTTTTCCACAGATATGGTGATGAAAGAATTAGATAATCACTTGAATACGCTGTTTAAAAATAATGAAGAAGCACGACATTATTGCACTTCTATTTACCTTATCGTCGATACAAATAAAAGAGAGATTCATTATACAAATGCCGGCCATCCTCCTGCAATATGGCAGCAACAGGATGGAGAACAATTTTACTTACATGCAACAAACCCTCCAATTGGGACATTTGAAGGGTTAACATTCAAGTCAAACATGATTAAATACGAGATTGGTGGGTACCTTCTCCTTTATACAGACGGTGTTGCAGATCCACTCGGTGATAATCACTTAGGTCCTTTAATTAAGGCAAATCAATTTAAACCTTTTACTGTAATGAAGAATTTAATTATCGATTCTCTTAATCCGAATACAAGCTATCATAAAAGTGATGATCAATGTTTTGTTTTAGCAGAGCTATCGTAATTATTATTACATATAATCATAATGTGTCAGACCTCTTTACACATATAGGTATAGATTAAAGCTTTTCTATTAATCTATATCTTTTGTTTTAAAGGTCTGACACTTTGTCTTTCTCCTTAAAAAAGCTATCATTTCATGATATTGCTACTATAGTATTTATTCTGCTTGTCTTTTCCGGCTAAGCAAATAGATAATCCCGATTCCTCCTATGAGTAATCCAAGCAATAATAGATTATAAGTTGATGTTGCCGTATTAGGTAATTGTTTACCAACAACTTGAGCACTTTTATTTTCTCCGCTTGGATTTGTTATGCTTGCACCATTCCCTTCATCGTTTGCATCAAGTTGTGGATTTATATCGGTATTTCCCTTTTCTCCATCAGCATTTTTAGTACCCTCTGATTGTTCCTGTTCACCATCATTGATGTCAGCCGGATGATCCTTCATTCCTTCGTCCTCTTCTTCTGGATTTACATCGTCATTCTCTGGAACATACGGTTTTGCTAAGTACAAGTTAAAGTCATCCAAGCTCCCCCATGCACCAGGATTCGCTTTAATTGATGCCCCAATTGTTAATGTCCCATCTAAAACAAGTATTTCATTAATGCTTGGGTGATTCCAATTAACCCAACCCTTAACAGAAGTATCTGCCTTGTATTCTTGTTCATTCGTATTAGCATAGAGGTACATTGTTGAATCTTTTGCATCTCCACCTTGGATAAACATCGATAAATGATAATAACCTGGCTCAAGACCTGTTATTGTTTGTTCAACCTTAAACCCTACATTGTCATCTGAATAATAGTGTAGGGAATAGTCACCTGTTTTTGCATTTGCTGCAATCTTTTCAAAATCAGTATGTGGTTCCAATCCATTCTCATAAAATATGTCCCACATACTACGGTCAGCATCCTCAAAGCTTGGATTTTTCAGAAGATTCTTTGGCTTAATTTCAAGCTCTGCATTAACCTTTTGCCCACCTTCAACAGTTCCTTCAATAATATATTGTCCGATTCCTTTTGCTATTGCCTGTTCAAGCATAACCTGATCCCAATTGACTGGAACTTTTCCTTCAGTCCCATCATTATATTTCACAATAACTGTGTTTGGTAAAGTTATTTTATCTCCGACATTCCCACTCACTTTAACAGCTTGAATCTCCTCAATTGATAAAGGGGCCTTAGCTCCTGTGTTCACGTATTTAAAAACATTTAACGACGCTAATGGGCTTCCATTAAAATCAAATAATGCTTGGTTATCTACAGCACTACCTCCATACCAGTGTCCAGCATCTTCAGGGTCATATTCTGTTGCGTAGCTTGTTGCCCAACCAGAACCGAACTCTTCCCATATTTGCTTGTTCTTTTCTAGTTCACTAGCATCGCCAACAGGAATCCATGCAGGTTCCCAATAAAAGACTCCGAGTCCTGCCTCACCAACGTTTGCAACAGCTTCGATGACATCTCTTACTGCAGTTGCCTGACCTTGAACAGATATTGGATAATTAAGCGTTTGACCTGAATCCTTTGGTGCAGTATTTTCATGACCATCTCCATCCTCACCTGTATATGTGTAGGATGTTTCCGCAACCATTACCTTCTTACCGTACGTATCGGCAACATGCTTTAACACAGATGTTAAATTATCTAATGTGCCATGCCAAAAAGGGTAATATGAGCTTGCAAAAATATCATAATCTACTTGATTGTCATGTAAAGTCTTTGCGATAGACTTATAGCTACCCGATTTCTCTGGGTTTGTAAAATGTAAAGCTACTAGAATATCCTTGTCAATGTCTCTAATCGCCCGACTACCTTCATTGAATAGCTGGCTCATTTTTCCCCAGTTTGTTTCTCCGATAAAGCCACCAGTTGTTTCATTGCCAACTTGAACCATTCCAATGTCTATCCCTTCGTCAATCAATGCCTGGAGACTGTCTTTCGTATAATTGTAGACTTCCGCACGCTTCTCATCAAAGCTTAATGTTTGCCAAGCCTTTGGAGCCTGCTGTTTCGCAGGATCTGCCCAAAAATCAGAATAATGGAAGTCTACGAGTACTTTCATACCATTTTCAGTTGCTCTCTTACCAATTTCAATTGCCTTCGCTAAATCATTGTTGCCTCCACCATAGCCGTTTCCATTTGAATCATAAGGGTCATTCCATATGCGAATGCGAGTATAATTCACACCAGCATCTTTTAATGTTGTAAATATATCTTGTTTTTCACCTTCAAAATTGTAGAAACTTACACCACTATCCTCTAGTGAAATAATACTTGAGACGTCAACTCCTTTAATAAAGCCTTCATCTAGACCATCTACTCGTTCCACAAAAATCTCTGCATCTACAGGTTGTGGCTCACTTTCGTTTAAAGAGGTTAATCTCACTTGATCTAAGTATCCCCATGCATTTGCATCACCATTAATCGTTGCACCTATCGCAAGGTCTGACGTATCCTCATTTACTTCAAAGTTCAATGTAATTGTTTGCCACTCATTGTAACCTGTTGTAGAAGTAGCTGTACCTTGCTCATTTCCTGCAAACAAGCTAACTGTTGCTGCCTCATTATCTACTCCGCCCATTGCCCGTACTGACAATTCATATTGTCCTGAAGCTATGTTTGGTATAGTTTGCTTGATTGATAGATTCTCGGTAGTCTTTGCTGAATCCTTTATCCAATATTTCATCGCAGACAATCCTTCATCACTTGTTATCCATTCGTCAGTTGCGTATTGAAAATGGTGTATTTCTATTTCATCGGATCCTTCAATTTGCCAAGTGTTATCATCCCAAAAATCTGATTCAAACCCGCCATTTGTTATAGGAGATGTATTCTCTATGGCATAACTAGATGGATTATGTATTACGAATGAGCCTATTAAAATTATCATGACAACTAATACATGCATTACTCGTTTATTTAAAACATACATTTTCATCACTTCATCACCTTTACGTTTATTAAAAAGTAGTATTAAAACGCTTTCATAAAGCCGTAAAACTCTAGGGGATGAGCTCGTCTAATTGTGCTTGCTCTTGCATATGATGGTATGCCTTATTTGAAAACGCAAATGAAAATTAAGTGGGCGACTTGAAATGCATTCGTTTTGAGCGCCCACCTTTTTATTAATCTCTATTTTTTTCTACTATTTTCACTTCATACTTTTTCAAAATATATTCACCAGTTACTGGCTCACCAGTGATAAGATCATTTACTGTTTCTGCAAATGTTATCTGTTGACTTTCTTCTGTAAAATTCATGATGAAAATATAATCTTTTTCTGCATCTTGTCTTACTTGCACAGATACACCTTTATCATGCTTTAATTTAAAGGCTGGCTCGATGGAAAGCTCCTCTATTAATTGTTGATAGAAGTCGCGATGAAATGCTTCATTTAAACGTCCGCCAATGTAATATGCTTCTCCCTTTTTAAACTTATTACATGTAACTGCTGGTGTATGAGCGTAGAAATCTTGCCCATAGGTTCCCTTCACTTCCGCTCCATCCACATGGATAATCGTCGCATAATCTTTTAATAGGTAACTTCCATTACCGAATAAAACTTGATTTTCATCTTTCGGATAAAGGGTATCCGTTTCGACAGGGTTAATCCCGAACAACTCTTGAAGATCTGGATGCCATCCGCCTGTATACGTTAAATCATGTTCGTTCACAAGCCCACTTACATATGTCATCACAAGTTTACCGCCATTTGCAACAAACGCTTTTAAGCGTAATATCGTCTCTTCACTAACTAGATAAAGCATTGGGACTATTAATAGTTTATAAGACGAAAAGTCTTGTTCCTTCGTAATCACATCAACCGTTATATCATTTTCCCAAAATGTCTTATAGTGCTGTTGCAATGTTTGCGGATACCTCTTTGACTCTAAGCCAAAGCCTTGTGCATCATTGAGTGCCCAATTGTTTTCCCAATCATATAGAATTGCTACATCTGCTGATTTATTTGTTCCGACTACAGCTGATAGCTTTTCTAATGTTTGACCGACCTGCGCAACTTCTTTAAATACGCGGTTTTCTGAGCTATTATCATGGTCAACAACAGCGCCATGGAACTTTTCCGAAGACCCGCGGGATTTTCGCCATTGGAAGTAAAGAATACTATCTGACCCATGAGCAACCATTTGCATCGAAGATAAAAGATGCATGCCTGGGCGCTTTGCTTTATTTACTTTGTGCCAATTGACAGCACTTGGCGTTGATTCCATTAGTAGGAATGGTTGTTGTTTAAGACTCCGATACAAATCATCAATAAAGCCTACCTTCATTGCTAAATCTGCGGTAGTTTCCCAGTCATTGTGCCATGCAGGATACGCATCCCAGCTAATCACATCTAGGTGTTTCGCAAACTTACTGTAATCTAACGATTGGAATGGGATTAATTCATCTGTATCTGCCATAAAATTAGTTGTAATTGGGACATTTGGCGAAATGTCTCTAATTGGAACGATTTCATTTTCAAAAAATGATATTGTTTGATCTGTTACAAACCGACGCCAATCCAGATTATGCCCGTGAACGGCATTTTCACCAAGCGGTGATGGTGATTCGATTTGTGACCAGTCAGTAAATGTATGGCTCCAAAATGCTGTCCACCACGCTTTATTTAAAGCTTGTAAATCATTGTTATACTTCTTTTTCAACCAGTCTCTGAATGCATGCTGACAATTATCGCAATGGCATTCGCCACTGTATTCATTTGAAATATGCCACATTAATAGTGCAGGATGTTGACCATATCTTTCAGCAAGCTTACGGTTCATTTGTTGTGTTTTTTCTCTATACACTTTTGATGTAAAGCAATGATTATGTCTACCACCATGAAGTTGTTTCTGCCTATGCGCATTCGTACGCAATACTTCTGGATATTTTTGTGACATCCAAGCAGGACGTGCCCCACTAGGCGTTGCCAATATGACACGCCCACCTATTCCCTCAATGTTTTTAAAAATTTCATCAAGCCATTCAAACTTGTAAACACCTTCCTCAGGCTCAAGAGCACTCCACGCAAAAATGCCAACAGAGAAAGTATTTGTATGTGAAAGTTTCATTAATTTTATATCGTCCTTTAAAATATCTGGACGGTCTAGCCATTGGTCAGGGTTGTAATCCCCACCATGAAGCATAAATTTTGCATCTGTTACATAGTTTTTTTCTCGATTTAGCATAGTACTCTCCCTTATCATGTTTTTTCCTATGGAGTTGTTTTAACCTTTTGTACCTCCAGCAGTTAATCCTGATACAAAATTCTTTTGTAGCAATAAGAAAACAATTGCAATTGGGATACTAATCAATAATGCCCCTGCGGCAAACGTAGTATAGCTTGCTCCCATTACATCATTTACTAAGTTGTATAATCCAATAGGTAATGTATATGATTCAGGTGTTCTTAATATAGTTGAAGATAAAATAAAGTCACCTAACGGCCCTGTAAAACCATTCATCGCAACAACTGCAACCATCGGCTTTGATAATGGCATAATAATTTGCCAAAAGATTCTCGTATTGCTTGCACCATCAATCTTCGCACTTTCATCCAAGTCGATTGGAATTGAATCCATATACCCCTTCATTAAGTACGTATTCATAGGGATTTGCCCACCGATATACAATAAGATTAATAACCAGTGACTATTCATTAATCCAAGTATTTGCGCTAACACAAACAGTGCGATTAACGCTGAAAACTGAGGGATCATTTGTAATAAAAGGAATATCGTTAATGCATTTTTTCTGCCTTTAAACCGAAATCGTGAGAATGCATAAGCAGTAAAAGAAACACTTAAAATTGTTCCTAGCATCGTGAAAATACTTATTTTTAATGAATTCAAATACCAATTACCATACTGAAGACTTTCTTTTCCAGCAAACAACTCTTTATAATGTTCGAGAGTTGGATTTTTCGGAATAATTGATGTGCTGATTAAGCTATTCCCTGGATTAAAACTAGCACCAACTGTCCATAGTAGCGGGTAGATGATGATGACTACCATAAATGTTAATAATGCATAGGAACTTAGGAGTCGAATGAATTTCTTTCTCTTCATATCTGTTACCATCTCTTAAGCCCCCTCTTTAAACGAATTTGTTCTTCTAAATTGCCATAATGCAATTGCAATAACAAAGATAGATAGTAAGATTGTTAATGCAGCTGCTAATGAATATTGGCTTGATTGCATTGTTAGTTTATAAATCCAGGAAACGAGTATATCTGTACCTCCTGCAGTGCTACCAGGTACAGCAGGTCCACCACCATTAAAGAGATAGATAATATTGAAGTTGTTAAAATTAAATGTAAACTGTGTAATAATAATCGGTGCCATTGCAATGAGGATCATCGGCATCGTAATATGTCTGAATTTTGCCATGATAGATGCACCATCTATTGTTGCAGCTTCATATAAATCATCTGGAATCGATTGCAATACCCCTGTAGTTACTAAGAATATATACGGAAATCCTAACCAACCCTGCATTAATATCAGTGCTAATTTAGACCAATTTGCATCTGTTAACCAAGGAATAGCATCAATGCCAAAAAAGGCAAGAATGTCATTATTAATAGCTCCAAAACTATCATTAAATAGACCTGCAAATATTAAGATTGTAACAAACCCCGGAACCGCCCAAGGTAATACTAGAATGGTCCGGAAGAACTTCTTAAAACGTATATCTTTCTGATTTACTACTACAGCGAGCAAAATGCCAAGCCCTACCTGAAGTGAAGATGCAAAAAGTGTCCAAATAATTGTCCAGCCTAGTACATCAAAAAACGTTGACCGCCAAATATCAACAGTAAAAATCTGGCCAAAAGTTTTAAGACCTACCCAATCTGCTAGGTTAGCAGGTGGAGAATGATATAAATCATAGTTTGTAAATGCTAATGCAAAACTGAACAGTATCGGAAAAATAACAGCAAAGATTAAAATAAATAGTGATGGCCCACTCACTAAATATGGATAGCCTTGCGCAATCAAATTTTGATATTGTTCTCTTAATGTATATAATTCCTTATTCTCATCACGCATTGCGCCCGTTTTATAGGCATCTCTTAAATTTAAATAATAGACTAATAAACCTAAGCATGTAACGATAACCGCAATAATCCCTTCTGCTAATAAGAAAACAGAATTATCACGCGGTACTTCTGTCCCTAATGTGAAAAGACCCCAAAAACCCATATTTAATAAGTCACTAAATGCGGTAAAGAATGATACACCTAAAATGAGAAACAAAAGACCTTTAGCCCATTGTTTATTGTAAAACTGGCCAAAACCAGGAATAATTGATAATAATAAGGCTTTTTTTCGATATGTCACCTTTTTCACCTCTATAAAATGAGACATGATTTAGTCATTTATTTTAATAGGGTCTGCCCCTTCAATTGAAAGAGCCGACCCTATTTTCTCTACGATTAATTACCGCTATGTTTAGCTTCGATTTGACCTTTAATTGTCTCAGCAGCTTGGTTTAATGCTTCTTCTGGTTTTGCTTTACCTGTCGCAATCGTTTGAAGAGCACTATCCGCAGGTGTCCATACTTCATTCATTTCCGGAATATTAGGTGTTAACTCTGAGAATTGAGACTGCTCAGCAACAGCTTGTGCCGCTTCACTTTCCTTAACAACCGGGTCATCTGCTAATGCTTGTACAGCTGGAACCTCTTGTGTAATTTCATATCGTGTTTTTGAGTTTTCTTCATTTGCTAAGAATTTAACAAGCTCTTCAGCAAGTTCAGCATTTTTTGAGTATGAGCTTACGTTGTAGCTTTTCACTCCAACAAACGCACTCATATTATCACCATTTGATAATTGTGGTAATTTTGCTACACCATAATTCACGCCTGCTTTTTTGAATGGTTCTAAATTCCATGGACCTGAAATGATTGCAGCAGCTTTTCCTTCAGTAAATAAAGATTCTAAAACATTAATACCTTGTTCACCAATAATTCCTGCTGGGAATAGCCCTTCTGTATAGAACTTTTGAATATATTCAGCACCTTCAATTGCGCCTTCATTATTCAAACCGATATCTGTCGGGTCATAAACACCGTTATCAAGCCCGAAGATATATCCGCCATAACCACCTAAAACACTTTGTGCATAGTAGATTTGGTCAAATAATGCTAGGAAACCATAATTTCCATCCTTTGTTAATTCTTTTGATTTTTCATACCATTCATCTAATGTTGCAGGTAACTCATCTTCAGAAATAATATCTTTGTTATAGTAAAGCAATGTAGTTTCAACTGCTTTCGGTAATCCATAAGCCTTACCATCTACTAATTGTGATTGGTAAGCAGATTCTGTATAAAGAGATTTAATCTCATCACTAATTGTTAATTCTTTTATTAACCCTTCAGTAACAGCCGTTCCAATTTGATCTCCAGCCATCGTAAGGACATCTGGGCCTGTTCCTGCCGGTCCATCTAAACGTAAGTCCTCTATTTGTTGTGCATAAGCTTTTTCAACGACTTTAACAGTTACATCATGTTCTTTTTCAAACTTTGCAATAGCATCTTTAATTCCATCTGATTTCTCAATATCTTCCCAAACTAGTAATTCCTTTTTAGCTGAATCTTCCTTTTTACCACTCGACTCTTTTTCGTCACTTTCCTGCGGTCCACATGCAGCTAAGACAAAAAATAAAGCTATAATACTAAAAATACTAATAATGCTTTTAAAGTTTTTCATAGAATATTTTTCTTCCCTTCAATTGGAATGTATATAAGAAAGCGTTCACAATAGTAATATAGCACTAACAGAAAAAGTTGTAAATAAATATTTTACCTTTTTCGGTAAAAAAATTTACGAAAACAATATTCAGGAACAATCTATCTACACAAAAAATAAACCATTCCCCTTTATTTGTTAGGAAAAATAGTAAGAGGGTGACTAAGTCACCCTCTTACTAACATAACGATTAATTTGTACTTTTTCTCACGATTAACTCTGCGCCAAGGTACAATGTTTTAATAATTTTCCGTTTTGTTACTAATTGTTCTAATAATAACTCGATTGCATTTTTACACATTTCATGTAAATCAATATTATAAGTTGTTAATGGCGGTGATACATATTTTGCTACACTTGTATTATTAATGCTAATGATATTAACTCTGTTAGGAATGGCAATCCCATGCTCATTAAGCGCTTGCAAGCACCCGACAGCTATTGGATCAGCGGCAATAAAGAACGCTGTTGGCAACCTTTCTTCCAATCTCCCTATAGCTTCCTGCATTAAATGATACCCATTATCTACCGAAAAGCCTCTGTGGCAAAAAATAAACTCATCGTTCAGAAGGCCTTTTTCAGCCATGTATGAGCGGAAGATTCTCTCTCTAACATCCATTTCATCCGTATCATTATTCGGATTATGATATGTTCCACCAATAAATCCAATATTTCGATGCCCCTTCTCGATAAACAAATCAATTGTATTTATTGTTAACTGAGCTAAATCAGGGCGTACAGAATCAAAGTGATTCGGGTCAGGTGATGTATCTAAAAACACTCCATTATTAGTAATTTCTCTTAAGTATTGCAATTCTTTATCAGAAAAAGTACCTACAGCAATAAACCCCTCAATATCAGTAGGTATACTCGATATATCGTCTGTAATTTTGTAAGTAGTCAAATCCACATTGAATTTTTTAGCAAGCTTTTCAATTTCTAATCTCATTGTCTTAAAATAAACATCTTCCAATTCTTCTTTATCCGTTAACCAATATAAAAAAGCTATATTTTTAATTTTAGGTCTAATCGTTTTTTTTCTATAATTAAGTTTATCAGCAACTTCAAATATCTTTTCCTTTGTTTCATCCGGTACAGAAAGACTTTCATCGTTATTCAATACTCGAGAAACAGTCGATATCGAAAAGCCAGCCTCCTCAGCAACATCTTTAATTGTCGCCATATAAAAACACCACCAATGTTTAATAATCAAGATTATTTATCTATATCATACGATACCATCTTTTTATCATTTAGTAAAATTTTTTACTAAAAATCTTATTTTTTAGCAATAATTAATAATTAAATCACCGTTTACTTGGTTATGTATTAGGAATATATTGATATATCTAAACAAATTCTCCGTTTATATCAGTCATATATCGAATTTTTCACATAGAACAGACCTATAAACTAATTTCAAGACTTTATCTTGTAACTCAAATTTTAGCAAATACTACCGATTTATGTAAGATCTATTCGATAAAGCCTTTTCACTATTACTAGTAGTTAAGTGATACATGATTTCTTATAAATATAGGCTGTTTTCGTATATATTGTTGCTTTTTACTAAGTTGTCGTTTAGGGTTGGTCTCCTCTTGCATCACTCGCTTTCCGTGGATAGATGGTAAGCTTGTCTGCGCCCCGACGACTCACGGCTCACCTCTCCCACGCACCCCTCAGAATTCAACAAACCCATAAAAAGGTTAGTATAAAGATCCACAATCCTTTAGAAATAACCTAATTAAACCACCTGTAGATTCTATTTTAAATTTGAACGAAAAAAGTCCGTATTCGAATGAATTAGAATACGGACTTTTCTACATTTAGTTTTCTAATCTATTTTTTCTTACAACAAACACTATACAACCAATAATTAACATCACGATACCAGCTAGTAAAATATTAACTTGATTAGTTGCTGTAGCTGGTAAGGTATTTCCATCTTTATTAGCTTCTCCATTTGTTGCCTCGGACCCTGTACCAGTCTTTTCATCATCATTATCTACAACCGGTTTTACCGTAGGTGATTCTGTTCCGTCACCTTCGTCAGGTTTTACAGGTGTTTCTTTTCCATCATCTCCACCTGGTTCTCCTGGTGTTTCACTTCCGTCATCTCCACCTGGTTTTCCTGGTGTTTCACTTCCGTCATCTTCACCTGGTTTTCCTGGTGTTTCACTTCCATCATCTCCACCTGGTTCTCCTGGTGTTTCACTTCCGTCATCTTCTCCTGGTTTTCCTGGTGTTTCTTTTCCGTCATCTTCATTTGGAGGCTCTGGATTCATCACACTATCAAAATAACTTTTCACTTCTTCGCCGGATAACGCACCCTCATAAATCATTAGTTCATCCATTGCGCCTTTGAATGGAGTATCCCAATGGTTAACACCTAATCCGAAGTAAGTATTAGTTGTTGTGAAACGATGTGGGAATTCCTTTCCTTCAAAAGCTTGCTCACCATTTAAGTAAACTTTAATATCTCCTTCTTTTACTGTAAATGTCACATTCGTCCATTCTCCAGTATTGATTGTTTTTCCTGTAGGTGCATCATACCATGTTGAACTTCCAGACCATACCATTGTATTTTGTTCAACTGGCCCTTGTGGAACAAGGCTCACCCAATTGTTTTCATCTTTAGCACCAAAAAATGTTGTTGTAAAGTCTGTTAGTGCTTCAGGATTTAACCAAAGTGATACAGTATAGGAATGACTCGTAATCAAGCCGTCTGGTAACCTTACTCCAGATTCACCATTGAAGACTGCACCTTTCCCCATGATTCCCTCTTCATAAGAAATAGTACCACCAGTATTGTCAATTCGATTTCCGGTTTCTTTACCTTCAGCAAAATTACCTGTTTCCTCAGAAAGATCGTCTTCAAATTTATAGTGTGCAATTAATTCTTCCTTCTTATTTGGTAACACAGTCACCTCAAAAGTTTTTGTCTTTTCAATATCACCTTTTGTAACTGTTGCTGTCAGTGTTACTTTAGAAGGACCTTCCTCAAAGCTTGGTCTTGTCACAACACCTTCTGTCGTGATAACCTCTGCATTTGATGTCTCCCATTTTATTTCAGTATTACGGGTACCTGTTTTGGGTAAATTCATGTTTCCTACGATACTATCAATATTTCCTAGTTTTAAATCCTGTAATATACCATCTACAATTTCTTCATCAGATTGGTCAGATAATGGACTTTTACTTCCCCATATTGATACACCTTTATTTGATAACGCAGTAAATGTCATCGCATAGCTTTCAGAGACTGGATCCCATAAGCGCACAAATACACCATTATATGTTTCGCCATCAATTGTTAGACTTGCATATTGCTTATCTTGACTCCATGTTCCACTCACATCACCAGTAATTGTGTTATCATCATTCAAGCGTATTAAGATAGATTTGTTAATATCTGCAGAGTAGCTTAACCCTTGATTAATAAACTTATATTCTCCTGCTACTTCTTCCTTTGTTACATTTTCATCAATTGTTTCACCTGAATAGCGATGAGCTCCAACAACAGGCCAACCATCTTTGTTCTTAAACATTTGATGGACTCGTACTTCGTGGATTTCCCCACGTTCAGGGAATCTCGTATGGAAAACTAAAAATTGCTGACCTGTTTCATCATCTAAAAAGACAGAATTATGACCTGGTGAGACATAACCAACACCGTCAATATTCCCAGGTTCACCGAGTTGACGTTCAAATAAAAAGTTCCCCATAATTTTATTACCGTAATTTGTGTTCTCAACACTGCTTGGCAATACAGCATCTTGTCCAGCTGCATCTATATAAGGACCTTCTGGATTTTTTGCTCTCCATTGCCTCATATTGTATCCACCATCTGCTCCTAACCAACCATATGTCACATATAGATAGTAGTAGTCAGAAGCTTGATCATAGACAATATATGGACCTTCACCTGATTTACCGTAACCACCTGCAATTTTAGTACCAAAATAACGGTCAATTAGGCGGCCATCATCCGTTTTAGCATCATCTCCTGGATAGATTGCAGCACCTGTTTCTTTATCCAGTTCAAGCATGAATATTCCACCAGACCATGAACCATATGACATCCATAGCTTTCCGTTTTCATCATAAAAAATATTAGCATCTATTGCATTTGGATAAATTTGATTATTATAAGTACCGTTTTCATTAAACCAATTTTCATTTGGTCCGTTTAAGTTTCCTTCATCAATTAGCGTTTGAATATTCGTATTTGTCCATTTTTTATTTACATCACTATCTGCATCATATGCTTCTTCTTTTGTGAAACCAGAATAAACGATTGTATCAACATATGTGTATGGACCTTCAATATTCTTTGATACAGCATAACCAATAGCTGAACGAATATATGTTGAAGATGCACTATAGTACATCATGAATGCACCAGTTGTGCCATCCTCATTTTTATAATCAGCATTCCAGAAAATATCTGGGGCCCATACAGCAAATCCGCCTTTACTATCTGAATCATCTTCACCTGCCCACTTAAAGGATTCAGCAAGGTTTTCAGATAGATCACCATAAAGCACATTGTTAGGTGTCGTATATCCATTTGTAAACGTGGTCCAGCTTTGTAAATCTGTTGATTTCGCCGCCTCAATATGAGAGCCAAATACATAGTAATTTTTACCCTCTTTTATAATTGACGGGTCATGAACAGAAACATTTTTAAATACAGGTGGTTCACTTTCATTTGCATTTGCTATATTTTCGTTATTACTACCTAGTAACATTCCAGGAATCAGCAAAATAAAGGCTAACAGTGTAAGTGATAGTTTTCTAAATAGATTTGATATCATCTTATTCTCCCCTCAATTTAGCACAAATGAAAACGCATCCATTTAATCGCACCAAAAACTCTATTAATATTAAACCGGCAACACTAGTAATCGCTCTCATATCAATAGAATAAAAGTTGCTCTAGTTGCTATAAACCTCATAATCTCTATGTAGTGAATTGGGCAGAAAAGGAATAGTATGTGCTTTTTCTATCGTGTAGATTTGTTTGAAGTGTGTCAATTCGAAGTTGTATGTTATATAATCCCCTACTTGTCTATCTATTTCCCTCCCTTAATTTTCTTATGTGCATACAAGTAATAAACCGCTTACAAAACTAACCGACAAGTTTATTACACATTAAACATACTATATTTTGGTTTATTCTTCAATAAACCTTACTAACTATTTTACCATTTTCATAGATCATTGATAGACATGTATGGACTACTATCTTTAAATTATTGGAATATTTCAATCTATTATAAACATGTCTTAATGTGTAAATCAGAACAACCATACAAATATAAACTCAATCTTTATAATATTCCTATTTGTACATACGAATCTACCTTAAAACAATAAAAAGGCTCCTCTTAAAGAGAAACCTTTTTAAAGGCTAACCATTTACTATTTTTGCTCAGGTACTTCACAGCTGTCATCTGTACAAATTGCCCCATCAGCAGTATCCGAGTTAATTTCTTGAAACATTGGTTTTGGTTTTTCCTCTTCCCAAACCTTTTGTAAAGCACTTACGAATGTTTCAAGTGGTTGTGCGCCTGAAATTGCATATTTCTGATTGATGATGAAGTATGGAACCCCTCGTATACCATATTGTTGGGCAATTCCCTCATCTATACGGACGTCATTTGCATAGGCGTTCTTATCGTTAAGTACATTTAACACTTGCTTCCTGTTTAATCCGGATTCTTCCGCAATTCTTGTAAGTGTATCAATTTCACTTAAATTCTCGCCATTAGCAAAGTATGCATTTAACAAATTTTCAGTAATAACCTTCTCTTTTTGATGTTCCTTGGCAAATTTCGCTAAGCGGTGAGCATTAAATGTATTTGTAGGTTTCATGTCATCAAAATTAAACGTTAAACCAACAGCAGCTGCTTGCTCTCCAATTTGTACATTACTTTGCTTCGCCTTTTCAATACTCATTCCATATTTGGATGCAATAGCTTCGTGAATATTTTTACCTGAATACTCATCTGCATTTGGGTCTAATTCAAAGCTTTTAAATTCCACTTCTACACTTTCTTTATGTGGAAATTTCTCCAAAGCCATTTCTAATCTTCGCTTTCCTATGTAGCAAAACGGACATACAAAGTCCGACCATACTTCTATTTTCAATATGCTGCACCTCTTTCCTTCAGTATTCATAATTGTAGCATGTGCTTCCTCATCCACAAAAATACTTGCTCAAAGTTTATGCTTTTACTACATATTTCGACTAATATTCTCAAGTTCCACTCACTATTTCCTTGGAAATAACCTATTTTTGTCATTCTATGCAATTTTTCCACTATACTCTCACACTAAACATTATAATTGGTAATAGATGATTAACTATTTACAGTCAGAAGGGTGAATTACAATGTCTATATTAGATATAAAAAATCTAGAAAAACATGAAGAGCATACGGTAATTTTCTCAGAGTTCTCTTTGAGTATATTTGAGTCCAATGTCATTGCAATTCATGCAACGACAAATGTTAGATCTATATTCTTAAAGATGATAATGGGTGAGGTTTCCATATCAAATGGAGAGATAAAATTATATGAGCAACACATCAATAAGTCTGTCATTAAAACTCTTTCAAGTAAGGTAGGCTTTTTCCTACTTGATGACGGCCTATATGAAAGATTGACTGTAAAAGACAGTCTTTTATTTTATCGAGATATCTATAAATCAGAACTCTCAATAGAAGATTGTCTCCGCTTCATTCAGCTTGAGGGTAAAAAGAAAACACGTATATGCAACTTATCCTATTCGGAGAAAAGGAGGGTGCATTTTGGCCGGTTACTTTTACAAAATCCTAACCTTTTTATTTTTGAAGTACCTGACCAGAACGTCGACCTCGAATCGAAACGAATCTTCACTAAAATAGTTAGAGAATTAAGTCAACAAGGTAAGGCTATCTTACTTTTTACAGACAACATAGAAAGTTCTCTTCTATTTACTAATCAAGTATATCGTTTAGATGAATCCGGTTTAAACGCTCTCGACATAAATTCTGAAGAAGAATTGGTGAATGCGGAGTCCGCTGCAACAGTTGAAGATTTAGAACAAATCGCAATTCAACCAGTGCGTTTCGAAAAAATCCCAACAAAGGTCAATGATAAAATCATTCTTTTTGACCCACCTGAAATTGACTACATTGAAAGCAATGAGGGTCACTCAAATATTTATATAAAAGGGGATACATATCCGAGTGTTTTTACAATGGCTGAGTTAGAAACGAGATTGCTTCCATACGGTTTCTTTAGATGCCATCGTTCCTATATTGTTAATCTACAAAAAGTACGTGAGGTTATTACATTCACTAGGAACAGTTTTTCTTTAGTACTAAATGATACAAAAAAGTCACAAATTCCACTGTCAAAAGCAAAAATGACAGAATTAAAAGGAATGTTAGGGTTAAAATGAGTTCCATTTAACCTGTTTTTTCTCCATTCGTCTGTTAGAAGGCTCCTTTCATCCAATATATAATGCACTGTCAATTATCATTTACTAAGATTGAGTTATCAAAAGCATTTCTGCGATGGAGGATGGATGATATGGAGCGTATTATAGAAGTGAAAAATTTAGCAAAGGTTTTTGCCAATCAGCAAGCATTAAAAAGTGTTTCTTTTGACGTCAAGAAGGGTGAAATATTTGGTTTCTTAGGTCCGAGTGGATCAGGAAAAACGACTACTATAAAAATCTTAACTGCACAGCTTGAACAAACGGATGGTGATGCCTACATATTTGGTGTACCCGCTTCAAAATTAAAAGAATCAAACTACCGTAAAAAAATCGGAGTACTAACGGATAATTCCAGTTTGTATGAGCGGCTAACTGTCTATGATAATTTGAAACTTTATTGCGACTTATATGAAGTGAGTTATAAAAGAATAGATGAAGTTTTAGAAATGGTTAACTTAACTGACTCAAAGAAGAAGTCCATTTCAAAACTCTCTAAAGGAATGGTCCAGCGAGTCATTTTAGCTAGAGCCTTTTTACATGAACCTGATTTATTATTCCTTGATGAACCAACTTCAGCACTTGATCCTGTTAATACGAAACATATATATAAAGGGTTAAACCGTCTAAAGGAAAATGGGACAACAATTTTCCTGACAACACATGATATGAATGAAGCCGAAACACTTTGTGACCGTGTAGCATTTTTACATGAAGGTGAGATTCAATTACTTGATACACCAAAAAAGCTACGGACAACGTTTGCTAATGACACTTTAACGCTCGAACTTACGGATGGAAATAAGGTAACCATTAATAAAGGACCGGACGGAGCACAAGCAGTTTATGATTATATGAAAGAAGATAAAATCGTATCCATTTATTCTAATGAACCTACACTTGGAGATATATTTGTAGAAGTTACTGGGAGGAAATTATCATGACATTTTCTATGAGACGTTCGATCGCTATTCTTCAAAAGGATTATAAAGATTTATCAAAAAATTTATTTGTTTCATCATCTGCACTTATGCCACTTATTCTCGCAGCAATATATGGAAGACTTGGAGTTGAAACGATTAATGAGCATTATATGGTTTTTAATATGGTGCTTTGTTTAGTAGCAGCATATGTCCAATGTTCACTTATTGCTGAGGAAAAGGAAAAAAACACATTACGTGGTCTCATGCTTTCCCCGGCTACAACATTTGAAATCATTATCGGTAAAAGTCTTCTAAGTTTCATTGGGACAATTCTAATTGTAGTTGTAGCTGCATTATTAACTGGATATGCTCCTGAAAACTTAGCCGTCGTGTCCATTGCAATTGTTTTATCTACTTTCTTTTATATTGGACTTGGAACGTTGCTTGGGTTAATTACGAAAACAATTATGGAAGCATCTATTATTATTCTACCATTTATGTGCATTTTCTCATTTGGAGACTTTCTGCTTCCTTTGAGTGATACTTATCCTATTATAGGGGTACTTGAATATTTTCCGAACAGCCAGTTAATCCAATTAGCTAATGAAGTACAAACTGGAGCAGGAATGATTGATGTCATTAATAACATCATCGTAATTTTCATCTGGATTGTTGCAATATTTAGCCTCGTAACTGTCTTGTATCGAAAAAGAATGATAGATTAACATTACATCTCAGGAAGGGTCTTGAATTAAAAATGAGTTGTTGCTATTCGTGTAGCAACAACTCATTTTTCTTTTCAGATACTATATTTGTTCCTATTTATTGCCGGCCACTCTAAACTGTTAATCGAATCTTATTACCTGACGGATCTTCTGTCTCAATGAACTGATTGTTCTCTGTAATTGGTACATCTTGTTGTTTTAAATTTGCTACAATCCTATCTAGAGTTTGAACATTAGGATAAACAATCGTATACCAATTCAAACCGACACTGTTGTGACTTGGCTTCTTAGCATCTGCCCCTTGCCACAAGTTAATCGCGATATGGTGATGATAATTACCGCTTGATAGAAACGCCGCCTGAGGATAATAGCTAACAACTTCAAATCCAAGCAATTCTGTATAAAATGTTTCTGCTCTTTTTACATCATTAACATGGAGATGAATATGACCCATTTTTGTATTAGATGGCAACCTACTCCATTCGCCACTACTCTCAGCTAGGATAGCATTCCCATCAAGTTGTTCTGTTGTCATATGTACCAAACCGTCCTTCCAAATCCATTCACTATCTGGACGATCACGATAAATTTCAATTCCATTTCCGTCTGGGTCATTAAGATAAAGAGCCTCACTTACATGGTGGTCAGCAGCCCCAATAGGATAACCTATTTTCAAAATATGGCGTAAATATTCCGATAAATCCTTTCTAGTTGGTAATAGTAACGCAAAATGATATAACCCAACTGTCTTTTCTTCCTTAGGTGTTACACCTTCAGGCTGTTCTAGCTTTAAAATTGGTGTTCGATCATCTGCCGTTAAGGTAGCAATACTACCCGCCTTTTCAAGTAATTTTAACCCGACAATTTGTTCGTAAAATTGCAATGATTTCGTAAGGTCTCCAACTTTAATTGAGACTTCACTAACATATATGTATGGAGACTTATGGAAGTTTTTCATTGGATACCCCCTGGATGTGATAACTATGTAGACCTTACTCTATACAAGAGAACCTATTTCGAATCTATAAATGTGAATTTATTATACATTCTTAACTTCACACATCGATTTTTTTATAGTTTTTTTACAAATTCTGACTTTAACTTCATTGCACCAAAGCCATCAATCTTACAGTCAATATTATGGTCACCTTCTACTAATCGAATACCTTTAACCTTAGTACCTTGTTTTAATATAGATGAGCTTCCCTTTACTTTAAGGTCCTTAATGATCGATATATTATCGCCATCTTCTAAAGTGTTTCCATTTGCATCCTTAACTATTTCGAAATCATCTGCTCCTTCTTGTGAGTCTATGTTCCATTCATAGCTGCATTCCGGACATACAATTAGGCTTCCGTCCTCATAAGTATACTGTGATTGACATTTTGGACAATTTGGTAAATTTGACAAACTCTTTCCCTCCACTACTATCGAAATTTCTACTATCCTCA
Organism: Metabacillus malikii; assembly: GCF_030813355.1. GTDB lineage: Bacteria > Bacillota > Bacilli > Bacillales > Bacillaceae > Metabacillus > Metabacillus malikii. The sequence continues at coordinate 116,442 of NZ_JAUSUD010000008.1, forward strand.
TCTTAACATGTTTAAAGAATGAAAAGGTATAAGTGTCAAGTCAACAACTGTACAAAAAAGTGTGAATCATCAGTGTCCTTTTAAGGAATTGATACTGATAATTCACACTCTTTTATTTTAAAGAATAGCTTTAAATGATGTTCGAATCACATCTCCACGGCTGATAATTCCTACTAAAACACCATCACGCTCGACAGGTAGTTTTTTAATTTGTTTTTTCCCTAAGGTTGCAGCAATATTTTCAACATCTTCTAGTTCATTCACTTTAATGACAGATTTTTTTGCTATTTCCATTACATTTAAGTCAAGAATCTGCTTCGTTCTTTCCTCAAATTCAAATTCATCACCTTTAATAACATTCACATAGAAAAAACCATTAACAATAATATCCTTATGCTTCCCGATGTAACGCATAATATCACCGTCACTCACATAAGCAACGATTTCATTTCGGTCATTCACAACTGGTAGACCGCTAATCCCATATTCAATAAACTTTTCAATAACTGTTCGAACAGTGTCCTGTTCCTTTACTTTATAAACATGCTTGTTCATTATTTCGTATGCTTTCATTACTATCCTCTCCTTTTGGAAAACAATAGATATCTAACATAACGCGATGTACTGATTAATATATAAGTTATACAAGCTGAATGATAAACAGAAAGAAAACAACTATTTCCTGTTACCTATATTATAAGTGACCCCGTATATTAAGTCTTCGGAAACATGCACCATTCACAAAACTTTCTTAAACTCTAATAAACTTCCTATTTTAATCGTACTTCAATATTAGATGATCTGAAATGAACGTGTAGCCCTATTAATATATATCCAGTAAGCGCATACAAATTACAAAGGGGGTCCTGACTATGTTTACATTTCTTTCTGGCATCGCATTACTTATAATTGGATATTTCACATATGGGAAGGTGGTTGAAAAAATCTTTGGGGTGAAGGAAGCGCGACCAACACCTGCATATGTAAATCGGGATGGCATCGACTATGTTCCGATGAGCACTTCTAAGAATTCTCTCATCCAGCTCCTAAACATTGCTGGAACTGGGCCTATCTTTGGACCAATAATGGGTGCGCTATATGGCCCAGTTGCATTTATATGGATCGTGATTGGCTGTATCTTTGCTGGTGCTGTACACGATTACCTTACTGGGATGATTTCTATTCGGAATCGTGGTGCCCATTTACCAGAACTGGCAAGCAAATTTTTAGGGAAGGTTATGAGACATGTTGTAAATGCTTTTGCTGTCTTATTACTATTACTCGTTGGAACTGTTTTTGTATCTACGCCTGCAAGTCTTCTACATGTTTTAATGGATGGAAAGGTTGCCCTTGGGGTTCTTATCGGCGTTATCTTTATATATTATATTTTTGCAACCCTACTGCCCGTTGACAAAATTATTGGTCGTATCTACCCCTATTTTGGGGCGTTACTCGTTATAAGCGCATTGGGTGTCGGGATCGGATTAATCATAACCGGTGCACCTATTCCCGAATTGTCACTTAGCAATTTCCACCCTGATCATGCACCAATATTCCCATTAATTTTCTTTACGATAACTTGTGGTGCTCTTTCCGGGTTCCATGCCACACAAACACCTATTATTTCGCGAACAACTCAAAAGGAAAAGCAAGGTCGAAAAATATTCTATGGGATGATGATTGCTGAAGGGATTATTGCTATGATTTGGGCTGCAGCATCAATGAGCTTATTCAATGGATATAACGGATTAAATGAAGTATTAGCAGCAGGAGGTCCTGGAGCTGTTGTAAGCGAAGTATCTACAACGATGTTAGGGGCAATTGGTGGAACGTTAGCAGTACTTGGAGTTGTCATTTTACCAATTACATCTGGTGATACCGCCTTTCGAAGCGCACAAATGATTATAGCTGAATATATAAAGATTGCCCAGGTAAAGCTTACGAATCGCTTATGGATCGCTATTCCACTCTTTGCCGCTTCGATATTCTTAACACAAATAGACTTTAACATACTCTGGAGATACTTCAGTTGGGCAAACCAAGCCACTGCCGTCATCGCCTTATTTGTAGGCGCAATGTATCTTTATATAGCTAAGAAAAATTACTGGATATCGCTAATTCCGGGAGCGTTTATGCTCATTATGGTCCTTACGTATATACTAAATGCCCAAATTGGCTTCGGACTTCCATTGAGACTGTCCTGGTATGGAGGATTCGCTGGCACAGCTTTATTGTTAGTACTCTTTTTTAGTGCCGCTAAAAAAGCCCGGGCAAGTCGATTACAGCTTGATGAACCGGTTGATAACTGGAACCATGCTGCATCATAGTTTCCTATATTAGATGGTCTTCACTGAACTCGTGAAGGCCCTTTTCTCATGCGCAAATCAAACTAGGCTTCACTAACCATAATAAACAGGGTCCTTATTTTTGCTATAGAATCAGACTTTGATGTCTAATAGCAGGGTTTCTAGTGTCCATAAAAATAGAAGATGATGTCTAACGGTACAATAGGTGAATCTTTTTGACCGTCCTAACTGATATTGGTACAATAGATGAATCTTTTTGACCGTACAGACTGAAATTGGTGTTTTTCGGTAATTTAGAAGACTCCTTTTTTACCATTCTTACTGATATTGGTGGCTTTCGGTAATTTAGAAGACTCCTTTTTTACCGTTCTTACTGTAATTAGTGGCTTTCGGTAATTTAGAAGACCCTTTTTTTACCGTTCTTACTAAAAAAGGTATATTTCGGAAAACTAAACTCCCTTTCGACCACACTATTGATTAGGTAATTTACTTGGAGTGATTTTTATTTGTTGTTGAGGAATTGGATATTGAAGAGATTTTACAAGTTGATGAAACCTTAGTGCGGTCGGTGGATGCGAGAATTGGTCTTGCTAATTTACAGTTGGATAACTATTTCAGTTAGAACGGTCAAAAGGGGCTAAGGTACTTCCGACAAGAAACTAAAAAAGGAGCTGCACTAAGCAGCTCCTCTTCATTATTTCACTAGACTTTCTAATATATGATTGATTATCTGTTCATTTGCAATTGTACCAGTATATAACCAGCTCTCATCTGGAGAGAATTCATATACATTTCCCGCCTTAACAGCAGGGATATTCTTCCATAACGCTTCGCTTAGTGGTGCTGACCCAGTCGCCGTATCACTATCTATTAAGAAAAGGTGTTCAGCATCTAACTCGGCTAGCTTTTCTAATGAAATTTCACTCCAGTTGCCTGTTGCGCTTTGAGAAATTTCTTTCACGACATCAGGTACTTTTAAACCTAAATCACCATACATTACTGCACCACTTGATAGGTTCTCGCTCACCATAAAGAACTTTCCGCCAACTAACCATACTGCTGCAACAGAAGGAGTACCAACCTTTTCTTCAATCGTTGCTTTTGCTTGTGCAGCCTTTTTGTCATATTCATCTAACTTTTGCTGCGCAAGGTCTTCTTTGCCGAGTACTTTACCAACTTGAATTAATTCGTCTCGCCAGTCATTGTTTACTTCTTTTCCGATAATGTATGTTGGAGCAATTTGATTATATTGTGCATATTTGCCGCCTTCAACCATACTCGCTGAATCCATAATGATTAAATCAGGCTTCATTTCTTGAACTGCCTCAAAAGGTAAATCATGAGGGATTGTGGGGATGCCATCTAAGTCTCCTTGTAAATAGCCTTGAATACTTTGCCCGTCATTAACACTCCATTGTGCAACAGGTTTTACACCTAATGCGACAAGGTTATCTTCTAAATAGCTAGCAATGATCCGTTTTGGATTAGTTGGGACTTCAACTTTATTCCCCATTGCATCAGTTAGAGTTCTAGTCGCACCCTCCTCCGAAGCTGTATTATCATTCTTTGGCGATGTTTCATCCGTTGTTTCTTTATCACCACATGCTGCAAGTGCTAAAGATATGAAAGCAATGGAAAGGATTCCAATTAGTTTTTTCGTATATATCTTAAACAATTTATATCCTCCTAATAGTGTGATAAAATAAAATTTAGTAAAATACTTATTTTGATAATGATTCTCAATATCATCTTTCATTTTAATGATTTATGTTTCTTATTGTCAACATTTATTTTAGAGGAAGTTGCCATATGAATATGCATGACAAAGAGGTTAAGTCCTCTATAATCTATAAAAATTCTATCATTGGAATCAGCCTCTTTATAGCAGGCATTTTTCTTTTACTTCTCTCAATTATCTTATCCATTCATTTTGGAGCTGCAAATTTAAGTTATAAAGATGTTCTAGATGCCATGTTTGCTTTTAATCCCGATAATCCTTCACATGTTATCATTCGAGAACTGCGCTTACCAAGAGCAATTGCAGCAGTTACTATTGGTGCTAGTTTGGCTGTTTCAGGGTCAATTATGCAAGGAATGACGAGGAACCCGTTAGCCTCTCCATCTATAATGGGAGTTACTGCTGGTGCATCATTTTTAATTGCAATCGCATTAGCGATTATACCAGGTATTTCCTATATAGGGCTCATGTCATTTTCTCTTTTAGGTGCAGGGTTAGGCGCTGGATTAGTTTTTGGTATATCCTCTCTCTCCAAAGGTGGAGTTACACCAGTCAAATTAGCATTAGCAGGCTCAGCTATTACTACTTTACTAAGCTCTTTATCAACTGCTCTCGGGTTAAAATTCAATATTTCAAAGGATATTAGCTTCTGGTTTGTAGGTGGTTTTTCAAGCGTACAACCTCAACATATTACGTTTGCACTTCCATTTATTTTGTGCGGATTAGTTTGTGCCCTTTTTCTTGCTCGTTCTATCACTACTTTAAGTTTAGGTGATGATGTCGCAAAAGGACTTGGCCAAAATATAAATTTAGTGAAGCTTTTCGGTACTTTAGTTGTACTATTATTAACGGGTGCTGCTGTATCGATTGCAGGTATGATTGGTTTCATAGGCCTAGTGGTTCCACATATTACAAGGTTTCTAGTTGGTACAGACTATCGCCGAATCATTCCATTTTCCGCAATATTAGGTGGACTGTTATTAATTTTTGCTGACATTATTGGCAGACTAGTTAATGCACCTTTTGAAACACCGGTAGGAGCGATAACCGCTATAATTGGTGTTCCCTTTTTCCTCTATTTGGCTCGAAAGGAAGGTAGAGGTTTATAATGCATATTGATACAACGAAAAAAGACAAAAGGTTTAAAACATTACTTATCCTATTAATAACGCTCTCTTTCATTGCTTGTGTTGTTAGTATTAATGCTGGTCAATTAAAGCTTCCAATTACTGATGTGTTGAAAACATTACTTGGACAAGGAACACCTGAAAATGAACTAACAATCTTTCAATTCCGATTACCTAGGATCGTGTTAGCTTTCCTTGTCGGGATGGGAATTGCAATATCAGGTGCCATTCTCCAAGGTATCTCTCAAAATCCATTAGCAGACCCAGGGATTCTAGGAATCAACTCAGGTGCAGGTTTCGCTGTTGTTGTCTATATGTTCCTATTTCAAGATACAAATTTTTTAAATGGCTGGTTGTCCGTTTTTATGATGCCCATTACAGCACTTTTAGGTGCATTTTTAGCATCATTGTTAATTTATCTTATCTCTTGGAAAAATGGACAGGTTACCCCCGTTAGATTATTGCTCGTTGGGATTGGTATTAATGCAGCATTTAGTGCTGGATTAACAATTTTCCAAATGAAGATGGAACCAGTTGACTTCATGAAGGCAGTCGTTTGGCTTTCTGGTTCAATATGGGGAACGAACTGGACATTTGTACTCGCTTTGTTACCTTGGTTAATATTCCTTATTCCTCTTACAATTATGAAATCTAGAGTGCTTGATGTGTTGCGCTTAGGTGATTTCATTTCTATTGGACTTGGGGTGCAACTAGAAAAGGAACGGCGACTATTATTAATAGTAGCTGTTGCACTTGCAGGGGCATGTGTTTCTGTTGGTGGCGGCATTACTTTTCTTGGCTTGATTGCACCTCATATTGCAAGAAGACTTGTTGGTGCTTCACATGCTAGAGTACTACCTTTAACGGCTCTGTTAGGTGGATTTCTTTTATTATCCGCAGATACGTTAGGACGTGTTATCATGGCACCAATGGAGCTACCAGTAGGCATTGTTGTCTCAGTAGTAGGCGCACCCTACTTTATATACTTACTTATGAGAAAAGTATAAAACGATCTAAATTTACGACCTTGTTTTCAATCTAGAAGAATGGGATATTTTTTCTCATTCTTCTTTAAACTGACCTCCCCTTCAAAACACTCTCCTTTTCCTACCAAATTGTTTCACGTGGAACTATTATCTTTCTATTAAGAACAACATAATCTTTCATAACATTGCACAATATACATAATATAGTTATTTATTGCCGTCTAATTATATTGGAGGAATATGTGTTGAAGATTGATGAAATAATCATTGCCCGGGAAAAAATGAAAAACATCGTACATACGACACCGCTAGATTATTCAAAAACATTTAGCCAACTCTCAAAAAATGAAGTTTATTTGAAGCTAGAAAATATGCAAAAAACGGGTTCATTTAAAGTAAGAGGTTCTTATAATAAACTAATGTCATTGACAAAGGATGAGCTTAAAAAGGGAGTTGTTGCTGCCTCAGCAGGAAATCATGCCCAAGGTGTCGCATATTCTAGTCAAATTTTGCAGATTCCTTGTACAATTGTCATGCCTAAAGGTGCACCTCTTAGTAAAATACAAGCAACAAAGCAATACGGCGCAGAGGTAATATTAGCAGGTAATTCCTTTGATGATGCACTTTCGTATGCTTTAGAATTACGTGATCAAATAGATGCAACTTTCATCCATGCCTTTGATGATGATGCAATTATTACAGGTCAAGGTGTAGTAGGATTGGAGGTTTTAGATCAATTACCCGATGTTGAGGCAATAGTTTGCCCTGTCGGTGGCGGAGGACTTATTGCAGGTATCGCTACAGCAATTAAGGAAAAGAATCCTCATATCTCTATCTATGGGATCCAAACAGCTGCTTGCCCTAGCATGAAGCAATCACTTCTAGAAGAAAAGCCTATTACAGTCGAGGCATTGCCTACTATGGCAGATGGAATCGCTGTTAAAAAACCTGGTCAGCGTACTTTTGAAATTGTCCAACAATATGTAGATGATATCGTTACTGTCGATGAGATGGAAATTGCAAGAACCATGTTATTACTATTAGAAAGAAATAAACTCTTAGTAGAAGGTTCTGGTGCATGTTCACTTGCTTCCCTCTTATATGGGAAACTTAATCTAACAGGAAAGAAAGTAGTAGCCATACTCAGTGGTGGTAATGTGGATATGAATTTTATTTCCAGAATTATTGAACACGGTATGGTAGAGTCAGGTAGATATGCTCGCTTTACGATTACATTAAAGGATAAACCTGGTCAACTTCAAAACGTATTGAATTCAATAACAGATTTAGATGCGAATATTCAAGCTGTAAATCTAAATCGAATTGGGAAAGACATATTGCCAGGATATACTCAACTCGATATTTCAGTTGAAACAAAAAACCATGAGCACATTGAGCAACTATTCAAGGTTTTAAAAGAGAAAAATGAGCATGTAACTATGTGATGAACCTGGCGTATTTTTTTACATGGTCACCTTTCCCACCCTACCTATTCTATAAATAAAACAATGAGGATGAACCATGTCATCTTCATTGTTTACGTTTATCACTTCAATTCCACCCTTTACAACTTTTGGAATTTTTCTTCTTGATTTGAAATATAGTAATCATTTACTTTCATTAAACCATCATTCGTTGAAATTAATGAATGACATATCTAATGTTTTTTTTCATATGGTAAATGGTATATACACAATTTAGTTATTACTAGTGGCTAGTTGTTTTTATAACTTAATAAATGGTAGGGTTCGAGCTAATTGCAATATACATGCGGAATGCTTCAATAAGGTGATATTCATGCAGCACTTCACACCCAGGAATTCGAATATCCAATTTTCTTAAAGTGATGCTTGTCTTAGAATGTCGTATTTCTGAGAATTTATTTTAATTTTTTCTATCGTTATAGAAAACGATGTGATATTATAAAAAGTGCATTAATTGGAAAGCTATTAATTTAACCTATTTGAGTCTTTCCAAGCAGATAATTTTTGACCACTTCCCTCAGGGAGTTAAGGCCATACGGACAGCCGGGTCAAATGCCGATTGGCAACTTTAGTTGCCTTATTGATTGAGTTAAAAGCTCAAATTTTATAAGTTGGTTACTTTACAACCAGTGCATATGCACATCAACTTGTGAAACGGTCAATAAGAGTGGAAAAAGTAATTATTTGCTATATAGACTCTGATCAATAATTGATATTCTTAAATATTAAAGTGATTCTTTCCCATTATTACGGTCATAAATAGATAAATTCAGAGGGCTTTCGCCTTTCTTTATCTATTTATCTTTAATATTTTAAGTTTATCGGAAAACAAGTGTGATGCGCTGTAATGCGTGTTTACACTTGTTTTTTTGTTTTAGGATTATGACAATATTCCTTTTTCCTACAAACATCACAAGTGGCGTTACTTCTTTTTTGTAAGTTGTTCTGAAGTACTGCATTAAAAATTTATATAGTTAGGAGATAGTAATATGGGGAAAGCTCTGATAATTGGTTGTGGTGGAGTGGCATCTGTAGCCATCCACAAATGTGTTCAAAACAGTGAGGTATTTGAAGAAATTTGTATCGCTAGCCGCACAAAATCTAAATGTGATGATTTAAAAGCAAAGCTAGATGGTGGTAAAACGAAGATTACGACTGCACAAGTCGATGCTAATAACGTTGATGAACTGATTGCATTAATTGAAGAGGTTAAGCCGGATATCGTTATGAACTTAGCACTTCCATATCAAGATTTAACAATTATGGATGCTTGTCTTGCAACGAAAACACACTACATGGATACAGCAAACTACGAGCCTGAAGACACAGCAAAATTCGAATATAAATGGCAATGGGATTACCGTGAACGTTTTGAAAAAGCAGGTATTACTGCATTACTAGGTAGCGGTTTTGACCCAGGTGTTACGGGTGTATTCTCTGCATATGCCCTAAAGCATTATTTTGATGAAATTGAATATATCGATATTCTAGATTGTAATGGTGGCGATCATGGCTACCCATTCGCTACAAACTTTAACCCTGAAATTAACATTCGTGAAGTTTCCGCTAATGGACGTTACTGGGAAAATGGTGAATGGATCGAAACAGAGCCGATGGAAGTTAAACGTGTTTATAACTTCCCTGAAGTTGGCGAAAAGGATATGTATTTGCTATACCATGAAGAGCTTGAATCTCTTGCTGTTAACATTCCAGGACTTAAGCGAATCCGCTTCTTCATGACATTCGGCGAAAGCTACTTAACACATTTAAGAGCTTTAGAAAATGTCGGCATGACATCCATTGAACCAATTGAATTTGAAGGGCAACAAATTATCCCGCTACAATTTTTGAAGGCGGTTCTTCCTGACCCAGCAACACTTGGTCCTCGTACGGTTGGAAAAACTAATATTGGCTGTATTTTCAGAGGTAAAAAAGATGGAGAAGAGAAAACATACTATGTTTACAATGTTTGTGACCATCAAGCTTGTTATGCAGAAGTTGGTTCTCAAGCTGTCTCTTATACAACTGGGGTTCCTGCAATGATTGGCGCTGCTATGGTACTTACTGGAAAGTGGAACAAACCTGGTGTCTATAACGTTGAAGAATTTGATCCAGATCCATTTATGGAAGAGTTGAACAAATGGGGACTTCCATGGGTAGAAGACTTTAATCCTGTTCTAGTTGATGATGAGTCTAATGCAAAAAAAGAAGCGGAGACAGTTCGATAAATGAGGTTTGAGGAATTACCTACACCTTGTTATGTTGTCGATGCAGCTTCAATAGAAAAAAATCTTAAAATTCTAAATGGCGTTATGCAACGAACAGGAGCAAAGATTGTGTTGGCGCAGAAGGCATTTTCCATGACTACAATGTATCCCCTAATCGGAAAATACTTAAGTGGCACAACCGCGAGTGGTTTATACGAAGCACGTCTTGGCTATGAGGAAATGGGCAAAGAAAATCATGTCTTTGCCCCCGCTTATCGTGAAGATGAAATTGACGAAATTATTTCAATTTGTGACCATATTATCTTTAATTCCTTCTCGCAATTAGAGAAATTTAAAGATAAGGCATTAAAGGCAGGCATTAAAGTCGGTCTTCGAATCAATCCAGAATGCTCAACACAAGTAGGTCATGAAATTTATGACCCGTGCTCTCCTGGTTCACGTTTCGGAGTCAAACAAGATGATTTCCAGCCTGACCTACTTGATGGTGTATCTGGACTACATTTTCATACTCTTTGCCAACAAAATTCCGATGATTTAGAAACTACTTTGAGAGCTGTCGAAGAAAAATTCGGGAAATGGTTACCTCAAATGGAGTGGATAAACTTTGGTGGTGGGCATCATATTACGAGAGATGATTATGATATTCCCAGATTAGAAGCTTGTATTAGAAAGATGCAAGAACAATATAATTTGGAGGTCTATCTTGAGCCTGGAGAAGCCGTTGCCCTAAATGCAGGCTATCTCATAACATCAGTACTTGACCTCAATAAGAACGGTATTGATATCGCAATACTGGATACATCAGCTACATGCCATATGCCTGATGTATTGGAAATGCCTTATCGCCCACCTCTTCTTGGTTCAGGTGAACCTGGAGAAAAGCCATATACGTACCGTCTTGGAGGCCAGACATGTCTTACAGGTGATGTAATTGGTGATTATTCCTTTGACCAACCATTAAAAAGTGGTGACCGTTTAATATTTGAAGATATGGCAATATATACGATGGTAAAAACAAATACATTTAACGGTATGGCATTACCAGCAATCGCAGTCCAAGATAAAAGTGGAGACTGCCGTATCGTACGTGAATTTGGTTATCATGAGTTTAAAACAAGATTAGCTTAACTATAAAAGGGTGTCTTCTAAACTATTGATTTAGAAAACACCCCTTTTTATATTTCTATTAATCAATAAAGTTGTTTTTGAACAGAGAAAGAAGTCCTCCTTATTGCTTGCTCGTTGAATATCACAAAACCTCTTCTACTTGTTTACTACTTTGACTTTTTTGCGGTTTCATAATTAAAATACCAATTCCACATAATAAGAGAATTACCCCAAGCCACGATGTAGATGTTAACTTTTCGCCTAAGAAGAAGACTCCTAAAAATGCAGCTGTTAACGGTTCTGCTAATGCCAAGGTCACTGCGGTAGAAGATGAAACCTTTGCTAACCCTTTTGCAAATAAGAGATAAGCAACTCCGGTAGCTACAATACCAAGATGAAGACTCGTCGTCACTCCACTAACACTCAAAATCCATGACATATCAAATATAAATAATAATGGAGCAAGGAAAATTGCACTCAAAATAAAAACAATGGCTACAACCGATAAAGAGGAATAACGTTCTACTAAACTTCTACTAACAACTGTATAACAAGCAAATGTTAGTCCAGCACCTATAGCCATTAGTACACCGAATGGGTCGGCTTGTACAGACCCTTTAGTAATAAATAGCAATAGACAACCAAGAATAGATAAGCTTGTTGAATACCACCATATTTGTGTTGGTCTCTTCTTAAGGAAAATCCACTCAATTGCCCCAGATAAGATAGGTGCACTACCAATTGCTACAACTGTCCCAATTGCAACTCCTGTCAAAGTCACAGCCGAAAAAAAGAATGGCTGGTAAAGGGCCATACATATAGAGGCAACTAAAGTTGTTTTTATTGGCCAATTCTTTAAGTCTAGTTTCCCTGTTAACAATACCATTATTAATAAAAAGCTACCACCAACAGCTAATCTAGTTGCACCAACAGCTATTGGATGTGCAGTATCCGGTGCTAGTGCTTGTGTCGTACCTGTTGTTCCCCAACATATCGCTGCAAATAATATAAAAAATGCGGGTAAGGTGTTTTTCATCTCATCACCTCTTCAATTCTTAAGTTTATATAAAATACTGCAATAAACTCACCAATCATTCCATTTGTTCAATAAACTTTTTTGCCCCTCGTGATAACGGAACACTTTTTAAATAACATATCCCGATTTGCCGCTTTGGTATGGGCTCCTCCAAATTAATTTCATATAAATCCCCTCTTTCTAAATATTCTCTTGTAAACTCTTTTATCACACATGAAATACCTAAATTTATCTTCGTGAATTCTAATAGTAAGTCATAAGAGCCTAACTCAAATACTGGTGATAGTTGAAATCCCTGTTTTTGTAAAAACGCTTCAACATACCTTCTTGAATTTGACTTTTTTTCAAGAAATATTAGTGGCATTTTTAATAGTTCATCAAATGTAATCGGCATCTCAGTTATTCGTTTATACTTATCTCCACATACAAAAATATCTTGTATCTCCTTACATGGAATGACTTCGAGGTGTTCCTCCTTTACTGGTAAATTGCATATCCCTAGGTCAGCTTTTCCTGATTTAATAAATGTTAGTATTTCAGTTGTTGTACCGTTTAAAATAGTTAACTTTATCCCTGGATATCTGAAGTGGAAATCCTCTAAATAGGGAAGTAAAAAGTAACGGGAAATTGTATCCCCTACTCCGATTCGTAATTCCCCTGTTTTCAGTTGTTTAAATTCTAAAATTTTATCTTCAGCTATATCAATAATTCCTAATGCCGAACTTACATGTTCATTTAATAAATTACCTTCATTTGTTAAGGTAACGCCTTTGGATGTTCGGTGAAAGAGCTGAATATCAAGTTCTTTCTCCAGCTTAATTATAGCTTGACTCACAGCAGACTGTGTCATAAATAGTTCCTGGGCTGCTTTCGAAAAACTTTTATTACGACTGACAACATGAAAGATCCGATAATAATCTAACTTCCCAATCATATAAGTACTCCTTATATCTAGTATTATTAATATTAATTTTACTTATATCATTTATTAACTGTATAGTAAACATATAGTAATAAATTAATACATAATTAGAGATGAACTCGATATGAGGAGCGATAATAGTGGAAAGAGTAGTTGGAACAGTTGTCCGCGGACTTAGAGGACCTATCATTAACAATGGTGATAATATAGAAGAAATCGTTGTAAATACAGTGTTACAAGCAGCAAAGAAAGGAAACTTTTCTATTGAGAATCGAGATATTGTAACGATTACAGAATCAATCGTTGCTCGTGCACAAGGAAATTACGCAACAATTGATGATATTGCAACAGATGTAAATGCAAAATTTGGTGATGAAACGGTTGGTGTTATTTTCCCTATCCTCAGCCGAAATCGCTTTTCTAACTGCTTACGTGGTATTGCAAAAGGTGTAAAGCGTATTGTATTAATGCTTAGTTACCCTTCTGATGAAGTTGGAAATCACCTTGTTGATATTGAGGAACTAGATGCGAAAGGTGTAAATCCATGGACAGATGTCCTAACTGAGAGCGAATTTCGTAGTCATTTTGGCTATATTACACATCCTTTCACTGGCGTTGACTATATTGAGTATTATAAGGAATTAATTGAAGCAGAAGGTGCATCTTGTGAAGTCATCTTTTCTAATAACGCAAAGACAATTTTAGATTACACGAAGTATGTGTTAACTTGTGATATCCATACTCGTACAAGAACAAAACGTATTCTAAAAAATAATGGTGCTGAAATTGTTTATGGCCTTGATGATCTATTAAAAGAGTCGGTTAACGGCAGTGGCTTCAATGAAGCTTACGGTTTGCTTGGGTCAAATAAAGCAACTGAAGAAAGTGTAAAGTTATTCCCAAACAACTGTCAACCAATTGTTGATGGGATACAAGCTAAAGTGAAGGAATTGACAGGTAAAACAATTGAAGTGATGATATATGGTGACGGAGCGTTCAAGGATCCAGTCGGTCAAATTTGGGAGCTAGCAGACCCTGTTGTCTCTCCGGCTTATACAGTTGGTCTTGATGGTACACCAAATGAAGTTAAGTTAAAGTATTTAGCGGACAACAATTTCTCACATCTTCGTGGTGAGGAGTTAAAGCAAGCAATATCTAAATATATTGAAAACAAAAATGATGATTTAGTAGGCGCAATGGAAGCACAAGGAACAACTCCGCGTCGCTTAACAGATTTAATTGGTTCTTTATCGGACTTAACGTCAGGTAGTGGTGACAAAGGGACTCCATTCATCTATATTCAAGGATATTTTGATAACTATACAAAATAATAACAGGATTAAAAGTAAGCCTCTACAATGAGGCTTTTTTATTTAATAAAATGCTCATATAATTGTCGTTTCATTGCCTCCTTATTTTGAGCGAATTGTTTATGACGGTGACCATTTCCTCCAGATGGATGTGGGAACCCACTCACAATATGTTCCTTGTCAAGATAACCGTCCTCAGCAAGCGAGAATAGAACTCTTGAAACATTAATACCTAGCGGAATAATAAGAGGCTTCTCTATGTTCATTATTTCCTGGGCAAATTGCGTTATAATATAATACTTAAGTAAATCGGTCCTTAATATGTCTGGTGTAGTACCATTGTAATTCTTGCCCTTATAAAAAACCGGATAGGAAAGGACTGATACTGTATGGACGAGGCCATTTGCTTCGCCAAAAAGTTCATTCGTTGACTGTATTTTAAAATATTTGTGTAAATGTAGCTCATCTAACATTGTTGTCAAATTCTTCCTTAAGGGACCTGATAAACTCGCTCGTTTTTTTACATCTTGTAATATTTCCTCATCTGATTTTTCCCTACTAGCTGCCCTCACCGCTTCATAGGCTTGTTTCATCTGATAAAACCCTGGAGTTATCCCAACAATAACAACCTTTGCATGTTTATTTATATAGTCAAACGGCGCATAATAAATTTCTATACCCCTCTTTTCATCCTTTTCAATTAAAAAGGTTTGGCTTTTCAGTGTCCTTTCATTCACTTCCTCTAATGAAGCAATTGCACTTTTGAATTGATGAAATTTTGAATGTTGGACAATTCCCATGTTAAGTCCTCCAATTTTGTTTACCCTTCTTGATACAAGGTACCACCACATGATATTCGATTTAACATTAATTTTACAAATAATACCTTATTTCTTAATATTCCAATTTTATAATAGAAGTGATTTTACATATACCTTTTTTATTTCCCACCTTAATCAAAAGTAAAAGGAGGAAAAAGAATGTCCAACTCTCAAACTCACCTAGGTGTTTTTTCACTTTCTATATCAGGTATATTATTTGTATTATATCCTGCAATACGTCCTTTCTCTGATGAGAAAACTTTGCAAGGTGCTTCAGCTTTTGCTTCAAATGAGTGGCTACTAGCTCACTTACTAGCGATTTTTGCCTTTACCCTATTACCACTTGGAATATACAGTATTCATAGCTCCTTATTAAGGTCTAACTTAAGCACACTTACATACTGGGCCTTAATAAGTTGTATTATTGGAGTCGGGTTAACCCTTCCATTTTATGGAGGAGAAACATTTGGGTTACAAGCTATAGGCCAGGAGGCTTTCAATCAACAATCAGCAGATTTATTGAGTCAAGCTGAAGTAGTCCGTTCTGGAACTGGTCTAATATTATTTCTAGTAGGTTTATTGTTGCTTGCCCTATCATCGATTCTTGTAGCTATTGCTCTATGGAAGTCCTATGCCCATATGAAATGGTCTGGTATTCCACTTTCAATTGGAATGTTGTT
This sequence comes from Metabacillus malikii, assembly GCF_030813355.1. GTDB lineage: Bacteria > Bacillota > Bacilli > Bacillales > Bacillaceae > Metabacillus > Metabacillus malikii. The sequence continues at coordinate 132,187 of NZ_JAUSUD010000008.1, forward strand.
ATATATTCCTCAATTTTTCTTCAATCAACCCATCAGAGTTGCACACGGATTCTTAGTGGCAGTTGGTTGTGTCCTATTAGCAGTAACCCTCTGGAAAATAACCAAGGAAACAACGAACAATAAAGTAGACCAAAAAACAATGAACATTTAATTGGCATGTATCACGAATCATTTTTTATTAGTCCGCCTTATAAATTGGGCGGTTTTCTTTTGTTTGTTTCTAAGTAAATGTTTTTTTATTACCTAGTAAGAATACTGGATACGAAATAAATAAGGGTAATAGCCTACTTGCTTATCCGTTGATAATATGAACTCCATTGAGAACCTCAACATTCCTTATACCTAAAAGCAACCTTGTATCAATTCTTACATACATGTAATATTCCCCTCATTTCAGGAAAACCTAGAAGGTAATAATAGGAGGAGAAAAGCAATGAAAAATAACTCAATGACAGATGCTAAAACATATTGCATGAGCGAATATGATGTATTAAAACGTGTAATCCTTTGTCAGCCTCAGTATATGACAATTCGAGACGTTATTAATGAGACACAGGAACATTTTAAAGATGAAGGGATTCATATTGAGCTAGCACTTGAGCAGCATCAAAACTTTGTTAAGGTTCTGAAAGAGAATGAGGTCGACGTCACTTTATTACCATATCATAAAAAATATCCTGAACAGGTCTTTACACGTGATATCGGTTTTACCCTTGGACAAACTGTCTTTGTAGCAAAAATGGCAACTGACATTCGCGCTGGTGAGGAAAATGTACTAAAACAATGGCTGGATGATGAAGAAATCTCTTACTACAATTTGGTTGAAGAACAAATTGAAGGTGGAGACGTGATGATTGATAAAGAGACCATATATGTCGGGCTAAGTGAACGAACTACACAAAGGGCTGCTGAACAGTTGCAACGCCTTTTAACAGACTTCAAAATCATTACGATCCCCTTTAAAGCGAAGTATTTACATCTTGATTGTATATTTAATATTGTATCACCTGGCGTAGCATTAATTTATCCTGATGCGCTAAACAAGAAAGAAGTAGATGTTTTAGGCTCTCGATACGATTTAATCGAGGTTTCTGAAGAGGAGCAATTCCAATTAGGGACAAATGTTTTAAATATAGGCCATAAGCGTATACTTAGCTTACCTGTGAACAAACATGTAAATGAACAACTTCGAAACAGGGGTTTTGAAGTCATTGAAGTAGATATTACGGAAATTATTAAATCTGGTGGGTCTTTTCGTTGTTGTACACTGCCGATTTTAAGGATGACCAACTAAGAAAAAACTATATGCCGATAATTTTTATCTATTGGCATATAGTTTTATGTGCAGTGTTCTATATACTAGACCTCATTTAAGTCGCCCCTCCAGCAGAGGCAGCAGCTGCTTGATCTGCCTTCACACAGTCAATCGCAACTACGAGTGCAATCATGAGTTGTTCCATTTCATCCTTAACAATTTGAACCTTGTAACTATCCCCCCACGAAAACCATTCCTTGTTCACCTTTCCAACTACCTCACCGTGTTGCAAAACTTTAAAGTCCATATCCCACCAATTCCCCTGTACTTCAACACCTGCCGCATCAATTGAGTAGCGTGCCTTGAAAAATGTAAATTCCTTCTTTATCGTTAATAACTCGTGACCATTTACCTCAATAAAAAATTTAGGTAAAAAGCTAAAAATTTTCTTTGTAATAAGGGCTACTTCACTTCCTGCTGTATCCTTAATTGAAAAGGTTTTTGGGATTCGTAATAGACTCCCGTCTACAAGATAGACATCGTTCCCCTCCTGGTCTTTTACTGTAAATTTGCCAGTAAGGCTAAATATCTTCTGCTTCATATAAAATTGTTTCATCGTGTGCCCTCCAAAAAATATATAGATAATCCTTATTACCATAGTCTATTTTTATAAACATAAATATATAAATAATTAATTAATACTATATATTATATTCTACAATATATAATAGAAGTATAAACACGAACAAAAACTACACTTAGATTGATTTATATCTGCAAATAATAGTTTAAAACTTACTCTAGTAAAATATCTTTTTCTCCTATCCTATGAATTTAATATCACTGCTAATTTACTAACAAATGCTAGAATATAGTAGATTCTGTCGAAATATTATTGACAAAGGTGTAAATAACCTTTTATAATCATGGAAATGAAAGCGATTTCCATACATAAAGAAAATATAAAGACAACTAGAATGATAACATATTAAAATAGCATCGCTGTATACACTTTATACATCATTTAAAGCAGTGTACGAGATAATTTACACCCATTATGGAAATCGGTTTCCTTAATTAGATAAAGGCGGTGATTAGATTTAACTAACAGACTTTGAACACTAAATCTAATAAAGTGGAGGTTAATCATGAATTTTAAAAGGATTGCTTATTTTGTAATCGCTGTCATTCTATTTAGTTCTTGTTTTCCATTTAAAAGTAATGTTTCTGCAGCTGAAAATTCAGCAACTGATACAAATACATCTTCAAAAGATTGGAAATTGGTTTTTTCAGATGAATTTGATGGTGACCAAATCAATATGGATAACTGGAGCTATGATGTTCCTACAAATGGTAGATATAATGGCGAAATCCAATCATATACAGAAAATAATGCTTTTGTTAAAGATGGGTCCCTTATTCTTGAGGCTAGAAAAGAGGATATTACAGAGGCAGATGGAAAAACATATAACTACTCTTCTGCTAAACTTATATCTAAAGGGAAACAAAAATGGACTTATGGAAAAGTTGAAGTAAAAGCAAAAATGCCTTCAGGGCAAGGGATTTGGCCTGCAATTTGGATGATGCCAGAGGATGAACCTTTCTATGGCACATGGCCAGTAAGTGGAGAAATTGACATCATGGAGCTTTTAGGTCATGAGCCTGATACAATCCATGGAACCATTCATTTCGGTAAACCACATCAACAACGACAAGGACATTATTATTTACCTGAAGGCCAATCATTTGCTGATGATTACCATATTTACAGCATAGAATGGGAGCCTGGAGAAATTAGATGGTATGTTGATGGTAATTTATATCATACTGCAAATGACTGGTTCACTAAAAGTGATTCTAACGCAGATGAATATACTTACCCAGCACCATTTGATCAAGATTTCTTCTTAATTATGAACATTTCAGTTGGTGGGGGCTGGCCAGGTAATCCGGACGATACGACAGTATTCCCTCAACAAATGGCAGTAGATTATGTAAAAGTCTATCAAAAGGATGAGTACCCAGTACGTGAAAAGCCTATAAGTGAAGAAAATGATGATGTAAGAGCTCCTCTTGAGGATGGTAACTACGTCTATAATGGTAGTTTTGATATAGATGATCCATCTGTAGAAGGTGTTGAAGGCGTTCCAAATACTGACTATTGGACATTCTCAAAAGACGGTGGCGCAGTTGCTAACCTTGTAACAAATAATGGTGAATTGGATGTACAAATTCAATCAGGCGGTAATGTTGAACATGGAGTTCAGTTGCTTCAAGCACCAATACACCTTACAAAAGGGGCTAAATATAAAGCTTCCTTTAAAGCAAAAGCAGAGACTGAAAGACCTTTGAAAGTTAAAATAGGTGCAGATGGAGATAGAAGTTGGAAGGATTATGCTGGTCAGGATCCTTTCATGCTGACTACATCTTGGGAAGATTATTCATTTGAATTTACTATGAATGACGAAACTGATATTAAGGCTCGATATGAATTTAATATGGGTCTGAATGATGGTGACATCTCACTTGATGAGGTAAAATTAGTGAAAATTGCCGATGCACCTCCTGTTGACCCTTCAAAAATTGTTAGAGACCCACTTCCAACAGGAAACTACATCTATAACGGTACGTTTGACCAAGGTACTGAGAGAATGGGCTATTGGGAATTTAGAACAGACCATTCCGCAGATGCATCTAGATATATTGGAAGTGCAGTAAATGAAAGAAGATTCGAAGCATTAATTAACAATGGTGGCAACAATAAGGATTCAGTACAATTGGTTCAAAGTGGACTTAACCTTGAAAATGGAAAACCATATCAACTAACCTTTGATGCAAGTGCTGAAGCCGAAAGAGAAATCCAGGTAGCAATCAAGAACTCAAAGTCTGAAGTCATACATGAAGAAATAGTTAATTTATCAGCAACTACACAAGAATATACTTTAGACTTCAAGATGAATGCTGCAACAGATAATAATTCTGAGCTTCAATTTAATATTGGTGGTAATCAAAGTGATGTTTATATTGATAATGTATTCTTGAAGAGACTACCATTAGAGCAAGTAAAAGATAATCTTGTTAAAAATGGAATCTTTGATGGCCTTTCTGATTGGAGAGCAGAAGCATATAATCCTGGTAAAGCAACTTTTTCAGTGAACGAAGAGGGACAAGCTAAAGCAGCTATTACTGATATCGGTACTGAGGATTGGAACATCCAATTATTCCAACAAGGGATTTCTATCGAAAAAGATGCTACTTATGAGGTATCTTTTGATGCGAAATCTACTGTTAATCGACCATTACGTGTACAACTACAACATAATGGTGAAGAAGATGACAACTGGACAGGATACTTTGACCAAGTTGCAGAGTTAACAGATACAATCCAAACATTTACCTACAAATTTCAAATGACTGAACCTACAGATCCAGCAGCAAAATTTGGTTTTGCTTTAGGGAAGGATGCTGATGGGTTAACGCCTGCAGAAATTCAGGATGTATTTATTGACAATGTAGTGATTAAAAAAGTAACAGAAGATCCAAATAATGGTACACCTGATACTGACGGGCCGGATGTACCTGATACTACAGATCCTAATAATGATAAGCCTGGTACTGACAAAGAGCCAAATACAGATAAACCTAATACTGATAAGCCTGGTACTGTTAATGAACAAGATACTAATAAACCTGGTTCTGAAAAGCCTGGTACTGATAAAGAGTCTGAATTAACAAAGGGTGAGAACTCTGGAGATAATCAAAAGCTACCTAACACAGCTACTAATACATTTAACCTACTAGCTATAGGATTACTAGTAGTCATATTAGGTACAGCTTTTGCTGTTAAGGCACGCAAGAAAAAACTAGCTTAATTGTGAACAGCACTATTCCCCTTTGAGGAATAGTGCTGTTATCTATTTATTAAAAAATAATATGTCTTAACCTTTACTTATCTATAATTGTATTTGGTGCTTTTAATAATGAGAGATACTCATTTATTCCACTAAGCTAGTATTATAGAATGTTTGTGGTCAATAAGTCAGGTGTTTTACATAAGCAGACTTTTAACAATTGGAAGTCATTATACCCGGAATAAAAATAATTCAGTGAGAGTTGAGATATAAGGTGAATGGAAACAAAATGGAAGTTTCTTGTATTTTTATGTTTCTTTACACATCGATTAAGGGCAATATAACTACAATGCAGCAGCAACGCGCTTTTGAAATCTTTCGGCATAAGTTACCGCTTGAATTAACAGCTACTCAATATGCGGATAGGTTACTTTTAAACGCATATCCTCATGTACAAGAGGCTCCTATCATTGTTAGTTTTATATATGCTTATCCCCAGTTTGCAAGACAGGAGGTTTGGGGCCTTCAATTGTTTTAGTATGTAAATAGGCTCATTTTCAATTTATTCGCATAATGATTCCTTATGATTTATACTAAAAATAACCCAATATGTCATAACTTGTCATAGAACAGCCTATTCGGGGTCATATAATTTCTTTTCATTTATACTATTTTTTCTCGTCAGTACTGTTAATTACCAGACAAGACTCTCTTTCAATAAGGGTGGTATTTACCTTTTCTACAAGCCTTTGTTGCTGTTCCTTTTCAATTGTCTCAATAAGGCATATTGTTGCTCTTTTTGCTATATCGGAAAATGAGATTTCAACTGTTGTTAGTGGTGGATTTAGATAAGAGGCAAAATAGGAATTATCAAATCCAATGATAGATAGGTCTTCTGGGATACGTAATCCTAATTCACTTATCGCTTTATATGCGCCAACTACCATTGTATCATTACATACAAAAATAGCTGTTGGAGGATTAGGCCCACTTAAAAGATATTTTACACCTTCATATCCACTACTCTCTGTAAAATCACCATGATATATAAAATTTCTTGTTAGTTCTATTCTATGTTTCATTAGCGTAACTTCAAAGCCTGCTAGCCTTTCCTTTGCAGATAATTTGTTTAAATCTCCAGTTATAATCCCGATAGAAGTATGCCCCAGTTCCAATAAGTACGATACTGCCTTAACACTTCCCTCATAATTATCCGCATTAATATATATTGCATTGTGACTTTTGTTATAAACCTCACTTGTATCAATCATTGCAATGAAATATTTTTGTTCAATGAGTTGGAATATCATCTCATTTTCTGCTTCTTGCATACCGACAAAAATGGCTCCATCAATAATCTTTTGGTAAAAAAGGCTTTGAACTTTTTTTAAATCCTCTTTTGAATAAACAATAGAGATAAGGACATAGTAATCCATTTTGTTTGCTTGGTCACTTACTGCACTAACGATAGGAGAAAAGAACGGGTTATTATGTATCAATGTATCATCCGTTGCTTTTACATGATGAAGAACCTCATTATCCTTTACATCTAATAAAATGATTGCAATCATTTTATTTTTTACACCAGCTAACCTCCGTGCTGATGCATTGGGAGCATAATTGTATTCTTCAATAGCTTTCCAAACCTTTTCTCTTGTCGATTGTGGTATATCTGGATAATTATTAATCACTCTTGATATTGTACTTCTAGATAAACCTAGAAGTTTAGCCAAGTCCTCACTGCGCATAAAAGTCTCCACCTAATTAATGATATGTATTCTATTATATTAAAAATATAATTGGAAATATACTCCTAATTCATTATATCAAAAAGAGGCCCCGCAAGGTCTTAGTAACCTTTTGGACACCCCCCGTTATATCTTATAAAGAGAATGAAGTAACTACTTTTTCAAAACTCATCCACTATTCATTCTTAAACCAAAATTCTTTTAAATTAGCTGCTCCACTCGTCGATACAATGAATATATCCTGCGTTCCCCTTGCCTTTACATCTAATGAAGGGGTACCACTCCATTGATAGTTAGACCAATCACCAGTTGCGTTATAATTTACCGATCCGATTCTTTGCCCAGTTGGACTACCTAGTCTTATATCAAAACTACCACTTTGCGGCGAGGAATAGCTAACAGCAAATGCATTATAACCTGTAGATAAATCAACATTATCAAACTTTATCCAGTTACCAGAGTGAAAAGTACCTACACCACAATTCCAAGATGTTATCCCGCTTGAATCCGTATAATCACACGCGTTTAATTGAAAATCGGGAGCAATTGAAGGAGCTGAATTTCCACCATTTGGTGTATATCGAACCCACTCATAGGAGGCGTTCGCATCTCCTCCTCCATATCTTCCTGCCCATTCATCAATGCCGTACGTATTCCACATATTCATCATGATTTTACTCGGGTTACTCGGAATGTTATTTGTAACAGTAGCTACCAAGTTTCCATTAACATACCAGCTAATATAGTCTTTCTGCCAATCAAATGCATACGTATTAAAACGATCAGCAGCATTAAATCCTAAATCATGAAGTATTTCATTCCCTCCTACACCATTTGTATAATAATTGAATTGAACCTTTGTCGTGTCATTTCCTAGAAATTCAATATCAATCTCATCCCAAGGCGCACCATTAAATGATGGACCTGTATACGTAAAGAAAGAGGAAATTACACCCGGTACATTTGCTGGTTTCATAGATACTTCATACAACCCATATCCGTAGAAATTATTCGTCGCGTACTCTGCACACTCATAATTATATGGTGCTGGGTATGAATAATTTGCACGAAGAGACAATTCCATAATACCACGATTAAAATTAACTCTATTTTTATTCCAATGACACCCAAAAAAAGTATCACCATTCCGCCAACCATCAGAAATCTGCCATTTTTGTCCATCATGACCTTCGAATGGATGATAAACTTCTTCCTCTGTTAATGGATTTTGCGCATAGCTCACCACTGTTAACGACAGCATTATTAGCGTCATTATTACAATTCTAAACAATTGGTATTTTTTAATTGTAATCACTCCTCATTTGTCATTTGTAGTAGCAAATACTTGAAATGTTTGTATACTCAGTACTCTTCTCATTTCTAAAGTAAACAAAAATACAGAGTACACGAGCTAAGAATACAAATTTCCCGATGAATCAGAACTCTACCATTGTTAGGACGTAGGCATATTATGATTTTTACATGTCTAAAAGATTTAAAACAGCCTCACTAGGTTTCTAATCTATTAGGTTGGTGCAATAACTAACGCGCGTTAGTAATGTGGAAAAAATTTTTGCATTATCTAAGTTGATAGATAACAAAAGTTATTAATTGTATTGACGATTAATAGAAAGCGCTTTCAAAGATGATACTAAACTAAATTTCTGAAAATTTCAACCATCTATCCTCCTAATTTTCCTAGTACTTTTTTCTTTGCAAATGGATTCTAAGACCGCCTCACCTCCCTTTTAAAACACCAATTGAATTTGATAATAAGTCAATGAGTCATACTGCTTAATCTATTGATAAAATTAAATCGACTAACCTTCAAATCAAGGAATAAAGTAAGAGGAGGCTATCAGTTGACAACAATAATGTAAGGAATAGAATGATAATGATAAATGAAATGAGAAAGGATAGCTAAATTGAATAACTTTTTGGAAAAACTGCACCCGTTTATTTTAAGTGATGATTTGATAGTTCAGAAGTTTGTACTTAAAGCGATAGATAAAGCATTAATAGGTAATGATATGACATTTGAACTTACTTTAAAAGCAAACGATAAAAATGTACCACACATGATGAAAAATTCAATTCTCCCTTATGCAAAAGGCTACCGTATTCAAGCGAATGGAATGCAGATGCTAGTAGACTGCATTAAGAGGAACGATGATAATCTTATCTGGTACTTATCAATATTGGATCATTGTAATCCTGAATTAATTGAAGAATATTATGAAGAAATTAAACCATATATTGATGACAACATGCAGGAAGTCCTAATGAATTCTATCATGTTAAGTCACTATTCGATCAAGGAACTAACGGAAAAACTCTCTACGGTTATTAATGAGATGGAGGAACAGAAATTTTATAACGGATCTCTCTTTAGAAAATCGAAGCAAATTATTGACACTTTAATTAAAATGAATGGACTAGAGCAAAATGAAGTCGAGAGAGCTATTCAGCAAGAGATAAATAAAAAGTACTTCTCTTATAAGGGACTCTTATCTGTTTACGCTGCTGGTGAAATGAACATACAAGCATTAGTTAACGATTTATCTAAACTTCTACCACGTAGCAATGAGGAAATTTTACTTGGGGAAATTGAAGAGGCACTAATTAAGATTGGCTCTAATGAAGTTATTACAAAAGTTGCTCCATATGTACTTAATAATGATAATTACTACTCACCCATCATTATATTAGGAAATATTAAATCGGAACATGCGATAAGAACACTATTAAACCTTTTTGACCAGGCACCTGACATTACTGCAAAAACATTAATTGCAGAGGCATTATGTTTACAATTGTCGACAGACGCTATTCCAAAAATAGCAACGTTAATTGGAGAAGGATATGATCATTCCTTCCTACCATTAGAGGATTCTCTATATGCGAATTGTGTCATAAATGGAATTGAACATCCAGAGTTACAATCATGGAAAGATATAATTGATAATAGAGAAGCTCACTATAAAAAACGGGAAGAACTGCTAAACAAAAATTCTGGAATCAATCACTTACTAACACCTAATTTCCCTATTAGCTCTAAGGTGGGGAGAAATGAACCTTGTCCTTGTGGAAGTGGGAAGAAATTCAAGAAATGCTGTGGGAAGTAGGGTTCTTGCTTTTAAATCGGAATAAGTTTCCGTACTGACCTAAACATTGGAATTTGTCATAGACCTCTGCATCCTAGAGTAGGTAAGCGTGGTCTATGACTTTCTTCAAGGAGTTTATTGTTATTTATGCTAATGGTTATGCCTCTATTTCTTTTCACACCAACTCATTCAATTAATCTGCACCTTCTTCCTTTAATATTTCCACTCACATTCCTAGGCCTTTTTCCTTCATTCTGAAACAACTGCCTTATTCACCTTTTACACTTAGAAAATTAATAAAACTTAAGTTCTTGATTCAAATGCATTAGTACTTGTTAGAGTTAAATAACAAATACCTTTTATTTAGAATAATGAATTTGAAGTTTCCTTGCATCATCATTAAAATGGGAATCAATCACCAGTATATAACCAATTTACTAAATGTTTTGAAATCTCTTGTTGACAACCTTCTAAAAAGGATTTACATTATTGATATTGATAATTATTATCAATTAATCTTAAAATAAGGAAGGATAAACATAATGATTACAAAACAAAAAATGCCTTTATTCTTAACATTACTGCTTGTGATGTTTATGATTGCTCTAGCTGGTTGTTCAAGTGAACAAACAGGTACAAAGTCTGAAACAACTTCGACTGAAGAATCTAATAAGAAAACAACGAAGTCTGATGGAACAACAACTGAATACCCAATCGTGATTAAACATGCACTTGGAGAGACAACAATTGAAAAGAAACCTGAACGCGTTGCTACGATTCAATGGTCAAATCATGACGTAGCTCTTTCACTCGGTGTAGTGCCTGTAGGTTTTTCAGCTGCTAACTATGGTGTTCAAGATGAAAGTGGTATGTTACCTTGGACTGCGGATAAGATAAAAGATCTTGGTGCAGAAACGCCAACTATCTTCCAGGATACTGACGGTTTAGATTTTGAAGCCGTTGCTGATACGAATCCAGATGTCATTCTTGCTGCATATTCAGGTATTACTCAAGAAGAATATGATACATTAAGTGAAATCGCTCCAGTTATTGCCTATCAAACTAGTCCTTGGGTAGCTTCATGGCGTGAACAAGTTACATACAATTCAATGGCTATGGGAATGGAAGAAGAAGGTAAACAACTTATTGCCGATACAGAGAAATTAATTGAAGAGAAAGTGAGTAAACACTCTGAAATTAAAGGTAAAAAAGCTGCATTCGTAAGTATGAGTGCCGATGATTTGTCTAAGTTCTATATCTACACACCAGACGATCCACGTGGTGCATTCCTTTCTGAGTTAGGAATGGAATACCCAGAAAGCATTACAAGTCAAATCACTGATCCAAATAATTTTTATCTAGAAGTAAGTGCTGAAAATGCAGATATGCTTAATGATGCTGACATTTTGATATCGTATGGTCATAAAGATACTCTAGCTGCTCTACAAGCTGATCCAATACTAGGTAAGATTCCAGCAATAGAAAGAGGTTCTATTGTCATTATTGAAGATAACACTCCTCTTGCAGCTGCAGGTACTCCAAGTCCACTCTCGATTGAATATTCAATTGATGAGTACTTAACGTTACTCTCAGAAGCTGTAAGCAAAATAAAATAAGATGAATCATACATCCGTTTCAAAAAATAAGCAGTTACTTTTACCGAAAAACTTCATAAAAGTTCTTATACTTTCTATTGTATTACTCGGTATATGTATAATAGCTTCTCTTGCTTTTGGATCTCGTATAGTTGGATGGACTGAACTAATCGATGGCCTATTCCGTCCTGAAGTTCAATCCCACGGAGCAAATGTAGTTCGTCAAAGAATCGCTCGAACTGCCTTTAGTTTGATGTGTGGTGCTGCGTTAGGGATTTCGGGGTCTCTCATGCAATCAGTTACACGTAACCCTATTGCAGACCCTAGCATTTTAGGAGTTAACACAGGAGCAGCACTATTTGTCGTTTGCGGAATATCCTTTTTTAATATAGGTACCGCTAACGAATACATTTGGCTTGCTTTAGCAGGAGCAATCATAACTGCCATTATTGTATTCGGAATTGGTTCAATGGGGAGTGGCGGTGCCACCCCCCTTAAACTCGTTTTAGCAGGTGCTGCTACGAGCGCTGCATTATCATCTCTCGTAATGGCCATCATGATTCCTCGCTCTAACGTTATGGATCAATTTAGATTTTGGCAGGTAGGTAGTGTTGGTGCAGGAGATTGGAACTCTATCTCCCTTTTTACTCCATTTCTTATTGTTGGAATATTAATTGCATTGTTCACTGCTCCAGCACTCAATGCATTAGCATTAGGTGATGAGGCTGCTAAAGGATTAGGTGTACGTACAGGAACACTTAGGCTTGTTTCTGCCTTAGGAGGAGTGCTATTGTGCGGTGCAGCTACAGCACTTGCAGGTCCTATTGGCTTTATAGGTTTATTAGCAACACATGTGATTCGACTCGTCATCGGCCCTGACTTACGATACATTATCCCAATGTCTGCGTTATCAGGTGCCATTATTTTAACAATAGCAGATGTATTCGGTCGGATTTTAGGGAGTCCTGGCGAGCTTGAAGTTGGTGTAGTTACAGCTTTTATTGGGGCACCAATTTTAATCTTAATAACTATGAAAGCGAAAATGCGTGCGTTATGATAAATGAATCTATGAATCTTATAATGATAGGTAGAATAAAAAGACGTCGCCGTTTTATCCTCGTTACTTCTTTACTTGCAACCATTGCTTTTGTACTTTGCTCTGCAATGCTTATGCTAGGAAACACGATTTATCCTGTTTCAGAGGTCATCAGAGTTCTACTAGGCGAGAAAGTAAAAGGTGCATCTTTTGCAGTAGAGACAATACGTTTCCCTAGAATGGTGGCAGGTGTTTTTTCTGGATTTGCTTTTGGGGTTGCTGGGCATATATTTCAAACAATGCTTCGTAACCCCCTAGCAAACCCAAACGTTATCGGAATAACAGCGGGGTCAAGCGCTGCTGCTGTTTTCTGTATTATCGTTCTACATGCAAGTAATGCCTTTGTTTCTATTGCCTCTATTTTTGGCGGACTTGCTACAGTAATCGTTATTTTTTTATTGTCAAAAAGTCATTCATTTTCAATTGGACGACTAATATTAATAGGAATTGGCATTCAAGCTATGCTAAATGCTGTCATATCTTATTTATTACTTATCGGTCAGCAGCATGATATCCCTACTGCCATGAGATGGCTCAGCGGCAGTTTAAACGGTGCTAAAATGGAAAATCTTTATCCTCTAATCGTTACAGTACTACTATTCACACCCATTATCATCGCTTTTGGGAAACGATTAGACATGCTAGAACTTGGAGAGCAAACAGCAACTTCACTAGGGGTTGATACTAATAAGACACGACTTGTGCTAATTATTAGTTCGGTACTTATCATTGCGTTAGCTACCTCTGCAACTGGACCTATCGCATTTGTTGCATTTCTTTCTGGACCTATCGCAAAAAGATTAGTTGGTGTTGGGATTTCAAGCATTATTCCAGCAGGTCTTGTTGGCGTCATCTTAGTTTTAGCATCAGATCTTGTAGGACAATTTGCATTCGTTGCTAGATACCCTGTAGGTGTCATTACAGGTATTCTTGGAGCACCTTACTTGATTTACTTGCTAATCCAAATGAATCGAAAGGGAGATTTATAATGAAACCAACTCATGCTTTACAAGCTGAAAGAATCAGTGCTGGATATGATAATAAAACGATATTACATGATGTAAGTCTTTCAATTCCAAGAAATAAAATAAGCATCATTATTGGTTCGAATGGTTGCGGTAAATCTACATTACTTAAAACAATGGCTAGACTTATCAAACCTACTTCTGGACAAGTGACCTTGGGAGGGAGGCCCATTCATAAAATACCACCGAAGCAATTGTCTCGTATATTAGGGCTCTTGCCTCAATCACCGATCGTCCCTGAGGGAATAACCGTTGCAGATTTAGTTGGACGAGGAAGATACCCTCATCAAACATTTTTAAAGGGCTGGACAAAAAATGATTATAAAGCCGTTGCAGAGGCAATGGAAATTATGAATATTACAGAATTTGCCGACCGGCATATTGACGAGCTTTCAGGTGGGCAAAGACAGCGTGTATGGATTGCTATGGCTTTGGCACAAAAAACAGATATACTGTTTCTTGATGAACCAACAACTTATTTAGATATTACCTATCAAGTTGAAATTCTCGACATGCTCACAGACCTTAACCGGAAATACGGAACAACGATTGTCATGGTGCTTCATGATATCAACCTGTCAGCTCGTTATGCAGACCATATTTTTGCATTGCAAAATGGAAAACTGATTGCTGAGGGAGAACCATCAGAAATTATTACAAGTACATTGATTGAAGATATTTTCGGACTCCATTGTAACGTAATAAATGACCCTGTTTCTGACTCTCCCTTTGTAGTACCAATTGGACGACACCATAATAAATTAAAGATGTATTCTTAATAAAGACTAATGTTTCAACACAAGGCCATGGTAAGTGTTCACTTTACTTCCCATGGCCTGTGTATTTCATATAGACCTAATTTCCATTAAGACAGTAATTAATGAACTAATATAAAGTCACCTATCTTAAACTTCAATTTTTCATAGTTGACAAATAATAGAATATTTGTTAATTTGTATGCAAGTAATTACTTACATACAAAGGAGTCTCACTAATGGACACAAAGGCTACCATCTTACAGGCGGCAATAGAGTTATTTAAGGAAAAAGGGTTTAAAGGAGCTACAACTCGGGCGATTGCACATAAGTCTGGAGTAAATGAAGTAACAATATTTCGCCACTTTCAAAATAAGGAAGGCTTGATTAAAGCTGCCTTCGAACAAACTTCGTATGCCCCTGCTTTATCAAATATATTCGAAAAGCATACTTCCGGGATTCTTGAACAAGATTTACTTCATTTTTCAAAAGTGTACCAAAGATTTTTGAAGGAAAATAGTGATCTAATCTTAATTAGCCTACAGGAATCCAGTATGGCAGAATACTTCGCTAAAGAGATAATCAAAATACCAAGGCAACTTAAGGAGGCATTGATTACATATTTCTCCAAGATGCAGGAAGAAGGAAAGATTATCGATACAAATCTAGAAGCTCAAGCATTGACTTTCATTTGGATAAACTTTGGTTATTTCCAATCTTCGGTTAAACATCAAGCAGAGATTACAAGTATCACTGAAGAGGAATTTTTTAATACAAGTATCTCTACTTTTGCTAGAGGCTTAACACCCTAGCATTTTATTTAACGAGAACGCAAGTAAGTACTTACTTAGTATCGGAGGAATATAGATGGATAACAAGACACAGATACCAAAAAATTTTATTTTCTCGTTTCTTTTAGGTATTCCCTTTCTTATCGCTTGGATAGGCTTTACTGCAGTAGCTGCAAAAGATGGACGAGAGCAAATAACTGATTGGTTTGACCCAATGCTAGCAGGTTTAACACTTTTGGCGATTCTAGCAATTCAACTTGTTTTTATGTTACTTTGGCCACAGTTAAAAGACTCCTACATAAAGAACGGAATTACATTTGCACTGACAGCTGCCCAATGGTTTTACATCTTTGGAGAAATTTTATCCAACACGATCACAATAGGTGAGCCGCCAAAGGATATAGGCTCCTTATTTGAAATAACAGCAGGGGTAATTTTGTTTTTCGCATCCATTACATTAATCGGTTTATATATCAAGGAACAACTTAAAAACCATATGAAAAGTCTTGGAGCAAGATTACTAATATTGCTTACTATATTCCTTTTCTTTGGCATGGTATGGTGGTTTACACATCCGATTGATCAGAGTGAACCTGGGGCGCCTTCCTATGTGGAGGGTAATCCGATATATAACTTTTTCCATGGTCTTTGGTGACCCCGATTAATTTATGTACATGTACTTAAAAGAATGATTATCTTATAGCGGATACTAGTGAGGCTGGGACAAAACAAAAAACAACCTAGCTAAATACGAACATTATTTTTAGAGGTTCAATGTTACATATTCTGTAAAGGTTGATTGGAGCTGACCTGAGAGACTCCTGCGGGATGCGTGGGAGGGGTGAGACCCCGCAGGCATTTACGCTGAGGAGTACGAAAAGTGGAGGCGGCTTGCCCATCGACGTACAAACTGGAGGGGCATCGACTGAGATAAAGGAATCACGATGAGCCGAATGGCGAACCGATGATGACTTATCGTATGGAGGTGACCTGAAGTTTGCTAACGGGTAGCCGCTGTAGCTAGACAGGCTCAGCACCCACCCCGCGGAAAGCGAGTACTGTAGCGGAAGTCAACCAGAACGTCTACCCTGTAAAAACGAATGTATAAATAGAAATATCACCTAATAGTTTGTATTTTTCTTATCTTTAAAACCTTTTGTCTCAGCCTCTTTTATATTTTTATTTATAATTGATGAAATCTATTTAACTTCAATTGTCTTTCTCTATAATTCCGTAAACTTTTCATTTAAATATTCTTTTAAGGTTCTCACGTTGTATATAACACCAAAAAACAAAAGGGAGCTGTCATGCCAGCCCCCTTGCCTAATATACATTCTTCAACATTTCCAACACCTCATCCAAGGTAAGACCAAAGGATTTATAATAGGAGGTGTCGAGTAGCATTTGCTTAAGGATCATTTCATCGCGAATTTGCAATTTCCGTTCGGAGGATAATTCAGCAACAAAACACCCTTTTCCCTTTATGGTATTGATTAATCCGCTTCTTTCTAGTTCCTCCCAAGCCTTTTTAACGGTAATCACACTGATGCTAAGCTCCTGAGCCGCTTGTCGGATCGGTGGAAGACAATAGCCGTTTTCCAACTCCCCTTTCAAAATTTGGGCGCTAATCTGCTCAAAAAGTTGTTGATAAATCGGCTTTTCAGATGCGTTTGAGATTGCAATGTTCATTAAATTTCCACTCGGGTGAATCGTTTGACAGCGAGCCGATAGGCAATGATGGAAAACGCCGCAAAGATTAAAATTCCAGCTATTAGGATGAAAATTTGGGTCGTCACTTGTTGGGCATCAGTCCCATAGAAGATACCATTCACTACCGAATTTTGAATACCAAGCCATTGGGAGATTCCGGCGAACAGCATAGCAGCCGTAACAGCATTGAAAAGCGCCCATCCGAATTTATAAGCCGTCTTATAATACATCGGGATAAAGATAAGGTTGAAAATCGCAAGCATGATAAGATTTAAGCCCCAGAAACCCATATTAGGCGGGTAGAAATAATAGGTTAGGTTCGGATATATAATCATTGAAATGGAACCGAAGATTGCGGCAATCACAATATGCAGCAGTTCAAAACCGACGATAACGGTTACCCTTGCCTTTACCATATCTCGTTTGGTGACGGGCATTACAGATGTAAACATCAAATCGTTTTGTGCTTTAAATTGGTTAAACACATTCGGAATCGTAATCCAGCAGAAGTATAACAACACAATAAAATAAATCCAACCGGGAATGAGCATTAAAGCACCAAACAAGAAAGGAAACAAGAAAAAAAACGGAGGCACAGCTAATTTAATATCTTTCACAACTAGGTTATACATACTCATCCTCCTTTTTCGCAAAATAGACCATGATTTCCTCAAGGCTCGGCGTGGCAGCCTTTATGTTCCAGGAGATATCGTAATTCTGCGCAAGTATTAAACCCGTAAATCCAAAAGAATTTATCTTATAGGAGATTAATCTGTCCTTCACTTCATTCAGTTGAGTTGCAGTACCATTTAAAAGGAGATAGGATTCTTTAAACTCTTCTTTCTCTCCACTACGGACAATTTTCCCATTTTCAATAAAGGTTATATAATCGGCACACTTCTCCAGGTCTGAAGTGATATGCGTGGAGAACAAAATACTAATCTCGCCATCGGCGACAAGCCCTTGGAAAATATCCAACATTTCGTCTCTTGCTACCGGGTCAAGCCCACTTGTTGGTTCATCGAGAATAAGAAGTTTTGCCCCATGGGACAAGGCAATGGCAATACTATATTTCACCTTCATTCCCGTCGATAATTCGGCTATCCTTTTGTTTTCATCCAACTTGAATTTCTGAAGGTAACTGCGGTACGTTTCATTATCCCAATTAGCATAAAACCTCTTAATTACATTAGTCAAGGCCTTCAATTTGCTTCGGGTATAAAAGTCCACGCCGCCCATGGCATAACCAATTTCCTGTTTCAACTCAAGTTCGTACTCAGCCATATTCCTCCCGAATATATGAATTTCTCCACTGTCCAAGTGAGTCATATTCAAAATTGTTTTTATTGTCGTCGTTTTCCCTGCACCGTTTGCACCGATAAAACCCATAATATAGCCCTTTTCCAGTTGAAACGATACATTTTTAAGTTGAAAATTGTGATAACTCTTATTTACGTTTCGAATGTCTAATGCAAGCACTTTATACATCCCTCCCTATTAAATTGTGATTATCGTATATACACAATATATATTGATTGAGTTAATTTTGTCAATACTTACCACAAAAAATATCTTAGGGAGTTATTACAATCTCACAACTTATGAGCAGTAGTCCGCGAGTAAAACACGTCACTATGCAAATGCTCTACACTTTCCCAGTGAGCGGGATTTGTCGTGTCCGGAGAGTTGTTTTTCAGAATGTCCTGGTATAAGGTTGTCTTTTCTTCCAAATAGGCAATGTGCTGTTTTGCTTCTTCAAGCTTAGCAAGCACATCTTCTTTATGATCCATCATAAGTTTGTAACGTTGAGAAATAGTCGAATCTCCTTCAAGACATAAATCAATATACATTTTAATAACATCAATTGGCATACCGAATTGCTTGAGGCATTTAATACCACGCAACCAGTTAATCGATTCTTCGTCGAACATCCGAAAGTTGTTTTGATTACGCTGTACACTTGGCACCATGCCTTTGTCAGTGTAGAAGCGCACGGCGTGGTCGGTGAGTCCCGTAATCTGGGCGGCTTCTTTAACCGTATACATTGTAAAACCCTCCCTCTATAAATGTTGATTTATCAACGGTTTGAGCCGTTGATAGGGTGTCAAAAAAATATTTTTCGACACGACTTCTAACAGTATTTTGATAATATGTGAAACTATTCCACCATATGGGTACGCTACGCGGTCACTACTGGATAATAGTGGTAAGTAATGCTAGGGAAATATACGATGCACAATGGATCTCTGCATAGCTTATGATGACGTACCCTCCCATGTCTCTGGGCATCTTTGTGCCTACATTCCTTCGTTCGGTCTAGTCATAAGGCAGAGGCTAGCGAAGCTCCTTTAGGGACTCGAGGTCGGATGGTGAAAATAGTGCCAGCTTCTCCGTGTCATCCTGTTGTCTAGGTCTTCTAAGGAAGTATAGGATTTTACATAGCCTCTGCGAGACTAGGAATATCCTTCATCATTCGCTGTGCGTCAAACGCTTTGTGCTTGGTACTGATTCCATGTAACACTTTTAATAGTTTTCCGCATAAAACCACGATGGATTGCTTCTTGCGTAATGGATTAACTGTACGAGTTGTGTAATACTCGTGTAATTTTCGAAAGGCTTCATTATGACGGATCATCGGCATCATTACTCGGAAAAGGAGGGCGCGCAGCTTTCTTCTTCCTCGTTTGGAGATGCGCTTTTGTCCTTTATGTTGACCGGAGGAATTTTCACGTAACGTTAATCCCGCGAGTTTGATTAGTTGGCGTGGATTTTCATAGTGTGAGAAGCTTCCTATTTCTGCTAAAAGATCAACAATAGTGGTATCTCCAAGTCCCGGAACCGTTGATAGGCATTCGTATTCTACAGACGTTTTTACAAGCTCAACTAAGTGCTGAGTAATGCTTTCGATATCTTTTTCTAACTGATGGTAACGGTGGACAAGTGTGACGATTTCAATACGGGCCATCTCCAGTCCTTCCGTTACTCCGATAGATTTAGATGCGACTTCAATGAGACGCACTGCTTTCGGCCTTTGGGGGGATTTGAGCCCCTCGACTTTTCGATAAAGGGATACCACTTCATCGGGTTGTTTCTGGTGAAGATCACTCGGAAATGGAGTGCATTCAAGTACAGCCAAAGCCATTTTTCCGAAAGACGGAAACACTTGAACGAACTCTGGAAAATAGCGATCTAACCATCGAATCATCATGTTTTTGACAGCTCCTAATTCCTCTGTCAACCTACTTCTAAATGTTGAACCAACACGAAGTTCGGCCTCCATATCTTTCAAGATCCGAGGATAGCTGAAACGTCCATCTTTTAAAAGACGAGCGATCACTAGTGCATCTTTGCGGTCATGTTTGGTTGGAAGATTATCGTCCAACTCCTTTGACCGTTTGACATGCATAGGATTTACCATGGCCAAGGGGATGCCCCTTTCCTCAAGGAAGTAGGCCAAATTGAGCCAATAATGGCCCGTAGGTTCAATTCCAACGATGACTTCGTTTTTTTCATTTTCCTTCATCGCCGCTAGAATCCTTTGATAGAAAAGCTCAAAACCATTTCCAGATTGAGATACAGAGAAAGATTTTTGGAGCACTCGTCCACGGTCATCCACAAAGCAAGCATAGTGTGTGCGCTTGGCAATGTCGATTCCGACAACAAGTGTTTTTTCGGTGACTTGATTTATTTTCTGATTTTGTTTAAAATCCATTTTGGAGTCCTCCTTGGTTAACTAATTTAGGGGTCAATTCTGCAGATTTGACACCCCGTATCATACCAAGAGGGCTCTTTTTTGTTCAAGTCCCCGAAAATCCTTCTAACAGGAATGCTCCTTATAAAAAATAGTAACAACCTCTTGCCTTCGTGTAACACGAAGGAACTATGCTTATTGTAGTGCAATACGGTAACAGGTTGAATCCTGCTTCAGTCCCTACTTCAAGGATATATGCCGGTTGCTTAAACATTTAAACAATAGGAGGAAATTTCTATGCAAACTGTAACGTTGAACAACGGTGTAAAAATGCCAATTTTAGGCTTCGGTGTCTATCAGATTCCCGATTCAGAAGAATGCGAAAATGCGGTATATGAAGCGTTGTCTGCAGGTTACCGCTTGATTGACACTGCCGCTGGTTATCTTAATGAGGAAGCAGTTGGTCGCGCGATTAGGCGTAGCGGCATACCGCGTGAGGAGTTGTTTATCACAACCAAGATTTGGGTTCAGGATGCTGGTTACGAGAACGCCAAACTAGCATTTGCTAAATCCCTGAAGAAGCTACAGCTCGACTATCTCGATTTGTACTTGATTCACCAACCCTTTGGCGATTACTACGGTACTTGGCGCGCGATGGAAGAGCTGTACCTTGAAGGCAAAATCAAGTCGATCGGGGTCAGCAACTTCATGCCTGATCGTCTGATGGACCTCATCGTTCATAACGAAATCGTACCTGCCGTCAATCAGATTGAAACACACCCTTTCTACCAGCAGACAAAGAGCGCTGCTTTCTTGAAGGAGCAAGGCGTTCAACACCAGTCATGGGCACCGTTTGCTGAAGGGCGCAATAACCTGTTTAGTAACGAAGTGCTGAACTCACTCGCAGAAAAACACAACAAATCCGTCGCCCAAATTGTACTGCGTTGGCTTATTCAGCGAGAGGTTGTTGCCATTCCAAAATCGGTACGCAAAGAACGTATTCTCGAAAACTTCGACATATTCGATTTTGCGTTGAGCGCAGACGATATGGCGCACATTTCCGCCCTCGATACGCGGGAGAGCCTATTCTTGTCCTACCGCGATCCAGAAGTTGCCAAAATGATGGGTAATTGGAAAGTTGAGCTGTAAACCTTGGTCATTTTGTCCATTAGGAAAGGACAGAGCGGTTGTCTCTGTCCTTTTTGTCTGGTTCAATTAATCTAACGTTTTGCTCATCAAGATTTATATCGCTACCCTGAATTTCACATGTAGTGAGCAATTACATTCTAAACAAAATATTAGTATTACATCCTTTTATTCCATTTGTGGCAAGTTTCACCGTCCATCCTTATGCATTAAGAACAAACAATTATCTGACGGATAAACTTCCCCTTTGCAACCTCACATCGATCTTCTATTTCAAAACCAACTTCGTTAAGTATTCCATCTATATCTTCAGTTGTCACAATGACCATTTTTTTTGCGAAGCCACGTGCACTTTGAAGCATTTCAAATTTTTCCTTATCTGAAACAACTGAGCAAAGGTTATAAGGCATGTCGATAATCGCCACTTCATACTTTTCTGTTATGTCCCTGATATCCCTTAAAAATACAGGTCCAGAAAGTCCAAAATGCTTAAGATTTTCACGGATTCCTTTCATCACTAAAGGGTTGAAATCACTACCTGTAATATCTACTCCCATTGACAGGGCCTCTATCAATACTGTCCCAATGCCACAGCATGGATCAATCGCTTTAACACCTGCTAATTTTGGAACTGCAATATTCACGAGTGCTCTGGCCACTCGGGTTGGTAGTGCAGTTGAGTAATTATGGGGCTTTTGTTGATGTTTCAACCAAGTGCCTTGATTTTCCGAATAGTACCCAAAAAACCATTTCCCTTTAACTTTGGTAATTGCAAAAACTATCTCAGGTTGACCAAGATTCGCTACACCTGGGATGAAATATGCAACTTGTCTCGCAATCCTTTTCCTTTCCTTAAACCCCAATTTATCTTGGTCACCTATATCTCGATAATTGATTCCGATTACCTTGAAAGTATCTTCCAATAGGGGCATTTCCCGAATGTTTTTTATTAATTCCTCTATGGTATCACAGCTAAAAAGAATTTCTATTTTTTCCTTTATAAAAGGGCTCCTACTTGGATCTATATTAATCTTGCTCTCTAAGACAAATGAATGTAGGTTGGAGCGAAACAGTGAACGAACTTCCAATTCACATAAATAATGTTCTTCTTCAGCATAATTGAATGTATATAAATAATTGTGTGATACCAAAGTATTTTCGCTCAAGCTCTTTCTCCTCCTCTTCTTGGATAAGCCTTGAGTTATTCAACCACTTACTTTAATAAATCCCAACTAAGTGTATGGATACTTATTCCTATTTTATAGCTTCTTACTTAAAAACCCACTTCATTCTCTTAGAAAGACCCCACTGTAGAGTTCACTGCACCTTCTTCAGGCTTACTCATCATACTAGGAGGTTAATTACTTCTAAATTTAAAACAAACAATACTAAAATTAATTAAGTCCTATAATAAACCGTCCTCTTTAGCATATTGCTTAAATGTTTCTCCTAATTCCTCTTTATGATTGTTTATTTCCATTTCGCAAATTGCCAAGGACTGATATATCCTTTCTAAAATAGACGCAAGTTTTTCTTCGCCATTCTTTTTATCATTGTTATTATTGAAATTTTCAACGACATCATGTAATTGTTTTTGAAATGTTCTTATATCTGCTGTGAGTATGGTTACATAATGGTACACTAGCCCATTCGCATGCGCTGCTTTCCCTTCAAATCGATTACAAACAATCTCCAAATCAGGTTTATGTTGATCTTGAATTTTTTTGTAATCTTCTTTTACATCAAACTTAACACTAACTGCTTTGAATTTTTTTGTATGAGAGTATTCAACTATATTCTTCTTATACTGATTTAAGTAGTCCCTAAATTTTTTGATTTCATATGAAATTGAGTTAATTTCTAGTACTGTTGAACCGAAACCTTGAATGAACTGATCTTTATCTTGCTGATGCATAGTATATTGGATTTCTTTTTGTGAAAATCTAACTGATAAAAGTACCCCTACCAATGTAATAATTCCACCAAATACTGCCCCCCAAAAAGCTAAGATATCAACTGTTGAAGCCTTTGCTGGTTCTCCAATTATAGGAGGCCAAATGACTTTATAATAGAATGGTAAGAGAATAACCACCAAAACTAAAAGAAATGTAAATAGCATAATCAAAATACTTACAATAGTTGATTTTCCTTGCTTATTCTTCTTCATACATTACCTCCAATAATAAAACACCGTCACTTAGTTTGCAGTGTCATAGTTACAAATACCCAAACATTTAATAAGTATATTATACTAGTTATCTAAGAATTAAACAGTATGTATCCCCGCTTATTGAAGATTTCTATGAGACTACGCAGTAGATGTTTTGGAAGGTAGTAAATAATGAAAAAATGATAATTAAAAGATATTTTATATTTAATCACAATCCTAATAGAAATCTTTCTCAAAAAATAGAATGACAATGGTTTAAGTAACAATAAGTAATATAGGACGTAGAGAAATACTTATCCATACTTTAAATGAGCAAAAAATTATTGGGGAATTTTTAATAAGATTAAAAGAAAATAATTCATGTAAAAAATGCTTATCTAGTCAAAACAGCACCTTCCACAAATAATGAAATGGTGCTGTTACTGTTTTTCTAAAAGATGCATATTATTTATGGTACGGTTCTCCATAATAAGTATAAGTGCGGTTTTTTTCGTCTACGTTTATAATAAATAAAAGGTAGTGATAGCATGCTTGAAAAAAACATTGAAAATCAGCTAATAAATTTAATTCAAACTAAGGTAAATCCGGATTTTATTATATTGTTCGGTTCATTTGCAAAGGGAACAAATTGTGATGATAGCGATATCGACTTAGCATATTTCAGCAAAGAGCTGTTATCATCGGATGAACGTTTTATGCTTACAGGCGAACTCGCTGAGATAGCTGGACAAGAAGTTGATTTAGTGGATCTCAAACAAATTGATACAGTGTTTACGTTACAGATATTTTCACAAGGAATACCTCTATATATTCAAGATGAAAATGAATTTACTCGTCAAAAAATGCGGGCATATAGTATGTATGCAACTTTAAATGAACAACGTGCAGGCATAATTGAAAGTATTAAAGAACGGGGAAGTGTTTTTGGCGATGAATGATGTCATTTTAAACAAAGTAACTACAATTGAGCGTTGTGTCAATCGTATTCATGAAGTATATGAAGGTAATGCTGAGAATCTAAAGGATTTTACGAAGCAAGACAGTATTATTTTAAATATTCATCGTGCATGTGAAGCAAGTATTGATTTAGCAATGCATGTTGTAAGCGAAAGAAAACTTGGCGTCCCAAAAACGAGCCGTGAAGGATTTAAGTTACTGCAAGAAGCAGGTTTAATTGAGGCACATTTAGCGAAAACGCTTATGAATATGGTAGGTTTTCGTAGTATCGCCGTTCATGACTACCAAGCACTAGAACTTGAAATTTTAGAAGCAATTCTAGAAAAGCATATTGATGATTTTAAAGATTTTACGAAAGTAATATTACAACTTGAAGCATAACTATTATAAGTTAAATGAGGTTTTTTAATACTTCTTTCAAAAATTCTGTTACTTTGCAATATAGCCGCCCTCAACAAGAAGTGTTGTACCGTTCACAAAACTAGCATCATCGCTTGCTAAGAAAAAAACTGCCTTCGCTATTTCTTCAGGTTTTCCTAGTCTGCCTTGTGGATGAAGAGACGCTAAATATTCTTTCGTTTGGGAATCGACATTTGTGAGTAAGTCCTTGTCCCCGGTTAGCACTTAAGCCATAATGGGACTAAGTCATCTTCGTTTTTAAGGATTCTTCTGTATAAAATATTTAGGTTTCGATATAGTTGTAGAATAAGTGTAATTAAAGAGGTTGTTCAAAAAGAATTCTTAACACTTCAATTTATTCATCAATTGAAAACTATCTATTTTTGTGCTATGTTTTCTTTATTACTTTGTTATATGAAATCCATTTCGTTTGTTCTGTTTAAAATACATGTGTTTACTGTATATTTATACTTTGTTTTTGACATCTAAAGAATAATCGCACCAAAAGACGAGTGGAGAGATAAGTATGGAAAGAAGTAAAAAATTCCTTTTATTATTGTTTCTGATGGTGTTTACTTGTTTGACAGTTGCTCCAACTGTTAATTTTGCAGTTCATGGTAATGAGATAACAGCAAAAAATGGGGTACTTGATTTACGTGATATAAATTTTGAAGAACACAATTATGTAGAGATGAGTGGGGAGTGGGGTTTATATTGGCATAAATTCCTCAAACCAGAAAAAGTACCGGATAATCCTTCAACTTTTGTTTCATTTCCTCATATGTGGATGGGTTCTGAAATAAACAATGAGACATTACCAGGTGAGGGACATGCCACATATACACTTAAAATAAAAGTAAATGAGGAGAGCTTATCAACTCCTAAGGGCCTTTATATACCGCTTATTTCGAATGCATCGAAACTATGGATCAATGGGAAATTAGTGAGTCAAATTGGTGAAATTGGTATGAGTTCAAAAGATGAACGTCCAACCTATAATCCACAAGTCATCACTCTTGATTTAGATAAGCCAGAATTTGATCTAGTTTTACAGGTTTCTAATTACTCTGAACGAAACGGTGGAATTTGGGGAGAGTTTTTGTTCGGAAATGCAGAAGAATTAATAAGTATGGCTGAGAAACGAATGCTTAAAGAAATGTTTATTATTGGTGGTTTAACTATTTTCGGATTTTACCATTTTGTTATTTATATTCTACGTAGAACAGATCGAGCTGCTCTCTATTTTGGGATTCTTTGTTTACTAATTGCTCTTCGCTCGCTGGTAGTTGGCGAGGTAGTTTTAACCGATCTACTCCCTAATTTCTCTTGGGAATGGCACAGAAAAATCGAATATTGGACGATTTCAATCGCGTTTCCAGTATTTTTATTGTTTCTTAATGCAATGTTTCTTAACTATATTAAAAAATCCGTTTTACAAATATCCTTTTTTATAAGTTTACTTTATTCTTTATTTGCCTTGTTTACACCTGCTAAAGTTTTTTCGTATACGATTAACTTTTATCAACTGATTATGACAGCGATGATGTTGTATGTACTTTTTGAATTGACCAAAGCGTGGAAGCGAAATGTTCCAGGTGTAAAGGTTTTATTAATCTCAACCGTCATTTTTACTTGTACAGCCTTAAATGATGTCCTTTATTACAATGAATGGATTCATACAGGTGATTTTACAAGTGTTGGATTATATATCTTTATCTTTGCTCAGTCCATCGTTCTTGCTATTAAATATGCATCTACCTTTCAAAAAGTTGAAACCCTGTCTATTCGTTTAGGAGAACTAAATAACACCCTTGAGGAAAAAGTGCAAATAAGAACTTCTCAACTGGAGCGATCCCAAAATGAACTAAAACAACTGAATCAGAAGCTCGAAATTCTTTCAAACATTGATACTCTAACAAATGTTCCGAATAGACGGTCACTCAACCAAAATTATGAAGAGGTTTGGGAGATGAACAAGGATTTATTGAAACCAATTACGGTATTTATGATCGATATAGATTGTTTTAAGCTTTTTAATGATACGTATGGTCATCAAAAAGGGGATGAGGTGCTAAAATTAGTTGCTCAATCATTGAAAAATAGATTGGATATGGTTGGAGGGTTCTTTGCAAGGTATGGCGGAGAAGAATTCTTTGCTTTATTAGATGGGAAATCCGTTGAAGAAGCCGTTGATATAGCTAAAGATATGAATGATGTCATTCATAAATTAAAAATCCAACATAAAACTTCAACGGTTACAGATACAGTAACAATTAGTATCGGAATTGCCCATTCTACTTCTGCAAATCTAGTAGAAAAAGATCAACTAATTAGTAAGGCTGACGAAGCTCTTTATCGTTCAAAACAAATTGGCAGAGATTCCATATCATTGTTTTATCAGAATGAAATTAAACATCTGTAAGCATCTCGATATTGTGGAGAAAATCTAACATAACAGACTAAATTATATTGGAATTCAAAAATATATCCCTGTTCTCTTTTTAAGATGTAATGTACTGACATATTCATTTACATTTCATGATTATTATCGGTAACCATTTCTAGCATGTATTGTTCACTATCATTATATTTGATTATTTCTATTTCACTTACAATAGCATGTACACATAAACTCACTTTAAGATTCTTTAATGGAATTTAAATATTGGTAATACTTTCTAAGTAGTGCTGATTCGTAAATGAAGAGCCTAACCCATTTTGATTAAGATTTAGGCTCTTTCTAGAATTGTTCTGTTAAATTATACGATGGCATGCTAGTTCCTATGCACCATGTTCACTCAGTATTAACTATATTTCTATCCCCATCTAATTTAAATTCACTGCATACCTGATACAATAATAATTTTAATGACCTTAAAAAACCTCATTTACTTGTGGTACGGTTCCCCCCGATTAATCCTAAACGCCCGATACACCTGCTCAACTAATATCAACCTCATCAACTGGTGTGGAAACGTCATCTTTGAAAAGGATAGCGTATCATTCGCTCTATCCATCACCTGTTTACTTAAGCCTAGTGAACCACCGATAATAAAAGCTATCTTACTCTTCCCATATGTAGCTAGTTGGTCTAGTTCTTTGGCAAGCTGTTCGGATGATTTCATTTTTCCTTCTATTGCAAGAGCAATGACATGGGTGTCATCGCTAATTTTTGATAGGATTCGTTCTCCCTCTTTTTGCTTCACCTGTTCCATTTCAGTATCGCTTAAATTTTCAGGTGCTTTCTCGTCTGGTAATTCAATGATGTCAATTTTTGCATAAGTTGATAGCCGTTTTAGGTATTCATCGATACCTTGCTTCAAATATTTTTCCTTTAATTTTCCGATTGTTACAATTGAAATATTCACTCTTTTCCCCCTTACTATTGAGTGAAATTTTTATCCACATTTCACCTTCACTTATCCACAGTACCAACAGAATGTTCGTTCCCTACTATATATACGGCTTGGTTTTCGCACAAATCGCAAGTTGTGGATAACTCTTGTTGTCCAGCACTAATTTTTTCTATTTCTGGTGCTAATTCTTTTTCATCTACATACATATCAATTGCTAATTCTATATGTTCATCACAACAATACATATTCTTTTCCTCCTTATCCACATGTGGATTCCCATTTATAGTTTTACCACTTTTTTAGTTTATCCACAAACAGTTATTTATTATTAATTTGCAGCTCATTCCAATTTTTGACCAAAAAAATAGAAGGCATTAGCCTCCTATTAAATCTTGTTCTCCTAGCTTCATTTTTCCTGTCTGTTTTTCTCCGTTACGGTAGTATGAAAAATCTACAGTGTCCCCGATATTTTGTTTATATAAGACTTTCCTTAATTCGATAATATCCTTAATTTTTTCCCCAGCGAATTCTGTTATGACATCAAGTTCTTTTAATCCCGCTTGATGTGCAGGAGAAATCGGGTCTACACTCATTACGACTATTCCTGCTTCTATTTCTTTTGGAAGCTTTAGAGTTTGTTCAACATGATAGCTTGAGACTTCATTTAGTGACCTCATGCCGATTCCCATATATGGACGTCTTACTTCACTATATTTCTCTAGGTCATCAATTATTGGGATTGCATGATTTGAAGGAATGGATAATCCGATCCCTTCTACAGCAGATTGGGCGATTTTCATTGAGTTAATCCCGATAACTTTACCATCCATATTAATAAGGGCTCCACCACTGTTACCAGGGTTTATCGCTGCATCTGTTTGTAATACCTCTGCATTCCAATCAACTTGACCATCACCGTTTTCATCAATTGGTATTGCTCTTTCAGTACCAGAGATAATCCCTTGTGTCACCGAACCAGAAAATTGTAATCCTAGTGGGTTTCCGATTGCAATGACAGGTTCACCTGGTTTTACTTTGTCTGAATCTCCAAACTCGGCTACCTTGTCAATTTTCTCACTACTCATTCGTAGCACGGCTAAATCTGTTAATTCATCACTACCAAGTATTTCAGCAGGTACACGAGTACCATCACTAAGACTGATTTCTACTTCAGATGCGCCAGCAATTACATGATGGTTCGTGACAACGAAGGCGTTTTTCCCCTCTTTTTTATAAATAACACCGGAACCTGTACCAGCTTCTCCTGTTTCATTCCAGAAACCCGCTTCTTGTAGGTTAACAACACCGACAACAGCATCAGATACTTGATCAACGATGTCGGTAATTGCAGTATTCACATCTACTGAAACATTCTTAACTGGTCCTGATGTATCTCTTGTTGTACCTGTACTGGACTCATTATCATTGCCAGATAAATTCATATCATATGGTAAAAAGTCTAAATTAGATAAAGTAGGAATTGCAAAAATGACGAGTAATCCGCCTAATACTGCACCTACTAGACCTGCTGCAAACCAACCAATCCGGTTTCCCTTTTTCTTCTTAGGTTGATTACTTTCATAATCTTGATCATAATAGCCCATAACCATCACCATCCCTTTCGTACAAATCCACGAATAATAGTGTTATACCTAACAAACATTATTCTCCTCATAGGTGAAAATTAACCAAGTGAGAATGAATTTTTTGTTTAGAAGGATCATTTGCTTATTACTTATCAATGTATCATTTATTTTATCAAATATGTTTTGGAAATTAAAATATGTAAGTAGTAGATGAGGGTGGCTTAAGTCACCCTCATTACTTTATATAGCTACAAGTGGTGTCGGGGTTGTTGGGTCTGTGTCATAAAGCTCAAACTGCTCTCCAGTCATAAAACCCTTAGTTGCCAAGGTTTGCTGAACAGCCATTCGTGCTAAATCTTTCATATTATTGTCTTTACTTAAATGAGCTAAATAAATTCGTTTAGTTGAATCGCCGATTACGTCCATCATCGCGATTGCTGCATCTTCATTTGAGACATGTCCAACATCGCTAAGTATTCTACGCTTAATACTCCAAGGATAATGTCCCATCTGCAGCATTGAAACATCATGGTTGCTTTCAAACACAAAAGCATCAGAATTTTTAATTGTCCCTTTCATTCTGTCACTCACATAACCCGTGTCTGTAATTAATGCGAGCTTTTTACCTTGATGATGGAAAACAAAAAACATTGGCTCCGCAGCATCATGTGAAACACCAAATGATTCAATATCTAATGAGCCAAACGATTTAACAGCACCTGTTTGAAAAACAAACTTTTGCTCTGTTTCGATTTTACCTACTAAGCCATCCATTGCCTGCCATGTCTTTTCATTTGCATAAATCGGTAATTTATATTTTCTTGCAAGTACACCTAAACCTTTAATATGGTCACTATGTTCATGTGTCACGAGAATGCCTGATAACTTGCTTATATCTTTCCCTATTTGCTCAAATAAGTTTTGCATCTGTTTTCCGCTTAATCCTGCGTCTACTAAAAATGATTGATTTTCAGTTTCTACAAAAATAGCATTCCCCGTACTCCCGCTTGCAAGTACACTGAATTGCAAGCCCATTTCGTTCACTCCTCTTTCACTTCATTATCTGGTGACTGTAATATTTCTGCTTCAAGTGCATTTACATAGTAATCTTCTCGTTCGCCTTCAGCCGTTTCAACCATAATGTGCCAGGTTGGTGCTAAAATTTGCTGATTAGTCAATGGTATATTTGTGTAATATCCGTATTCTGTACGAACTAGCTTACTGCCCGTTCCCAAAAGATTTTTATTATATAATGCCTCAATTGCCTCTGATGCAGAAACAGTCACTTCTTTTTCCTGTACCTCTTTTATATCTTCCAACATTGACTGCTCATATGAATATATTTCATTTTTATCATTCATCTCTAATTTCACCATTGCAATATGGTTTTCATTAGCTTGAAAGATTTTATTGTTTTTATATTTTTGGATACAAATAATTGCATTTTCTTCTTTGTCTAAATACCAATACTCATACATCTCACCATAGAGTACATTTTCCTTTAAAAATTGAGTTACTTTACTCTTCACATTTACATCCGGAATTGGGTATGGCTTCTCTAACGACATTGATAAGGTTGTATATCCTGCTTTCATGCCTAAGCTAGGCTGTAAATTTTGCTCCTGCCCTTTAATTAGTAAACTATTAATATCTGTTAAGGAGAAGTCTTTACTTTTTGCAGAGATATAATAACCTGTTTCTTTATCCTTTGGTAAATCGCCGATTGTAATTCCGCTTAGTTCTAGTTTTCTTTCAATTGGTACCTCTTGTGTTAATGTAAATTCAGAATCACTTCTCGTTTTAAAAAAGACAACAGCTAAATATAAATCTAATATGAGAAATGCGATAATAAAAATGGTCTTTGTTTTACTCCATTCCATTTGCATTTCCTCCGGTCACTTTATCTTCTTCATAAATGATTGTTGTTTCTCCATTATCCATCTTTAAGCACCATACTGGTTCTGCATTTACATAGTTTCCAGAGTTGCTCAATTCATACCCTATAAAGATATTTTCAATTTGAAGCATATCATATTTAGCATTTTCGCCAATAATCATTTCTTGAACACTTCTTCCAGACATTAATGTACTAGAATTGTTTTGAAATCCATTATCTACTAATTCATATAACGGTCGATAATATTTTGCTAGTTCATTTTCTCCCCATACTTGGGATATAGTTGTTGGACCGAATGGCTTTCTTGCCGAATTAATGACAGGCATTGATTTAATCATCATAATAAATGTTGTTTCTTGTTCTTCCTCATTAACATGAAATAAACCAAAGTCATTTGTCCAACCTCCATGACTATTTAGAGAAACTATACTCTTATCAATCAATGAGCTTGCTATCAAAGAATTTGAATTTCTGACAGTAGTGTTTACGTATTCAACGGTTTGGTTGCTTAGAGAAATATCTAATAATCGGACAGAATCAGTATAACGATTGTAATCTTGCTTCACAATACTTGGATTTGTAAATAATGCATCTCTAAATTTCCGACCCTCTACCTCTTCTGTTAAGTATTGATATTTCTCTACTGTTACTTCCTTCTCCGGCAAATATAGGCTCTTACCATTACCTATTTGTATTGAAAAGTATTCTTGGAATTCTCCCTTATTATTAAATAAGCCTTCTATAAAGTTACTAGCGTTCTCATTATTTACGGATGATTCTAATACACTCATTTTATCATAAGATACAAAATAAACCTTTTGAATCTCACTTCCTCTATCTAACTGTAGAAGGATGCTGTCAAATGATAGATTTCCAGTTATCTCAGCTTCCCATTTTAACATTGATTGGAACGTAAACATCGGTATCTCACTAAAAAACCTAAGTTCGATCTTCTCCTTTATTCCATTTAACCATGTTTGAAAAGATTGTTCATTAGGAAATGTTTGTTCTTCTTTCTTTAAATTACTATATTCCCATTCCTGCATTTTCTTCCACGTGCTATTCATATACGTGCCATTCAACGTACTATAATGTTTGTCACCTTCATGAATAAATAGCTGCTGTGGTCTCACAACCTCATGAAATTCTCTCGTTTCATTTGTAATTGGAATACTTTCATATAGCTTTGTATCTGTTTTTTCCCTTGTTGCTGGTTGATATGTCCATGTATTCCACGTAAGCAAAAAGCTTGTAATGATTAACACCGTCAAGATGATACTTTTTATTGTTTCCTTTTTCATTCCCACTCATCCTCTTGTTCCGGGTTATATGGTATCGTAAAGTAAACGGTTGTTCCTACTCCTTCCTTACTTTTCGCCCATATATCACCACCATGTGCATAAACCATTTCCTTTGCTATTGCTAATCCTAGTCCAGTACCACCGAGTTTTCTAGACCTTGCTTTATCAACTCTATAGAAGCGGTCGAAGATTTTATTTACTTCACCCTTTGGTATACCTACCCCTTCGTCCCTTATAGAGATTTCTATTTCAGCAGGAAGTACATTTACTTTAAATGTAATGTGACCACCCTCTGGAGAATATTTTAAGGCATTAGAGATTATATTATCTAAAACCTGAGTAATTTTGTCCGTATCAATGTCAACATATAAATCATCCTTAGGAATTTTCTTTATAAAGGTTACATGTTGAGATTTTGTCATTTCAAACCGTTCGATGATTTTATTGAAGAAATCAGTAAAATTCACCCAATCCTTATTTAGTCGATATTCCGTACTATCGAGCTTCGACAGTTGCAATAAATCATTTACTAGGCGGATCATTCGTTCTGTTTCAGTCTGTGTTACGTTTAAAAATTGTGGTGCAATATCTTTGTCTTGCCATGCCCCATCAGCTAAAGCCTCCAAATAACTCCTCATTGTTGTTAATGGCGTCCGTAATTCATGGGATACATTTGCTACAAACTCTCTTCGCTCTTGGTCTATTTTTTCTTGTTCAGTTATGTCATATAAGACTGCAATAACCCCATCAATAATACCTGATTCTTTTTGTATTGCAGAAAAACTAACCCTTAATATATATGAACGCTCTTTTGTGCCAGTTTCAATAATAATCGAATCCTGGTCATCAACCATACTATCAAATTTATCCATTTCATCTAGCCCTAATAAATCGGTAATATGAATATTTTTCACCGTTCCACGTGAAACATTTAGCATTTCTAGTGCAGGATTATTGATTAATATAACTTTTCCAGTACGGTTCGTAGCAATGACTCCATCAGTCATATGGGCAATAACTGAGGCAAGTTTCTTCCGCTCACCCTCGGTCATTGCTTGTGCTTCTTCTAATTTACCTGTTAAATAATTAAAGGTTTTTGCAAGTTGTCCAATTTCATCCTCACCATATACTTTAACTTTTCTAGAAAAGTTCCCATTAGCTAATTCAATCGCTTGTTTCCTCATATCAACCATTGGCCTAGTTATCGTTCGAGCTAAAAATATCCCTAATGCTGCTGTTATAAATAGAGATAGGGCTGTACCGGTAGCAAAAATTTTATTAATCAGCTGCATTTGGGAATATACCTCTTCCATAGAAGCCTCAAGATAAATAACCCCTATGATGTTATTACTAAAGTTGTTTTCATTGATTGGAAAGGCCATTTCTACTAGTCGTTCACCTGAGCTTTTCTGAATTTTAAATTTAGGTTCATAATTTATTCCTAATAGAGCCCGTTTTACATTGGCCATATTTTGCTTCTTTCCAAGAATGTTATCATCATTAGTAGCAGCAAGGACAATCTCATTATTGTCTATTACACGGACATCAGTTATTTCACTCGTTTTAAAATCTAAAATAATCGATCTCATCTCTTTAAGAGAAGCTTCCTCTTCTTCAGGATTCTTTTTTTCACGTGACATTTCTTGTTCAATGTTATAGACGAGTAAATTCACACGTTTCGAGATAGATTCTACGAAGTTTGTCTTTAATGACACTTCTAATTCCCTTACAAAGTAAATTCCGATAATTTGCATTGCTAAAACAATTAGTAAGACATATACTAAAACAAATTTGAAATGTATTGAATGGAAAAATCCTACTTTCCTCATCTTCTATTCCTCAGAATTGCGTAAATAGTAACCTACCCCACGTCTCGTCACGATCCATGTAGGATGGCTTGGATTGTCCTCTATTTTTTCTCTTAATCTTCTCACTGTAACATCAACTGTTCGAACGTCTCCAAAGTAGTCATAGCCCCAAACGGTCTGTAGGAGATGTTCCCTCGTCATTACTTGCCCAATATGCTTTGATAAGTAATGAAGTAATTCAAATTCCCTATGTGTTAATTCAATTGTTTCGCCTCTTTTTGAAACAACATATGCATCGGGATGAATAACAAGCGAACCAATTTTTATTTCATTTGATGAACCTTGGTCTTCGCTATTTTCACTCGTGTTCTGACGTCTTAAATTAGCCTTCACACGCGCTAATAATTCCCTTGTACTAAATGGTTTAGTGACGTAATCATCAGCCCCTAATTCCAGGCCTAGCACCTTATCAATTTCAGAATCCTTGGCAGTTAACATGATGATTGGCATATCGTGATTTTTTCTAATTTCACGACAAACTTCCATTCCATCCTTATTTGGTAGCATAATATCTAATAACACTAAGTCTGGAACTATTTCTTCGACCATTTCTAATGCTTGATTTCCATCATAGGCACAGTAAACGGTATAGCCTTCCTTTTTCAAATTAAACTCTAATATATCAGCAATCGGTTTCTCATCGTCGACTACTACAATTTTCTTTTCCATCATTTTTCGCCCCTTTATGTCCGTCTATCCTATAAGATTAATGTACCACTTTCACCTGTTAAGTTCATCCCTTTTAAAGTTTAGACGGATTGATATCATTACAACTAGAACCATATGGAATATAATATAAATAAGACTGACTACTATAGATAACTTGTCAGTCCCTGCTTTATTAAATATGTGTTACTAATTCATTCCAGTATGTACAACAGTTTAAGAAATTTGTCTGTTCAAAATTATTGTTTCAATTATTATTAATTAACATGCCTTTATTATACTTAACCTTCTAAATTTACCATACAATGAATTAGAATTTACAAGATTAGACAAATTGTAATAGGATTGTATTATTTATAACATTATTTAAATAGATGCCCAATATTTACATGATTTTTCCTGCAGCCTATCCTTTTAAAAGATTGCTGTAAATTTAAAAAGACATGATTCAACAGAATCATGTCTTTAAGAAGTGGCTCGGGACGGAATCGAACCGCCGACACATGGATTTTCAGTCCATTGCTCTACCGACTGAGCTACCGAGCCATATATAGTAATTAATATAATTTCAAAAACAATATTACTTCTCACATACATTTATTTCTTACTAGCCTTTAAAGCATATTAAATATCAAACTTAGTTAAATCGCCCTCATTTCAGCTAGCTTATTCAAGGTGCTGTTCAATGAGTACGCTGATGGTTTGCTTCGCAGCTTATTCGATTGTGCTCTACCGAATGAGTCACCGAGACTTATGTAATAACTATCTTACTGTTATGTATAATGGCGGTCCGGACGGGACTCGAACCCGCGACCTCCTGCGTGACAGGCAGGCATTCTAACCAACTGAACTACCGGACCATAGATGTCTAAAAATGAAATAAGTGACCCATACGGGATTCGAACCCGTGTTACCGCCGTGAAAGGGCGGTGTCTTAACCGCTTGACCAATGGGCCATCTTGTTTTAAAAAACAAAATGGTGAGCCATGAAGGACTCGAACCTTCGACCCTCTGATTAAAAGTCAGATGCTCTACCAACTGAGCTAATGGCTCATTATAAAGAATGAGATATTATTTAGTTTAATGCTTGTTTCTGACGCCCAAATTTCAGGTTGATTATTC
>NZ_JAUSUD010000009.1 GCF_030813355.1 Metabacillus malikii
ATGAACACCCTTGCTTTCAGCTATGTACTTACCGCTACCAGGTTGTACTCGGGACTTTCACCCGTTAGAGTTCGCCCATGCTGGGCGAACAAAAAACCTACCATAAAATTTATGATAGGTTTGAGTATGTATTGTATGGCGTCCCAGGAGGACGTGTATATATAGGTAGAAACTCTTGAGAATACATGGTTTTAGGATGAGCTTGTGTAAAATATGTGTAAAAATATTTTATGTATAAAGTTTGTTAATGTTAATACCATTATTAATTATGGCATATTTTTGGAGAAAATCAAAATAATAAGGAGTACAATCTTTAGTAATTTTTTATTATCTAGTATAACTCTTTATAAGAGCATTTAATTTATCATTAGCATGAATATTCACGTCAACTCTCAGCCACTCATGTACTTTAAATTCAACTGCTTGTTTTTTATTTAAAATAGTTAAGATTGCAACGAACGAATCGTCATTTTTATTAATATATGACTGCCATTCATTATCAATAATACCCTTCCCCACAACATCCGATTTATCCGATTCATTAATTAGACGAATACATGTGTTGATTGCACCTACCAACCGGTCTATAAATACTTTTTCTTTAATCATTGGCATCCCCCAGATTTCGCTTATTGATTCAATATATATTTAGATAGCAAAAGAAAAATACATAAAAAAAGAACCTACTAACAGATTTTAGTAGATCCCTTTTTAAAAATTATGAATATAATGCTTGTTTTACATTAATATTCCCAACAATTAATTCATACTTTAGGAATTTATAACGAAGGTAGAGAGATATATCATCTTCGTGTGTGGAAATAATTAATTGCCTATCCTTAAAATCATTCCGTAGCAGTTCGACAAAAGAAACCATGTTCATTTCATCCATTGTTTGTACAGAGTCGTCAATCAAAAGTGTCTTAATTCCAGAATTCCCATATACCTTGTTCAGAGCCAGCGTAAGGGCTATTACTGTTGACGAAAGCTGCCCGGAACTGAATGAATGGACAATGTCATGGTCTGTTTCAACCGGTGGTACAAAATTTAATGTTTTTAATTTTAATTCCCCTGTTGCTTCTGTCTCTTTTTCTTCCTTAATAAAAACACCAATTCCTCTTTGATGATTTTGTATGATTTTACCGCTATAAATATAAAATGGTATTTCAATATCACTAATCATCTTAGCTCGATGCTTGTTTATTTTATCATTATAATTATCAATAAGTCTGTTAATAGAAGAAAGTACTTCATCGATTTTTCTGAGTTTTTCCCTTATGGCTTTTGCACGTCTAAAATTTAAGCTTGCTTGGAGAAAATACTGATACTCTAGATATTCCTTTTTCTCTTCTATTGATTCAAGGTTAATCTGTTCCAGCAACTCATGCTCATTATTTAGTCGTTCATTAAAAACCCTCTTTAGATGCTCCATGTTCTCCCTACAAAATTCATTTACCATTAATTTTTTATTTATTATTTCCTGTTGCAAGGCTTGAACTCTTTCTTCTAAATCTGTAACAATATTCATTTCATGGTTGATATAAATGTCGATGTTAATCTGTAATTCTCTAAACCAATTTTTTGCTTTTTCCATATCAGGGATAGTATTTTTGTACTCAATCAATTGGAAAATAAAATCCTTTTCCAATTTACTTTCTAGCAACCATTTTTCAATTCGTTCTATTATAATACTAATATGATTACTATAAAGAGTTTCTAACTCATTATGAAAGGTCTTAGCACTTACGTCTAAGGAAGCTCTTAAATTATCCGTTTTTTCATTAATCTGAGAAATGAGGACTGCTAAACTTTCTTTGGAATGTCCACACAGAGGACATTCTTTATCAAATTCAGGCTTAACTTCGATGTATGTATTAAAATCCTTTTCTAATTTACTACGCGTTTGTATCATCTGGCTAACGATCGAGGACATGTTATTAGAATTAGCCTTATACGATTTAATCAGTTCAAGTCTTTGCTCTACAATTTCTTTTTCGAAAGGTATGTCTATGTTTTCAAAAATAAAATTCCAATCCACTTTTCTTTGTAGAATTTCCCTATTCTTTAATGTTGTTAGTATAACATTAAAATTTTCCTGATTATTATACTGTTTTTCCAGTTTTTCAAGATTTGTATAAAAGTGGCCAAGAATAATGATTCCCTTTAACTTGTTTTCTGCTTTTATTACATTATCTAGCTTTTCATTACTTAAACCTTTTTGAAAATCTTCTTTGTTTAAGAGAAGATTTTTTAGTAAATCAAGTTCTTTAATGTATTCCTGTTTTAGTTCTTGGTCTAGCGGTCGAATGTTTTCTTTATCCCAAGGAACATTTAAAATTTTCTCTTCGCTTATAAGAGGTTTATAAGGAAACTCTTCAATTTCCGATTTACTATCTTTACCAAGTACATCCTCTAGATTACTCAAATCCTTTACAGACTGGCTTTTATATTGGATTAATTTATTTCTTGTTCTTTCAAGGAATAGTTTTTGATTAGTTTCTTCTTCAATATTAAATAGTTTCGAAATTATGTCCATTCTATCCTTGTCGGTCTTTTTAAATAGATGTGCGCTTTCTTCTTGTTCAATATAATGATACAAATTAAACCTAACATTTAAGTCCTTCATGCCAAACAATTCATTGAGCTGATTATCGGTTATAGCCTCTTTATTTTCCTCATCCTCAAAACTAGTTAATTTATATAGCTTATATCGAGAAAAATCCTGGGGTTTTTTTTGACTAGCTAGTAAATTGGAAGGAGGCGTAAGTACCCTTTGTAAAACTAATTTATTTTCTGAGGAATGTTTATCAGTAAATTCAATTGTTATTATAGTTGGGAGACTTTGATCCTTACTAAACAAATGATCTTGAAACCCCTTATTCCCCGCAACAATCTTGTTGGATTCTATTCGCCTAACAGAACCAGTTATCAACAATTGAATGGCATCAAAGATGGTTGTCTTCCCAAAACCATTTGGACCATCAAGGACATTCAAATTAACTCCTTCAAGTTCAATTGTTGCTTCATCAATTGATTTGAAGTTTTTTAAAGATATTCTGGTGATTATATAATTATTCATCATCAGTAACCCCCACTAACTTCAATACTTCCTGAATAGAGGGATCACTATCATTAGTTTCTCTCAACCCCATCAGTGCCTCCCAGATACTTCTATCACTATCGTCAATTGCCCCAATGATATCATTCAATATCAAATCCATTTCTTTATGTTGGTTTTTTATGCTAAGATACGGAAGCTTAATAAACAGTTTTGAAATAAGATCGTACACCAAGGAGTCTTCATTTATTTCTCGATGTTTAAAAACTGAAAATTTCTCTGTATCATAAAGAATATTATTTAAAAATGATGTCACATCTTGGTGTGATTCTTTGAATAAAGAAGTGAGCATTGCTTCCTGTTCACTCGTGTATGTAAGTATATATTTCTTAAAAGTATATGGATCCTCTTCAATATCAAAAATTAAAGATTGAATAGCGGAAGTATATTCTAAAGAATCAACTTTTAACATAATAAGTAAGGAAAGATTTTTGTCCATCCCTACAATTGCGCCTCTTTCCACAGACAAATCTGAATGGAATTGTTCTATAATTTCTGTTAATAAATCTATTGAAATTTCTTCTTGGCTAATAAAAAAAACTGTGAGGAAATCGAATCCGTTTCCATCCATACGATCAGCTTGGAAAGCCCTGGTATCCGTTAAACAATTCTCATCAATACTAAACCCATTCTCAAGTAAGATTCTTTTCATTAATTCTCTCACGCTTAAACAACTCCATTGCAGATTCTACATTCACAAATTGCATTTTTTTATGTTTTGTTATAGTGTCTTTTTCTTTAAATCCAGGAATAACATTTACATAATCATTTCCTGTATCAACAATTTTACCTTCAAAGGGACCCTCTAGTTCATTTGTAATAACTTTATGTACATCAAATAGCAAATAAGCCAATTGATTATCGTTTTTTAATGCCTTAAATATCTTCTTCCCTTGATTTTCAGCCTCATTCTTCCCCCAGGTTTCTGCTATAGTGGTAATCAAGTGATGGACCCCTTCCGCATTCAATACAAACATTTCTTTTACACCCTCGATTTTAAGTGCGAAATGTCCCGCATTCATTACCATTGGGAAAAGGGTTTTATGAACTCCTGCCTTTACAATTAGTTCTCTTAAATTAATAGGTTCTAGTTTCCTTGTGTCCACATTGACAGTGGGTGTTAACTTTTTGCATAATAACAAAAAGTCATGGTCGCTTAGTCTACATATCCATTCCCAATTTTCCTTCCATGCTGAACATTTCTCAGGATCTAGGTCAAATTTTTCACAAAATTCTATGAAGTAGGTAGATAGGATGTTCTTGAGCATACTCGCAGCGGTTTTTTCTGTAAAACCAAACACATACTCATTGGTAAGAATATCTACAAATATTGAATAGGAGATTCTAATATCTTTTTCCTTATTTGCATGACCTTTAGCTACAGACTGATTGATTTCATTAATAAAATTTAAATAAAGAAAGTTAATATTTTCATTCCATTCAACCAGCTCGTATTTGCATAATTCCTTATTCTTTTCTAAAAACCTTTTAATTTCTCTTTTTATTTCATCTTCAATTTCTAACCTACCAATGACACACCTAAATTCATTGTCTTCTTCTTGGTTCAATACTAATTTTCTAATTGTTTCGTCAAACTTTCCTTCATTAAACAGTAAATTACTATACTCTAAAAGTGTCTGCTTATTCTTTTCGGATTCTATACCTTCAAGTTCCGATTTAAACTTTTCTCCTTCTGGAATTTTAAATTGATGACATGTGTGTAGAAAACATTGAGTAATCGCTGGATATTTAGCACACTTCCCCAATAAATCATGTATTGCTCTTTTATATTTTCCAAATGTTGTTTTATCTTGGTACGCTTTAACTTGATGGATTGTCAAAGGAAATCCTTTATAATTAACACTAAAATCCTCTATTGATTCTATCTGCAATTCATATTCTTCTAATTGAACTCTAGATAAATCCATCTGATTCAATTGTTTCATCACCCAATAAATAGAAACCTGTCCTTGATAATCAAAACCACTCCATGTAGATGCTGCACTGTGAGTATCAGACTCTTCTATAGTTAATTCTTCTACTTTAGTATCCATTTTTTCACCCCCAATATTAAATGTTATCTTATGACTACTATATTGATGATATCAAAATACGACAAAATATCCCAGAAAAGTCAAAATAATTTTATATTTCATGTTTATTTAACGAATTTTATTGATAATGGTAATCAGCAATTACTAAACACTTATAACAATACAAAATATAAAAAAGTCCTAGATCCTTAAAAAACTGAATCTAGGACTACATAATTAAATTAACTTATCGTTTTAGTTGCATTCTCTTTAACCTGATTGATTATATGAACAAGTTTCTTCTGTTTGCCTGCATCAAATAATTTGATAAAGCTCTGAGGTTTATCGAATGGTGGTTTGGTAAGTTCAGCAGCATTTTCAAAATAACCGTTATGCTCTATATAATCAATGACTTTGTTTACGAAAGCAATTTGATTAGCATTAAGATTCTCCTCGTT
Organism: Metabacillus malikii; assembly: GCF_030813355.1. Lineage (GTDB taxonomy): Bacteria > Bacillota > Bacilli > Bacillales > Bacillaceae > Metabacillus > Metabacillus malikii. The sequence continues at coordinate 5,610 of NZ_JAUSUD010000009.1, forward strand.
TATGAATGCGGAGAAAGCTTTTAATGCTGCTTCTCTTTCCATCTTTGCAATTCTCCGGACAAGTAGACCAAACGGGGTGTCTTTAAAATTTTGTTCATAGTCTTCTTTCGTCCCAAGTTCTCCGGTAAAGATTTTTTCTAGCGTCTTATAATCAGACTCATTGAGAGGGATATTATTTCGTAATTTATGAATAGCTATATTGTTCTTGTTTTCTTCTATATACTTATTAACCTTTAGCTTATAGTCCTCAAAATCATAGGATAATTCAAATTCTTTTCCTATTGTTCGCTCTAATTCAACATCATCAAGATTTGTATAAACAAACTTAGGCGCATCTTCTACTGCAAATTTCATCAAATCACGAAGCTCTTGCCTAATTCTTTCGAAATTTAGGATATCTGCTCCATCCCAAAACTCATCTTCTGTAACTTCTTTTAAGATAGGAATCTTCTCTTTAACCGCTGGAATCGTTGCTTTCTTTAAAAGGATGGAGGCTTTTGCAATTGTAGCATTTTTGAATCTTGTTAACATCTTCGTTCCCTCTATTTGAGACAACATCAACCCATAGATTAAGTTATCAAATTCAACTGCCTTTTCATCATTGTCATTCAATGAAACTAGGTCAGCGATATTTCCGATTAGATCAGATTTATCTTGTTCAGTAAGACAGATAAAAGCTTCTTTTGAATTAAATTTATCGACATATTTTCTTTTCATTTTTACATCAATTCTATCAACAGAAAGCATAGCAATTTGCTGAAAAACTTCTTTTATCATTGAATTCCTTAGCTTTTGAAAATCTTCCTCCACAAAAGCTGAGTCCTGCATATGGAATATGAGCTTTATTTTCTTAGCAAAAATCCCAGCTTGTGTTGACACACTAGCTCCTGCGTCAATCCCATTCTTTTTCTCTCTAAAGAACTCAAAATTCCCTAGATAATCAAATATATAAAAATATTCCTTATCCTTTCCCTTTCCAAAAAGGTCAGGTCGAATTCTCGTTCCCCTACCAATCATTTGCCAAAATTTAATTTTCGAACGAACACGTTTAAAGAAAACTAGGTTTACGATCTCTCTAACATCAATTCCAGTATCAAGCATATCAACTGAAACTGCTATATGTGGTTCTTTGACTGGGTTTTTAAACTGTAAAATTAAATCCTGGGCATAGTCATCCGAGCTTACAATACGCTTGCAAAATCCGCCTTTGTATTCTGGGTATAGCTCATTAAAACGGTCCACAATAAACTGGGCGTGTCTCTTATTAGTAGCAAAAATGATTGTTTTCCCTAATCGAGTGCCACTCGCATCTTTAAAGCCATTCGTCATAAGATCATTGATTACATGATCAACCGTATTCTGGTTAAATATAAATTTATTGATTTCAGGAGCAGGAATTTCATCTGGCATCTCACCGTTTTCATCCGTAAAGTCTTCTTCATATCTTTCTCTTTCTTCCTTTGAAAGATCCTGATAGGTAATTCCTTCAGATAAAAACTTTGTAGTAACCTCAATATTATGGAACGGGACCAATACATGGTCCTTATACACTGCCGTGTCATAATCATAGGCAAAAGTTGGCACATTCTTTTGGACTTGAAAAAAGTCATAAGTACTACTATGGACGTCTTCCCTTGGTGTTGCCGTTAAACCAACTACATATGCATCAAAATAATCAAATATAGCCTTATATTTCTTGAAAATACTTCTATGACTCTCATCAACGATGATAAGGTCAAAATGTGCAGGGGTAAATAAGCGACTACCATCAGGATTTCTAGCACTATCTATAGAATTTAGCATCGTTGGATAGGTAGAGAATACTACCCGTGCATTTTTATCATCTTTATTCGATATAAGATTACATAAGGACATATCCGGGAGATAAATTTTAAAATCACTCTTAGCTTGAGTTACTAATGCCGTTCTATCAGCTAAAAACAATATATTCGTAATATAACCGCCTCTTGAAAGGACATCTGTTAAACTAGCAGCAGTTCTTGTCTTCCCCGTCCCAGTCGCCATAACTAAAAGAGACCGCATATGTCCTTTTTCAATATTATCAGCAACTGCTCTTATCGCTTCTTTTTGATAATATCGGTCTGTAATCTTATCATCTATTTTAATTTCACTAAGATTCTTTCTCGAAAACCGCCGGTTATAAATTTTATGTAAATCATCTCTTGAAAATACACTACTAACCGCCCTTTGTGGACTGGTCTTATCGTCCCATATAAAGTAATCATACCCGTTCGTATTAAAGATGATAGGCCGATGTCCCGTCATTTGTTCAATGCAGTTAGCGTATAACCATGCTTGATGAGTACCCTTTTTTGGATCCTTGATTGTTCTTTTTGCCTCAATGATAGCAATAGGTGTTCCATCTTTCCCCCAAAGTACATAATCAACAAAGCCTTGGCCAGAACCTAATTCCTTAGGCATACCACAAACTTCCATTTCTACTTCTACACAATCTTTTTTGGCAGATTGAGAGAAGCTCCAACCAAGTGTTTTTAGGTCTACATCGATATACCTTTTTCTTGTTGTAAATTCAGAGATATCTTTACTCGTGAATCTCCTTTCTGCTTTATGCTCATCCTTATTTGCAGTATATTCCTTGCTCTTTTTCTCAAGCTCTGCCACAAGTCTGGCAATTTCCTTATCCTTTTCATTAATAAGCTTATCCGTTTTCTTTTTAAAGCTCTTAAGTTCATTAGACAATTGATTCTCAATATTCTTAGCTAATTCCGCATTGTCATCTGCTTTAGGTATAAGCTTCTCATCAAACTTTCTATCTTCATAATCAGTTCCATAGCAATAATCAATCCATTGGATAAATTCAAATAAAATTGAAAGTGATAGAATTGCATCATTTTGAGAAATTGATTTTTCCGTATGTACAGCCATGTTTCCAACCTTAACAATATACTGAAGTTTCCCCCAGGTAGTCGGATCAACGGCATAACGAAATGATTCCTCGTGCACTAGAGCCTGCAGGTTGTCTTTATATGGCATCTTCATGGTAGTATCTGCAGAATAAACCCATTTAACTGCTAACTCGAATGCCTTTCTACTTCCAACTGCAGACATAGCAGGAGAAGTTATTAATACATTTTCGGCATCCAAGCAAGCTTTGGAAAATAGCTTATATTCAGAATAATCTTTTAAAAATTGAAAATTGGTTGCCACATAATCACCTGCTTTCGCTAATCGAAATATTTACTCATAAGACTATTGAAAAGATTTTGGCTTTCTGTGATGGACTGTTTTACGATTGTTTTTTGTTCCTCAATCTTTGATACTATATCGGCAAATTTGTTTTGTAACTCTAGTGGTGGGAGAATAATTTCCAAAGATTCGATTTGTTGCTTTGTAATTGCTTCTCTCGTTGCACCACTTCCTGTTGCTACCTTCCACAACTTTTGTTGATAGCTCTTATTGGTAAATAAGCAATTTAAAAATAAAGAGTTTATATAATCTTTGATTGGTCTTATTATAGCAACATGTTGATTAACTCTAGCTGGTAGAATATCATTTGGGACAATACAACTTCTTGCTACTGAAGCACCCGTAATATTTAACAAAACATCGTTTTTTTCTACGATTACATTTTTCAGCTTATCTGCTTGTTCTTCGTCTATATGAGCTAAATCCTCATATTTGAAGAATCCATTATAAACATTTAGACTCCTAATTAAACTAATTCCAAACTCTTTATAACTTTGATTTCCACCTTTAGGGGTAGCACCTGAACCAATTTTAGTTGCAGCTTCTTTGCAAAGTTTTATCTCCCATCCTTTTTCATTAGTAACAGGGTCACCAAACATTTCATGAAAAGTTGCTTCGATTAAGTAATCTAGTTCTTTAAGCTGTGTTTTATGAACATCGATGATTTCTTGGGTTTCATCTAAGATTTCAGCAATATTGTTTTGAACATCCAGCGTTGGTAAAGGAATTTCAATATCTTTAAGCTGTTTTAAATAAATACCTTTCTGTGCAACTCCCCTTGACTGTTGTTGTAACTTTGGCGTTATATTTATAAGAGAGTACATTAAGTACTTTGAATTTACAATTTCATGAATAGGTTTTAATACAGCCACACTTCTTTGTAAAACAAATTTCCTCATTGTATCAGATACAACAGCAGTTCTTCCGACAGTACCAACGATCGTTAATAGAACATCTCCACCCTCTACATTAGTTCGTTTATTTTCTTTAAAAAAGTCAGCTTCTTGCAAATATCTAGGCTCATCGAACGTAATCTTCCCATTGTAAATATTCTTAGAACTCAACATCAAAAAGTCACTGTATTCGATACCTGCAGGTGGATTATGACTTCCATCAGTAATTAATTTACATACATATTCTAGTCTTTGCATCCTTCTAAAACTCATTTTTTAATAGCCCTCTCAATTCTTCCATCTTATTGCCTAATTTTAAGGATAATTCATCGAGACGGGCCATTATTACTTCTGGCTTTTCATATTCTACTTTTTCATATTCGATTTCTTTGTATCGATTTATCGATAAATCATATCCATTGTTCTCAATCTCTTCTTTATCAACTAGGAAGCTTTGCTCTGTTTTCTTCCTATCTGTTTCGTTTTCGAGATTATGAAACCTGTTAATAATATCAGGGATATCACCCTCAGTCCCTAATTTATTCCGCTTATCATCTAGTGAATAGCCATCAAATTTCATATCATAAAACCATACTTTATTTGTTCCACCTGCATTAGTCTTTGTAAAAATAAGAATAGCTGTTGAAACACCTGCATATGGTTTGAATACTCCACTTGGCATAGAAATAACTGCCTGTAGGTTTTGGTTTTCCACCAATTCCTCTCTAAGTGATTTATGAGCCTTTGTTGTACCGAATAGTACTCCATCTGGAACAATGCATGCACATCTTCCTCCCAAATTCAGCATTCGAATAAACAAGGCAATAAAGAGTAACTCTGTCTTTTTTGTATTGGTGATTGCTTTTAAGTTGTCGTGAATACTTTCAGCATCTATTGTCCCTGTAAAGGGTGGATTTGCTAAAATCACATCATATGTATCTGTTACATCGTTTTCCTTAGATACACTATCAGCATAATTGATTTGTGGGTTTGAAATAGAATGTAGCATTAAGTTCATTGCAGATAAACGAAGCATCGTACGGTCCGTATCAAATCCACTAAAGGCCTCACCTTCAAACTTCTCCCACTGTTCTGTTGTCATTTCACTTTCGTATTTATTTCTTACATATTCAGCAGCAGAAACTAGAAAACCAGCTGTTCCACATGCCGGGTCACAAACTTTGTCATCCGGTGTAGGTTGGAGTAACTTAACCATCATATCTCGTATGTGCTTCGGTGTTCTGAATTGCCCATTTTGACCCGCAACAGACAGTTTGCCGAGCATATACTCGTATAAATCCCCCTGCATATCGAGATCTTTAATGTCATGTTCGTATAATTCATCTAATCCTGTTATGATTTTCTGTAAAACTTGTGGTGTAGGAATTAGGAACATCGCGTCTTCCATATATCTTGAAAATGCAGATGTTTTATTGCTATTTATCGATTTAATAAAAGGGAACACCCTTTGACCAATTATTTCATAAATTTCTCTTGCATCCTTATCCTTGAATTTTGACCACCGCATTGCTTGACCTTCATTGGTCTGTGGGAAAATTTTGTTTTTTACTTCTACACCCAGTGCCTCTAGGCTTTCATTTTCTGTTTCTTTTTCATCTAAAGAACGGATGAACATCAAATAAGTCAATTGTTCAATAACTGTTAGAGGTTGTGTAATTCCCCCAGCCCAAATATCCGTCCATATTTTATCAATTTTATGTTTTATTTCTCCCGTAATCATCTTGGTTCACCTAATGCTTTCTGTTATTATTTAGAACTTATTTACTATTATGATACCATATTTATCAAGAAAACTCCCATGCATATCATGGAATTGTATTGTCTCTGATTAGTTTTTATTATTTTCATAAAAGTCTATAATACTAATTAGTTATAGATAAAATGTCATTATCATGAAAATTTAGAGATTTGAGGTGTAAGAAATGGAAGAAAACAGCTCCTCTACAAATGCATTTACTTGGACTTCTTTTTACATGGAATTTGCAGATAAGCTTTTAAGTTATAAAGATCGACGAAAGGAGCTTTTAAGCTTACTAGAAGAGGTATATAGTGGTTTGAATATGCGCTTCCCGTTCACAGAAAATAACGAACCTATTGATGATATATGCCCCTTCACTGTTATTGGAAGTTTTAATAAACGAATTACAAATGAAAATCGGATTGCTATAGCAAAAGCAATAAGTAATAAAATTGGTATTAAAGCTGAGGTACCAACTCAATTTGATGGTATTCCTGTTTTAAACAATATGAAGGCTTGGTTTTTTGCATATAAAGAAGATAGAAATTTAGATGATATTCCAAACCTTTGGAACATGTTTGAAAAAGCGATAGAATATGCAGACCATCCATCGGAGGATCTGGTATCAGGATTTATCGATAGTTATGACAAGGTGAGTAAGCAACTAGGTATCAAGTGGAATCTGACGATGGGACTATATTGGATTCGTCCCTTTTTCTACATAAACCTAGATGAAAGAAATAGATCATACCTATTAAATAGTCCAATTTCAGAAGGCGTTTCTAAAATTTCAAGTTTAAAGCAACTTCCTAGCGCCCAAGATTACTTAAAACTGATTAAGTACATTCATGATCATTTTAATTCGGAAAATTTCCCATATGGTAGTTTTCCCGAATTATCTTTCGCAGCATGGAAAGCACCAACTCCTAAGGAAGTAAAACAAACTAAATCCACTGCTAGTTTTCTTAAGTGGTTTGCACCACTTATTAATGCATTAAAAAAGATTGGTGGTTCTGGATCACCAGAAGAGGTTCGGAAACAAATCATTTCTGACTTAAATCTATCAGATGAAATCATCAATGAAACCCGAGGAAAAAGTGGCGTTAATAAATTTGAGAATGAAGTAGCGTTTGCAAGAAATTATTTGGTTTACGACGGGTACATAGACAATTCTGTTCGTGGCACATGGTCTCTTACCGAAAAAGGAAGAACAGCACACATCGATGATGAAATTGCCAGCCAAATATTCATTAAATGGGTAGATATATTAAAGAAACGTCGTGAGGAAGATTCGACACCTCAATCAGACGTGGTAAACAAAAACGAAAAAAAGTACTGGATTTATGCCCCTGGACATAAAGCTGCCAAATGGGATGAATTTTACTCTCAAGGAATTATGGGAATTGGCTGGGATGAAATGGGAGATTTAAAGCAATTCCCTTCAAAGGAAGCAATGAGAACTAAAATGAAAGAATTATATGGAGTAGAATATACTTATAGAAATGATGCTCATGCAACATGGCAATTTGCCAATGAACTATTACCAGGAGATATAATTTATGTAAAAAAAGGTACCTCTAAATTAATTGGCCGTGGAATTGTCGACTCAGAATACATATATGATAAAGACCGCGATGAATATAAACATATCCATAAAGTGAAATGGAAAAATTATGGCGAATGGGAACATCCTGGACAAGCGGTTAATAAAACACTTACTGAAATTACTTCTTATACAGATTACATCCGAAAACTTGAAGAAATCTTCATGGATGAAAATGAAGAACTGGAAGAGGAAGTAGAAGTTGATTATGATCCATATTCAGAAACTGACTTTCTAAGTGAAGTTTTCATGGATGACGAAAGATATAACACACTAGTGAGCCTACTTAAATCTAAGAAAAATATTATTTTACAGGGAGCACCTGGTGTCGGAAAAACTTTTTCAGCCAAGAGACTTGCCTATTCAATTATGGGTGAAAAAGACGTTAGCCGTATCATGATGGTTCAATTTCATCAAAGTTATAGTTATGAAGATTTTATCATGGGTTATCGTCCTACTAAAAATGGATTCGAACTTTCAGAAGGACCTTTTTATGAGTTTTGTAAAAAGGCGGAAGAAGATGATCGTGATTACTTTTTTATCATCGATGAGATTAATCGAGGTAATTTGAGTAAAATTTTCGGTGAACTACTGATGCTCATTGAAAAAGACAAGCGTGGTCAAAAACTACGCCTACTCTATTCGAATGAATTATTTTCAGTTCCTAAGAATGTATATATTATTGGCATGATGAATACTGCAGATCGCAGCCTTGCTATGATCGATTATGCACTTAGAAGAAGATTTGCATTTTACAAATTAGAACCTGCTTTTGATTCTGATGGTTTCCAAGCAATAATGAGTGAGGCAAACAATCTGAAGTTCTATGCACTTGTTAATCAAGTAGAAGCATTAAATGAAGCTATTAGCAAGGATGAATCATTAGGGGATGGATTCCGTATTGGCCACAGCTATTTATGTGCAGATGAAGAAATAACAGATGAATGGTTATCTTCAGTTGTCGAGTATGAATTGTTGCCTCTATTAGATGAATACTGGTTTGACGAACCATCCAAGATTGAACATTGGACAAATAAACTTCGTGGTGCCTTAAATGATTAGAATTAAGAACATTTACCATATGCTAGCTTATGCTTTTCAAGTTTTAAGAAAAGATAACTACGCAAAGTTAGCAACAGAAGAATTCGAATATGCTTCTGATTTATTTGCTGCAATTCTAGCTAAGGGAATCGGCAATCAAATTAAAAGAGGATTAGGCAGGGATTATGTTGACCAAACAGAGTCCCTCAGGTCTCCAATTGGTAAAATCAATATATCACTCTCAGTAAAACAACAAACTCTGTTAAAAAAGCAATTGGTATGTACATTCGATGAATATACGGAAAACTCCTATATGAATCAGATACTTAAAACGACTGCTCTTTTATTAATTAGGACTCCAGAAGTGTCATTTCAGCATAAGAAAGCGTTGAAGAAAGTACTGCTATATTTTTCTAATGTAGAAGAAATTGACTATCGCAGAGTTCAGTGGTCCAGCATTAAGTATCATCGTCACAATGCTACCTATAAAATGCTGATTAACATATGCTACTTAGTTATTGAGGGTTTGCTACTTACTGAGCAAGAAGGCTCTCATAAGTTGGCAAAGTTTATAGACGACCAGAAGATGCATCGACTATTTGAGAAGTTCGTTCTAGAGTATTATCGGAAACACTTTCCACAATTCAACGCTTCTGCCTCACACATTGATTGGGATGTGGATGATGGAATGATAGAATTTTTACCTACTATGAAATCGGATATTACACTCTATTATGAAGATAAAGTTCTTATAATAGATACTAAATACTATGGACGCACTATGCAAACAAACAATTATTATAATAGCCGTAGCTTACACTCTCATAACATGTATCAGATATTTACTTACGTAAAGAACAAAGATTACTCAAATTCAAGTAATGTTAGTGGCATTTTACTTTATGCAAAAACAGAGGAAGAGATTGTACCTGACAGTGATTTCTTAATGAGCGGAAATAGAATAGCTGTAAAAACACTGGATATGAATAGGGATTTCTCCAATATTGCAAAGCAACTGAACATGCTGACTGAAAAGTATCTTCTCTAATAACCAAAAATGGTATCAGCAGTTTATTATGTTACTACCATTTGATGATCTTTTCTTAATATACAGACCTTTTACAGCCATACTAAATAACTGATTAAAAAAGCTATAGACTGAAAAAAGTTGTTTTCAGTTTATAGCTAAATTTTTATTCTAGATATTCTTTCCTTTGGTTTCCTTTCAACATAAATGTTTAATCACCTTTCCTTAATTAACGAAAGCTCACAGTAACAATAACCCTCTTAAAATTTCTATCTTGAAAAACAACAAATAAATTTGTTCCGGGTATATCCCAACGATTTAAATTATTCTTTACTTCGTCATAAGGAATATTAAGCAGTTGTCGTCGTAACCGGGATGTATCGATATTACGTTGTATACATCGTTTTTTTGCATGATCACTGAATTCAAAAGTATATCGAACCATATAGACTTCCCCTTTTTCTACGATGGTCAATTTATAAATATTCTTTATAAATTAAATTGCTTTCTGGTGAGATCTTTTATAGTGCCTCAACCCCTACTATTTCAGTAATACTAACCTTTTCTAGACAATTATCTTCATTTATTATTTCGATTCGTTTCTGAACGGGGTCAATTTTGTCTACAATCCCTCCTTGATATTTAATGCTACCCTTTTTATAGAGTTTAAAAATAATAGGAACTTGCGCTTCAAGGCTTTTGCCAATCTGCCTACTTACTTCTTCCCATTCATACTCATCTAATATTGGCTTTTCAACCTTTTCAGAGTTCATATATCTCTCCTTTAGCATCCGAAGGTGCTCAGGCATCATGAATGAGGTCCACTTCTTTGTTCCTCTATCCCTCAACAAGTCTTTTCTCTCCTTAAGCTTTTCATCAAATACTGTCATTTCCCAAGTTCTAATGTCATAGAAACCTGAATTTATCATTTCTTTCTGACTATCTAAATAGCTTATTAGATCCTTGGGGTAATGAGAGGTATTGTGATTAATTCTAACCCTTTCATCTGGACTATATAATAAGACTGAAAATAAGGAGCCCGAATTGAAGTCTACTCCAACACAAGTCAAATATGATAATTCCCGCGCGAAACGCACCACAAACATTAACCGAAATCTATCAGACACGTTTACCTCTCCTCTCAAATCATAAAGTAATATGCTAATTTTAGCAGAACATACGTTCTTTCCACAACAACATATTTGATTTATTAAAAAGAAATGTAATCGTGAAAAACGTTGCTTTCGGCATGGAGACAATCACTGTCCGATCATCATTATCAACAATCCTTACCTCTCGAACTCTATCTTTCACTATCGCCCTTTTTGTTAAAAAGAAAACTTTTTAAATTTCAAAAAAGCACTCCTACGAGTGCTCAACAAAAAAACTTATCCCTTACCCCTTCTTTTATGAAGGTCTTCTCATACAATTGATTGGCTTCAATCACCATAAAATCTATATCTTCTTTTTCAGTGGAATCTAAAGAAATCTTTCTACCAAAAGTCGGTGAGATTCGGCACAAGTTTTCTCCTAAAAGATAGCTTGCCGTGTAGGTCGCTGACTTTGATTGGACTTGGAAAGTTAAGTCTACCAAATTGGTTCCCCAACTTTTTAGACCACTCTTTTTTGCCACCGCATTACTTACCTGGTATATACTATCTCCTGTTCCAAGCGAGAGAATTTTCACTTGTTCTAATCCGAACCCTAGCTTTTTTGCCTCTGCGATAGCAACTAATATCGGATTATTGGCCCAAAGTCCTCCATCAATCTTACACTCCGCTTCCCCTATTTCTGCTGCTGGAAAGAATAATGGAGCTGCAGATGTGGCTAAAGCTACCTCCCACATAAAACGACAACCGTCTAAAATATAGTCCTTATGGTGTGGTGTTTTAAATACCTTTGGCTCTGCTTTATGATGTTCTATCGAAGGAATACACAGCATCGTAAGAGCATCTTCTAACCTTTTCTCTCCTAATACGTCTTTCAATAATTCTAGGAGTTGCTTATTAGAATATTTGGCCGACAGTAATGGGTTTGTTAAAAGATTTTTGGGGAAAATCTTTTCTCCCTTTTTTATGTAAATGTCTGATATGTTACCCGCTCTGATTCCTTTAGCTAGTCCTAAAGCGATAATCCCACCTGTGCTTGTACCACAAATCATGTCAAAAAACTGATAGATGGGTTTTCCAAGTTGCTCCTCAATTCTTTTTAAATAAACTGCTGGCAATATCCCCTTCATTCCCCCTCCATCAATGGAGAGAATCCTTAATTCACCAGGATGCTTCGTAGGGATATTTCCTTCTTTATGCTTTGTCCAGTCCAAATCATCGACTCCTACTCTTACGGGCCATGAGGGGCTTCTTTGCCCCACCATACCCCGTCTTTTAACCAACCTTCATAGAAAAACAACCATTCACACGTCCAAGGAATAATCGTGTCAGCTATTAACGTCTCCCCATTAAAACTCTTATCGTTTGGATGATACAAGCACAACGATTGATCACTATACCTATGCGGAGCACGTTCAAGCAATTCAGGTTCTAATACAAATACCTTTGTGTTTTTATATGGATGAAGCACAATATTTACTTTGTATTTTTCAGAATGTGGGGTAGGTTGTAAGTACCCCACCCAAACCCACTTCTTTCCTTCTTTTTTCAATTCGAAACCTGTAAATTTCATTTGGGTATGAAAATTTTGTAAAGCTATATTTAAATTCCGCTCGTTTGAAGGGGGTCTCGGACGAAACTTACTCATGTTCCCCTTCTCCATAGAAACGATGTTCTTTAATCGTCGTTCCTTCTTCCCTATTCAAATGTCCCTTTGAGTTAACCATAACCGTCCCTATTGCGATGTTTCTCGCCATGTTTTCAGTTTCTCCTAAAGATGAAGGGAAGTCAGCACTACCAAAGATGGCTTGCCATTTTTCTATGGATTTATCTTTGTCTTTTTCATCCAGTGCATCCTGACAATCGTCTCGAAGAGTAGTCAATTTCTTTAAAAAGCGCTGAGCTTTTAATTTCGACCAGGTTCGTGCAAGGTTTTCATCCTCTAGCGAAGGATTATCCACCCATGGTACATCTTCGTCGTTTTCCAACTCACTAACTAGTGAATTCACATCAACCACCATCACTTTTAGTGTTTCTACTAATGTTTCAGCAATGGATGGCTTTTTTATATGAGCATTGCCGACTAAGGTAGTTAGAAGAATCGACTTTGGAGCCGTATCTTCTCCTACCTTTTCATCGCGCCAATGTTTTAGTATTTTTACAGTTTGGGAGAAATACTTGTCCGATTCATCGTTGATGTTATTGCACCATTCCGTAAAGCCTTCTGGATTGGTCTCTACCCATTCTCCTTCCTTACGCGAAGGAATCTTGATGTGATTTTCATACTGAAAAGCAGGAACGACGTCTACGTGAAACTCTTTTGCATATTCAATTCTCACGCAACGGTCCTTAACTTTTACTCTATTTTCAAAACCACTATAACTCTTTATTCGATCTTTGATCCAATGAAGGTTTTCTTTTGGATCATCATTTTCTACTATATCCAACACCAAGACCACATCTACATCAAATTCTTCACGTGATTTTGGTCGCACTCCCGTGTCTGTACTGTATGAGCCCTGGGTAAAGTACGAAATAAAGTGGTCCTTTATTTCTTCATCTCCCTTAAACTTTTTCTCCCAGTTCCGTACGGCACGATCAATCTGTTCTACTCTCGTAGGGTTCAATGAGATATTTCCAACAAACTTCTTAAAATGGTCATTTAACTTCAAACACACAACTCCCTTTTCCAAGTCTATGTAATTTCTACATAGATTAGTATATTATGTTATTTCGAATAAATCAACATATAGTTGCGAATGTTTGTTCTTTAATACTATATATAGTTATCAAGACGATTTGCAAACTAAAAGTTACCCCTTACCTAATTCGACTCTCCTGTCCATCCCTATTAATCTTTATTTATGGGAAATGTTTTTTTAAATCAACAAAAAAATAAGACAAACAATGAGGGGCAACTATGAATAGGAAGTTTACAGATGAACAAGAGCAGCAAATCATATCTAGTTACTTAGGTGGCGAGTCACCTAAGAAAATTGCAGAAACACTTGGTACTAGTGACGTAACGATTAGAAATATTTTAACTAGACACTATGTTCCAAGGAGAAGAACACGCAAATTAAGCCATAGCCAAGAGAGCGAGGTTGTAAAGTTATACGTACAAGGGAAATCGTCAGTGGAAATAGCAAAATTATATCCTTTGAGTCAGAAAGCTATTAGAAACCTTTTACAAGCACATAATGTGGATATGAGGGATGGGAAGCTTTTTGATGAAGAAAAGGAAAAATTAATATGTAAGAAATATTTAGAGGATCGAAAATCGACTAACCAATTAGCAGCAGAATTTACCTGTTCTAAGGAAGCTATTCGAAGAGTTCTACTAAATAATAATGTCGAAACTAGGTCAAGGAAATGGGCTTGGATGCATAGAAAACCAAAATACAAAAAAATGACCATTTCTTTTCGAAAATTGATAACGAGAAGGAATCGTACTGGCTTGGAATGCTAGCAGCAGATGGTCACGTAGACAAAACAGGAGGGCGTTTCTACTTAGATTTAAAGGAAAGTGATGCTTATCATGTTAAGCAACTCGCAATCGATTTAGAGAGTGATGCTGAGCCTGCTCCAACAAAGTATAAAAGTGTCAGACTTACCATTATGTCAAGGCAGATTGCAGATGATCTAAGAGCCTTAGGTTTGAACCATGACAAGTCATACACGTTGAAATACCCAGAAATCCCAGAAGATATGCACAGGCACTTTCTCCGTGGTTTGATGGATGGTGATGGTTCTATTGCCGAGAGGAGTAATAACGCCCGATATCACGTCCTAGAGTTTGCTGGAACCAAGGATATTATCGAAAAGGTTAGGTTCATAATCTCTGATACACTCGGTGTTAGAGCACCCAAGATTTTTAAGCGTAAAAACTCCCCCCTCCACACAGTAAAATGGGGAAGCAAAGCTGAGATTTTAGCAATTTTAGATTGGTTCTATGAAGATGCTACCGTTTATTTAAAGCGAAAGCATGATATGTATTTATCGATACCAAGAGAGTATCCGCCTATAGAGAAATAGTTAGGTACCCTAATGTAGTTAACCTGACTCGGATATTGGAAATTAATGAATTTGGCGATGGTCAATGATATAAAAAAACTATTAAGGGGATAATATGTAGCATCATTGTGATGGAATTGCTGAGTTACGCAGACAGAGGTCAACAGCTTGCAATCTTAACAAATAATGTTGGGAGAATGGAAATTGAAATGACCAGAGGCATATATAAGGATACAACATTTAGCAAGTACAGAGCCTGACCAATACGAAACCATTTGCTATGCCGTAGATGACTACTGGTGGAAAACTATCATAGAGTCTTTAACAACTCATTACAGTATGGAAAGATACCGAGTAATTGATGACGAATTTAATATTCTCTATCCTACTGAGTTATAAAATAGAGAATAAGTAACAATCAGCTAAGTCAAAGTATATTGTCTGTAAAGCACAAAACAATGCAATGCTTAAGAAGGTGCCTTTTCAACATTTGATTGCTTTTGTCCACCATAAATTATCAATAACCGAATAAGATGCAATTTTTCATTCATTTGTTGCATAACATTTGGATATTTTACATTTAAAATTGCGTACTAAATTGCATTACAACTATATACACATAAAGAGCCGTAGCATTTAAAACGCTACGGCTCTTTAACACTTGTATTCTATTTAAAGGAGAATAATCTCTTCAATCTATTTATTACCCCTTTTTGAGCTCTTTGTTCTTCAAACGCACGCTCTTGTCTTTCTAGTTCTTCCTTCGCCCACCTAGCGTCTCTTGTAAGCATATCCTCAATCCACGAGGCATATTTACTGGTATATACTTTGCCAGATTCAGCTTTATTGTTGGTATCATCCTTCTCTTCATCTTCTAAATCCCTACCTTCAGATAATAAACTTTGATCCGCACCTACTGAAGAAGGGTCTTGTGCAGTCTTTTCTATTTCCTCGTTTTGTTTTTGATGAAGCATGTTGTCGTGCTTTAATAGGCTTTTATTATACAACTCTTTTAAACTAGGCTTATTAAGTCCTGTGAATTCAATGGTTAAACTATAAGGACCTAATCCTTCTAATGCTGCATTGATAATCGTCTGCCAAACAGAATCTCCATGATAGGGTATATTTTGTTGTACATCTGTTAAAATATATATTCCGGAAATTAGTATAGGCTTTCCTTGCTCACTAAGATAGTTAAAATAGTCATGATAGCCTTTGAACTTTTCAATCAGCTCAGATTTTTCTTCATTACTGCTTATAATTTCAAGAACATAGGGTTTATTACCCAGCTTAGAAGTAAATTCACCATATGGCTGTATCTTCTTTGCGATAGATACATTGTTTTCGATAGTTTGATAATGTTTGACACAATAAAATTTGTTTCGAACAAAGTATTCTGCATTTATTACCTTAATTGCGAATTCAACAAAAATCATATGTTTGCTGAGATCAGATTCTTTCAGCCTTAGCACGCTTTCTTTAAAATTCCCTTGAACCTTATCAAAGCCAGAGTAAGGATGTCTAGGATTAATATCAAAGTTATTATTAATAAAATTAATTCCTTCTTGTGTAAGAGAATGAATTTTCCCCCCATAGGGTAACCATACGTCTGAAGTAATCAAACCCTCATTTCTAAGAGTAACAATCTGTTTAGAGATCTTTGCTCTTAGTTTATTAGAATTATCATCCTCTGAACTATAGATTAACCGACACAGGTGGTCATTGGTTAAAGCTTGTAACTTGAAAATATAAAATAGTATTAGCTCTTTAGTTGCCATGTGTACCACACCTTTCTAATAGGAAATATTTAGGAACACCACAGTTTTTTTACTTGATGTTCCAGATAAGCTGACTTTAATTTAATTCCAACTAAACCCCTTTTTCTTATTTACTTCTGATTCGCCTCTTTTCTTCTCTCTTCTTCAAAACGCTTAGTAAGAAAATCAGTTTCTTCCTCTTTTTCTTTTCTCAGCGATTCAGTATTTTGGATGTTGTTTGAAGAAGAAACTAAATCTGGAATAGGAATATTTAGTTTTTGTACAAGTTCAATTCGATTAGATAATAGAGATTTAAAATCTGTGGTAACATTCTCACCACCTCGATGAAGTATTCTTACTGGAACAGACCAGCAATACCCTTTCAAGCCTTCTGCGGCGGCTTTAAATATAGTCTGTATTCGTTGGTCATTTTCTACTGTTAAATTGGATACTTTACAAACAAATAAAATTCCACCCCATGGTAACGGCTTATTCTTTTCTTTACAGTAATCAAAGAATCTTCTGTAGTTCTCAAACTTTGAAACTAATGATCCTTTTCGCTCAGTACCGGTATCTATTTCTATAGCAAACTTTGTCTTTTCCTTTGACAAAAATTCACCGTCTGGCCTAACTTTCCCCTGCTTTAAAATTGAAGAATGCTGGTCATTAGATAAAAATTCATACTCTTGAACAGCATATAGATTATGACGTACATTTCGGGGATGTTTTACTGCAAAATCCAAAAACATCATAGTGTGCTCTATATTTTTTAGAGGCGGTTTAAGAATTCTAGCATCAAAGTCACCATGATATTCACCATACCCAGCCATTTCGTTATTGGGATCTATAACGATATGTTCTTTGACGAATTCAACACCTTTTGATGCTAAATAAAATATCTTCTCTCTAGAATATGGGTAACAACTTTCTGAACGGATGAGTTTCTTCTTAGTCAACGACGAAGTAATTTTGGAGATATTGTCTCTTTGTCCCTTTGGATCCGAAGTCAAATGACTAAAATTTAGTTTTCTTATATGTTCAATCGTTGCACCACGATTTTCATATATGCGAATTGATACTTCTAATTCTTGTTTAGAAATACCGATCTTTTTCCAATAAATCATAATATTTTCTAGTCCTTTCTTTTTAGTATTTGTAATTGGTAGTTTTCAAAGAGAAGTAAGTGGAAAGTAGACTATATAGTTGCGGTGCTATAACTATCCAAAAACCTTTGTATAACAAGGGTTTAGCTTCTAAAACAACCCACAGCAACTCTGTAAGACAATTCTGTATAGAAAATTAGTCACTTTCTTTTCTTATTGAGCATCTTAGACTGTAGATTTACGGCACACATTGACTGTATACATTACATCCGACATACTTCTCCTAAATACTAGCTTGGTTATCGGCAGTACTTTGATTAATTCACACCCTCAAATTTTTCCAATTCAATAATTTCTGAAGCCGACAAAAAACAAAGAGATGTATTAACAACTGTAGAAATATTTAATAGTTGTACAAAAAATCCATAAATATAGACCACGCTTAATGGTCTATATTTATGGATTCAACTAATCATGATATTAACAGCCTAATGGTTTGCTTCTAGAACATTTACCCCATGTGTGAATTTTTTTACCATCAATCTATTAGGTCTTAAACCTTAAACCAAACTTTTGCACCAGAGTCTCTGACATTCGAATAGAACTCCTGGCCATCTTTACTAAATCGATTTGGC
Organism: Metabacillus malikii; assembly: GCF_030813355.1. Taxonomy (GTDB): domain Bacteria; phylum Bacillota; class Bacilli; order Bacillales; family Bacillaceae; genus Metabacillus; species Metabacillus malikii. The sequence continues at coordinate 23,779 of NZ_JAUSUD010000009.1, forward strand.
AGGAAGGTCATGGATGGCTGTTAGAACTTCGGAAATGAATTCAATCCAATTTACTCCAGGTTTACCTGCTTGTTCTGCCCTTATCACAATTCTCGCCGCATATTGATAGAATCGAGCAGGTACAGTTGACCCTGGTATTCTCCATTAAAACCGGATTCTATTATTAATCATTACTTGGTACAGGTAGTGTGAAAATCACTGTTTTACTGCTTGTGCAGCAATCAGACGATACTAGAAAGTCAGCTAAGTCGGTTATTGATAGTGTTCAGCAAAGATAAAACCTGTATATTGCCAGCTGCATTTACTTTGGGGAGTGGATGTACTTGGACATGCAGTTTTTTATTTTTATATATCAATTCTACAATAGAAACCGTTTTATCTCCCCTATACTCCCGCCTAATTTTTCATTATTCTCTATCGATTAGAGATTTATTATTCTATGAAGCGTTCTTCTTGGTACTATTTTGACGTCTATTTTTTACACTAAAATTCCAAAATTTGGCCCTTCCAGAATCGATAAAGATTTCCGATAACCAAGTATCTTTGATATTAGAAATCAAGGACAACCACATGCATGCTGTAGCAATCATTGTTTAATTGACTTTTCTAAGTACTTTTAAATAGATAAATACAAATTAATTCAATGGGTAAAACAACCCATCAACCAGGAGGTGAAGAAAATATGGCAACATCTTTAGCATTTCAAAATAAAAACAGTAGCAGCATAAGTGAATTCTTATATGACCCAACACCTGCGGCACAATTACTTTCAGTGAATATCAATATACCTATTCCTGCTGATAAAGTCATTATTTCAAAGGTAGAGTTGGAGGAATTAAAAAAGTTGCAGCTATCAGGAGTCTATTGGTCAATGAAAGACCTTGAAATAAAGGTTAATAGAAAAAGCGAATGGATCAAAGAAAACATTCTCTATCCTACTCGATTTAGAAATGTACTTGACGCAGACAATGGTGGCTTTGTTTACTATCCAAAATCAAAAGGGCAAACTTGGAGTTTTCAAGCGTCAAAGATGGCTAAGTTTCTAGATGAGAATTTTGACCGAATCTTTTCTTAATAGTTCCTTAGTGTTCAATATTCACCGTATAACCAAGCACGTATAAAGTTTTAAAATGTATAGGCTCAGAGGCTTAGCTCTGAGCTTTCGTATTTTTACTACTCAATTAAATTATCCATTTTATTGAATAGTATGGTTGTACTACGCAGCAAAATAAAGTTAGTTGTTCTTCTACATCCCCAGTTTAAAATTAACAAATATTATAATTTTTAAATTTCCTTGTCATTTATTCTTCAAACGATTTTTCTCCACGATGAATCATTGATGGCTATTTTAGAATTTACAGAGCAGTCAAAATGTAAAACACTGCTAAACGGATTCTGTTACCTAACCCTTCACTTTTATGTTTGCTTGCAACAGGTTTTCTGACTTGTTCTTTCTGCCCTCTTGCTTCTCCTGATTTTGAACAACTTTCAGGGCATAATGTGTCCCGGAAATATAGATTCCCATGATAGATAGGTGATCAATTAAAAACCTTACTGTTGAATTATCATAGGACCAACCAAATGGGTTGTAAAAAAACAATTTAGAACCCATATCTCTTTCAAAAGAAGATTGGACCCCGTAAGCAACAATTAATACTGCCAAAACACGCAACATAATGGTTCGGATACGACTAGTACCTGTGATTCCTGTCATCCTCCGTACTGAACCCATAATCATTGCCCAAGATAAACCTATATGTATTGACATTATGATAAATCCCCAATAGGCAGTCTGAACGTGTATTTGCCGTAGTGTCATATCGTTATCTATAGGTATAAAGGGGAATAAGTCACTGGAAATCAACACAGCACTTATTATCATCAATGCCATAGTTACAAGAAATAATAGATTTATTACTATTTGAATAACGCGCCGTACATGAAACTTTCCTTTAAAAATCGCTTTATACCAACGTCGATTCAAAAAGTTATGGATAATAAATAATGAAAGTACGACAACTCCAACGACTTCATGGACCATATTTCCAGTAATATAGTAAGCCATCCCTACTAACATAAGAATTGTCATAACTAGGTCATTTACCAGTTTGAATAATGTCTTTCGATTCAACCCACTCACCTCTTTTACTTCTTTTAGTTGGATTGCAATTCCATTGTAAATATGTATCTATACATGAATGGAAATATATTCATTAGCTTTTATATCTCTGTAAATACATCGTCAAAAGAACGTCCTGAATGATTTTTGCTTTTTCTTCATTACCTATTAATCTACTTTCTTTTTTATTTACATTTATAGAATCATTCGTATGATTAGATATCAAGCTTATATGCCAGTCCTCTGTATCGATACTCGCGATTTGGCTATCTCTATTACGTTGTACATTCTCCTCTAAATTAAACTCTTTCATCTGGTCCATCGAATTCATATATTGATCCCTTTCCTGATTTGCATGGCAGGTATAACATCGTCCAATAGCTGGGCCACCAATACCGTCTTCCATCACTTCTCTGTCAGGCGTAAATGCCTGAAATTCCCATTCGCCAGTACGCTCTTCTGGCGAGTACTGGGAACCCCAACCGGTCCGCTTTTCCATTACTAAATAATGCTCAAGCTCTCCACCTCGAAATCCTTCGAGAGTGATAACGGTGCCGCTCGGAAGCTCCTCTCCATTCTGTACAGCTTCAATTGCTTCCCTACTATTTACATAGATGTTTTCATGAATATCACCCCGATCATATGTTGCAAACACAATTCCTTCCTCAAGGTCCTCAGGGAATTCAACAAGGTGAGCTCCAGAACCAATCTCTGCGTATTCTTGATTCTGTCCGGTCGTTTCCTCTTGCATCTGTTGAGAAGTATCATCCTGATTCTGTTGAGAAGTTTCAATAGTTACATTATCATTGTTGCTGCATGCAGTAAGGGTAAGGGATAGCAGTAATCCAAGTGCCTTAATGAATCGTTTATTCATCCTGTAGTTCCCTCCAATTTTTTATTTATTATCATGTTTTTTATCTTATATCTGTCCATCTTTCTGGCTGTTTCACTCCTGAATTTTTTCTAAATATTTGTATGATGTAAGTAAATTTACCTTTTATAGTTAACTCTAAGGCAAGAAAAATTGTTTTTTTTAAGGAAAGAAGAAATAAGCCCTAAAAGCATGCTTTGAGGGTAGTTTAAAATTATCCCAGTAATATATAGAGTCTTTTATTCTTATTTACTAATTATTTTCTGCCAAATCAAAAGCGACATTTATATCACCGTCTCCGACAGCTAGAGCAAAGCTTACTGCCTCTTCAAAATAGCCTAGACGAGTGTAGCTATAAGTACTTGAGAAGGTTTCATAAAACAATACCAGACCATTATCCCCATACAACATGATATCTCCCGCATTAATCTCCCCGGGTCTCTCGGAATTTGTTGGGAGTGTATCTGGTAAACTATAGAATTTTTCATTACTATTAACATCGCTCATATTTATGTCTAAAGGTAGTTTTTCAATGAAAGCCTGAGTGGTTTGGTTATTGTAAAGCTTGGCAGAAAATACCTGATCGCCTATAGTTATGTTTAAATCTATCATCGTTGATGGATTTGACATATCAATATCCCTCGTTTCTTGAATGGAGTCACTGGTTGGCAATTCCTCTTGATTCGTTTCTTCACTTTCATTTGTTTCACTAATAGTACAGGCAGTCAGACCAAAGCTAAAAATAAACAAACAAAGGATAGAAAAGTATTTTTTCATTCTATGTAATCCTTTCTACATGCTTTTTACTAGTATTCATATATATATTTTCTGTGAAAAATGGTTCTATCTATTTAAATAAAATTAAATCTGTTTACCATAAAGAGCTGCACCGTCAACATTAGGAATCACAAAGAATTATTCCTGACTGGCTTCAATTTTTTTTAACATTTTCGCAGGCACCCCTCCTACGATAACATTAGGAGGGACATCTTCTGTAACAACTGCACCAGCTGCAATAATAGCGCCATCACCAATGTTTACACCGGGAACGACTGTGGCATTTGCTCCAATCCAGACATCATTACCAATCGTAATGGGTGCAGGATGCATTGTACCACGCTTTTTAGGATCAATGTCGTGATTAAGAGTAGCCAAAACTACATTGTGTCCAATGAGAACACCATCGCCAATTGTAATTCCACCTTGATCCTGAAAGCGACAACCTGAGTTGATAAAGACATTCTTGCCCACATTAATGTTTTTCCCACAATCCGTATAAAAAGGAGGGAACATAGCAAATGTTTTATCTACCGATTTGCCAATCAACCGGGAAAATAGTTCCTGAACTTCTTGGGGCGTATGATAATGTCCGTTCAACTCAGCGGTTAACTTCAATGCTTCTTGCGAGACTTTGTGCATCACCTGATGCATCTCCGAACCTCCCTCAACCGCTTCACCTCGGTTCAAGTGCGCTAAAAAGTCATTAATATCCATTAAAATCCTCCTTGTCAATATGATTTATCAAGTATAATTTATTAAAATCGGATGGGAGACAGACAATTTTATCTTTTAGTGAGTAATGTCATATTAGGTGATGCATTATATATATAATTATTCATGTAGGCATTCTTACCATAAGGCAAGAGGCTGTTTCATGCTAGGTTTTGGATAGATTGAGTCTAATTGTTGCAAATCTTGCTGTGTTAATTGAATCTCAACTGCTTTCACATTATCGATCATATGAGTGGTATTACTAGATTGTGGAATAGCAATTGTTTTACCATTTCGAATACACCATGCTAATAAAATTTGAAAAATATCTGATTGGTGTCTTTCAGCAAGTTCCTTTAAAACTTTTTGTTTAGTTAGGTTGGTGCCAAAACTATCCCCCCGAGCAACTGGAGAATAGGCGATTAGTGGCATTTCAAGTTTGTTCATCATTGGTACTAAATCGAATTCAATTCCTCGATCTCCCAAATTATAACGTACTTGATTTGTTGCACACTTCATCCCATCAGGCAGTGTCATTATTTTTTCTATGTCATCAACATCTAAATTAGAAACACCCCATGACTTAATTTTACCCTGACTTTTTGCATTCTCTAAGGCTTCAATCGTTTCTTTAATAGGAATATTCCCTTTCCAATGGAGTAAGTATAGGTCTAAATAATCTGTATTTAATCTTTTTAAGCTATTTTCTAAACTGATCGGTAATTGCTTTTTCGAGGCATTTGAAGGAAGAACTTTTGAAATCAGAAATAATTCTTCACGGTTATAAGGTTTAATAGTGTGAGCAACTAATTTCTCTGCATTTCCATCACCATACATTTCAGCAGTATCAATAACTTGAACGCCATTATCTAGACCAACTCTTATTGCTTCTACTTCTTGATCAAATCTATCTACCTGATCTCCCATATTCGAAGTACCTATACCTATAGGGAAAACCTTTCTTCCTGCAATTTTTACTTTTTTCAATTTCTTCACTCCTAAAATGAATCAATAGCCAAAATATATTTTCATTTATCTCTTTAAATTAACTTTACATGTTCTCTTCAAAAAACATGTTAATACTTATAGTTAACTCTAGGTCAAGTATTAAATTCATTAAATTGGTGTTTTGCAAAAAATATATAGAGGTAACCTTCACTATTAAATACCATCCACCTCTTGAAACTTTGACACAAAAAAATGTCCATGATAATATTCATTCCATAAACATAAAGTTAACTAGAGCTTAAGATTTTTCAAGAAAGGAAGATACATTATGAACACATATTCAATTGGGGAAGTTGCAAACGAATTGAATCTTACAGTGTATACTTTGCGTTACTATGACAAAGAGGGTCTTATGCCTTTTGTAGATCGTACACCAAGCGGTACAAGAGTGTTTAAGGATTCAGATATCGAGGCTTTAAAAATTGTTGAATGTCTGAAGTCTACTGGAATGCCTATAAAGGAGATTAAAACTTTCTTTGAATGGTGTTCTGAGGGAGACTCTACGTTAAAACAAAGATATGAAATGTTTATGGAACGTAAAGCCATTGTAGAGGCTCAAATGGAGGAACTAAAAAAGACAATGGAACTAATTGAGCATAAATGCTGGTATTACAATACTGCAATAGTAGCAGGAACAGAGGATGTTCATAAAGAGGATAAAATAGAGCTTCCTGTTAAGGACTAAAAGAAAACTACCTGTATTTCATTTTTGTGTGAATGAAATATAAGTAGTTTTTCATTTTATTATTCAACGAGTTTCAAACTCTCTCCACCACTTTCCATAATCATAAGTTTCTTGAACATCACTTCATTAATTCCACAGTATGCTCCTATTATGACTACGTTTTCCATGAAACAATTTTGTAAAAATTTATCAAAAGAATTATATACTTTATAGTTAGCTAAATATTAATAAAAATAAATTTTTAATTTACCCCTTGCGTTAGAGTTAACTCGAGCCTCTATACTATCCCGTGTACCCTAAATGTATTCAAAAATAAATGTCAATTAGACAAAAGGAGATAGACCATTATGAAAAATGATTTAACTATTACTCAAGTGTGGGATAAAGTTTTCCAAAAAAGTGATGAGGTCAATCATCGTAAGGTAACTTTCCCTAACCGCTACGGCATAACATTAGTTGCTGATTTATATGAGCCAAAAAACATAGGTGGGAAGCTTTCAGCTATTGCTGTATCTGGACCATTTGGGGCTGTTAAAGAGCAATCATCTGGACTATATGCACAAACAATGGCAGAAAGAGGATTTTTAGCCATTGCCTTTGACCCGTCATTTACTGGTGAAAGTGGAGGAAATCCTCGATATGTTGCATCACCTGATATCAATACAGAAGATTTCCAGGCAGCTGTAGATTTCTTATCAACTCAGGATAATGTCGATCCTGAAAAAATAGGGATTATTGGAATATGTGGCTGGGGTGGAATGGCTATAAATGCTGCAGCTATTGATACAAGAATCAAAGCTACAGTCACATCTACAATGTATGATATGTCTCGTGTGAATGCGGAAGGATATTTTAACGCAATGGACGAGGATGCGCGATATGAAGCGCGAAAAAGCTTAAATGCACAAAGAATTGTGGATTATAAAAATGGAGATTACGCAAGAGCTGGAGGAGTTCCTGATCCACTTCCAGCAGATGCACCATACTTCGTAAAAGACTATTATGATTACTATAAAACAGATCGCGGGTATCACAATAGATCATTAAATTCAAATGAAGGATGGAATATTACTTCATCATTATCATTTATGAATATGCCAATTTTACAATACAGTAACGAAATTCGTAATGCCGTTTTAATGGTCCATGGTGAAAAAGCACATTCTTTATATTTTACTCAGGATGCGTTTGAAAAATTAACTGGAGATAATAAGGAATTACTGGTTGTTCCTGGCGCTTCTCATACTGATTTGTATGATCAAACTGATATTATCCCTTTTGATAAAATAACTCAATTTTTTCAAACAAATTTAATCTAAATTAGATAAACATAGGAATATAAAAAGTTTTTACTCAATGAAACGTATACCTCCATATCATTTTAATTGCAAAAGATATGGAGGATTTGTTTTCTTCTTTTATTGAAACCAATACACTACTGATTGAACTTATACATACTCCTATCAACACTAGCCGACTGTTCAAGTCGGTTAATAATCATGAAATTTATTGGAGGAATTAAAATGGCAAAACATGAAGATGTAAAAAATGGCGTTATTTTCCCGGTTGGCGAGAAAAATGAAGCATATGCACAATACTTTGTGGGACAAAGTTATCTTCAAGGATTAGTTGCTGACCCTAAAGTAAATGTTGGTGTCGGAAATGTAACTTTTGAACCTGGATGCAGAAATAACTGGCATATCCATCGTGATGGATTTCAGATTTTATTGGTAACTGGTGGCGAAGGATGGTATCAAGAAGAAGGAAAACCTGCTCAATTCTTAAAAGTTGGCGATGTTATCGTCACTCACGATGGTGTGAAACACTGGCATGGTGCCTCAAAAGATAGTTGGTTTGAACACATTGCAATCACTGCTGGTACTCCTGAATGGTTGGAACCAGTATCAGATGAGGTATATAACAAAGTAAAATAATTACTAAGATCTAATACAAAATTAGCCGATTCTCCCTAATTGGAAGAATCGGTTTTTGCGTTACTTTGTGAAGAAATCCGTTAGTTTAAGTGAAAACCTTCACAATATCAGGAATTTTCATACTAAAACCATACTAAAAAATACCAGATTACGGTTCTAATTCCCCAAAAATTATTCCAATAGTTATTGCGCAGTAAAAGTCTACTACGCAATATACAACAAATCCCCCGCAATTTTACCCTATTGTTAAAGAATCACAAAAAAAGCAGAGACCCTTATTTAGTCTCTGCATCATTACTATTTAAAACTATTTGAACCATCTCACAATGGCTTGAGAGGATAGAATGAATGTCATTTGAGTATGTCCGTTCTCGGAAACATATCCACTATTTCCGTAACAAACACATAAGGCTCATAAATTCATCGGCAAATTGGAATTTATCTCACTCATATTATTTACAAATCAGCCCAGACATCTACTTAAAAAGAAGTGTAATGTGAAATACGTTCATATGCTCATCCGATAAATCCTGTTTTCCTTTTAAAGAAATATAAATAGATAAAATCCATCTTCATAATCCCACGATTTCATATCGTCATATTATCACATTCCTTATATATACTGTTTCAGCCAGTCTGGCATGTTAGGGTCATCAATTGCCCAAGATTCTTCAAAACGCTCGTCTTGGTCCCAGTTGTTTTCATCACCGTCAAAGAACTTCTGCCTGTGACACTTGTACTTAACAACTTCGTTTCCTTCAAGTCTATACTCGTTCCAATAATAATTCTGCTTACCATAACCCTTCCATTCGTTAGTAGTGTAAATTACCATATACATCATCCTTTCGTTATTTACAAATTCCTATTTATCAGTATTAAACAGGTAACTTTCATTTCGCAATTTAATACATCTACACATATGGATTTAAAAGGAATTTCTTTGTCCCTTTTTTATTTTTATCATCAATTATTAAATCACAAATCAATTTATCTATATCACTAAAATCCATGTCTGGTTTAAACCCTTTATCTGGTTTTAACCAATGATTCATCATCAATCTGTCAAACTGATGTAGATGGTCTTGAAGTACTTTGTACTGTTATTCTTCTTATATACTCGCACTTGTCAAAATTGGTTATGAATCTCATAATCCCCTAATATGGTTGTTTACTCATCTTCGTATTCTTGCGATAAGGTGCGATTTTTTAATGTAACTACAATTTTTGAAAGAATCTTTGTTGGATCCATATCCTTGTGATCACTTGAAAGTTGTCCCTTTTCAGGTTTTATAAAGAACTGTACTTTATCCTTACTTCCTTTGTATCCTATATAAAGCACTACTATAGTATTTCCATCCTTATCCGTTTTGACATTGGTATTTATCCAATAGTCAGGATCCGGTTTGATTTTTTCCTTTACTTCTGGAATATACCAATCATCTAACCTAATAAGCTTTGCATCCTTAAACAGTTCAATATTCAGTAACTTTTGGCAACGTGAATAAACTGATTTTAGGCTATCAATTTCTATTCTTTTTTGGCACTTTGGACAGACAAGTCCTACTTCGCTGTATTCATTATTAATATTCAATTCAATTTCGGGATGCTTAGAACAATGTAAATGAATACCATCTTGATTACAAAAATAATAATCCTTCCAGCTGATTTCTTTCGTATAATAATTTGTACAATCTCCACGTATTACCTTTGACTCCTCATGTAAACTGCATTTACGAAAGGAAATATCATCGTCTAATCGATATATAATTTTATCTTCCATAGCTTTTGGCCCCCTATACTATTCTTTTTTTAAAGCTGGCAAGACTACCCCTAAATACTCCTGCCAATAATCATTATCACTAGCAATAAATAATAAAATCTCTTATTAAATCATACCAGAATATATGTAAACCTTGTTACTATTTTCCATATTTATGCCATCAGTTATTGCACAGTAAAAGTCTACTACGTAATAAGATTTACCCATAAGCAAAAAGCAAAATATTCATTCCCTATTCATGTCCATAACTTAATCCTGAAGTGAAAACTGCTTTATTAAAGTGCAAATACTCTTAGAGTAGATGTACTTTATATGCGGTTTTTTATTATATTTTTTCTAGGAAATCCATCTAATCTTCTACCCCCTAGCAAATTTCCCATTCTTCTAATTCGCTATTACTATATGAACTGATAGTTTTGCTTAAATGAATCCTTTTAATATAGCTCTTATTTACCCAGATTATTTTTCCATATTTTGGCCCAACGAAAATATTATTCACCTGCCGATAACCAAGTATCTCAAGTAAATAGGAGGTGAGTAACACGGAAGCAGATATAAATTAAGAAAAAATTTAAATCAAGGAATATATCAATTCATTTTTTATCCAAGGAAGTACTACCAAGGTAGAGTCTACTTAATAGCTTGGTAGATTTCTTAACTAAACAACAGGAGAGAACAAGATGGCCAGTATTCAAAAAAGAGGCAAAACTTATCAATACACTGTAAGTCATGTTGTAAATGGCAAACAAAAGCCTATTAGGAAAGGAGGTTTCCGGACTAAAAAGGAAGCGCAAATAGCCGCCACGGAAGTTGAGGCAGAATTACTAAAAGGTACCACACCTAATTTGAAACCAGTTCCTTTTGATGAGTATTTAGAAAACTGGTTAAAGCTATACAAGACCGATATAAATTCCAATACCCTTGCACGTTATAATGACACCCTACGGACCGTTAAAGATAGATTCGGGGGTATTCCTATTCAAAATATAAATAAACGCTCCTATCAAGCTTTTTTAAACGAATACGGACAGACCCACGCAAAGGAATCAACAAGAAAATTAAATACACATATTAGAGCATGTGTAAAGGAAGCAATTGATGAGGGATTAATTAGAGTGGATTTTACACGTGGTGCTACGTTAACAGGCAAAACTGGGAAAAAGTCAGAGGACAAGCATTTAGGTTATCAAGAAAGTCAATTGCTCCTAAAAGCAATACATGATTTAGATAATAAGACATTAACTCACGAATTATTATTGCTAGGTCTTACATCTGGAATACGTTTTGCAGAAATAGTTGGCTTGACAAGGAATGACTTTAATTTTGCTAATAATACAATAAATATCAACAAGTCCTGGGGATATACAAAAAAGATGCATGAAGGTTTTGGGCCAACCAAAAATGAGCAATCTGTTCGTGTAATTAAAATGGATAAGGAAACTATGGATGTATTCAAAAACCTATTTGATACCACACTAGACAATATACACGGACTTGTGTTCTTTTCGCCTTCATCGAAATATAAAGTTATTAGTAATGGTAATGCAAATAAGGTTTTGGAGAATCTTTTAAAGAAACTTAATATAGACCCTATCTCCGTTCACGGATTACGCCACACCCACGCCAGTGTACTTCTTTATGAAGGGGTTTCTGTCTATTACGTATCTAAACGGTTAGGTCATGGTGACATTGAAACAACATTAAATACGTATTCACATGTAGTTAAAGAATTGGAAGAAAGAGATCAGATGAAAAGTGTAAGTGTTTTCGAAAGGATGCTTGAAAAAACCGTGAAGGTAATGAAAATTTAAAAATTAATGTCCCTTATTAAAATTCTACTATGTACGTTCATGTTATTCTGGGTTAATACTTGTGTAAAAAATGTGTAAAGCGGTTTGATAACATACCTTTTTCTATCGTATCTCTAGAAAAATAAAAAACACGCTAACCGCTTGAAATATCAGCGTTTTAGCGTGTTTTCCGGATATCTTATCGTATCCTAAATTAACTTGGTAGCGTCCCAGGAGAGATTCGAACTCCCGACCGACGGCTTAGAAGGCCGTTGCTCTATCCAGCTGAGCTACTGGGACATTAGCTAAATATGTAGTTTGTAACGACTTTTTTATTATATATGTGTGTAATATGAAAGTCAATATATTTTTCGAAAAAAATGAACAATCTGTAAATCTAAAGATTTATTAGGGCTGTTTCTCCATATTGCTTATAGTTAGTTTTCGATATAGGTGCATCCCACTTACTTATATGTGGTAGGTGGTGGACTTCCCATGACGTACGCCATGTGAGTTCCACCTACACGTATCTAGGGCAGTGTTCACTTCCCATCACAATTTTCAGGCTTATTATAGTCCCTACGGAAATCTTAAGAATTAGCCCTTACAGATTGAATTGATTTGATAATTCATTTACTTTCTCACCAGTCACTTCAAAAAAATTGACATTGACATGATCCTTTTCCACTTCAAGAATTGCATAAGTTTTTTTCCTGCTTAAGACAGGTAAGCGAATGCTTCCCGGGTTAATAAAAAGCCTGTTATCATTTTTTTCTACTGCAGCGATGTGAGAATGTCCGTAACAAATAATGTCGGCTCCTATTTCTTCCGCTCGGTATTTTAAATTCATTAAGGTAGCTTTCACATTGTATAAATGCCCATGTGTCATATACAATTTATATCCATTCATATCATGGATTATTTCATTAGGAAAGTCTTCGCCAAAATCACAATTGCCTTTGACGATGGAATAAGGAGCTAAATGCTCACTATCTTTAGCTAACTCGGAATCTCCACAATGCAATAACAAATCAACTTCATCCTTATGACGCTTTGTAATTTCATCTATTTCATTCGTTAAACCGTGACTGTCACTTATAATCAATACGTTCATCATATGCGCCGTCCCTTTGTTTTTGGTTATTTAATTAGCTCAATTAATTTTTTTAACGCCATTGCACGATGACTAATATTATTTTTTTCTTCGCTTGATAAGCTTGCCATCGTCTTCATCTTCTCTTTTACGATAAATATCGGGTCATATCCAAAACCATTTTCTCCGCTAGGCTGTTCGGCGATATACCCTTCACAAGTTCCTAGTACCGTTTTAGTTGCCTCACCTGGGGAAGAAATTGCTAATGCACAAACGAAGCGAGCTGTTCGATCCTGTTGGTTGTGAACAGTTGATAATTTTTCAAGTACCTTATTCAAATTATCTTTGTCATCCTTATGTAAGCCGGCATAACGTGCAGAATATACTCCTGGTTCACCATTTAGATAATCTATCTCTAAACCTGAATCATCTGCGATTGTTCGTTTATGATATGCATTTGCAATAGCTTCAGCTTTTAATATAGCATTTTCCACAAATGTTGCTCCTGTTTCTTCCACATCTATTGAGTCAGTAAAATCTAACAATGAAATCACGTTGTAGCCAAGTGGCTCTAACAATGCTTTAAATTCACGAACTTTTCCAGTATTTTTCGTTGCAATAATAATCTCTGTCAAATTATATCATCCTGTTTTTATATTTTTATCAATTATGTGTGCTAAATTTCCTAGCGCAATCTTTTGTATTTCGATTAACGATTGTACACCTTCCTCGGCTAAGTCGAGAAGTTCGTTAAGTTGGCTTCTTGTGAAAGTTGATTCTTCACCAGTCCCTTGTACTTCAACTAAATTGCCTTGAGATGTCATAATGACATTCATGTCAACTTGTGCTGAAGAATCTTCCTTATAATTTAAATCTAGTATCTCACCGTGTTGTTTGTCAACTCCTACTGATACTGCAGCTAAATAATCTGTAATGGGTAATGTCTTTAACTTTCCTTGATCGATTAGCTTTCCAAGAGCGATCGTCATAGCAACAAAGGCTCCAGTAATTGAAGCTGTACGAGTTCCTCCGTCAGCCTGGATGACGTCACAATCAACCCAGATTGTTTTTTCGCCTAGCGCTTTTAAATCAACTACTGCTCTTAATGCTCTCCCAATTAAACGCTGAATTTCCATCGTACGCCCAGTAATTTTCCCTTTTGAGGATTCTCTAATCGTTCGTTGTTCTGTAGCTCGCGGGAGCATCGAATATTCTGCTGTAATCCATCCTTTGCCTTCCCCGCGCATAAATGGGGGAACTCTGTCTTCAATGCTTGCATTACAAATAACTTTCGTATTTCCTACAGTTATTAAGACGGAGCCTTCAGGGTGAATAATGAAATCTTTTATCATTTCAACTTTTCTTAATTGATTTACTTCGCGTCCATCATGTCTCATATCCGTACCTCCACTAAACAAACTCTTTTATGTATTTCCAAATGAAGAAAGAGGTAGCTTTATTTAAGCATACCTCTCATTACCCATCTTTAGTATATCAAAAACATCTAATTAAAAACTACCTGTGTTTACTTTTGCTGGTCTTGTTACAGCTTCTGATAGCTTTTCACCGTTTTCATTTAGCAAGTCAGCCTTACCATTTACAGTTATGGCAACACTGTCGACACCTTCTTGCTCTGTTAATGTTAATACTAGTGATTCTAGAACTTGAGATGAAACGATTTTTTGTTCTTCATCAAAGCTACCGTAAATTGCTTCATTGAAGTCTAGCGTTACTTTTCCATCTTCAAGTTTTGGCGCGCTTAACAACTCCACTCCATTTTGGAATTCTGTTAACAGCCCTGTTGCTAAAGCTGGTCCATTCACTAATTCTTCAACTGCAGATACGATTGGATCTGTCTCCGTGTTGCTTACCCTTTTCGTGACTGGAACAAAATACTCCTGCCCGTCGGTTTCGGCACTATAATAAACTGTTAATGGGTGAGTATTTGTAAAATCTACGACATCTGAAGAATCATGATTAATGCCATCTTCTCTACTTACACCATCATGAATTGGCGTACCAGCTACAGGCATCTCTTTTTGCTCATGTCCGTTAACCCATATTTTAACCTTTTCAACTGAATCAAATTGCGTTAACGTCCAAGTAATTGCTTGAAGTATTTTCTCTTCATCTTCTTTATTGTATGAAGTGAATTCTTTTGAAAAATCTGCAGTAGCAACCCCATCTTTAATATTAACACCAATTACCTCCGTATCTTGAGGGAGCACTGCTCTAAAACCATTTGGCAGCATTTCTGAAATTGGTCCACCTTCTACTAAATGTTCTAAGGCTAATTTTGCAACACTTTTCGTTTCTGGTAAGTTTACTGTATACGGAACAACAAAGCCATTTTTATCAATTAAATATAATTGACTTGCCATTTTTTCAGCTGCTTCTTCACCTGCAACATCCTCTACTTTTCCTTGTTCATTAATTTGCTCGCCATCTTTCGTGAATGTTACATCTTGTGGTGGGTCAATCTCCTTTGTTGCTTTCTCAGCATCAAATAGTCCACAGCCTGAGAGTAACATCGATGATGCAATAACCGTAATCGCAATCTGTTTGTTGTATTTAGACATTCAAATCCCTCCAAAGGCAGTTTGTACTAATATGTATACGAGCTATCCTCAGTTTTAGACCGATTTTTTGTACAAAATGTCTTTTCAAGAGAATGAAAGATTAAGTGAAACTCAATCAGTGGGATTCAAACTTACTAAACATCTCTAATGATCTCTTTATGATTTGAAGTGGAAATCTTCTTACGGACGGTTGCACCGAGAAAAAAAGGACAATTAAGAAGTAGCTTTAGCACTTCCATTCATACATCGAACGTGAAGGCAAGCCTTTCTTCTATCATGTCCTTTTTTTATCAAATATGTTTTGCATTTTCAAGTGAGATTGATTTGACATTTTCAATAGGCTGTTCAAACCATTTTGATGCAATTTTCTCAAAAAGTTGTTTTGGTCCTGTTGTTAAGAATTGATGTTCCTTTTTACCGGCTGTTTGATTAAGTGCTTTTTTAAACGATAAGATTGTACTAACTTCCCTTGCTGTTTCATCACCGGAGCAAATTATTTTAACTGCTTGTCCCATATATTTCTCAATTTGGGGCTGTAATATAGGGTAATGTGTACAGCCGAGGATAAGTGTGTCAATTTTCGTCCCCTTAAATGACTGTAAAGATTGTTCGACTATTTCAGTAGCTTCATCACCTTCGTATTCCCCGCTTTCGACTAGCGGGACAAACTTTGGGCAGGCAAGACTATCTATTTTCAGTTGATTATTTAAAGTTTTTAACGCTGATTCATACGCTGCGCTTTTAATTGTATTCACTGTGCCAATAACACCGATATGATCATTCTTTGTTACTTTCACTGCAGTTCTAGCGCCAGGGAAGATTACTCCGATGACAGGAATTTGGATCGTTTCCTGGATTTCTTGAAGCGCGATTGCTGTTGCAGTATTACAAGCAATGACTAACATTTTTATATGGTGATTATCCAGAAGATAATTCGTCATTTCCCATGTGAATTTACGTACTTCTTCTGCAGGCCTAGGTCCATATGGACATCTAGCTGTATCTCCTAAATATATGATTTCTTCTTTTGGTAGTTGTCTCATGATTTCTTTTGCGACAGTTAAACCACCGACACCAGAATCAATGACTCCGATTGGACTTTTCAAAACATCGCCTCATTTTTCTTTCATTTCTTGTTGTAATTTCATTATCGATTTTGCAAGAACCTTCAGTTCCTCGTCTTCAAAGTTAGTTAGAATCGTATTAAGGTATTGCTGTCTTTTTTCTACGACTTCCTCAATCACACGTTCTCCCTCTTCTAATAGATGGATTCGTACAACTCTCCGATCTTTTGGGTTTCTAACTCTCAATACTAGTTTATTCTTTTCCATTCGATCGATTAAATCTGTTGTCGTACTGCAAGCCAGGAATAATTTGTTTGATAGTTCACCGATCGTTAAGTCTCCATCCTCCCACAACCATTGCAAAGCGGCAAATTGAGGTGGGGTTATTCCGTAATCACTTAGTATCCCTCGACCCTTTTGCTTAAGTATACCTGTTATATGACGCAGCGACTTTTCCAAGCTTACTACGGTTTGGTCTTTACTTATTTCAAGTTTATTTTTCAACTTTATACCCTCGCTAATAAGTAGTCAATCGTTGTTTTTATATTGTTATGTATCAACATTATAATTGTCTACGTTTTATATAAAAAAAGCAAGATTCAATTGCCCGTCACTTATCTATATACATCCTAATATGTTGGAACAGATAATAACCGGCTAACATTTTAACAGTTAGCCGGTATAGGTTAGAGCTCTAGTTCACCCATTCGAAGGAGCTCGACAACCGCTTGAGAACGTCCCTTTACACCAAGCTTTTGCATCGCATTCGAGATATGGTTCCGAACCGTTTTTTCACTAATGAAGAGCTCGCTAGCTATTTCTTTTGTTGTCTTATCTTGAACTAACAGTTCGAAAACTTCTCTCTCTCTTTTCGTGAGTAATGGCTTTGATTGAAACTCTTTCTCTTTCAAGTATTGTAACCCTCCTTGCTAAGGTGAGAGCTGATCTAACGGATGGGTATATATTTAGTCAACATATACTATGTGTATAAGATTCTTACTGTGACTGAATTACATCGGAAAAGGTTATTTATCTAAGTCCAATTTCATCCAGCCGTTTTTTATGACCAATTCTAGTTCATTCAATGTTACTAACCCACATATAAAATGATCATTGCTTATGATAGCGTATGTAAATATCATCTTTTTGTTCGTATTTAAAGGGTCTTTTCATAATGATAGTTATGTCATTTCTTTTGGCAATGAAAAAGGACTGACATATGTCAGTCCCCCTTACACTATTACCCTTGGTCACTACCAAAGAAGTTACGGAATGATTGGATTGCCGTGTCTCTATTTAACGCGGCAATTGAAGTTGTTAACGGAATGCCTTTCGGGCAGGATTGAACACAGTTCTGTGAATTACCACAGTTGGCTAAACCACCATCACCCATAATAGCTTCAAGTCGTTCAGCTTTGTTCATTTCTCCAGTTGGATGGGCATTAAATAAACGTACTTGTGATAATGGAGCCGGTCCAATGAAATTTGATTTACTGTTTACGTTTGGACATGCTTCTAAACAAACGCCACAAGTCATACATTTCGATAACTCATATGCCCATTGACGCTTCTTCTCAGGCATACGTGGCCCAGGCCCTAAATCGTATGTTCCATCAACAGGTATCCAAGCTTTCACTTTTTTTAGAGAGTCAAACATCCGTTTCCGGTCAACTTGTAAATCACGAATGACTGGGAATGTTCTCATCGGCTCTAATCTAATTGGTTGCTCTAATTTATCGACAAGAGCAGAACAAGATTGTTGCGGCTTGCCGTTAATAACCATCGAGCACGCACCACAAACTTCCTCTAAGCAGTTCATATCCCAATTTATCGGTGTTGTTTTCTTACCGTCAACATTTACAGGATTACGACGAATTTCCATTAATGCTGAAATAACGTTCATATTTGGACGATATGGTACCTCGAACGTTTCCTCATAAGAGTTTGCCTCAGGTGATTCTTGGCGAGTAATAATAAATCGAACTACTTTTTTCTCGCTCATTATTTATCCCCCTTTTTGCTTTTTGAGTAATCGCGTTTACGTGGCTTAATTAATGATACATCAACATCTTCATATTTGAATTCAGGTGCTGAATTTTCGCCAGTAAATGTCGCCATTGTTGTTTTTAAGAATTCCTCGTCATTTCGTTCAGGGAATTCTGGTTTATAATGCGCACCGCGACTTTCATTACGGTTATATGCACCTAGTGTAATAACGCGTGCTAGATGAAGCATGTTTTTCAATTGTCTTGTAAATGTCGCACCTTGATTACTCCATTTAGCAGTATCGTTGATGTTAATTTTTTCAAAGCGTTCCATCAGCTCTTGAATCTTCTCATCTGTTTTAAGGAGTTTATCGTTGTAACGAACAACTGTAACATTGTCTGTCATCCATTCCCCTAATTCTTTATGAAGCACATATGCATTTTCATTGCCATCTAGATTCATAATATGATTCCATTTATCTTCTTCTTTCTTGATGTAACCATCGTATAAAGTTGAAGATAGGTCTTCCGCACTCTTCTCAAGACCTTGAATATATTTAACAGCGTTAGGTCCAGCAACCATTCCTCCATACACTGCTGAAAGCAATGAGTTTGCACCAAGTCGGTTTGCACCGTGCATTGAATAGTCACATTCTCCTGCAGCAAATAATCCAGGTATATTTGTCATTTGGTCATAATCAATCCAAAGTCCACCCATCGAATAGTGAACAGCTGGGAAGATTTTCATTGGAACTTTACGAGGATCATCACCCATAAATTTTTCATAAATTTCAATGATACCACCTAGTTTGATGTCTAACTCTTTCGGGTCTTTATGCGAAAGGTCTAGATAAACCATGTTTTCGCCATTAATTCCTAGCTTTTGCTCAACACATACATCGAATATTTCACGTGTAGCAATATCACGTGGCACTAGGTTACCGTAAGCAGGATATTTTTCTTCTAGGAAGTACCAAGGTTTACCATCCTTATATGTCCATACTCGTCCACCTTCACCACGAGCAGATTCACTCATTAGTCGCAGCTTATCATCACCAGGAATCGCAGTCGGATGAATTTGAATAAATTCACCATTTGCATATGTAACCCCTTGCTGATAAACAATTGATGCTGCTGAACCAGTATTAATAATTGAGTTTGTAGATTTACCAAAAATAATTCCAGGTCCGCCTGTTGCCATAATTACTGCATCTGAACGGAATGATTCAATTTGCATCGAAGTAAGGTTTTGGGCTGTGATACCACGACAGACGCCGTCGTCATCAATAACAGCACCCAAAAACTCCCAGCCTTCATATTTCGTTACAAGTCCTGCGACTTCATAACGGCGTACTTGTTCATCTAACGCATAAAGCAACTGCTGCCCTGTTGTTGCTCCTGCAAAAGCAGTACGGTGGTATTGTGTACCGCCGAAACGTCTAAAATCTAAAAGTCCTTCCGGGGTACGGTTGAACATAACACCCATGCGGTCAAATAGGTGGATAATTGCTGGCGCAGCTTCTGCTAACGCCTTAACAGGTGGCTGATTTGCTAAGAAATCCCCTCCATAAACCGTATCATCAAAATGCTCCCAAGGAGAATCTCCTTCTCCTTTTGTATTAACTGCCCCGTTTATTCCACCCTGTGCACAAACTGAGTGAGAACGTTTTACAGGTACTAAAGAAAATAAATCTACTTGAACGCCAGCTTCAGCGGCCTTCATAGTTGCCATAAGACCAGCTAGCCCGCCTCCGACAACGATAATTTTATTATTACTCATTAACCCCACTCCTTTTAATCACTATTACTGGATCTGGATTAGACGAATGCAAAGATTGCGCGAACACCAACAATTGAAAGCGCTACAAATATTGCTAGCGTTACATATGTGGAAATCTGTTGTGAGCGTGGAGTAACCGTAATTCCCCAGCTTACTGCAAATGACCATAACCCATTCGCAAAATGGAAGATTGTTGAAATAACCCCTACTAAATAGATTACTAGCATAACAGGACTACTTAAAATAGATGCCATCATATCGAAATTCACTTCTTGACCGAAGGCAGCTGCTATTCTTGTTTCCCATACATGCCATACGATAAAAATAAATGCAATAATACCTGTAACACGTTGTAGCATGAACAACCAGTTTCTTAAGAAACTGTAATTGTTGACGTTGTTTTTTGCTGTAAATGCAATATAAACACCGTAAATTGCATGGTATAAAAGTGGAACGAAAATCACAAAGATTTCCAATAGATACCGAAAAGGTAACATTTCCATAAAGTGTGCTGCTTGATTAAATGCTTCCGCACCTCTTGTTGCAAAATGATTGACGACAAGATGCTGCACTAAAAACAGCCCTACAGGAATGACACCTAATAACGAGTGAAGCCTACGATTGACAAACTCTCTGTTTCCAGCCATTACACATACCCCCTAGTTCGATAGTACACACACATTTTTAATCGTTATAAAAAGATTTACCCTTTATTTCCTTATAAACTCATTTTCTATGAATATATGGAAATATTAATGGGTAATGACAAAAAAAGTACATATATGCCACATAATTGTGACAAATCCATTTTACTCTCATAAAAGTATAGCGTCAAGAAAACGCGTTCATAAATTTAAATTTTTCGACAAATCGGTTTTATTTATAAATTTATTTTATCACAATTATTTAATTCCACTTATTTTTAGTTAATATTACATGTTTTTCAGTATTGTACTTGTTATATAATAAACGTTAGAAAGAGGGGAATACCGTGAATAAACATTCGATACAATTGAACAGTGAAGAACTAAAGGAATTTCAAATTCCAGCTTTTGGCTATGAATTACTTAGAGAAGTATTGCTACCTAGTATATTAGGTAAAGAACATGCACAAATGCTTTACTGGGCAGGAAAAGATTTAGCCAGGAAATATCCGTTAAATTCTGTTGAAGACTTAATATTATTTTTTAATACCGCAGGGTGGGGAAGCTTACAATTACTGAAACAAACGAAACATGATTTAGAGTTCGAACTAAGCAGTGAACTTATTTCTCAAAGAATCGCACAGGCAAAGGACTGTAGCTTCCAGTTAGAAGCTGGTTTTATAGCTGAACAACTCCAAACAATCAACGGCTTTATTACTGAGACACATGAACAAGTAAAAAGACGTGCAAGAAAAGTTGTGTTCACAGCAAAATGGGATCAAAAGGATAAACTCGAACCTTCTACCGATTTAGGTAGTAGGAAGGAAAAAACTCGTTTTTAATTAATGCATATGGTGACACCTTAAGATAAGTATTTGTTAATAGCAAATGCGATTATGTCAGACCCTCAAACATAATCTTCAATGACTGAATGTTGGAGAGGTCTGACATGTATTAATTACTCTCTTTATGACTATTTACACATTTAAAGGTTCTTTAGAAAGTTCAAATGAACTATGCAGTGCTTCTACAGCAGTTACCATTTGTTCACCAGAAATGACTGTAGAAACTTTTATTTCTGACGTACTCACCATCTTTACGTCAATACCTTGTTCAGCCAAGACCTCAAACATGTTAGCTGCTACCCCTGGATTTGATACCATTCCGGAACCGACGATTGAAACTTTTGCTAAGCCTGTTTCGTATTCAATATGTTCATAGCCCAAACTTGATTTATGCTGTTCAAGTATCTTCAATGTATCGTCTAAATCACTTGTTTTGATTGAAAAAGAGATAGAGATTTTCTTATCATTCGTTGTACTTTGGATGATAATATCGACGTTTAAATTGTGATTAGCGAGCGTAGTGAAAATTGTCGAAAGTGTTGTTAATTCATTTGGCAATCCTAAAACTGACACCTTCGTTACCTGATCCTCAAATGCAATTCCTTTAACGACTAAGTTTTGCTCCATGCTTGTTTCCTCCTCAACTATGGTTCCTCTTTCATCTTCCATGCTTGAACGTACTTCTAACGGAATTTGATAATTTTTTGCAAATTCAACAGCCCTTGGGTGAAGCACACCTGCTCCTAAGTTTGCCAATTCCAACATTTCATCGTATGAAATAGCTTCAAGCTTTCTGGCTTCTTTTACAACTCGCGGGTCTGTTGTAAATACTCCTGTAACGTCTGTATATATATCGCACTTATCAGCGTTTAAACTAGCAGCAATTGCAACTGCGGTAGTGTCTGAACCTCCACGACCTAACGTCGTAATTTGTCCTGCTGATGAAGCACCTTGGAAACCAGCTACAACAACAATTCGTCCCTTATCTAATTCTGCTTTGATTTTAGCAGGATTAATATTTGTAATTCTTGCATTACTATGCTGCTCTTCCGTTTCGATACCAGCTTGCCAACCAGTAAAAGAAATTGCATCATAGCCTTTGTTCTGAAGTGCCATTGTTAATAATGAAATGGTTACTTGCTCACCAGTTGCTAGCAGCATATCCATCTCTCGTTTGCTCGGTTTAGAAGTAATTTGATTTGCTAATTCTACTAGCTGGTCCGTTGATTTCCCCATTGCCGATACAACGACAACGACTTGATTACCATTTTCCATTTCTTGAATGACCCTGTCTGCTACATGTAAAATTCTTTCTGCAGATCCGACTGATGTACCACCAAATTTTTGAACAATAATGCCCAATTTTTATCTCTCCCTTCTTATTTAACTCAAATGATCGAACTTGTATGATAGAAGGCTAGAGCTTAGAGTGCTTTCATTTAGACAAATAAAAAAGCAATGGGACATGTATATCCCATTGCTTCACCACGAAATAAAATTTCGTTTCATACAATGAGATAGCTCTCCAAGAAAACAATTCGTTTCTTGACAATTTTACACCTATTAAATGTAAAACCAGCAAATACAGCAATGGCTCTGTATCGCTTCGGCAAATTCCCCTTTCATCAGTTGTCATTAGAGTCCATTCTCCTCTAACTGATTACTATTGAAATTCGCACCTCTACCATCATTTAACAAAATAACGATCAATATGAAGTTATTAATACAGTATCAGAGTTTTTATAAAAGCACAAGCATTTATTCATTGTTTAAATGTTCAAAAATCGTCTTTGCTATCGTCTCAGGCATACCTGCTTCTTGAATTTGGTCGATAGTTGCTTCTTTCATTTTCTTTAAAGAACCAAAATGTTTAAGCAACATTTTCTTCCGCTGTGAACCAACTCCAGGAATATCGTCTAAAATTGACTGAAATGCATTTTTGCCTCGTAATTGGCGGTGAAAGGTAATCGCAAATCGATGGACTTCATCTTGTATTCTTTGAAGAAGATAAAATTCTTGACTATTGCGCTCTAAAGGAATGAATTCAGGCGGAGTACCGATAATTAATTCAGATGTTCGATGCTTATCATCTTTGACAAGACCTGCAATTGGAATTTCAAGCGCCAATTCATTTTCAAGTACATCTTGGGCAGCTGCTAAATGCCCCTTCCCGCCATCGATTACAATCAAATCTGGGAGTGGAAGTTCTTCCTTCAGTGCCCTGCTATACCTTCTTCTTACTACTTCTCTCATTGATTCGTAATCATCTGGACCTTGAACACTTTTTATTTTATATTTTCGGTAATGTTTTTTTGCTGGCTTTCCATCCTCAAACACAACCATTGCCGAAACAGGGTCTGTCCCTTGGATATTTGAGTTATCAAAAGCTTCAATCCGATGTGGTGTGTGTATCCCTAACTTTTCACCTAGGTTTTCGACTGCCTTAATTGTTCGTTCTTCATCACGTTCGATTAATTGAAACTTTTCTTGTAGGGCAATTTTTGCATTTTTATGAGCTAAAAGAATTAAGTCTTTCTTTTTGCCACGTTTAGGCTGCAATGTCGTCACATCTAATAACTTTTCTACTAACTCGATCTCAATACTATCTGGCAGAAGAATTTCTTTTGGTAAGAAGTGATTTGTTTTAGTATAAAACTGACCTAAATAAGTAAGAAACTCCTGCTCTGCACTGTCATAAATCGGGAACATTGAAACATCGCGTTCGATTAATTTCCCTTGTCTTATAAAAAATACTTGAACACACATCCAGCCTTTATCAAACGCATACCCAAATACATCACGGTCTACGTAATCATTCATCGTCATTTTTTGCTTTTCCATTGTTGCTTCAATATGAATGATTTGATCCCGGTATTCTTGGGCACGCTCAAATTCTAATTGCTCAGCCGCTTTCTCCATTTTATCCGACAATTCGGCTTTTACTTTTTTATATCCACCGTTTAAAAATTTTGTGATTTCATCGACCATTTCCCGATTCGTTTCTTCCGATATATCATTTACACATGGCGCTAGGCATTGCCCCATATGATAATATAGACAAACGCGATCAGGCATTGTCGAACATTTACGTAATGGGTATAAACGGTCAAGTAGTTTAATCGTTTCCCGTGCAGATTGTACATTTGGATACGGACCAAAATATTTCCCTTTATCTTTCTTGACTTGTCTCGTTGCGATTAAACGCGGATGACGTTCAGCTGTAATTTTTATAAATGGATACGTCTTATCGTCTTTGAGCATGACGTTGTATTTTGGGTCATATTTTTTTATTAAGTTTAATTCTAAAATTAACGCTTCTAAATTAGAAGATGTCACAATGTATTCAAAGTCGACAATTTCATTTACTAGACGTAATGTTTTCCCATCATGAGACCCAGTAAAATAGGATCTTACACGATTTTTTAATATTTTTGCCTTCCCTACATAGATCACTGTACCTTGTCTATCTTTCATAATGTAGCATCCCGGTTGATCAGGGAGAAGTGCAAGCTTTTCTTTAATATGGTCACTCATTTTAGCCAACACTCCTTTAATTGTACTTAAATATAGACAGTCATCCCCAACTCTAATGAATATTAGTTGCGCGGATTACTGTCTATTAAATATGTCTTTATATTCTACCATGGAATAACAATTTTCCACTATGTAAACTATTCGTAAACGAAGAAATGTTTTCCTCTATAAGTAGTGTAAATAGATTTCACTAAAAAGGTTGTCTTTATTTTGGATTATTTTTTAAGTGGAATGATTGTACCAAGGAAAAGCGAGCGACATCGAAAGTAAAAATCAATACATGTTTACGAAAAATAACAAAAAGAAAAGGACTGACAAAAGTCAATCCAACGTTTTAAACATGTTTATTTAATACTTCTGCTAATGCTTCTTTTGGTTGATAGCCAACTGCTTTGTCAACTACTTCTCCGTCTTTTAGTACAAGTAAAGTCGGAATGCTCATTACTCCGTATTTCCCAGCTGTTTCTTGGTTTTCATCAACATCCACTTTTACGATTTTCACTTTGTCACCCATGTCAGTATCTAAGTCTTCTAATACTGGAGCGATCATTTTACAAGGTCCACACCAAGGTGCCCAAAAGTCTACAAGAACGACACCTTCGTTTGTTTCATTTGTAAATGTTTCATCTGTTACATGTGTAATTGCCATTATGATTCCTCCTATATTGTGGGGTAAATTATGTTTAAAGTATAGCATCCAGTGAAAAAGTTAGCTATCATTTTGCTTCAATCGTTAATTTTCCCTGTTGTTACTCATTCAAAACATGCATTTATTTAACATTTAATTTTAATTTTTTTATTTCTTCAGTTAGCATTGGAACAACTTCAAATAAATCTCCGACTATTCCGTAGTCAGCTACCTGGAATATATTTGCTTCAGGGTCTTTATTTATCGCAACAATTACTTTTGAGTTCGACATTCCTGCCAAGTGTTGGATAGCTCCAGAAATTCCGCAGGCAATATATAAATCAGGTGTTACGACTTTTCCTGTTTGACCAATTTGCAATGAGTAATCACAATAGTCTGCATCACACGCTCCGCGCGATGCTCCAACAGCACCTCCTAATACTTCCGCAAGCTCTTTTAGTGGTTCAAACCCTTCTGGACTCTTTACCCCACGACCGCCTGCAACAACAACTTTCGCTTCTGATAAGTCTACTCCTTCAGTTGTTTTTCTGACTACTTCTTTGATGACTGTCCGTAAATCTTTTACTTGGGTCTGTAATGATTCAATTTCACCTGTTCGATTTTCATCCTTTTGTAAGGGGTTAATATTATTAGGGCGGATAGTTGCAAATATTGGATTAGCGGTACAAATTTTTTTCTCAAATGCTTTTCCTGAGTATATAGGTCTAGTAAAGATAACATTGCCACCTACAAGTTCAATTTCTGTTACATCTGAAATTAACCCAACATCTAATTTTGCAGCAATTCTAGGTGCAATATCTTTTCCTAGAGCAGTATGTCCGATGATGATACTTTGAGGATTTTCCTTTTCAATAATTGAATGTAATGCTTGGGTATATCCGTCTGATGAATAATTACGGAGAAGGGGGTCTTCAATTGTAATAACTCGGTCAGCTCCGTAATGAAATAATTCATTGGCAAGAGGTGTGATTGATTCGCCGATTAAAACCGCAACAACTTCGCCACCTTCGGAAATATATTTTCCAGCAGCAATTGATTCAAATGATATATTCCGTAATGTTTGTTCACGTGTCTCAGCTAATACAACTACTTTTCTCGTCATTGTCTTTCCCCCATTCATGTTTTTCCTCACCCTTACGTTTCCTCATATAATCTTTTTATCGCGATGAAGGTATGTTACTAGCTCTGCCACCTGTTCTTTCAGTTCACCTTGTAGTACTTTTCCTGCTTCTTTTTTAGCAGGTAGATATATTTCCAATGTCTTTGTTTTTGAACTTACATCATCTTCATCTATATCAAGGTCATCTAATTCCAATTCTGTTAATGGCTTCTTCTTCGCCTTCATAATTCCTGGTAATGAAGGATAGCGCGGCTCGTTCAATCCTTGTTGCGCTGTGATAAGTAGTGGTAAGGCAGCTTCAATGTGAGCTTCATCTCCCTCGATATCACGAACAATCGAAACTTTATTGTTGTTTAGTTGAAGTCCAGTGACCGTTGTAACATATGGGATGTTCATTAGCTCTGCTAAACGAGGGCCTACCTGTCCTGAGCCTCCATCAATCGTTACATTTCCAGTTAAAATTAAATCAACTTGTTTATCTTTGAAAAATTGAGTAAGCACTTTGGATGTTGAATATTCATCATATTCCTCTAAATCCTCTTCAATATTTATAAGTACAGCCTTGTCACATCCCATTGCTAATGCTGTTCGAAGCTGTTTTTCTGAATCCTCATTTCCAACCGTTACAACCGTTACTTCCCCGCCGTGTTCATCACGTAATGTGATTGCCTCTTCTATTGCGTATTCATCATATGGATTAATAATAAACTCGGCTTCTTCCTCACTAATTTGACCGTCTTTGATGAAGATTTTTTCCTCAGTATCAAACGTTCTTTTCATTAAGACATAAATATTCATCTTCGCTTCCCCCATTTTCATTTGATAAGAAATGATGAAACTGACGATGCATTAATGTTTAGCTTTTGGGTTTGTTATTACTTCTGGAAATTCCACTAATGTTCTAGAGTTTCTTATCTGAACTGATAGTGAAACTCTAGAAGGATGCAGGTGGCGTTTATATTAAGGAGGTTCTATTTCACTTCTCAGTAAAAGGATTATCGAAGTGGAAATGACACAAAATCTAACAACTATAAAAATAATACAATTTGATTGTGAAAATGATAATCCTCGACTGAATAATGTTTACTTGTTTTTATTTGCAAAACCATTAACAATTAAAGCATGGACTGGGTCTACTTGTTTTTCTAATTCATATTTCTGTTCGTTCATGACCCAAGTTGTTACAACTTCATCAATTGTTCCAAAGATCATTTGTCTCGCGATGCGATGATTAATAATGGGATTAAATTCACCTGAATCCATTCCTGTTTTAATAATATGGTCTATAACATTGAAATATCCTTTTAGCACTTCATTTATCCGTAGTCTAAGTTCCTTATTCGATTGTCTTAGCTCTAGCTGTGTTACGATTGCCATATGATGATCTGCAGCTAGTAATGAAAAATGTGTCTTGATAAGAGCGTAAAGTTTATTTGATGCTGTTGTTTCTGACTTAATCTCAGCTTCAATTTTCTCAATAAACTCTCCCATTTTTTCACGGAACATTGAGACTAAAATGTCTTCCTTATTTTTAAAGTATAAATAAATTGTCCCATCTGCGACACCGGCTTGTTTTGCTATTTTGGATACTTGTGCTTGATGATACCCATTTTCTGCTATTACGATAACTGCTGCATCAATAATTTGCATATATTTCGGTTTCGTTTGCTTCATTTTGTACTCCCCTTTTCTTCTTGTAAGACTTCTATTATCTGACGGGAAGCCATATTCAAATACTTTAGTTAGAAATTACAACCCGTGATGATGAATGAATAGTCATTCATAAATTAATCATAAGTTTCTCCTTTAAGTCTGTCAAGTTCTTTATGTAGCCTGTTTTAAAAATGCCGTAATATAAAGCAAGATGGAAAGAAGTATATCCCTTCCATCTTGCATATATTTACTTCGCGTCTTTTAGCTTTTCTTTTTCCTCTTCTATTAAAGCACGTCTAAGAATTTTCCCTACGGCTGTTTTCGGTAATTCTTTTCTAAATTCGTAATATCGCGGGACTTTATATGCTGCAAGATGCTGTCTTGCATATTCGTTGAATTCCTCTGATGTAGCACTGACACCTTCTTTTAACACAATATACGCTTTGACAGTTTCACCTCGATATGGGTCGGGTATGCCTGCTACAACTACTTCTTGAACTTTCTCATGTTCGTATAAGACTTCCTCAATTTCGCGTGGATAAACATTATATCCACTGGCAATAATCGTATCTTTTTTACGGTCTACGATATAGAAATACCCATCTTCATCCATGTATCCTATGTCACCAGTAAATAACCAGCCATTTTTTAACGTTGCTTCTGTTTCTTCTTTTCGGTTCCAATATCCTTTCATCACTTGTGGACCTCTAACAAGAATTTCCCCAAGCTCGTTTGGCTCTGCCTTTCGTCCTGTTTCCATTGACAAGATAAATGCTTCTGTATTAGGCCATGGGACACCAACGCTTCCTGGCTTACGTTTCTCCCAAAAGAAGTTTGCGTGAGTAACAGGAGATGCCTCTGATAGTCCATACCCTTCAACAAGCTTGCCTCCTGTTATTGCCTCGAATTGCTCCTGCACTTCAACAGGCAGAGCCGCAGAACCGCTAATACAGGAATCTATTGAAGATAAATCATACTCCTTAATATCGGGTTGATTTAATAACGAAATATATATCGTTGGTGCTCCTGGGAACAGCGTCGGCTTTAATTTATGAATTGTCTTTAACGTTTCAGTCGGATCAAACTTTGGCAAGAGAATCATTTTATAGGCTTGCATAACAGTGAGATTCAATACAGTAGTCATACCATATACATGAAAAAAAGGAATGATTCCAAGTATTGATTCTTCTCCTTTTTTACAATTGTACATCCATGCTGCACACATTTGTGTATTTGCTGCAATGTTATTATGAGTGAGCATAACACCTTTCGGAAAACCGGTTGTTCCGCCTGTATATTGCAATAATGCTACGTCTTCTCCTGGGTTTATTTTCGGTTCGTCAACTTCCGGCAAAGCATTTAGCATAATCTTTTTGAATAAATGTGTATCATCATGATGTTCTACCTTTACTACAACTTGATTTTGTCTTTTTTGTACAAATGGGTACAGGAGATTCTTAGGAAACGGCAAGTAATCTTTGATTCCAGTAACAATAATATGCTGTATTTTTGTTAACGCTTTCATTTTAGAAACCCTCGGGTATAATAAATCTAACGTTACAATGTACGTTGACCCACTATCATTTAACTGAAATTCCAATTCCCTCTCCATATACAATGGATTTGTTTGAACAACGATCCCTCCAGATAATAACACACCGAAATACGCGATTACAGCCTGCGGACAATTTGGTAGCATAATTGAAACACGGTCGCCTTTTTGAATACCTAATGATTGTAAATAGTTTGCGAATTTCAGTGATTGCATATAAAGTTCTGTATAACTTAACTCTTTACCTAGAAAGTGGATTGCTGTTTTTGATGGGTGTTCATTTGCGGCTTGTTTTAAATAGTCAAAGAGTGGTCGTTCTTCCAAGGTTATCAAATGAGGAATTTGTTCAGGATAATGACGTAACCAAGGTTTTTGATTTTCCATAAAATCTCCTCCTATAAATATTATTCTCTTTGAACCAACTAACTTACTATTATAATGCTAGCTGGTGGATAGGAGATTGTATAATTTGTCGTGAAGGTGCTGTTATGAATATTGGATATATTCTGTTTCCCCCTACCTTCTTATAGAAAGTATAGCAGATCTTTTTATTTTCAGAAATATGAAAAATGTTTAGTTTGATTATTAATGTCAATATACAGATATCTTTTCGTTCAATTTTAAGCCAAGATTCTTGTTATTGTTGCAAAATGCGTAACTCTCCATAACTTGGTTATTTTGAATATCTATAGAAAATGGGTGACTCAGGAAATCTGAGTCACCCATTTCGTCCCCGAAACTTTTAAAGAATGCCGTGAGTAATATTAAAAAAATGTTAAGTAAATAATTCCGATAATGATGAACAATCCACATAGTGCGAACATCACTTTTGCTAATGTTTCCATTTTTTATTCTCCCCTAAATACCTGCCCCGACTACGAATGAGAGGCCTACTGATATGACAAGCGATACAAAGCCAACAGCACGATTATCATTTTTAATCTCTTCATCTATTTTGAACTTCGGAGTCATAAACTCGAATATGAAATAGCCGAGTAGTAGTAATAGAAAACCAAAGAAGCCTGACCCCATCATTTGTAATAAGCTATCATGTTGTTCTATTGAATATTTAAAAACGTTTGCTATTCCGAATATTTTCCCGCCAGTTGCCATTGCTACTGACAAATTTCCGTTCTGAATTTCTTCCCAATTCTTATACTTGGTCACAAGTTCAAAGATGCTTAGAAACACGATAATGCATAGTACAGCTACACTATAGTAAGCTGTCGTCTCTACAATTTCATTCTCCCAGAAACCACTCATTTTATCTCTTCTCCCCGCTATTTGAGTTCGACGATTGTCACACCGTTCCCACCTTCGCTCGCTTCACCGAATCTAGTTTGCTTCACACTGCGATGGTTTTTCAATAGTTCTCTTACACCTGTTCGTAACGCACCTGTCCCTTTCCCATGAATAATTGACACTCGTGGATATCCGGCAAGAACTGCATCATCTAAATACTTTTCTGTTTTCATCAAGGCGTTATCATATCGTTCCCCACGTAAATCTAATTCTAATGATACATGATAATCTTTTCCCTTTACAGTTGCTAGTGGTTTATCTTGCACTGGTTGTTGTGGTCGCTTTATATACTGGAGATCTTTCTCCTTTACTTTCATTTTCATTATACCAATTTGAACTTGCCATTCGTTATCATTTATTTTCTCAATTAAATGACCCTTTTGATCAAAGCTAATCACTTTTACTTCATCACCAGGTAGAAAACTTTGTTTCGTATTAGCTTCATTAGCTGCTTGCTTTTTGCTTTTGTTAAAGACTGGTACGGCCTCTTCTAATCGTTTACGTGCCTCAATTAGTTCATGCTCTTTCACTTGAGCATGTTGTTCTTTACGCATTTTTCTTAACTCTTGAATAATCTTCTCCGCTTCCTTTTGTGCGTCTTCCACTTTCTTCGCGGCTTCTTGCTCAGCTTTTTCAAACAATGCATCTCTTTCATTATTTAAGGCAATGATTTGCTGTTGAAGTTCTTTATGGAGTTTTTCTGCTTCCTTGCGAATGTTCTCTGCTTCGCGCATTTCCTGCTCAGCTGACTTTTTACTCGTTTCGAGTGATGCAATCATTGAATCGACTTCATTACGTTCATCACTCATTTGCGCTCGAGCCGTCTTGATAACCCGCTCTTGCAAGCCCAGCCGTTTGGAAATTTCAAAGGCATTACTACGACCCGGTACCCCAATTAACAGTTTGTACGTTGGGCTTAATGTAGCAATATCAAACTCCACACTTGCGTTAATGACTCCTGGTCGGTTATACCCATACGCTTTTAATTCAGGGTAATGCGTTGTTGCGACTACTCTTGCACCGCGATTATATACTTCATCTAATATTGAAATCGCTAATGCCGCACCTTCCTGAGGGTCTGTCCCTGCTCCAAGTTCGTCAAAAAGCACTAAGCTGTTCGCATCTACCTTATCTAAAATATCCACTATATTGACCATATGGGAAGAAAACGTACTTAAGCTTTGCTCGATCGATTGTTCATCACCAATATCAGCATAGACAGCTTTAAAGACTGCCATTTCTGACTCTTCTAATGCAGGAATTTGAAGACCTGCTTGTGCCATTAACGTACATAAACCTAGAGTTTTTAAAGCAACTGTTTTACCACCAGTATTTGGACCTGTAATGACAATGGTTGTAAAGTCTGTGCCAAGCTCAATATCATTAGGGACAACTTCATTGCTTGGCAACAATGGATGTCTAGCCTTATACAATCTAACTCGTCCTTCTTGATTGACGGACGGTCTGATTCCTTTTATTTGTTTTGCATACTTCGCCTTTGTGAACATAAAATCCATTTCTGTAAGGCAATAGACATTTTGTAAAATTTCATCACTATGTTCGGCAACTTCTCCTGATAATAGGGTTAAAATCCGGTCAATTTCTACCTTTTCCCGAACCTTCGCTTGCTGTAACGTATTATTTAGTTCTACTATTACTTGTGGTTCTATAAAGAGCGTCGCTCCTGAGCTTGATTGATCGTGGACAATTCCGCCATATGAAGCGCGGTATTCCTGTTTAACCGGTAGTACGAAACGGTCATTACGAATTGTAATAATGGCATCTGATAACATTTTCGTTGCAGATGATGATCGGATCATAGATTCTAATTTATCTCTCACTCTAGCTTCAGTTGTTCGCAGCTGTTGTCTAATTCCTTTTAACGTTTCACTCGCACTGTCAAGTATATGTCCATTATCATCTATACATTGTGAAATGCTTCGTTCTAGTTCCTGACATATGACCATTTTATTTGATAGTTCTGGCAGGTGTTTTAAATCAACACCTTCGTCCACCATCTTTTCGATAAAGCGTTTCATGTTACGAGCTGCATACAATGTTCCAGCAACTTCAATTAATTCAGTTGCACTTAACATACCACCTATTTTTGCTCTTTTAACAGTTTGTCTTACATCTACTAACCCACCAAGCGGAATATTACCTTTTAATCGTAAAACTGTAGCTGCCTCGTCTGTTTGTTCTTGAGCAACTAAAACAGCTTCAAACTCATTTAACGGTATTAATGCTTTAACCTTCTCTTTACCTAATGATGATGAAGTATGTTTTATTAATTGTTCCTTCACTTTATCAAATTCTAATACGTGCATTACTTTCTCTTGCAAATCGGTAAACCTCCTATATAGAGAAGCTAAGTTCTGTACTTAGCCAATTTATAGACAAATGTCTCACTCTTTTTGTTGATGACGCTGTAAGAATGATTCTAAACGTTTAAAATCCCAGGTATTAATGACATTTTCACTGTTTATCCATCCTTTTTTTGCGGTTGATACTCCAATTGCCATATCGTTTAGCATATCTTTATTATGTGCATCTGTGTTTATAACTAGTTTTACTCCTGCCGCTTGTGCCTTCTTAATATGCTCGGCACTTAAATCTAATCGATTTGGATTTGCATTCAACTCCAAAGCAGTGTCCGTTTCCTTTGCAAGCTTTATTAACATATCAAGATCAACATCATACCCCGCACGTCTTCCTATGAGTCGTCCTGTTGGATGTGCAATTATATCAACATGTGGATTGTTAAGCGCCGCTTTTAAACGTTTCATAATGATATCTTGAGCTTGTGAAAAGCTTGAATGGATTGATGCAATGACTATATCCATTTCACTTAGTAATTCATCATCATAATCCAATGTTGCATCTGGTAAAATATCCATTTCGACACCTGCAAGGATAGTTATATCATTATATTCCTCATTTAAAGCACGTATTTCTTCTCTTTGTGCTCTTAAACGTTCTGGTGTAAGTCCATTTGCAACTCTCAAATATTGTGAGTGATCAGTAATCGCGATGTATTTATATCCTTTTTCACGGCAAGCTTCAACCATTTCTCTTATCGTATAAGCGCCATCGCTCCAAGTTGAGTGCATATGTAAATCACCTTGTATATGCTCTATTTCGACTAATTTTTCATCACCTGAAAACAGATCTACTTCCGACCCATCTTCCCGTAACTCTGGAGCAAAATGCGGCAAGTTAAAATACGAATAAAAGTCTGCTTCGGTTTCAAATGTTTTGATTTCACCCGTTTCAATATTTTCAACGCCATACTCACTTATTTTTTCTCCACGTTCTTTTGCTAGTTGTCTCATTCTTACATTATGGTCTTTAGAACCTGTAAAATGATGGAGGGTTGTTGCAAATTGTTCGTCAGTCACGAGTCGAAAATCAACACTTACTTCGTATTCATAACCTAATTGAATGGATACCTTCGTATCACCATTTGCAATAACATCCGTTAATAGCGGAATTGCTAGCAGCTTCTTTCGTACTACTTCCGGATTGTTAGTCGATATTATGAAATCCAAATCTTTAATTGTTTCTCTCATTCTTCTTAAACTACCTGCACGTGAAAATCTAACAACCTCAGCAATGTTGCTTAAATAAGCCTCTATTTCATTAGCAATTGGAAGCATAAATGCAAGCGGCAGACGTTCTGGGCGGTTTCCTGCCTCATCGATTGCAGCAAGAATTTTTTCTTCTGTTTTCTTCCCAAAGCCAGCAAGTGCTTGAATTTTGTTTGCTTCACAAGCCTCCTTTAGAGCCTCGATACTATCAATTTGCAATTCTTTGTATAGCTTTGCAATTTTCTTGCCGCCTAAGCCCGGGAGCTTTAACATTGGCAAGAGCCCTTTAGGAACTTCTTCTTCAAGACTATCTAGCACTTCAGACTTACCTGTTTCCACATATTCTTTAATAACCGCTGAAGTCCCTTTTCCAATTCCGGCAATCGCTGTAAAATCTTCAATAAGTGCTAAACTGCGATCATCACTTTCTAGTGCATTTGCTGCTTTTCGAAACGCTGATATTTTAAACGGGTTTTCTCCCTTTAACTCCATAAGTACGGCAATTTTTTCTAATAATCGAATAATATCCTTTTTATGTATGTCCATCAAATTTCACCTCAGTAAAATGATACAAATAATTCTGCTAAATGTACAATTTTCTATATACAAAAAAACTTCTCCATGTTAACTAGAGAAGTTAAGATATGTACTGAATCCAAAGTTCATTAATCTTATCAGAGAAAAATGGAGTATGATTAACTATTAAATCTGCTAATAATGATTGGTCAAGTAATTGCTGTAATTGTTCTACTGGAAGAAGTGCACCAATAAATAGTAAAATAAATAAAACTAAGTATGATTCCAAAAAACCTAGCAACATGCCTGCCAAACTATTTAATTGCTTTAATATCGGTAACAGTGCTACAAAATCTAACATTGAACCAATGATATGCATCGCTATTTTAGTGCCAATAAATAAAATCACGAAGGCTACTGCACGATAATATGCTCCTTCAAGGTCTTCACCATTTAATAATGAAAGCATCGCAGGGCCATCATTTGTGACAGGATAGGGCACCCATAACGTTAATTTCGGTGCAAGATCATCAAAAAATTGGTATGCTACAATATATGCAACAATAAATCCAGTCAGGTGAATAAATTGAAGGATAAAACCGCGTTTTAAGCCGACTAGTATCCCTAACAAAAGAATAATAATTAATACTAAATCAAGCATCTTCTTAGCTTCAATCCTTTTCTATGAGTTTCTCAAGCTTTTCAAGTTCTTCTTTTAACTTTAAATAATCATGAACAACATTAACTGCAGTTAACACAGCTAATTTATTTATATCAAGAGATGGATTCTTACTATTAATCTCTCGCATTTTATCATCAACGATCGAAGCAACTGCTCTTATATGACTGGTGCTTTCAGTTCCGATGATTGAAAATTGCTGACCATATATATCTACTGTTGTTTTCGTTTTTGGGCGATTTGACAAAGATAAATCCTCCATTTCTGCAAATCCTATTCATTATCATACCATGAGATATAACAATATGGGAAGATATTCAATCATTGAGATAAAACAAGACAGCAAGCTACAAATTTAATGAAAATAACCAATAATCCGACCTATAAAGTGGATGCGAAAGGATGTTATGATG
This sequence comes from Metabacillus malikii, assembly GCF_030813355.1. Classification (GTDB taxonomy): domain Bacteria; phylum Bacillota; class Bacilli; order Bacillales; family Bacillaceae; genus Metabacillus; species Metabacillus malikii. The sequence continues at coordinate 60,452 of NZ_JAUSUD010000009.1, forward strand.
GGCAATTCAGTTATACAAGTTGATTTATCCACGATAAAGAAAATGGAAAGCTATTATGCAATAAATAAGGTAACGAAAACACCACAAGGGGCAATTTTTTCCGCAAAAATTTCTGGGTGTACTCTTACTGCTTATAAATCTGGAAAAGTTCTTTTTCAAGGTACAAATGCAGAAGTTGAATCAAGTAGATGGGGAAAGACGCTCGCTTCAAAGGCGAAGCCAAACTTGAGTAAAACCCCTGAGAGATATCAGCCACCTCAAAATATTGCAAACCTTTCAATCATTGGTTCAGATGAAGTTGGCACTGGTGATTTCTTTGGACCTATGACGGTTGTTGCCGCTTATGTGAAAAGTGACCAAATATTATTGTTGCAGGAGCTCGGAGTAAAGGATTCTAAACATTTAAAAGATCCACAAATCGTTAATATCGCAAAAGACTTAATTCAGACAATCCCTTATAGTCTCCTTGTTTTACATAACGAAAAATATAACAAACTACAACAGCAAGGTTATTCTCAAGGGAAAATGAAGGCGTTATTGCATAATCAGGCGATTAATCACTTACTCAAGAAAATCTCTCCTGAAAGGCCTGACGGAATATTAATTGACCAATTTGCTGAACCTGCAATATATTTTAAACATTTGCAAGGAAAACAAATTGGAGATGAAAAATTTTACTTCTCGACAAAAGCTGAAGGCGTACATTTAGCTGTTGCGGCCGCTTCAATTATTGCGCGATATTCGTTTATTAAAGAGTTCGATCGAATTAGTGAAATAGCTGGGGTACAAATACCAAAAGGTGCTGGCGCTCAAGTTGACATAGCCGCAGCGAAGATTTTACGGAAGAATGGACGTGAATTTTTAGAATCGATTACGAAAAAACACTTTGCAAATACTGAGAAAGCAATTAAGCTTGCAAACAAGTCATAGTTATAATTAGATACATTGCAAAAGTTATTTTCCTTCAAATAAGAAAGAGGGTGACTCATATGCGTCAATACCCTTCAACAAGCACAAAAAGCTCGTGTTTGATAGGTCTGGCACTTTAGTTTGAGTTCACCCTCTAGTTTTTTAACTATTTACTAACCACGTAAAATAGCGCCGAATTGTTCTTCAACTGCTTTTAACACTTTATCATGGGCTTTTGACACATCTTCGTCTGTAAGTGTTCGTTCCGGGTCAAAATAGCGTAATGAGAACGCAACTGATTTCTTGCCTTCCTCAAGACGGTCACCTTCATATAAATCAAAAACAGAAACATCCTTTAAAATCTTGCCACCAGCTTGAGTAATCACTTTTTGAATCTCTCCTGCAACGACATCAGCATTAACAACTAATGCAATATCTCGACTAATCGAAGGATATCTTGGGATGACTTCAAAACGTGTCTCCTCGACCTCGACGTTCAGTATGTCTGCTAACGACAATTCAAATACATATGTTTCTGATAAATCTAATTCTTTTTGTACAGATGGATGTAATTGGCCAACAAATCCAATAAATAAATCTCCTAAATAGATTTCAGCTGTTCGTCCAGGATGCATATCATCACGTGTTGCTTGTTTAAATTCAACTTGATTTGATAACCCTAGTAGGTCAAATAATCCTTCTGCTATCCCTTTTATTACGTAGAAATCTACAGGTTTCTTCTCTGCTTGCCACATATGTGAATGCCATAGACCCGTTATTGCAACAGATAATCGTTCTTTTTCAAGTGGCTGCTTATTGCTTCCGTTAGCTAGGAAAACTGAGCCAATTTCATATAATGCTACTTGATCAATTTGTCTTGCAACATTGTATTTTAAGGCTTCTAGTAAATGGGGAAGTAAGCTTAAGCGTAAAACGCTTCGTTCCTCACTTATTGGTAATGAAAGCTTCGTTACATCTGTCTTTTCAATTGCAAATTTCCCTGCTTTTTCTTCGCTCGTTAATGAATAAGTAATCGCCTGATATAAGCCTGTGCCTTCTAAGTAACGTCTTACTTTTCGGCGTTTTTCTTGATAGCTTGTTAGTTTACCCGGGAACGCTTGACCGACTGGTAACGTTGTTGGGATGTTGTCATATCCATATAGTCGAGCAATTTCTTCCACTAAGTCTTCTTCAATTGTAATATCACCGCGACGTGTCGGTACTGTGACAATTAAAGTTGTTCCATCTAATTCAACACCAAATTGCAGGCGGTCTAAAATTGATTTCATTTCTTCTGCAGATACATCCATCCCTAAAACTCTATTAACCTTTTCGACTGTAGTTTTAACAATTACAGGCTCAAAAGTTTTTGTTTGGACTTCAGCAATACCTTCTAATACATCTCCACCAGCATATAACGAAATTAATTGGGCCGCACGTTCTGCTGCTGCATGAACACGGTTCGGGTCAACACCTTTTTCATATCGGGCACTTGCTTCACTTCGTAAGCCATGGTCTTTCGATGCTTTTCTAATCGTTTGTGCCGTAAATAATGCAGATTCAAGTAAAACAGTTGTCGTATCTGCTTGTACTTCTGAGTTCGCACCGCCCATTACACCAGCTAAAGCGACAGGCTCATTGCCGTTCGTTATCACTAAATGGTCAGGTGCTAAAGTACGTTCTTGTTCATCCAATGTGACGATTTTTTCGCCTGCTTTTGCCCGTCTCACAACAATTTCCTTTGAACCGAAGCGGTCGTAATCAAACGCGTGTAATGGTTGGCCATATTCTAAAAGGACAAAGTTTGTAATATCAACTACATTATTATGCGGACGTATGCCAGCTGCCATTAAGCGTGATTGCATCCATAATGGAGATGGTGCAATCGTAACGTTTTTAATCACTTTAGCAACATAAAGTGGATTGTCATCAGCTGCATCTATTCGTACTGCAATTACATCACTAGCCTTCTCATTTGAGCTTTCGTATGAGATTTCAGGGTACTTTACGTCACGCTCTAATATCGCAGCAACTTCATGCGCAACACCTAGCATACTTAATGCATCAGAGCGATTCGGTGTCAAACCCAGCTCTAAAACTGCATCATCTAATCCTAATTGTTCAAGTGCATCAACACCAACTTCGACATCGTTAGGAAAGACAAAAATCCCTTCAGAATACTCTTTAGCAACAAGCTTTGATTCAATTCCCAGTTCTTGTAACGAACAAATCATTCCATTAGATACTTCGCCACGTAGCTTTGCTTTTTTTATTTTGAAATTACCAGGTAGAACTGCACCAACTGTTGCGACTGCTACCTTTTGCCCTTTATCAACATTTTTCGCACCACAAATAATTTGAACGACTTCACCTTCACCAAGGTCTACTTGGCATTTATTTAATTTATCTGCATCCGGGTGCTGTTCCTTTTCAACTACATACCCTACTTTCACACCTTTTAGACCTTCGTTACGTACATCAACACTTTCAACTTCAATACCACTTCTTGTAATTTTCTCTGCTAATTGTTCTGGCGTAATTCCAGACAAGTCTACATATTCAGCTAACCATTTATATGATACAAACATTCTTGTAACCTCCTTTATTAAGCTCGTTTAAATTGTTTTAAGAAACGCACATCATCTGTATAGAAATGACGAATGTCATCAACGCCGTATTTAAGCATCGCTATACGCTCTGCGCCAATTCCAAATGCAAAGCCACTGTATTCATTTGGATCAAATCCACCCATTTCGAGAACATTCGGATGAACCATTCCTGCTCCTAGTATTTCAATCCAACCTGTTCCTTTACAGATGTTACAGCCTTTACCTCCACATGAGAAACATGATACATCAACTTCTACAGACGGCTCTGTAAATGGGAAGAAACTTGGTCTAAGACGGATTTCACGTTCAGCACCAAACATTTTTTTCGCAAATACCTCAAGTGTCCCTTTCAAGTCACTCATTCTAATGTTTTTATCTACAACAAGTCCTTCAATTTGTGTAAATTGGTGTGAGTGTGTCGCATCATCATTGTCGCGTCGGTACACTTTACCTGGACAAATGATTTTAACCGGTCCTTTACCTTCATGTTTTTGCATTGTTCTCGCTTGTACTGGTGATGTATGTGTACGAAGTAACAATTCTTCCGTAATATAGAAAGTATCCTGCATATCGCGTGCTGGATGACCTTTCGGCAGATTCATGGCTTCAAAGTTAAAATAGTCTGTTTCCACTTCAGGACCTTCTGCAATTTGATAGCCCATGCCGAGGAATAAATCTTCAATCTCTTCTAATACAGCTGTTAAAGGATGATGATTACCAACTCGGATTGGTCTTCCAGGTAATGTAACATCAATTGTTTCTTTCGCTAGTTTCTTTTCAACTTCCGCTTGTTCAAGAAGTACCTGCTTATTTGTAATAGCTGTCGCGATTGCTTCGCGTACTTCATTTGCAAGTGCTCCCATTACTGGACGCTCTTCAGCAGAGAGCTTGCCCATGCCTCTAAGTACTTCAGTAATTGGCCCTTTCTTACCTAAATACGCAACACGAATGTCATTTAATGCTTTTAATTCTAGTGCCTGTTCTACTTTTTCAAGTGCTTCTTGTTGTAGCTGCTTTAGTTGCTCTTGCATTGTATTTCCTCCTTTAAATTGACTTTACTTCATTAACATTTTGGCAAAATAAAAAACCCGCCCCAAAAAGGGACGAGTTGATATCGCGTTACCACCCTTGTTAGCCAATGCTCAAATTTTCAGCATTCGACTCACTTCATTTCGTTAACGGCAAAAACCGGAGCACCTTTACGTATGAAGCTTTCATACGGTCCAAGTGTCAACTCGAGAGGTGAATTCATTTACTACCATCTAAAAATGCTTCCAGTCTATGGCATTTCTCCCTGTGTAGACGTACTGTAAACTACTCTTCTCTGTCAACGTTGCTACTTCATATGTAATTCTATCTTATTATAATCAAAACGAATTGTTCCCGCAACTACTCATGTAAATGATAAAGAAGAATACCTGTCGCAATGGCTACGTTTAATGATTCAGCCCCGCCATAAATTGGGATAAAGAGATTTTTAGAAGTCTTCTCTAGCAGTTCAGTGTGAACACCATTTCCTTCGTTACCAATTAATAGACTATATTTTTTTTGCGGAGATACGTTACGATAATCGACTCCGTTTTGCAACGAGGTCCCATAAACAGGGATATCTTTCGACTTCAGGTTATCGATCCAATCAGATAGATTACCTTTTATTATCGGTAAATGGAAAATCGAACCTTGACTCGAACGAATCACTTTTGAGTTGTAGTGATCGACTGTTCCGTCACCTAAGACAATTCCATCAACCCCTGCAGCATCAGCCGTTCTAATAATTGTTCCTAAGTTGCCAGGATCTTGTATACTGTCGATTAACAGGATACGTTCCCAGTTATCTGAAGAAGCACTTGGTTTCATTTCACAGATGGCCGCAACCCCCTGCGGTGCCTCTGTATCACTAATCGTCTTCATAACTTCTTTCGTTACAAGCTTTACACTTAAATCATCTACATTCCAGTGGCTTGGCAGGGATACTTCAGTTGATATAATCAAATCCCGAATGATTTCTTTAGTCTTCAAGGCTTCTTCTACTAAATGAAGTCCTTCGATTAAGTATGTTCCAGTCGCTTCACGTTCTTTTTTAGTATGTAATTTCTTCCATTGTTTAACTTTTTGATTTTTGACAGATTCTATACGTTCCACTTGTATTCTCCTTACTTAGCTATTACAAATACTCTTATCATCATACATAATTTTCAAGCGTTTAACAAATGATAATCGTAAATCTGAGCCTAACTACCGGCTTAATCAAAAAAAGGGGTGTTTTATCGTGAACTTAAATTTACGAAATGCTGTTATTTCAAATGTATCTGGCAATACGCAAGCACAGTTAGAGGATACTATCGTCGATGCGATTCAAAGTGGTGAAGAAAAGATGTTACCTGGGTTAGGTGTATTATTTGAAGTCATTTGGCAAAATGCGGATAGAAAAGATAAACAGGAGATGTTAGAGACATTAGAGAATGGGTTGAAGAAGTAATGAAAAGGAGGCATTTCGCCTCCTTTTTTTAATCAAATGTAATACGATTGACCGTTTCGCGGTCAAGTCGTTTGACAACTTCAGTAATTAATTTTACCGCATGTTCATAATCATCACGATGCAGCATCGCAGCATGTGAGTGAATATAACGAGTCGCAATTGTTATAGACAATGCGGGTACTCCATTTGCTGAAATGTGAATCGAACCGGAATCAGTGCCACCGCCCGGCATAGATTCAAATTGATATGGGATATCTAGCTCTTCAGCAGTCGAAATGACAAAATCACGTAAACCTTTATGTGAAACCATTGAAGCATCGTATAACACAATTTGTGGACCGTCACCCATTTTACTCGCTGCTTCTTTATCTGTAACTCCCGGTGTATCTCCTGCAATTCCTACATCTACACCGAACGCAATATCTGGTTCAATGAGATTAGCCGATGTTTTCGCACCGCGTAATCCAACTTCCTCTTGAACAGTACCTACTCCATACACAATGTTTGGATGCTTTTCATTCTTTAAGTTTTTCAATACGTCAATAGCGATTGCACAGCCAATACGATTGTCCCACGCTTTTGCTAGAAGCATTTTTTCATTTTTCATCACAGTAAATTCAAAGTATGGAACAACTTGATCTCCTGGCATGACACCAAATTCCTTTGCTTCCTCACGACTTGAAGCACCAATATCGATAAACATATCTTTAATTTCTACTGGTTTTTTGCGTGCATCCGGTGAAAGGATATGTGGCGGCTTAGAACCGATGATTCCTGTCACATCACCTTTTTTCGTAATAATTGTTACGCGCTGTGCAAGCATAACTTGCGACCACCAGCCACCAACTGTTTGGAAACGAAGAAAGCCTTTGTCATCTATTTGTGTGACCATAAAGCCTACTTCATCTAAATGACCAGCAATCATAATTTTAGGTCCGTTTTCCTCACCGACCTTTTTGGCAACTAAACTTCCTAAATTATCCGTTGTTACTTCATCAGCATAATTTGATATGTACTTTTTCATCACGTCACGAACTTCACGTTCATTACCTGGAATACCTCGAGCATCTGTTAGCTCTTTCAGCATTGTTAATGTTTCATCTAGCTTTGTCATCCATTTTGCCTCCTTCAATTAACAAGCTACAATTAAGTATACATGAAGATGTAATGATTACGAAATCATTCAACCTGATTAATAGCCCTGCATCTGTCTTTCGTGGTTTACATCATTTTTAGCTACGTAAGCCTGTTCAATTTGCTCATTTGAAAAACCTAGTAGTTTACCCAAGTGGATATAGTGGTTAAATAGCGTTACATAGTTCTCAGATGTTAGTTTTTGTTTTAATGTTGCAATTGATTCATAAATTGTTAGAAATTGCTCCGTAACCGTGCGATCCTCACCACCTTCAAAATGCAAATCTGTTTTATCTAGTTTCAATTCTAGGCCAATTGATAAAATAAAGTGAATGCCATCAACATATTCCTCTAAGATGACTTGAACAGGTGCAGGTGGCTTCACACTCCAAAACTTAAAACATCTTGTTTCATTGGCAAGCTCACCTACCTCAACAAGTAACGCTAATAGTTTTTTCTCAATTAATGGTTCATTATGAAGGCCATGTTTCGCTTCAATTTTTTCGTCTAATTCTTTCTGCATTGAAAATAGTTTATCTAAATTCAAATGTATTCCTCCATTCACTAAATACTTCTTATACTGTTTCTAAAAGGTTTCTACCCATGAATTTCCTCTCACATATTACGAGAATTCGTAATGAACTTAATCTCCACTAATACTTAGAAACAACATTTTTTTAGTAAGACCTTAAAAAAATTATAACAAATTGAAAAAAACTTGAAACCTTTTTTAAACTCATCCGTAAATAAGGGTAAAATACCTCCCGGGAGGGTCTCAATTATGTTTATCATATTAATTCGTTTACTAGTTTTCGCTTTGATCATATTCCTTATTTACAGTGGATTTAAATATTTATTTAACCCTAAAAGAAAATTAGAGTTGGCTAAAGAGCAAAAGCAATTTTATTTTTTAGACGATAAGGAAGATGTCAGAAAAAACTTTATGGTGACCTATAAAGGTGTCTTATTTGAAGGAGAAAAATACTTAGGGACGACTTCACAATCATTTGAAGTTGTATCGATTTTTGTTTGGGCAAAATCCTCTAGTGCCCTGCAAGGATTAACCCTTAAGGACTTTTATTATATAGAAGAGGAAATTAAGCAGCGTTATCCATATGCAGACGTCGATTGGAAAAGTCCGATAAAAGAATTACTAGATAAAAAACGCAGCCAAGGTGAAAAATGGAGTTAGACAAAGCGAGGTACAAAAAGGGGGTCTGACTTCTCGCAACTCAAATTTCTAGAATGAGAGGTAATCATTCTAGAAATTGTGTTTGTGGGGTCGACCCTTTTGTTTTTAATCAAGTTCATGTTTGATAAATCTTTCAACTGATTCATCTAATAACCTTTCCCGATTCGGGTCCTCATTCACATCTGAATCTACTTCTAAGTGTTGGTTTGAAATATGCTTATCATTGTCTTTTCTCTTCATTTGTCTGTTTCCATTCCTTTAAAGGTAGTAGATAAAATAAATAAACAATTAAAATTTTACATTAACCTTTTTGCTTCACAAAAAAATCATCCCACTTAATGAATGCTTGTTTCTCACGTAGGACGTAGACAAGAATGAATAAGATAATCATTAGTGATCCTAAAAATAAAGGTGATAGCTTTTGAAGGAAAGCACCTAAAAAAGTGAAACATATGCATGACGGGATGTGTGTGACCAAAGATAATTTAACGTATCGCTTAAAAGATTTAGCCTTTTCTAATATACAAAAGCATATTAATGAGAAGTTCATAAATGGAATTAATCTCAGTATAATAATTTGGCCAAAAGATATATTTGTATACGCCCCAATATATTTCTCTTTCATATTGACTAATCTTTCATAAAATGATGGCAGCAGTTTTGTCATACTGTAAAAAAGAATACTCGACCCCGTTAACCCGATTAACGAGTAAATTGACCCTAATTCTCCTCCGAATAACACACCACCAACAATACATACGACAGCAACCGGAATAAAGAGAAACTGTCTAATGAGATGAAATAAAATAAAAACGATAGGTGCAAAAAAACCTGTTGTCTGAATCGCACTTACGACAGAGGATGTAGCTAGTTCAATCGTCCTCACCACTTTCTTGTTAGCATTTCAAAAGATGTGTGCAGTGCTTCGATACAGTTTACGAGGACTTCGCTATAGTTATGCTAAACTTTTATATAGGTAAACAAAAAGTAATAAATGACCTATAAAAATAAGCGGGAGTCCATATTTAAATATGGCATGCTTTGTTTTATGACGAAAGTGATTCATTCCTAGAGTTGCACCTAATGCTCCCCCGATAATTGCAATAAGCCATATCGTAGATTCCTTTATACGCCATTCTCCACGTCTAGCGCGGTTTTTATCAATCCCCATTAAACTAAAGCTAATCAGATTAACGGCAAGATAGATTGTAATTAAGATAACCATTACTACGCTCCTTTCAAGAAAATGGAAAAAAGCTGACTCATCGGTGAGTCAGCTTTATATTACAATTATTTGTTTAGTTGTGCTTTTGCAGCATCAGCTAATTGTGCAAATGCTTTTTCATCAGCCACAGCTAAGTCAGCAAGCATTTTACGGTTTACTTCAATACCAGCTAGCTTTAAGCCATGCATTAAACGGCTATATGAAAGACCATTTACACGAGCAGCTGCGTTGATACGAGTAATCCAAAGCTTACGGAAGTCACGTTTTTTCTGACGACGGTCACGGTAAGCATATAAGTAAGATTTCATTACTTGTTGGTTTGCTACTTTATATAATGTATGTTTAGAACCGAAATAACCTTTAGCTAATTTTAAAACTTTTTTACGACGTTTACGTGAAACGATACCGCCTTTTACTCTTGGCATATAAATTCCCTCCTATATTACGGTGTGTACGATTATTTAATGTTATCTAATAAGTGACGAATGCGTTTGAAATCGCCTTTACTTACAACTGTTGATTTACGTAATTTACGTTTTGCTTTTGTAGATTTGTTTGCAAATAAGTGACTAGTGTAAGCATGTGAACGTTTAAGTTTACCAGATCCGGTCTTTTTGAAACGTTTAGCAGCTCCACGGTGAGTTTTCATTTTTGGCATAAGGTATTCCTCCTTAAGTATTATTGCTTTTCATTTTTCGGTGCTAATACTAAGAACATGCTACGTCCATCCATTTTTGGATGTGATTCAATCGTACTAATGTCCGCACATTCTGCTGAGAATCGATCAAGCACCTTCTGACCAATTCCTTTATGTGTAATAGCACGGCCTTTGAAACGGATAGAAGCTTTCACTTTATCGCCTTTTTCTAAGAACTTACGTGCATTTCGAAGCTTTGTATTAAAGTCATGTTCATCAATTGTAGGGCTCAAGCGAACCTCTTTAATATTGATAACCTTTTGATTTTTACGCGCCTCTTTGTCTTTCTTTTGCTGTTCAAAACGGAATTTTCCGTAATCCATGATACGGCATACAGGAGGCTTTGCATTTGGTGCAACTAAAACTAAATCAAGATTAGCTCTAGTAGCAATTTCTAACGCCTCTTGACGAGATTTAATTCCAAGCTGGTCTCCATTGGCACCGATTAGACGAACCTCACGTGCGCGAATTCCGTCATTTACCATCATATCTTTGCTAATAATTAGCCACCTCCAAGGTTTTTTCAACTGAATAGTAGTGATATATCCGATTTTGCTGTTGGCTTTTTTATTTCGAATAAAAATTCGAGCAATAAAAAAGTGTGGATGCACAATACACCCACACTACGATTATATTCGTTAAAAGATCATCGTAACCTGGCAACTACAAAACGGATGTGTCAATCAGGTGAGAAGCGGGTGCTTCTGCTTTATCATATAATAGACTATTCAATTACCTTGCAAATTATATCATTACTACAAAGATTTTGCAAGTAGAGCATTGCTTTTTTAACAACAAAATTAATTCTATCAAAAGGTTTCATTTCTAGCAAGTCTTTTTTTATAAGTATTTGAAATGTTTATTTTCATAGTGTTTTTTAATTAGGCTGTTTTCGAAGACATTGTTGCTTTATACATAGTTAGCATTTTGGGTTGGTCTCCTCTTGCAGTACTCACGGGTAGCCGGGTGGGTGGTGAGCCTGTCTCATTGCAATCTCTTATAATGAGTATCACCATCCCCACTTCATTTGTCAGTCAATTGCCATAATAGCTTTAGCTTATTTTTTTATCTCATTTAAGATAGCTTGTTTAAATTGCTCAAAAGGAACAGTTTCTGATTTTTGTTCACCGTATTTTCGCACATTTACGGCATTTTCAGTAATTTCATTATCACCTACAACGAGCATGTAAGGGATTTTTTGCATTTGTGATTCACGGATTTTATAACCAATTTTTTCATCTCTAGAATCCAATTCAACACGTAGCCCAGCTTCCTGTAGCTGCTCTTGAACCTGTTTTGCGTAATCTAGATGAATTGCTGGCGAAACCGGAATGACTTGAACTTGTACAGGTGCAAGCCATGTCGGGAATGCTCCTTTATATTCTTCAATTAAGAATGCAACAAAGCGTTCCATTGTTGATACAACACCACGGTGAATAACAACAGGACGATGTTGTTTTCCATCCTCACCGACATAAGTTAAATCAAATCGCTCTGGAAGTAAGAAGTCTAATTGAACAGTTGAAAGTGTTTCATCTTTGCCTAATGCAGTTCTTACTTGAACATCAAGCTTAGGACCGTAGAATGCCGCTTCTCCCTCTGCTTCATAGTAGTCATGACCTAGCTCATCCATTGCATCTTTTAACATACCTTGTGCCTTTTCCCACATTGCATCGTCATCATAATACTTTTCTTTATCCTCAGGATCGCGGTAAGAAAGTCTAAAAGAATATTCTTCAATTCCGAAATCTTTATAAACAGCTTCTACTAAGCGAACAACACGAATAAATTCATCTTTAATCTGGTCAGGACGTACAAAGATATGTGCATCATTTAATGTCATCCCACGAACACGTTGTAAACCTGTTAATGCTCCAGACATTTCATAGCGGTGCATTGTCCCGAGTTCTGCAATACGAATTGGTAATTCGCGGTAGCTATGAATATCATTTTTATAAATCATCATATGGTGTGGACAGTTCATTGGACGGAGAACTAAGTCTTCATTATCCATTTCCATAATCGGGAACATATCTTCTTGATAATGCTGCCAGTGCCCAGAAGTTTTATATAATTCTACATTTGCCAATACAGGTGTATAAACGTGCTGATAGCCAAGACGCTCTTCCTTGTCAACGATGTAACGCTCGACAATGCGGCGGATTGTTGCACCTTTTGGCAACCATAGTGGTAAGCCTTGTCCAACCTTTTGATTAGTTGTAAATAAGCTTAATTCTTTCCCAATCTTACGGTGGTCACGTTCTTTTGCTTCTTCAAGAATTCGCATATGCTCATCTAAATCAGCCTTTTTAAAAAATGCAGTTCCATAAATACGTTGAAGCATTTTGTTTTTACTATCACCACGCCAGTATGCTCCAGCAACGCTTAATAGTTTAAATTCTTTAATTTTCCCAGTTGAAGGGAGATGAACACCCCGACATAAATCGAAGAACTCACCTTGCTCATAAATTGAAACTGTCTCACCTTCTGGAATTGCTTCTAAAAGCTCAAGTTTTAAAGGATCCTGTAATTCCTCATAGCGCTGTTTTGCTTCTTCACGGCTCACTTCAACACGAGTAATTTCTAGGTTTTCATTGACGATTTTCTTCATTTCCTTTTCGATAGCAGGTAAATCCTCAGGTGTAATGGCACGCTCCATATCGATGTCATAGTAGAAGCCACTTTCGATAACTGGACCAATTCCAAGTTTAATTGATTCATCTTTGAATAGGCGTTTAATTGCTTGTGCCATTAAATGTGCAGTTGAATGGCGTAAAATTTCTAACGCGTCATTACTATCTTGTGTAACGATCTCAATTTTGCCACTTTCTTTTATAGGTGCTCGCAAGTCAATAAGATTCCCGTCTAATTTTCCAGCAAGGGATTTCTTTTTTAACCCAGGGCTAATGGATGCAGCAACTTCTTCTGTTGTTGTTCCAGCTGCAAACTCCTTTACAGCACCGTCTGGAAATTCAAGTTTTAATACATCTGACATTGCTTATCTCTCCTTTTAGCTTAAATTCTTCATATTTTATCGATAACCAATCCTCTACCTGTAAGGCTTCATCTAACAATGGGCAAAAAAATAAACCCGTCCCCTATAAAAGGGACGAGTTTTTACTCTTGTCAATGGATCGTGGTTCCACCCTTATTCCCAAATTTAAAAACACATACATAAATTTGGCTTAAAAATCGATAACGGGAAGACCGTCAGTTATTACTAAGTGAACTGTTCACAACTGAAGTTTAAAGGTGGTAAGATCGATAATCGTGTTAGGAAGGTCACAGCAATCCTTCCCTCTCTTGGAACCGTATTGTCAATCTCTTGTCCTTATCATAACTGTTAGAATGATTGGTTATTTTCAATTAATCATATTATAAAGATTCTTATTTCAAAAATCAAGCAAGAATCGAATCAAACCTTAAATGCACAGAGCTTATGTATGCTTACACGTTCTTGGAATACGTTTTGAACGGTTTGGACCATTCCATCAAACGGGTCGTCTGTATAAAAAGTGATTTGTTTCGGTGCAATAGAAACGATTGGGCCTAAAAGGTTTGAATCGACATACATTGGATGCTGTGCGATAAACGTTTCATCTAAATTTGATTTTAGCTCATCATCACTGATTTCTTTTTGTTGATCATTAAATACTTTATACGTATTTGAATTACTTTCATGAACAATTGATAACTGCTCGATTTTACATTCTCTTTTTTCAAGTAGTTCGCGTAAATTTTGGATAAAATTTTGGTAATCTTGTTCAAGTTTATACTCTTCAATCGCTACTTCTACTACTTCACGTAAACGATATGCGTATTCACGAAGGCGAAATTTCTCAAATGAAGCAAAACTGAAAAATAAATCTGGCCTTAGAAACTGTTCAAGTGTATCCTTTAGAATTTCTTCACGATGGGTGAATTCTTGAATTCCAGGTATATCTTTGCGCTCACCTTCAATAATTGACTGTGCAATATGGAGAATTTGTTGTTGTTCTTCATCATCTGTAAAGTAATAGTCTTCATGTATCATCGACAACATCATATGGTGTTCTTTATGGTTTACAATAAATTGTACAATACCTGGTATGACTAAGCCTTCTAACGAACGGTCCCAAATCTTCGGAATAATTTTGACGCATCGTTGGTTAACTAATTGAAGTTCTGATTCAAACCCTTTACATAATGAATGAAAGATAGAATAAATTACTTTTGCCTCTTTCGGAGACTTTAATAAAATCTCGAGCATGATTGTCCCCCCTATTTGCCAACACATGTTTCATGTATATGGGGGAATGGAGGAATTTAGAAGTAATAATTTGTTTTGTATGGTGCATGGAAAAGATTAATGAGATGAGTAGGAAAACGGGGGCGGTTTTAAATACTATAAAAAAACGGCAAAGTCCAGTTTCAGACTTGCCGTTTGTTCTTTTACATATCTCTTCGATTTTTACCTATTAACTCAATCGGAATCGCCATATGTTTTATCCGCTCCATAATACGTGCTGCCTTGACTGGCTCCTCTTCTCCACGTTGTGAGATAGATAGATGGTGTTGTAATTGTTTTAAGTTAAAATTTGATGAGAAAAATGTTGGTAAATTTTCTAGCATCCGATATTGTAAAATAGTCCCGAGAATTTCGTCTCTAGACCAACTAGACATTGCTTCAGCACCAATATCATCGAGCATAAGGACCGGGATTTTTTTCACTGCTTCTATTTTCTCATCCAGTGAGGAATCTTGAAATGACCCTTTTAATTCCCGCATAAACTCAGGAACATACACTAGCATTGATGACACTTTATGTGAAGCTAGTTCATTCGCAATTGCTCCTAGTATATATGTTTTTCCTACACCGAAAGAACCGTGTAAATATAAGCCTTTTGCACGTTTACCGTTATTATATTGTTCAACAAAATCTTGGGCTAACCCAATAACTTTTAGTCTAGTTGGGTCATCGACATCGATCTCCTCAAATTGAGCTTCTAAAATATCCTTTGGAATATACATGCTTTTTATTAATAAAGCATGCTTTTTCCGCTCATCATGGATTTCCTTTGAAGGACATTTTTCATACTGAATATTAATCATTTTACCTTCTATCACAAGCTTAGGGTGATATCCCTCAAGTAAATTTTTACATTCAGAAAGAGATGGACAGTCATGACAGTTTTTACTTTGATTGACAAATTCAAAAAGCTTTACTAAACTTCTGTCGATCATTCCATCTTCTATTTCTGCAGCATGATTCGTGATAAAAGATTGAACCTCTGGATTGTTTAATACTTGATTTTTAAGATGATTATAACGTGATTGGAAATCAGGGCGATTCGTTAAATTTTTGAAAGAATTTCTCATATGTTCCAATGTGTTCACCACACTTCCTAGTAAGGGGTTTAATTTTGTGTATTGTTTGTATCCTTATATTTTTTGATACGGTCTAATAGCTTCCTTTTTTCAGCTTCGAATTTTTCTTGTTCAATTTGGCTTGATGTAGCTTCCTTTGTATCTGCAGGTTCTTTTTGCTCTGTTATACTATCATCTTCACTTAACCAAGCAGGAAGCATTTCTTTTCGAATCGGCTTCTTTTTATAGTTTGTTTGTTTTTTATTTGTCTTTTCCTCTGCCCATTGCTGATATTGCCGGTGTTCATTTTTGGCAAGCTCCATCGCTGCTCTAACAGTTGTAATTTGCTTTCTAACCCAATGGCTAGCGATTTTTTGTACATATGCTTTC
Organism: Metabacillus malikii; assembly: GCF_030813355.1. GTDB lineage: Bacteria > Bacillota > Bacilli > Bacillales > Bacillaceae > Metabacillus > Metabacillus malikii. Next base: position 76,433 of record NZ_JAUSUD010000009.1, read on the forward strand.
GTCAGTTTCATATCTGTTTTTAACATGACGTAATAGATTAACACATTGACAACACCTGGCTGTAATTTTTGCTGTAACATAACTTCTTCAATGATTTGCAAATCACCAACACTAGGGTTTAGTCCACCAGATACATCTGTTAAAAATTGCCGAGGAGAGATTGTCTCAAGCTGATAAATCATTTCTTCCTCTTGCGTCCTTGTCTTTGTTTCATCAACGGTTCTTAACGGAAGAGGCTGTACCTTGTCCAATAAAGCAGGCAACTCATCACCATATTTAAATTGATACCAATCCCTTGCTGATTTCCGTAACTGTTCAATATCGATTTCATCATATTGATTAATACTATTCATTAATACATTTTTCATTTCAACTGCATCAATACCGTATAAATAGGATAATTTTTTTATTACCTCTTTTACAGATGCAGTAATGGCACGAGTCGGAATAATCGATTCAGATAAGCCTGAAAAAAATAAGTCAAAATTAAAGACATCATCAGCTATTTCAATTGATGCACGTTTTTCCGTTTGCATAAATTCTCGTTCTGTTGATAAGGTTAAGTCATTTAATGTTTCTTTATTAATCTTCGCAATCATATTTGCTGATTGATTTGAATCAAAAATGTCGTTAAAACTGCGTGTAATATCCTTCATATCTTTATCAATTTTCTCATCGGAAAAGAACTCTTTTAGTTGTAAATATTTCGTTTTACCTACACGGTTATAAAGATAGATGTTAAGCACACCATCTTGAAAAAATTCATCAGGTCTTAATGGCGCCTGTAATTCGTATAGATATGACTTTATTTCATCAGTTTCTTTCATATATGACTTTAACAAACCTAACCCTTCAAGCTTCAATCTTTCTTGATAAATTTCCCGTAAATTAGATTGCATTGTCGTCATTAAACTATGGTGTGTTGAATCCACGCCCCAGAGGCGGTTCTGCTCAAGCTCCCCCCATAATGTCATATAGAGGCTAAAACCTTTTGAACCTATTAGCGGCTGATATAATAACGTTAAAATTTTTCTGTCTAAATCTTGAAGGATAGAACTACTCTTTACTATATACCGATCGATAGCTAGCAACTCTTTCCAATGCTGTTGTTCCATCCCTAAAACCCTTTCTTTAAGCCTATTCTCTATTGAAAAAAGAGCTAGAAGATGTTTCTTCATGAGCTCTCATTTTTCACATAACTATTTAACCTTTTTTATTAAATCAGACAGTTCTTCAATAAATACATTAATATCTTTAAATTGTCGATAGACAGAGGCAAACCGTACGTAGGCTACCTCATCAACTTTCGCTAGCCTGTCCATCACCATCTCACCGACTAATTCACTATTAACTTCTGATACACCTTGATTTCGAAGTTCTTTTTCTATATCATGGACAATGTCTTCTAGCTTTTGTAGAGGGACTGGACGTTTTTCACAGGCCCTAATAAGCCCTCTTAATATCTTATCACGGCTAAACTCTTCTCTGGTACCTTCTTTTTTCACAACAATTAATGGAATTTCTTCCACCTTTTCGAAGGTTGTGAATCGAAATAGACACTCTTCACATTCCCTTCGACGTCTTATTGCTCTACTATCATCAACAGGCCTTGAGTCAAGGACTCTCGTTCCGTTATGCTGACATGAAGGACATCTCATCTTACCAGCTCCATTCAAAATGTCAAGTTTCTACTAATTACTTCTACTAGTCCCGATAAAATTTTCCTTTTTATCAAGCTTACTATATAGATTTAATATTACCTTTCTACTATAACCAAAGTCTGTTGGTAAGAATGTATCTGTTGTTACGGTAAAATCAACAGCTGTTTCAATCGGACGAACCGATACAATTGTCACGACTAAAAAAGCTTTTCTTGGTGAGGTGATGTTTACACTCATTTCGCCCCGTTCTTCAGAAATGGAAGTAATCGTCATCCCTGGTGTTTGTTCAATTAATTCTTTTACTGATTGTACTGCTTTTTTATATGTAAGTTTGTAATAATGACTTTGTAAATTAGGGTTGTAATGCTTTTCTCTTGTTTCCTGATGTGTACTGAAGAAATCTTTTACTTTATTTAAAAAACTCATTTGTTAAGTTTCCCCTTCCCAGTTAGAAATATTTTCAGACAGTATGATATTCTATTGTTTTTTCTTAAATCTTGGCTGTTATTGAGTTCGTTATTAATTATTTGTAATACCTGTCGTTATGGCAGTTACTCTTTTAGTGAAGCTATCATAAATTTAGACATTTCCATTTGCCTCCGGGTACTTTACTGTTTACCAATAACGTTAAGTAACACACTGTCCCAAAACTACAAATAATTAGAATAAGCGCTCCTATGTTATCATTCGAGTCGTTAATAATATTTTACCATACAAACTATGTACTTAGTCTATTGATGAGTTCAGATATTCTTTTAGTACAAATAAAATATATTATCTCTATCATACTGAAAAATTACGACAATAAAAAGAGGTGCGGAATAAATAATCCAACACCTCTGTATATTCCATTTATTAAAAGGCTTTTTCATTTACTCGTTTCAGTTCTATCGGACCCTTCCCGCGAGGAATTTCAACTGTTTCTCTTGTTTGGGCATTTAATGTTTCCGCGATATAGTCAACAGCTACATTTGGATTTAAATCTCCACATGTATAGACATCAATACTTGCATAGCCATGCTCAGGAAAACTATGAATGGTTAGATGAGATTCTGAGATGATGACAACACCACTAACTCCTTGTGGCGCAAATTTATGAAAGGCTACTTCTCTAACTTCAGCACCCGTTTTAAGCGCGGCCTGAACAAATGTTTTTTCAATAAAATCGATGTCATTAAGTTTCTCAATGTCACATCCCCATAATTCTGAGATGACGTGTCTACCGATTGTTTCCATGTACATGTCTCCCCCTTTACATATAACGAAATGAATTCTTTGCTAATGGTATACATGGTACTACCACGGGGGATCGTTAGTCCTAAAGGCCCTAACCCTTAAGTAGCCGACATACCTTGCATTCGTTAAGAAGTTCACGAAAAAGTATACTTTGTTTCAATAGGTTTTGCAACTTTGATTAGTTGTATATAAGATCTGTAACCGTTAGGCTCGTACACCATTTACTATTAGTCGTATTTGCTTAATATATTCATGACGAATCCTTCAATATGAATAGATTGAAGGATGTGTTGAACGATTAAAAGACCTCCTCATTTGTATTATGAAGAAGGCCCACGCTACTTAATGTATGATATAACTTAAAATGTCATGTAGCTGTTTTTTCGTTTCCTCGATTGTTCCATTATTGTTAATCAGTTCATCTGCTAATAATCGTTTTTCTGTTAACGGCATTTGGGATTGAATTCGCAGTACAGCTTCTTCCTCAGAGAAACCATTTCGTTGCATCAATCGTTTTAATTGGGTTTCTTCATCGACATATACAAGAATTGTTTTATCAACTAAGTAGGTTAACTTACTTTCAAATAGTAACGGAATATCAAGGACAACCGCATTTGAATGTTTTCGTTTCTCGTCTTCGATCTGTTTCAACATTTCTAATCGAATCGCGGGGTGGACGATTTCATTTAGCTGAAGGCGCTTCTGTTCACTAGAGAATATTATTTCGCCAAGCTTTCCACGATTGATTTCACCATTATCAAGCAATATATCTAAACCAAATGTTTCAACTATTTGTTGATATGCCGGTTTTCCAATTTCAACAACTTCCCTTGCAATCACATCTGCATCAATGACACGAATTCCCAACTCTCGTATCATCTTCGAAACTGTACTCTTCCCACTTGCAATGCCACCAGTTAATCCAAGTACTATCGTCACATTTTATCCTCCATCTATTATAATTTCCATACCCCTATCATAATGAGGATAATCCCTGGGAGGCAAGAAAATTTATTCATCCAAGAAAATTTAGAAAAGATGTTACCTGACCTAATTCCTAACAAAACAAACATCGAACTCATTGCCGCGACTAGTAAGCTCATGATTAATGGGGAGTAACCTAATAAAGCAGCCCCGATTCCAGCTCCAAAGGCATCTAAAGATAAGGCAAATCCTAATAAAAATGCCTCGACTCCTGTTATTGTACCAGATTTATCAAAGTCAGCTGACATAGGTTTTCTTAAAATGTTGATGACGATACCTAATGTTTTAATTTCAAAATTGATTAGTGTCTTTTCAGTCTCCACTTCTTCACTTGTTTCTTTTTCCGGTCTGAAAAATTGATATAGAACCCACGCTCCAATGAGAACTAAGATAATGCCACCAAGTTTTTCGGTAATCCAAATTGGAAATATTCGTGTTAACAAATCACCAACTACCATTGCAATCAACATTGTAATAGCTGAACAACAAGCGATAATGAGGATTGACTTTATAGGAATTGTCATTTTGCGCATACCATACGTAAAACCGACTGAAAAACTATCTAAACTTACTGCGAATGCTAATAACAAAAGAGATGCCATTTGAAACATGATGCCCTAGCCCCTTCCATCTAATTGCTAACATAGTGTATGACAGTCGCCTAGATATTGTTAATAAAACGTTGCATCCCATTGTATGCAGCTATAGGACTGAAAAGACGAATGAAAGAGTTAGTTTGAATTTATAAAAGGCTCTTCTCTAAAAGATTGTTGTTTTAAGCTCAATCTTTATCAAGGATTGGTTGGAGCGTAAATGTGAGACTTCTGCGGGATGTATGGAAAGGGGATACCCCGCAGAAAGTGTGTACTGTAAGAGGAGACCATCCCAAAGCCAACTAAGTATAAAGCAACAATGTTTATGAAAAGCATTATAAAATAAGTGACAATAAAAAAAGCAAAAAAGATGAGCAACAATTGAGTGTGCTCATCTTACCAAATTATTTTTGACAGTTATGACAAAAATGTGTTCCTCTTCCTCCGACAACAGTTTTCGTCAGTGGTGTACCACATTTTTTACACGGTTCCTCAGTTCTTCCATATACGAAAAGCTGGAGTTGAAACATACCGATTTCTCCTTGCGAATTGACATAGGAACGTATTGTACTCCCACCCGCATCAACTGCCTCTTTAAGTGTCGCAATAATCTCATTATGCAATTTTTTATATTCATCTATTGTTAATTGACTCGCAATACGTTCTGGGTGAATCCCGGCCCGGAATAAGGCTTCATCTACATAAATATTGCCTAAGCCTACAACATTGGTTTGATCTAATAATGCAACTTTGATTTTCCTTGACGTTTTCTTTAAGCGGTTTTGTAAGTATTCAACCGTAAATTGATCTGAAAATGGCTCAGGTCCTAATTGGGAAAGCGGCAACTCGTTCTCCTCTTCACCTATTTTATATAGATGCATTGTGCCAAATTTTCGGACGTCGCGATAACGTAGCTCACTTCCATCTGTAAACGAAAAGATGACATGTGTATGCTTTTCAAGTTCTTCATCTGCTTGAAATAAGCCATACCTTCCTTCCATCCGTAGGTGGGAGACGAGTACGTAATCATCTAATATAAATTTTAAAAACTTTCCTCGCCGCTGTACGTCGTTAATTATTTGTCCTTTTAAAGCATCTTGAAATTGTTCAATTTCGTGTGGTTTCTTAATTATTTTTGGCCAATATACACGTACAGATTGTATTTCTTTTCCTTTAGCAAGCTCTAGTAATGTTCGGCGCACCGTCTCAACTTCAGGTAATTCCGGCATTTAATCACTTCCTTCTCCCTTCATTTCATCACTTTGCATCATACCAAGAATCACCATAAGAATAATCAACCTTTAATGGGACTTTTAATTGTACTGCGTTTTCCATCACTTCAGGGACGATTTTTTCTAAAATCTCAATCTCATCTTTAGGCGCTTCAAAAATCAGTTCATCATGAACTTGAAGTAGTAATTTTGTTTGAAGCTTCTCCGTTTTGAGTCGTGCAGCCATTTCAATCATAGCTTTCTTAATGATGTCCGCGGCACTCCCTTGTATTGGTGTATTCATCGCTGTTCTCTCTGCAAAGCTGCGCAGATTAAAATTACGGCTTGTAATTTCGGGAATATAACGTCGTCGTTGAAGTAATGTTGTAACAAAACCTTTCTCACGGGCCTCAACAACAATATCATCCATATAATGTTGGACCCCGACAAACGATTCTAAATAACGCTTAATAAATTCCCCTGCTTCCTTACGTGTAATCCCCAAACTTTGTGATAGACCATAGTCACTTATTCCATACACAATTCCGAAGTTAACTGCTTTCGCCTGTCTTCTCATGTTCGAAGTTACTTCATCCGCTTCGACATGGAAAACATCCATGGCTGTCTTAGTATGAATATCCAGATCATTTTGGAATGCTTCAATTAAGTTCTCATCACCTGCAATATGTGCAAGTACTCTCAGCTCAATTTGAGAATAATCTGCAGCAAAGATGACCCAGTCTTCCTTTGTTGGGACAAATGCTTGTCTAATTTTCTTTCCTTCTTCTAAACGGATTGGGATGTTTTGTAAATTCGGATCCGTTGAGCTCAAACGGCCAGTAGTTGTTAACACTTGATTAAATCTTGTATGAACACGATGTGTGTCGCCATGTACTACTTTAAGTAGACCTTCTATGTAAGTCGATTGCAGTTTTCCAAGCTGGCGGTAATTTAAAATTTCTTTAACAATTTCATGTTTATCCTCTAATTTTTCGAGGACATCGGCAGACGTTGAGTAACCTGTTTTTGTCTTTTTAACTACAGGTAATTGTAGCTTTTCAAATAGAATAACTCCAAGTTGTTTTGGAGAATTAATATTAAATGACTCTCCAGCATGCTCATAGATTTTACCTTCAAGTGTTGTTAATTGTTCTGCTAGCTCCTTACCCATTCGCTTTAAACGCTCAATATCTACTTTTATACCGGTTGCTTCCATTTCAGCAAGAATAACCGATAATGGCATTTCTAAATCATTAAATAAGGCAGATTGATCATTATCAGCTAACTGAATTTCTAGCTTTTCTTTTAAATCGAATATTGCTTGTCCTTTACGTACAAGGTGTTCACTTAATTCGTTTTCTTCCGGAATTGATCGTTTTGCCCCTTTTCCGTAAACAACCTCATCTGATTGCACGATTGTTAACCCATTTTTCTTCGCAACGCTTGCAACATCATCAAATGTTTCAGAAGGGTTCAATATATAAGCTGCAATAAGGACGTCAAACGTGCTGCCTCTTAGTTCGATTCCTTTCCAATGAAGAGCAACTGCTGTCTTCTTGCCGTCATATACAATTTTCTGTTTTGTTTCATCTTTTGCCCACTCTTTAAATGAAGGGGATGCTAAGGCAATATCGACCGGAATATAAAAGTTACCTCGTTCATTATGAATTGCGATTCCATGTATATCTGCCTGATGATAACTTTCTTCAAGCACTTCTACATATAGTGCTGAATCGTCAGTTAAAATTTGCGACATTTTGTCTTCGTCTGTTACTTTTTCAAAGGTAATTTCTTCAACAGTTATTTCTTCCTTTGGCACATCTCCGCCGATTTTTTCGAGCAACGTATTGAAGCCAAGTTCTTTAAATATTTTCGTCACCTTTTCCACATCGAAACCTTCATAACCGATATCATCTACAGTTATTGTGATTGGTGCCTCGCAATCAATCGTTGCTAGTTCCTTACTCATAAGGGCTTGGTCACGATTCTCTTCTAGTCTTTCCTTTAATTTTTTGCCACTAACTTTATCGATTGAACCTAGCACATCTTCTAATGTACCGAATTCCTTTAATAGCTTAATTGCTGTCTTTTCACCTACACCAGGAACACCAGGAATGTTATCGGATGAATCTCCCATTAATCCCTTCATATCGATAATTTGTTCAGGGGTTAGTCCATATTTTTCCTGAACAAATGATGGTGTATATGAATCGACATCTGTGATTCCTTTACGGGTAATATCAACGGTAACATTACTTGTGACAAGCTGTGTTAAATCTTTATCACCAGAGATTACTTTTACTTCATAACCATCCTGTTCCGCTTGTTTTGATAGTGTTCCAATAATATCATCTGCTTCATAATTTTCTAATTCATAACGAGAAACTTGATAAGCATCTAAAAGCTCTCTAATAAAAGGGAATTGCTCTGATAATTCAGGCGGTGTTTTTTGTCTCCCACCTTTATATTCCTGAAACGTCTTGTGACGGAACGTTGTTTTTCCGGCATCAAATGCGACAAGTAAATGCGAAGGCTTTTCATCCTCTAGAATCTTCATAAGAATCATTGTGAAGCCGTAAACAGCATTCGTATGTACACCTTTATCATTGTTTAATAACGGTAAAGCAAAAAAGGCACGATATGCGATACTGTTTCCGTCTATTAATACAAGTTTTTTTGACACGATTATGTTCCTCCTGTTATTCAAATCGATGTTACGTTTATTTTCTGACAGAATAAAGCGTAAACGCCTTGTTCAACCCCCGTTAGTATTAGACGATTTAGAAGAGAAGACATCCTCTACCCTCTATTCTAAATGACTTATGCCACCTAGGATTAGGCGCTGGAGCTAGTTGTCTAGCGTTTAACCACAAGTTCAAGAATTTTTATATCCTAAATATAAAAAACCATTCTCCCTCTATCTTATCATGAGTAGAAATAGAAAGGAAAATGGTTCATAAATTATATATATGTTGTGTTATTGTTCGCCCTTAAGCAATCGCGCATACGGTGAATCAAATGGAATGATGATAACCGTTTCTTCATCTAAAGTTTGTTTATAAGATTGTAATGTACGGTACATCTCGTAAAATTCCGGGTCTTTTGAATAGGTCGAATTGTAAAGCTTAGCAGCTTCACTTTCCCCTTGACTTCGAATTTCCTCTGCATCAGCTTCGGCTTTCGCTAACATTTCCTTTACTTCCCTGTCAGTATCAGCAATAATCCGATTTTTATCAGCATCCCCTTTTGATAAGTATCCTTGGGCTGTTGATTCACGTTCAGATATCATTCTTGTAAAAACTGATTGCTCATTCTCTGCTGGTAAATCTGTACGTTTTATACGGACGTCGGTGACAACAATACCGTAATTGTCTTTTTCTAGTAAGTCATTTACTATGTCTGTTACTTGGTCATTCAAACTTCCTCTTGAAGACTTTTCATCATTGATTATCTCATCGTAATTTAAGCGTCCAAATTCCGATCGAACTGTCGAAAAGACGAATTCAGCCATTTTAGTCTCAGCATTTACAAGTGTTCTTGCATTGGAAATCATCTTTTGAGGGTCTTTAATTTTCCAAACAGCATAGTTATCGATGATTAATCGTTTTTTATCCTTTGTATTAATTTCAGCCTCTTGAACATTGTACGTCATTTGGTATTTTGGTAATGTCGTAACAGATTGGATAAACGGAATTTTCATTTTCAAACCTGGTTCATCGATAATACGGACAACTTCTCCAAATTGTCTAATAACTTTATATTCATTTTCTTTCACAATAAAGAGATTTGTAAGGACTGTAATTAGTAATATGATTGAAACGAGAAGAATGATGCCCAATCGTATATATCCCTTAAAGGAAAATGTTTTTTTCTCATCTAAATTTACAACGTTATCATTGCCCATTTGTTTCACTTCCTTCACTATCAGCTGTGTTTTCTTCTGGAGGTACTACAGCCTTTGTAGCTTGTGAATCTTTAATAGGGAAATATTTCATTGTATTACCGTCGTCTTCCATAATATAAACTTCAGCATTAGGCAAAACTTGGTCGATTGTTTCTAAAAGCAGACGCGATTTTGTAATTTCTTTTGCATTGGCATATTCATTATAGATTGCATTAAATTGTGATATATCACCACGCGCCTCTTCAATACGTGCTGCTTTATCCCCTTGCGCTGCTGAGATAATTGCATCCTTTTCACCTTTTGCCTCTTCAGTACGCTGGTTTCGATATTTATCTGCTTCATTTTTCCTTGTATTCATCGTTTCACGTGCATCAGTCACATTTGTGAATGCTGCTCTTACTTCTTCATTAGGTAAGTCAACATCTTGGAGCTTTACAGCTAATATAGAGATTCCAATATCATAGTTGTCAATAAGTGTCGTTAATAATTCCTGTACTTGCTTTTCAATTTCAACTTTACCTGATGTTAGCGCATCATCAATTGTTGAGCTTCCAATAATACTACGTAACGAAGCTGATGTTGCATCCTCTAATATTTCCTTTGGATTTTCTGCATTGAATAGGTATTTACCTGGCTCAGTAATTTTCCATTGGACAACCATATCAGCAAGAACGATATTTTCATCACCTGTAATCATTTTTGTTTCTTTTGGAAAATCCTTTACCTCACCGTCTTTATTCTCTTTATATCCAAATTGTAAACTAAATGTTTCCTTTGAAAGCACTTCAACCTTTTGGATAGGCCAAGGATATTTAAAATGTAATCCCGGTTCACTAATTCCTTCTTCCACCTCACCGAGAGTAATCATTACAGCCTGCTCTGACTCATCAACTGTGTACCATGACGTAAATGCAGCGATTGCTAAAATGACAATAAGAAAGATAAATCCGATTATTGCATATATTCTTTTGATGCTAATCATCTTTTCCCCCACTTTCTCCATTCATCTTTATTATCTCCTCTATTTCATACGGATGACGTATAAAAAGGTTCCCGATTTCTGATTGTTTTCCAACCAAGTATTTTGCAAAAATGTTTTATCTAATGTTTTGTTTCTTTCCTGTATCTTTGTCTTTCATCTAAAAGATTGTGGCTTTTTGGACTTATCTATTTAAGGGTTTGCTGGAGCTGATTGCGAGACTCTTGCAGATTGCTTGGGAGTGGGTGACGTGAGCAAGCGTTTGGCGCTGAGACGATTTAAAAGCTTAGGCTGCTTGCTCATCGACGTACAAGCTCAGATGGGCATCGACTATAGATTTAGAATTCTTGATGAGCCGTAGAAGCAAAAAAAGGGACGAGAGCAGGTTTTGCTCTCGTCCAAAAGATTGGCTCCTTGGATGAAGGGGTTTTCACTATGTATCATATCAACTGTATATTAAGATAGCATAAAGTCCATGTAAATTAATTGTAAAGTATGTCGAAAAGACACTCTTTTTCAAATACGTTGCTTATTTCTTCCATTATAACGAGAAGAGAGGCTTCCTTAGAGACAATAAATTCATTATCTAGATTGAAGAAGGACTCCCCACAGAATTAGCGCTGACAGCTGAAAGGCTTTTTTAAAAACCTTTCAGTGTACGTGGAATTCGTAGAAAATCCTTCATAATCAATATCTTTGTTTAATGTTTCTTCAATACTCTTTTCCGATTATTCAAGCTTATCATTGAGACTAACAATAAAACTTGTCCCTTCACCAAGTTTACTTTGTACATTGATTTGCCCTTTATGAGCTTCAACTAAATGCTTTACAATTGCCAAACCTAGTCCGGTCCCACCGGAATTACGGCTACGCGCTCGGTCTACACGATAGAATCGCTCGAATATGCGTGGAATTTCCTCTGTCTTAATGCCAATCCCATTATCTGATACTGTTATAACAACCGTTCCATCTTGTTTTTTTGCTTCGACATGAACAGCGCCATCTTTTGGTGTATACATTAAAGCATTATTAATTAAATTTATAAATATTTGCTTAATGCGATCAATATCTCCTTCAACGATTAAATCGTCATTTGCAATTGAAAAGGTTAATAATATCTCTTTTTCTTTTGCCTTTGATTTTAGAATGATGTGAATATCCTCTAATATTTCCTTCAGATCACATTTTTGGATCGATAGTTTAAAGCCTTGCTGTTCGATTTTCGAAAGATCAAGCAAGTCTTGTACAAGTGTTTGCAAGCGGTCGCTTTCTTTTAAGATAATCGATAAAAAATATTCAGCCGTTTCGATATCATTTAATGCACCATCTAGTAGCGTCTCACTAAAGCCCTTTATCGATGTAATCGGCGTTTTTAACTCGTGCGAAACGTTGGCAACAAAGTCCTTTCTCATTTGTTCCAGCTTCTTTAGTTCTGTTATATCGTGGAAGACGAGGACGATTCCTTTCCACTCGTCATTTGTGCCAATAATAGGTGCACCATATACTTCAAAATGTCTTATTTCAATCTGTAATGGCAACTGTAATTGTTTTCTTACCTTTACTTCTGTCATAAATATCTCTTCAACCAGGTCATTAATTTCTTGATGTGAAAAGGCATCATAGTAGAGTTGATAGAGAAATTTAGCGGATTCTACATTGAATAACTCTTTGTAAGCCCGATTGACAAGGTTAATATAACCTCTCCCATCAATTAGAATAAGGCCACTTCCCATGTTTTCTATTAATGTTTGAAGACGGTCCTGTTGCATCTCTTGAGCTCGTGTCATATCTTGTAAATTTCTAGCTAATATATTAATAGATTGACTTAACATACCAGTCTCATCAATATGTTCCTCATATGTACGGGCTTTATAATTTCCTTTAGCCAATTCCATTGCTACCTTAGTTGCAGATTCAATCGGTCGCATATATTGACGTGTTATCCTTACTCCGATAAAAATGATAATAATAAACGCAATACTTAAACAAAGTGCTAATAATCCCCACATCTTTCTTATCACTTCATTAAGTTCCTCAATTGACGAACTGACGAGGACCATACCTTTATATGTATCATTATCCATTACAGGTAAACTATAATATGCCAACTTATGCTTTGAATCAGTTGTGTAATGTCCATTTGGCTTATTTTTCATAATCGGAAGAGAATTCGTCATGATATGTTGCTCATTCACTCCAGAAAATCTCCCTGAGGCATGGATTATTCGGTCTTTATCGTCAAGTACGATGATTTGTGATGTAAAGGATTCACTTATATTTGTAACAAGATTTGACGCTTCTTTTGCAGATAACCCTTTATCAAAAATTAACGTCCTTGCTAACTTGGTTTCTTGCTCTAGCATATTTTTATAAGAATTAATATAATAGCTTTGAAAAATTTGCCCTAGCAGCAACCCTAAACCTACTAACACTGAAATAATTAAAATTAGTAAACCAAATAATAAACGAGAGCGAAACTTACTCATCCATTTTAGGCTCCTCGAGCTTATATCCTAGTCCCCTAATTGTTTTTATATAAAGTGGCTTTTTTGTGTTACGTTCGATTTTCTCACGCAAATGACTTATATGCACATCGACAATTCTAGTATCGCCTGCAAAGTCATAGTCCCAAACAGCACTTAATAGTTGGTCACGTGTGAGGACACGTCCTTTATGTTTAGCAAGATACACAAGTAGCTCAAACTCTTTCGGTGTTAAATCCAAACGTTCATTTATATAGTAAGCTTCATAGTGCTCAGGAAGTACCTTTAAATCCCCAATAATCATTTGTTCTGGATCTTCTGTTTCCTTATTCTCTACTTCTATTTGCTGTAAATGGATCGATCTTCTTAAAATCGCTTTAACTCTTGCAATGACTTCGCGAGGGCTAAATGGCTTTGTCATATAATCATCTGCTCCTAATTCAAGCCCTAACACTTTGTCAAACTCATCATCTTTAGCTGTTAGCATTAAGATTGGAACCATAATCTTTCGTTGACGAAGTTCCTTGCACACTTCGAGGCCATCCATTTTTGGAAGCATTAAATCTAGTACAATTAAATCAGGCTCTTCATTCAGACATTTCTGAATACCTTCTTCACCATCCATTGCTGTTTGAACAAGATAACCTGATTTTTCCAAATTATATTGCAACAACGTTAAAATAGACTGCTCATCATCTACAACTAATATCCTCTTACTCATAAAATCCTCCAACCATCATATTTCCCCTCAAACAATTATCCAAAGAATGCTTTTTTATATTTATTATATAGTGAAACTTACTTTTCGTGGGGTTTTTTCCAAGAAAAGTTTAGGTGGAGATATACTCCAACGTATAAATATATACGCCACATACCAGATTAATAGATTGTTATAGTAGCTATTCTTTTATCATATCGTTTAACTATCTATACTTCCAGTGTAATAATTGATATTTACCTGTTATATAAGCTAATGCCCGCTAAATAAAATGAAGAATGAATCGATTGGAAACTAGAAAAAGATGAAACAGGGCTTTCTATATATTATGTTTTGAAGCTGTTGATAAATCGTAGAGACAACCGGACCGAGGCAGCTGTATATTCATTACTCTTACTGCACGTAACACAGGTTCAGCTTCTCAAAAGCTTAAAAAACCCATGTTCTACTGAAAATGGGTTCCTAGCTAGAAAATTTAAAAATTCTCAAGAGTTACCTACCTCATTGCTTAATTTAACAGGAGGTATGATCGTCAAATCGCCTTCGATTGTTACTTCTGAATCTTCATTTACTGCATTTACATGAATAGTTAATTTATTTTCTCTTATCATGATTTTAGTTACCTCTATAGTGAATTGGATAATAGAATAATGGTAAATAGGTTTTATAAACGAAAGATTTTGTTTTACGATATGACTACCTGGGCCAGGTAAATACTTTGAAATAGCTGAAGTGATAATTCCCGTTAGCATGATATTTGGAACGATCGGTTTTTTGTATTGAGTTTGTGAGGCATATTCGTGCTGTATGTAGAGTGGATTTGCGTCATTCGTCAGACCAAGATAGAGCAACAAATCTTTATCTTCGATTTTTTCAGTAAGTGTAATTTTTTCTCCTACAGATATTTCATCTACAGATTTACCGGGTTTTCGCTTCTTACCTAAAAGCATAATGAACACCACCTATTATGAATTATCATAATCCTTACTATATTATAAAAGAGAGCTATCTTATAAATTTTACATACATGCTACAAAGGTTAATGTAAAAAAGAAAATTGGGGCTTATCCCCAACTTTCTTTTATTATTTACACCTATTGATTATCGCCAGTAAGAATTAAGATAATACATCCATTACATTTTTAACAGAGTCAACGGATTTTTGAAGTGCTTTCTGCTCATCTTCCGTTAAATCTAATTCAATGATTTCTTCTATTCCGTTCCCACCTAATACTGTTGGCACACCTAAGTAAATCCCGGTAAATCCGTACTCACCTTCTAAGTATGCAATTGCTGGGATAATGCGTCTTTGATCCTTTATGATAGCCTCAACCATTTCGACAATGGAAGCAGCTGGTGCATAATAAGCACTACCATTTCCGAGTAGGTTCACAATCTCTCCCCCACCTTTGCGTGTTCTTTCCACAATTGCATCGAGACGATCTTTAGCCATTAGCTTTTCTAAAGGTATACCTCCTGCGTAAGAGTATCGGATAAGCGGCACCATATCATCCCCGTGACCACCCAGTACAAAACCTGTGATGTCTTTTACTGATAAGTTCAATTCTTGTGCTACAAACGTGCGAAAACGTGCTGTATCTAATACACCAGACTGCCCGATTACACGGTGTTTTGGAAAACCGGACTCTTTAAATACTGTATATGTCATTGCATCTACCGGATTTGTTAAAACTATAATTGTACATTGTGGAGAGTGTTTTACTATTTCCTCCGTTACTTTTTTCATTATGTTTGCGTTTGTTGTAACTAAATCATCACGACTCATCCCAGGTTTCCTTGCCATCCCAGCAGTAATAACGACGATATCAGAGTTCTCAGTATCTTCATAGTTCGATGTACCAACGATATTCGCATCAAAGCCAAGCACTGGACTTGCTTCTAACATGTCAAGCGCCTTCCCCTTTGTCGGACTTTCATTTTGCGGAATATCCACTATCACGACATCTGCTAATTCCTTTTGTGCGATAAGAAAGGCTGTTGTTGCACCTGTAAACCCACTACCAATGACAGAAATCTTTTTACGTTGTATCGCCATAAAAAAATCCACCCCTTATTGAGTATTGGTTTAGAAAAAAGGGACTGTTCAATTTGGTTTCCCTTATAGAACAGTCCCTTATTACTTATTCAAGATACATAAAACACTACTTTTAATTAGCCTAGATTTTTAATAAGTTCATCTGCAAATTCAGAACATTTAACTTCTGTAGCACCTTCCATTAAACGCGCAAAGTCGTATGTTACAACTTTAGATGCAATTGTTTTCTCAACAGAGTTAGTAATGGATTGTGCCGCTTCAGTCCAACCTAAATGTTCTAACATAAGTACACCAGAAAGCAATACAGATGAAGGGTTAACTTTATCTAAACCTGCATATTTTGGTGCAGTACCGTGTGTTGCTTCAAAAATGGCATGCCCTGTTTCATAGTTAATATTTGCTCCTGGAGCTATTCCGATACCACCAACTTGTGCAGCTAACGCATCTGAAATGTAGTCTCCATTTAAGTTCATTGTAGCAACAACATCAAATTCACGTGGACGTGTTAAGATTTGTTGTAAGAAGATATCAGCAATTGAATCTTTAATGATAATTTTACCAGCTGCTTCAGCATCTGCTTGAGCTTTGTTTGCCGCATCTTTACCTTCTGTTTCAGCGATACGGTCATATTGTGCCCATGTGAATACTTTATCACCGAATTCTTTTTCAGCTAATTCATATCCCCAGTTTTTGAAGGCACCTTCTGTAAATTTCATAATGTTACCTTTATGAACTAAAGTAACTGATTTACGGCCGTGTTCAATAGCATAGTTAATCGCTGCTCTTACAAGGCGGCTTGTACCTTCTTGAGAAACTGGTTTAA
Source organism: Metabacillus malikii (assembly GCF_030813355.1). Classification (GTDB taxonomy): domain Bacteria; phylum Bacillota; class Bacilli; order Bacillales; family Bacillaceae; genus Metabacillus; species Metabacillus malikii. The sequence continues at coordinate 93,081 of NZ_JAUSUD010000009.1, forward strand.
TACCGATACCTGAAGTCTCAGGGAAACGAATTTTATTAACACCCATTTCATTTTTAAGGAAGTTGATTAATTTTTCTACTTCTTCTGTTCCTTTTGCATACTCGATACCTGCATAAATATCTTCTGTGTTTTCACGGAAAATGACCATGTCAGTATCTTCTGGACGTTTTACAGGTGATGGAACACCTTGGAAATAACGTACTGGTCGTAGGCAAGTGAATAAATCAAGTTCTTGACGTAAAGCTACGTTTAAAGAACGGATTCCGCCACCAATTGGTGTAGTTAGAGGTCCTTTAATCGCGATTAAGTATTCACGAATATCTTCTAATGTTTCATTTGGTAACCATTCACCTGTTTGGTTGAATGCTTTTTCACCAGCAAGTACTTCTTTCCAAACGATTTTCTTTTCACCGTTATATGCTTTTTCAACTGCTGCTTCTAAAACACGAGATGCTGCAGCCCAAATATCAGGACCGATTCCGTCTCCTTCAATAAATGGAATAACAGGATTGTTTGGTACGTTTAATACACCATTTGTTACTTGAATTTTTTCGCCTTGTGTCAAAAAAATTACCTCCCAGGTTATGTATATATTTTATTTATCCAATGGATAGATAATACAATAATAGTATAGTAGTCTTCAAATAAAATTACAGGTGTTTTTCTGAATTTTCTAGCAAAACAACTGTGTTCATTATAATACAGGTTACATGCATAAGTAAAACTACATACTAGTAATCCCCCAAAAATTACGGATTACTAGTATGCAGATTATTCAGATTATAGACGTTGTTCGACTGGCACGAATGTTTGTTGGACAGGTCCATCATATTCAGCACGCGGACGAATTAAGCGATTGTTCTCGTATTGCTCGAGAATATGTGCTAGCCAGCCCGACACTCGACTTACAGCAAAAATTGGAGTGAATAAATCATGGTCAATTCCTAAACTATGGTACATAGAAGCCGAATAGAAGTCCACATTAGGTGGTAATGGTTTTTTTGCTGTCACAAGCTCTTCAATTTTAGTAGACATTTCATACCATTTTGGCTGTCCTGTTAATTTTGTCAATTTTTCAGACATAATTTTCAAGTGCTTTGCTCTTGGGTCACCTTTTCTGTATACGCGGTGGCCAAAGCCCATAATTTTTTCTTTGTTTGCAAACTTTTCATTGATATAAGGTTCAACATTTTCTACTTCACCAATTTCAGTTAGCATCTTCATAACTGCTTCGTTGGCACCACCATGTAGTGGTCCTTTTAAAGCACCAATAGCAGATGTAACACCTGAATAAACATCAGATAATGTCGCTACACATACTCTTGCAGTAAAAGTTGACGCATTTAATTCATGGTCGGCATGTAAAACGAGAGCTTTATTAAATGCCTCAACTGCTACTTCACTTGGCTCTTCACCTGTCAGTGTATATAAAAAGTTCGCAGCCATTGATAAATCAGTTCTCGGCTCAATTGGTTCCAATCCTTTACGAATACGAGCAAATGAAGTAACAACAGTTGGAAGCTGTGCTTGTATACGGATAGCTTTTCTATAGTTTGCATCATTATTCATTACGTCAGCTTCATCGTCATATAAACCTAGTAATGAAACAGCTGTGCGCAGTGCCGCCATAGGATGCACTTTATTGATAGGGTATGATTTGAAGTGGTCAATGACCTGCTGTGGAATTTTTGCATTTTCCGCAAGTTGCTTTTTTATTTCGTTTAATTGTTCTAGATTCGGAAGTTCTCGATGCCATAGTAAGTAAACAACTTCTTCGAAACTTGCATGTTCTGCCAAATCGTCAATATTATAACCTACATAAGTTAATGTATCATCAATAATTGAACTTACCGATGAAGTAGTCGCTATAATTCCTTCTAGACCGCGTGTTACCGTCATAAAATCCTCTCCTTTGCTTTTAATTCCCCATTAAAAAAGTCTAAAAAACTATTAAACTTGTTTTCCCATCTCATTTTTTCTTTATCGCCGTATCTAGAAAAACATCTAAACTATATGTATTTCCTAAAGTGTACACACTTTAAACGAAAAGAATGGGTAATTTAAACTACTAGATTTAGCGTCTGCTCACCGTAAAACAGGAAAAAGAAAATGCTTACATTTCCACATAGGTGAAAGATAAAATAAACGTTACGAGACCCATACAGCAATATTGCCTATAACAGAAAAAGTTTCCATTTTAGACAGAAAAGTCCCATTGAAATAGGCAAATTTTATGAATCTATGCTTATTATAAACAATATTGCTCGTTTTGTGAATGAAAAACACTCAATCCCCTTAAAAAATTTGTTAGAAAAGTTTTATTTTAACGTTTTTCCTAGCATATTCATTTTTATTTCGCTCGTTCAACTATAAAAAAATTATTGTAATGTTATCAATTTTTAACGATTTATTACTAACAAACTTAAATAATTACTGAAATATTTTAACCATTTGCATGGCTAAATAGGCAATACCTGCACCGATAAGTGGTCCTACAGCTACACCATTAAATAACGCAACTGCTAAAATGGTTCCAAAAACGAGTGCAGTTGTAATATGTGGGTCCTCAGCTAATAAAACAAGTCCATTTTTAGCGATTAAGGCTACAGCAATCCCTGCTCCTAATGCGATCCAAGCATAAAATGATTTCATCGCATCCAATAGCTGCTTAAATCCTATATCACCAGTTGCAATTGGAACTAACACAGCAATTGTAATAACCGTTACTCCCCAATTTATTCCCTTCGCACCTACTGTCGGTAAAACTTTTGACTCTAGCCCAATTATTTTTATCACCATTAAACTAAATGCAGCAATCATTAAAGATTGATTTTTAGCAATAAAGCCTATTATTAAGAGAATAAATAAAAAAAGCATTGGTTGATTAAACATGAAATGACCTCCGGTGTAAATCTCTATTTGTAATGAACAACCTACTTATCAAGCATTTTGCTCACAGGTTTCTATAGTTATCTATTTTTCGAAGTATGAGTTCTCTTGTTAAAAACTTATTTTGTCCACATAAACAAGCATTCTATCCCATATATTTCTAATGAGGTTATTTTGTTAAGCTTTTGATTATAGCACTAGGATGGGGTGTAATTCCTACAAACTTTAATAAGAAGTAGCTCTAATATGGCTCACTCAATCATCCACATACGAACTAAATAAGTTATGACTAGATAAAGGAATCAATGCTCCCATGAAAATATTCATATAGTCGATAATTACGATAAATCATTAACAGGAGGAAAAACGTTGAGTCTGCAGTATGTATATAGTATGTTGAGACTACTATTAATTGTTACGTTAATTTTCGTGAGTTTGTTTACTTTGTATTACATATCTTCCTTGACATATCCTTTTATTATTGCAATTTTTATTGCTCTCTTCATTAATCCTTTTGTAAATCTACTTGAATCCAAAGCGAAAGTTCCCCGTGGCTTTGCTGTATTAATCGCCATACTTTTATTAATTTGCTTAGTTATCGGGATTCTTATTCTATTAGTCGCCGAGATCGTTACCGGTACGACCTATCTAGCAAAAGTTATACCAGGTCACTTAGATTTATTAGCACAGTATTTAGAAAACTCCTTCATGGAACACATTATGCCATTATATAACCAGCTAACTTACCTGTTTAGTACACTTGATACGAGTCAACAGCATTCAATTTTAACTAATATACAAAATATCGGAGAACAGATGACGAAAAGCATCGGTTTATTTATTAAAGATTTTTTAGAAAATATTCCGATGATGATTAGTTGGCTTCCAAATGCGGCAACTGTCATTATCTTTTCTTTACTAGCTACCTTTTTCATCAGTAAGGACTGGTATAAATTCAAAGCTGTTTTAACAAAGATTCTTCCTCAAAAAGCTAGAAGTAGTGGCAGGACCGTGTTTGATGAGTTAAAAAAAGCGTTAATTGGATTCATACGTGCACAAGCAACGTTAATATCAATTACAACGACAATTGTATTAATTGGTCTGCTCATTCTAAGAGTTGACTATGCAATTACCATTGCTCTTCTCATTGGTTTAGTTGACATTTTACCCTATTTAGGGACTGGTTTGGTGTTTGTACCATGGATTATTTATTTATCCTTCAGTAATAATTTACCACTTGCAATAGGTTTAGGTATTTTATATCTAATTGTACTTATTCAACGGCAAGTGATGGAACCTAAAGTTCTTTCATCAAATATTGGATTGGACCCACTAGCAACATTAATTGCGTTATTTATCGGGTATCAGCTGATCGGATTTCTAGGGTTAATTGCAGGTCCTGTTGTATTAGTTATCTTAAAAACGTTACACAGTGCAGGAGTATACGAGGATTTGTGGCAATTTATTGTTGGGAAAGGAAGGTAATTTCAACACTTTTTCCGACAATGTTTATAAAATAAGGCTGTTTTCGTAAATATTGTTGCTTTTAACTCAGTTGTCGTTTAGGGTTTGTATGCTCTTGCAGTACTCGCTTTCCGCGGGGTGGGTGGTGAGCCTGTCTAGCTCCAACAAACCCTTAAAAAAGGTTAGTGCATAAAGCCACAATCTCTTAGAAAAGCTCCTAAAATAAAGATTCATAAAAATGTTGAAGAAGAGGTGAGATTCAGTTTGTGTCGCACACAGCAGGAACACACCTCTTCCTCTTTTTTAAATAACATAGCCTGCGTCATATTTTAAATATATTTTAGCGAATAATCGTAACTTTGTTTCGTTCAATCATTTTCCTGATAAGTAGGTTAAGTATTGGCTTTAGCCGTTTCCGACTGAAAGGAAACAATAACAAAAAACCACAAATATCAGTAATATAGCCAGGTGTTAATAATAGAAGCCCACCGATAAGGATACAAATTCCATCTATTATTGCTTCGCTGGGGATTTGTCCATAATGTACTTGCTGTTGCATATTTTTTATCGTTTCCATTCCTTGTTTCTTTGCAAGCCAAGCCCCTATAACGCCTGTTAAAATAATAATTAAAATAGTTGGTAATACACCTATCGTTTTTCCTGATAATAAAAGTACCATTATTTCTAGTGCCGGAATCACTATAAAAAGCGCCGTTAAATACCTCATCGGTTCACCCTTTCAAACAAGCTATTAAATCTCTTGTATATCTCTATATTATGAGAAATGTAAACAAGTAGCAACAAATACAACAACCATCTCTAAGTGAAAAATAGTGAGTTATGAGTTCTTCTCTTACCTTCCATGAAACTTGTTTAAACAATAAAAAAGAGAGAAAGGGCTTATTTCCCCTTCTCTCAAATATCAATTTTTACAGTACACTAGCATGTCCTTGGTAAATTACCCCGCGAACTGCGTCAACTGTAATGTCTTGGCCATCTTTAAAGATTGTTGTTGCATTTTCAACCCCGACAATGACTGGAATTCCTAAACTTAGCCCAACTACTGCAGCATGACTAGTTAAGCCACCCTCTTCAGTAATTAATGCAGAAGCTTGTTCTAGAGCTTCCATCATATCACGATCTGTACTTTGTGCTACAAGAATTGCACCTTTTTTCATTTTTGCTGATGCAACTTCAGCTGTGCTGGCAACAACTACTTTACCGAATGCTGATTTGCGACCAATACCTTGACCTTTGCCAAGTACATCACCGATTACATGAACTTTCATTAGGTTTGTTGTTCCTGCTTCGCCAACTGGTACACCTGCTGTAATGACAACTAGGTCACCATGTGTAACAAACCCACTGTTAACCGCTTCATTTACTGAGCTATCTAGCATTTCATCAGTAGAAGTTGAGTGGTTACCAGTGCGTGGGTAAACGCCCCAGACAAGTGCCAATTTACGTGAAACAGCCTCAGAAATTGTTACAGCAACGATTGGTGCTTTAGGACGATATTTTGAAATCATTCTTGGTGTGTGACCACTTTCAGTTGGTGTAACAATTGCAGATACACCAAGTTTTAAAGCTGTATATGCTGTAGATTGTCCAATTGCATCTGTAACCGTTGTGCCAACTTCATCACTGCGTTTTGAAAGGATTTCTTTATAATTTAATGCTTCTTCTGCTCTTGAAGCAATATTATGCATTGTTTTAACTGCTTCGACTGGATAAGATCCTGCTGCAGTTTCACCAGATAGCATAATTGCATCTGTACCATCAAAGATTGCATTTGCTACGTCACTAGCTTCTGCACGTGTTGGTCTAGGATTACGTTGCATACTGTCTAACATTTGTGTAGCAGTAATAACCGGTTTACCTAATGCATTACATTTTCTAATTAATTCTTTTTGCACTAACGGAACTTCTTCGGCAGGAATTTCTACACCTAAGTCTCCACGTGCAACCATTAAGCCGTCCGAAACTTCAAGAATTTCATCGATATTATCGACACCTTCTTGGTTTTCGATTTTTGGAATGATTTGAATGTGTCCCGCATTATGTTCTTCAAGTAATTCACGAATTTCTAACACATCAGAAGCACGACGTACGAAAGATGCAGCAATAAAGTCAACATCCTGTTCGATACCAAATACGATATCTTTAGCATCTTTTTCAGTGATTCCAGGAAGTTTAACGCTTACACCTGGTACGTTAACACCCTTTTTATTTTTTAGGGTACCACTGTTTTTAATTTTTGTTTTAATTTCACCATTCGCTTGGTCTAATCCAATAACCTCTAATTCAATAAGGCCATCATCTAATAAAATCGTTGAACCGATATGAACGTCATCAATTAATCCTTCATAAGATACTGAGAATTTCTCAATAGTCCCTAGAACTTCTGTCATTGAAACGATAATTTCTTTACCAGCTACTAATTCGATCGCTCCATCTTCCATCGTATGTGTACGGATTTCTGGACCTTTCGTATCTAGTAAAATCGCAACTGTTTTATTTAATTTACCAGCAGCTTCTCTAATATTTTTAATACGATTACCATGCTCTTCAAAATCACCGTGAGAAAAGTTTAATCTTGATACATTCATACCAGCTTCAATTAATTCTGTAAGCTTCTCTGTCGATTCACTTGCTGGACCGATCGTACAAACAATCTTCGTTTTACGCATTATATGTTCCTCCTACTATTTTACAGAAAGGAAAAACCTTCATAGAGATAGGTCTTTCCAGTTTTATCATTATTAATGTGCTAATGGTTTCTATTACTATAAATCATTTTCAGGATGATGGTTAATCCATTATGAAAACGATCCCATGTTTTTTCTTTAAATTGATAATTCTTGTGATAGACGGTACATATCTTTATCAATCGTATGCTTATGCTCTAGTATTTCAATAATATCGTGGTGAACTAGTTTATTGTTTTGAATTCCAACACAACGTCCACCTTTACCTTCTAACAGTAACTCAACAGCAAATGCACCTAAACGACTAGCTAGCACTCGGTCAAATGCAGTTGGAGAACCACCACGTTGAATATGCCCTAACACAGAAACCCGTGTTTCAAATGAAGTTGCTTCTTCAATTTGCTTTGCGAATTCAACACCGCTGCCAACACCTTCAGCAACCATGATGATACTATGCTTTTTGCCACGCTCATGACCTCTGTTAAGGCGAGCAATGATATCATCCATATCATAATTCTCTTCAGGAATTAATATTGTTTCTGCACCACCAGCTAAGCCTGCCCATAAAGCGATATCGCCAGCATGTCTACCCATAACTTCAATGATATATGTACGTTCATGTGATGTTGCTGTATCACGAATTTTATCAACTGCATCAATTACAGTATTTAAAGCTGTATCAAAACCGATCGTAAAGTCTGTTCCAGCGATATCATTGTCAATTGTACCTGGAACACCTACACATGGGAAGCCATGTTCAGTTAGCTTTTTCGCTCCCATATAAGAGCCATCTCCACCGATTACGACAAGTCCTTCAATACCATGTTTTTTAAGTTGTTCAATACCCTTTTTCTGTCCTTCAACAGTTTTAAACTCCGGGCATCTTGCAGAATATAGTTTAGTACCTCCACGGTGAATAATATCACCAACAGAACCTAATTCTAATTTTTCAATACGTCCTTCAATTAACCCTTGGTAGCCATGGAATACTCCATAAATCTCAACATCGTGGAAAATTGATTTACGAACTACAGCACGAACAGCAGCATTCATACCTGGAGAATCTCCACCACTTGTTAGGACACCAATTTTTTTCATTTTTCTTCACCCCACTATAATCTAGTAGCATAATGCATTTCTTTCAAAATAACATGAAAAGTAGGTCGTTACAACAAAGTGAGTGTCTCACTTTTTGTCGAATAAACTTTTATGAGCCTTTTTCATTATACAATAAATAATCCCGTAATGTTTATTTAAATATGTAATTTTGCAAAATAATTGTCTTTTCTTGCAGTGAACAATCGTTCATGCTCTTAAATTTGTATCAATCTTTTATTAGAATTATTGTAGCTTCAAATTTACTTAAATAAACTTTTCCTACTGAACCATTATTATAGCCCTTTTTAATCCAAAAGAAAACGTGGGCATATGGCCGCACGTTTCTATTTTACCCCAAGTAATTCATTTGTATAGGTTACTTGACCAATTTTTTTGAATTTATCATAGCGTTGATTAATTAACTCTTCACTTGACATATTACATAATGTTTTTAACGAACTTGCTAATACTTCTTCAATATATTGAGCTTGCTTTGTGACATCTTTATGTGCCCCACCTTTTACTTCAGGGATTATTTCGTCAACAACACCAAGCTGCTTTAAATCAGGAGCTGTAATTTTCATTGTTTCTGCCGCTTTCTTGGCTAAACCGGAATCTTTCCATAATAAAGCTGCTGCACCTTCAGGAGAAATAACTGAATAGGTCGAGTTCTCTAACATGTGAATATAATTACCTACACCTAGCGCTAAAGCTCCACCACTTCCACCTTCACCAATAACGATACAGATAACTGGTACAGATAGGCCTGCCATTTCGAAGAGGTTTTTGGCAATCGCTTCACTTTGACCACGTTCTTCTGCTGCTTTACCAGGATAGGCACCTTTCGTATCGATAAAGCAAATAATTGGACGGTTAAATTTATCTGCTTGTTTCATCAAACGTAAAGCTTTACGATAACCTTCCGGATGTGGCATGCCAAAGTTTCTGCGAATATTCTCTTTCGTATCTTTTCCACGTTGATGTCCAATTACTGTAACAGGTATGTCTCGGAATTTCGCAATTCCACTAACAATGGCATCGTCATCACCATAATACCTGTCTCCATGACACTCGAAAAATTGTGTAAAAATACGTTCGATATAGTCTAAAGTAGATGGTCTGTTTGGATGTCTAGCAATTTGCACCCGGTCCCAAGGCTTTATATTTGTATAAATCTCATTTTCTAGTTTTTCTAATCTAGATTCTAGCTTTTCGATTTCAGATGACAAATCGACATCTGAGCCTTTTGTAAATTCTTTAAGGTCACTAATTTTATTTCTTAATTCCACTACCGGTTTTTCAAATTCCATTTCTCCTACCAAGTTATTTCACCTCCTGGTTGATGAATATCAAGGATATTAGTAAGTGTCTGTTTCATCTCTTGCCGATGAATGACCGCATCTAATTGACCATGTTTTAGTAAAAATTCTGCTGTTTGAAAATCCTCAGGAAGCTCCTCGCGTATCGTTTGTTCAATTATTCTTCGTCCAGCAAAACCGATTAGTGCTCCTGGTTCTGCAAAATTATAATCACCCAATGAGGCAAAAGATGCTGAGACTCCGCCTGTTGTCGGGTGCGTCATCACTGAAATAATTAACCCTTTATTATCACTGAACCGTTTTAATGCTGAACTAGTTTTTGCCATTTGCATGAGACTTAGTACGCCTTCTTGCATCCTAGCGCCACCCGATGCTGTAAAGATAATAAATGGGAGGCCTTGTTCATCTGCCTTTTCAATTGCTCTCGTAATCTTTTCTCCTACAACAGATCCCATGCTTCCCATTCTAAAACTAGCATCCATAATGGCAATTGAAGTTCTAAATCCATTGATTGAGCCTTCTCCTGTTATCACAGCTTCATTTTGCTTTGTCTTATAGCGGTCTTTTTCAAGCTTTTCCTCATAACCAGGAAATTGTAATGGATTTTCAGATACCATCTCTTTGTCATATTCAATAAAGCTGCCTTCATCAAATAAGCTTTTTACGCGCTCTTTTGCATTCATTTGATGATGGTAATCACAATTTATACAAACTTTTAAATTCTTATTAATTTCTTTTGTATACATGATTTTTTTACAGCTCGGACACTTTAAGACAATACCTTCTGGAACATCTTGTTTGGATTGTTCAGAAGGGATTTGCGCATATTTTTTCTTCTTAGGCTTTGCCGGTTTCGTAAATAAGTCTTTTAACAAAATGTTACCTCTCCTTTACTGAAGCTGTTTCTTTTCAACTCTTTTTATTTAAGGCGGTTTCGAAAGTTATGATGTATATTTTTTCTATTGTTTTTGTTTCACTTTGCTCCAGTATTCATATTTACTAGTAGATTATTGTGCCTCCGAGTATGTCACGCATGAAAAAAGAGCCTCACAATATAGCAAGAATCAACTAAAAAAATAGTAGAGCACACAACATGAACTAAAATGACATATAAATTGTCATTTAATAGTTTATTGCTAGTTATTATCTTATTATCAACACCAAAAAGTGGTGAGCCCTTATTTGTCGGTTAATCATACTGTAACGAATATCAGAAAGGGATGTTGTTGAAATTTGTCAATTTCTATTCGACATTTTCTTTTATTGAAATTGCAGCATATGCAGCAAATACTTCAGATTGTTTTCTCTCCAACAAAGAGGATACCAATTTGCTCATCTTTCCCTTATCTAGCGATTCTTCATTCATACTTCTTTTGGCTAATGTGACATACTCATTTAATACTGTCCAAATCCGGAAGAGGAGATGATTATTAGCTAGCTTAACAAGCTCCTTCATAAATTCATATCTAGTAAAGGAGCCCTTCTTCATTTGTTTTTCTAAGTTTAGCAAGCTATTTTCATCGTAGTCTCTCATGATTAATTGGAGAGCATTATATTCTAGCATATTGTTCATCTCGACAACATCTTGTATTGCTTTTGTATTATCTAAAATAAAGGTCCCTAATAATTCAATTAATTGATGGTCTCTAAAATCCTTTAAAAAGGTACCTTCCCCTTTTCTAGTTTCAATCATCCCTAACAATTCCAATGCTCTTAGCGCTTCTCTAACCGATGACCTGCCAACCTTAAGCTTTTCAGCAAATTCTCTTTCTGAAGGAATTTTATCGCCATAAGAGAGCTGATTTTCTGAAATATAGGATTTTATAAATTTGAGTATGCCAACGTACACCTTTGACTTCTCATTAGTCAAGACAAATCACTCACTTTATTTAATAATTGCCATCTGCCTTGTTCTTTCCGCTACTTCCTCAGGATTAACGGTGATTCTCGCAACACCGGTTTCCATGGCTGCCTTGGCAACTGCTTTTGCAACTGCCGGGGCAACACGTGGGTCAAATGGTGCTGGAATTACATACTCAGAACTAAGTTTTTCTTGGCTAACTAGGTCGGCAATTGCCTCTACAGCTGCTATTTTCATCATTTCATTAATATGTGTTGCTCTTACATCAAGTGCACCTCTAAATATTCCAGGGAATGCTAATACATTATTTACTTGATTAGGGAAATCCGAACGGCCGGTCCCAATCACCTTTGCTCCTGCCTCTTTGGCATCTTGTGGCATAATCTCAGGAACCGGGTTAGCCATCGCAAATATAATTGGGTCATCATTCATTTGTTTAACCATTTCTTTTGTCAATGCACCTTCAACAGACACACCAATAAAAACGTCCGCTCCTTCAATAACATCTGCAAGATTTCCTTGTTTCTGATCTCGGTTCGTAAACTTTGCCACCTGAGCTTTTACTTCGTTCATGCCTATTTGACGATTTTCGTAAATGGCACCTTTAGAATCACACATAATGATGTCCCGGACTCCGTATGTATATAACAATTTTATAATTGCAATGCCTGCTGCACCTGCTCCATTTGCTACAACACGGATACTTGACATAGACTTGCCGACTAATTTTAATGCATTTACAAGCCCCGCTACAGTTACAATGGCAGTACCGTGCTGATCATCGTGAAAGATTGGTATATTTGTTTCCTTTTTTAAACGCTCTTCAATGATAAAGCAGTTAGGTGCTGCAATATCCTCAAGATTCACTCCACCAAAATTAGGACTTAATCGTTTGACAGTTTGAATAATTTCTTCGGTATCGGTAGTGTTTAGACAGAGCGGAAATGCATCTACGCCTGCAAAACTTTTAAATAGGACTGCTTTTCCTTCCATGACAGGCAATGCTGCCTCTGGACCAATATTACCTAATCCTAATACTGCTGTACCATCTGACACAACAGCTACCATATTACCTTTCATCGTATAATCATATACTTTATTTTTATCATCATAAATTTCTTTACAAGGCTCAGCTACACCTGGTGAATATGCAAGACTTAAATCATGTGCATTTCGAACTGGTATTTTTGATTTTGATTCCAATTTACCTTTGTTTACACGGTGGATATGCAATGCTTCTTCACGCAATGTCATTTTAACATCCCCTTACCTTGTAAAGTGATAACCAAAAGTGGTCTGACCACTTTTGATCATTTTTTAATAATAACATAATTCATTGTTTTGTAAAGTATGCTTTAAAATGAGATTATAGTAGTTTTTTATCGATTTTTATCTGCTGTCTCACGTAGGACTACATTCCTATCTCCGAGTAGTTTACATAAGCTTTTTATACATTCAGCTGTTGGCGTTATGAAAAATTCGGATGGTAAAAGGACAGTCTTTTTTTCTGTATCGTAATACAAATAAACAGGTGTTTCACCTTTATATCTTTTCAATAAATCCTTCATTTGGACAAAATGAGCAGACTGTAACGAATCTTCAATTTTTAAAAATATTTCTTGTTTTTTCGCCTTATTTTCAAGTTCTTCTCCCCGTCGGATTGATTGAACGATTAGTTGAATTTTCCCTTGCCGTTTCTCAACCTTTCCGGAAAATAGTAAAATAGAACCAATTTCAATACTTTCACTTGCCTTCGCATATACTTGAGGGAATAATACTGCATCTACATCACCTGTTTCATCCCCTAAAATTAAAAATGCCATCGCATCTCCTTTTTTCGTTCTAATTGTCCGCTTTTGAACAACCATTGCACCGATTAAAACTTTTTTATCATGGTACTGTGTTAGTTGGTCAGCTAATACTGCACCATTGTACTGAAAGGTGTCTCGGTAAAGTTCCACAGGGTGGCTGGAAAAGTAAAAGCCTAATGCTTCTTTTTCATATTTCAACTTTTCCTCAATTTTGAAAGGTTCAACCTCAATGTACTTTGGTTTAATTGAATATTCATCATCAATAAACAGGTCAAATTGATTTTCGCTGTCTGGTGTCAATAGTTCTGCATGTTCAATCGCGACATCCAAGCTCGCTAATAATATTGCCCGATCAACCGCAAATTCATCAAATGCTCCCGAAAATACCAACTGTTCCATAATTCTACGATTAACTACTTTCATTGAAACCCGTATACAAAAATCAAATAAATCAGTATATCTTTTTACTTTTCTACCGTGGAAGATTTCTTTAATTGCAACTACACCAACATTTTTAATCGCAGCCAAACTATAGCGAATACAGCCTTTTTCAATTAGAAATGGAAAGGCACTATCATTAATAGAAGGTGGTAGCAACACTAATCCCATTTGCTTCGCTTCACGAATATAACTAGCAATTTTTTCATCGTTGCCAATAACACTTGTTAAAAGTGCGGCCATAAAGTAAAGCGGGTAATTTGCTTTAAGGTATGCGAGCTGATAAGCAATCATGCTATAAGCGACAGCATGACTTCTGTTAAATCCGTAATTTGCAAATTTTACAATTAAATCATAAATATCATTAGAAATTTGTTCATCATAGCCATTTGCAATACAGCCCTTTACGAAATGTTGACGTTCTTTATCTAAAATATCCTTTTTCTTCTTTCCTACCGCTCTTCTTAGTAAGTCTGCTTCACCGAGTGTAAAGCCTGCAATTTTCGAGGCGATTTCCATTATTTGCTCTTGATAGACGATTACACCAAAAGTCGTTTCAAGGATGGGCTTTAAATCAGGATGAAGATAAGCTATTACACTTCGTTTATGCTTTCGTTCGATAAAACTTGGGATATTTTCCATTGGACCTGGGCGATACAATGCGTTCACCGCGACAATGTCTTCTAATGTTGTTGGTTTCAGACGTTTTAATACACTTCTCATTCCTTCTGATTCCAATTGAAAAATCCCTGTTGTATCACCTTTAGCTAGAAGTTCAAAGGTTTTTTTATTTTCATAAGGTATACCCGCTAAATCAATTTTGCGTCCTTCTTCACGCTCCACTAATTTTTTAATATTGTCTAATAATGATAAATTTCTTAAACCTAGAAAATCCATTTTTAATAAGCCTAAATCCTCTAAATAATCCATCGAAAATTGTGTTAAATAAACATCTTGTTGACCGTTTTGTATCGGAACTATATTTGTTAATGGCTGACTACTTAAGACTACGCCTGCAGCATGTGTTGAAGTATGTCTCGGTAATCCTTCAATCTTTATTGCAATCTCAATAATCTTTTTATATAACTCATTTTCATTGATAAGCTTTTGAAGTGTTTGAGATTGATTAATCGCTGCTTGTAACGTAGTTCCCGGCTTTGAAGGGATTTGTTTTGAGAGAATGTCAGTTTCCTTTGGAGATGCTCCTAGCACACGCCCGACGTCTCGTATTGCTCCTTTTGCAGCTAGGGTACCAAACGTAATAATTTGGGCAACATGTAACTTCCCATATTTTTCAGCTACATATTGTATCATTTCATCACGTCGTGTATCAGGGAAGTCAATATCGATATCAGGCATTGAAATTCGCTCAGGATTTAAAAACCGTTCAAATAAAAGTCTGTGCTTAATCGGGTCTACCCCGGTTATATTTAACACATAGGCAACAAGTGACCCAGCTGCCGATCCTCGACCAGGGCCAGTTAAAATATTGTGCTCATGTGCATACTTCATAAAATCCCAGACAATTAAAAAATAATCACTAAAATTCATTCTCTTTATGACATCTAGTTCATACAAAAGTCTGTCAATATAAACTTGATTTGGTGTTTCAAACTGTTCTCGTAAGCCCTTGATACAAAGTTGTTCTAAATATTCATCAGCCGGCTCATTATTAGGCGTTGGATATTTTGGTAACTGTGTAAGTCCCAGGTTTAAATCCACTTGACACCTATCTGCAATTTTTAATGTATTTTCTAAAGCATCTGGTAATTGTTCAAACGTTTTGACCATCTCATGGGGTGTCGTCAAATAATCTTCCTTGTTTGAATGTAAATCAATGTGGTCATCTGAAAATTTTTCGCCATTTTTTATCGCGAGTAAGCTTTTGTAAGCAAGTAAATCTTCTTTTTCTATATATGAAACGTGATGCACCGCTACTATTGGCACATCAAGCTGCTGTCCTAAATTAACGAATCCCGTACTAAGCGAATTGCCTTCACTTACCCAATTACTATGAATCCCTAGAAAAAAGGAGTTTTGCCCAAATATTGATTCATACTTTTTAATTAGTAGCTTTGCTTCATCGACTCTACCGTCTGCTACACATTGTTCAAGTTCACCAGTTTGACCAGATGTAAATGCGATAAGTCCTCTGCTATAACTTTTTAACCATCTCTCTGGTAATCCTTGCGGTGATTTCGTTTGTATTGCACTGCTAATTTTCACTAAGTTTTGATAGCCTTCATTCGTTTCTGCTAGAAGGACAAGTGGTGTCACAACTGAAGTTTCGTTCGCCTCATCTGCAATAACTTCAACTTTTAGTCCAATTATTGGTTTTATATCGTGCTGCTTACACAGTTTGTAAAACTCAACTGTCCCGTACATGACATTTTCATCTGTTAGAGCTAAAGACTGATAATTCATCTGTTTTGCTTTCTTAACAAGCTTTTCTAATTTAGCTGCACTTGATAAAAGACTATATGCACTTTTAACCTGTAGATGTACAAATGGCAAAACAATCCCCTCCTTTCTGTTTTCTAATCTATCTTCATTATAAACGACAAGTCCTATCTGACAAATAAATCAGAATCGCACTCTAATTTAAACAAATTTCTGTTAATTCACTAATTAAAAAACATACTTGAAAAAGGTCGTCCATATACATGATAATAGGAGGTTGATTCGTATGAACAACGAAGCCTTTTTCCCGGCTTTTATACATAGTTATTTCATCGCATTAGGTGTATTGTTAGGTGGTACTCTAATTGGAGCGATCGGTGCCTTTTTAGCAGGTGAACCACCATTATCGAAAATGTATGATTTTGCTAATCAATTAAAAATATGGGCACTAGTAGCTGCAATCGGCGGTACTTTTGATGCTTTTTACAGCTTTGAACGGGGAATTTTACAAGGTGAGACGAGAGATATTGTCAAACAAGTATTATTGATTATCTCTGGTATGGGCGGTGCACAAACTGGCTGGGTTATTATATATTGGTTAACACAGGAGCATATTTCATGAGAATACCACCATATTATCATCAGCCTACATGGCAACGTTTCTTCGCAGGTGTAGCAATTGGTGCTGTTATCAGTTGGTTAGTTTTCTTATTTATTTACGGTGTTTTGCAGGAAAAACATCGGACAATCATCGAAAAGCAAAAGCTAACGATTGAAGAATTGGAAAAAGATATACAAATCTATCAAGAAGAGTACGCTAAAATAAACAAAGAGGCTCAAGAAAAAGTTACGATTCAATCAATTGATGTTCATTTAAGCAATGGTGATAAATTTCAATTTAAAGAATTTAAAATTCAACAAATAGAAAATAAAATAAAAGACGATTTAGCAGACTTAGTTGCGAAAGATATGCAAAGTGTCTATACGAACCATAAATTAATCGAGAGAATGATAGAAAACCAGTCTATACCCATTGATGGCAAGGAATACAAACTGAAAATGACGAAATTCATGTTATATACAACGATATATATTGAAATGGAGATTTCTCTGAGGTAATGACTTCTATTTTCTAACGTTTTGCTAAACATTCTATAATAGATTTCTATGACGTTATAAAATCATTCATTATCTGTTGTTTAAGAGTGTGGCATTTTTTGTACTAACTTTATAAGTGTTAATTGGAGCTGAATGTGAAGACTCCTGCAGTCGTAACGCCGAGGAGTTCGAAAATCGGTGGCTGCTTGCCTATCAATGTACAAACCCAGTCGCATCAATTTAGGAATCACGATAATCCACATGGCAAATCGCTGATGACTTATCGTAGGAAGATAGCCTGAAGTTTGCCTATTCGTGTAGATAGCTATGATGCTCACCGTACTCGTGCTGTAAACAACCACGGGGAATGGTTTATTAGTAAATTGTATAAGCATCAATATCTTACGAAAGCAGTGAATAAAAGGACCGGCACCAATACCGCTCCTTTTGTCTACTATAATTTCGCTTGACATAATTCCTCTAAATCTTTAATCACTTGTTTCGATTCTTCCCAGCTATAAATGGAAGCACCTGATGCTAACGGATGTCCGCCACCATTATATTTTTTAGCAAGTTGATTAATCACAATATCTCTAGACCGTAATCTAACTCGAATTTGGTCGTTTTCCTCAACAAAGAATACCCAGGCTCTGACTCCTTCAATATTACCTAATATACTAACAAGCTGCGATGCTTCAGATGGGGTTACTTCATATTCATCAAGAATTTCTTTTGATATATTCATTGATGCTGCACCAGACGAAGACAAGCTGAAATTTTGTAGAACATAACCACTTAATTTAGCTACATTTCGTTTTGTTTTGTATAACTCATCATAAAGTGGAACGAAATCAATTCCTTCAGATATTAATGCGCTAGCATAACGGAATGTCTTTTCAGTAGTGCTTGGGAACAAAAATCTGCCAGTGTCACCAACAATGCCTGCATATAATAGCTTTGCAGCCTTTTTCGATAATGTAAGGCCTTGGTCTTTACCTTCTAAGTAAAATTCATAAATCATTTCACTCGTTGCACTTGCAGATGTGTCGACCCATAAAATATCACCATATTGATCCTCATTAGGGTGGTGGTCTATTTTAATTAATCGCTTTCCTGTATTGTATCGTTGGTCACTAACCCTTGCCTGATTTGCTGTATCACACACAATCACAAGCGCGTCGTTATATGTATCATCTTCAACCTTATCCATTTTATACAAGAACTCCAATGATGGCTCACTTTCACCTACTACATAGATGGTCTTATCCGGAAAAGAGGCTTTTAGTAATTCTGCTAATCCACATTGGGAACCATATGCGTCAGGGTCTGGTCTAACATGTCTGTGAATGATAATCGTTTCATATGCTTTTATTTCATCTAAAATGAGTTGTTTCATATGTATCTCCTTTATGCTCTTTATATGTATTAAAACACAAATTATTTAAAAATGGAACCTTACTGCAGTATCGTTTTTACAGTGATAAACCATGTACGATGAACGTTTTTTGATATGATTCATTTACCATCACATAACGAAATTATTACCTGATGCTGCAATATATTTTTTCATTAAGACATGTTAAAATCATAAAGTACATACACTATACATATATCCGGAGGTTTATCGATGCCTATATTAGTTATATTCATTGTCATATCTTTTTCTTTTTATATTTATTTTCGTATAAAAGCATATCGTGCTCATAATCAAGTTGAAAAGAAGTGGAGAGCGGCAGAAGCAAGTATTGCATTAGGAATATTTGTTGCTTCATTTGGTTTAAATCAATTAATTATTAACAGGTCGATACTGGCCTTAGTTGTAGGGATTATTTTTTTCATTATCGGCGTAGGGAGCAGCTGGGCAGGTTTTCGCGCTTATAAGCATTATTTGCCACAAGTTGCGAGTCAAACTCAAAAATAAGCTACTTCATAACATGAAAAAAGAGGGTGATAAATTCCCCTCTTTTTTTATCGTTCAATTATTTGGACCATCATCAGTGCTTTGCCGACAACAGAACCATTGCTAAATGCTTCTATATCAATTTTCCCGAATTTCCGGCCAACTTCGAGTATCTTTGGCTGTATTTCTAAAATAGCTTCCATTTGGACAGGTTTAATAAAATAAATAGTGATATTTTCGACGATAATATCACCTTTTTTCAATGATCGTAAGTAGCGATTAACTGCTTCGGTGACAAGTGTTGTAAACACTCCATATGAGATGGTTCCAAGCTGGTTTGTCATTTGTGGACTTACTTCACATCGAAAAGTTTGACCTCGATTCGTTTCATCATCAATTGTAATAAATTGATTTGTGATAATATCATCGAGTTTCTCACCAATTTGCGGTTGTCTTTGGATCATTTGTAAAGCCTTCAACACATCTTGTCTACTAATAATACCGTGAAGACGATTTTGCTGATCAACTACAGGAAGCACCTCAATCCCTTCCCATACCATCATCTGTGCAGCGGATGCAACTGAAGTTTTCCCAATAATCGTAACTGGGTTTTTGGTCATCATTTTTTCAATTAAGGCGGAATGATTCTGACCAATTACATCCTTTGCAGTTATCATCCCGACTACCTTCCTGTTTGTATCAATAACAGGAAAGCGACTATGACCCGTATCCTCATTTAGTTGATACCACTTCCCGACATTTTCATCCGTGTGAAGGTAAATTGTTTTATCAAGTGGCGTCAAAATATCCTCAACTTGGACTATTTCCTTTTTTATTAATTGGTCATATATCGCCCGATTAATCATCGTCCCAACTGTAAAAGTATCATAACTAGTAGAGATGACAGGTAATGCAAGCTCATCCGCTAACTTCTTGACATGGTCTTCTGTGTCAAAACCACCTGTTATGAGTACAGCTGCACCAGCTTCTAATGCATATTGATGTGCATCTGTCCGATTTCCTACAATCAATAAATTGCCAGCGCCTGTATAGCGCATCATCGCTTCTATTTTCATTGCACCAATAACGAATTTATTTAATGTTTTATGTAAACCGGCTCGTCCGCCTAGTACGTGACCATCGACAACATTCACGACCTCAGCATATGTTAGCTTTTCGAAGTTTTCTTTTTTCTTTGTTTCAATTCGGATTGTCCCGACACGTTCAATCGTTGACACATACCCTTTATTTTCTGCTTCCTTTATTGCCCGGTAAGCTGTTCCTTCACTAACATTAATCTCTTTAGCTATTTGTCTAACAGAGATTTTTTCACCTACTGGTAGAGAATGAATGTATTGGAGAATTCGTTCATGCTTTGTAGACAAGCGATATCACCCTTTATTTTACGTACTGATAATCTATTATCATTATAAGGGTGACATCCTCTTCTCGCAACGTATGATTCTATAGGTGCAGTTTATTGACGGAGATAAGTCTTTTGTTTTATAGGGCGTTTCTTCATTTCGGTATGGGCGTGTGTACGATGATTACGTTTTTTAGGTCCATATAAATAATGTGCAAAGTTCCCGCCTATCACAAATATCGCTAAACATAACCAACTCATGACAAATACAACTTGCATATCAGAACCTGTCCATGTTATCTGTTGGAGTCCGACATAAAGCATACACATCGCGATAATGGCATACAATAAATTTTTCATCATGAACATCCTTTCAAAACAGTGTTGCTTAATTGTATGCATGTACTACACAAAAAAGAAGTGGTTACTTCCCCACTTCATAGATTGTATTTATAAAGTTATTTTTTCACCTGGTTTTAAAGGACACCTACTCCGCTTGGCAGCATATTCACAAATGCAGTTGGGTCTTGCTTGATAGCAGGGAAAGTATTGTAATGCATTGGTACTACTTGTTTACCGTTAGAATAGTGTGGTTATACTTGAGGCTGATAAATTATGTGCCTTTGCAACTGCTTCATATGTAACACAACCTTTCATCGTATTAATTCCTTTCAATAGTTCTGGAAAATCAGTACAAGCCTGCTTTAACCCTTTCGTTGCAATTTGCACAGCGTATGGTACCGTTACATTTGTTAAGGCATTTGTAGAGGTTTGAGGTACTGCACCTGGCATATTTGCTACAGCATAATGGACAACACCGTGTTTAAGATATGTTGGATGATCGTGTGTTGTCACTTTATCTGTCGTTTCAAAAATTCCACCTTGGTCAATCGCGATATCAACAATGACAGAACCTCGTTCCATTGATTTAACAACATCCTCAGATACAAGCTTTGGCGCCTTTGCACCCGGTATTAGTACTGCACCAATGACTAAATCAGCATTTGAAACAGTTTCTAATATTGTTAATGGATTTGACATTATAACGGTTAATGAATGACCGAACATAACATCTAACTGTCTCAATCTCTGTGGACTGACGTCTAAAATGGTAACGTCTGCACCTAAACCGACGGCAATTTTTGCAGCATTTGTTCCGGCAACACCACCACCAATAATTGCAACCCTCCCTCGCTTCGTTCCAGGGACTCCAGATAATAATATTCCTTTCCCACCTTTTGGCTTTTCTAAAAACTGTGCACCGATTTGCGGCGCCATTCTTCCTGCGACTTCACTCATCGGTGTTAGCAACGGAAGGGAGCCATTTGATAGCTCAACTGTTTCATATGCAATAGCTGTTACTTTATGCTTAAGTAATGCATTCGTTAGCTTAAGTTCAGCAGCTAAATGGAAGTATGTAAAAATGATTAAGCCTTCCTTAAAATATTGATACTCTGTCTCTAGAGGTTCTTTCACTTTCATCACCATGTCTTGATCCCAAGCCTCACGTGGTGTATCCACGATTTGTGCACCCGCCTGTTTGTATTGCTCGTCTGTAAAACCAGAACCTATCCCTGCATTTCTTTCAATGAATACCTTGTGACCTGCAGAAACGAAATGGTAAACACCTGCTGGCGTAATCGCAACTCGATTTTCATTATTTTTTATTTCTGCTGGTATTCCTATTTTCATTTTGTTTCCTCCATTCGATTCTTAGAAGTAATGCTAAATATGACCATTGGGGTAACCGGATGAATTAATACCCAGTTAACACATCTGTTTATTCCTTAATATAGATTTCATTCCCTTAAAACTATCCTATTACTATTGTGTTAAAACATATCTTCAATTTTAAAAAATTGCTGTCTTATAGTTTGTAATTTTTATAAGGCTGTTTTCGTAAACATTGTTTTTTAATGAGTTATCGTTTAGGGTTCGTCTGCGCTACAGTACTCACGGACAGCGGGGTGAGTGGTGAGCATCATAGCTCCACGGCTACCCGCTAACAAACTTCGGGTCACCTCCCTTATGATGTGTCATCATCGATTCGCCATTCGGCTCATCACTTTTCATATCATTAGTAAACAATAATCAGAAACGAGGCGATTCAAGCGAAAGAAAATCAAAAAAGGATTAACCCCTCAAACACATTATTATATCCGTGTAATGAGGAGTAAATCCTTAAATTTTTGTTGTTACTATTACATTATTCTTCCCACAATTTCAATGGTTCTTGAAGAAAGTTTTGCTCATATTGCTGTTCAACAACTCCGCTTGAGTAAGACTCAAAAAGCTGCTGCTTTGTTTCTTGATCACCGAGGTGATCATAATAATATGTCTGTCTCGTTATTTTCTTTTCCTTCATGTTTGCTCGTCTCCTTTACTTTCATCTATGACCCTTGTTAGTGTCTCTGAAAAAAAGAAGCCTATGCAAAAAAGTGATTACATAATTATTGTATGTGTTTGAAACCGGATTATAGTAAAGTTGTTTTCGCCTTTTCGATTGCTTTTCGCACCATTTCAAAGCCCGTTCCGCCAGCGCTCATCCGTTTTTTAACCGCTTCATATGGATTAATTATTTCATAAATATCCTCTTCGAATAATGATGAAGCTTCTTTATATTGGTCAAAAGAGAGATCTTTTAAATATATACCTTGTTGAATACATTGATAAACTAGAGTTCCTACCACTTCATGCGCTTCTCTAAATGGCATCCCTTTCATTGACAAATAGTCAGCTAATTCAGTTGCGTTAGAAAAGTCTTCTTTTGTTGCCTTTTCCATTTTTTCTTCATTAACATTTAGTGTATCAACCATTCCGATGAAGATTTGTAAGCTTCCTTCAATCGTTTTTACTGTGTCAAACATGCCTTCTTTATCTTCTTGGAGGTCTTTATTATATGCTAATGGTAATCCTTTTAAGATTGTAAGAAGCGACATTAAATTACCGTATACTCGGCCTGTTTTACCACGAATCAATTCTGCCATATCAGGATTTTTCTTCTGTGGCATGATACTGCTTCCTGTCGCGTACGTATCATCTAATTCAATAAATTGAAATTCTTGTGAACACCATAGAATAATTTCTTCACAAAAGCGCGATAGATGCATCATTAAAAGTGAGCTATTGCTTAAAAATTCGATAATGAAGTCACGGTCACTGACACCGTCTAAACTATTTTCATAAATGCCATCAAATTGTAGTTCCTTGGCAGTGAATTCCCGATCAATAGGAAATGTTGTCCCTGCAAGTGCAGCACTTCCAAGAGGTGAGATATTGATTCTTTTTAAAGATTCTTGGAATCGCTGTTTATCACGGTCAAGCATCCAGAAATAAGCCATCAAATGATGTGCAAATGAGATTGGTTGAGCCCGTTGCAAATGAGTATAACCTGGTAAAATCGTTTCAACATGGTTTTCAGCCTTATTTAATAAGGATTGCTGCAAGCCATCAATTAACTCAACAACATTTGCAACATGCTTACGTAAGTATAAGTGCATGTCAGTGGCTACTTGGTCATTACGACTTCTTCCAGTATGTAATTTTCCGCCAACTGGACCGATTTCATCTATCAACATTTTTTCAATGTTTAAATGAATATCTTCGTAGTTTACTGAGAATTCGAGTTCGTTCTTTTTTGCCTTATCAAGCAAAATAGTTAAACCATTCGTTATCTGCTCTGCCTCTTCTTGGCTAATAATTCCACAATTCCCGAGCATTTTTACGTGTGCAAGACTTCCTGTTATGTCTTCCTCAACGAGCTCCTGATCAAAATGGATGGATGCGCCGAACTCATCCACCCATTGTTCAGGGGTTTTTTGAAAACGTCCACCCCAGAGTTTTTTCATATTATACTTCCACCTTCTTGTTTTTTACCATGCTGTTAACTTTTGTTGGAAGGCCCCATAATTCGATAAAGCCGATTGCTGCATTGTGGTCAAATGCATCATCTTTCGTATATGTTGCAAGCTTTTCATCGTATAGAGAGTATTCAGACTTTCTACCTTCTACGATAGCATGCCCTTTGAATAATTTCACACGTACAGTACCTGTTACATATTTTTGAGTTTCTTGTAAGAACGCATGTAATGCATTTCTTAATGGAGAGAACCATAAACCGTTATAAATTAGTTCTGTCATTTTTTGCTCGATTACAGGCTTAAAGTGAGCTACTTCTTTTACTAATGTTAAGTCCTCAAGCTCTTTATGGGCTTTAATTAATGTCATCGCACCAGGGCATTCATACACTTCACGTGATTTAATTCCGACTAAACGGTTTTCTACATGGTCGATACGTCCAATTCCATGTCTACCTGCAATTTCATTTAGTTCAAGAATTAATTCATGTAATGGGTATGCTTTATCGTTAATTTTTACCGGTACACCTTTTTCAAAATGTATTTCAATGATTTCTGCTTGGTCAGGTGTTTTCTCTAGAGGTGTTGTTAATTCATATGCACCTTCTGGAGGAGCTGCCCAAGGGTCTTCTAAAATTCCACACTCGTTACTTCTACCCCACAGGTTTTGGTCGATAGAGTATGGGCTATCTAAATTAATCGGAATTGGAATACCATGCTTTGATGCGTATTCAATTTCCTCTTCACGAGACCATCCCCACTCTCTCACTGGAGCAAGAACTTCTAAGTCCGGATTTAACGCTTTAATTGATACTTCAAAACGCACTTGGTCGTTCCCTTTTCCAGTACAACCGTGTGCGATTGCAACAGCATTTTCCTTTTCAGCAATTTCCACTAATTTTTTAGCGATAAGTGGACGTGATAATGCTGATACTAGAGGATATTTCCCTTCATATA
This sequence comes from Metabacillus malikii, assembly GCF_030813355.1. Taxonomy (GTDB): domain Bacteria; phylum Bacillota; class Bacilli; order Bacillales; family Bacillaceae; genus Metabacillus; species Metabacillus malikii. The sequence goes on from NZ_JAUSUD010000009.1 coordinate 118,244, forward strand.
ACGCATGTGCTTGAAGTGCAACTAACGCGAAGTCATTAGCATACTCTTCTCTCGCATCGATCATGTATGATTGAACCGCTCCAACTTGCAATGCCTTTTGTTGGACGAATGCTGTATCTTTTCCTTCCCCAACATCTAGGCAACATGCCACTACGTCGTATCCTTGTTCTTGTAACCATTTAATTGCAACAGAGGTATCTAATCCTCCAGAATATGCTAGCACTACTTTTTTCATCTATTTGTTCCTCCTCGGCTGTTGTATAAAAATGAATACACTTTTATAAAAATACAATGTCTTTGTTAAATAACACTTTACAACTCAAACTTCTTTTCGTCAATAGAAAAATGCATATTTTTATAAAAGTTTTGCATAAAAATTAATTCTCCTTGAAATTACCACTTTACACCTATAAAGTGTTAAATGTATCTGCTATAGTACTTTGAGAGGGCCAATATCTTATTCATCTCTTTTACAATGTATACTTCATTATACAAATATGTTCATAATAATTGCATAAAGGGAACATGAAGCTACCGTTTTTCAGACAGCTCTTTACTGAAGGATTGTTCCTTTTGCACAAACTTCGACTTATGATATAGAAATCGCGATGAGCGGTATGGCAAATCGAGGATGACTTATCGTAGGGAGGTCTTGAAGGTTGATAGCGGATAGCGGGAACTAGACAGACTCAACCACTCACACCGAGAAAAGCAACTAAGTTTAAAACAATCATAACTAGGAACTAACAGCTTATAAGAAAGATTGTCTTCGTAATCGATATTTTTCCTTTACTTATTTTGATTTTCTATTTATTTTAGAATCCGAGCCTTGATTGTTAATAGAATATTACGTTGATATGTCTTTTACTAAAAATCGATAGGGAGAAATAATATGGAAAATTTTTTTCAATATGACTCGCGTTTAATGATTAAATTACCCAAACCAAATATCCCATGGGAAAGCCTCAATCATCAAACAAAAGAACAGATTATGGCAAAATGGGAATCAATACGTGGCAATATTCCGGACCGAATTGCTGAAATTGAAAAACAGATCGAACAAAAGCAAGAAGAGCTAAATAATGAAGATAACTTTGACTACTCATGTCAATTAACAGAGGAAATCGCCAATTTAGCTTCCAAAATTAACGACCTGTGGCTATGGTTTCGAAGTGAATGAAGTCATAAAAAAAAGGCATATAGCCTTAGATATCCTTTCGTAACTCACTTACAATATGACTTATTTCAGGTAAAATTAATTTATTCATCCCCAGTTTAACTGCTCCTGTTGATCCTGGTAGAGAAAATACAACTGTATCTTTTACGATACCTGCAATTGCTCTACTAAGAATTGCTGCAGACCCGATATCATCTTGATAACTTAAAAGTCGAAAAATCTCGCCAAATCCGGGTAATTCCTTTTCTATTAAAGGTTGCACAGCTTCAATCGTGACATCTCGCTTCGCTACTCCTGTACCCCCATTCGTTATCACCGCATCGATTTGGTTGGAATGACATCCCTTTAAAATTTCTTCTGTAATCATGTCTATTTCGTCTTTTATAACAGTATGTACAGCTATTTGATGACCTTCTGCCTCTAATAGCTGTACGATTAAATGGCCACTCTTATCCGTTTCCAATGTTCTCGTATCACTTACTGTAATGACTTTACATCGGATTGAGTTAGGGGCATGTAATTTATGTTCAGTACTGCTCACTTCTGATTCACCTCAATTGTCTTCGACTAATTTACGATATGTGTAAAACTTATTAGCAAACTCTGAAACTTGTCTTGTCAGTTGATAATTCATACTTGCACCTATCATGATACTAATAACCGGTAACCCTGATAGAAGTTTTCTTTTAAAAAGTGAAATGGCAGAGAGCTTTGCAATTTGTTTTAATAGAAATTCTGCATCTGTAGTAAAAGTTAATTTCTCTTTGCCTTCATAAAAATAGTTCATTGTATCACGGTCCCTAATTTCTTCCTTTAACTTACACCATTGCTCATACTGTAAATGCTTTGGCAGAAGTGCAGCGTGGAATACTTTTAAAGAAATCATCATTTCATAAGGTGTTTTCAGTTCATAACCATAACACATCGCAACAGACTGTACTGTCCGTAGATTAATAACTGTTTGAGCAGGAATATCGATGCTAGACATTAAGATTCCCCCAATACCTGTTACTCCACCTTGCACAAAGGAATATAAGCGTTGTTTTGATGTTTGATTTTCTGCTAAGAATATTAACTGACTAAGTGGTAATTGATGTAAATCACTAATGTCGTTTATTTCTTCATTGATAGCTTTTGCGGTTATAATAATTTGTTTTCTTGTATCTTCTTGTACTGCAGAGTTTTGGATGAAGGAGTGCAAATGAAAAATTAACGTATCAAAGGTTTTATAGAAAGTTTGTTTAGCATGCAACGGAATTTGACTCATCCCATGATTAATCCATTTTGTCACTGTCAATTGAATATCTGTTCGATTGTCTTGCTTTAAGTCATCTTCCCAATTCATCATTTCCGTTAATAATTGCTGCTCATGCATCATCTCATAACTCCTTTGCCACAATATTCAAAATTGTACTATCGTTATCATAACATAAAAAAGACAGTCGTTACCTTTCTCGACTGTCTTTTGCATAGCTGTTTTATCTATTAATTAATGTGTTAAACGAACAACGTCTCGTGCAATCATGACCTCTTCATTTGTTGGGATGACGATGACTTTAACTGGCGAATGAGGATAACTGATGAAAATCTCTTCACCTCTAGTTTTATTAAGAGAAGGATCCCAGTATACACCCATAAATTCTAAACCATTTAATACTCTTTCACGAATTTCTGAGCTATTTTCACCAATTCCTGCTGTGAAAATAATGGCATCGACACCTGACATTCTTGCTGCATATGATCCAATATATTTATGGATTCTGCTCGCGAATACATCTAGTGCAATTTTTGCTCTTGAATTCCCTTCACTAGCTGCCATAATATTATCGCGCAAGTCACTTGAAATACCAGACATCCCTAAAATTCCGCTTTCTTTATTTAATACATTTAATACTTCATCAACGTTCTTCCCTGTTTTTTCCATAATGTATGGAATAAGTGCAGGGTCAATATTTCCTGAACGTGTTCCCATTGCAACCCCTGCAAGTGGTGTAAAGCCCATTGACGTATCAATTGATTTTCCGCCTTCAATTGCTGCAATACTTGCACCATTACCTAAGTGACAAGAAATAAGACGTAAATTTTCAAGCGGTCTACCTAATAATTCAGCAGCACGTTCTGATACATATTTATGTGATGTACCGTGGAATCCATATTTGCGTATTCCGAAATTCTTATAATATTCATATGGTAAGCTATATAAAAACGATTTTTCCGGCATTGTTTGATGGAATGCTGTGTCAAAAACTGCAACTGCATTTACATTCGGTAGTACTTCTCTGAACGCCTTAATTCCCACAACGTTTGCAGGATTATGAAGTGGTGCTAGCTCTGATAAGTCTTCGATTTGCTTTAATGTCTCATCCGTAATAATCGCAGAATCATTAAACGTTTCACCACCATGTACAACACGATGACCAATACCTTCGATTTCATCTAGTGATTTTATAATACCTAAATCTGTTAGCTTTGATAATAATATTTTAACAGCAACTGCGTGATCTGGAATATCTGTAACTTCCGTATGTTTTTCTCCATTCGCTGTAATTGTAAATACCGAATCGGAAATTCCAATTCTTTCAACTAATCCTTTCGTTAACACTGTTTCACTTGGCATTTCAAAAAGTTGAAATTTTAAAGATGAACTACCAGCATTAATTGCAATTACTTTTGCCATTATTGTTACTCTCCTTTTTCGTGCCACTGATATTTTTACAGATGATTAGCGAAACGTAAATCATTATGCCGACCGAAAGAAAAATGCTTTACGAATTTATAAAAATCGTATGGCTAATAAACATCTATAGTCATTTGCCGCAACCAATCGCCTTGGTGATGACTATTTTTTCATATATTATATAAAGGCGGTTTTCGTAAACTTCGTTGTTTTTTACGTAGCAATTTTTTTTGATTTCCATTACACAATTCGCTTTCCGCAGGGTGGTGGTGTGCTCCTTGGTTTTTACCTAAGCGGTCTGGCAATTATTAAATAAATGATTACAAAAAACAACAAATTTTAAGAAAGAGCCTATATAAATAGTCTTTTCCTTCAAGTAAAGTCTCGATTAACGTTCATGCTTTGATTAAATAGTTCCACAAATAATAATCAACACATCTATATTCTTCACAAAATGCGACTGTTTATCCGAATACCTATTTAATAATTAGCTCTGCTAGTTTTGATTACATTATTAGTATTGAGAAAATTTATAAGAACGAACACCATTCAAATTATTCCTTATCGTCTTTAGAGCTTCTATTTGGAATGGACTAATTATTACGTTAATCATTTCACAAACCGGAATAATGCAACTACATTTTATGTAAATCAGATAAACATCGATTTTAACTACCAACTTCATTTAAACACTGCTATATCAACATTTCAAGGATGAGTTTGGTTTGGTATCGTTTACAATTAAAAGTCTAATTATTCTCATTATTTCAAAGGTTATATAGCGTTTCAGTTAATCGTTTTCATTTATCATGAAAGCTTGAAAGAATACATTAAAAGAGGAACCTTGATTCAGGTTCCCTAATTATGGAGATTCATTTATTTGTTTTCACTAAACCATTGGTCAATTTGTTTCATCATTGCATTCATTGCCGTTATATTAGAGAACTTCGGCAATTGTGCTAGCAATGCTTGTTTAGGCTGTTTACTTTCACTTCCACGCTTCTGAAGAATTAAAATACTTTTCCCATGCTTCTCATCCTTAAATAACGATAAGGGTAATTGTATGAAGCCTTGTATAATCGCAACTTCCTTCAAATATTGATTAAGCTTCGGAGCTTCTTTTGTTTCAAACAGTGAATTAGGTACGATAAAAAATAAATAACCATTTTCCTTCGTATGCTTAATGGACTGTTCGATAAATAAATGATGTGAATAAGAGTGCCCCTCCATTGCTTTTAACTGATAATTCGAAGCTTCAACATCGTTAGGGTAATAACCAACTGGTAAATCACACACTGTCACATCTACTGGATCAACTAATAACCTTGATAAGCTATCTTGGTTAAAAAATTGAATAGGATGCTCTTGAAGATTTGCATTGATATAGGCTAATTTTATTAACAAGTCATCTACATCGACACCATAGCTTTCAAGTGTTTCGATCTTAGATAAGTAATTTAAAATCGTTGTTAATAAATTCCCTGTTCCAACCGCAGGATCTAATATTGTAAGTGTTTTTTGATTGCCAACAAATTTTTCTACTAAGTATCCTAAGAAGAGACCAATTGTATCAGGTGTCATTTGGTGATTTGGATGCGCACCTTCTTTAAGTCCCTTTAAAATGACAATTTGAAAAGCTTTTCGAATTTCTTCCTTTTCAAAGGTGCTTAAATTTATTGAATCGTATTTTCTTTTTAAGTTTTTTTTCGTAATTTCACTTAAGTCCTCTTGTAAAATTGACCCGTGAAAAAGGTTCTCGCCTGTTTCTGCCACCGCTTCTATGTATGATAATTGACATTCCTTCGCGATTAAATCAGCAGTTTCATTTATAACTGTAAACAAATTCTCTAATTTCGAAACTGTCTTCATTCCCTTTCCTCCTCACCATATACATTTATCATTTTAGACATTGCATTCGTTCAAGTCAAAAAATTATAATGCATAAAGTGAAAAAAGAGTTAGTTTGAAAGAGTTTTTAACTTCGGAGTGTACTTTTTAGGGAATTGGTATGGCTTTGGACATGCTTTGCACGTGTGCATGTAGGGGAAGGGTTAGGTAACTTTTAGAATTAACCGCTTGTTGTAGCATTGATGAGAATTTGTTCTGTAGAGAATTGGTTCTCTCTTATGACGATGGAGATTTTGGGTGTTCGTCCGTTGGGGAAATTGGCTTTATGACAGTGATGAAGGAGATTTTGGCTCTGCTCCCGTTGGGAAATAGGCTTCATGACAGCGATGAAGGAGATTTTGGTTCTTCTTCGATTCTGAAATAGGCTTCATAACAGCGATGAAGGAGATTTTGACTCTGCTTCCGTTGGGAAATGGGCTTCATAACAGCGATGAAGGAGATTTTGACTCTGCTTCCGTTGGGAAATGGGCTTCATAACAGCGATGAAGGAGATTTTGGCTCTGCTTCCGTTGGGAAATGGGCTTCATGACGGCGATGAAGGAGATTTTGGTTCTTCTTCTGTTCTGAAATGGGCTTCATAACAGCGATGAAGGAAATTTTGGCTCTCACAAATTTATGTTTATACTAATCAAAATCGCCTACACGAATCCATTTTCCAATAATGAAAACAAGGTGACACATAAAGTAACAGAACACAACCAGATTGTGAATCAGTTACTATTGGGTCACCTTCCCTCAATTATTGAATTACTGGGCAGCCTTGGCAGCTTCGATTGCAGCTTCGTAATTTGGATGGTTTGTTGCTTCACTTACGTATTCAACGTGTGTGAGTTTGTTATTTGCATCGACGACGAATACTGCACGTGCTAATAAGCGTAGTTCTTTAATGTGGACGCCATATGCTTCACCGAAAGAAAGGTCACGGTGGTCAGATAATGTTTGAACATTTTCAAGACCGTTTGAAGCGCACCATCTTTTTTGTGCAAATGGTAGGTCAACACTTATTGTTAAAACTTCAACATTTGATAGTTTTGAGCCTTCTTCGTTAAAGCGACGTGTTTGTGCGTCACATACGCCTGTATCGATTGATGGAACAACAGAAATAATGCGTACTTTTCCGTTAGTATCAGCTAAAGTAACAGGAGATAAATCATTTGCAAGTACTGTAAAATCTGGTGCTGTATCTCCTACTTTCACTTCATTACCAAGTAATGTTACAGGACTATTCTTAAATGTTATGTTTGCCATTCCAAATTCCTCCTTTTTATATGTACAGTGTTAATATAGCTTAGCTCAATGAAATGATCAAATGATTCGTGTTTGAATTGTTTAAAAACTACCAAAAAAAATTAACTGCCATTAAAGGCAGTTAGAATTCGAGGTCTTGCTTTTGTTGGTTTTCGTTATTGCTATTGCCTGAAGACTGGTTGTCTTTGTTCTTCTTGAACATACCTTGGATTTTCTCTACAGTTTGTGGTGCTGCTTCTAATATTTTTTCATATAGATGAGTATTTTCATCTAAATGTAACATCTTGACACCAGTAGAGGATACAATTAAAAATGCAATTGGTGTAATCGATACACCACCACCACTACCTCCACCAAATGGTAGTTTTGGAGAGCCTTCGCCGCCTTCTTCACCACTTGTTGAGTTAAATTCACTACCACCAGCAGCAAATCCGAAGCCAACTTTTGATACAGTTAAGATAACACTTCCATCTGGAGTTTCGACAGGGTCACCTACAATGGTATTCACATCAATCATTTGTTTAAGGTTTTCCATTGCTGTCTTCATTAATCCTTGAATTGGATGTTCACTCATAATAAATATCCTCCTTTTACTTTTATCCGGTCATTGTTCATCTATTGGAGCTATGATTCATTAGAAAAGGTTGATAGTGGTTTGCTTTTAAGCTTAGGCTTTCCACCTCTCCAATATTTAATGAACTGTATACCTGCTAACATAGCTTGCCCGATCCGGAATTGGATCATACATTCAAGTTTCGTGCGTGAACAGATTTGATTGAACTCTGGTGTTATCGATACAACCGGTGTTATCGTTACTTTCATGTACTGTCGTATGAGCGCAATCACACCCCCTTTTATCGACCATACTGCACCAGTTAGGACTCCAGTGTGAGCGGCGTCTCCAATTCCTATTTGCGAATGCCATTCTAATTTTTTCACCTTCACTTTTTTTAAGAAGCGTCGGATTATTTTATGGATGCCTACAATATGTTCCATTATTGCCTTAACATCATGGAAGAAGTGGAAAGACTCTTCTGGCGTTACCTTTTCCTTACTTTCTTTCACTTTATGATTTTTCTTTTCTTTTCCGACCTTTTGTTTTTGTTTTATTATAAGGTTAGGACCATTTTCGTCTACTTTAACGAACGGTATATCGATTGTATAACGTAATATTCCAAACCAGGCTCGGGCCTTTATTTTAAAACGGTCATCATCACCAACATGTCTTAGCTGTATGGTGATTGTCACTTTTGTGAATAGTAAGATGATCAATAGTAATATGAGTGCAAGTATGATGTATAAAACCCATCGCATTCTCTCACATCCTTTCAATTTACCATTATCACCCTTTTATTAGAAAATAAACCTATTTGGAAAAGTACTTTTTAGTGAGTTATAGCGTGGAATGATTCGAGGTTAAAGTATATAAAGTCTCAAAAAAATAAGAAAAGGTCAAACTCCAATAGTTATAGGAGCTTGACCCGTATTTATTACCCATTAGCAACAGTAGAAATCTTTGTATATACTTTTTCATGAATGACAAGTGTGTCAGAAAAAAGGTCATGCAGTGCTTGCTTTTTCGGTGTAAATGCTGCGACTAAATACAAAATTACAATTGTCTTAGAGATGTAACGACCGATAAATTCCCTGAAGATTATTGTTGCCCAATCGAGTTTTTCTTCTTTTAGAGAAATTACTTTAATACCCAATATCATTTTTCCTAATGTTTGCTGAAAATATTTGGTCATTAATACGAAATACGCAAAAAAGATAATTGTCGTTACGACTGTTGTTGTTGAGGTAAATAATAGTTGTTTATCTAAATTTAATAAATTAAATATTGGATGGACAATGATTCTATTGATGCTCGCAATCACGATTACATCGATTAAATAAGCCCAAAAGCGAATCCAAAAACCGGCTAACATGTGCTGATAATCGTTTGATGATTCAGCTGAGTTTACATTTTCAATCGTTGTATCCACATGCATCCCTCCTTATTCAGAATATAAATACATTAATCGAGGAGAGTTTGAGCTTGCTAAAAATTGATAAAGGCTTGACAATTCATCGTCTCCTTTTAATACTTTGCTTACACTCATGGAAAACAGAGAATTTAACCCTAAAGATGAACCATATTCGATAACTTTTGCATTTTTCAATTTATGTTCTTCTTTCATTGCAGCGATTGTGTCGTCAAGATAGCCAAGTTCATCGACTAATTTATTTTCTTTAGCTTGTCTGCCATCATAGATTCGACCATCAGCTATTTTTCGGACTTCATCCTCTGATAATGAACGTCCTTCAGCAATGACATCGACAAAGCCTTTGTATGCATTATCAACCATTGATTGTAAAATTTTTCTTTCCTCTTCTGTCATATCACGAGTCGGCGAGAAAATATCTTTATGTGGACCGCTCTTGATTGTTTCGAATTTTACGCCATATTTTTCTGCTAATTCACCATAGTTAACTGATTGCATAATTACACCTAATGAACCTGTTAATGTATCTGGTGCTGCGAAAATTTTATCCGCGATAGTTGAAATATAATAACCACCTGATGCTGCTTGTGTACCCATAGAAACGTAAATAGGTTTCTTTGTTTTTTCCTTTAGTTCTTTTAATTCTTTATGTATTTCTGCGCTTTCGACGACTCCGCCACCTGGTGAGTTTACTCTAAGAATGACACCTTTTACTGTATCATCCTCAGCTGCAGCACGGACCTGTTCTAAAAATGTCTTATGTTGATAACCAGCTGTACTAAAAAAAGATGTTACATCTTCTCCTGTATCTTGAATCACACCATTTACATTTAAAACAGCAATCTTATTCATTTCAGAGCCTTCCTCTATTACTTCTTCAGTGAATTCACTCGTTGAAGCGAAAGCCTCCGAAAAGATCTCACTTTGCTGGAAGAACATATTTGAGATACCAATGATGATTGATACAAAGAACAAAAACGCTGCAATACCAAGTGCTCCCCATCGCTTACCATTCATTCACTAATCTCCTCCTTTGATTATTTTAAATTCCTCACCTAATAAACATTTTATTATGTAAAAGTGGTAAACTAAACAACATAGAGTATTGTAACATTTCTATAAGTAAAAGTGGAGAATATTAACAGATGTGAAGGAGGATACATACATGTCAGATCGTCGTAATGTTTATTTTTACTACAAGAAGGATGAAGATTTAACTGAGAAGGTAGGTACCCTTATCGAGTTAGCTAAACAATATGATTTTCATGTTGTCGATGATTATGTACAAGCCAATATTATTGTCAGTATCGGTGGAGATGGTGCATTTCTTCAGGCTGTTCGCAAAACAAAATTCAGGTCTGATTGTTTATATGTTGGAGTGAGCATCGATGAGACATTAAGCTTATATTGTGATTTCCATATCGATGACCGTGATAACATGATCGAGGCAATTATGAAATCTCAAATAGAAGTAAGACGCTATCCAGTCCTTGAAGTAAAATTGGATGGAAAGACTTCATTTAAATGTTTAAATGAATGTTCTATCCGTTCAAGCATTATAAAAACATTTGTAATTGATGTATTTATCGATGACTTACATTTTGAAACATTTAGAGGCGATGGAATGCTCATTGCAACACCAACTGGAAGTACTGCTTACACGAAATCAGTAAACGGGGCTGTTGTCGACCCAATGTTGCGTTGTATTCAGGTAAGTGAACTGGCGTCGTTAAATAATAATCTATACCGTACACTCGGTTCTTCTTTTATTCTTAGTGAAAATCGTAAATTTGTTTTAAAGATCGTTCAGGATGGGAATGACTACCCGATTATCGGAATGGATAACGAAGCGTTGAGTATCCGTCACGTACAGGAATTAGAGTTCTTATTAAGTGAAAGTCCTATTAAGACGGTGAAATTAAAGGATAATTCATATTGGGAAAAAGTGAAACGCTCATTTTTATAAGAAACGATTTAAAAAGGGGAGGCATTAAGCCATCCCTTTTTCTTTACCATCATCAAATTTTCGTATTATGCCGATAAATAGACGAAACAGGAGTAACGTGACTGTTTCTGATAAGAAAGTGTGGTACCATCTCCAGCTATTCTTAAAATTGATAAGTCGAGTGTTCGCTTCAAAGTAAACTTCAATGATAGTTAACGTTAAACTGGTCAACGATGCCTTCCAAAGCATTTTCACATATTTATCTTCACGTGTTATTCTGTTATAGAACACACACACTAATGGGAATAATAGTAAATCAAAAAGTATATTTGAACGAAAATAATTCGGCAAAAACCGGATTGGGTATTTTATTTTCTTTTTCCCTGTTGTTAAAGTATCTAAGAAAATTGCTAAAAGTCCTTTTCCCATAAAAATTATAATGCCGTCTTTCAAATATTTCCGCTCAAAGACGAACGGGATTAAGCCGATACCTAAAATCAAGAGAAACTTTAAAATGAGCCGTTCCCGCATGATAATCACATCCTTCTTACCTAGGTTGCGCTTTTAAAATTAATTTTATGAGTTGATTTCGTTATGAAAATATCTTTATACATTAAGAAGGTCTGACCCGTTGTTTAGAGTCAGACCTTTATGCATAATTATAGATTATTATTAATTTTTATTAACTTCCTTTTAGAAAGAAAGAGCCAATTACTAGATAAGATTTCCACTCTTTATGTTTATCTCACGTTGCCTTAATTCTACTCTTCGGATCTTTCCTGAAGTGGTTTTTGGTAATTCTGTTGTAAACTCTATTTCACGCGGATATTTATAAGGTGCTGTTAATGTTTTTACATGGTTTTGAAGAGTTCTAATGAGTTCGTCGGTTTCGAGTGTCGGGTCTTTTAATACGATATACGCTTTAACCACATTACCTCTTATTTCGTCCGGACTTGCAACAACTGCACATTCCTTTACGAGAGGATGTTTAACAAGCGCATCTTCGACTTCAAATGGCCCGATTGTATAGCCAGAGCTTATAATGATATCGTCTCCTCTTCCTTCAAACCAAAAGTATCCATCTTCATCCATTCGCGCACGGTCACCTGTTATAAAATAGTCTTTACGGTACTGTTTAGCAGTACGCTCAAAATCTTTGTAATATTCCTTAAATAGAGCTGGTGTATTACGATGCACAGCAATATCACCAATTTCATTTACTCGACATGGCTCACCTTCATCATTAATGATGACAACATCATTTCCAGGAGTCGGTTTCCCCATAGAACCTGGTTTAATATCCATGCCCTTCATTATCCCTACAAGTAGTGTGCTTTCAGTTTGGCCGTAACCATCTCTAACTTTTACATTAAAATGTTTTTGGAATATATCAATGACTTCTCTATTTAAAGGTTCACCAGCAGATACAGCACTGTGTAAAGTTGCTAATGAATAGTTGTTTAAGTTGTCCACTTTAGCCATTAAACGATATTCTGTTGGTGTACAGCATAGTACATTCACTTTATACGTATCAAGCAGTTCTAAGTATTTCTCAGGATTGAATTTCCCATGATATACGAGTCCTGTTGCACCCGATCCTAGGACAGATAGAAAAGGACTCCATACCCATTTTTGCCACCCAGGTCCAGCAGTTGCCCAAACGATATCTTCTTCCCCAATGCTCAACCAATTTTTCGCAGCAGTTCTAAGGTGAGCATACGCCCAACCGTGTGTATGTACAACACCTTTCGGGTTACCGGTTGTACCTGATGTATAAGATAAAAAGGCTGTGCTAGTTGCCTTCGTATTTGCAATTTTCAATTCTTTACTTTGATTTTCAATTAATTGGTCTAAAGATAACCAGTTCGAGTCTTCGCATCCATCAACAGCAATCTTCGTTAGTTCATTAAATTCTCTAATCGAAGTAAATTCACTTGTATGTAACCCGTAGCTTATAACAGCTTTGACATCACCATGAGTAACTCGATATTGTAAATCTTTTGTTCTAAGCATTTCTGAGCTAGGAATGACAACTAGGCCTGCTTTTAGAGCACCAAGATAAATTGCATATGCTTCAATAAGACGGGGAATCACAACAAGTATACTATCACCCATTTTTAATCCCTCATTAATAAGTGCATTTCCAATCTGATTTGCCTTCTCGATTAATGCATGGTAAGTAATTTCTTTCTTTTCACCATTGTCATTCTCCCATTTTATTGCAACTTTCGTTCTATCTGAGGAGTATTTTTCTATTTCCTCAACTAGATTATAATCCGTTGGTGCAAGCAGTTCTTCTCTTACCATAATTTCATCTCCTAAATTTTTAGTACCAATTTATTATACCTGATAATAACTCCATTTTAAATACATTTGCTTTTGGAGGAATTTGGTAGTCGAAACAAAGCGCCTAACACGAATCTGAATTGCATGTGGTTTCGTTAACTGGATGAAGAACATTTCTCTTCCTATACTCAAACAAAATGGGCTTCATCAGTGGGATGAAGAACATTTCTCTTCCTACGCTCAAACAAAATGGGCTTCATCAGTGGGATGAAGAACATTTCTCTTCCTACGTTCAAACAAAATGGGCTTCATCGGTGGGATGAAGGACATTTCTCTTCCTACGTTCAAACAAAATGGGCTTCATCAGTGGGATGAAGAACATTTCTCTTCCTACGCTCAAACAAAATGGGCTTCATCGGCGGGATGAAGGACATTTCTCTTCCTACGCTCAAACAAAATGGGCTTCATCGGCGGGATGAAGAACATTTCTCTTCCTACGCTCAATCAAAATGGGCTTCATCGGCGGGATGAAGAACAATTTCTCTTCCTACGCTCAATCAAAATGGGCTTCATCAGCGGGATGAAGAACAATTTTCTCCTGTGCTAGGCGCGCTGGAGCTGGTTGTCGAGCGATTATCCACTTGTTCAAAAAATTCACATTGAAAACAACAAGAAAGAGCAGGAACAAAGTCCCTGCTCTCGTAGCCATTATTTATGAAATTATTGTTGTTGGAAAGAACCGCTCATTTGTTGTTGAGCAAAAGATACTAGACGCTTAGTGATTTCACCACCAACTGAACCGTTAGCACGTGAAGTTGTTTCAGCACCTAAGTTTACACCAAATTCAGAAGCGATTTCTAGCTTCATTTGGTCGATAGCTTGTTGTGCACCAGCTACTAATAATTGATTTGAGTTGTTAGAACTGTTTGATGCCATGTGTATCACCTCCTTGTGAGTATAGAATGTGTAATACACATTGGCATCATTCATAAAATTTGATGGTAAATATTCACATGATGCTTATTGTCATTAAGTAATTTTATCAATAAGGATGCTTTCGTAAGCCCTTTGCTTATTCTTAGTTTTCGATAAGGATTGGTTTGACACAGCACGAGTACTAGTACTCGCTTTCCGCTACAACACTTTAATTAAGTTAGTAAATAAAGATTGCCTAAATAATTGCAGGTTCCCCAATGCACTTGTCATAAAAACATTATTGCTACACACATCGCCAAGATATGACTTATAACAGTGAGGAATATTCACTTTCTTGCTCTGCCGTAATATCGATTGTTTCAATATTCTCGACAGCTTCCTTAATAAGCTCATCAAAATCAACGAAGCTTTCAAACCGTGAAACTTTGTCTAGTTTTGGTTTTGTTTTAGGACTTGCAGGTGTAAAAATTGTACAGCAATCTTCAAAAGGTCTGATTGATATGTCATGCGTCCCAATCTCATGGGCAATTTCAATAATCTCTGTTTTATCCATTGTGATAAGTGGTCTTAATATTGGTGTGCTTGTTACATCATTAATCGCAAGCATACTTTCTAATGTTTGACTGGCAACTTGTCCTAGGCTTTCACCTGTTATCAATGCAAGGGCTTGTTGCTTCTCTCTTAATAAGTCAGCTACTTTCAACATCATTCTTCTAGTTGAAGTCATCGTATAATTTTCTGGCACCTGCGCTTGGATTTTTTCTTGAATCTGAGTGAAGGGCACAATATGCAAGCGAATTTTTCCTCCAAATGCTGTTAATTCTTTTGTTAAGTCAATAACTTTTTGCTTTGCCCGTTCACTTGTATAAGGTGGACTAAAGAAGTGAACGACTTCAATTTCGACACCTCTTTTTAATGATAAATAACCTGCAACAGGACTATCAATTCCACCAGATAATAGAAGCATAGCTTTTCCGCTTGAACCAACTGGTAGGCCGCCTGCACCCTTATAATCATAACAAGTTAAATAAGTTGCCTGTTTTCTTACTTCTACACGCAAATTTATTTTTGGATTTTTTACGTCAACTGTTAAACCTTCCGTGTTAATGAGGATGTGACTACCAATTTGGTAGTTCAAGTCATTTGTATCATAAGGGAATTGTTTATCAGCACGTTTTGCAGTTACTTTAAACGTGTCTCCTTGTTCATATAGACTTTTTATAGCTTCTAGTGCTTTTTCCTTAATAATATCTAAGTCACTATCGCATTTCATAGCCAGGCTAAATGACTGGATACCGAATATTGCTTGTAAACGCTCTACGATCCCTTCATGACTTTCACCATTTAGATGAAGATAAATACGGTCACGTGTAGCTTCGTATCCTAAATTAGGATAATCCCCCATTACATCAATTATATTTCTTTTTAACCGTTCAATGAAAACACGGCGATTTCTCCCTTTTGTAGATATCTCCCCAAAACGGATTAATATGTAATCAAATATCATATTTTTACCTCATTACCTTCGATAATTTTTTGATGCCCGTTGATAGCGTAGTAATAAACGGTGAAATAATTTCCTCTTTCTGTTCAAATGAGAGGCTGACTCTTATTGCACTTTTGGCAATATTCTCTTGCTTATTCATCTGTATTAATGTATTACTAATCGATTTACGACGAGACGAACATGCTGATGTTGTCGATACATATATTTGATGCTCTTCTAAATAGTGGACTAATACTTCAGCCTTTATCGCCGGAACAGAAAAATTCACAATGTGTGGTGCCGCATAATCCAGCGGTGTATTCACATGAACACCATCAATATTGCTTAATTCTGTTATTAGCTCTCTTTGCAATTGCTTTAGTCTTGGTAAATTTCCCTTACTATCATCTACAGACATTCTTAAAGCTTTCGCAAGTGCTACATTCCCTGCTAGACTTTCAGTACCTGAGCGTAATTGATTTTCTTGTGCACCACCTGAAAATAGTGGAAGAATTTTCACACCTTCCTTCACAAATAAGGCGCCTGTTCCGTTCAGACCATGAAACTTATGGCCTGAAATCGTACATAAGTCTATTTTTGCCCTATAAAAATCAAGTGGTACTTTTGTTATACCTTGTATATGGTCTACATGGAATAACGTCTGTGGATAACTTTCTAATAGCCCACCTATATCTTCTATTGGCTGGATAGTACCGACTTCATTGTTCACATGCATTATTGATACGAGGATAGTATCGTCGCGCAATTCTCTTTTCATTCGTTCACATGATACAACTCCGTACTCATCCACTGGTAGATAAGTGACTTCAAAGCCAAATTCCTGCTCTAACTGCTTAAAGGATTCTAATACAGACGGATGTTCAATACTTGTCGTAATTAGATGCTTTCCTTTATGCTGATTGGCCAGCGCTGCTCCCTTTATTGCCAGATTGTTACCTTCCGTCCCACCTGATGTAAAAATGATCTCTTGCTGCTTTACACCTAACAATTGTGCGACCTGTTCTCTCGCCTTCGTTAATAACGATTCTGCATCACTGCCAAGCTTATGCAATGAAGAAGGGTTTGCAAAAAACTGGTCTGTTACATTTATAAATGATTGAATAACTTCACGGTATGGTTTTGTTGTTGCACTGTTATCTAAATATAACATGAGATGTGCCTCTTTCTATCAGTTTCTAACCTTTTCTATAACTTCCAATCCTAGTTATGTACAAATAGAATAAAAGAAGTTTTCAATTTGTAATCATACCATACTCATTTTAAAAAATGAACTAGCGTACTTTCATATGAACGTATTTGTTTTTCTTTCTCACTAACATAACCAAATATAAAACAGGTCTGACAGAGGAAACGATTTTATCGTGAACCGTTCTTGTCAGACCTGTTTTATTTATTTATTTATTTATTTATTTTGTGAAATACTTTTTATTTTTTCAAAAGCACCGGGTTCTACTTGCTCGAGTGCTGCTGAGGCCATATCAAGTGCTTCTCGGTAGTTCGATTCTCTAAATAAATGTTCTGCTTCTGTAAATGCTGATGCAAGCTGACTATGACGACTACGATAGCGATTCCCGTATTGAATAACTTGCTCGACAAGAAGTACTTGATTAATCAATTCATCAGAAGCTTGTTTTAACGTTTCGACTGTTTCAATTGCATCATTGAGTAATTGATTGACGACATTCATATTTAAAGGAATTTCCTCAAGCTTAGCTGTCGCCTTTTGGACATCACGTTTCGCCTTATCAATATGACTTACAACCTCTTCAGGTAAACCAGGAACATTACTTTGATGTACAGCTCTTGTTGTATCAAGTAAAAGTCTTTTTAACTGATTCAACCTTTCACGAGCTTGAATTTCATCCTTTCGTAATGTAGAAAGCATTTCTCTATATTCATTATGATCTTCAAATAGCTTTGTAATTTGCTTCTCTAACTCTTCCAGCTCCTCTTTGACGATCGAATGTGCGACATGCTCACTATTTACATTTTGCTTCAAATGTGCAAATTTTTTCTCAATTTGTGTAATTTGTTTTTCTATTGTTTTTTGCTTATCTAATTCTGTTTCAGACAATCGATAGCTCTGTTTTACTAATTCAGTTTCTTCTACGGTTTTTGCTTTTTCTTCAGCTAGTTTATTTAGTTTACTTTCAATTGATACTGCCGCTTGTTTGACAAACTGACTTGCTTCGACTTCATTTTCGAGCAAATCATAAATACCTTCAATTGCTAGTTGAATAGACTGAAGATTTTCCTCTACTTCCTCGATCTCGGTGTTTTCGATTTGTTTTCTCATCGCGTCTAATTGTTTCCTCAAACGATTTAATTCCTGATTAACTTGGATATGCTCAAGGAAATATCCACTTTGCGCCATTTCCTTGTATCCATCCGCTAATTCAGTAAGAGTATTAGGTAATGTAATATTACATTCTGTTAGTAGTTTTGGTATTTCTTCAATTTTAACTTGCAAAGTATCTAAATCTAGCTTTAATTGGACGAGTATTTCTCGAGCAGCTAAGTAATTTCCCTCAATTGTTTCCGTTTCGAATTGTTTTAGCGAATCTGCAATTTCAGATAATGAGGCATC
Organism: Metabacillus malikii; assembly: GCF_030813355.1. Lineage (GTDB taxonomy): Bacteria > Bacillota > Bacilli > Bacillales > Bacillaceae > Metabacillus > Metabacillus malikii. The sequence continues at coordinate 136,500 of NZ_JAUSUD010000009.1, forward strand.
CAATTGATTATATGCCTTCCCATATTGATGACTATGTGCAAGGAGTGACTTCTTAACTTTTCGATACTGTTCTTTTATTTCTTCACTCTCAACTTTATTCTTCTCTTCACTTGTCACTAGTTCATTAATTTCTTCAATAATTTTATCGATGTTTTCGTCTACTGTTATTAGTATGTTTTCAATATGCCCAAGGACTTCTTTTGACTTTTTGAATCGGTATTTATCAGAGTAATCTTCGGCCTCGTACAATAAATCCTCAACTTGGGGCAGTTGATCGGTAATGATTTCATCCCATTCATTGCGCCATTGTTCAAATAGTTCTTCAGCTTGTCCTAACATTTTTAATTCTTTTACTTTTGATAATTCTTCAACAATCGAACGATTCATAATTTCAATTTTCCATGCTTCTAAACGGTCCACATCTTTATAAATATTTCTTCTCAGTATGTATCCTATTCCAAATACAACACAAATTAGAAGAATTAATCCAATAATAACTTCCATAATGAGCCCCCTCGTTGGTACACAAAATCGTCATGACAGGAAAAAAACTCCCCACTGATGAAAGTTTCACTTTTATCATGCTGATAAGCGTTATTACTTTTTTTCGTTTATCATCTTCAGTATTAATAATCGGCAAAATCGCCTCTTTAAATGAAAAATTGTTTAACTCGTATGTAACTGTTTAATTAAAATTGGCTGTTTTGTTGTCTTAAATTATGATTATCAACAGCTTTTTCGACCTTTAAAGTTCCATTAACTTACAGCCTTTTTATTTAACTAGATTTTTACTGTTATTTCAATGTATTTATGATACCATGTAAACGACAATTTTTGACCAGTAATTTTATTTTTTTTGCATAATTTGTCCTATAATGAAAAGGGTTGTTATCAATGAGGTGTTTTTCGAATACTTTCTTTAATGTATTAAGGTAGTTTTCAAGCTAAAGAGACAGCTTCTAGACAATACTTTTTCACGTAGACTTTCGCCTACATTTGTTGTTTTTTCGCTAAATATATCGAGAGTTCTGCTGTAGGAATTATACTTATAAGCCATTAGGTGACGGGAGGGTTTTACATGAAGATGGATGGTCATATCCATACACCTTATTGTCCACACGGAACAAAAGATAGTTTAAAGGATTACATCGAACAAGCAATTACTGAAAATTTTACTAGTATTACATTTACAGAGCATGCTCCACTGCCAACTAGCTTTACAGATCCTACTCCTAAAAAGGATAGTGCTATAGAACTAGATGAGATAGAAAATTATCTTCGTGACCTTGAACGTGTTAAGCAGGAATACAAAAATGATATTTCGATAAATATAGGATTAGAAGTAGATTACATTCAAGGCTTCGAACATGAAATAACTCAATTTTTAAATGCGTATGGGAAACATTTGGATGATAGTATTCTATCTGTTCACTTTCTTAAACTAGCTGGTCAATATTATTGCATGGACTACGATGAACACGTTTTTTCGGAAATGGTTCAACAAGCAGGCACGTTACATGCCCTTCATAACCTTTATTATGAGGAAGTATACAATTCTATAACGAGTAATCTGGGAGTCTATAAACCAAAAAGAATTGGTCACATTACATTAGTAAGAAAGTTTCAAAAGTTGTTTCCGATAACTTTTTCTGTTAATGATTGGATAGAAAAAATCTTAAATGCCATAAAGAAAGAGAACTATGAATTAGATTTTAATGTCGCTGGTTTGCGTAAGGAGTATTGTGGAGAAGTCTATCCTGACCTTACAATCGCAAAAGCTGCACAACAACAAAGAATCCCTCTAATCTATGGTTCTGATGCCCATAGCGCAAGGGATCTCGGAAAGAACTATACATATTATCATCAATTAACGACTGACAACTAGTTTTCCTTCTACCGATTGATTATCAAGTAACAGCGAATTCAGCCAATTTTTTAGTTCTTTATAATATTGATGGACAAAGTAAGTTTCGTGAGGTTGGATATAAAGAACTTCACTCATGTATTGAGGTTGTAGATATGGCATATGCAGAAGGCTTCTTAACTGAATGATGATATGTGGGATGAAGCCTTTTCGAAAAATTCCTTCCTCAATCCCTTTTTCAATGACTGATTGGAGATAATATTTTTCTTTTGTTAGGTAGGTTGTCATGACTTCTCTAATTAATATTGAATCTAATGTGACTTCACGATACACAAGTCTTGAAAGTTGACGATGTGCGTGCTGGTAATTTAAGATATCTAGTACCATTTTATTTAAAACATTGTGAGCATTTCGGTATTTTAATTGGAAATAATTCTCTTCGATTGTTTGAATATAGCCCTCATAATAATGAGAAACTAAATATTCTAACAATCCCCCTTTCCCCTTAAAATAATAAGATATATGGGCAATATTGACTTTTGCCCTGTTTGCAATTTCCCTAACGGATGTTCCAGCAAATCCTTTTGAATTAAATAAATAGATGGATGCTTCAATGATTTTTTTCTTTGTTTCACTTATAGGTTGTTGAGTCATTTGATTCACCACCTCCTTTATTCTCTTTATTTCAACGATTATTGGCGAATTCCTTCAATAATCACTCGACAATGTTCTAGTGAACATTGTTGCATTTTAACAAAAGGTAGGTCATAACGATGTTTCATGTCGAAAATTACAACGGTAATAAAGATGAGCAACAAAAAATTGTGTTAAATCAATTAAAAGCATTAATTGAAGACGAAAAGGACTTAATCGCAAATTTAGCGAATGCAGCGGCCTTACTAAATCATTACTTAGATGATATTAATTGGGTTGGCTTTTATTTATTGAAGGATAATCAGCTTGTATTAGGACCTTTTCAAGGTATGCCAGCATGTGTACGAATCCCTCTAGGTAAAGGCGTTTGCGGCACTTCTGTTTCTGAAAGAAAAACATTAAGAGTTGCCAATGTTCATGAGTTCCCAGGGCATATTGCTTGTGATGCAGCTTCAAATTCAGAGATTGTCGTTCCTATCATTAATGGGGATGATGTTATCGGTGTGTTAGATATAGATAGCCCTTCGCTAAATCGTTTTGATGAAGAAGATGAGGTCTTTTTAAAGAAATTCGTAACGCTTATAGTTGAGTCTCTTTAATTTAAAAATAGTCATTTATAACATGAAAGAGGGTGACAATTGTCACCCTCTTTATCTTTACAATTCAACAACGACGTGATTTTTGCCATTGTTTTTTGCCTGATATAACGCTTGGTCCGCCTGACTAAAAAGTTGGTTATAACTTATATGGTGACTGGTCGCATCCCAATATGATACACCACACGAAATGGTAACCATCGGATCTGTGTTTTCTCTGACACGATTTACAATTCTTTCAGCAATTGCTTTACCTATTTTAAGTTCAACTTGTGGCAAGTAAATTGCTAACTCTTCTCCGCCCCAACGTGCACCAATATCTTTTTCACGAATATTATTTTTTATAATATTTGCTACTTGGACGAGGATTTTATCACCGATTTGATGGCCATATGTGTCATTTATCTTTTTAAAATCATCAATATCCATAAGTAAATAAGTTCCTTGCCGATCAACCTTCATCGATTTCTCAATACATTCATTCATATATTTACGAGAGTATAGTTGTGTTAAGTGGTCCAAGTTCACAAGCATCTCTAATTCTTCTCTCAGCAATGAGTTTGTCAGTGCCAATGCAGAATGATGAATAAGTGATTGTAGTAGTTTATACATATCAAATGTAAAGTGATATTTACTTTCATGAAGCACTAACGCACAGCCCTTTAAACTTCCGCTTTGGATCATCGGCACCGCCATTAAAGATTGAAATTTAGCATCTTGTATGTGTGCGGACAAATCTCCAATGAAAATTCCTTCCAAATCCTGACCTATTTTCTCCTTAACATATTGAACATAAGTTGTAACGTCATCAGATTCAAATAGCTTTGTACTTCCAGGGAATATATTAATTTCATCATTTTTGTCAAAATAAAAAAAGCCTGCTTCATTAGCATCAAATGACTCAACTATGCGTGTTGTCATGTAAGTCATATTATCGGTTAATCGTAAATTTTTATTTAGACGATGTGATGTTTCGTTAATAAGCTGTAAGTCTTTTATTAATCGCTTGGATTGCTCATATAGCTGCGCATTCTCTAATGCATTACCTGCTGTGTGAGCGAGAAGGGTGATAAAACTTCTATTTTCAGGTAACTCATGGTCTTGACTCGCAACGACTTGTAAAACACCATACACGCCTTGCTTACCTTTTAAAGGTGTATATAAAATCGTTAATTTACTATCATTTAGTTCTGATACTTGTGCATCACCAGTTACATAAGCTTTCATAGCCATTTCATTACCTTGCTGTTCATCATATCCTAAATTCTTTATCGGCAAATCATTATTTGCCTCGTTGTCATGTGATAAGAACAAATAAAATGTATAGGACGCGTACATGCCTCTTAATGTATTAATTAACTCGATTAACACGTCATCACGATTCATAAAGGAATGGAACTTTTCGGTAATTCTATATAGCTGTTCAAACTTTAATTCTTTATGTGTTGATTTAATATTTCGCATTCCAGTAGTGTAAAAGGACGTACATGCTTTGACGATTTCATCTTGTCCACTCACAGTATAGTTTGCAACATCTAAATCTTTAACAGATACTAATCCGAAAATTCTATCGCCCTGGATAATTGGTAGGATGACTTCATTCTGAATTTGATAGAATTTTTGGTCCTGTACTTCTTTCGGAAGTGACCGCAATGAATTTATCGTTACGTCTTTATGTGGAGTTAAGCGGTCATTTTGTTCATCGTAAAAATAGAAAACTGCATGACTAACACACAGTTCCTGTTTGATAATATCTATTAAATTATCCACTATATCAAATGTAGAACTTTGATAATGCTGACTAAGATATTCAAAAAACCTACTTTTCAGCTTTATCACAACTGTCTGGTCATCCATGATTTTCACCCACATAGTTAAATTACAAAATAATACATTATTTGTTTTTATTATATCATAAAAGAAAGCGTTATATATTATAGATAAAAAGTTTTTAGCATTTTCTCTAATGGTGCTTTTCTTAAAAATTATTAATTAAACTTATGAAATCTGTAGAGGAGTAACAGAAGAATACTCTACAAACGTCAAGTTTCTAAAGATATTGACAACTATTTACTATACATGATTTTTCGTTTGTTCACAATTTGTCACCTGAATCAGCTGTTATCATGGCTTGTCTTAAGTTATGCATGTTACGTAAAATACTTGCCCTTACTTAGTTGTCCTTGGCTATTGTTGTATTCGTTATGCGAAAGAATCGTTAATACATAATATGAACAACTGCCTACGATTTTTAAAGGGAAAAATTGATTTTAACTTTAGCACAAGTTAAACAGTTTATTATCTTGTAAAGATGCTTGACTTTATACGTATAAAACAATATAATGATCGTTGTGTATAAAATATGCAGCCTATTGATGTAACTGTTTTGATTTCATTTTGTTCCCCTATAAATATAGGAGGTGCATCGTGTAACTTCTTGCTGCTGGAGCGAGGATGCATGAAAACAAAATGTGCAAAACGAAAGTAGTCAGTTTGGTTTTTATTTTATGCAAAATAAAAACATAAAGGAGGAGTTAGCATGGCTCGTTATACAGGCTCAAGCTGGAAACTCTCTCGTCGTTTAGGTATTTCATTAAGTGGTACAGGTAAAGAATTAGAAAAGCGTCCATATGCACCAGGACAACACGGTCCAGGTCAACGCAAAAAATTATCAGAATATGGTTTACAATTACAAGAGAAGCAAAAGCTTCGTCACATGTATGGTGTAAACGAACGCCAATTCCGTAACCTATTTGATAAAGCTGGTAAAATGAGTGGTATTCATGGTGAGAACTTCATGATTCTTCTTGATTCTCGTCTTGATAACATTGTATACCGTCTAGGTTTAGCTCGTACTCGTCGTCAAGCACGTCAGTTAGTTAACCACGGTCATATTCTTGTTGATGGTTCTCGTGTAGATATCCCATCATACCAACTTAAACCAGGCCAAACAATTTCATTACGTGAAAAATCTCGTAACCTTGATATTGTGAAAGAAGCAATCGAAGTAAACAGCTTCGTACCTGATTACCTAACTTTCGACGCAGATAAATTAGAAGGTACTTTCACACGTTTACCAGAACGTTCTGAATTACCTGCTGAAATTAACGAATCTCTTATCGTTGAGTTCTACTCTCGTTAATAGCGTTAATAAAATCCTTAGAGCGCTTGTTCATTCAAGTCATCTAAGGATTTTTTTATTCCTATTAATAGTTATATTATCTTCATAATGCTTTTATACCTTTTCATCTGCACCTGTATATTCTCATTTACTCACATACTCTCCGAAGACCTTATGAAATGTCCACTTGTGTTAATAAGCTCTATAATTCCTATATCATCAATCACATATTCTTATTTTCATCTCCACCATATATTCCTCTTGTTCAATTGGCGAATAATGAATAGGGATGAAATTATCATATATTGAACCGATAACATTGATTTGGTTTTGTTTTATATATGATAGGAGCTTCTGTAAAGTTGCAAAGTATTTTTCTGGGGTGAACCAGTCAGAAATACATGCATAGTTACCAGATGGGATTGTACCAAGTTGGATGTTGTTTGAATGTAACGAAATGTGATTCGTATTTGTAATAGGCATATAAATATGAGTGTAGAATATTTCTTCCTCATGTTTATATGATTTGAAGGGAATTACCGCTCCATAGCTGCTATTCATTACACCTGGTGCTAATTCTACTACTTTCTTTAATTCTCGGTAAGATGCATTTAATATTTTTTTTGGTGTTAATTGTTTTGCTTCGACTTGAATAATTTTCATTTCATCTTCAGAACGAATTGTTACTTCACCAAAGTTCGGGCTGCTAAGCTGTTTATTTAAACGTTCTTTTATCGACCTGACTGCATGTTGGATATCAAGTAATTTTTGTAGCCTTTTCTCAATTATTTCTTCCTGTGTGTTTAAAAATTGTAGTAAGTCATCTGTTTTTAATTGTTGCGCATTTTTAATATCTTCTAAAGATGTGCCTATGTATTTAAGTGATTTAATCACATCAAGGTGGTAAAGCTGGGAATCGCGATAGTATCGATAATTTGTATTAGGGTCTGTATACGCGGGCTTGAATAATCCTATTTTGTCATAATATCGAAGGGTTTGAATTGAAGTATTTGCTAGTTCAGCTACTTCTCCTATAGTATATAATGTCTCTTCCATCTTCTTTCTCCCTTATCATGAAAATAAGCCTCCAACAAGATATTACCTTGCTGGAAGCACATTTATTACAGTTAATTTATATCTTGGAATGATGGTGTTTGCTGTTGTTTTGGCTGTGCACTATTTTTCCATGCGAGAGAGATAGCGACACCGATTGCTAAGAAGACTGTTGCAAAGTAGAACGGATAGTTCAGGTCAATATCAAATAGGATACCCCCAATGATTGGTCCTAAAACATTCCCAATGCTCGTAAACATCGAATTCATCCCACCGACAAAACCTTGTTCATTCCCTGCAATTTTTGATAAGTACGATGTCAAAGCCGGTCTCATTAAATCAAAACCAACAAATACAGTAACAGTTACTACTAAGATTAAAAAGTACGTATGGACCACTGTCATTAAATAAACAAGTACAACAGAAAAGATTAAACTATAGCGTACTAGTTTGATTTCTCCAAATATCGCTGTTGCTCGGTCAAATAGTGCAACTTGTGCAATCGCCCCTACTATTGCCCCACCTGTTATAGCAATTGCAATATCTTTCGGTGAAAAGCTAAATTTATGGTCTACAAATAACGAGAACAGTGATTCAAACGCTGCTAATCCAAATGATGAAATAAAGAGAATTAAAAATGCAAAGAAGTACTTTTTATCAAATACTCGCTTAAATCCTGACTTCATATTTTCTGTTTGTTCCTCATGTATCTTTTGCTCTGGCTCGCGAAGCATGACAACAGAAAAGATAGCTGCAATCAAAGCAAGTATTGAAGCTGAGTAAAATGGTACACGATGACCTAGCTCAGCTAAAAACCCTCCTATACCAGGTCCAATGATAAATCCAGTAGATATTGCCGCAGACATATATCCAAGTGCTTTCGGTCTCGTTTCTGGAGTTGTAATGTCAGCAATAAATGCTGTTACTGCCGGCATAATGAAAGCTGCACTTATACCGCCAAGTACTCTTGATAGAAATAAAATTCCTACCTGTTCACCTACAGCGAACAATAATTCTGACAAACTAAAGATGAGTAAGCCAATCGTAATCATCTTTTTTCTGCCATAATTATCAGCCCACCGTCCAGCAATTGGCGAGGATATTAGTTGCGCAATTGCAAATGCTCCAACTAAATAACCAACTATAGCACCTGTTAGATTCATTTCGTTCATAATCGTCGGCATTACCGGTATGACAAGGCCAATACCTAAAAATGCAATAAATAAATTAGTTAATAAGATAGCCAAAGTCATATTTTGCTTTTTCATTTTCTTCTCCTCATAGATAATTAATATATATTTATACTATAAACCCTATAGTTACTATAGAGTCAATCTGTTCATATCTGGAAAGGAAAAGTTCAACTATTAAGAAAATACAGTTTTTTATGTGACCGGCATTATATAAAGATGGTTTTGGTAAGGCTTCGTTAATTTCCCTTTTTTCATCAAGCTTGTGAAGAACATTTTCTTTCTGACTTTTGTGAATTTTCGTCTTCATTGAGCTTATGAAGAACATTTTCTTTCTGGCTTTGGTAAATTTTCGTCTTCATCAAGCTTATGAAGAACATTTTCATTCTGACTTTTGTAAATTTTCGTCTTCATCGGGCTTATGAAGAACATTTTCTTTCTGACTTTTGTGAATTTTCGTCTTCATCGAGATTATGAAGACCATTTTCATCCTGATTTTGGTAAATTTTCGCCTTCATCGGGCTTATAAAGACAGTTTTGATTCTGATTCATTACCATATGGTCCGACACTTCTAAATTTCCACCTTCCCTCTAGCTCATGAAAACGATATTAATTCTGACTACGCTTTATTTTTACCAACCTTTTGACGAAGCAATTCGCTACTACAAAATCACACAAAAAAGGAACAACAGCATACACAATATTTTGCGCTAAAACTGTCATTCCAATTTTCTCTACCTATTAAATGTATCTAATAAGAAAATATTTTTTCTTACCGCGACGGATAACTGTGAACTTCCCACCGATTTTGTCTTCATCGGCAATCACCTTTGTTAAATCTTGAACTCTGTCTCCATTAATATAAATCGCACCATTTGAAATGTCTTCACGTGCTTGTCGTTTAGAAGGAGAAATTTTCGCTTCAATTAATAAATCAATTAAACCGATTTCAGAGCTTTCAATTTTAGTTGATGGTACATCTTTAAATCCTTCTACTATTTCATCTGCTGTTAATTGTTTAATATCACCGCTAAATAGTGCTTCTGTAATTTTAATCGCTTGTTGCAATGCTTCTTCACCATGTACAAGCTTCGTTACTTCTTCTGCAAGCGCCTTTTGTGCCGAACGTTTTTCTGGTGCTTCTTGAACTTCCGCTTCTAGCTGTTCGATTTCTGTTTGTGATAGGAATGTGAAGTATTTGATATATTTAATTACATCTCTGTCGTCTGTATTAATCCAGAATTGGTAGAACTCATATGGTGATGTTTTCTCACGGTCTAACCATATTGCACCACCTTCAGTTTTACCGAACTTAGTACCGTCTGCTTTCGTTACTAACGGAATCGTTAATCCGTATGCCTTTGCATTCTCTTCTGATTTTCTGATAAGTTCAAGACCTGAAGTAATATTTCCCCATTGGTCACTTCCACCAATTTGCAGCTTACAATTGTTGTTTTGATATAATTTTAGAAAATCATACGATTGTAAAATCATATAGCTAAATTCAGTAAAGGATATACCTGAGTCGATTCTTGTTTTAACGGAGTCTTTTGCCAGCATATAATTAATTCCAAAGTTTTTCCCAACATCACGAAGAAATGAGATAACATCAAGACTCCCAATCCAATTGTAGTTATTTTCAATAATAGCTGGATTTTCCTTTGCATCAAAGTCGAGAAATCTTGACAGTTGACCTTTAATTCGATTAGACCATTCTTGAACGATATCCGTTGTATTAAGCGTACGTTCAGCCTTTTTACCACTCGGGTCGCCAATTAATCCTGTCGCACCACCAACTAGTGCAATTGGATGATGTCCATTCATTTGAAATCTTTTTAACGTTAATACTGGTAAAAGGTGACCGATGTGCAAGCTATCTGCTGTTGGGTCAAAACCAGCGTATAGACTGATTTTCTCGTTTTCTAAAACTTCAATTAACCCTTCTTCATCTGTCACTTGATTGACTAGGCCTCTGAATTGTAAATCTTTTAATAATTCACTCATTGAGATTGTTCTCCTTTAATTTCCGTATTTTTTGCATAAACTATTTTTGGACGCCAAAAAGCCCCTTCATTGCTGAAGGGGCGAAAAATCCGCGGTACCACCCTACTTAGGATTATTAATAATCCTCACTCGGTTACATAACGGTGTTATCCCGTCTTTTCCTAATCAGATTCTAACGTTCTTTTCAGAAAAGCAGCTCATAGACGTAATTCATAGATTATCTATATACTGATTTACACCAACCATCAGCTCTCTATTATAGGGAGATATCTACTACTTAATCCAATCGTAGCAATACATTATTTTGTTTTATTACATGAATTGTAACCATAGTTGTTTTTAAATGTCAAATAAAAAATTGAGATATTCTACTTTGTTGGTTCAATTAAGAGGATCATTTTCAAGTGGTGGTAATTACCATCGTTAAGAAATACGTTAGCCTAGTTATAAGCAACATTGTCCATGAAAACAGGACAAGAAAACCATATAAATATCTTATTTTCCTATGGTATAATAAGTAAGATTTGGGGGGAAGCAAAATATGAAAAAAAAGGAAGAAAAACTTAGGCGACCTTCACCTTCTAATAAAGATATAGCAAAAGGCTTTCGTATAACGTTTCAAGTTATTAGTGATCTCTTTTTATTATTTTTAATCTTAGGCCTTATCGGTATATGTTTCGCTGGAGGTGTTGGTGCAGGGTATTTTGCATCACTAGTTAAGGACGAACCTGTTCGTTCTTATGAAAACATGAGAAATGATATTTACAATTATGAGGAATCATCAGAAGTTTATTTTGCCAACAATGTTTATCTCGGTAAAGTAAATGCAGATATCGAACGGGAAGAAGTCAAGCTTGAAGAAGTATCAGAACACCTGGTTAATGCGGTAATCGCAACCGAGGATGAACTTTTTTATGAACATGAAGGTGTTGTCCCAAAAGCAATTATGCGCGCAATATTCCAAGAATTCACAAACGCCTCTGTCCAAACAGGTGGTAGTACACTTACACAGCAACTAATTAAGAATCAAATCTTAACAAACGAAGTATCCTTTGACAGAAAGGCTAAAGAAATACTTCTCGCTTTAAGACTCGAGAAATTCTTTGAGAAAGAGGAAATAATTGAAGCCTATCTAAATGTCACTCACTTCGGCCGAAATTCAAACGGACGTAATATTGCCGGTGTCCAATCGGCGGCAAAGGGTATCTTTGGAGTGAATGCAAAGGATTTAAATCTGGCCCAGGCAGCATTTATCGCAGGACTTCCTCAAAGCCCATTTCGCTATACACCGTTCTCAAATAATGGTGGTACTGTGAAAGAGGACCTTGAACCAGGGATTACGCGAATGAAAACTGTTTTAAACCGGATGTACACGGGAGGCTTTATTACACAAGCTGAATACAACGAAGCACTAGCGTATGACGTTCGTGCAAATTTAACATCCAAAAAACCGTCTCCTGTTGACACATACCCATATTTAACTTATGAAATTGAGCATCGTGCTAAGGAAATTCTCTTAGTACAAATTGCAAAAGAAGATGGGTATACGGAAGAAGAGTTAAAAAAAGATGAAGACCTTTACTATCAATATCAAGCCCTTGCAGATACTGCACTTAGACATAATGGCTATCGCATTCATACGACAATTAATAAAGATATATACGATAAAATGCAAAAGGTCGCGAAAGAATATCAATATTATGGCAGTGACAAAATCGAAGAAGAAAAAGACCCTGATACTGGGAAAATCATAAAAGTGAAAGAACCAGTTGAAGTTGGCGGCATGCTCATTGAAAATAAAACTGGAAAAATCTTAAGCTTTGTCGGTGGTCGTGACTTTGACCGTGAAAACTTAAACCATGCGACTAGTGCTCTACGACCAAATGGTTCAACGATGAAACCACTACTTGTATTTGCACCTGCAATGGAGTTAGGAAAATTACAGCCTGGTTCAATAATTGCTGATACACCATATAACTATCATGGCTATCAGCCTAAAAACTACGGTGGAGCTTATCACGGATTAACAAGTGCTCGAAATTCACTAAAACACTCCTATAATATACCTACAGTTAAAACATATGTAAGTATAATGGATCAAAACCCACTATCCTACCTCGAGAAAATGGGTATTTCAAGTATACATCGCAATGATTATGGAGCACCTTCAATTAGTCTAGGTGGTTTAACATTAGGTGTTACAGTAGAAGAAAACGTGAATGCATATACTACATTCGCTAATAGTGGAAAATTTATAGATGCTTATATGATTGAGAAAATTGAAACAAATAATGGTGATGTTATTTTCCAACACGAAAAAACAGAATCAAACGTTTTCTCACCACAAACTGCTTACTTAACAATCGACATGATGCGTGACGTTGTGAGGAGTGGAACTGCAGCTTCCCTAAATGGATATCTGTCCTTTAGTGCTGATTGGGCAGGGAAAACAGGTACTGGTCAAGATTATAAAGATGCATGGTTTGTTGCATCAAACCCTAATGTTACGTTTGGTACCTGGATCGGCTATGACACTCCGAAACCACTTGATTATAATTATAAAGGTTTGTCATATAGTAGACGAAACATTCTGTTATGGGCGAAGTTAATGAATGTAGCACATGAAGCAGAACCAGAGCTGATTGCGCCTAAGGAACGATTCCAAATGCCAGATGGAATTGTCTCACGCTCTTACTGTGCACTAACAGGTGATTTACCTTCTAACTTATGTAAAGAAGCTGGTTTAGTTACAACAGATTTATTTAACGCGAAATATTTACCTAGCAAAGTTGATAATAGCTTAACATCAGGGAAGTTCGTGTTTGTTAAGGATAAAGCATATAAAGTTCCAGCATCAGCACCAGCTGAATTCGTACAACAAGGTGTGATGGTAAATAAGGAAATTCTTGATCGATATGGTGTGAATAATGTTAACGACTTGAAGCGTCTATTACCGAATACGGTGAAGTGGGCGAACTTAGTCATAACTGAAGCTTCAGAAATTGGTGATAACGGTTCTAATCCTGCACAAGTTGCAGGCGTCCGTAAGAATGGAAATCAAATTGCCTGGAATGCAAATGGAGATAATGATGTAATTGGCTACCGGGTATATGCTGCGCCAAACCAAACGAATAACTTTAAAAAGGTTGCGAGCATTAGTTCTACGAATACACTAGCTGTGAATATCGGAAATACCCCTGCAGCGTACTATGTTATTGCAGTCGATGTAGCCGGAAGAGAATCAGCCCGATCAGCCATTATTCAAGTCGGTGATTATTCTGCAACACCACAGGAAAAATCTGTTGCTGAAAAACCGCAACAAGCAAACACACCTCAAGAGGAGAAACCTCCTGCAGAGAAGCCTGTAGAACAACAACAGGAAGCAGTGGCAAATGCCAATACACAACAACCTGAACAATAGGTTTATCGTTCTTATTTAGATTCAAATGACTCTCACGCTATATTTAACAAAGCTCCCACACTCTTCATAAAAGGTGGGAGCTTTTCTATTAATATGACCATTTAGGAAGACCAGGCGCATAATTAAATAGCAAGCTAAAAGGCTAGGAAATCATAAGACTTCCTAGCCTTTCTTATATTTAATCTTCCATTGTCGATAAGTCTCCTGTAGGTAAATCTAGCTCCCATGCTTTCAAGACGCGACGCATGATTTTCCCACTACGTGTTTTCGGTAGTTTATCTCTAAATTCAATCTCACGTGGGGCAGCATGTGCAGCTAGACCTTCCTTTACAAACAGACGGATTTCTTCTTTAAGTTCGTCAGTTGCCTCATAGCCTTCACGAAGAGCCACAAATGCTTTAATAATTTCTCCCCTAACTGGGTCAGGTTTTCCGATAACACCTGCTTCAGCTATTGCTGGGTGCTCAATCAGCTTACTCTCTACTTCAAAAGGTCCAACACGTTCTCCAGATGTCATGATGACATCATCAACCCTGCCTTGGAACCAAAAGTAACCGTCCTCATCCATGTAAGCTGAATCTCCTGAAACATACCATTCACCAGGCATAAAATAGGAATCATATTTTTCCTGGTTGTTCCAAATCGTATGCATCATCGATGGCCAGCCTTTTTTAATTGCTAAATTACCCATGCGATAAGGCGGTAACTCTTGACCCTTTTCATCAACTATTGCAGCTTGAACTCCTGGAATTGGTTTGCCCATTGAGCCTGGCTTAATTTCCATACTTGGGTAGTTACAGATTAATTGAGCTCCTGTTTCCGTCATCCACCATGTATCATGGATTCGTTTATTAAATACCTTTGCTCCCCAGCGAACCACTTCTGGGTTCAATGGTTCACCAACACTTAATACATGTCTCAACGAACTTAAGTCATATTGATTCACTAGGTCATCGCCCGCTCCCATCAGCATTCGAAACGCTGTAGGTGCACTATACCAAACAGTAACCCCGTAATCTTCTATCGTTTGATACCATGACTCAGGACTAAAACGGCCACCTACAATGACGTTTGTCGACCCTGTCAGCCACGGTCCAAATATGCCATAAACCGTACCAGTAACCCAGCCAGGGTCAGCTGTACACCAATATACATCATCCTCTTTAATGTCTAAAACCCATTTTGCAGTTTGATAGTGTTGGATCATGGCTTGATGGATATGTAGGACTCCTTTTGGTTTGCCAGTTGAACCAGACGTATAATGTAGAAGTAAGCCATCCGTCTTTTCTACCCATACAATATCAAGCTCCTTACTGGCTGTTTCCATTTCTGATAGGAAATCAATATGTTTCTCCGTATCAACATCTTCTCCAACAATGATGATATGCTCTAAGTGAGGCAATTCATCGACAGGGATGCGATTGACTAGTTCAGGTGTAGTGACGATGACCCTTGCTTCACTATCTTCTAATCTATCTTTAACTGCCCCTTCCATAAATGCTTCAAATAACGGACCGACGATTGCACCTAACTTTACAGCACCTAAGACAATAAAGTATAGCTCAGGTGTTCTTGGCATGAAGACAAATAGACGGTCACCTTTTTCGACATTTGCAGTATTTTTTATTACGTTTGCCGCCTTATTGGAGAGTTCCTTCATCTCTTTATACGTATATTTCTCTTGTCGCTTTGAATCACGATAATAGAGTGCAATTTTGTTTTTACGGAATGTTTCAGCATGACGGTCAATTGCCTCATATGCTGCATTTAACTTTCCGGTTTCATACCATGTGAAATTCTTTTCAGCTTCCTCCCAATTAAATGAAGTATACACATCCTCATAACTTGATAAGTTATGATCCCCCTTTACTACTGGTAACGCTTCCAACTTCATCTAAATTTCCCCCTTTGTAAGAATTTACAATCCTATTATAGTACACAATATATAATTTCACAATTTTTTAAAAATTGTTTATAAACTTATAATGAAATCGCTTTATTCTTTAAAAAATCCTGTATAATAGATAGTTAAGAATTAGACATGAAATTGATTGACGATAAAGGCGGTGACAACATGCATCACGCTAAAACCTATCATGCTAAAGAATTGAAGAAAGATAACTCTAGTATTCTAATTGAAGGTCCCGTTTCATCTGTTGATTTAGCAGGCTATACATTTCACGAAGGGTTAGTGGCATTTAGACCCCCTAAACAGCAACAGAAGGCATTAATTGAAATTGCTGATTTACCAGAAGGAAGAATTATTATTGCCAGAAGAAACGAGCTAGTTGTTGGTTATGTTACATACTTATATCCTGACCCATTAGAAAGATGGTCTGAAGGAAAAATGGAAGATTTAATAGAGTTAGGCGCAATTGAAGTTGCCCCTGAATATCGAGGCTATTCTATTGGGAAAAACTTGTTAAAGGTGTCGATGATGGATGACGCAATGGAAGATTATATAATCATTACGACAGAATACTATTGGCATTGGGATTTAAAAGGTTCTGGTTTAAACGTGTGGGAATATCGAAAAATCATGGAGAAAATGATGAATGCCGGTGGGTTAGAATGGTATGCAACGGACGATCCCGAGATTAGCTCACATCCTGCAAACTGTTTAATGGCTAGAATCGGAAAACGTGTCAAACCATCGTCAATCCAACAGTTTGACCAACTTCGCTTTAAAAATCGGTTTATGTACTAATCTTTTTTCGTAATCCTCATGATTTAAGAGATTGTAAGGAGGTAACAATATGATCGTTAAGCAAATTATGAAACAGAACCTCATTACCTTAAGTGCAACACATACAATAAGAGAAGCATTGGAAACAATGCGAAAACATAAAATTAGACATATCCCTATTATTAATGACGACCATACACTAATTGGACTTGTTACTGAAAGAGATGTAAAGGATGCGAGCCCATCCATTTTTCAATTAGAATTAAAAGAAGATTTTTTAAATAAACCGATTGAATCACTTATGTCAACAAATCTTATTACCGGACACCCTCTCGACTTTGTAGAAGAAATTGCTGCTATTTTAATGGAAAACCAAATTGGTTGTTTACCAATCTTGCAAAATCAGAAATTAGTAGGTTTAATTACCGAAACAGATTTATTACATACTTTTGTTAAACTAACAGGAGCTGACCAACCTGCTTCACATATTGAAATAAAGGTCGAAAATAAAGCTGGAAAATTAGCTGAGCTCTCTTCAATCTTTCGTCATCACCGCATTAATATATCAAGTGTACTCGTGTATCCTGACACCGATGAAATGTACAAAATCCTTGTATTTCGCATTCAAACAATGAACATTCATACCATTATTGCTGATTTACGTACTGAAGGCTATCAAGTCCTATATCCTCATGTATGGGAGAATGACCAATGATCGAGAAGGATTCAGCATTCATTTATTCTACATTGTTTCAGGATTACAAGTTTCATCAAAACCATCCGTTTAATCAATTACGTGTTGAGTTAACCTATGATTTGTTAAAAGAAATGAAAGCCCTTAACGAATCAGATATTGTAGCCCCACGACTAGCTACCGATGAAGAACTTGCACTTGTACACGATCGGAAATATATAAACGCTGTTAAATTAGCTGGAAAGAACAAACTAGATCCTGAGGAAGCATTGCTTTTTGGACTTGGGACAGAAGATACACCGGTATTCCCTAACATGCATGAAGCAAGTTCCCGACTCGTTGGAGGGACACTAACAGCTGTGGATGCTGTAATGGAAGGAAAGGTGTTGCATGCTGCGAATTTTGGAGGTGGCCTCCACCATGGATTTCGCGGAAAAGCATCCGGGTTTTGTATTTATAATGATAGTTCCGTTGCTATAAAATATATTCAAGAGAAATATCAAGCAAAAGTATTGTATGTTGACACTGATGCACATCATGGTGACGGTGTTCAATGGACATTTTATGATGACCCGACTGTATGTACAGTCTCAATTCATGAAACAGGAAGATATTTATTTCCAGGGACTGGTCAAGTGACAGAACGCGGAACAGGTCAAGGCTACGGCTACTCGTTCAACATTCCATTAGATGCTTTTACAGAAGATGATTCATGGTTAGATGCCTATCGTCAAACGTTATCTGAGGTTGCTGCTTTTTTTAAACCAGATGTAATCATCACCCAAAATGGGACAGATGCACATTATTACGATCCGCTAACACACTTATCGGCTTCCATGGCGATTTATCATGAAATTCCTAAACTAGCACATGAAATTGCCCATACTTATTGTCAAGGTCGCTGGATTGCTGTCGGTGGTGGAGGCTATGATATTTGGCGTGTCGTTCCAAGAGCATGGAGTCTCATCTGGATGGAAATGAAGCAGCTTAAACTTCCTGAACAGCTACCAGATGTTTGGCTCGAGAAGTGGCAAAAAGAGGCACCTGTCACCTTACCGAAAAACTGGTATGATGCAAACGACCTATATAAACCAATTCCTCGTAGACAAGAAATTGAAGAAAAAAATTCGCTTACTGTAACAAAGGCACTTTATCCGATTCGTAAAACCTAGAAACACAAAAACGAGCTAACAAATTTGTCAGCTCGTTTAAAATCACGATTTTGTTGATTCCCTAATCTCAATCCGATGTGGTAATTCCACATTATGGTCATCAACTTCTTCTTTATTCATATATTTCGTAAGTAAACGCATTGCCACTGCACCAATATCATAAGTTGGTTGTACAACTGTAGTAAGCTGTGGACGTACCATTGTTGCTAAGCGTGTATTATCAAAACCAACGATTTCAAAGTCATCAGGAATTGAATAATTTCTATCTTGTGCTCCATGAATGACACCTAATGCCATTTCATCAGTTGCAACAAAAATAGCTGTTGGTTTGTCAGTTAATTCATCAATTTTCTCAAATGCTTCAATACCAGAATCGTAAGAGTAGTCTCCTTCTATCACGATTGAATCATCAAATGCAATACCTGCCTCTTCAAGGGCACGCTTGTATCCTACTGTTTTCTTTGCATGATTAATCGGGTCTTCCAATGGTCCTCTAACATAGGCAATACGCTTATGTCCTTTTTCAATTAACATTGAGACAACATCAAAAACAGCTTGCTCATAATTGATATTAACAGAAGGAGTCGTTTCAGATAAATCTACTGATGCTGCTAATACAATAGGAACGGGTGAGCGTTTAAATTGTTCGACTAGCTCCTCAGTTACATTCCCACTCATGAATACGATACCGTCGACTTGTTTACCGAGCATTGTATTTAATAAATGTAATTCTTTATCATGGTTTTGGTCAGAATTACTTAAGATAATGTTATATTTATACATTGTCGCAATGTCTTCAATCCCTCTTGCTAGCTCAGAATAAAAAATACTTGAGATATCCGGGATGATTACACCAACAGTAGTTGTCTTTTTACTTGCAAGTCCTCTTGCGACTGCATTTGGTCGATAGCCTAATCTTTCTATTGCTTCTTGTACTTTTTTCCTAGTAGTTGGTTTTACGTTTGGGTTCCCATTGACTACCCGGGAAACGGTTGCCATTGAGACATTCGCCTCACGTGCAACATCATATATAGTGACACTACTCATTATTGAACACTCCTTCAATTCCTAAAAAACTTTCTCCGTAAATTGTAAATCTATTTGTTGAAATTTGTTAACGATTGTCAAACAGCATGATTTGAACACGTATTATGTAAATTAATCATACGATACTCTGAAAACGTCTGCAATCCATTTCAGTAGTTTTTTTCATAGTTTTCACAAATATTTCGTATTTATAAGCAACTTACGACAAGTTTATCTAAACTATTTCCATTTTGACCCTAATTTATATAATTTATAATAATTTTATCAAAATCGCAAAAAATATGCTCTCTTCACATAACCTTTTGAATAATTTGTAACTTTTCACTATCTTAATAGCACTTACACGTTTTTTAGAAGGTTTTATTGGAGAGAAAATCAATGGTCTATGAAAGCACCAAAAAAAGAGCAACGATCCCATTCCACTAACACGAACTACTCGTTCGGATTAATGAGAAGAATCGTTACCCTCCACTGACATTTATTAAGCTTATGAGTTTACTTTTACTAATGGTTGCAATTCTTTGATGAATTTGTCGAATTGGTCGAAGTCCATTTGTTGAGCAGAATCTGATAATGCTACTGCTGGGTCAGGGTGAACTTCTGCCATTACACCGTCTGCACCGATGGCTAATGCTGCTTTTGCTGTAGGAACTAATAAGTCTCTACGTCCAGTTGAATGTGTCACATCAACAAAGACTGGTAAATGTGTTTCTTGTTTTAGAATTGGAACAGCTGAAATATCTAAAGTATTCCGTGTTGCACGTTCATACGTACGAATACCACGTTCACAAAGGATAATTTGGTCATTACCTTGAGAGATAATGTATTCAGCAGCATTTACAAATTCATCAATTGTAGCAGCTAAACCACGTTTTAATAATACTGGTTTACGTACCGCACCTGCTGCTTTTAACAATTCGAAGTTTTGCATATTACGTGCACCAATTTGGATAATGTCAACGTAATCTAATGCAACTTCGATATCTGCCGGGTTCACGATTTCACTAATAATAGCTAAACCATACTCATCGCCGACTCTTCTTAAAATCTTAAGACCTTCAAGTCCTAAACCTTGGAAATCGTATGGGCTTGTGCGTGGTTTAAACGCACCTCCACGTAAAATTTTCACACCTTGTTTAACAGCCTGCTCCGCAACAGCTGCTGTTTGCTCGTAGCTTTCAACCGCACATGGACCGACGATAAATGATTGGTTTCCATCACCAATGCGAACACCATTTACTTCTACAATCGTATTCTCTGGTTTTTTCTTACGAGAAACTAATAAAGCTTTACTATGGTCATCCTCTTGCAGCTCTAAGCCCGCTTTGAAAATTTCTTTGAAAATATGTTGTAATGTTGAATCTTCAAAAGGACCATCATTGTATTCTTTAATACTATTTAACATTTTACGCTCACGAACTGGATCATAACGGTTAACACCTTGCGCAACCTTAGCCTTGCCAATCTCCTGAACAACTCTGCCTCGCTCATTAATAAGCTTTAGTATCTGTAAGTTAATCTCATCTGCTCTTTCTCTCAATGCTTCTAATTCTGCATTACTCATCTCTCTCATCCTTCCAAAATAAATATTCGAAACAATCACACACTGATGAATCAGCTAAACAGCTATCATATAAAGAACAATCTTTATCATTCATTGAAAGTGTGGTACATTTTCTATAATTAGTTGTAATTATATACGATAAAATGATGATTGTCATTAAAAACTTTAACATTTAAACGCTTTTAAGCGATAAAGTACACAAATAGCAATACATGTTAATTTTCATAAGGTTTACATAGAAGTAATTTACTTTTAAATCTAAAAGAAGGTGTACCATCATGAAACAATCTGACTTAACATTTGCACTAGATATTGGCACACGTTCTGTTGTTGGCTTAATTTTAAAAGAAGAAAACGGAACATACCATATCATCGATTCAGTTATAAAAGAGCATCAAAAGCGTTCAATGTTAGATGGGCAAATACATGATGTCCTATCGGTAGCATCTGTTATTACGGCCATTAAAGAAGAGTTGGAAAAAGTGCACGGTCGACTACATAAAGTATGTGTTGCTGCTGCAGGCCGTGCCTTAAAGACAGAAAGAGCATCGTCTACCTTTAATATTAAAGGAAAGCCGATGTTCCAAAAGGAAGACATCCTTCAGCTCGAGTTAATGGCATTACAAACCGCTCAAAAGCAAATCGCTGATCTAACAGATACAGAACGGGCACACCATTATGATTGTGTTGGCTATTCTGTTCTCCAATATATGCTCGATGGAGAAGAGATTGGCAGCTTAATTGATCAGCAAGGAAATCAAGCATCTGTAGAAATTATTGCCACTTTTCTCCCTAAGGTCGTTGTTGAATCATTATTAGCCGCTTTAAATCGTGCTGACCTTGAAATGGACGGCTTAACACTAGAGCCAATCGCGGCCATTAATGTGCTAATTCCACCATCGATGCGAAGGTTAAACGTTGCCCTTGTGGACATCGGTGCAGGTACATCAGATATAGCGATAACCGATTTAGGTACGATTATTTCCTATGGAATGGTTCCGGTCGCAGGAGATGAAATCACCGAAGCCTTCTCAGATGAATTTCTGTTAGACTTTCCAAAAGCGGAGGAAGCAAAGCGAAAAATTACGACAAATGAAACCATTACTGTCTCTGATATTCTAGGCTTTGAAACAGAAATAACAAGTGAAGAAGCAATTGAAAAAATTTCAAATGCCATTGATAAATTAGCCAACTCGATAAAAGATGAAATTATAAAACTGAACAATGGTCGTTCTCCAAAAGCGGTCATGTTAGTTGGTGGAGGCAGTTTAACACCTGAACTACCTAAGCGATTAGCAGCATGTTTACAATTACCTAATAATCGAGTTGCTATCCGCGGCATTGATGCTATTGAAAATCTGCAATTGGCTGACCATATGAAAAAAGGTCCTGAATTAGTGACACCAATTGGTATTGCTGTTGCGTCAAAGCAAAATCCTATCCAGTATATAAGTGCTAAAGTAAATGACCGCGCCGTAAGACTTTTCCAAATGAAATCATTAACAGTCGGCGATTGTATACTCGCATCTGGATTACAGCTTCATAAGTACTTTGGAAAGCCTGGCTTGGCACTGATGGTAAACGTAAATGGAAACGCAATTACAATACCAGGTGAACAAGGATACCCACCTATTATTAAGAAAAACAATAAACATGTTTCTATAGAAGATGAGATTCACCACGGAGATATCATCACAATTGAAAAAGGACAAGATGGTAAGTCAAATCAACCAACATTAGCTTCAATTGTTGATATCGTTCCGACTAAAACAGTAACTGTTAATGGACAATCATACAGCGTTAACCCAACTTTTACAATAAATCAGCAACCTGTGAAAGATTTGGATATCTTAATAAATGATCGTGATAATATTACGTGCAGCATTCCAAATACAATTGAAGAACTTTTACAGGAGATACAATTTACTGTATCATTAGCAAATCTAAAGCCCTTTTCAATTGAAATAGACGGAAAGGTTCACCATTTGCAGACTTTTTCCGCTACATTAAATAAAAATGGTCTCCCTACTACAAAGGATGCGAAGCTTGAAGATGGTGATGTTCTATTTGTTCATGAAACGAAGGCACCTACATTAAATGAACTTATCAATGAAACTACTTTTACAGTCTCACAATCGATACCGGTTATCTTTAACGGAGAATCAATTACTCTCGAGAGACCTGTAACAGAGTTCTTTCGAAACGGAGATAAACTCGAACTTACGAGTATGATAAAAAATGGGGATAAATTGACTACGACACAAAAAGAGATTCAGCCATTTATATATCAGGACATCTTTACAGTTATTGATATTGATATCCCCTCATCAGGAAACAATCAATTTCAACTTTTAAAAAATGGCGAACAGTCAAATTTTCAGGATCCATTAGCCCCTGGTGATGAATTGTCTTTTAAGTGGTTATAGCCATGCTGAAAGGTAGATTCAGATAATGAATATTACAGACAAAATATATGCTGAAAAAGTGCTAAAGCATCTCTTCATCGGTGCACAACTTGATGGAGTGCAGTTTGGTATGTCTCCTGCTACAATCAAAGTATATTTTACACATTATAAGGATGTAGTTGATTATGGAGGACAATTATATCTTACTATTGAATCGAAATGGTGTTTATTCGATAAGAGACCTATGAAATTTCCTAAAAGTGCAGAAGAAATTGAACATTATTCTGAAGAAGAGGAATATCGGAGAATTTTTCAATGTAGACGACAAAAAGTGATAAATATCGAATTGGCAGAGAACACGCCACATTTATTAATTACATTGGAAAATGGTTATGAACTGTTTGTAAACGGTGTTCATGACATGTACGAGTGTTGGCAAGCTGGTGTTGAATTCGATGAAGAAACTTGGCTTATTGTTGCTACTCCAGGTAATGATATTGCGATATGGGCACCTGAAAGATTTTGAGCACATAAAAAGCTGGTGGAATCTATCCATCAGCTTTTTTAGCATTACACTTTTTAAAAAAGAATTTTCCTTTATTTCCCAAGCACTTCTGCTTCTAATGCCTGTTTTGTAATCTTATGGTGTGATGTATTCCAGATTACATTACTCCCTTTAAACAGGAGCGCTTGTGGTGATTCATGTTTAATACCATATGTTTCAGCGATATAGTCGGAAAGCGGTCGAGCTTCCTGCACATGAAGGAAATAACAAGGATAGTCCCCATTTGCTTCTGAAAAAGATTCAAATTCAGCAAATGCTGCCTGACTAATTGGACACGTTAAACTGTTTTTGACGAATAAAAATGTGTCATGCTTATCTAGTAATTGTTGAAACTCCTCTTTCGTACCGATTAATGTTTTACTCATCTAATCCCCCTAATGATTTGCCATTTAAGCTTTCGTTTGCTCAGTTACTGTAGCTTCACTATTTTCTGATTCCTTATGATTATTACTACCTGCGCCAGAATCACTTTGACCCGCATCTTCACTTATTTCTTTTAACGCATCGCCTACAATTGATTCAATTGTTTGATCTTGCTGTCCACCTGAATTTTTCGTAATATCCTTAACCTTGTCCATAATTTGGGACGATTGTTCTGTAACTACTTGTGACAGTGATGCAGACTTTTCCTTTGCGATATTCACGAATTCAGAGCCTTTTTCAATTAGTTCTTCCTTCGAAATTTTTCCAGTCTGCTCTTTAAGCTTTGAAGCCTGTTGTCCTAAATCATCTCGTATTTCTCGACCAGATTTCGGTGCGAGCATAAGTGCAGCTGCAGCACCGATTAACCCTCCGATAATTGAACCGACCATAAAATCACGATTACTCATGTTCATTTGCCTCCTTAAAAGAATGTTCTCTTCTTTGTTTTATTTCCTTTTTATGTTTCCATCTTGACCAAATTTCTATGGCGGCATTACTCCATTGCGCAACTTGATTTACCTTGTCTTGATTTTGTTCTAAATTTGTCGTAACAGATGTTGTTACGTTCCTAACAGAATGATTTAACTGCTGAATTGTTGTCCCGATATCCTGCACGGAATCAACGACTGAATTCAATTTTTCAGACTTCTGCCTAATATCATCTGCAAGAATATTTGTTTTATGTAACAGTTGTGTTGTTTCAAGGGTAACTCCTGACATTTGCTTTTCAAGCCCCTCTAATGTATTTGCTACATTCGTTAATGTCCCTTGTAATGCTTTTAAAGTTTTTGAAACGTAAACAACTAAAATTGTAAACGCAATGGCGATTAATGCCACACTTAAGTATAAAATAATAATCAATGTTACACCTCCTATGTATCTGATCAATACCCTTCTTCCCTTATTATAAACATAAACTGCCAAAAATTGCGAAAGTCTTCGCCAAGATTATGCGGTTCCTTGTAATTTTTTTGAGATCATCATCAAGAAGTTATTCTCATAAAGCATATTATAGGTTTCTTTTCTAGGAATCGGGTAAAATATACAGAGTAAAAACATACTTATGAAAGGCTCCCTTATTTTTACTGTTAAAAGTAGTAGTACATAGCCTTACGTTAAGTCTGAGGAGGAATACATATGAGAGATCAACGAATCGACATATTAGCCAAAAATTTAATTCAATATTCTGTTCGACTACAAAAGGGTGAAAAGGTATTAATTGAAAACTTTGGTCTGCAAAAGGAATTAGTGACAGCCTTAGTAAGGGAAGCATATGCTGTCGGCGGATATCCATTTGTATCATTAAAAGATAACGAAGTAGACCGTCAATTATTACTTGGTGCTAAGGAGGAACAATATCAGCTTATTGCTAATTTTGAAGCAGAAGTGATGAGAAACATGGATGCATATATAGGGCTGCGCTCAGGCAATAACATCAATGAATTTGCTGATGTACCAGACGAAAAGTTAAAATTGCAAGGAAGTACGATCGGCAAAAAAGTCCATAGGGAAATTCGCGTTCCAAAAACAAAATGGGTTGTGCTTCGTTACCCAACTTCATCAATGGCCCAGCTTGCAAAAATGAGCACCGAACAATTTGAGGATTTTTACTTTGATGTCTGTAACCTTGACTACAGCAAAATGGACAAAGCAATGGACCCGTTAGTTGAGCTAATGAACAAAACCGATAAAGTTCGCTTAACAGGAGAAGGTACAGACTTAACTTTCTCAATTAAAGATATTCCTGCAATTAAATGTTCCGGACAAATGAATATTCCTGACGGAGAAGTCTATACTGCACCTGTAAAGGATTCTGTTAACGGAACGATTTCCTATAATACCCCTTCTCCGTACAATGGATTTACTTTTGAAAATGTCAAACTAACATTCAAAGACGGAAAAATTATAGAAGCAACAGCGAATGATACAGAAAGAATCAATAAAATCTTTGACACTGATGAAGGAGCAAGATTTATTGGTGAATTTGCAATTGGTGTCAATCCATACATTCTCCACCCAATGCAAGATATCCTATTTGATGAAAAAATTGCAGGCAGCTTCCACTTTACACCAGGTCAAGCTTATGACGATGCATACAACGGCAATAACTCAAATATCCATTGGGATATGGTCATGATTCAACGCCCAGAATACGGCGGCGGTGAAATTTACTTCGATGACGTTCTTATTCGCAAGGATGGACAATTTGTCATTCCTGAGCTTGAAGCATTGAACAGTGAGAATTTGAAATAATATAAGCACTTTTTAAAGCAAGTGAGGAGGATACTTCACTTGCTTTTTTAGTTTGTGTTGGTGAATGTTTAAGTTTGAAGAGCAAAGCAACTTTTGGACAAGGATTGGGTAGGTGTATCTTAAGTAGTTTATGACGGAGAAACTTATTGAGTTTTACGATTCTTTAGACATTGTATTTACTTTTATATCACATTGGCTATTTTGGTGGTAGTTATCTTACATTTGGATTTCTTCTAGTTTGTTTGAGGTCTTACTTCTATTTGCATATCTTGCTATGCAGGATATTTCTTACTGTTTCTTCACATTTTTTGGTCTTCATTCCTCATGAATGACATTTCTTGCTATTTCATCAAGCATTTTGGACTTCATACCTTTTATGAGGACCATTTCCGCTCTTTCTTTCTCTCATTTTGGTCTTCACACCCTTTATGAAGACCATTTCCGATCTTTAGTTCTCTCGTTTTGGTCTTCATTCCTTTATGAAGACCATTTCCGACCCTTAGTTCTTTCATTTTGGTCTTCACACCCTTTATGAAGACCATTTCCGACCCTTAGTTCTTTCATTTTGGTCTTCACACCCTTTATGAAGACCATTTCCGACCTTTAGTTCTTTCATTTTGGTCTTCACACCCTTTATGAAGACCATTTCCGCTCTTTGGTTCTCTCGTTTTGGTCTTCATATCCTTTATGAAGAACATTTCCGACCTTTAGTTCTCTTATTTTGGTCTTCATATCCTTTATGAAGACCATTTCTGACCTTTGGTTCTCTCATTTTGGTCTTCATACCCTTTATGAAGAACATTTCCGATCTTTATTTCTCTCATTTTGGTCTTCATATATTCATACCCTTTATGAAGAACAATTCCGCTCTTTGGTTCTCTCATTTTGGTCTTCATACCTTTTATGAAGAACAATTTCAATCTTTATTTCTCTCATTTTGGCCTTCATACCCTTTATGAAGACCATTTCCGCACTTTCTTCCTCTCTTTTTGGTCTTCATCCCCCTAGCCTTAGTCACATTTTACACCTAGAAGTTTTCAATTATAGTAACGGCTATAGACTCATGTAAACCCGAACAGCAACTCTTTTTAAATTGAATTGAAGTGCCGATCTATAAGTCACACATGCACATCCCGATTATTAAAAAATAAATAGGCAATGAAAAAGAACGAACTAAGATGAACGAGAATGTTGATAATCGAAAACGTTAATGACATTCCATGAAACATCGGTTCTCCTAGGAAGTATGGCATTAAATTAGTGTTTGCAAAAAGCAAATATTTACCTGCTTCGTATTGGTGTAATCGAGCACATTATTCCAGATACTTGTTTTCACATTAATCCAGGAGAAAATCTGAAATAATGTGCTACTTTTTCCACTATATTTCGGAATG
>NZ_JAUSUD010000010.1 GCF_030813355.1 Metabacillus malikii
GGAAGATGACCAGGTTGATAGGTCTGAGGTGGAAGTGTGGTGACACATGGAGCTGACAGATACTAATCGTTCGAGGACTTAACCAAATAGAAAAGCGGAAGAAGCCCGCTTAAATCCATAGGGCATTGGAGCACTCGAGAAGAAGTCGTAGTTTGACTTCGCACGAGAGGGTGAAATTACCGTAGGATTTGGCTTCTGGAGCTAGACACTAATAAACGTTTATCTCAGCAATACTTGAATAGTGAATCGTTATCTAGTTTTGAAGGAATATAAAAAAACACTTGAAATATTCCCTTAAAATAGTATAATAATTCTTGTCGCTAATGTCTGGTGATGATGGCGAAGAGGTCACACCCGTTCCCATGCCGAACACGGAAGTTAAGCTCTTCAGCGCCGATGGTAGTTAGGGGCTTCCCCTTGTGAGAGTAGGACGTTGCCAGGCTTTAGTACAATTAGAATTATTTTTATGGAGGATTAGCTCAGCTGGGAGAGCATCTGCCTTACAAGCAGAGGGTCGGCGGTTCGATCCCGTCATCCTCCACCATTATATTTATTAATTAATTTTGCCGGTGTAGCTCAACTGGTAGAGCAACTGACTTGTAATCAGTAGGTTGGGGGTTCAAGTCCTCTCGCCGGCACCACTTTTACTCATTTAAAAATGAGCCATTAGCTCAGTTGGTAGAGCACGAACGAGTAAGCAGCGAAGCAAAACATCAGCGCACAAATTGAGCTGCATCTTGGATTAACTATCTGAGATTTGGGCGTCAGAAACAAGTAAAACAATAAATAAGATTACTCATTTTAAGATGAGCCATTAGCTCAGTTGGTAGAGCATCTGACTTTTAATCAGAGGGTCGAAGGTTCGAGTCCTTCATGGCTCACCATTTACACACCTTGCGGGTGTGGCGGAATTGGCAGACGCGCTAGACTTAGGATCTAGTGTCCTTGTGACGTGGGGGTTCAAGTCCCTTCACCCGCACCATCTAAATATATGCGGAAGTAGTTCAGTGGTAGAACACCACCTTGCCAAGGTGGGGGTCGCGGGTTCGAATCCCGTCTTCCGCTCCAGAAGCACTTATGCCGGGGTGGCGGAACTGGCAGACGCACAGGACTTAAAATCCTGCGGTAGGTGACTACCGTACCGGTTCGATTCCGGTCCTCGGCACCATTTAGGTGAGCGCCCGTAGCTCAATTGGATAGAGCGTTTGACTACGGATCAAAAGGTTAGGGGTTCGACTCCTCTCGGGCGCGCCATATTCGGGAAGTAGCTCAGCTTGGTAGAGCACTTGGTTTGGGACCAAGGGGTCGCAGGTTCGAATCCTGTCTTCCCGACCATTATAATTTATACCTTTTGGGGCCTTAGCTCAGCTGGGAGAGCGCCTGCTTTGCACGCAGGAGGTCAGCGGTTCGATCCCGCTAGGCTCCACCAATTTTCAATAATGAATAAAAAATTAATATGGCGGCGTAGCTCAGCTGGCTAGAGCGTACGGTTCATACCCGTGAGGTCGTGGGTTCGATCCCCTCCGCCGCTACCATATTAAGTTTTATAATGGACCTTTAGCTCAGCTGGTTAGAGCAGACGGCTCATAACCGTCCGGTCGTAGGTTCGAGTCCTACAAGGTCCACCATTTAAATTAGAAATATGATGGAGGAATACCCAAGTCCGGCTGAAGGGATCGGTCTTGAAAACCGACAGGGGTGTCAAAACCCGCGGGGGTTCGAATCCCCCTTCCTCCTCCATAACTTTAATTTAAATAAATTTTGTTTTATATTATCGCGGGGTGGAGCACGAACGAATAAGCTTCACTGAATAAGCATCAGCGCACCGATTGAGCCACATCTTGAATAAACAAACTGAAATCGGGGCGGTCAGTAATAGGCAATATCTATGAGCATAGAAATAATTTGTTCTCTTTTATTATCGCGGGGTGGAGCAGTCTGGTAGCTCGTCGGGCTCATAACCCGAAGGTCGCAGGTTCAAATCCTGTCCCCGCAACCAAAATGGTCCGGTAGTTCAGTTGGTTAGAATGCCTGCCTGTCACGCAGGAGGTCGCGGGTTCGAGTCCCGTCCGGACCGCCATTTTTTAATAATTTATATATGGCTCGGTAGCTCAGTCGGTAGAGCACGAACGAATAAGCTCCATTGAGTTTGCATCAGCGTACTCATTGAACTGCATCTTGAATAAGCAATCTGAAATGAGGACGATAGACTAATTATAAAGCAACAAATACTATCGATTCTTAGATATTCTAGATAGTGTATGAGAAGAAACATTTGATATAAGGTGAAAATACTTTATTTATATATGGCTCGGTAGCTCAGTCGGTAGAGCAATGGACTGAAAATCCATGTGTCGGCGGTTCGATTCCGTCCCGAGCCACCTTTTATTATCGTTAATCATTGTGGCGGCTGTGGCGAAGTGGTTAACGCATCGGATTGTGGTTCCGACATTCGTGGGTTCGATTCCCATCAGCCGCCCCATGTTAATAAGCGGGTGTAGTTTAGTGGTAAAACCTCAGCCTTCCAAGCTGATGATGAGGGTTCGATTCCCTTCACCCGCTCCAATAATTATTATGGGCCTATAGCTCAGCTGGTTAGAGCGCACGCCTGATAAGCGTGAGGTCGATGGTTCGAGTCCATTTAGGCCCACCATTAATAAATTAATTTGATTGTTCCGCAGTAGCTCAGTGGTAGAGCTATCGGCTGTTAACCGATCGGTCGTAGGTTCGAGTCCTACCTGCGGAGCCATATGGGGAAGTACTCAAGTGGCTGAAGAGGCGCCCCTGCTAAGGGTGTAGGTCGCGCGAGCGGCGCGAGGGTTCAAATCCCTCCTTCTCCGCCATATTTTATATTTATGGCCCATTGGTCAAGCGGTTAAGACACCGCCCTTTCACGGCGGTAACACGGGTTCGAATCCCGTATGGGTCATTAAAAATTCATGTTATTTATGAAAAAGGCGAACAAATCATATATGATTTGTTCGCCTTTTTTTTGTGTATAGTTAATTATTTAATATCATCCAGTATCTTGCAAGAAATCGTTTTAGACACTTATACATCCTGCATCAATTATTTAGACAAATGATATAGTGGTTCATTAACCATGTGAAGGTCATTTTAATAGGAGGAATTTGTAGATGTGAGCCACATCTATTGGATGAAGACAAAAAACTAATAAGAATTGTGATGAGGAATGTTCACTTACGAGATGAAGACCAAAATAAAAAAGTATGAGATAAGAAATGTCCTTCATCGCGATGATGAAGACCAAAATAAAAAACTGTATGATAAGAAATGTCCTTCATCGCGATGATGAAGACCAAAATAAAAAACTGTGAGAGAAGAAATGTCCTTCATCCCGATGATGAAGACCAAAATAAAAAACTATGAGATAAGAAATGTCCTTCATCGCGATGATGAAGACCAAAATAAAAAAGTATGAGGTAAGAAATGTCCTTCATCGCGATGATGAAGACCAAAATAAAAAAGTATGAGATAAGAAATGTCCTTCATCGCGATGATGAAGACCAAAATAAAAAACTGTGAGGTAAGAAATGTCCTTCATCACGATGATGAAGACCAAAATGAAAAACTGTGAGATAAGAAATGTCCTTCATCACGATGATGAAGACCAAAATAAAAAAGTATGAGGTAAGAAATGTCCTTCATCCCGATGATGAAGACCAAAATAAAAAAGTATGAGGTAAGAAATGTCCTTCATCGCGATGATGAAGACCAAAATAAAAAACTGTGAGATAAGAAATGTCCTTCATCACGATGATGAAGACCAAAGTAAAAACTGTGAGTTATGAAATCTCCTTCATCCGCAAAGTGATGACTATTCTTGATAGGAGATATACCTGAATGTCCTTCATCTGCAAAGTGAGAGAACTTTCAAAGTCACAATAAGAGAAAGATATACTAAAAAAAACTCCCCACAGCAATATCCATCATCAAATAAATTAGACCTTTCTCAGTTGAAAGATAATACAAATAATTATCACCAACAACATAAAGTTCAAATCTAATAACATTGCATAAAAAACAACCATATTAATAGGTTTACTTAAATCAGATTAATCAGTAGTTTGGAAAACTGAAGAATTGATGCTAAAATAGGCACAATATAATTCATATAGGACTACAGAATGGAGGAAGGCTAATGCAACAAACTATTAAATATTTCTTTATCCTAATATTAGGAATGTTAATGTTAAGTGGTTGTGATGCAAGCGCAAATAGTACAAGTACAAACCTTTTTCAATATAAAGACTCATTTGTTGGGGATAACAGTGCTGTTGTCAATACAATCATCCATCTTCAAGGCGAGGAATATTTTCGTGGGGTTGAACTAAGTACTAAGGAGAAGCCATATGAGATTATCATAAAGTATGATTGGTCTGAATCGGAATTGAATGAGAGGCATACGGTCATTCACAATGCGAGCTATTTATTTACATTGATTAAAAATGTAGATTTGATATCTTTTCATTTTGAGAAAAATGATGGAATCGATGAATTTAAAATAGTGAAAGACGATTTTCAAAATTGGTTTGGAAAGAATTTAGAAGAAGTTGATAATGAGGATGAGTTAAAAGAGCTTATCCAGGAAAAGTTAAAAGACGAATCGGATGTAGATCAGTTATTCAATTAAGTAAGTAACCTATTATGCTGCGAACCTAGTTGAGATTGGAGGGAGTTCAATGTTTATCCATAAAATTGATGAATCAGTATCATTAAGGTTAATTGAATTAAATGATGCAACAAGAATTTATGAACTGACGGATGAATCGAGACATTATTTGAAAGAATGGTTACCTTGGTTAAATAGCACTACACAGGTGGAAGATACAGAGAAGTTTATTAAGGGCTGTTTAAAAGGGTATGCGGAAAACATAAGCTTAACTACAGTTATTTTGTTAAATGGAGTTATTGTAGGTGTCGCGGGGTTTAATACAATTGACTGGTCAAATAAAATAGTATATATCGGCTATTGGCTAGGGGAGGAATATCAAGGTAAGGGGATTATGACCAAGGTTGCAAAAGCTTTGACTAACTATGCCATTCATACCCTCATGCTCAATAAAGTGGAAATTCGGGCTGCTGTTCATAATTATAAAAGTAGGAGTGTTCCAGAACGATTAGGTTTTAAATATGAAGCAACGATTAGGCAGGCTGAGTGGTTATATGACCATTATGTTGACCATGCTGTTTACGGAGTTTTAGCAGACGAATGGAAAGAACTTGTTTGAGTTTTCCATTATTAACACAAATGCAATAAGCGAACCTCGAACATGTTTCAGAATATCAAACTATATAAGTAGTATATAGTCAATATTAGTTTTGTTGGAGGGGGGAGAGGTACCTATTTAAATCAATCTATAAGAAAGGTCAGCAGTTTGATAATTTACGAATGGATTCAAGCTGAACTGCTATCATTATTCATGAACTTATAAATGTTAAGGAACTAATAGGTTTGTTATTCAATATATAATTCTTATCATTAAATCTGTCTATTGGGCATACAGGAATTGCCAGCAAAGTTGATTAATGTTTGCTGAGTAACTTAAGTGACCAATAGACTTTTTTTATCGATAATTTAATCGTTTCATGATTTATGTGTAATCCACATATTTTGAAATCTAATGATGTTCCTGGTCGGAGGTAATATCTGAATCTATAAACCGGTTTCGTAGTAGATGATAGAAAATTCTTTCTAACTATTTTATTTAAATATACTTAATTTTAAATGAATGGTTTTATTAAGTTTGTGAAGTATTTTGAAAATGATGAACTTTTTCTTTTTTTTCTTCAAAAAAACTCCGAAATTTTTTTCAACAAATTCCAACAAAAATTTAAAATTTTAATTATTTCCATATAATCTAAACTCCTCTTAAATGCGTAAATTCTCATTTTTCTTTTCTTTACATTAATAGATTAAATGCGTCGTTTATAGATAGGTATGCCCTTACATATATAGGAAGTGTCTCTTTGGTTCCATTAATTAGAATTAGTAGGATAATTTTAAAAGAATAACTTTTGTTCAAGACTTTTTGTTGAATGTAGGTTTCTGTCGTTAAATAGTAACGTTTTCATTGAAGGAAACTATTTGTAAGTCTTGAATGTTTAGCATAGAGATATTATAGGAAAGGGTGAACAAGGTGACGCTCATTTGTCCAACTGATTTTGATATACATTTGTTTCATGAAGGTCAGTTATTTGAAAGCTATCGGTTTTTCGGAGCACATATACAGGAGCATGATGGAGTAGTTGGTACAAATTTCTGTGTATGGGCACCACATGCGAGAAGTGTCCACATAGTTGGCGATTTTAATGGTTGGAATGGAGAGAACCATCCAATGCAGCAGGTGAATGAGGAGGGGATATGGGCTTTATTTGTTCCAGAAATAGGGATAGGTGAACTTTATAAGTATCAAATCACTACTGCAAATGGAAATACGCTTCTAAAGTCAGACCCTTTTGCATTTTATTCAGAGGTAAGACCTAATACTGCATCTATCGTCTATGATTTATCAGGTTATGAATGGAATGACCAAAAGTGGAGGCGGAGGAAGAGAATTAAAAAGCCTTATGATAACCCTTTGTCAATTTATGAAGTGCACCTTGGGTCGTGGAAGATAAAGGGTAAGGAAGAGCTTCTAAGCTATACAGAATTAATAGATGAGTTGATACCGTACGTTATCGAACATGGCTTTACCCATATTGAGTTATTACCTATCATCGAGCATCCTTATGACCGGTCTTGGGGGTATCAAGGAACAGGGTATTACTCAGCAACGAGTCGCTATGGTACACCGCATGATTTAATGAGATTTATTGATGCCTGTCACCAGGAAAATATCGGCGTCATTGTTGATTGGGTTCCGGGTCATTTTTGTAAAGATGCTCATGGTTTATATATGTTTGATGGTGAACCAACATTTGAATATGCCCATTTCAACGACCGGGAAAATTTGGAGTGGGGAACAGCTAATTTTGATTTAGCAAAGCCTGAAGTACAAAGCTTTCTCATCTCAAATGCTATCTTTTGGATAGAGTATTTCCATGTTGATGGTTTTAGAGTGGATGCCGTTGCAAATATGTTGCACTGGCCTAATTCAGATGAATTAGTTGTGAATGAATATGCCGTCGGGTTCTTAAAGAAGTTGAATGAAGCAGTATTTGCAAAGGATGAACATATCCTGATGATTGCTGAAGATTCAACCGATTGGCCAATGGTAACTGCCCCTACCTCGTCAGGTGGCTTAGGCTTTAACTACAAATGGAATATGGGTTGGATGAATGACATTTTAACCTATATGGAGACAGCTCCAGAACAACGTCAAGATTTCCACCATAAAGTATCTTTCTCCCTTTTATATGCTTTTTCTGAAAATTTCATCTTACCATTCTCACATGATGAAGTTGTGCATGGGAAAAAATCTCTTCTAAATAAAATGCCAGGTGATTATTGGCAGAAATTTGCCCAGCTGCGTTTACTGCACGGGTATATGATTGCTCATCCAGGTAAAAAGCTGTTATTTATGGGGGGTGAGTTTGGGCAGTTTGATGAATGGAAAGATTTAGAGCAATTAGACTGGATGTTGGAAGAGTATGAAATGCATAGTAATATGCGGGTTTTCTATAAAGATTTAATGCACCTATATAGTAAGCAGAAGCCACTTTTTGAATTGGATCATGTTGAGGCTGGCTTTGAATGGATTGATGTGAATAATCGTGAGCAAAGTATTTTCTCATTCATCCGTAAAAGTAAAAAGGATGATTTACTCGTTATTATTTGTAATTTTAAAGCAGTTGTCTATCACGATTATAAAATTGGTGTACCAGTCGAAACAGATTATATTGAAATTTTAAATAGTGACTCAGAGTCCTATGGCGGTTCTGGTCAAGTAAATAAGAAAACGATTAAGGCAGTCGAAGGGGAATATCACGGAAGACCTTTTAATATATCCATTACTGTTCCACCATACGGAATTGTTATGTTACGGGCAGTCAAAAAGAGAAGGGAGCAATCAAATGGTAAGAAAAAAGTGCGTCGCAATGTTACTAGCAGGGGGTAAAGGTAGCAGATTGAGCTCACTAACAAAAAATTTAGCAAAACCTGCAGTACCATTTGGAGGAAAATATCGGATTATCGATTTTACGTTAAGTAATTGTACAAATTCAAGCATTGATACTGTAGGTGTGCTCACTCAATATCAGCCACTTGTGTTAAATTCATATATCGGTATCGGCAGTGTCTGGGATTTAGACCGGAAAAATGGCGGAGTAACAGTTCTTCCACCGTATGCTGAGTCTTCAGAAATGAAATGGTATCAAGGAACTGCTAGTGCGATTTATCACAATATTAATTATATTAAACAATTTGACCCTGAATATGTCCTGATTTTATCAGGTGACCATATATATAAGATGGATTATTCGAAAATGCTCGATTTCCATGTTGAAAAAAATGCAGATGTATCGATATCCGTTATTGAAGTTCCTTGGGACGAAGCAAGTAGATTTGGAATTATGAATACGGATGACGAAATGAATGTAGTCGAATTCGATGAAAAGCCTGCAAAGCCTAAAAGTAACTTAGCTTCAATGGGCATTTATATCTTTAAATGGTCAGTCTTAAAGGAATATTTAGAAATGGATGAACGGAATCAATATTCTAGTCATGACTTTGGTAAAGATATTATTCCGTTACTAATTGAAGAGCATAAAAAGGTTGTTGCCTATCCGTTTAGCGGCTACTGGAAAGACGTTGGTACCGTTAAAAGCCTTTGGGAAGCAAATATGGATTTATTAAAAGATAATCCTGAATTGAACTTGTTTGACCAAGAGTGGAAGATTTATACGGTGAATTCGAATCAGCCGCCTCAATTTATCGGAAATGAGGCAACCGTATCTAAATCTTTAGTGAATGATGGATGTGTCATACTCGGTAAACTGCATCATTCTGTGTTGTTCCAAGGTGTTACAGTAGGGAAGAACTCAGTAGTGAAAAATTCAGTGATTATGCCAGATGCGATAATTGGTGAGAATGTCTATATTGAAAATGCGATTATCCCAAGTGGTATTGAAATACCAAACGGAACAATGATTTGCCCGGACCGAAACTCTGATGAAGTCTTATTAGTTACAGAAGAAATCATTGAAGAGATTCATACAATGGTAGATAGTAAAATTATCTGATTTAACAGTTAATATATTTTGATAGATGTAGATGTTTTGTACAGCAGAAATATACTATTCCTCCAGTGGGTGGTGATACCTGTGTTTCTCACCTAACCCACGTATTTTTTAGGAGGAGCGTTTTTTGCTGTCATTAACGTAAAAATTAACCTTTACACTAATTAATCATTCATACTTTTAAGTAAGGAAATAGGAACGGTTGGTGTCGGAATGCTGCTTGTAAAAGTAACGAATAGCGAGTACCAGCCCCTTTTCCGAATAAGGGGGATAATAGATTGCATAGAAAAATGTTAGGTGTTATTGATGCAACAGCAATAAAAAGGGAAATACAAGATTTAACATTACATCGTTCATTAGCAGCGGTTCCTTTTGCTGGGCGTTATCGTTTAATCGATTTTGTTCTATCAAATATGGTGAATTCTCATATACAAAGTGTGGCAATATTCCCTAAGTATCAATATCGGTCTTTAATGGACCATTTAGATTCAGGGAAACAATGGGACTTACATCGTAAAAAGGATGGCTTGTTTTTCTTCCCTTCGCCACATTTGCATAATGAGTATGACGAATTCGGGTCTTTTCGCCAATTTACCGATCATATTGATTTCTTCTTAAGAAGTACACAAGAGTATGCGGTTATTACAAATAGTCATACGGTGTGTAATATTGATTATCAAGAGGTATTAAAGCGGCATATTGCAAATCGTTGTGATATTACGGAAATTCGTAAAGATGGCGAATCATTAGAAATGTACATTATGTCAACGAAACTACTCATGAATTTAATTAATCTCAAGGATAGCCTAGGTTTACATACATTATCAGAGGTTATTACTGAGAATCCTCAAAATCTATTAATTTGT
This sequence comes from Metabacillus malikii, assembly GCF_030813355.1. Taxonomy (GTDB): domain Bacteria; phylum Bacillota; class Bacilli; order Bacillales; family Bacillaceae; genus Metabacillus; species Metabacillus malikii. Next base: position 10,068 of record NZ_JAUSUD010000010.1, read on the forward strand.
GATTACGAGTTTTCTGGATATGTAGCAATTATCGATTCAATTAATAGCTACTATAAACATAGTATGGAGCTATTAAAGCCTTCTGTTTGGAATGAGTTATTTTTGAAGGAACGTCCAATTTATACAAAAGCAAAGGATGAACCACCGACGAAGTATGGAAATCAAGCAGTTGTTAAAAATTCTTTAATCGGTAACGGTTGTATCATTGAAGGTGTCGTCGAGAATAGTATTATTTTTAGAGGCGTTCATATTGGCAAAGATACCGTCATTAAAAACAGTGTGATTATGCAGCACTCACAAATTGGTGAACGTTGTGGAATTGAACATGTCATAGCCGATAAAGATGTGACGGTTTTATCTGATACGGTCATGAAAGGGTCGGCGTTATTACCTTATGTCATCCGTAAAAGAACGACTCAAGGAGCGATGATGAACTCGTGAACATATTATTTGCTGTTTCAGAATGTGTCCCTTTCGTCAAATCTGGAGGACTCGCAGATGTTGCCGGGGCTCTACCGAAAGAAATAAAAAAGCTTGGCGCAGATGTGCGTGTTATTCTTCCGAAATATAGTTTAATTAAAGAAACTTACCGGGATACGATGGTGAAAATAGATGATCTAACAGTTCCAGTCGGTTGGCGCCAGCAATATTGTGGAATTGAGACACTTGAACACGAGGGGATAACATATTATTTCCTAGACCATGAATATTACTTTTATCGAGACTCTTTATATGGTCATTATGATGATGCAGAACGATTTTCATTTTTCTGTAGGGCAGTATTAGATGTACTTGAAGTTATTGATTTTCAAGCAGATATTATTCATACACATGATTGGCATACAGGGATGATTAACTTTTTACTTAAAGAGGAGTATCAAAAAAGACCGTTCTACGCGAAAATGAAGTCAGTTTATACGATTCATAATTTACAATTTCAAGGTATTTTCCCCTTCGAAGTATTAACCGATTTGCTTAATACAGATGAAACTACGTGCCACCATGTTGAGTTTTACGGCAATATCAATTTTATGAAGGGTGGCCTTCAATGTGCAGATATGATTACGACGGTAAGCCCAACATATAAGGATGAAATTCAAACGCCATATTATGGAGAAAGACTTGATGGTTTATTACGTGCAAAAGCTGACAAGTTAGTCGGGATATTAAATGGCATTGATGAAAATCTTTATAACCCTGAAACCGACAGTGATATTGATGAACAATATTCATTTGAAACAATTGACAAAAAAGTACTAAATAAAGAAAGTTTACAAGCAGCTTTTGGATTGCCAATAAATGCTGATACTCCGATTATCTCGATGGTTACACGATTAACAAAGCAAAAAGGCTTAGATTTAGTGACACGAGTTCTTGATGAAGTATTAAGTCGTGATGTGCAAATCATTATTTTAGGGACCGGAGACAAGGAGTTTGAAGATTATTTCCGCCATATGGAATGGAAGTATCCGGCAAAAGTAAAAGCGTATATTGGCTTTGATGAAGCATTAGCACATCGGATTTATGCTGGGTCTGATTTATTTTTAATGCCGTCAAAATTTGAACCATGTGGCTTAGGCCAGTTAATTGCTTTGAAGTATGGGACAATTCCAATTGTCCGCGAGACTGGCGGTTTAAATGATACGGTGCTCGCTTATCGAGAAGATACACAAGAAGGAAATGGTTTTACCTTTAGAAATTTCAATGCTCACGATATGCTTCATACCATTTATCGGGCACTTGATTTTTATAAAGAAACAGAAATTTGGATGCATTTAGTTGAGCAAGCGATGAAGCAAGATTATAGCTGGGCAAAGTCAGCATCAGAATATAGACAGCTTTATGTAGATCTTATAGCCAGGGGTGAATCGCATGTTCTCTAACAAAGACAGCTTTAAGGAATGCTTTTTAAAAAGACTAGAAAGTATGTGTGGAAAAGGATTTGAAGAGTCGACGACAAGAGATAAATATCATACGTTAGGGAATATGGTGAGAGAATATATTAGCTCGAAATGGATCGAAACGAATGAACGATATCGTTCTGAAAGTCAAAAACAAGTCTATTATCTATCCATTGAATTTTTACTAGGACGATTATTAGGGCAAAACCTATTAAACTTGCAAATAAAAGATATTGTTGAGGAAGGGCTTAAGGAATTAAATATTTCTCTAAGTGAGATTGAAGAATGTGAATCAGACCCTGCTCTTGGTAATGGCGGACTAGGTCGACTTGCAGCATGCTTTTTAGATTCCTTAGCAACGTTAAACCTCCCTGGACATGGGTATGGTATACGCTATAAGCACGGTCTATTTGACCAAAAAATTGTTGATGGGTACCAAGTCGAATTACCAGAGCAATGGTTAAGGCACGGAAATGTCTGGGAAGTTCGCAAGCCTGATGAATCGGTGGAAATTTCATTTTGGGGCAGAGTGGAAGCGAGTACTCATAATGGTGGATTAACGTTTAAACATGTTGATGCACAAAAGGTTCTTGCCGTACCGTATGACATGCCTGTAGTTGGATTTGAAGTTTCGACAGTGAATACATTAAGACTGTGGAATGCTGAACCGGAAACATTTAGTCCACATCAAGATATACTATCATATAAACGTGAAACAGAAGCGATAACTGATTTTCTTTATCCTGATGATACATATGATGAAGGGAAAATTTTACGATTAAAGCAACAATACTTCCTTGTCTCAGCGAGTATCCAAAGTATTATTGCTTCCTTTAAAAAGGAGCGTTCAAACTTAAGAGAATTGCATCAACATGTGGCAATCCATATTAATGATACTCATCCAGCAATGGCAGTTCCTGAATTGATGAGAATCTTAATTGACGTTGAAGGCTTATCATGGGATGAGGCATGGGAAGTGACTAGTCAGACCGTTTCTTATACGAATCATACGATCTTAGCCGAAGCATTAGAAAAGTGGCCCATTCATTTATTTAAGCCATTACTACCTCGAATTTATATGATAATTGAGGAAATAAATGAGCGGTTCTGTGCCGAGCTATGGGCAAAATATCCAGGTGATTGGCACCGTATCGAGCATATGGCGATTATTGCTCATGGCCTTGTGAAAATGGCACATCTTGCAATTGTCGGCAGCAGCAGTATAAATGGAGTCGCGAAGATTCACTCAAATATTTTAAAAAATCGGGAAATGAAATCTTTCTATGAATTTTATCCGTGGAAATTCAATAATAAGACAAATGGAATTTCCCATCGACGCTGGCTCTTGAAGGCAAACCCGGAACTGACAGCATTAATAAAAAATACAATCGGTGAGGAGTGGGTTAGAAGCCCAGAGAAATTAATCGATTTAAAAAATCACCTGCACCAGTCTTCTCTCATCGAACAATTTGCGGCTGTTAAACGAAAGCGGAAGGAAATTCTCGCAAATAAAATTGCTGAAAAAAATGGGATCATCGTCGATTTAGATTCTATTTTCGATGTTCAAGTAAAACGGCTACATGCATATAAACGACAATTACTAAATGTTTTACACATTATGTATTTATACAACCGATTAAAAGAGGATGTTAACTACACAATTCAACCACGAACATTTATTTTTGGTGCTAAAGCATCACCGACTTATTACTATGCAAAAAAAATCATTAAGCTTATCCATTCACTAGCGGAAAAAGTAAATAAAGATCCAAGAGTCTCAAAAGTGATTAAAGTAGTGTTTATGGAAAATTACCGTGTCTCACTTGCTGAGGGTATATTTCCAGCAGCTGATGTTAGTGAGCAAATTTCTACTGCTAGTAAAGAAGCGTCAGGCACAGGCAATATGAAATTTATGATGAATGGTGCATTAACCGTTGGAACGTTAGATGGTGCAAATATCGAGATGATGGAGGAAATCGGCAAAGAAAACATATTTACATTTGGTTTAACGGCTAATGATGTATTAAAATATGAAGAAAATGGCCGCTATCGCTCGATGGAATATTATCACCATGATCAACGGATTCGTCAAGTTGTCGACCAATTAACAAATGGTTTCTTCTCAGAGGATGAAGGAGAGTTTGAATCTATTGCAGATTCATTGCTTGTGCAAAATGACCAATATTTTGTGCTGCGAGATTTTGCCTCATATATTGATGTTCAGGAAAAGGTGGGTCTTGCTTACCAGGACAGAAATGATTGGTATGAAAAGGCATTAATCAATATCTCTCATTCAGGCTTATTCTCAAGTGACAGAACAATATCACAGTATGCAGATGACATATGGAAAATCTCACCTTCGTATGTGAAGGGGTAGTGTGTTAAGCAGCTTTTAAAACTTTTTGCCCAATATGTGCTTGGTAAAAAATATAAAAACACTCATGTTCTTGGAGATTAATCCAAATCATGAGTGTTTTTGATTGGGAGCTTAACGATCCCCATCTAGGAATCTACCTAAGCCACCTAATATACTACCTTCCCCACGTGCATCTCCACCAGCAGAAGGGGCACTTGCTATGACACGGTCAGCCAGACGGCTAAATGGCAATGTTTGAATCCAGACAGTACCAGGACCTTGTACAGTTGCAAAGAACATTCCTTCGCCACCAAAGAAAGCTGTTTTCACTTTTCCAACAAATTCAATATTATAGTCAACATCTTTTGTTAACGCGACAAGACAGCCTGTATCAATTCGAAGCTTTTCACCTGGTTGTAGCTCGCGTTTTACAATTGTTCCACCTGCGTGAAGGAAAGCAAGCCCATCGCCTTCTAGCTTCTGCATGATAAAGCCTTCGCCACCGAAAAAGCCTGTACCAAGCTTACGTTGGAAATCAATTCCTACGGAGACACCTTTAGCCGCACAAAGAAATGCATCCTTTTGACAAATGACTTTTCCACCTAGTGATTCAAGGTCAACCGGAATAATTTTTCCAGGGTATGGAGCGGCGAATGAAACTTTGCGCTTGCCAACACCATTGTTCGTAAATACAGTCATAAATAAGCTTTCACCAGTTAACACACGTTTACCGGCACCAACTAATTTACCGAGGAAGCCCTTTTGGCTGTTGTCTCCATCACCAAAAATTGTCTCCATATCAATGCCATCTTCCATCATCATCATTCCGCCAGCTTCAGCAACAACACTTTCGTTCGGGTCAAGCTCAATTTCAACACACTGCATATCATCACCATGCAGTTCATAATCGATTTCATGTGCATTCATTATGTTTCCCCCCGTTATGTAAAAACGTTTATATATCACTCTTATTTTACATTGTTTTCCTTCCGGAGAGAAGAAGATAATTTCCTGCTAAAAAGTGGAATAAAAAAGGATTGGAGGGGAGGAGAGGATTATGAAAAAATCTCCCCCACTTATTAAGATTAATGGGGAAGATTTAGAGAAAAAAACTAATCATGCTCTCTTTCCGTATAAGGATCCTTTTCATATCCTGGTAAATCACCAAATGCGGTCATTAACCCTTCTTCATCAAGTTCATCTTCATATTTTTCATGTTGATTTGAAGGGTATACAGTAATCTCCTTACCCTCCATATCAGTACCGATGAAGTTTTCAAAGTCTTCTACATAACCATCTGGTTCTTCAGACTCCATGTACACATCATTATAGTGGTCTTTTGGGTAGGATAAGTCAGATGGTGTTTCAGATGAACCATAGCTGTTGACGATTTGATAGGCATCTTCGGCATCAAATGCAACATTTTCATCTTTGTCATCAAAGTTAAATTTACCAAAAGGAGGCATTAAGACCCCTTCTTCTACAGGACGGTTATGGGAAACGACCTCTTCTGGTGCATGATTTACACACGTTGTTGCCGTTGGAATTGCATCGAGACGTTCAAGGGGAATCTCGGCTCCACACACTTCACACTTCCCATATGTCCCTTCATCAATTGCTTTTAGTGCACGGTTTATATCGTTTAATTCTTCTTCAGCATGTTCATTTAAAGCAATATCCTTCTCTCGTTCATACAATTCAGTTGCCTCATCACCAGGGTGGTTGTCATAGCTGGAAAGCTCACCCATTGATTCATGAAAGTGACCAGCATCTAATCCAAAATGAGCATTCATATCAAAGCGTTCGTTTAGTTCATTCTTCATTGATTCAAGCTGTGAACGGAAGGTCTCTACTTGTTGTGAACTTAGCAAGCCATCCACGCTCCTTCCTAAAAATTAGTACTATCCATATTATGAACCATTTAAAAAGGAAACATGATTGTCAAAAATACACAAAAAAGAAGGTGACTCACTATGTCGCCCCTGTCAAAAACAGTAATATATAGAAAACAAATTGCACCTATATATTTTGTTTCTTAGGGGGCAGACACTTGAGTCACCCATTTACATAAAATGTCCGATAAATAGTCCAATTGCTAACAAAAATCCAAATTGTACATTTGTTTGTGCTGTTGCTTTCATCGCAGGCATCATTTCAATAGGCAATGATTTGCCAATGAATTTTTTCACTGCAGATGCAGCTTTTGGTATGCTAAGCAGTACGATTAATGCCCATGGAGTTGTTTGTCCAAGTAAGACTAAAATGATAATAATTAAATATGAAGCAATAAACATTGCAGCTAGGAAGCGAATTGAATTCTTTCTACCTAATAAAATTGCCAACGTTTTACGACCGTTCTCTTTATCACCATCTAAATCACGAATATTATTTGATGTTAAAATAGCGCCAACTAAGATTGCAATCGGAATAGAGATAATGACAATCGATGTTGTTATCGTCTCGGTTTGAATGTAATAAGCTAATAAAATAATAACTGTACCCATGAAAAAACCAGAAACAATTTCACCAAATGGTGTATATGCAATTGGATAAGGTCCGCCTGTATATAAATACCCGGCACTCATACATACAAGGCCAATGACGGCAATCCACCATGTTGTCATCATACAAATATAAATCCCAATGGCAGTTGCAATCCCTAGGAAGCTAAACGCTAAATTAAGGACTGTTTTTGCCTTTATGCCGTTTCGAACGATTGCTCCGCCTATCCCAACCGAATGTTCGTTATCTAATCCACGTTTATAGTCAAAGTATTCATTAAACATATTTGTAGCTGCTTGAATTAAAATTGAAGCAACAAGCATCGCAAGGAATAATGAAACCTTTAAGGAACCTTCATGTAAAGCTAACACAGATCCTATTGTAACAGGAATAAACGCTGCAGATAATGTATGTGGACGCAGTAACATCCACCAAACTCTCCATCCCTTATCCTTTTTAATAGGAGGAACGTGTGCTGTTGTCTGAGGTTGCATATCATCTCTCCTTTTTTTTACAAAAAACAAACTCATCATATCTAAACGACTCCTAAACTTTAGTTTAGAAAAATAACTATGGGGTGTCAATCATTTTACAGTATTGTGACGAAGGATAAATTTAGGGAAAAATAGGACTTGTAAAATATTGTCTTGCTTTCTCATGCACGATACTAAAAAATAGAATTTAAAAAAGCTGAAACTAATAATCAGGTGAAACAATAAAATGGCTGTGTTAGCTTATTATGTGACCGATACAATAACTGTTTAGTTTATTATTCCCAATGATCCCATTAAAATGTTTCTTAGTTTATTGCACGTTTTCATTTTAATCTTGATACGTAAGAGATATAATAAGAATAGTATGCATAAATAGAGAAAAACCATTCTATTGACACACCTAGTTCGTAGGTGTATCTTAATATAAGCAATTTTTCGGTGTCGGGGGGAAAAGCATTTGTTAACAACTTTGGATAATACAATGAAAGAAAATATAGTACATGCTTTAGAGAAAGCAAGGCAAACGAATCAATCAGTGATCGTTAGTACGGTTAGAGAAGTGGATGCAATTAACCCCCTCCATTTCTATGCTACAGCTGAAAAGTTAAACATAGGTGAACGGTTCTTTTGGTCCTCACCAAGTGAACATTTTACATTAGTCGGAGTTGGAAATGAGCTCATCCTAGAAAATGAAGACAATGATGAACGGTTTCAAAAGATCGAAAGTCAGTGGAGAGAGTACCCAAAAAGGTTAATTGCTGCTAAACATGAAATAGGCACAGGTCCACTTCTATTTGGTGGATTCTCATTTGATCCAATCAAGGAAAAAGATTTATTATGGGAAACATTTTCAGAAGCGAAGTTTGTGTTACCAACGAAAATGCTAACAGTACGACAAAATAAAACGTATTTGACGATTAATAAATTAATTACACCTTTTGACGATAGTGGTACTTGTTTGCAACATTTTGAAAGCAGTAACGAAAATATTGAAAAATACAAGTATAACCTAGATTGTGAAAAAGGTAACGAATTCGCTTCAATAGAGTTAAAAACGGCTGAATGGGTTGAAGCTGTTCAACAAGCGACAGACGATATAAAAGCAAATCAATTAGATAAAGTTGTTTTAGCAAGAGAAGTTCATTTAGAATTTAGCGAAACGATCAATCCATATCATGTGATTGGGCGCCTGCAAACTGAACAGCCTACAAGCTTTATCTTTTGCTTTGAAAATGGTCCGAAACAATTTATAGGAGCAACACCTGAACGGTTAGTGAAAAAGCAAGAGAATCAGGTTCTTTCTACGTGTTTAGCCGGGTCGATTAATCGAGGTAGTAATAAACAAGAGGATGAAATGCTTGGCAATAAGCTTCTACATGATGAAAAGAATTTACTTGAACACCACATCGTTGTGAAAATGATAAGAGAAGCGTTGGAATATTGTTGCAATGATTTAAATGTACCAACAAACCCAATTTTGTTAAAAACAAAGAATATCCAGCATTTGTATACACCTGTAAGAGGGTTAGCGAAGGATGGATATTCATTGTTAGATATGGTTGCTAAATTACATCCTACACCTGCACTTGGAGGCTATCCAAAACAAAAGGCTGTTGAAAAAATTAGAGAGCTTGAGCCTATGCATCGCGGATGGTATGCTGCACCAATTGGTTGGTTTGATCATGAAGATAATGGAGAATTTGTCGTTGCGATTCGCTCTGGACTTATCGAGGATAATAAAGCTGCATTGTTTGCAGGCTGTGGCATTGTTAGCGAATCAGACCCTGAAACAGAATACTTAGAAACAAAAATGAAATTAAAACCGATGATGTCTGCATTAGGAGGGAAAGAGTATGAAGGATGCTGATACGTTTACAAGATATGTAGCTAGTTTTGTGGACGAGCTTGTCAGTTCCGGGGTCGATAAGGTAGTGATTAGCCCTGGTTCACGTTCTACACCTTTAGCTATATTAATGGCAGAGCATCCGTCGTTGACATGTTACATTCATATTGATGAAAGATCTGCAGGCTTTTTTGCACTTGGTTTAGCCAAGTCGCAAAGAAAGCCTGTTGCCTTACTGTGCACATCAGGTACAGCTGCAGCCAATTATTACCCAGCAATTATTGAGGCACATTATGCGAGAGTTCCATTACTCGTTTTAACGGCTGATAGACCACATGAGCTACGTGATGTCGGTGCGCCGCAGGCAATAGACCAAGTGCATATGTATCGAAATTATACGAAATGGTTTGTTGACCTTGCCTTACCCGAAGAAAATCAACATATGTTCAAATATGCCAAAACCATTGCAGCGCGTGCAGTTGGAATTTCATCAGCCAATCCGGCTGGTGTCGTTCATCTCAATTTCCCGTTACGTGAGCCTTTACTCCCTAACCTGCAAATGGATGATTTATGGTCAAAACAAGCAGGCAGAGAAACATATTTACATATCCCTAGGTCAAATCATGTTGTACACCTAAATGAATTAGAACACATTGTTCAATTAATGAACGAACATGAAAATGGGTTAATTATATGTGGTGAATACGAAGTAAGCAATATTGCAAATGATATAAAAAGACTATCAAGACAGCTGAAATATCCTGTACTAGCAGACCCACTATCACAATTACGTGTAAATGGGGAGAAAGATGACAGTATAATCGAAAGCTATGATTCAATTTTAAGGGATGAAGACATCTCGCAAACACTAAAGCCATCAATTGTCATTCGCTTTGGAGCAATGCCGATATCAAAACCGATTATGCAACTTTTGAAAAATAATGATGAGATTATTCAAATTGTCGTCGATAGTGGTGGAGTTTATCGTGATCCAACCCTAAATGCAGCACATTTTGTCGTAACCGATGAGCAATACTTTTGTTCTACTTTAATAGAATCGATTAACGAACGTCAACCTACTTCTTACTATCGAAAATGGATAACAAGTAATGCGTTGTATTGGGGAAAAATAAATGGATCGCTTAATCAAATCGACGAGCTTTTTGAAGGGAAAATCGTTCATGTCCTGCAAGAGTGTCTTCCAAATAAAAGTACATTAGTGGTTGGTAACAGTATGCCAATCCGTGATGTTGATACTTTTTTTGGACATACTACTAAAGATATTAGAGTATTTGCTAATCGCGGGGCAAGCGGCATTGATGGAATTGTTTCAACTGCACTTGGTATAAGTGCCACAAATGATATGCCAACCTTTTTATTAATTGGAGACTTGTCGTTTTATCATGATTTAAACGGTTTATTAGCGTCAAAACTACATGATTTGAATTTAGTCATTATACTCGTTAACAATGATGGTGGTGGGATATTCTCATTTCTGCCGCAATCAAAAGAGGAAAGACATTTTGAGACTTTATATGGAACACCAATTGGATTAGATTTTTCAAAAGTCGTCGAAATGTACAATGGTAGTTACACGAAAATCGAAACATGGGAAATGCTACAGTCGACTCTCAATAATAAACAGTTGCTTAAAGGACTACATGTCATTGAAATCCCGACAGACCGGAAAACACGTGTCAAAGTTCATCGAGAGTTGTTGCAAAATGTTTCCCGGGAAATAAGAAACGTGTTGAATGCGCATGAAGATTAGAGAAGTCAATTATTATGTCGAAGACTCGAAAGTAGGAGATGAAGTATTACTTCTTTTGCATGGGTTCACCGGCAGAAATCAAAACTTTTTCCCTTTAGTGGAGGAGTTATCACATATCCGAGTCATCGCACTAGACATGTTGGGTCATGGGAAATCAGATAGTCCAGCAGAACCATCTAGGTATGAAATGGAAGAGATTGTTCAGGATATTATCGAAATCCTTAATGTGCTTAAGATTGATAAAGCAAATGTATTGGGTTATTCAATGGGAGGTAGAGTGGCACTTTCACTCGCTGTCCTTCATCCAAACCGGGTTGCAAAACTTATTCTTGAAAGCAGTTCACCAGGCTTAGAGACTGCGGAAGCAAGAGATGCTCGGAAAGCTGCCGATGTACGTCTTGCGAAAGAAATTTTAAATGACGGTATACAAGCCTTTGTTGCAAAATGGGAAAACATTTCGCTTTTCTCAAGTCAAAAGCGATTGTCTGAAGAAAAGAGAAATCAAATCAGACAGCAGCGACTCGGTAACAATCCGGTAGGTTTAGCAAATAGCCTCATTGGAATGGGGACTGGTGCTCAACCTTCTTGGTGGGCGGCACTCTCTGAACTACATATGCCAGTCCTTCTTGTTTGTGGTGAGCTGGATGAAAAGTTTTGTGAAATTGCTAAACGTATGGAAAATAGTCTCCCTAATGCAAAAATGATCGAAATAAAAAACGCCGGTCATGCAATACATGTGGAACAACCTCGAATTTTTGGTAAAATAGTAAATGAGTTCTTAAATGAGACACTTTTCTAAAAAGTAGGTGGTTAAACTTGTCTACTCAGTTAGGAAAGAAACAGTCTTAAATATAGATTTATCTTAGGAGGATTTAATATGGCAATTGAATGGGTTACGGAACGTCAGTATGAAGAAATTATTTATCAAACATATAATGGAATTGCAAAAATCTCTATTAATCGCCCTCATGTACATAATGCATTTACACCAAAAACAGTGATGGAACTAATTGACGCATTTGCGTATGCACGTGATGATGCAAATGTAGGTGTCATTATCCTAACTGGTGAAGGCGGCAAAGCTTTCTGTTCAGGTGGAGATCAAAAAGTAAGAGGACATGGTGGTTATGTTGGTGATGACCAAATACCACGCTTAAATGTTCTAGACCTTCAACGTTTAATTCGAGTAATCCCTAAACCGGTTATTGCGATGGTGGCAGGTTATGCAATCGGAGGCGGCCATGTTTTACATATTGTATGTGACTTAACGATCGCAGCAGACAATGCAGTTTTTGGACAGACAGGACCTAAAGTAGGTAGCTTTGACGCGGGTTACGGTTCCGGCTATTTAGCACGAATTGTCGGCCATAAAAAAGCGCGCGAAATTTGGTACCTATGCCGTCAATACAATGCACAAGAAGCAATGGACATGGGCCTTGTAAATACTGTTGTACCATTAGAACAATTAGAAGAAGAAACAGTAAAATGGTGTGAAGAAATTCTTGAAAAAAGCCCAACTGCAATTCGTTTCTTGAAAGCTGCCTTTAATGCAGATACAGATGGTTTAGCTGGTATCCAACAATTCGCTGGTGATGCGACATTACTTTACTATACAACAGATGAAGCAAAAGAAGGCCGTGACGCATTTAAAGAGAAGCGCACCCCAGACTTTAAGCAATTCCCACGTTTTCCTTAATAGGGAAGAAGTGCTTCAGTCTTTTTATTATTAAATAAATCTGTCAAATGAATTGCTATTTTGCACTGGCTTTATAAAGGTTGATTGAAGCTGATTGCGAGACTCCTGCGGGATGCGTGGGAGAGGTGAGACCCCACAGGCGTTTACTCCGAGGAGAACGAAAAGCGTAGGCGGCTTGCCCATCGACGTACAAACTGGAGGGGCATCGACTGAGATAAAGGAATCACGATGAGCCGAATGGCGAATCGATGATGACTTATCGTAGGGAGATGACCTGAAGTTTGCTAGTCGATAGCCGCCAGAGCTAGACAGGCTCACCACCCACCCCGCGGAAAGCGAGTACTGGAGAGGAAATCAACCTAAGACAACAACTAAGTAAAAATCAACAATGTTTTTAATTAATTTATGTATGTAAACAAGATTTCTATTAACTAGTATGCAGCTTGATGAATGAATAAATCATCAAGCTGTTTTTAGTATTTTTATCATATTTTGGTGGTGTCGAAAGTGAAACAGGAAATGCCAAATTGGTTGAAACAAAGATCTGAGCTTACACCAAATCGTACTGCCTTGAAAACGAAAGATGAAACAATCACGTTTCAACAGCTTTTTAAACGTGTACAAGTAAGGGCATCTAACCTATCTCAACTAGGTGTAAAGCAAGGACAACATGTAGGAATATTGATGAGAAATAGTGTGGCAATGGTGGAAACGATCCATGCGTTAATGTCGATAGGAGCAGTAACGGTTTTGTTAAATCACCGTTTATCAAAAAGTGAACTAAACTGGCAAATAGTAGATGTCGAAGCAACGTATATCATTGTGGACGATGAATTCTCGGATAATGTCGCTGATTTTCACTTAATTATCAATGAGCAGCTTTCCGCTATGAAAGCAGCTAGCCTGTCGAATGCAGTGCCTCGACATTTTAACTTAGATGACGTAGCAACAATTATGTATACATCAGGGACGACTGGAAATCCAAAAGGGGTTCTTCAAACATACGGAAATCATTGGTCTAGTGCAATAGGTTCTGTACTTAACTTAGGATTGCAAACGGAAGATCGATGGCTATTAGCAGTTCCACTCTTTCATATTAGTGGTCTATCGATTTTAATGCGGAGTGTAATCTATGGAATCGGAATTCATTTACATGAGCGATTTGATGCCAAGATTGTGCATCAAGCGATTATGGATGAAGGTGTGGCGATTATCTCTGTTGTCACGACGATGCTTAAACAATTGCTCGAGGAATTAGGAGAGACTACATATCCACCAAGCTTCAGATGTATGCTAGTGGGCGGAGGTCCTGTTCCAAAAAAATATCTTATTCAATGTAAGGAAAAAGGAATTCCAGTTTACCAATCATACGGGATGACAGAAACGGCATCACAAGTCGTCACATTAACACCTGATGATAGCCTTTTAAAGCTCGGTTCAGCAGGAAAGCCGTTATTTTCAAGCGAATTGAAAATCATAAATAACGGAATTGAATGTCAGCCAAATGAAGAAGGTGAAATCGTTGTGAAGGGACCTACGATTACGAAAGGGTATTGGAAGCGGGAAGAAGCAACGAAAGCCGCTTTTACAGATGGATGGCTTCACACCGGTGACCAAGGCTACTTAGATGCTGAGGGATTTTTATATGTCTTAGATAGACGCTCTGATCTCATTATCTCTGGTGGTGAAAATGTTTACCCTGCCGAAATCGAATCCGTACTACTTAACTACAAAGGTGTAAAAGAAGCGGGTGTTATCGGTATAGATGATGAGAAGTGGGGACAGTCCCCACATGCGTTTATCGTCACTGCTGAGGAGATATCTCCAGTCGATTTACTCGATTTCTGCCGAAGTAAGTTAGCTCGATATAAAGTCCCAAAGTCTTTTACCTTTGTAGATAAGTTACCTAGAAATGCATCGAATAAATTGTTAAGAAGAGAGTTAAAAAAAATAATAAAGGAACAAAGCAATGATAAAGATTAAACAAGTGACCCTCCACCATATCGTTCAATCATTAAAAACACCATTTCATTCAAGCAGTGGTTATGTACAACAACGTGAAAGCATCCTTGTTGAAGTACTTGATGAACAAGGTGTAACTGGTTGGGGAGAAGTTGTAGCGTTTTCGACACCATGGTACACAGAGGAAACAATCTCGACGGCTTTCCAATTACTAAAAGATTTGTTCATTCCATTACTGTTGCAACACACTTACAAACATCCAGATGAGCTCGAACATGTTTTTTCACCATTTAAACGAAATTTTATGGCTAAGGCGTCAATACAAAGTGCTTTATGGGATATATATGCACAAAAGCAAAATCAATCACTTTCTGCTGTTTTAGGTGGTGTACGAAAAGAAATTGCATCAGGTGTTGTAATTGGCCTAGCTTCTAAGAGTGAAATGATGACACAAATACAGCAATATGTTGATGAAGGCTACCAGAGATTCAAAGTCAAAATATCTCCACAACAAGATATTGAACTCATTGAAGAAATTCGAAAGTCTTTCCCGGATATCCCGTTAATGGCCGATGCAAATTCTGCATATGAACTTAACGATATCGACCGATTGAAGCAATTAGACAAATACAAGCTAATGATGATTGAACAGCCTTTAGCAGCAGATGATATTATTGACCATGCAAAATTGCAGCACCAGCTCGACACACCGATTTGTTTAGACGAGAGCATCGTTACGTGTGAAGATGCGAGGAAAGCAATTGAACTAGGCAGCTGTCGAGTAATAAATATAAAGCCTGGTCGTGTAGGCGGGTTAACAGCATCAAAAAAAATCCATGACTTATGTGAAAAGAACAACATACCAGTATGGTGTGGGGGTATGATTGAAACAGGTATTTCCCGGGCTCATAATATTGCCATTGCCACACTGCCGAACTTTACAATCCCAGGGGATATTTCATCTTCATCAAAGTATTGGGAGGAAGATATTGTTGAACCTGAAATTACTGCAGTGAACGGTACAATAAAAGTCCCAACGAATCCTGGACTTGGCTACATCGTAAGAAAAGATTTGATCGAAAAATATCGGCTTTCTAAAACCGTTTATACCGATTAACAAAAATAAGTTTTATTATGGAAAATGCCATAAATAATTTAAAAATTGTTAGTACAAACTGAATTTATTGAATGAGATATAGAACGGAAAATCTCATTTTCGCAAGTTGCACAGTTATAGCTAAGACGTTAAACTTAACTTGTAATAATTGAAAACAACATCTCTTACTGCTCACGATTTTATCCAGCGATTATGCTGGATTTTTTTTGTTTAAATTTACATACCCTTTCACGAAACAACTGAAGAGACTTATTCCCCATTTAAGCACTTTAGACGAAACGATTATAAAAGTCATGATAAGCATGTAGCATTTCGATTATATATGAATGACCATTCGGAAGGTGGAGGATGTTTTAGGATTACATTAGCATTTAGGTTTCGTCATTTTTGTGAAGTTGGTTTTTGTTAGGGCCTTCTCGTTTGTCGGGTCAAATACCCTATAAATCTAATAAGCACAATTCCCATCCTCTATAGTATGAACTTTGGTCTTCATACCTTTTCATCCCGGTATGAAGGACATTTCTTTCTTCTCCAACCTACTATTTGGTCTTCATCCCGCCGATGAAGGACATTTCAATCTAATTCATCCAAAATTTTGGTCTTCATTCAAGTGATGAAGAACATTTCTATCTGATCTATCCAAAATTTTGGTCTTCATTCCAGCGATGAAGGACATTTCTATCTGCTCCATCCAAAATTTTGGTCTTCATCCCAGCGATGAAGGACATTTCAATCTGATTCATCCGAAATTTTGGTCTTCATTCAAGTGATGAAGGACATTTCTATCTGATCCATCCAAAATTTTGGTCTTCATCCCAACGATGAAGGCCATTTCTATTTGATTCATCCTTTATTTTGTTCTTCATCCTTGCCTATAAAGGACACTTCCTACTGCTCCATCCTATTTATAAATGGTTAAAAAAATTGGCAAAAATTAATAAATCAATGTTGACAAAGATGGGAGGATGCATTAGTTTTGTACTAAGGAAACTTTTTTAGATGAGCAAACAAATGATGAGGGATGTTAAAATATTGGCACGCAACCTACATAATAAGCATAGACTATTTTTGTCACATGACATCCCGATTTTTCCTTAACCTCATTTTTAACACTGTTGCTTTTGGTTAATGAAAAATGCCTTATCTAACAAAGTGTCAAAAAAGAACGAGCATAGGAACTGGAGGAGAAACAATGAAAAAATGGTTGAGAAGTTTGTTCGTTATGATGATGGTCTTGGCATTAGCGGCATGTGGTAGCAATCAAACGGGTAGCGGTGACGACAATAACAACAAAAAAGAAGCAATACAAGTGACAACAACAACGGGGCAAGTCGCGGACCTTGTTAAAAATATTGGTGGAGACCACGTTGAAGTCATTTCATTAATGGGTGCAGGGGTTGACCCACATCTTTATCAAGCATCACAGGGGGATATTCAAAAATTAAACAACGCAGATATCATCTTTTATAATGGACTTCATTTAGAGGGGAAAATGGGTGAAATTTTCGAGAAGATGGAAAAGGATAAACCTGTCCTAGCTGTTGCTGATGCAATTCCAGAAGATTTCCTATTAAGTGCAGATGATGATGCAAAAGCTCATGACCCACATGTATGGTTTGATATTGAAGCATGGACACATGGGATTGAAATAGTCGAACAGGAACTGGTGAAATTGTCTCCTGAGCATGAAGAGAAGTTTAAGGAAAATGCGTCAGCTTATAAAGAGGATTTAGTAGAAATGCATGTTTACGCAACAGAGCAGATTGAAACAATACCTGAGGAAAGTCGTGTACTTGTAACTGCTCACGATGCTTTTAAATACTTTGGTGAAGCATATGGTCTTGAAGTAATGGGTTTACAAGGGTTAAGTACAGATTCTGAATATGGATTAAAAGATGTTCAAAATCTTGTAGATACATTAGTAGAACGAAATATTAAAGCGGTATTTGTAGAAAGCAGTATTTCGGAAAAATCAATTAATGCTGTTGTTGAAGGTGCAAAAAAGCAAGGCCATGAGGTTGTAATCGGTGGCGAGTTATTCTCAGATGCAATGGGAGAAGAAGGTACAGAGGAAGGAACATACTTAGGAATGTTCAAGCATAATGTGGACACGATCGTTACATCATTGAAATAAGGTCGGTGAATTGTAGGATGGTACCTGTAAAAGTTGATAATTTAACAATCGCTTATCATCATAAACCAGTATTACAAGAAGTAAGCTTTGAAGCCCCAGAAGGAAAGTTAATCGGAATTATCGGGCCAAATGGAGCGGGGAAGTCTACGTTAATTAAAGGGATTTTAGGATTAATTCCTACAGCTTCCGGTGAAATCTATATTTATGGTGATGAATATAAAAAACAACGAAAGAAGGTTGGCTATGTCCCACAACGAGGTTCAGTTGATTGGGATTTTCCAACCAATGCCCTAGATGTCGTGTTAATGGGGCGCTACGGACATGTTGGCTGGTTTAAGAGGCCTGGCAAGAAAGATTTTGAGTTTGCTAGAGAATGCTTGAGGAAGGTTGGGATGTTAGATTATGCACCCCGACAAATAAGTGAATTATCTGGTGGTCAGCAGCAACGTGTCTTTTTAGCTAGAGCACTCGCACAAGATGCTGATATATATTTCATGGATGAACCATTTGTAGGGGTAGATGCTGCAACAGAAAAAGCGATTATTGCCTTGTTAAACGAACTAAAATCAAGAAACAAGACAGTGCTAGTTGTACACCACGACTTGCAAACAGTAGAAGAGTATTTTGATTGGGTTTTACTATTAAACATGCGGAAAATTGCATTTGGCCCAACTAGTTCTACCTTTACTATTGATAATTTGCAAAAGACTTATGGTGGAAGACTTACATTTTTACAGGAGTCAACGATGATAGGAAATGAAGGGTGATCGACATGCTATTGGATCTCTTTTTACAATTGCAAAATGCGAATACACAGTGGGTCTTAATTGGTACGATGTTATTAGGAATAACTAGCGGTGTTGTAGGGAGTTTCACCTTGCTCAGGAAGCAAAGCTTGATTGGTGATGCGATGGCACATGCTGCCTTACCTGGTGTATGTATCGCGTTTTTACTATACGGGTCAAAATCATTGTTATGGTTTTTAATAGGAGCAGCAATAGCAGCATTACTTTCCTCCTTTATTATTCAGTTTATTATTCATCACTCCCGAATTAAGGAGGATTCAGCGTTAGGAATTATTATCTCCGTATTTTTCGGGTTTGGAATCGTCCTGTTAACGTATATTCAACATAATGGGGCAGGTAGTCAGAGCGGATTGGATGACTTTATTTTTGGGCAGGCTGCATCAATGGTTGCGGAAGATGTTCGACTCATCATGATTATTGCAATTGTCTTGCTCGTTGTGACTGCTTTGTTCTACAAAGAATTTAAATTGCTAACCTTTGACCCGCAATTTGCAAAAGGAATCGGGTTACCATCAAAATTTTTAAATGGATTATTGCTAATGTTAATCGTCTCATCTGTAGTTATTGGCCTTCAAACTGTAGGTGTAGTGTTGATGGCCGCTATGCTCATTACACCTGCAATAAGTGCAAGATATTGGACGAATAAGCTTAGCAACATGATAGTAATTTCTGGAGCAATCGGTGGCCTATCCGGTGCATTAGGTACATTGTTGAGTACGATTTCTAATGGTATGGCAACCGGACCACTAATCATTGTAGCCTCAACGGTGATGTTTTTAATCTCACTAGTTTTTGCGCCAAAGCGTGGGTTATTCGCTAAAATGTTAAAACAAATATCACTACGGAAAAAGACAGCTGTAGACCAAGTATTGCTAAGCTTTTATGACCTTGCTGAGAAGGGGAACATTCAAAGGATTACCGAGGAAGAATTGCAAAGTAAACGAAAAATATCGAATAGCCTTTTCAAGTATGCAAAAGAAGTCTTGCAAAAAAAGGGGTATATTCGCAATGTGAATGATACGATGTGGATGCTTACTGATAAAGGGATAGAAGCAGCTTATCAGCTTGTTTTACAGCAACGCATGTATGAAGTTTATTTAATGTATGAAATGGATTTTGCGGGGTTAGATCTTAAAAGCAAGGCAGATTTAGAAATTCACATCGTATCAAAAGAAATGGAAGAGAAACTTTTTGCGTTGTTAAAGCTTCATGACCGTACACCATTATTGCTTCCGAAATCAACAAACTTAGCTAAAGGGAGAAGGATTGTAAATGACCTATGATGTATGGATTATAATAACCGGATCCCTCGTTGGTATAACTTGTGCAATGGTTGGTTGCTTCCTCGTCCTACGAAAGATGGCGATGTTAGCTGATGCGATATCACATACGGTTTTACTAGGGATTGTTGGAGGTTATCTCGTTAGCAGGAGTCTTGAAGGACCTGCTTTATTAATAGGAGCGATAATTGTTGGACTATTAACAGCATTTTTTGTACAACTGCTTAGTGGAAAAGGTGTGCAAGCAGATGCTGCTATTGGAGTTGTCTTTACATCACTTTTTGCAATTGGTGTAATACTTTTATCAGTATTTGCTGGAAGTATACATTTAGACGTTGATCATGCCTTAATGGGTGAAATAACTTTTATACCATGGGATACAGTGATCTTTTATGGCATTGATTTAGGGCCTAAGGCGGTATGGCTGTTATCATTTGTATTTCTAGTCAATCTACTCATCATCATATTTTGTTATAAGGAGTTTAAAATTAGTTCTTTTGACCCTGAGATGGCTGTTGCAATCGGCATACCTGTCTTATTGTTACATTACGTCCAAATGGGGATGTTATCGATAACAACTGTTGCATCATTTGATAGTGTTGGTGCAATATTAGTTGTTGCGATGCTCATTGTTCCTGCATCAACAGCCTATTTATTAACAGACAAATTATTATCGATGCTCTTTATAAGTGCTGGAATCGGTGTTATATCAGCTATAAGTGGTTATTATATGGCAACAATTTTTAATGTCTCGATATCAGGTGCAATGGCAACTTCAACTGGAATTTTTTTTGCCCTCGCCTTTTTATTCTCTCCTAGACATGGATTTATTGCGAAAAAACGTGCACAAATGAAACTAAAAGTTGAAATGGGGACAGTGTCGTCGAGTAAGTCCCCAGAACAACACATGTAAGAAATGTGGGGAATGTTCTGAGTGAAGATTTCCCCTTTTCGGTTATTCTAATAACCCATATTCTATAGCACGGTCCGCAACAAGATTGTCTACATCATACGGAAGATCGTCCAAAGAACCGAATTCATAATCCCAAATGTTTGTGAATGAATCAACATATTTAGGAAATGTCTCCTCGCTACAATCTTTTACTTCTTGACGAAAAGAATTGAGTAGACTTTCTTTCATTGCAATTCCCCCTTAAGCATTATTCAACAGCAATAGTTTGTGTAAAAAATTAATAAATATGTAAATAAATTGGTATAAATTGAAAATGATTATCAATACTAAAAAGGAACGAGAAGGGGACAACTTCTCGTTCCAGTTTAAGCAAGCTTAGATGTCAGCAGGCTCAAATGTTTTACAATCCGTTTCCTTGCTACTCTCGGCTTGCTCCCCGCTATGGCTCACAACATAAATTGCATCGGCAGAACATTTATTACCCTTCGCCCAATAATGACAATTGCTTACTTCACATAAAACATCCTGTGCCATGAATGTACCCTCCTTTGAAAAATGAGATACATCCTTAGTCATTCCTCTGTAGTTAGGATTCATTCCTTGTAACATATGGCATATCAGTTATGTGGGATATTCCTTTAAATTAGCAAATGAAACTCATGTCGTGTCGTGAAAGAATTCCTTATTTCGATTGAAAATATATTCTTTACATATCTGGGGAAAACGTGTGAAATGGGAGCTTGGCCACATACTAAAAAGTGGGGAATTGAAAGCAAATACCATATTAAAAACAAATATAAAATGAAGAAGGATGAGCACAATTCTAGGCTCATCCTTTCACTGTTATTTTGATAAGGCTTTTCTTAATGTATCAAGGTTTTTCTCCATAATACTAAAGTAATCTTCATTGTTTTTCCGGTCTTCATCAGTAATTGTTTCAAGATTACTTAATGTAAGTGCCTCTGCTTTTAGTTCAGATTGAACAATGTCAGCAATATTGCTCGTAACATTTGTTTCAAAAATTACATATTTTAAATCATGCTCTTTTGCTGTTTCAATGATTGTTTTTAATTCTTTTTGTGACGGTTCTTCTGTTGGTGAAAGTCCTAGAACACTTATTTGTTTAATTCCATATCTTTGCTGCCAATATCCATATGCTGCATGTGAGACGAGAATTTCTTTCTTATCTGCCTCATTTACAAGAGTTGAGAATGATTTATCTAAAGCTTCTAATTGTGATTTTAGATTTTGGAAGTTTTCTTCAAAGGCATCTTTTTGTTCTGGTTGTAATTCAACGAGAGCATTTTTTATATTTTCAGCTAAAGTCATTGACAAAACCGGGTCTATCCAAACGTGTGGGTCTTCATCACCGTGATGATGATGTGCTTCTTCACTGTGCTCAGCTTCATGGTCGTGGTCGGACTCTTCACTGTGTTCAGCTTCATGGTCGTGGTCGGACTCTTCACTGTGTTCAGCTTCATGGTCGTCGTGAGTTGCTTCTTCACTGTGTTCAGCTTCATGGTCGTCGTGAGTTGCTTCTTCAGAATGGTCTTCTAGTGAGGCTAACTCAATGCCCTCCCCAGCGTTAATAAATGCTACATCTTCCTTTTTTAATGCTTCTTCAATTTTTCCAGTAAAGCTTTCAATTCCTACCCCTGAATAGATGAAACCGTCTGAGTTTGCAATATCAACCATCATTTTCGTTGTAGGTTCATATGTATGAGCATCAGCCCCTGAGGGTAAAATACTTTCAACGTTTACGTATTCTCCACCAATTTTTTTTGCAAAATCCTCTAAAGGATAAATCGTCGTATAGATTTTTAACTTCCCATCACTTACGTTTTCTTTCTTAGAAGGTGTAGAAGCGGAGTTCTCTCCATTACATGCAGATAATATAAATAAAAGTGAAATCATCAAACTAACAATATATAGGTTTTTTTTCATCGTCTCTTCCTTTCCTTTATGTAAATCAGTATGATTACGATTAAGCCTAATTTATTATATCTTAATCATTACGATTTGAGAACATGTTTTTTGTAAATCCTTACGTATAAGTATGACCATTGTTTCAGAAAAATAGTTAGAGAATAAACAGTAATAATTACGATTTGTATTTTAACTTAATTCTAGTGAAGATTCAAGAGATATGATATATTAATAGAAAATTAAAAAAGATAGGGTGACATCTATGAAAATTATGGAAGAAATTTTAGTACATAACGAAAAGTTTGTAGCGGAAAAGGAATTTGTTAAATTTGAAACGTCTAAATTCCCTGAAAAGAAACTTGTAATTCTATCTTGCATGGACACACGTTTAGTAGAATTATTACCTAGTGCAATGAACTTACGTAATGGTGATGTGAAAATTGTGAAAAGTGCTGGAGCAATTGTAGCACATCCATTCGGTAGCATAATGAGAAGTATACTAGTTGCGGTTTATGAGCTTCAGGCAGATGAAATTTGTGTTGTTGGACATCATGATTGCGGGATGAGCAAATTAAAGGCTGATGCATTTCTTGAAAAGGCAAAACAACGTGGCATTACCGAGGAAAAGCTTGATACGCTAAGATATTCTGGTGTTGATTTGGATCAATGGTTAAAAGGCTTCGATAGTGTAGAAGACAGTGTTCGAGATAGTGTAGATACAATTAAAAATCATCCATTATTAGCAGAGGGTGTGCCGGTACATGGGCTTGTAATAGACCCTGCAACAGGTAAATTAGATGTTGTTGTAAACGGGTATGAAAAGTAAACAGGCATTGGCAGTACGTTACTTTTAGTGAACGTTACTGCCTTTTTCTTTTTTTTCCGGAACAGGATCAAAGCCACCAGGATGAAAAGGATGACATTTTAATATTCGTATAACCGTTAAATAAGTCCCTTTAAAAACACCGAAACGCTGATACGCTTCAAGACCATAATGAGAGCATGTCGGATAAAAACGACACGATGGAGGGGTAAGTGGAGAAATAAACTTCTGATAGAAGCGGATGATACCGATAAACATTTTTTTCATTTGTGTAAGGCACCTCCTATTTTTCGTTTATTTCACTAGTATACTTTATTCTGAATCGTGAGTGAAACGAATCATGCTTAAGATAGGAGTTAGGACACTAGAAATGTGAATATTTTTAGAATGAGCTGTTGGAAATGTTTTACCTTCGATGGTGCATACTTATATCAATAGTTTATAAGCAAATCTTTCGGTATTATAGTAGATTCGTTTTGGAAAATCGCAAAAATAGATAGTTCGACCCCGATTAGTAGATTCATAAACAGATAGCAAATTGTATGGTACAATGATACATGACAATTTATCATTAGGAGTGATAGAAATGCCTTCAGTTGAAAGCTTTGAATTAGATCATAATGCAGTTAAAGCTCCATATGTACGTCATTGTGGAGTTCATAAAGTTGGTAGTGACGGTGAAGTAAATAAATTCGACATCCGTTTTTGCCAGCCTAATAAACAAGCAATGAAGCCAGATACAATTCATACGTTAGAGCATTTATTAGCGTTTAATATTCGTGAACATGCAGAAAAATATGACCACTTTGATATTATCGATATTTCACCTATGGGCTGCCAAACAGGCTACTATTTAGTCGTTAGCGGCAAACCAGAAGTAACAGAAATTATTGATTTATTAGAAGATACACTTAAATCAGCTGTTGAAGTAACAGAAATCCCAGCAGCTAATGAGACACAATGTGGACAAGCAAAACTTCATGACTTAGATGGAGCAAAGCGATTAATGCGCTTCTGGCTTGAACAGGATAAAGCCGAATTAGCAAAAGTATTTGGCTAATAATAGGTGCGAAGAAAAGGGCAGAATGAACGTTCTCGCCCTTTTTTGTTAGGGAAAAGTTCGCTTCTATTTTTCTAGAAGAGAAATATCTTCATCAAGCTTTTGGTTTAACAAATGTGAAATTTGTTTTCCGTCTATTAAAACGGAAAGTATAGTGATGAGTATATTGATTAGGTGTTTCATTGTGCAGCTACCTCCTTTATTCTCCGTATGATTCCTTATTATAGGGGAGAGTCGATTTCTGCGGAATTGAGTTATCTTACAGTTAGCTTACAAAATTGTAAGGAAATGATTGTACATACTTTTGTGATGGAATAGGTTTGTATTGTTTGCGGTCTATTTGGAATTTGCTTGATGAAGACCAAAATGGTAAGAGTTAAGGAAGGAAATGTCCTTCATCCGTTTGATGAAGACCAAAATAGTAAGAGAGAAGGAAGAAAATGTCCTTCATCCGCCTGATGAAGACCAAAATAGTAAGAGAGAAAGTCAGAAGTGTCTTTCATCGGCTTGATGAAGACCAAAATGATAAGAGAGAAGGAAGAAAATGTCCTTCATCCGTTTGATGAAGGACAAAAAAGTAAGAGAGAAGGAAGAAAATGTCCTTCATCCTTTTGATGAAGGACAAAAAAGTAAGAGAGAGGGAAGAAAATGTCCTTCATCCGTTTGATGAAGGACAAAAAAGTAAGAGAGAGGGAAGAAAATGTTCTTCATCCGCCTGATGAAGACCAAAATAGTAAGAGAGAGGGAAGAAAATGTCCTTCATCCGCCTGATGAAGACCAAAATAGAAAGAGAGAAAGTCAGAAGTGTCCTTCATCGGCTTGATGAAGACCAAAATGATAAGAGAGAAGGAAGAAAATGTCCTTCATCCGCGATGAAACCGAAATGAAAATCCACCAGAAACCCGCTTCATCCCGTCGATGAAACCGAAATCAATGAAAAATACCGATAGAAACCCGCTTCATCTCCTAATGGAACCGAATTTGATCAAAGAATCCACCCAACTCATGCCCCACATCATCCTCTAGATAAACCGACAAATATATCAGCATCATCAGTCCAGATGCATACGTTCTAAGACTTCCAATCCCAATACTAGTAACTGCTACTTATTTCTTCTCTTGATTCAAATAGATAGACTCAATAGAATCTACCTATATTAACTACCACAACCCGAATTCATTACATTAATAGTTTTAGTCATAATTTCTTTCTTACTCTACTATACTTTACTATCTAGTAAATTTTGATAGGAGATTTGCATATGAATCGATTGGTTCTCCCTTTTGTTCGTGAGACGATAGCTTTTTTGTTGCTGGCTTTGTTTTTTTACTTGTTTTTATTTGTGGATTTTCATGAGCTGAGCTTTGATGTTCCGTCTGGGATTTTAATGGTCAATACGATGTTCTTAAGTATATTGCTTGAAGCGATTCCGTTTATATTATTAGGTGTGTTTGTTTCGGCGCTTATCCAAACCTTTGTGTCTGAGGATTTTATTAAACGGGTGTTACCAAAGAATGCGGTTTTTGCGTTGTTACCAGCTGCATTATTAGGAGCGGTTTTTCCGATATGTGAATGTGCAATCGTTCCGATCGTTAGACGATTAATCAAAAAGGGGATGCCATTGCATTTAGGTGTTGTATTTCTCGTTGGGGCACCTATTTTAAATCCGGTAGTGTTTGCTTCAACATATTATGCATTCGGTTCTAATCTAGAAATCGTCTATACAAGAATGGGACTTGCCTTCGTTTTATCAATTGTTGTTGGGTTCATCATTTACCTTATCTTTAAAAATAAGGGACAATTGAAAGTGAGTAAGGAAACATTTGCTGGCGAAATTGTCGTGAAAGAAGAGGGGTCAAGGAAACAGAGTAAGTTTAAAGCAACGTTGTTCCATGCAAGTGACGAGTTTTTTGAAATGGGTAAATTTCTTATTTTTGGTGCGTTTATTGCGAGTCTATTTCAAACATTTTTAGATAGAAGCTTTCTAACGGAAATTGGTATGAGCGAGTGGTTATCACCAGCGATAATGATGGGGTTTGGTTATATTTTGTCTTTATGTTCTGAAGCGGATGCGTTTGTGGCAGCATCATTTGGTGGAACATTTTCAACAGGCTCATTAGTTGCATTTTTAGTTTATGGGCCGATGCTTGACTTGAAAAATACAATTATGCTATTTGCATTTTTCCGAGCGAAGTTTGTAGCTGTCTTTATGGTAGTCGTGACGATAGTTGTTTACCTTTCAATCATTGTTTGTCAACAGCTTTTCCTTTAGGAGGGATCAAAAGTGAATAAACATGATGGTCAGAGGTTTCATGTCTATATTCGGGGGATTTTATTAATTGGGTTTACACTCCTCATGATGAAGCTCGTGTTGACTGGTAACATGACAAACTTCATCGCACCAAAAATGCTCCCGTTTAGTTACTTTGCTATTGTTGTATTTTTATTGCTAGGTGTATTACAAATCTGGCGTAGTGGTTCAAAGAAGCATGACATTCATTGTGATTGTGGAGATTTACATGAGCGACCGTCAGCATTCCGTTCTTTTTTTGTTTATCTAGTTTTTATTATCCCGATTGTGACAGGGTTTCTATTTCCTGATATCGTCCTTGATAGTTCTGTTGCAGCTAAGCGTGGATTTAAATCATCACTTGCACAAAATGGACAAACCGAGAATTCAGCTGAAATCTATGTAGAGGAATTAGATGAAAGTGTAGGTGGACGAATCGCTGAATCCACAAATATTCCGGATGTGCCGTTGGAGCATCCTGAAGGGTTTGAAATTCAGGAGCGACCAGAAGGTTTTTATGAAGAACTGAAATCAGACATGCTACAAGCGCAGACGATTACGTTTACGGAGGAAAATTATATTGCAATGACGACAATCCTTGACCAAAGTCCTGAAGAGTTTGTCGGTCAAGAAGTGGAAATGGTCGGATTCGTGTATCGAGAGGACAATTTTGAAAAAGATCAATTTGTTGTCGCTAGATTTGGGCTTTCCTGCTGTGTAGCGGATGCATCTGTATATGGAACTCTTGTTACAGTACCCAATGGGGAAGAGTATGGGGATGACCTATGGGTAAAGGTCAAAGGAGAAATCACGACGACGAACTATGAAGATTGGACATTGCCTTATGTGAAGGTAAATAAAATTGAGAAAATCAAACAGCCGAAAGAACCGTATGTCTACGAGGCATATTGAACGAAGAAAAGGATTAATCCCTCTATTTAATAAGTTGAGGGACTAGTCCTTTTTTAGTTTGATGGATGATGCTC
Organism: Metabacillus malikii; assembly: GCF_030813355.1. GTDB lineage: Bacteria > Bacillota > Bacilli > Bacillales > Bacillaceae > Metabacillus > Metabacillus malikii. The sequence continues at coordinate 37,929 of NZ_JAUSUD010000010.1, forward strand.
TTTTTCTTCATCATCATATTCAGGTTTTTTTATCGGATCAACTGTATGTTTGTATTGATAGGCTTTATTTGTCGTAAGAACACTTAATAAGAGAACAATTATTACAATAATAATACAAATAATAAAAATGACCTTCAATAGTGAATCCTCCAATTTATGAAAAATATTTGTGATTAAAATCACAGAGTAACAAGTTGTTGACTAGTAAACTAAAAAGGAACGACCCCAAACATTCAAAACGTCTCTATTAACAGATGAATATTTATTGTGATCTCTAGGTTCCATCAGTTGTTAACCCTGACTGTCTAATAGAGTACTCCTACTAGTGTTAACTTGATAGCAACTAGCATAACAGTTCGTACCCGTATTTTACCATGAATGATTTTATTATTGGCTTTTTTCTAACGGAACGCATTAATTAATCGTATACTTACAAGAAAAAAAATGAGATGACGAAACGCCTAAATAAAATAGCATGTTTCGGTAAAAGCTATAGAGGGTAAGCATTTAATAGAGACGAAAAAAAAGGAGGAATTCAAATGTCAGACAAGTTAATCCAAACAGTGAATAAGCAGGTTGCGAATTGGACGGTTTTATATGTGAAATTACATAATTATCATTGGTTTGTGAAGGGTGCGAATTTCTTCACGCTACATGAAAAATTTGAAGAGTTTTACAATGAAGCAGCAATTCATATTGATGAGTTAGCTGAGCGGTTGTTGGCGTTACAAGGAGCACCTGTTGCAACAATGAAAGAATGCTTAGAGCTTTCATCAGTTAAGGAAGCGGAAGGAAATGAAACAGCAGAGCAAATGGTACAATCTCTTCATGATGATTTCCAAATGCTAGCTGAAGAGTTGAAAGAAGGAATGGATTTAGCTGGCGAGGTGGGCGATGAGACTACTGGGGATATGCTGTTAGCAATCCATCAAAGTTTAGAGAAACATAATTGGATGTTAAAATCATTCCTAGGTAAATAAAATGAGTGAGGGAGTCTAACAAAGCTGTTGGACACCCCTTTTTTATGTCTACTGAGACTTGCTGATTTATCAGAAACAACCTCTAATTAAAATAACTCTTTTTCACCAAGCTCAACTGAAAGTTTATCAGTCAAGTATGCTGTCACACAATCTGATAATTCTTGACTAGATAATTGGTTCAACCAAGATAGCATTTCTTGTTTGTCCATTCGATTGATCGTAGATTTAACATATGCTTGAACATCTTCTTCATCAGCTCGAAATCGGCTGACATCGATTGCTCGAAATAACTTATTCGTCATCGTATCAGTAACCTCCTAATAAAACTGCTTATTAATAGGTTTCACATTTTGGAAATAATCTATCCGAAAATGTCCGGGAATAATAATAGTTACCGTCGAGAAAAATAAGCAAAGGTTAGATAGAAGGGGTTGTGAAAATGGATTCCAAAAAAACATATTATATTAATGTAGCTGATGGTCAAATTAGCCAATTACAGACTGCTTCATCCTGGAATTTTAAAATAGAAGCAACAGACGACGAAATTATTAAGCTGCGGGAACTGTTTGATAATGTTCATGCGTCAGACTGGAAAGGTTTTTACCGAGCGCATACACCGTATATCCAATATCATTACGATAGGGAAAATGACGCAGTTGACAATACGAACAAGCAAATATATCAAATGATTTATGAGCTCGGTGATGACGAAGCTCGTGAACTAATTCGAACTGAGGGTATCCTTTCGAAATTGGAACAACAAGAATAAACTTATACAGCGCAACAACATTGTGATAAGATTTGTATAGACGAAAATCAGCTGCATGCTGATGGGAAGATGAATACGTATACAAATAGGTTTGATTTAAGTTAGGCTAGAAACATGTAAACAGCCTATAATAAAGGTTTGTGTAGTTTCTTACATGGTGTTTGAGACTCCGAGATCGGCAATGTACAAATGGAGACCTCCACAGTTGCATATGCTAAAGGAGTCTTTCAACCCGTTGAAGGGTGAAGCCAGAACATACAAAACCATATTTTAAAGCCTATCATTTTAAAACAGATAAAAAACACTTATGCAAATTGCGCATGAAAGTAGATTGAGGGATTAGCATGTATCGGTTTATCGATTATTATCACAATGAAGTTCACTTATCGTTTGAAGATCATCCTTTTTGTGACGCCCCGAAACACGTCTGGGTCGTCTGTCGTTACTTAGATAAATGGCTATTAACAGAGCATTCTGATCGTGGCTATGAATTTCCAGGCGGGAAAGTAGAAGAGAATGAAACAGCTTTAGAGGCTGCGATTCGAGAAGTAAAGGAAGAAACTGGAGGAACGATTGAAACAATTGATTATATTGGACAGTACAAAGTAAAAGGAAAAGAAAAAACGATCGTAAAAAATATTTACTTTGCAACTATACGGGAGCTAGTCAAACAAGACCATTATTTAGAAACGTTAGGTCCAGTATTACTAGAAGAAATTCCTAGGCAAGTGCAAAAAAACCGTCAATATAGTTTTATTATGAAGGATGAAGTTCTCCAAAAAAGTTTAGAAGAAATAAAGAGAAGATTTTCTATATAAAGAAGGAAGATAACATCATATTTGTCATACATTGAATACATAAGGGAGCATGAATGAAGGACTGAAATCCCTCTATTCATGATAGTGCCCTATGCAATTTGTGTGACAGATGTTATCTTATCCTATTTTCCGGTTTTTTATTAATCTGTTTTCAAGTAGTTCAACACCTTGATACATAATCGTTGCAAAGATGGCAATGATGAGTAGGCTTAATAACACTAAGGTGAAGTTGAAAACTTGGAATCCGTAAATAATCATATACCCTAATCCTTTTGCAGAGACGAGAAATTCCCCTACAATGACGCCTACCCATGAAAGACCTACATTCACTTTTAACGTTGATACGATCGTTGGGAATGAAGCTGGCAGTATTGCTTCTTTAAAAATTTGTGATCGAGTGGCCTCAAACGTTCTAAGCACTTTCACGTAGTTTTCATCAACTTCTTTAAAGGCCGTATACACAACAATTGTCGTAATAATGACTGAGATAATTGTACCCATAGCAATAATTGAAACAAATCCAGGTCCAAGGGCAACAATTAAAATTGGACCAAGAGCAACCTTTGGCATTGCATTTAGGATGACTAAATAAGGGTCTAGTATGTTTGATAATCGTTCTGACCACCATAAGAGTGCTGCAAGTAAAACCCCTAAAAGTGTTCCTAAAATAAACCCTAAAACTGTTTCAAATAAGGTAACCCCAATATGTGGCAGTAAAGAGCCGTCACTTAATTTTGATACAAAGAGGTCCCAGATTTTCGACGGAGAACTAAATAAGAGTGGATCAATCCATGCACGCTGACCTGCAAGTTCCCATAGCCCAAAGAAGCAGATGAAAATTAATAGTTGATAAAAGCGAACCCAGCGCTTTTCTACTTTTAACCCATGCTTGTAATGCTTATGGAGAAGGTCAATTGTTTCCTTCTGATTCAAGTTGCTCCAGCTCCTTCCATATTTGTTGGAATAGCGTTGAAAATAACGGATGTTGTCTAGCATGAAAAGGAGTAATTTCTCTTAATTCATTTGGAATTACATATGTTCGCATAATCGTACCAGGTCTTCGTGAAAAGACGAATACGCGGTCACTCATGGCAATTGCTTCCCCGATATCATGTGTCACGAGTAAAGCAGTCTTGTTAAAATCTTTTAATGTTTGCACAACTAAATCCTCAAGCTTTAATTTCGTTTGATAATCAAGTGCGGAAAATGGTTCATCTAGTAGGAGGATTTTTGGATTCGAAGCTAATGTGCGCACTAAAGCGGCTCTTTGTCTCATTCCACCTGAAAGCTGATGTGGATACTGTTTTCCAACACTTTCTAGCCCCAAATCTTTTAGTAATGCTAAAGTTTTTTCTTTCTTTTCTTTCGTATTTTCTCCGATGACCTTCAACCCTAATGTGACATTTTCCTCAATTGTTTTCCAAGGAAATAAATAGTCTTGTTGCAGCATATAGCCAATATCTGAATCTGGTTTTGATATTGTTTTACCTGTTATCGACACAGATCCTTCTACCGGTTTAATAAGTCCGGCGATTATCGATAACAAAGTCGTTTTCCCACACCCACTAGGGCCAAGGAAGGAAATAAATTCTCCTTCCTCAATGGAGAGATTAATATTTTCTAATGCAACTGTAGCTGACTTTTCTGTAAAATAAATATGCTGCAGATGATTGATTGTTAAAAATGACATGTAAACGGACCCTCCTTTACTTTCCACTGACATCCTTTGCAAATTCGGTATTTACTAATGTTTCATAATCAATTCGGGCTGGGAGCTCACCAGCTTCATCCATAATATCTTGTAAATTCGTCCATTCCTCTTTATCTAATATAGGGTTCTCAGCGTAAGAGCCTTGATTCTTATAACGTTCGACAACGGTTTCGATTATATCTTTTTCCGTGTCTTCAAATTGTGGGGCGATCGCTTCAGCTATTTCTTTGACATCTTTTTCTTTAACCCATTGCTGAGCTTTATAAATCGCAGCTGTAAATTTCTTGACTGTATCGGCATTTTCTTGTAAATAGCTTTGCTTACTCATAAATGTTGTGTAAGGTACTTTCCCAGATTCAGTACCAAATGAAGCGACAATATGCCCGGTTCCCTCTTTTTCAAAAATACTTGCCTGTGGTTCGAAAAGCTGTACATAATCTCCAGTGCCGGAAGCAAATGCTGACGGTATATTTGCAAAATCAACATTTTGGATGAGCTCTAAGTCTTGTTTTGGGTCAATCCCATTTTGTTTTAGTACATATTCACCCACCATTTGGGGCATACCACCTTTACGTTGTCCGAGGAATGTTGTACCTTTTAATTGCTCCCATTCAAAGTTATCGATTTCATCACGGCTCACAAGGAAAGTACCGTCAGTTTCCGTTAATTGTGCAAAGTTAATTACAGGGTCTGATGAACCTTGTGCTTCGACATAGATGGATGTTTCCGAACCGACGAGGGCAATATCTGAACCGTCTGAGAGGAGGGATGTCATTGTTTTATCTCCACCCCATGTAGTCGTTAATTCTACATCAAGACCTTCCTCCTCAAAAAAACCTTCAGACATTGCTACGTAAAGCGGTGCGTAAAAAATAGAGTGAGTTACTTCAGCGAGTCGTATTTTTTCTGTTTTCGCCTGATTACATGCTGACAAGGTAATGACAAGCATACACGAGAGCAGCGCTGTGAATAACCATTTTTTCATGAAAATACCTCCTAGATGCAAATTGCATCAGTATATTCGATAAGTAAAAATTTCCCAAATGATAGGATATGATAGTATATGAATATGTCTTATGATAATTTATGAAATCACTTAAAATGTGTGAATGCCTATAGCACAAAATAAACAGAAAGCGAGTTGCTTGTATGAATGGCACAATAATTAGCAAGGTGAAATATCCTTCTCCTAATCGACAGATTGAATTGTGGGAAATTACATATATGTCAAATCAGTTAAAAGTAAAGGGCTTATTAGCTGTACCGAAAGCAGAAGGCTGTTATGATGGGATGCTATATTTAAGAGGAGGCATAAAAAATGTAGGCATGGTCAGAATTGGCCGCATTATCCAATTTGCTTCTAAAGGGTTTGTTGTGATGGCACCTTACTACCGCGGAAATCAAGGTGGTGAAGGAAATGAAGACTTTGCTGGTGATGATCGTTTTGATGCGATTGCTGCAATTGAGCTATTAAAGGAACATGAAAAGGTGAACAGGCAACGTATCCATGCCTTTGGATTTTCTCGTGGTGGTGTAATGGCACTGCTTACGGCAATTGAATCAAAGGAAATTCGCTCTGTTGTGACATGGGGTGGGGTTTCTGATATGTTTTTAACATATATGGAGCGAGAAGACTTGCGGAGAATGATGAAGAGAGTCATTGGTGGGAGTCCTGCAAAGTTTCCGAAGCGTTATGTATGGCGTACTCCACTGTATAAATTAGAAAAATTAACTGCACCGGTCCTGATTATACATGGTGTGAAAGATAAAAATGTTTCAGTCGAGCATGCTTATCGATTAGAAAAGCGTATGAAAGAATTAGATAAACAAGTAGAGAGCTGGTATTTTGAAGAGTTTACACACTATTTTCCTCCTGCGATTAATAGAGAAACGTTGCATCGTCTCTGTGTCTGGATGAAAAATCACTAAGCAGACTAAACAGTGAAATGTTATGATAGAAGTGTATGATAGCTTGTTATTAAAAGGAGGTTTTCTTTATGGGAATGCCTGTTGAATTTAATACAATGATTGTGACAAAGGGAAATGAAAAACGAATTGAGGAAAATGTTTTCGAGCTCACGAAGGAAGGCTTTCGGATTTATCCAATCGAGATTCCTCTAGAAGTTAGAAAGACGATACATGGAGAACTTATCGGTGAGGCTGTCGTTGAAAAGCTCGAGCTTCAACGAAATCAGACAACCATTTTATACCGGTTAATCGCGTTAAATACAACGAACTGAACTAATGTGACTATATAAAAATTGAAATTAAGTGACACTATTGTTTTTACGAGGTAGTTGTTCTGGTTGATTTCCGCACCAGTACTCTCCAATAGTGGAGGAGGTGGTGACCACATAGCTCCGGCGTTACGACAAGTAAACTTCAGGTCATCACCCTACCACCATCATCGATTCGCCGAAGGAACGTCGTAATTCCTTTAGTCTTAGTCGATGTCCGTCTGAGTTTGTACTCAATGGGAAGCTTGCCCCCGCTTTTCAAATACCTCTGCGTAAACGCCTTCTCACGTTTCGCCTCTCCACACATCCCGCAGGAGTCTCGCAATCAGATCCAATCAATATATTATTTATTTCGTACATAAAATCTCAAATAAACAAAAACAATGTTTGCGTTCATTTAGGTGGTTTATTTTATTTTCAGCCTCATTTCCTACGTCAAGTATGTATGATAAAATCTAAATTTCGAATGAATTAAACTAATAATTTGCAAAAACAAGGGTAAGACTATTAAAGAGATAATAGAATCTTTATATCATTTGTCGTCTTTTAATAGTAAGTTTAGATGAATACTTTATTAGCTTTAAGCTTGACAGTAGGTGTAACAGTACGCTAAGATATTATCTTGAACGGATTCTCTTATCCCGAGCTGGTGGAGGGACAGGCCCTATGAAACCCAGCAACCTGTATCAAAGGAAAAATCAATGAGTTACACAATAGCAATTACTCTATTTCGTGTGAATTTCTATGAGATTTTTTCCGGTGCAAAGGTGCTAACCTGAAGCAAGGCAAAAGCCCTTGATCGATAAGAGCGAAAGGCGTTGAACGATTACAAAACCTTTCCTCAACAGGGGAAAGGTTTTTTTTTTGAAAAGTGAGATAGTATATATTCTTGTACCTAGTCTTGTTGTCTAGCTCCAGGCGCCATCGGCTCGAGGTGTAAGCCATGCTGTCTAGAAGGAGAAAGATAACAACCTTCCAGCCAGCCTGTCTTATGCTTGTCGCCGATAAGCAGGCGTCTTGCGCTTTTCCTATAAAGGTACATAATAATTCTGTTCACAAAACATGCCAACGTGATTCTAAGGAATGTGCGGTCGCCCCTTATATAGTACATAAAAAAGTTAAGATTTTTATGTGTATATAAGGCTAGGCGCTTTAGCGAAACCTGCTGCTCTGGAGGTTGACTCAACTCTTTCTATCAAACGACTGATACATAATGTTTATCACTAGTACACATTTGTATCTAGGTGTTAGTAGTTGAAGGAGTCAGAAGTTATTAATCAACCTCTAATGAGTAACTAATAGGTATTACTTAGGGAAGAGTTCCGGATCAAATATAATAACCGAAAAAACGAGGAGGAGCAGTATATGAGTAGAAAACGTCTCTTTACTTCTGAATCTGTAACTGAAGGTCATCCGGATAAAATTTGTGACCAAATTTCAGATTCAATTCTTGATGCGATTATTGAAAAGGATCCAAATGCACGTGTAGCATGTGAAACTTCTGTAACGACAGGATTAGTGTTAGTTGCAGGGGAAATTACAACAAGTACATATGTGGATATTCCAAAAATTGTTCGTGATACGATTAAAGGTATTGGCTATACTCGTGCGAAATATGGCTTTGATGCAGAAACATGTGCCGTATTAACATCAATTGATGAGCAATCAGCTGATATTGCGCAAGGAGTGGACCGTGCCCTTGAATCACGTGAAGGTACGATGTCTGATGAAGAAATAGAAGCAATTGGTGCAGGTGACCAAGGTCTAATGTTTGGCTTTGCATGTAATGAAACAGCTGAATTAATGCCATTGCCGATTTCATTAGCTCATAAGCTTTCACGTCGATTAACAGAAGTACGTAAGGAGGATATTCTTCCTTACTTACGTCCCGACGGAAAAACACAGGTCACAGTTGAATATGACGAAAATGATAAACCAGTTCGGATTGATACGATTGTTATTTCAACACAGCATCATCCAGAAATATCATTAGAGCAAATTCAACGAAATGTAAAAGAATATGTTATTAATCCTGTTGTACCTGCTGAATTAATTGATGAACAGACAAAATATTTTATTAATCCAACAGGTCGATTTGTCATCGGTGGACCACAAGGAGATGCCGGTTTAACTGGACGTAAAATCATTGTTGATACATATGGCGGCTATGCACGTCATGGTGGTGGCGCATTTTCGGGTAAAGATGCGACAAAGGTTGACCGGTCGGCAGCATATGCAGCAAGATATGTTGCGAAAAATATTGTTGCTTCCGGTTTAGCAGATAAATGCGAAGTCCAATTAGCCTATGCAATTGGTGTTGCTCAGCCAGTATCGATAGCTGTTGATACGTTTGGTACAGGCAAAGTATCTGAGGATGTTTTAGTAGAAGTTGTCCGCAGCAACTTTGATTTACGTCCTGCTGGAATCATCAAAATGCTTGATCTACGTCGCCCAATCTATAAGCAAACAGCTGCTTATGGACACTTCGGCCGCAACGACTTAGACCTACCATGGGAACGAACAGACAAAGCAGATATATTAAGTTCACAAGCACTAAGATAATGAAGCATGGGGACGGTTCTCTTGCTTCCTTTTCTAGGAAAAGGAAGCAAAAAGAACCGTTCTTTGCTTCTTCTTTTCAATTTGCAGTCATATTATAATTGAGAAGATTATGGGAATAAGTGGGTTAGCCTAAAAAGATTCTTTATGAGCAATTTTTAAGCAATGAAGCAGAAGAACCGTCCCCCTGCTTCCGAAACGGAGATGAATTGATTGAAAAAAAGGTTACTAGTTTTCTTGTTGTTGTTGTTGGGTATGGTAGTTTTCACTGCTTGTCAGGAGTCAGAAGACCATAACAAACATGAAACAAATAGTCAGGATGATGAAGTCTTGGCACCGAGAGTTGAAATTGTCGTAGCGGAAAAGGCAGAGAAAAATCAAGATGTTCCGATCGCTGCCAAAGTTTATTATGGAGAAGAGCTAGTTGATGATGCAGAGGTTCGTTTTGAAATAAAACGCAACGATGAGTCAGAGGAAATTGACGCTAAACTAGCTGAAACCGGTACATACGAAATTACTTATCAATTTAAAGAAGATGGGATTTATACAATTATCGCTCACACTGATGTTCGAAAAATCCACACGATGCCATCAACAGATATTCAAATTGGTGAGATTGACGAAGCAATGAAAAAAGAACATGAAGATGCACAAACGAATAATGGTACACATCACGACCATGAGTAAAAACGAAGGAAGCTGGAGACATTAAATCGTCTCCAGCTTCTTTATTTGTAGAAAAATAGAAAAAATATCATTTTTTTGTCTTTTTTTGAAACAATTTCTTTTTCGTTACGTCTTATTTTTGTTAATACAAATTTAGGAATTTCGATATAAAAGAATGGTTGGTGAGTAAGATGTGTGGTTTTGTTGGAGGTATATATAACGAAGAAACACTAGTTCATAATGAACGTTTGGATAGATTTAAGGAAGCAAATCTAGCGATAGAACATCGGGGACCAGATGATGAAGGGTACTACCATGATGAACATGTATCAATGGCCTTTCGTAGATTAAGTATTATTGATATCGAACATGGTCATCAGCCATTTCGTTATGAGCATGACCGTTACATTATGACGTTTAATGGTGAGATATATAATCATGTTGAATTACGCGAGCTTTTAAATAGCTGGGGGATTACTTGTGAGACAAGTAGTGATACGGAGGTAATTATCGCCCTATATGCAGCGATTGGAAAAGATGTTGTTTATAAACTAAGAGGAATGTTTTCATTTATCATTTGGGATAAAGTGGAAAAGACCTTATTTGGAGCTCGTGACCACTTTGGGATAAAACCTCTCTACTATATTGACCGCCAAGATGCAATGTTCTTCGCGTCAGAAAGTAAAAGTTTATTACCATTAATAGACCGATTAGAATTGGACAAAGTAGCGTTCCAACAATATTTAGCATTTCAATATGTTCCTGAGCCGATGACGATGGATACCCATATCAAAAAGGTTCCACCAGGACATTATTTTATTAAAAAAGCCGGTATGAGTAAGTGTGAGTTCACAGCTTATTGGAAACCGAGCTTAAAGCCTGTAACAAATACGAATGAAAAATCTGCAAAAGATGCGATCCGAAATGCAATGACTGATTCCGTTGAGAAACATATGCGCAGTGACGTTCCAGTAGGAGCGTTTTTGTCGGGTGGTGTTGATTCCACCATTACAGTATCTTTAGCAAAGAAACTGAATCCAACATTAAAAACATTTACTGTCGGCTTCGAGCATGAACAATATAGTGAGGTAGATGTAGCAGAAAGAACCGCAGATATTTTGAAGACAAATCATACGACGGTCCTCGTAAGTCCTGAGGAATTTATCGAAGAATTACCAAAAATTATTTGGCATATGGATGATCCGGTAGCGGACCCTGCTTCAATTCCGTTGTATTTTATCGCCCGAGAAGCTAGCAAACATGTAAAAGTTGTTCTATCAGGTGAAGGGGCCGATGAGCTTTTTGGAGGGTATAATATTTATAAAGAGCCAATTGATTTAGCAATGTGGGGCCATATTCCAGCATGGATGAAACGAGCATTACTGACTACTTCTTCTCATATTCCAGATGGAGTTAAAGGAAAAAGCTTTATTTATCGTGGTTGTACAGGTTTAGCGGACCGTTATATTGGAAATGCCCATATTTTCAAAGAAACGGAAATTGCAAAGGTGATAGCTTATGAGATGAATACAAGCTATCATACGATTACAAAGCCTATTTTTGAAGCAGCTAGCCATTTAGACGATGTTAGTAAGATGCAATTAATTGATATGTATACATGGCTTCGTGGAGATATCTTGATGAAAGCAGACAGAATGACGATGGCGAATTCATTAGAGCTCCGTGTACCGTTCTTAGATAAAGATGTCTTTAAAGTAGCCTCCCAGCTTCCGACATCAACTAAAATCGCAAATGGCACAACGAAGGCGATTTTAAGAAAAGCATTTGAGGACATCATACCTGAGCATGTCGTAAATCGTAGAAAACTAGGATTTCCTGTCCCTATTCGTATTTGGTTAAAGAATGAATTATTTGATTGGACGATGAATCTATTAAATAATAGCCCGACAGAGCACATCATTAATAAACAATATGTAAAACAATTGTTAGAACAGCACCGTTTAGGAAAGCAAGATAATAGTCGAAAGCTCTGGACTGTCATAACTTTCTTGCTATGGCACAGCCAATTTATCGAAGGCAACATTCCAGTAAAAACAAACAAGCAACAAGTAGAACTCATAAAATAATAAATTATCATAAACGTAGTTATCATTTCCTTAACTACATACATTTATATAAAAAGTGGACGGGCTAAATAGCTCTTCACATAGCTGCAAAGTAGGGGTCATGCAACGATTGTATTCTTTGAAACAATTGCTTTAACGTATCTATAATTTTGGATTTAATCTACTTACTTACCCTTAAAAGAAGTTGAATTGAGGTATGGGAAAGTGGCATGACTCATAAAGTGAAAGGAGGTTCATATTTAACATATGAGCTTCTTTTTATTAGTGTTTAGTAAATTACAAAACCCTAGCACTTTGGCTAAGCGCTCGACATCCAGCTTTTGATCCCGCCCTTCGAAGTCAGAATGCCTTCTTTGTTTCTATTCTAAATCGTTTTGAGCTTGCATAGCTTATTATGGTGCTGCTCACAGTTATTCTGTTAGTTCCAAGAAATAAGGAAATTTAATTCCAAAAATGTAGATGATTAATAGAAAAATAATGTTAAAATAGTTTTTGTTGGAAGAATTGTCTATTAGGAGGGTAAATGTGTGAATACACAATTAAATAAACCTAAAGGGTTTGGTGAAATTTTAGATTTCACATTTCAATTAGCAAGAAAACGTTTCACGGATTTCTTTCTTATTTTATTACTATTAGTTGGACCGATTTATTTAATCGAGGCACTTATTTTATTAATAGGCGGAACTAGTTTTTTTAGAGAATCACTTTCGGAAGGGTATTGGTTTGAACAATTTTTAACACAGCTCGAGAATACAGGAACGATAGAGTCTGGGAGTATAGGTCTAACAATTGGTTATTTCATTGTAATGTTAATTGGATTCTTATTTTATCCTGTTGCACAGGCTGCAATTATTATTATGATCGACCAAATGAGAAAGAACGAGGAAGTGACTGTCGGAACTGCAATTAAACGTGCGTTTACACGGTTTTGGCCACTACTTGGAAGCAATCTGTTATTCGGATTAATCTTGGTCGGTATAGTGTTTATTCCTATTATTCTATTATCGTTAGTTAGTGGTGTTTTATTCTTTATCGTTCCGATTGTCGGTATTCTCTTGATGATTCCATTATTTTTAGGGTTAGGAGTCGGCTATCTTTTCTTAATGACAAAATGGAGCTTTTATTTTGGCTCTGTGACATTAAAGGAAGGGACACCTGGTTTAGGACGGAGTTGGCGGTTAACGAGAAAACAAACGTGGAAGCTAGTTGGTCTTTATGTCATTTTTTTATTAATTATTATGTGTGTGAGTAATGCTGTACAAATTACAGCAACCTTGCTGTTAGGTAATAGTGTGCTACAATCAATAATCGTTAATTTAGTTACATTAGTAACAACGGTAATCTTCTCGGTAGGATATGCTGTTATGTATTTAGATTTGAAAATAAGACATGATGCAGATGATTTAAAAGATTTACTTGATGAGTATTAATCGTTAATTTCATAGTCAAGAAGTATCCAGTTTACTGTTTCTTGACTTTTTTTCTTATGAAACATTAACTAGAGAAACGAGATGCGGTAAAGGGGGGATTACATTATATGTTGAATGAGGAGCAGGCAAGGGAAGAGCTTACTGACATCTTAAATGGTCGGGAATATAAGGCATATGAAGAAAAACCGAACACTATATTCGAGCAATGGTGGGAAGATTTGAAAGCATGGTTTAATGAGTTTTTAAACAACATATTCCCAGACATAGAAATAACAAAAGACCATTCAGGGTCTGTTTTATTCTTTGTTGTAGTCGTTACGATTGTTTTGTTGCTATTACTCGTAACTCTATTAGTACGAAAACGGAATCGAAATCGGGCGATTCATAAAAATATGCCGTTACAGTCTATTGATGAATTAAAATGGACCTATGAGATGCATCTTGCTGAAGCGAATAAGCTTGAGGCTACAAATAAGTACAAAAAGGCGACAAGACATATGTTTCTAGCACTGTTGTTGTACTTCCATGAAAAGGAATGGTTAATTGCACGAATATGGAAAACAAATTGGGAGTATTATGATGAATTAAAACAAGTAAAAGGAAATTGGGCACAGCAATTTTATGAGTTAGCATTATTATTTGATGAAGCAACATATGGGGAAAAGGTAGTAAAGGAACAAGAATATCGTACATACAAAAAGAATGTTCTAAAGCTCATTCAGGATGGACAAGACTTAGAGAAAAATAAACAATAGAATTAATAAGAGGAAAGGAGGAACGACACGATTTGCAGAAATTATTACGAAATAAATGGACATTGCTTTCAGTCCTCATCCTCATCGTTCTCGCTAGCAGCTATTACGTTGGCACAGGTCAAAAGAAATCATACCCCAATTATGTTTCACATTCCCCGGCACCTAGTGGAGTGAAAGCATTTTATACATATTTAGATCATCACCTTGGGGCTGTCAATAGGTGGTCACACGTCCCAAATTTATTAGATAAAGATAAACAGCAACTACTCATTATGATTGAACCCACTATTACCCCTGATTCTGAAGAAGTTGAACAGTATACCCGATTTATGGAAGCAGGTAATACAATTTTACTTATGATGGCAAATCCGAAAGATTTATTTGATACGAATATCATTTTTACAGATGATGAACAATCTTCACTGATAGTATCAGATATGAATAATCGAGTCTATGAATCAGAGATGTTGAATAATGTTTATCTAGTTCCTGAAGAGACAGATGAAGTCCTTTTACAAAGCGGAGATGGACAAACAATGGCATTGAAGCGTCCTTATGGAGATGGGGAACTCATCATCGCCAATAACCCGAACTGGATGACAAATGAGCACATATTAAAAGCGGATCATTTACCACTCGTCCTTCAATTACTAAATGAAGTTGAGGATATAAAGACAGTTTATTTCAATGAATATGTTCATGGTGATCAAGAAACTTCAATTATGAAGGTATATCCTAAGTGGTTTTTACTGCTCGTTATCCAAGGTGGAATCATTGTCATCTTTTTCCTATGGTATCGTGGAAAGCGCTTTGGGTATATTATGGTACCGCGAGAGGAAACCGTTCGATTTAGTGATGAGCGGATAAAGGCACTTGCTGCATGGTATCTAAAAAGTGAACAATATCGTGATGCGCTCGCGATTCAAGCAGATTATTTGAAGCTACTATTACAGGAACGTTGGGGAATTCCTTATAAAACAAGCTGGTTAGATAGTGAAGGAAAGATGAGTAATAGGTCGAGGCACTCACATAAATATATTCAAAACTTTGTAGGACGCTTAACAATTCTATTACGAGAAAAAAGGATTTCAAAGAAGGATTATTTAGAATGGTCTAAACAAATAGATGAATTAAGGAAAGAGGTGGAGGAAGGATGAATGTAAAGCTAACATCCTTACTAGAACAATATGAATATAAAATAAAAGGGCAACAATTAAATATCAGATTGCTGCTGTCTTCGATTTTAGCAGGTGGACATGTATTATTAGAAGGTGTACCAGGGACAGGAAAAACACAAATGGTTAAAACACTTGCAACTTTAATCGGTGGCAATTTTTCGCGGATCCAGTTTACACCAGACCTCCTGCCAAGTGATATTACTGGTAGTACGATCTACAATATGAAAGAAGGCACGTTTGAAACATTAAAAGGTCCTATTTTTACAAACATTTTATTGGCAGATGAAATCAATCGTACACCAGCTAAAACACAGGCAGCACTTTTAGAAGCGATGGAGGAAAAACAGGTGACAATTCACGGTGAAACGTATTCTCTACCTGAAGTTTTCTTTGTCGTGGCAACTCAGAATCCGATTGAATTCGAAGGGACATATCCATTACCAGAAGCGCAACAGGACCGATTTTTATTTAAACTAGAGGTTCATTTTCCGTCATTAGAAGAAGAGCTTAATGTTTTAAAACAGGTGTTAGAAAATAAGCAAATAGTTGGGACAGAGACTTCAATTTTAACAATTGATGAGTTCTTATCAATAAGAAAGGAAATTGAGCAAGTGACGATAGGAGATTCCGTCCTTGATTATATGATGAAGCTGGTACGCAAAACACGTGAGACAGAGGCGATACGCTTCGGTGCAAGTACACGTGCGGCAATATCAATTGGAAGGGCAAGCAAGGCGTGGGCCTATTTATCCGGACGTGATTATGTTACACCAGATGATGTGAAGATGGTTGCAAAACCAGGGTTAAGACACCGCATTCAATTATCTCCACATGTAGAATTGGAGGGAGCAACCGTTGACCAAATCATTGACGAGCTTGTGGGGTCGATTCCTGTTCCAAGATAGAGGAGTTTTACCAACATTTCGATTTGTCTATGTTTATATCGCTTTGTCTGCGTTACTCCTTGTTACTACTTTATGGGACGCATCATGGACATTTGTTGTTATTATCAACACGCTTTTTATTTTACTCAGTTTCTTTGATTTATTTTTTTCTCCACACAAGCAAGAATTGGCGTTCAGTCGGAATCTCGTCCATGAATTAGAAAGAGGGAAAACATATCAAGTTGACATAGCAATTGAAAATCGTTCGAAGTATCCGATTTGTTTTCGTTTTAAAGATGGTATTCCACAGTCATTTACAAGAGAAGAATTGCCATTCAAAGGTAAAATAGGTGCTCAGACTGCTGTTGTTGCCTCCTACAACACAAAAGCAACGGTAAGAGGGAAATACAAGATTGAAAAGCTCTATTTTCGATATACAAGTTTACTAGGTTTATGGGAGAAACAAGTAACTCTCAAAATTGAGGATGAAATGAAAGTTATTCCGGATTTAACAGAGACAAAGCAATATCTAGAAGATGCGCAAAAGTTTTTACTACATGAAGGTGTAAACATTCGGAAGCATCATAGTGGAAGTGGAGAGTTTTCAAAGATTCGTTCCTTTGTTGTTGGGGACGACCCACGCAAAATCAATTGGCGTCAAACTGCAAAACTCCAAGAAGTTATGACAAATGAATATGAGCCAGAGCATGGGAAGAATGTGACTATTTTAATAGACTGCGGGAGAATGATGGGGGCAGAATTAACAAAAACGAATCGCATGGAAAAAGCTGTGGAAGCTGCGTTAACGGTGACTGCTGCAGCATTGCAAAAAGGGGATTATGTTGCGGTTATTGCATTTTCTAAAGATATAAAAGTTTATGTTCCACCGGGTAAAGGGATGGCACATCTGCAAACGATCCTACAAGCAATCTATCATATTGAAGTAGATGCTGCTGAATCAAACTATGCTGCTGTTTTTACATATTTACAAAGTATTCAAAAAAAGCGGAGTTTTATTATATTATTTAGTGATGTTCGAACCTTCCTTTATGAAGAGAACGCCTTAATTTATTTAAAACGAATTAGACAACGTCATTATTTTTTAGTGCTTGGAATTGAGGATGAAATGATTAAGGGTAAGGTAAAATTAGACCCAACAAACGTAGAGCTGGCGATGATGAAGAGCGTTGCCCAGCAGCAAGTACTAATCAAAAAGCGGGAAAAAGCTAAGTGGGAAAAACAGGGCCTGCAAATGATTGAGGCCCAGGAAGATAAGCTTGCTACTGCAGCGGTTACTGCATATATTGACTTGATGAATCGAGGGCTCTTGTAGCAGCCCTTGTTTTTTGTAAACGGAGATAGCCAATCAAAATATAAACGATTAACCCGATTAATGTAGTAATTGCTACAAAGTACTTTGCTTCAAGCGAAATGTCTGCTGGGGTAATAAAGCCTTCAATAATCCCGGCGATAACAAATAATGGTACAGTCCCTAAGAATAGTTGTACGGAATGCTTTGCATATTTCTTTAGTTGGAAACCGCGCGAATAGTTACCTGGCACGAACAATTTGTAGCCCATAAGTAAGCCAGCGCCACCAGCTATGAAAATTGCTGCAAGTTCAACCATCCCGTGTGGAACGATAAATGCCCAAAACTCATACATCATACCTTGTTTCCAAAACACAGCTGCCAGCGCACCGACGATTATTCCGTTATAAATAAGTAAGTAAACCGTTAAGATACCAAATGTAATGCCGCTCGCAAAGGCGAGAATCGCAACTTGAATATTATTCGTCATAATACTTGAGGACATTATAGATGCGTCAACTTCATTTTCACCTAATTGGCTAGGATTTACTCCATATGCAATTTCAGCGGGAAGAATCGAATATAGGTGTAGCGAATCATTAACAATTGCAAAGAAGCTACCAACTCCACCGAGTGTGAATAATAACATGGCGATTAATATAAATTTCCATTCGTCTAAAAATAATCCGATAAATGTCGTGCTGAAAAATTGCTGGATTTGCTTCATACTCGAAAGCTGGTCTTTATACAATAAATTATGTGCTTTTGAAACGAGACCATTCAGATAGTTAGTTACTTCTTCATTCGGTAAATACGTTTGGCTGTATGAAAGCTGTTGTGCTGCTTTTAAATAAAGACGATGAAACTCATCAATATCCTGACTTTTTACATTCCGTTTATTTTTATGTAGCGTTACAATGATTTGTTCAAGCTGTTTCCAATCATCACGATGCTGTTTCACAAATTGCTTCACATTCATTTAGTACACCTCTTCTTTAAGAATAGGCCGTTTTCGAAATAGTTTTCACAATACCTTGGAAAAGAGCCTTTAAATCATTCCGTTTGTTGGCCAATATAAATATAGGAAGTAGATAGCTAAGTTGTCTAAAAATGCTACACTAGACCTGTTTAGCAATGTTTTTATTACTAGTACCTTACTATTATAGTAATATATGAGAAAAATAGAAATAGCTTCAGGGAATAATAACCAGAAAGAGGTGCAACAAAGATGGAGCGAGAAAAAATTGATATTAAAACACCGGAGTTTGTCTCATTACAATTTCAATCAGCGGGATTAGGAAGCCGGGCAGCTGCATTTATAATTGACCAAATCTTATTATCCATTGCAAATATTCTTATCGTAATAGGATTTTTATTACTAATTTATGGGTTCTCGTCGTTAAGCTTTTATTCTTATGAGCTAATGTTTAGTATTCCATTTGCTATCATGTTAATTGTGTTATTTATACTTAATTGGGCTTATTATGTTGTACTGGAATATTTCTCAGGCGGAAAAACGGTTGGAAAGCGGATCGTTGGTATCCGAGTTATTCAAGATAATGGTCATAGTATCACATTATTATCAAGTTTTATTCGGAACTTATTAAGGATTATCGATTCGCTGCCAGCATACTATTTGTTGGGGATGTTTATGGTATTCTTCCACTCGAAGAATAAAAGATTAGGAGACCTCGTTGCAGGGACGATAGTTGTTCATGAACGTAGAAAGAAGAAAAATAAATTATCTGCCATTGAGAAAGAAATAAAAGCAAGAGGTCTTTCTAAGGAATCACTCTTATTAGATGAGTGGGTGCTACGCTCATTAGGAGAAAAGGAATGGAAGCTTGTTCATACATATTGTCATCGGGTATTAAACCTCCCATCAGCTGAACGTAAATTATTAACTATTCAGCTAGCACAAAGACTTTTTCCTAAAATCGAACAACTGGAAAAAGATAAG
This sequence comes from Metabacillus malikii, assembly GCF_030813355.1. Lineage (GTDB taxonomy): Bacteria > Bacillota > Bacilli > Bacillales > Bacillaceae > Metabacillus > Metabacillus malikii. The sequence goes on from NZ_JAUSUD010000010.1 coordinate 57,272, forward strand.
ACAACAGAGGAACTTGAAAATATTATCTTTGTACTTTACTTATATTTAAAAGAAGAATGGGAGTTTGATTTCTCATAAAATTGATGAGGATAACTCATACGGTCTGACACCTTCAATAAAACATTGATAGATTGAATACAAATCTAGTAATCAATCATATGCTTTGTGTTAGTGGAGGGACAGTCATGTAGAGTGATTCTCTTTTTTTTGATCTGCAATCTGACTGTGTAAAGTGTATAGGGAATTGCTCCTATAAAGATTCTATAAATATATGTCTAAAAGACTAAATGTTAACGCATTCATAACCGATATAATAAATATATCATGAAAGAATGTGGGGGAAGAAGATGAATACAACTGATAGACCTGTTAAAAAGACTGCTACTCAGCTGTTAATAAGCATCATAGTGTTAGTCATCGTCATGATAAGCTCAATAAGCTTATTAAGCTTTATGTTTGCAAATCATGCAATTGAAAGTGGGAATACAAGCTCATTGCTATGGAGTTTACTTGGAACAACGGCATTTATTACGATTGTATGTTTCACAATATTATATTTTTTCATTATGAAAAAACTAAAGGGAATCAAAACGATTGTTTCAACTACAGCGATGTTAGCTGCAGGGAAATTGTATGAAACGCCAATAAAAGAGGGATCTGATGAATTTGGACAAATTGCACACTCCTTAAATAAAATAAATGAAGGTCTACGTGTATTTTTCCGCAACTTGCTCGCATCTGGTAAAACGTTAGAAAGCTCATCTAAAGAGTTATCGTCGTTATCAGAAATAACAAATGCGACTAGTCAGGAAATAGGAACAGCATTAAATGAAATTTCTAGAGGGTCGGTATCACAAGCAGCTGATATTGAATCAACTAGCCAAATGGCAAGTGACTTACAAGATAGCATTGATAATATGTCTAAAGAGAGTCATGTCATCATTCAATTAACAAAAGACTGTGCACAAGCTGTTCAAACAGGTAAAGAAAGTGTAACTGGACTACAGGCATCTAATAAAGAAAATGCAAATATGCTAGACCAAATTAGTATGGGAATTACAACATTATTCCAAAGTGTTGATCAAATCTCAGGAATTGTTACGACAATTGATAATATCTCAAAACAAACAAATTTACTTGCGCTAAATGCAAGTATTGAAGCAGCTAGAGCTGGTGAACATGGTAAAGGATTCGCGGTTGTTGCCGAAGAAGTTCGGAAGCTTGCTGAAGAAACAAATCAAGCAACATCACAAATTCAAACGATGATTCAAGACATTGAAAAGGAAACAGAAAATACAGTACTTGTTATGGCGCAAACTGCAGAGATTTCTAATGGTTTAAATAGTAGTGTGCTTGAGACAGAATCAGAATTTAACGAAATTTCTACATCGATAAACAGAATTATCGAGGGAATTACAACGTTAAACGGTGAAATTGAAAAGGTATCTGCAAACGGAGTGAGAATTGTTGATTCGATACAAAATGTATCTGCAGTAGCAGAGCAAACCGCTGCTTCAACGGAGCAAATTACAGCATCTGTTGATGAGCAAATACATTCAATCCATGCTATTACGAAATCATCTGCGACAGTAAAAGAGATTAGCGCAACAATAAATGATATCGTGATAAATATTGCGGAAAAGTCTTAAATAAAAGGATGTGTTCATCATGAACACATCCTTTTATATAAAATTTATGCATAACGAATATGTTCCATCTCCCGTACGGTATCAACATATTCCTTTAATAGCCCTTCCAAAATATGGTCCCATGATTGAGTGAGGGCATAACTTCGTGCTTCTTTCCCCATATTGACTCGTTGCTCTTCATTAGATAATAATTGAATAATTGCTTGTTTAAATTGGTCAACATTTTTTGGTTCGCATAATATGCCTGTTACATCATGCTTAATAATATTTTTTACACCGCCAGAGTTTGCACAAACGACTGGTGTACCTGCTGCTAGAGCCTCTAATACGACATTGCCAAACGTTTCAGTTGGCGAAGGGAAAATGAATAAATCTGAGTAAGAATACATCTCTGCAAGCTGCTTCCCATTTAGATAACCAGCAAATGTCATGTTTGCAGGAGCGTTTTTCATCATTTCCTCTTTCGAAGGACCATCACCGACAATTACCCATTCAATTTGACTGTTATAAGGTTCGGGTAGCTGACGAGCAAGCTTCATTAATGTCTCAATGTCCTTTTCCGGAGCTAATCTCCCAACATAAGTGAGCGTGAATTTTCGCTGAAGCTGAAACTTCTCACGTGTTGTATGTTTATCGTAATTCGGATGGAATAAAGAACAATCAACACCTCTGCCCCAAATCCTAAGATTGGAAAAGCCTTTTCTTTTTAATTGTTCCATTGTTTCATAAGATGGCACGAAGATTTTTCGTAATGGCCGATGGAACCAATGCATGTACTTCCATAAAAACTTAGATAAAAATTGCAAATCATAATAATCTAAGTATTGGTCGAAATCAGTATGGTAAGAGCCAACGATTGGAATATTTAATTTTTTTGCGTAGTGCAGCCCGCATAATCCAATATTAAAAGGTGTTGCGACATGAATTAAATCAGGTTTAAAACGCAAGAGCTCAGCCTTGACATGGAGCATATTCGGCAGGGCTAAACGACATTCAGGATATAAAAAGAACGGCAGACTAGTAAATCGATGAATGTGACTGGAAAATCGACTTTCACTTGTACTTTCTGGTGCAAAAACTCTATACTCGTAGCCCCTTTTTTCAAAATAATCTGTTAACCGTTTTAATGTGCGTGCTACTCCATTTACATCAGGTGCAAAAGTGTCGGTAAAGATAGCAATTCTCATCGAATTCCCCCAGTAATGAAAATAAGGTACTAGAAAGAGCCTCTCTTCAAAAGGAAACGTCACACTAAATAATAACGAAAGCTAAATGATAGCCTGTAACATATAATTTTCTAACATAAAGGAACTGAAGATTCCAGATGTACAGCCTAACAAACAGCCTACTAGCACATCGGAAGGGTAATGTAATCCTAAGTACATTCTTGATACCGCAACACTAAATGCCAACGGTAAAAGAACTAAAGAAAGCTCTGGTATAAATAAAATGAACGGAATAATAACCGAAAAAATAGCTGTCGTATGACCGGATGGAAAAGAATGGTCCTGTAAAGGATTATCCGTGACCTTTGTTTCCATTAAAGCTATATATGGACGTTTCCGTGGATAAAGCTTTTTCACTAATGCTACAGGCAGGTGACTTATTAAAAGTGATGCAGCGCTTGCGATACTAATAAATTGTACAAGTCCTCTTGTGAAAAAGATGAGCAGCAAACTTATTGAGATTGTTGCAATCGCACCTCCTAAATGGGTAATATGCCGAAAATAAAAGTTAAGCAGCTTTTGATCGTAATGGCGATTTACACTTCTAAACAACCTGCATTCAAAATCATACATGTTTGTAAAAAGTTTAGTTCTCATATTTGAAACGCTCCTTTTAGCTCCTTTACTATTATTGTAAGTGACGAATATAAAGTTAATAATAAGAAATTGTAAATAATTTCAGCAGATAATTTTCAAAAAATTAATGATCTTTAAACAAGGAAATGGATAATGAATGGATAGTAGTAGCGTATGAGGAGTTAATCAAATCGATGAATATTCATGACAAATTTTGAAACATTTAATAAGTCCCCTAGATATATGGTATAGGAATGGTAACATGGATATAAGTACTAAAGTAATTTACAAGCGTGGTATAAATTTAACATATGAATGTCGCCAAGGGAATGTGAGGGGAGAGCTGTCAAAATTATTGTGAGACGAAGTTTGTGTTTATTGCTTCATCACATGCTGTAAAAATAACATGAATGTTTAAAAGGCCAGCCCCCCAGAAACACAGTATAGAAATGACAATGTTTGTTGGAGAAATCAGACCTTTATCATGCATCATTTATTTTGGCTCTATTCTAAAAGATTGGTGCTTTTTGCACTAACCTTTTTAAGGGTTTGTTGGAGCGGAAGTGCGAGACTCCTGCGGGATGCGTGGGAGAGGTGAGACCCCGCAAGCGTTAACGCTGAGGAGGCTCACCACCCACCCCGCGGAAAGCGAGTACTGTAGCGGAGACAAACCCTAAACGACAACTCAGTTAAAAGCAACAATGTTTACGAAAACAGCCTTTATTTTTGAAGCGATTTATAATATTGCCCTTTTTCTACATATTCACGTCTAATCCGTTCCATATCATGCACATCTGCTTCTGTTAATGGACGAATAACTTTTGCAGGTCGGCCGAAAGCAAGTGTATGAGGAGGAATGACTTTACCTTGCGGGACAAGACTACCTGCACCGATAAAAGCACCTTCACCTATTTCGGCACCATCTAATATGATCGAACCCATGCCGATTAATGCCTGTTTACGAATAATTGAACTATGTAAGGTCACTTGATGTCCAACGGTTACATCATCTTCTATTATCAATGGTCGGTTTGGACTTTGATGTAAACAGCATAAATCTTGAATATTTACACGATTACCGATTATTGTTGGGGCGACATCGCCACGGATAACCGTTTGAAACCAAATGCTTGACTCATCACCTATTTTGACATCACCTGTAATTGTAACGTAATCTGCAATGAAAGCAGAATCAGCTATTTCTGGATGGTTTTCTTTATATGGATACATCATGCCTGTTTCTCCTTTCTTATAACAAGAGTGTTTCTAGTTTAGCTATTTAGAATGGGAATAAACAATTTACCATATATTATAACAAAACAAAGACTGTTGGTCGTTTCCTTTTTAGTTTGTACGAAGGGAGTCACATAATAATGTGGAAATGGAAAACAGACGCTGATGACCCAAAAGGTGTAATCATTATCGTCCATGGAGCTGCAGAATATCATGGCAGGTATAAATGGCTCGTTGAAATGTGGAAACTAGCTGGTTATCATGTTGTGATGGGGGATTTACCTGGGCAAGGTACTACAACAAGAAGAAGAGGACATATTCAATCATTCGACGAATATATAATCGAATTAAATGAATGGATAGATGAAGCAGCAAGCTATCATCTTCCAATATTTTTACTCGGTCATAGCATGGGCGGATTAGTTGTTATCCGTGCTTTACAAGAAGAAAAGCACAAAAACATTCAAGCTGTTTTATTATCATCACCGTGTTTAGGTACTTTATATAAACCGAATAAAGCCTTAAATTTAGCCTCTATAGGTTTAAATAAACTCGCACCGTCCTTTAAAGTTGAATCGAATTTATCGATTGAAATGGCGACAAGGAATAAAGAAGTACAGGATGCCGATCAAAATGATTCGTTATATGTGACGAAGGTATCTGTACGCTGGTATCGTGAGCTCCTAAAAGCAATAGAAGAAGCACATAAAAAAGTTGATTCATTTCAAGAGGTTCCGCTGCTTGTGATGCAAGGCGGAGATGATAAAATCGTTGATAAGGCATCAGTAAAGGAGTGGTTTAACAAAGTAGATTTATTAGAAAAGTCGTATAAAGAATGGGTTGGACTTTACCATGAAATTTTTAGTGAACCCGAACGTGAAGACGTATTTGATGTTGCGAAACGCTTTTTCGATGCCCACGTGAGTAATTAATGATAAACTGACATTAGCATAACCTTTATATAATGAAGTTTCATGAAAGTAAGGTGACTTTTCCTTTGACAGTACCAGAGCATCCAATAAAATTAATGACAAAAGTATATAAAGATATTTTCCCGATCGTTCATCATTATGTTAAATATTGGCGCGAGCAAGCTGAGAACATTCCAAATGTCGAGCTTAAAACGCAAGCGCTCGATAGTATAAACCGTAAAGAATTCCACTGTGAAGGTGGTGGGATTTTAGCAATGCTTTCAGGAAAATACAAGCAAAGATGTGTTGAATTTATAGTGGCGTATCAGACAATTAGTGACTATTTGGATAATTTATGTGACAGAAGTACTTCACTTGATCCTGAAGATTTCCGGATGCTTCATCAATCAATGCTCGATGCATTAACTTGTGGAGAGCCTTGTAAAAATTATTATCAATTCCGTGAAGACCAAGACGATGGTGGCTATCTACATAATCTTGTTAAGACTTGCCAAAGTGTCCTTGCTGACTTAAACCATTATCCGATGATTTCACAATATCTCCTTGAGTTATCAAGCTATTATTGTGATCTTCAAGTGCATAAGCACGTGAAAAAAGACGAACGTGTTCCACGTCTAGAAAATTGGTTTAACAATCATAAGCCAAATGTGCCTGAAATGGAATGGTACGAATTTTCGGCATGTACTGGATCAACATTGGGGATTTTTTGTTTAGTTGCATATGCGTTCCACGAAACGTTTGAAGAAAAGCAAGCTAAGCAAATTAGAGACAGTTATTTTCCATATGTACAAGGCTTACATATCCTCCTTGATTATTTAATTGACCAGGAAGAGGATAAGCTTGGTGGAGATTTAAATTTCTGTAGCTATTATGAGTCGGAAGCTGTAATGATGAAGAGGCTAGAACATTTTGTACAAAAGGCTGATTATCATCTATCAGGCATCCCACATGAAAATTTCCATAAGTTAATTAATAGAGGCTTACTAGGTGTTTACTTATCAGATGATAAAGTAGCGACACATAAAGAACTTAATAAAATGGCGAAACGATTAATTAAGCTAGGCGGTAAGACATCGTACTTCTTTTATGTAAATGGAAGAGCCTATCGGACAATACAAAAAATCTCCTGGAGAAAAAGCTCATAAGGAAGCACGGGGACGGTTCTTCCTATTAAGGAAGCAAGAGAACCGTCCGAGACCATTGAAAAAGTATTCTTATTAGAAAAATAGAATTTATCGCACAAAGTTGACGTTCAGTTTGATTTCCGCTGCAGTACTCGCTTTCCGCGGGGTGGGTGCTGAGCCTCCTCAGCGCAAACGCCTGCGGGGTCTCAGCTCTCCCACTCATCCCGCAGGAGTCTCGCACTTCCGCTCCAACCAAACTATACGGAGGATAAGCACATTAAATGTACAATAAATTGTTTAAGAGTTAATACTTATCTGAAATCAGTATACTTTTTCAGTGGCTTCGAACCGTCCCCTTGCGTCTTTTAACATTTTTCAATTGCTACAATGTATGGTGGATTATTATTTTTATTTATAAATTGGTATTGCAGAACGTGTGCTTCACTTGGGTCGATTGATGTTACATAATCCATCACGTGATTTCTCTCGATTTGGCCTTCCTCATGGCCGTGATAAATAACAACAACAATTATTCCTTCAGGCTTCATCATGCTTAGCAGCTGCTTAATCGCTGAAATCGTTGATTCATGGTGTGTGACAATCGCCTTGTCTCCACCAGGCAGATAACCAAGATTAAACATAGCCCCCGAAATCGCACCATGATGATGTTGAGGGATTGTCTCATTTATATACTGATGACCTTTCGTATAAAGGGTAACGCGATTGTCTAACCCGTTTGCAGAGAGTTTGTCCTTCGTTTTAGCCACTGCATCAGACTGTATATCAAACCCATATACATGCCCATCCGCACCGACAAGCTCAGCTAAAAAAACGGTATCATGTCCGTTGCCGATTGTCGCATCAACAGTGATGTCACCTTTTGATACAGCAGTTTCAAGTAATGCTTTCGCAAATGGTAAAATTCGTTGCAGCTTCATTGTAAACTTGCTCCTTTTTGTTCATAAAACTTTCCTTGGTAACTATTCCTTCTCAATAACTCAGCATCTATTGCATTTAACACATTCCACTTATTTACACTCCACATTGGGCCAATCATTAAATCGATAGGTCCATCACCGGTAATACGGTGGACAATCATTTCTGAAGGAATTATTTCTAATTGGTCGCAGACAAGATTGACATAATCATCCTGAGTTAAAAATTCGAGCTGTCCTTTTTCGTATTGTTTCACCATAGGCGTTCCTTTTAATAAATGTAACAAGTGGATTTTAATCCCTTGAACATCTAAGTTCGCAACTGCTTGTGCCGTTTCAAGCATCATTTCACTGCTTTCTTGAGGTAACCCATTAATAATATGTGAACAAACATTTATCCCGTGCTTCCGTAATTTTTCAACACCTGTTACATAGCATTGAAAGTCATGGGCACGATTAATTAATGAAGCAGTCCGCTCATGAACCGTTTGTAAGCCGAGTTCGACCCAAAGGTAGGTACGTTCATTTAACTCAGCCAAATATTCAACAACATCATCAGGTAGACAATCAGGTCTTGTCGCAATCGATAATCCTACGACACCATCTAGTCCAAGCACAGCTTCATATTTTTCCTTTAAAACGTCGAGTGGTGCATGTGTATTCGTATACGCTTGGAAATACGCAATATATTTGCCGTCTTTCCATTTTTCATGCATTTTGGATTTTATATCATAAAATTGTGTGACTAAATCATCGGCTCGATTTCCGGCAAAGTCTCCAGAACCAGCCACACTGCAAAAAGTACAGCCTCCATGTGCGACAGTACCATCACGATTGGGACAGTCAAAGCCGCCATCTAAAGCAACCTTAAATACTTTATGACCGAACGTTTTGCGGAGATGATAGTTCCATGTATGATAACGTTTATTGTCTGATGCGAATAAAAACGGATTCGATTCTTTCATTTATAATTCCTCACTTAATATAAATTACTTATCAAAAAATTTTAACATGATTTATACGATGTTGACAGTAGTCAACCTGCAGTTACCAATAATTTAAGCTCAAGTTTTTCAATTTTTTGCGAACAATAGATCGTGATGAAGCTACAATTGACTTCATACCGTTTGGAGGAGAGACACAGATGGCAACAAGACAATCCGTTGACGAATACATGCAGCGCTGTAACCAAGTTCTGGAATATGCAAGAGAGCAACAAAAACTAGGTGCAGAACAAGGACACCACAATGAAGTAGAATATACGGAAGCATTACAAGGTCTCGAGAATGCTGTAAATGAAATTAATCATCTGTCTCTAAGTGCAAATGATGAACAACAAGACAGAATATATCGCATGAGACTGCAATTACAGCAAATCCAAAATGAAATGATATTAAGAAGACATTAGGAGGGATTACTTTGAAAAAACGTTCAAAGCAAAATAATCCTGAGCAGAAAACAAAAAATGGTGTAAATAGCAATGACCTTGAGCTTGGCCGTGATTATGACCCAGTAAAATTAGTGAAAGCAAAAAATGCTAAAAAGGGTCAGCCAATTAAATCAAAGCAAAGAGATGAATCTCATAAGTATAAATAATATATTAGAGTAATTAGATTAACTTCCGTTTCATGGTTGAGGGTCACAACATTTGGTGTGTTACCCTCTTCCTTTTTGCAAAGTGAAACGTCAGCAGTACCTTGCTTTTTTGTGTGCAAATATCAGCCAGTTATCCCACTTACCTTTGTATGGTTTATTCGATAATTTGTAATCGTTGCTTTTATCCCTAATATAAATTCGACAAGTAGTAATAACAAGATAACCCAAATCCCTGCATCTATAATGATCGATTGTGCGTGTGATAAAAAGCCCTCTTTTGTAGAAAAGCCTTTAAAAGTAAAGGCATAAAACATAGCAAACGTAAATATACGACTCCATTGTGTCACATCATAAACAAATATTCCACTAGTCACTCCGAATCGCTTTACACGTCTAATAAGCCTATAAATTTCAACTAATTCCACAAGGAAAAATACACTAGCTGCAATTATCCAAATAGATGTAATCGTAATTTGAGTGGTGACATTTGAAAGAATGCAAGCAAGTCCTGTAATAGAAACCGCACCATGCAAAATACAATTCGTGTTTTTCCATTCAATCTCAAGCTGTATATTCGAGAAGCCTCTTACATAGCGACTTATAATTAATGAGGCGCAAATGAAATAAAAACAAATGCCTAAAGTAATAAGGGTAATCGTTATGATTAGCGGTACTTCCCCTTTAAAAACCGTATTTAGTAGTAATACGAGAGACTGTGTACTAACAGTAGTTAAAAGGAGGATCCCATGAACATTTTCTCGGAGTTTTAACTTAAATATATCTATGAATGAAACGATGCAAATATAAATGTAGATTAGCCACAAAACGACGTTTAAGCAAGTTGTGAATTTGACAAATAGGAGCCATTCGGGGAAGTTATTGCAAATTAAGATGCTACAAATCGACGTTCCAGCAACCCAAGTACCCATCCCAAATCGATTAATTGTCTGTTCATAATGAATTTTTTTAAACTGTTTATCCCGAAATGCTAAAAGTAATGACACGAAAAAAGCAACCCATAATGAAATATTGAAGATGCTTAAAAGTTTACTATAGTCTTGCATGTTCTCTGTACCAAAATAATTAGATAACACACCATGGACAATAATTCCAATTGCCATCACTACGGCCATTGTAGATGTTCTAATATAAATGTTATTCCATGCCAGAAACGCAATGAAAAGAAAACTCAAGATTAATAATAACAAAAAGTAAAACAAAGTAATTCACCTTAACATAATAGATTTAATTTTATTGTACCATTTGTATGCATTCCTTCATAATTAATTGCAAAATATAGAGCTTCTGTAGGAAAAACTAACTGTATTGTACGTCAATAGACAGGTAGACACTGGTGCTGTAGCACTCACACCTACCCTTCGAAAAGCAAGTTCTGTAGCTGCAACCAACCCAAAGACAACTAAGAAAAAAGCAACAATCTTTTCTTTTTCAAGACAGCTAAATAAAAGGTTAATGAAGGATTGTTAAATATACTATAATAGTTTGTATATTACTCATTATAGAAGGTGTTGCTTATGCCGGATTGGTCCTATCATCCACTTAAGAAAGTTTTACTTAATAAAATCCCCCCAAAAACTAGTAGAGAATTCATACATAAATCTATGAGCATGATTGCAGCAATCCCTGGTGGACGAAGTCTCATTGGGTTTTTAGGACATATGAAACCATCACAAAAAATTCAAAAAACAGTCAACTATACGAACTTTTCATCTCCAATTGGGGTTAGTGGCGATATTGATCCACTATCGTCAGGGACTAATGCTTTCCAACAATTAGGTTTTGGCTTTATAGAGATTGGACCGATCGTCCTAAACGAACCGATAACTCAAATTGAACCTAAAGAGGACAAAAACCATATTCTTTTTTCTACTCAGCAAGAGAAAGTTCCTCTCAAACTAGCCATTCAAAAACTTACTACACTTAATATCCGAGTCCCGATAATGGTTAAAATCGATTCTTATGTAACAAAAAGTGAATTGAGCCTCATTGTGCACCATTTAACGCCATTTGTGGATGCATTCATTGTGACAAGTGAACAATTTACCTCTTACTTAGATAAAAATACGATATTAATGGAGCGTCCCTTTTATGCATCATGCTTCACAAATAAAATGAATAACGAAGTATTAGAAACGTTAACAAATATGCCAAACTTGGCTGGGATTGTGATACATGCACCTCGTCATACGTCGGAAGAATTTTGGCATGAAGCAGGTAATGCAAATGAACATTTGATAGAGAATGTGAAAACAATTAAAGAGCAGTATCCGGAGTTGACCGTCATCACCTCTGGCGGAGTAGAGACGCCAGATGAAGGGTATGCGTTAATCCATGCTGGTGTGGACTTACTTCTTTTAACAGAAGGTTATGTAAATACGGGACCAGGGTTGCCAAAACGAATTCATGAGCGAATATTATATGAAAAAACTCCAAGAGAACACAAAGCAAATTGGTACTTTTCTTTCCTATTTGGGCTTGCGATTCTTATTGGCGGATTCATCGCCTTATATTTTGCAATTACCAGCATTATCCTCCCTTATGATGAATCGTTTATCGGCCTGACAAGGGATGAGTTATTACTAGTGAATCCGCTCATTTTATCGTTTATGTCCCATGACCGGATGGCTCTCGCAGGAACAATGATATCAGCAGGTATTCTTTACATTCAGCTGGCACGACACGGAATAAGAGCAAACTTGCATTGGTCAAAGGTTGCTTTCCACAGTGCAGCTATCATAGGCTTTATTGGGATTTTGCTTTTCATCGGCTACGGTTACTTTGATTATCTTCATGGATTGTTTTGGTTGATCCTGCTCCCAATCTATTATTTTAGTTTCAAGGAAGGGAAAAAAGTTGTAGGGTTCCCGTCTTCGAGTCATGGACAAAATGATAAAGCGTGGCAATATGGAATATATGGTCAGCTCATGTTCGTCATGCTTGGTTTTTTACTCGTCATTGGGGGATTTGTCATTAGTACAATCGGTATCTCTAAAGTTTTTGTGTCAACAGACATAAGTTTTATATGTATGCCACCGCAAATGATAGAGAATATTAGCCAAAATTTAATCCCTGTTATTGCTCATGACCGCGCCGGGTTTGGAAGTGCCCTAGTAAGTGTTGGATTACTAGTCCTGATGATTTCATTATGGGGGTTCCGACAAGGTGAAGGATGGATTTGGAATACGCTTGCGATAGGAGCACTACCTGCATTTATAGCGGGAATCGGAACGCATATTTATATCGGCTACACATCGTTTATCCATTTGCTCCCTGTATACTTATTAGTCATTTTATACTTAATCGGATTAGTGTTATCATATCCTTTTTTAAAAGGGAAGACGAAAGGTAGTTACTCTTCAATAAATGAATTGTCTTTATAAAAAAAGTATATAGTCCGAGAGAGGAACTCAGTATTGGAGCTGAGTTCCTCTCTATATGTTTTTGTTGCCTTTCAAATTACTTTGGTGCTTAATAAGCGTCGCATAATTAGAAGTATGAAGTTTATATAATATATTCAGCTACCCTCTTAAATAAACACATAATTATCCCAAACTTAACACTCTGAGGTTCTCCCACATAAAAGTCCATTTTTGAAGCTCATTCTTTTCGGTCCTTTTCTAACAGCTCTATAATTCTATCAAGCTTTTCCTCGACTCGGCTAGAGTTAACCGGATCTTTTATAACAAGAGAACGAACGAGGAAAAAAACTGCTGCAAATAGACCAAATATTATAATGTACATTAGAAATTGGACAATAAAATCACCAAAGTTCATGAAAAAACCTCACTTTACCATTTATAGAATAATTTTACCAAATATTCTCTCTCTGAGAAGATCTTTTTCGAGACTAATTGCTAGATTGATCATAAAAATAGACACTATGAGAATCTTCCACCAGAATAAGTAGCAATACAATCAATTAAAGTTTGCTATGTTCTAGCAACTCAACCTTTAAGTATACGCATATACGTTAAATATGTATTGTACTAGGTGTATTATGTGATATAATACACCTGGTACAATATCCAGAAAGAGGGAGACACGATGATTCAAATTGATCCAAGAAGTACAACTCCCATTTATGAACAAATCATCCAGCAGATGAAGGAGCTTTGCTATAAAGGTTTGTTAACCTCCGGAGAGAAACTCCCGTCTGTTCGGGAATTGTCAGCGATGATTCACGCAAATCCAAATACAATCAGCAAGGCTTATAAAGAATTAGAGCGGCAAGGGATGATTGAGACACTACGAGGCAGAGGCACATATGTAGCTGAATTATCACGTGAGACATTAGATGAAGGGAAAATCCAAATGATTAAAGAACAATTGAAACCATTAATTATTGATGCATTTTATGCCGGAATTGATTTTAGTCATCTGCATGAATGGATCGACGAAATAAAAAGGGAAGTTGGAGAATCGAAACATGACAAAACGAAACAAGGAGGGGAAATGAATGATTAATGTTAAACAATTAAGTCATTCTTTTAAAGTAGGGAAAAAGGGTGTAGAAAATGAAATCTCTGTATTAAAAAATGTCTCACTTACGATTAATAAAGGTGAGATTGCCTCCATTGTAGGCCGCAGCGGATCAGGTAAATCTACGTTACTTCATTTACTTTCAGGATACATAACGCCGACAGCTGGGGAAATCGAAATTAACGGGACGAGAGTTTCTGCTTTCTCAGAAAAGGAATGGGCCAAGTTTCGTCTAGAGCACTTTGGTTTTATCTTTCAAAACTTTCAACTAATCCCTAGCTTGACGACATTTGAAAATGTAGAGCTTCCATTAACGTTAAAAGGGATTGAACCATCGGAACGGAAAAAACAAGTAATGGAATTGCTGACAAGTGTTGGCTTAAATCAGCATGTTGACCATTATCCGAATGAGCTATCAGGTGGACAACAACAGCGTGTCAGTATTGCAAGAGCATTAATTACGAAACCGGAGATTATCTTAGCGGACGAGCCAACTGGAAGCTTAGATTCCGAAACTGAAAAAGATATATTATCACTTATTAAACAGCTTAATAATGAACAAGGCATTACATTTGTCATTATTACGCATGATGAAGAAGTAGCAAAAATAAGCGATCAAAGATATGAGCTACAAGATGGAGTGTTAACAAAAGGCGGTGATTCTATTGCTGTTTAATGATCAGTGGAAATTCATGCGCAAAAATATGAAGAAAAATCGACTCAGAGTCTTTATGACGATTTTAGCCACAACAATGGCCTGTGCATTTTTAATTGTACTTGCATCTGTAGGTTTCGGTCTCCAAAAAAGCATGGTCGATGGAATAAAGGAACATCAAATTATTACAGAAGTGAGTGTTCACGGTCGAGAAGAAGATGGAAATGTTGTGCAAATAAAGGAAGAGCACTTACAAGATTTCGCAGAGACTGACAATGTGACCGCAGTTGTGCGAAGAAACTTCGTACAAGCATCAGTTGATGTGAATTTTCAAGATCGTAACGGCTATGCATTTCCAATCATTACAAAAATGGAAGAGGAATTAAAAGCAAATCTTTCCTTAGCAAAAGGAGATATTCCAAGTTCAGAAAATGAAGTAATCGTCGGTTACCACTTTGCTAAAAATTTGTGGACGAATGCTGAAAGAGAGAAATATGATAGAGACATGGAAGCCTCAAAAGAGATTATTGAGGAACCAAAAGGGTTTGAAGGTGAATTAGTCGGTCAAGAAATTACAATGACGATAACAAAAGATGTAGATGGTAAACAAGTTGAAAAAGCATACACCTTTAAAATTTCTGGTGTAGCGAAACAACCGTCACGTGATTGGCTATTTGACGAAAACATTTATATTGATGAAAAGTTAAAAACAGAAATTTTAACATTTACTGCTGATGTAGAGGAGTTTGACCCAACAAATATCCCGTATGATGAGGTATTAGTATATACAAAAGACTTACAGACAGTTGCACAAGTCACAGAAGACCTAAAAGAAAAAGACTATCACGTATATTCGGTTACAGAAGATATTGATAATATGAATCTCTATTTTAACTTATTTAAAGCAGGATTAATTTTCGTCGGAACAGTTGCCGTTCTCATTGCATCGATTGGGATATTTAACACGATGACGATGGCCGTAACGGAACGTACACAAGAAATTGGCATTATGAAGGCACTCGGTGCACAGCCAGGGATAATTAGACGTGTATTCCTAATGGAAAGTGCATATATCGGGATTGTTGGATCGGTTATTGGAGTTGCGATTTCGTATGCAATTAGTCTTGCAGCAAACAAATTAATACCGTTGATTTTAAGCACAGCTTCAGATGATATGGGTGAAGTGAATGTTACATTCTCTTATATTCCAATAAGTTTAGTAGTCATTGCTGTTGCGATAAGTTTAGGTGTAGCGATTATATCAGGGGTACGTCCTGCCGTGAAAGCAACGAATATTAATGTGCTATCAGCATTGCGTAGGGAATTATAATTAATAGTTTTAAAGTTTATTAGTACATAATCATGTATAGATAACCTCCTAGATGAAAAGAGGCTGGGACATAACAAAAATAACCTAGTTAAATAGGAACATTGTTTTTAGGGGTTCAATGTTCAAATTCTGTAAAGGTTGATTGGAGCTGATTGCGAGACTCCTGCGGGATGCGTGGGAGAGGTGAGACCCCACAGGAGTTTACTCCGAGGAGAACGAAAAGCGTAGGCGGCTTGCCCATCGACGTACAAACTGGAGGGGCATCGACTGAGATAAAGGAATCACGATGAGTCCTTGGACGAATCGATGATGACTTATCGTAGGGAGGTGACCTGAAGTTTGTTAGTCGATAGCCGCCGAAGCTAGACAGGCTCACCACCCACCCCGCGGAAAGCGAGTACTCGTGCTGCAATCAACCAGAACGTCAACCCTGTAAAACAACACGAAGGTTGTATTGAAATCTCAACTAATAGTTCGTATTTTTCTTGTCTTTAAAACCTTTTGTCTTAGCCTCTTTTAGCTATCGTTAAGAAGCATCAAATCCAATTATCTTAATTTCCGAGGTTTATTAGAGTGTGACGGGTAAAAAAAGAGATAAATATATTGACAGTAAAAATAAAATTATGTTATTATTAAAAATTTGATAAAAAATACAATCTGTGTTATGGTTAAGGAGGTTACCATATGCGGAGGTGGATTATTTGTTTCAAATTGGCGATAACATTGTGTATTCCATGCACGGAGCAGGTATTATTAAAGCTATAGAAGAAAAGGAAATCTTAGGAAAAAAACAACAGTATTACGTCATAAAGATGCTTATCGGTAATATGCAAGTTATGATACCAACAAGCAAAATAATAAATTCAAGTATACGACCTGTTACAGACATAATAGCTCTGAAACATCTCTTATACATTTTTCTACATGGAGAATCAGATAGTATACAGCCTTGGAAACAAAGGTATAAAGTGAACTCGGATAAAATAAAAACAGGAAAGATACAAGAATGTGCTGAAGTTGTTCGTGATTTATTGCGCTTGAAAAAAGAAAAGGCACTTAATACAAGCGAAAAAAAAATGCTAGATAACGCACATGGATTTTTGATTAGTGAACTAGAATTAATAAAAGGTATCACAGAAAATCAAATAAAAAGTTTCAGTTAAAAACTTTCCTTAGAATACTCTCCCTTTTTGTGGAATTGTGTTTATTTTCTAAAAAAAGGTATTCAACTATTTCTACTCACCTTTAGATTATTAACCTCTTTAGTTTTCTCTACAATATAATCAAATCTTATAAATTTCTTTTTCGAACGTCGATTAAACTTTTTACAGTTACTTGATTTTTGCAATCCTGATTCACACTGGCACGGACAAGGAGCCGTAAGGATGAAAGAGAGGTAGGGCTTTCATTGTTTTAGGTATACACTATATATCAATTAAGTTTGGTTTTGAAGAATAAACAACTAAATTCACCTTGTTTATAGATATTTGTTGTATCTATTAGAAGAGTGAATTGTAATTGTTTCACTTCATGAGGTAAAAGAGAAACGAATTAAGAACGCCGTATGGTCAACGACAAAAAGTGGTACTCAAAAGATTCTTACTCCTTCAATAATGACTGGTAAATAGAATGTTGTTCTATTTATTGTGTTTTTAGGATTAATCTTTTTAGTTACCGCTTTTTTATTTACATAAGAGAAAATTTTAGTGATTTATAGAGTAAAGGGTAAAAATATATTAAGTACTTCTATGTTCTTATGTATGAGTTTTTATTACCGGTATAGTTTTAATAAGGATTACCGGTAAGGAAAGAAATATGAAAAAGTCTGGTATTTACAACCAGGCTCTTTTTGTATTTTAATAAAAGATTTTGCATCATTTTTCTGACAACAATAACACACAGAAAAGTCGGTAAATTCCCATTATTACAACATTCTTAGCTACGGCTAATTTTGATTGCAAACCAGGAAAAAAGGGTCTAAAATTCACTGAGGAATATACGAGAAAAAGAAAAAAATCGTTTGTTATTTTTATACTTTTTATAAAGGGGGATGAGAACATGCCACGTTCTCTTTGGTTACTTGTAATAGGAATGCTTATCAACGTCATGGGCTCATCGTTTTTATGGCCTTTAAATACGATTTATATACATGACCATTTAGGGAAATCATTAACGGTAGCGGGTGTTGTCTTAATGGTCAATGCTGCAGCAACGGTGATTGGTAACTTAATAGGTGGTGTTTTATTCGATAAAATCGGTGGTTACAAAACGATTCTAATAGGGATTAGCATTACACTCGTTTCGGTAACGTTGCTAATGTTTTTCCATGGCTGGCCGACCTACACATATTTATTAATTTTTATTGGCTTTGGTTCGGGAATTGTGTTCCCAGCGACATATGCATTAGCAGGAACAGTTTGGCCTGAAGGGGGAAGGAAACCTTTTAACGCCATTTACGTTGCGCAAAACGTCGGTGTTGCAGCAGGTGCATCTTTGGGAGGAATTGTCGCTTCCTTATCATTTACCTATATATTTGTTGCGAATGCCCTATTATATGCAGTCTTTTTCGTCATTGCAGTTGTCGGTTATCGGAATATTGATGATACAAATGTGAGTCAGACATCTTTTATTGAGGAAAAACGTAAAGGAAACAACGGTCCTAAGTTTCAAGCACTTGTTATTTTATGTATTGGATATTTATTATGTTGGGTTGGGTATGTACAATGGTCAACGACGATTTCATCCCATACGCAAAATTTAGATATCTCATTGAGCAAGTATAGTCTTTTATGGACAATTAATGGAGTATTAATCGTTTGTGCTCAGCCGCTTATTTCACAGTTCGTTAAATATGTTGCAAAAACATTAAAACAGCAAATGGTTGTCGGATTTGGTGTTTTCATTGTTTCATATATTGTTGCGATGAATGCTGAACAGTTTACAGGCTTCCTTGTAGCGATGGTGATACTTACATTTGGGGAAATGCTCATCTGGCCTGCGGTTCCTACGATTGCTGATAGCCTTGCACCAAAAGGTAGACAAGGATTTTATCAAGGTTTTGTTAACAGTACGGCTACAGGTGGGAGAATGATCGGGCCACTTCTAGGCGGTGTCATTGTTGACAATTATAATATGAGTCTACTCTTCCTCGTTATAATTGGATTACTCATCTTTGGCGCGATTACAACAGCCATTTATGACAAAAAACTTGTTAGAGACAACCTTTGTTTAATCGGGGGACAGTCCCCGTACTAAAGTCCCTATACTAAGCACTTGCATAACACGACAAATTTATATAAAATAGGCTTAATAATGGATATGAGATGAACGGAGAGAAGGAATAGTAGTTTGCAAAATGTCGTTGTAGAGAGTTAACGGGTGGTGCAAGTTAACCGATGTTTGCGAATGAACTCACCTTTGAGTTACAAATGTGAAAGCCAATAGGTCATGTAATATTTGTCGTTAATCCACGTTACGGATATCAAAGTGGGCATTGTTTGTGATGCCAAAGTTGGGTGGTACCACGGGAACTAAACCTCTCGTCCCTGTTTGGGATGGGGGGTTTTTGCATTTTTTTCGTCACATAGATTCATTAAGTTCCTAAATACTTTGATCCGTTCGAATGGTTCATACTATAAAAAGCGATTGTACATATCTCAACATAATCAATCATTAAAAGGAGGAATTCACATGAGTTTTGATCACCAACAGATTGAAAAGAAGTGGCAAGATTTTTGGCTTCAAAATAAAACGTTTAAAACAACAGAGGATCCGAATAAACCGAAATTTTATGCACTTGATATGTTCCCATACCCATCTGGAGCGGGTCTACATGTCGGTCACCCTGAAGGGTATACGGCAACAGACATTTTATCAAGAATGAAACGAATGCAAGGTTTTAATGTGCTCCATCCAATGGGCTGGGATGCATTCGGTCTTCCTGCTGAGCAATATGCACTTGATACAGGTAATGACCCTGCTGAATTTACAAAACATAATATCGATAACTTTAGAAGACAAATTCAAGCGCTAGGGTTTTCTTATGACTGGGATCGTGAAGTAAACACAACAGACCCTGAATACTACAAATGGACACAATGGATTTTCCTTCAACTATATAAAAAAGGACTCGCATATGTTGACGAGGTTCCTGTAAACTGGTGTCCTGCACTTGGGACAGTTTTAGCAAACGAAGAAGTGATTGACGGGAAAAGTGAACGTGGTGGACATCCAGTTGAACGCCGTCCAATGAAACAATGGATGCTGCGAATTACAGCATACGCTGACCGTCTATTAGAAGATTTAGAAGAAGTAGATTGGCCTGAAAGCATTAAAGATATGCAACGCAATTGGATCGGTCGTTCGGAGGGAGCACATGTTCATTTCCAAATTGATGGTCATGATGAAACATTCACAGTGTTTACAACACGTCCTGATACGTTATTCGGTGCAACTTATGCCGTATTAGCGCCTGAGCATGCGTTTGTAGAAAAAATTACGACAGCAGAACAAAAGGCAGCAGTTGAAGCGTATATAAATGAAATTAAGCATAAAAGTGATTTAGAACGTACTGAGCTTTCAAAAGAAAAAACAGGTGTATTTACAGGTGCTTATGCAATTAACCCTGTTAACAATGAAAAAATGCCGATATGGATTGCTGACTATGTTCTTGCTACATACGGAACTGGGGCAATTATGGCAGTACCAGCACACGATGAGCGTGACTATGAATTCGCACAAAAATTCGACCTGTCTATAAAAGAGGTAGTGAGTGGCGGAGATGTTTCAAAAGAAGCATACACAGGTGACGGAGAGCATGTAAATTCAGAGTTTCTAAATGGTCTTGGCAAACAAGAAGCAATTGAAAAAATGATTATCTGGCTCGAAGAAAATCAAAAAGGTGAAAAGAAAGTAACGTATCGTTTACGTGATTGGCTATTTAGCCGTCAACGCTATTGGGGTGAACCAATCCCGATTATTCATTGGGAAGATGGCACAATGTCAGCTGTACCAGAAGAGGAACTGCCACTAGTATTACCGAAAACAACTGAAATTCGCCCTTCAGGAACAGGTGAATCACCACTTGCGATTATTGAAGATTTTGTAAACGTTGTTGACCCTGAAACAGGCAAAAAAGGTCGTCGTGAAACAAATACGATGCCACAATGGGCAGGTAGCTGCTGGTATTACTTACGTTACATCGATCCGACTAACAGTGATGCATTAGCAGACGATGAAAAATTAAAGCAATGGTTGCCAGTTGATATTTATATCGGCGGTGCAGAGCATGCGGTACTTCATTTGTTATATGCCCGTTTCTGGCATAAGTTTTTATATGATATTGGAGTTGTTCCAACGAAAGAGCCATTCCAAAAATTATTTAACCAAGGCATGATACTTGGGGAAAATAATGAAAAAATGAGTAAATCAAAAGGAAATGTCGTGAATCCTGATGAAATTGTTGAATCACATGGTGCGGATACACTTCGTCTCTATGAAATGTTCATGGGACCATTAGATGCATCAATTGCATGGTCAACAACAGGTTTAGATGGAGCTAGACGCTTCCTAGACAGAATTTGGCGTTTATTTATTGAAGATAACGGTGAACTTAGTCCGAAAATTGTGGATAAATATGATGAAGGCTTAGAACGTGTTTATCATCAAACTGTGAAAAAAGTAACAGAGGATTATGAAGGATTACGCTTTAATACAGCCATTTCTCAATTGATGGTATTTATAAATGAAGCGTATAAAGCAACAGTATTACCGAAGGAATATGTCGAAGGCTTTGTGAAATTAATCGCACCAATCGCTCCACATGTTGCAGAGGAGCTTTGGAGTAAGCTTGGCAATGAAACGACAATTTCTTATGAAGCATGGCCAGCATACGATGAGTCGAAGCTTGTAGAAAATGAAGTTGAAATCGTCGTACAAGTAAATGGTAAAGTTCGTGCAAAACTACAAGTTGCCAAAGACGCAACAAAGGAACAGCTCGAAACAATTGCACTTGAAGATGACCGTGTCAAAGAGCAAATTGACGGAAAAACAATCCGAAAAGTCATTGCCGTTCCAGGCAAATTAGTGAACATTGTTGCAAACTAAATACTAGGATAGAAAAAAGTAAACGCCCAATTATCAAAGTGAATCGCAATTGTTTAAACTAATTGCGAAGTATTTTGATATCGGGCGTTTTTACTTTGTTGCATAACTAGTATGTCAAAGTAAGCATGACTAAGTGAACCTGCCTAGTAAATGACACAACGTGAAAATAGCATCGAGAAACTTGGTTTGATATAATGCACCTATACGCTAGAAATGAAAGGATGACGAAAATATGTTTAAAGAGATTTTTCCTGAAGAATTGCGTCAAAAGTTAGAAAATGGAGAGAAGCTTGAATTAATAGATGTGCGTGAGGAAGATGAAGTTGAGGAAGGGATGATCCCGGAAGCGAAGCATATTCGTATGAGTGAAATTCCTGAAAGATTAGATGAACTTGATAAAGATAAAGAAACGATTTTTATTTGTCGATCAGGCGGTCGCAGCGGTAATGTTTGTGCCTATTTACAAGACAAAGGCTATAATGTTGTTAATATGACAGGTGGTATGCTTGCGTATAACGGGGAAACAAAACCAAAAAGTGCTATTTAGTTAATTTATGTTTTTCGTTAGAATTTATCATTTAACGGTAAGGTTCCCAACTTAAAGGATAGCAAAATTTTACATATACTGTTATGGAAGAGATGAGCATTAAATTGCTCGTCTCTTTTTTTTATCATAACTTGGAAACCTCTTTAATAGAATAGTCTAAAAGAGGGTGGAACTATTGTTACAAGTTGCTATTTTTGATGAAGAACATGAGAAAGATTTAGAAAATGAAATGAATAATTTTCTCGCAAAGCTAGGTGACAATCAAGTCAAATCAATTAAATATAGTGTTGCATTAACAATTGATGAGGATGGCGAGCAAATTTTTTGTTATTCGGCATTAATTTTATATCAAGAAAAATAAACGTAAATGAATTGGTCTAGTTCTTATCTATATGTACAATACAAGAAAGTTCCTTTGATAAGTGTATTTGCTCTGCTATTTTGACTATTCTGTTCTCTGCAGAACATCTCTGATCTCCATCTTATCTGTGTAGTGGTTCTAAAGTGAGACTCCTACATACATTTTACGAAGCCATTGAAAAAGTACTGATTTCAGATAAGTATCTAGTTTTAAGCAATTTATTGTACATTTAATGTGCTTATCCTACGTAAAGTTTGGTTGGAGCTGACCTGAGAGACTCATGCGGGATGCGTGGGAGAGCTGAGACGTGAGCAGGCGTTTACGCTGAGGAATACGAAAGGCGTAGGCGGCTTGCCCCTCGACGTACAAGCTGGGGGGCATCGACTAAGACCAAAGGAATCACGATGAGCCGAATGGCGAATCGATGATGACTTATCGTAGGGAGATGACCTGAAGTTTGCTTGTTCGTGCCGCAAGGAGCTATGAGGCTCAGCACCCACCCCGCGGAAAGCGAGTACTCGTGCTGCAACCAAACTGAACGTCAACTCTGTAAGATATATTCTATTTTTCTATAAACAAGACTTTTTCAGTGGTCTCACATTTTACCTTGTTGAGTCTCACCCTTCCCACTCAATCTTTACCTTAGGTTAATGATAACGTGTACCAAGTTTCTGATTTTTATATTGTTTAGTCGTCATACCGGTAATTTTTTTAAATGTTCTACAAAAATAATGTGAATCACTATAACCAACTTGATTTGCAATTTCATAAGTTTTGTATTGGGTTTTCTCTAACAGTCCTTTCGCTTGTTCAATTCTTGTCTTTGTTAAGTATTCAATAAGGGTCGAGCCTGTTTCTTGACTAAAAAGATGACTGAGATATGACGCACTTACGTTAACTGCTTCTGAAATCGCTTGAAGTGATAGTTGGGAATCAGAATAATGATTATGAATATAGTCAATTGCCAACTGAACAGAATGTGAATAATTTGGTGCTAAGCTATTCCTTGAAGATAATACGAGTGATAACATTTTTTCCATATAGATTATTACATCAGGATAATACCTTATCCAACTTGCCTTCTTCTCTAATTTACTCATTTCCTGCAATATTTCTATATTGTCAATCTCGAGTTCTTTTAAAAAATGAGAGATTGTGATTGTAAAATCCATTAAAAAATAGTAAATAGTGAACTGTGAACTCACATTTTCTGATTTGAGATAAGAAGAATAAGAAAGGGAAAAGCTTTTAATATCATCCCTATTACCATATTTAAGAAAGTCAATTAAATCTTTTCTTTTAAAATGTTGAAGCTCTATTTTTGATTCAATATCCTTTTCGCTTTCCTTTGAACTGTATTTTTGAATGATTTTTGAGTAGTTTTTTTCTTCATCAGCTTCTGAAAATGAAAGAGAGATTCCTTGAATCCTGCTTGCTACTCTACCGATTCCAAAAATCAGTGAATGGTTTTGGGTCTCCGTATATTTACCTAAGTATTTTCTAATACTTTCAGATTCTCGTTCTAGTTCTTGCTTTGATTCACCTAACATAATAAATACAGACTCCCTTGCTTTCCTTTGAAAACGCAAACAAGAATATTTAATTTGAATCCAATCTAGATTTTCTCGTTCATTTGGATATTCAACTATAATGATATAATAATAGCTTGATATAAGTTGTATGTTTAACTCTGTTGCTACATTAATAGCTTCTGAAAAGCTATATAGACCAACACAAAGCTCATAAAGAAATTTATCTCGTGACACGGTTTTGCTTTGCATTGCTTGATTTTTTAAGTCGAGGATCCTTTTTAGAGCCATTTGCTCTTGTTCGATTTGCAAAGAAACCTTCTTAAGGATGTTAAGTAAATCTTGGGAACTAACTGGCTTCAGGCAATACTCAGTAACTTGAATACGCATTGCCTCTCTCGCATAATCAAATTCATCGTGACCGCTAAGAATGATTATCTTTGTTGAAGGCAGTCTATTTCGTAAAATACGGCTGAGTTCTAGTCCATCCATAAATGGCATTTTAATATCGGTAATCACAATATCTGGTTTATGCTTTTCTATTAAGGGAAGTGCAAGTTCACCATCTGAAGCATCACCACAAAAAATATATCCTTCTTTTTCCCAATTAATACTTCTCCCTATCCCATCTCTAATTGCCATCTCGTCATCTACTAAAAATACCTTCTTCAATGCATTCACCTCTCTACCTTGAGATGATCAGAATGCGTACCATTCTCATATAACAATATTCCATAAGCAGCTTCTCTAATTTTGTCTTTTAACATTTGTGTTTGTCTATTATTCATCGAATTTGATAGGGTAACCGTTTTACGTATTTCGTCATATTGTGTTGCATAATCCAAATATAAAGTAATCTGCAAGCGTTTAATTGTTGCAAACCATAGAAGGATTACCAAAAAATCATATAGATGTCTAGTCAGTAATGAATAGTCTGATAGTGTATTCATCAATTTCACTTTATAATCCCTCCATGCATCATATAGTGTGAAAATTCTCTCAAGTTCCCCAAACTTAGTGTTAAGTTCCATGGAAAGTAAGTGGTGTCTATCCTTTTTTTACTACACCTATTCATCAAATGTAAACGTTTTATTTAAAAGAATAGACCAAAATATGAAAAAAGGCTTAATAAAAGTATTCAAGATGAGCTAATCGTATCGTTATATTTATTTGGTATGGAGTAATAAAATCCAGCATTTATCAGTTAAGTGATTTACGATTGTTCATGTCCTGGTAGAAAAGAATCGAAAGAAAGTACAATTTTTTCGAAATTTAGTCTATTCAAACATGAATGTAAGCGTTTTAAGATAGGGATATATCAATTTAGGTAAGGGAGGATTAAACATATGGAAAACTTTGTTGAAAAAAGGTTTTAACACTCGTGTTAGTTTACTTTGTCTATAGAAAATGGCTAATACGTAAAATTAAATGGAGGAGGTTCATCATATTGGAAACACAAAACAAAAATAATGATATGTTAAAAAGAAGATTTAAACATTTGCTCAAGAATACTTTTATCCTTACAGTAATAGTAACAGTTATCTTATCACTTATACCTGGGAAGGCAATATTAGCTGAACAGCAAAATGCTAGTACGGAAGGGAAAGAACTTATAGATAATGGGGATATTGAAAAAGGGAAGGAGCCATGGATAAATTATAGAAATGCTACTGTTGACGTTAGTAATAAGGAATCTAGCAGTGGAACAAATAGTTTACTAGTTACTAATCGACAATCAACAGTTGATGGTCCTCAACAATATATTACTGGAGAAGTAATGGCTGGGGGAACTTATAAGTTCTCTGCACGGATTAAATATACAGAAGGTCCTGATCAAAAAGATTTTAATTTTAATATCCAAAATGGTCCAAGCTGGCAGAATATAGATGTGATGACGACAGCTACAATCAACAGAGGTGAGTGGGGTACAATCGAAGGTACATACACGATACCAGAGGATGCAGATTTAACAGAAACGTTTATTTTCCTAGAGACGTCATATGCTAATCCTGCTGATCCAGAGAATGATTTGATTGATTTTTACGTTGATGATGTATCGTTTCTCGATATTACATCAAATCCTAATTTACTAGAAAATAGTGACTTTGAAAATGGGTTAGACCCATGGACTAACTATGGCGAGGCTTCTGTTAGGATCACTAATCAGGAATCTAGCAGTGGGTCTAATAGTTTAATTGTTACCGATAGGGTATTAACTACAAATGGTCCAAAACAGGATATAACAGGGAAAATTGAAAAGGGAACAACATATAACTTTTCAGCGAAAATTAAATATACCGAGGGACCTGACCAGAAAGTATTTAATTATAATATCCAAAATGGGCCAAGCTGGCAAAATATAGATGTCATGAAATCAAAGGCGATTAATAAGGGTGAATGGGGTACAATTGAAGGCACCTATAAAGTTCCAGAGGATGCTGACTTATCAGAAACGTTTATTTTTATCGAAACCTCGTTTGCAAATCCAGCTGATCCGGAAAATGATTTAATTGACTTTTATATTGATGATGTCTCTTTTGGTAAAGAGTTGAGAGGAGCTCCACCTGTTAAAAATCCGGAAGAAATATATGAAGGCACTGAAGCGGTTGCCAAGACTCCAGGTAATGCGAATCCTCTAATCAGTCATAAATTTGGAGCTGACCCGAATGCAATGGTTTACGGTGATAGAGTATATATTTACTTGACAAATGACCAATATGAATTTGATGAAAATGGTCATGTGAAGAATAATACCTATTCAAATATAAATACGATAACCGTTATATCTTCAGAGGATATGGTTAATTGGACTGATCACGGAGCAATTCCTGTTGCTGGGTCAAAAGGTGCTGCAAAATGGGCCAGCCAGTCATGGGCAGTTGCAGTCGGCCATAAAGAAATAAACGGAAAAGATAAATTTTTCCTTTACTTCTCTAATAATGGATCTGGCATAGGCGTATTAACGGCAGACTCACCAATTGGACCATGGGTAGATCCAATTGGTAAACCACTCATCGACAGAAATACACCTGGTACTGAAGGGGTAGTTTGGACTTTTGACCCGGATGTCTTAATCGATGAGGATGGTGAAGGCTATCTATATTTTGGTGGAGGCTTACCAGGCAGCGATTCAGACCGTACACAGGAGCAATCTGAACATCCAAAAACAGCACGGGTTATAAAATTGGGTGATGATATGGTAAGTACCGAGGGAGAAGCAAAGCTAATCGACGCACCATTTATGTTTGAATCTAATGGTATTCATAAAAATAACGGGAAATATTACTATTCATACAGTACCAATTTTACAGGTATGCGAGATGAAGATGATCCAAAGACTGGGGAAATTGCCTACATGATGAGTGATAGTCCAATGGGACCGTTTACGTATATCGATTCGGTTTTGAAAAATCCTGGTGAATTTTTCGGAGTTGGCGGAAATAACCATCAAGACTTCTTTAAGTTTCAAGACCAATGGTACATTACTTACCATGCTCAAACATTAGGGAAGGCTCTAGATACTGTCCAAGGCTACCGTTCGCCTCATATAAATAAAGTTGAATTTAATGAGGATGGGACTATGAAAGACATTCAAGCCGATTTAAAGGGAGTACCACAACTTGCAAGCTTAAATCCATACGAAAGAACTGAAGCTGAAACATTTGCTTGGAATGCTGGTATTACCACTGAAACATCAGAGGCACCGGGAAGTATGATTGAAAGCTTAAATCTCCATGTAACTGGAATCAACAACGGCAATTGGTTTGCTGTTTCACAAGCTGATTTTGGAAAAAATGGAACTACCACTTTTGAAGCGAATATCGCCTCAACTGTCGGAGGTACAATTGATATTCGAGTAGACAGTAAAGATGGTCCGATAATCGGTACACTTGAAGTTAGTCCTACCGGAGGAGAACAGGAATGGAACTTAATGAAAACGAGTGTAACTAATCTTACAGGAGTTCATGATTTATACTTTGTGTTTTCTGGTGAAAGTGAGGAAAATTTAATCAATATTGATTATTGGAAGTTCACAGAAGTCCAAGGTGGCCTAGACGGAGAAGATGGCCAAGACGGAGAAGATGGTCAAGACGGAGAAGATGGTCAAGACGGAGAAGATGGCCAAGACGGAGAAGATGGCCAAGACGGTGAAAATGGCCAAGGCGGAGAAGACGGCCAAGAAAGAGAAGATAACCAAGATGGAGAAGTTGGTCAAAAAGGTGAAAATAGCAAAGGTGAGGGAGCTAACGTCGATAGGCAAAACAGTGGAACGACTATAGATCGAAACCAATCCAATAACTATCAGTTACCAGAAACGGCGACAAGTCTATTTAACATTCTATTAGTTGGCACGTTACTATTAATCTCAGGTTGCACAGTACTATTTGTTGTAAAAAGAAGGAATCTAGGTAATGAACGGAAAGCGTAAATGCTATTTTTCAATTAGTAACAAGTGTAAATTTATAGTTAAAATAATCTGAATAAAAGAGGGTCAGAACACTGTATGAAGATCATATATCGATTAATTGTCTATTCATTAATTTGTATATGTTGTTTAAGTGGTCTGGCCCTTTTGTTTACCTAACAACAATGTGTTAACTTGTCTGTATGACAAAGTATAACAGTCATTTAGGACAAAGCTTTAATTTAATTTCTATATTTTTTTAAGTAAAGTCTTTAGTTTTTATAGTGTATAAAAATGATAGAAGTAGTAAAATTGTAAACGATTACAATAAATGTGTGTAAATTTTTTTCACTTTAGTAAGTTGTGTAATTTTTAGATTAATAGAAAAGAAGGTTGAAAGTGGGGGAAACATGGTGAAAGGACTTAACAAAAATAGTTTCTACCGTTTATTAGAATGGGTCATGTGGCTCGCTTTTATTAATTTACTATGGTTTGCAGGAACTCTTTTGGGGCTTATTCTTTTCGGAGCCTTCCCTGCGACAGTGGCAATGTTTACAGTCGTACGGCAATTGATTCTTGAAGGTGCAACGGGAAAACAAATAGTAAAAAAATTTATTGTGACCTATAAGAATGAATTTATTAAATCAAATGTTATCGGTCTTATTATGGTCATAACAGGGTATTTACTATATCTTGATTTTATCTATATCCGTAACTTTACAGGAATCACTTATTATATTTTTTATACTGGCTTAGTTTTTGCAAGTATCATTTACATCATTTCCTCAATTTACATTTTTCCAGTATTGGTTCATTATGATTTAAAACTTCTACAGTATTTTAAAAATGCCATAGTTATCGGTATTATAAGTCCAATCTTCACAGTAATAATAGGATTAGGGTTATTTTGCTTATACTACCTGCTCACAGTTATACCTGGTCTTATTCCGTTAATAACAATGAGTACAATTGCGTTAATTATTATGAGTTGTGCGCTAATCATTTTTCGTAGATTAGAGGATAAGCAGCAATCAATACAGAATCATACTTAAGTAGAACTTTATGATAGGCACCTTTAAATGATTTTTATTTGTTGCGGCAACCTAATTAGGGTGATTGGAGCTAAGGATGAGACTTATTACGGATGTGTATACCTAAAAGCGGTACTCTTGCTGAAAGCATCCTAAACGACAGCTATGTAAAAGCAACAATGTTAGCGAAAACAGCCTTATTAGGAAAAGGAAAATAATGAAAACGTTTTACTACGTGTAAAAAATTTTCATGATTGGAGGCAGCTTGCATTGGCTTATAAAGTATTTTTAGTAGACGATGACCGGTATGTACGTAAAGGATTAATTAATTTAATCGATTGGGAAGGTTGTGGCTTTGAAGTATGTGCAGAAGCAGATAATGGAGAAGATGCATTTGAGCACATTGAAAGGCATAATCCAGATTTAGTCATTACAGATATAAAAATGCCAGTATTAGATGGATTGGAATTAATTAAACAGACAGTAGAATCAAAAAAATCAGCACCAAACTTTATTATCATTACTGGGTATAGTGATTTCACATACGCTCAAAGAGCAGTAAAGTATAATGTTCAAGATTTTCTCTTGAAACCGGTCAATAAACAAGAACTGGAAACGACGCTTAAAACGATTGCAAGAAAGCAAGCGAAAAAATTACAATTTGACCAGAATAGAGAAAGCATCCTTGCTACTACAGTGTTGAATGATCTTATTTCAGGTCAGCTTGAAAATGATGATGAACGTATTGATACAAACGTATTGATGAATATTCATAACTCCATCGGTATGTCATACATCATCATTGAAATAAATAACATTTGTATCAACATTAATAAAACCCGGAACATGATTAGCTCAATCATTCATGGTAAACAACAATGCCCAACGTTATTTCGTGAACATGATAATCAGAAAATTGGTGTTCTAATTAGAAGTGAAGACATCGAACATACTTATCAAGATATTTACCACTTTTCTGAGGAACTTAAGGAGCAGCTGACGATTCAGTTAAGGACGAATGTCATGATTTATGTTGGGAAGATTGTTAAGAAACCAATCGATATTAAAGAATCTTATGATACAGCGATAAAATCCTTGCAATTCAAGTATCTGGAAAGTATCGAAAAACCTATCGTTTACGGTCGAACGAAAAACCCGTTTGTTAATTACATTGAACTTGAACAAACTCTTTACCAATCCTTGATGGAGCAGATTGAAGAGAACCAGATCGATAAAATTAAATACACAACAGATAGTATGTTCAAGCAATTCCAGGAAAAAGCATTTGCAAAGGATGCGGTTAGAACTTCGATAAATCGGGTCGTTCATGAGGTGATTAAAATCCTTCAATCAATGGATGGTGATGAGGAGAAATGTAGGTCACTTCATAAAATGCTCAACTTTGATAACCAGCCACATACTTTAGATGCGATTAAAGAGATTTTCTTAGAGTTTATTTTAGAAGCAGCAGCACAGATTAACCAGTTGAATCTACATTGTGTAACAGTCAATATCCGAAGAATTAAGAAGTATATTGATACTCACTACAATGAAGAACTGACATTAAAAAATCTTGCGAATCGTTTTTTTATTAATCCAGCTTATATGGGACAATTATTTAGAAAAACGTATGGAGTATACTTAAAAGACTATTTGCTACAAGTCCGAATCAACGAGGCGAAGAAAAAGCTACGACAAACAGACTTACGTATATACGAGATTGCTGAAGATGTTGGTTTTACTAATTCAAATTATTTTATTACTCAATTTGAGAAAATTACAGGTTATACTCCAACGCAGTATCGGAAAAGTGTAATAGGGAAAAAGCTTGAGATGGAGACGAAATGAAGAAGTATAAATTTAATAATTTAAGCATTCGAAATAAACTATTAATCATCTATATTTGTTCTGTATTTATTCCAATCACTTTGACCCATAGCGTCTTTTATCAAGTCACCTATAACAATGTCCGTACACAAAAGATGAATGATTTCTCCCTATCTATTAAACAAATATCCAATGATTTTCAAGTGGCAATTGATGATGCTGTCGGTATCTCTTCTAAGCTATATACAACTTATGAACTGTATAACCTCCTCGAAGCTAAATATCTATCATCGATTGACTTTATTCATGCCTATTATGATTATTTTGGTGATATTAGTACAGAAGTGTCACTCTACCCTTCTGTCCATTCTATTAAACTTTACACAAATAATGATACGGTTATTTATGCTGGTGGGATAAATAAAATAGATACACTTGTTAAAGAATCTGAATGGTATAAAGAATCGGAGTCAGTTAGAAGCTCTTATCCGGTGTTGACTCGTAGAATAGGAGATTCAGGAAAGTATAATACATTTAGTTTAATAAGGGAGATGGATTATTATTTAACAAAGAATTCTACGCAAAAAATACTTGAGATAGAATTAGAAGCCGGGATTATGAATAGTATTTTCAAAGACGTGACATTCCCAGGTGATCTCTATTTATTGAATGGTGAGGGTACGATTGAATATACGACAAATCCTGAGATAAGCTGGTCAGAAGATAAGTATTCGTTCGAATCAGTTACGTTACCTAAAGACAAAGTAATGTTTCATGAAACATATGACCTGCCTTATTTAAATGACTGGAAGGTAATAGGTGTAACAGAAGAACATGTGTTACTTGAGGATATAAAGGAATCGAGGAATATCATCTTTTATATAGCACTTATAAATTTGTTATTTCCATCTATTTTCATTATCTATATTACAAGCTCGCTGCATCTGAGAATATTACACATCCTCAAACATATGAGAAAAGTAGAGGATCAAAATTTTGAATTAATCGAAGGGATAGACTATCAGGATGAAATTGGTGAATTAACACAAGCATTTAATAGGATGGCATCGAAGATAAAACGGTTAATTAATGAAGTCTATGTTGTCGACATTCAAAAAAAGGATTTAGAATTACAGCGGAAACAAGCACAGTTAAGCGCCTTACAAAGCCAAATCAATCCACACTTCTTATTTAATGTCTTGGAAACAATCCGAATGAGAAGCATTTTGAAGCAAGAAGATGAAACAGCTAAAATTATCGAAAACATAGCAAATATGCTTAGAAAATCATTTATTTGGGGGAAAGATTGGGTTACTGTCGATGAAGAGATTTTTCTAATAAAATGCTTTTTAGAAATTCAACATTACCGTTTTGATGATAAAATGCAATATCAAATTGATATTGACCAAGACGCAGCAAAATGTTTTATACCAAATATGTCGTTAATCCCATTTGTTGAAAACGCTAGCATTCATGGGATTGAGCCTGCTAAAGGAAAAGGGATGATAAACATCTCAATTAAACGAATCGGTGAGTTTCTATTATGTGAAATTAGTGATAATGGTCAAGGTATGGAAAAGGAAGTATACGAACAAGTGATGGAATCATTAGAGAAGGAACAAAACATTGGGGAACATGTCGGGGTGAAAAATGTCTACTATCGCTTAAAACTACACTACTCTAATAAATTTGATTTCAAAATCGAAAGTGAAAAAGGTGTAGGAACAACGATTAGAATCAAGTTACCAATTATAAAGGATAAAATAAATTCAATAAAATAATAAATCTGACAAGCCAGTGTATATGGATACTTGTATTGATATACATTGGTTTTTTTGTTGTTTTTGTAAATTTTCACACTTATGTTTGATGTCCTCGGAAAATCTCAAGTTTTTGGGACCCTCGTCAGAAACTGCATTCATAATAGGTATGAAGATTTAAATGAGTAAAAATTCCGATTCAAAATCGTTTTTATAGAGCGGGATGAAACCAAAAACGAGAGAGCTCTCGTACAGAAATCGTCTTCATAGAAGGGATGAAGCCGAAAACGAGCGAGCTTCCGACGAGAAATCGTCTTCATAAAGGGTATGAAGCCGAAAACGAGCGAGCTTCCGACGAGAAATCGTCTTCATAGAAGGGATGAAGACGAAAACGAGCGAGCTTGGACCAAAAATCGTCTTCATAAAGAGAATGAAGGAGGTTTTGGTTCTTCCTCCGTTGTGAAAAGGGCTTCATGACAGCGATGAAGGAGGTTTTGGTTCTTCCTCCGTTGTGAAAAGGGCTTCATGACAGCGATGAAGGAGATTTGAGTTCTTCTTCCTTTGTGAAAAGGGCTTCATAGAAGGGATGAAGCCGAAAACGAGCGAGCTTCCGACCAGAAATCGTCTTCATAGAAGTGAATGAAGCCGAAAATGAGCGACCTTCTAACAAGATATGTCCTTCAACCATTCTATGGTATACACTGGTAGTTTTAACTTTCACCTATAACTCTTCAAATCTTCAAGAAGATTACATCGTGCGCACATCCTCATCCTCTCTATACATAGAAATTCTTCTTCCCGTGCCACAAAATCACCCATTCTTATATAATACAAGATATACAAGCTTATCTAGACAATCAAATAGCAACAAGTTAAAACAACCACAACTAAAAGAATGATAGTCATATAATATGAGCTCTATAATTTACAAAGTTTTAACTATAGTTTGTGAGGTCAATTAAAACGCAGTGCACGGTATAATGAAAGTGCTTACAAAGTTAAGCGACTTGTATCATTAGATTACAAAGGGGGAGTTAAATTGTTTAGAGGAAAGACGAAATTATTGCTAGTTGGGCTTATCACTATGTTGCTGTTTGTTACGGCCTGTTCGAACAAAGAAAAGGCTAGCTCAGAAAAAGATGGCGATGTGTTCACTTACACATTTTTTAACGCATCATCAACTGGAAAAGATGTGAATACAGCTGATACAAAGATAGGAAAAATGTTCGAGGAAGCGACAGGGGTTAACTTCGACATTGAACATATTGTAGGAGATAGTAATCAAAAGATTGGTACGATGATTGCCAGCGGTGAATACCCTGAGCTACTAAATGCGCAGAATGCGACAAATGATGTTATTGATGCAGGTGGATTTTTACCGTTAAATGATTTAATCGAAGAGCATGCACCAAACCTTCGAAAATTGTATGACCCGATTTGGGAGAAGATGAAAAACGAGGATGGTAACATTTATATCCTTCCATCAGGTGTTTCAAATGGATATGTCAAGCCACCGAATATTGACCAAAATGCATTTTTTATTAGACGTGATGCATTAAAAGAGTTGGGTTATCCACATCCAAAGACTGTAGATGAGTACTTTGAAATCATTGAAGAGTATTCAAAAAAACACCCGACTTTAAATGGAGCAAAAACAATCCCTTATACATTATTACAATATGATTGGCATGTGGGACAATTATTTGACCCTCCAGCATTCTTAGCTGGTGAACAAGAAGGGATTATGGTTGATGATGAGACATTAGAAGTTTCGGTACATCATAATAAAGATATTACGAAAAAATGGTTAGAGAAATTAAATGAGATAAATGCAAAAGGCTTGTTTGACCAAGAATCATTTACACAAAACTATGATGAATACTTAGCAAAAATCTCTTCAGGTCGAGTAGTTGGGTTTTTTGGACCGCGTTGGGAATCAGGTACAGCATTAGATACGCTTGAGCAGGATGATGATCCTTATAATGACTTTATGGGATTCCCAATCGTGTTTGAGGAAGGAATTAAAGATCAATACTTGAATCCTGAATCTTTCGTTACATCTCCTGGTATGGGAATGACAACAGGTACATCTGAAGAAGACCAAGTAAGAATTATTAAATTTTTAGACCATATTGCAAAAATCGATTCACAAAAATTAATTACTTGGGGTATTGAAGGAGAAACATATGAAGTAAATGAGGAAGGCCGCTTCTACCGTACGGAAGAACAAATTGCATTAACTACTAAGGAAGAGTTCCGTGACGAATTCGGATTTAAAGCACTTGGATGGTACTGGCCTATCATGAGCGGTACGTTTAATGATGGAAATGCAGTCGACCCAAATAATCAACCTGAAGTAGCAGAGCTTGCTTATGATGAAGTTGATAAAGAATTTTTAGATGCTTATAAGATTGAAACGTTCACTGATTTATTCACTGAGCCTGACCCTGCACCATGGTTCCCATTCTGGGATGCAGTGATTGAAACAGGATCAGAAGCACAATTGTATGACCAACAATCCCGTGATTTAATCAAACGTTCTTATCCTGACATCATTCTTGCTGACCCAGCTGATTTTGATGACGAGTGGAATAAATTTAAGAAAGAGTTTGAAAAGCTTCCAGTTGAAGCATATGAAAAAGTATTGGAGGATTCGGTAAAAAGGGAAGTTGAGTTAATGAAATAGGTATCGATATTTACAGTATGAAGGCTGAATGATCTTTAGAGTGATTTCAGCTTTCTTATTTCAAATTTTCTCAGGAAAAAGATTTGCTTCCTTAACGACTAATTGGAAGAGGGTGGACTAAATTGCAGACACAAACGAAAACAAATGAACTAATTTCCCCAACTGTGAACGAAACGAGAGGTTTTAAGCTATTTCTAAAAAGATGTCGCAGTCAAAAAGCATTATTATTGATGACGTTGCCATTTGTCATTTGGGTATTTATTTTTAAATATTTTCCTGTATGGGGCTGGACAATGGCTTTTCAAGACTACAAACCTGCCCGTACTTTTTCAGAGCAAGAATGGGTAGGCTTTAAGCATTTTATGTTTTTATTTACGGATGACCGTTTCTTAGGTGTTTTACGGAACACTTTAGCACAAAGTTTAATTAATTTAGTTTTAGGATTTGTTACAGCGATCGGTTTAGCACTACTAATCAATGAATTAACCAATTTTCGATTTAAGAGAATTGTTCAAACGATAAGCTATTTACCACACTTTCTATCATGGGTAGTTGCAGCTGCACTTGTATCATCGATGTTATCAATTGACGGAATTGTTAATGACATCTTGATGGGACTGAACATCATTGATAAAGAAATCCTTTGGTTAGGTGTAGGTGAGTACTTTTGGGGACTATTAGGAGCCGCAGAGGTATGGAAAAATGTCGGGTGGAATACAATCATTTATTTAGCTGCGATTTCAATGATTGACCAAGAGCAGTATGAAGCGGCCAAAATTGATGGTGCTTCGCGGTTACAACGTATGAGGTATATTACACTTCCCGGTATGAAGCAAGTCATCGTTATCCTATTAATTATGAACATTGGCTATATTATCGAGGCAGGATTTGAACCTCAATATTTATTAGGGAATGGGCAAAACGTTGAGTACTCAGAAAATATAGATGTATTTGTTATTAATTACGGAATTTCGATGTTTAACTTTTCACTGGCCACTGCAGCTGGAGTATTCAAAACCGTCATTAGTTTAATCTTTTTAATAGTGGCTAATTCATTCTCGAAAAAAATGGGCCAAGGCGGCTTATATTAGGAGGATTAGAATGAAGAAAGTTAAAAGAGGAAAAAGTTTGATGAGAACAAGAGAAGATGTGATTTTCGATACTTGTAATATTATCTTTATGGTTTTACTCAGTGTGATTATGTTATATCCATTTTTAAATCAGATCGCTTTATCTTTAAATGCTGCTACAGATTCTGTAAAGGGTGGAATCTATTTATGGCCAAGGGAATTTACATGGCGTAATTATGAATATGTTTTCAGCCAAGCATCGATTATACAAGCGGTATTTGTGTCTGTTGCAAGAACAGTTGTAGGTACAGGAATAGGACTATTATGCACTGCGATGGTAGCGTATGCGATCGCGCAAGAAAAATTTATCTTTAAAAAGTCTGTCACGATTATTTTTATCATGACGATGTATTTTAATGGCGGATTAATTCCGACCTATCTCTTAATGAAAGATTTACATTTAATCGGAACATTCTGGGTATATATTATTCCTGGTTTAATAAGTGCATTTAACCTTATTATCATTAGGTCGTTTATTGAAGGACTTCCGAAAAGTCTTTTTGAACAAGCCAGGATTGATGGGGCTGGGGATTTCAGAGTATTCTTTCAAATTGTATTACCTTTGTCCCTGCCGGTATTAGCAACAGTTGCCTTATTCGTTGCTGTTGGTCAATGGAATCAATGGTTTGATGTATTTTTATATAACTCAAGTAATAAGGATTTAACGACATTGCAATATGAGTTAATGAAAATCTTGCAAAATACTGCAACGTCAAATGGTGATTGGAACACAGCTCTAGCAAATGGTCAACATGCTGAAAATACAGTTACGCCTAAGTCGATTCAAGCAACGATGACAATCGTAGCAAGCTTACCAATCATTTGTGTATATCCGTTTTTACAAAAGTATTTCGTAAAAGGTATGACATTAGGAGCAGTTAAGTAATTGTCTATATGATGATTAACTAGCGATATGAGTTGGATTTAATAGAATACTATTTTTAGGAGTGAGATGAAATGAATCGAGACGTTCCTTCATTATATGAAGTGTACCAGCAACATTTCCACATAGGGGCAGCTGTGAATCCAGTAACATTGAAATCCCAAAAGGAATTACTAATCAAACACTTTAATAGTCTTACTGCTGAAAATGAAATGAAATTTGAAAGCTTACAGCCAGAAGAGGGAGTCTTTACTTTTGATAACGCTGATAATCTAATCGCGTTTGCAAAACAACATGAAAAGAACGTGAGAGGACATACACTAGTCTGGCATAATCAAACACCAGATTGGGTGTTTACGAACAAAGATGGTAGTCTAGTCGATCGAGATACACTTTTAGAGCGGATGAAGACACATATCTCAACAGTAATGGAAAGGTATAAAGGAGACATTTATTGTTGGGACGTTGTCAATGAAGTAATTGCTGATAAAGGACAACAACTACTTAGGGATTCAAAATGGACAGAGATTATTGGGGAAGATTTTATTGATAAAGCGTTTGAATTTGCTCATAACGCAGACCCTAATGCAGCGTTGTTTTACAACGATTATAATGAGTCAGACCCATTAAAATGTGAAAAAATCATCACTATGATTAAAGGATTAGTGGATAGA
This sequence comes from Metabacillus malikii, assembly GCF_030813355.1. Taxonomy (GTDB): domain Bacteria; phylum Bacillota; class Bacilli; order Bacillales; family Bacillaceae; genus Metabacillus; species Metabacillus malikii. Next base: position 95,966 of record NZ_JAUSUD010000010.1, read on the forward strand.
GGTGTACCAATTCACGGCGTAGGTTTGCAAGCACATTGGAATATCTATTCTCCAACCTTGGACAATATTAGAAAGGCGATTGAGCGATATGCGTCGTTAGGACTTCAACTTCATATAACCGAAATGGATGTTTCCGTTTTTGACCATGAGGATAAAAGAACGGATTTAATAGCTCCAACTGAAGAAATGTTGCAGAGACAAACGGAGCGGTACGATAGCATGTTTCAATTATTCAGAGAATACTCTGACGTGATTACATCAGTCACTTTTTGGGGTGGTGCAGATGATTACACATGGCTCAATGATTTTCCAGTTCGCGGAAGAAAAAATTGGCCGTTCTTATTTAACGAAAATCATCAACCGAAGTCATCCTTTTGGAAAGTGATAGATTAATAAATTCATATCGTATCACAATACAAATGAGGGTTTGTTAGTTTTAAAAATAGGGTTCGGATGTCTTTAATGCTGTTAGGCCTCATTCCGTACGCTCAACTAACTGCAGCATTTTTAGCATTTCTTCTTATTATCATGCCAAAAATAAAATAGTGGGAGTTGTATCTAATGAATTTTCTAAATCCTGTTATACCTGGTTTTCACCCTGACCCAAGCATAGTAAAAGTAGGAGAGAATGACTTTTACTTAGTAACAAGTTCGTTCGAATACTTCCCAGCTATCCCAATTTTCCACAGTAAAGATCTTGTGAATTGGGAACAAATCGGTAGTGTCTTAACTAGAGAAAGTCAAGTTAACTTGAGGAATAGCAAGAGTTCGGGTGGTTTATATGCACCGACATTAAGATATCACGATGGTACTTTTTATATGATTTCAACAGATGTATCAGGTACCGGCAATTTTTATGTCACTGCGGAAAATCCTAAAGGACCATGGTCAGACCCTATAAAAATACCATACGGGAATATTGACCCTTCATTGATGTTTGATGATGATGGGAAAGTGTATGTAACAGTCCAAAATGGTGCTGGTTATGAATCACACATTATTCAATATGAAATAAACATCAATACAGGAGAGGCACTAACAGAACCAATCGCAATTTTCCATGGTGATGGGGGCCAATGGACGGAAGCACCACATCTTTATAAAATAAACGGAACTTATTATTTACTATGTGCCTGTGGTGGGACAGGTGAAGAGCATAGGTCAATTATTGCTAAAAGTACAATGCCATACGGACCGTTTGAGATGCTAGATAGACCAATTTTAACGCATAATCAACTTAGTCACCATCCGATTCAAAATGTAGGCCATGCAGATTTTGTTGAAGACGAAAATGGAAATTGGTGGGCAGTATTTTTAGGGACTCGGCCAGTAAACCAGCAATTTACGCTATTAGGAAGAGAAACCTTTTTAGCGCCTATAAATTGGACGGAAGATGGCTGGCCTTTGATTGATAATAATGAAGGCACTGTTAATGAAATGACTGAAGCAGCATGCTTATTAGGGGAATCAAATATAAAAGATAAATATATTCGTAATGATGATTTCAATGATGAAAAGTTACATCCAGAGTGGTTTTATTTAAGAGTAAAGGAAGAGAACAACTATTCATTAACTGAACGAAAAGGCTGGTTACGTCTAAATGGTGGTGCAGATAATATAAGTACTGTAAATGGAGTTCCGACATTTATATGTAAACCTCAAGAGCATGTCGTGATGGAGTTTAAAACATTAATAGAATTTGCTCCAAATCAGGATGGAGAAGAAGCAGGTTTGTCTGTAAGGTTAAGTGAGTCCTCGCACTTTGAGATAGCGATTAAACAAGTAGATGGTGAAAAAAGAGTAATCGCAACTAAGACAATTCAAGGAGTAACGGAAGAAATCGGTCATTGTATTATACATAAAGAAAAAATTAAACTAAGCATTAGTTCGGACCGTGAGAACTATTACTTTAAATTTGCTGAAGAATATGGCGAGTGGAACAAGATTGGGGACGCTTCATTGTGCCATCTTTCTAGTGAAAAAAATGGAGGGTTTGGAGGCACATTTACAGGTGTCTGTATAGGCCTATATGCAACCGGGAATGGCATCGAATGCAGAGAACCTGCTTACTTTGATTGGGTACATTATGTAGGAGAAAATTCACTTAATGTGACAGAGGTTTCTGTAAATAATTTAGAACAATAATTTAGAAGGAATCGTTTTGTACGATGGGGTGGTTCCTTCCATGTTATATTTGGCGGGAAGCTTCAATTTCTTTTGGTAAAGAGAGTTGGGGCTTTTTGTTTTACGGGTAAAATGTAATTTGTAGTAGCTTACTTACCGGTAGAAGGTTTATGAAGACGAAAATTTATTGGAGACCAAAAAGAATGCTGAAGCAGAAAGAAATGACTCTTCATTAGATTGATGAAGCCTATTTTGAATCATCATGTGAAAGGAAGGTCCTCATAAGTTCGATGAAGCCCATTTTGAATTTTCAAGCGAAGAGAATGTTCTTCATAAATTCGATGAAGCCCATTTTGAATCATCATGCGAAGGAAATGTTCTTCATAATCCAGATGAAGCCTATTTTGAATTTTCAAGCGAAGAGAAATGTTCTTCATAAGTTCGATGAAGAACATTTTGAATTATCAAGCGAAGAGAAATGTTCTTCATAAGCCCGATGAAGCCCATTTTGAATTATCAAGCGAAGGGAAATGTTCTTCATAAGCCCGATGAAGCCCATTTTGAATTTTCAAGCGAAGAGAAATGTTCTTCATAAATTCGATGAAGCCCATTTTGAATCATCATGTGAAGGAAGTGTTCTTCATAAGCCCATGAAGCCCATTTTGAATTTTCAAGCGAAGAGAAATGTTCTTCATGAATTCGATGAAGCCCATTTTGAATTTTCAAGCGAAGAGAAATGTTCTTCATAAGCCCGATGAAGCCCATTTTGAATTTTCAAGCGAAGGGAAATGTTCTTCATAAGCCCGATGAAGAACATTTTGAATTTTCATGTGAAGGGAAATGGTCTTCATAAATTTGATGAAGCCCATTTTGAATTATCAAGCAAAGAGAAATGTTCTTCATAAGTTCAATGAAGCAGTCAAGTCCATATGTCAGTTTTGCAAATTCTCCAATAGAGTATTTTTTTTGGGTCATTTAATCACTCCTCCCATTTTGAACTATAGCCATTGACGTTACGTCAATGGCATGTGCATGTTCATTTTTTAATCTTAATAAATTGCAAATACTTTAGTTATACATGTTCAATTTTTGCTTATAATTTTCAATGTTATCCTCGTTAATTTCTATCGTTTCAGTATATATCGTCTGGTCGATTTGTGTACTTTTGTTTGCGTCAAACAGTTTCTCAATGATTAATTTCCCCCATGTATATTGACTTTGAGAGATCGTGCTTGTCACCTGTTTATTAGAAATTCCGTCCAAGATGATGTCTAAGTCATCGAAGGTTATGAGCTTTTTGCTTAAGCCTTTTGCTTTCCATGCTGTAATCGCAGCAGGACCTGATAGTGAATCAATGCCGACTAGTGCATCGAAATGAGGGTACTTTTCAATAAGTTCTTCAATGTTCATTAACGTTTTAGCGGGAATCCCGTCGCTCGATTTTTGTGCGAGTATTTCGATATTAGGGTATTTTTCTAACGTTTGTTTTACTCCGTCAATCCGAGCTGATAGGTTTTGCATCGAGGAAATCCCGGTACTTATGACAATGTTCCCTTGATAGTTCAACTCTCTCGCAACAACCTCACCTAAATGGTGACCGGCTGCTAAGTTATCAGTTCCAATGAAGGATAATCGTTTACTTTCCGGTGCGTCTGTATCAAAACAAATGACATCAATGCCAGCATCGATTGCTTTATTAATGAACGGGGTTAATGCTGTCGGGTCTGTCGGGCCGATTGCGATTCCGTCAACCTCTCTTTTAATCATGTTCTCGAGTATTTGAATTTGATGGTTAATGTTTGACGCGTCAGGTGCTTGAATGATGACATCGACACCTAATTGCTCAGCTGTTTCCTTTGCGCTAACTGTCACACTTTCAAAAAAGGGGTGGGCGACAGGATAAATAATAGCAAAAGTTAGGTTTTTTTCGGGTCCCTTTTTCTCATGTTTAAGCTTTGAGTTATGTTCAAGTCCATTTTTAGATTGGATATTTAGTGGATGATTAGAGCCTTGCAAACTACAAGAGGAAAGAATCATAATTGAAAGTAGATAGAAGGCTAAAATAAATCTCCTTTTCATTTGTATATTTCCTCTCCTTTATGAATTAGAATGATAAAGTTTGCTCACTTGCTTTATAGGCTCTTGTCGTCATACCAGTTACTTTTTTGAAAATATTACAAAAATAATGTGCATCACTGTAACCAACTTCATGGGCAATTTCATATGTTTTAGCATTTGTCGTTTTCAGCAAGTCTTTCGCTTTTTCAATACGAACCATTGTGATGTACTCAATTAATGTTTGCCCCGTCTCTTGGCTAAATATATGACTAAAATAAGAGGGGCTCACATTTACAGCCTGTGCTACTTTTTGTAACGAAAGTTGTGAATCAACATAATGCTTTTGAATAAATTCCTTAGCATTCATAATAATCGGATTAACAGTATTAGTAGTTGGGTTCTTTTGATGAACGATAAGCTTAAGTAATTTTTTCATATAAACAACAACTTCATCATAGTCTCTAATCCAGCTCGCTGTCATTTCTAATTGCTGAATTTTATCTAGAATGGTTGTGTTATTAGCGGCCATTTCTTTTATATAATGTTTAATTGTCATGGTAAAATCCATTAAAAAATAATAAACAAAAAATGGTGTGCTCACGTTGTTTTCTTGTAAATATGCTGAATAGCTTTTTGCAAACTCATCGATTTTAACCGAATCTCCAAAGCGTAGGAATTGAATTAATTCTGTTCGATTGAAGACATGAATTCCGCCATCAGAAAGTATTTCGCCTTTTTCGTTTGTTTGTCGGTACCTATGTAAAATTCGATAATAGCTTTTTTCTTCCTCGGCTTTTGTAAAGGATGTTGCTATGCCTTGAATACGGGATTCGATTTGTCCAAAGCCGAAAATAATTGATTTGTCACTTTTAGCGATTTGCAGTAACTGTTTCTTCAAATCGGTAATGGATTGTTCTAGCGTGCTCTTTTCATCTCCTTTTAGAATGAATACACATTCCTTTGCATTCCTTTTAAAAGAAAGACATGGATAGTCGTTAGCTAATGATTGAATTGTCGTCATACTACTAGGAGCCGTTTCTATCGTCACCAGACAGTAATACTGTGAAACAAGATTAATTTCTAATTCTGATGCTTGCTTAATTGCTTCTGAAGCTGTATAGTCTCCTTCACATAGCTGATTTAAAAAATAATCCTTTGTCATCGTTTCATTTTGAATGACCTGATTTTCTAATTCATTCAAGCGTTGTTTTTCTAATGCTTCTTTATCAATTTGCCTTGCTACTTTATGCAATGTTTCTAGTAGTTCTGGCGCACTTATTGGCTTAAGACAATATTCAGTGATTTGAATGCGCATCGCCTCACGTGCATATTCAAATTCATCGTGACCACTAAGAATGATAATTTTGACAGAAGGCATTTTCTTGCGAAGAATGCGACTGACTTCTAAACCATCCATAAAAGGCATTTTAATATCGGTGATGACAATATCCGGTTGATGCTTTTCAATTAATGGTAGTGCGATTTCTCCATCTGGAGCATCCCCACAATAGATAAAGCCTTCCTTATCCCATTCGATACATCTTTGAATTCCTTCTCGAACTTGAACTTCGTCATCAAGTAAGAATATTTTTTTCATACTATCACCTCATTGCTGGAATCGTTAATCGAATATAAGTCCCTATCTGATAAGAGCTTTCAATCGTCAGACCATATTGACTTCCATAATATAGCTGAATTCGTTTTTGAACATTAAACATGCCAAAGCCGCCACTCGTTTTCTTACCCTTTGTACCTGTGCGCAATTGGTGCTGAATCTTTGTCAGTTGCTCTTCTTTAATTCCGATTCCATTATCTATTACCTCGATGCATATATCCCCATCTTCTGTGAAGTCTCCTCTAATTGAAACGAGACCTTTTCCGCGTTTATTTTTTATCCCATGGTAAATCGCATTTTCAACAAGTGGTTGAAGGGTTATTTTTAAAATAGAATAATCGACAATTTCATCATTAAAATCAAAAGTTACTTCAAGAATGTCCCGATATCTGATTTTTTGAATGATTAAGTAGTTACGGACATGGTCAATTTCTTGTGCCAATTTAATGACATCCTCGCCATTACTTAAGGAAATCCGGAAAAAATGTGATAAAGCCTTTGTCATATCGATGACTTCACTGCTTTTCTTTGCCTCAGCCATCCAAATAATATTATCCAATGTGTTATATAAAAAGTGGGGATTGATTTGACTTTGTAAAGCTTTAAATTCTGCAAGTGTAAGTTGTTTTTGCTCATCAATGCTTTTTAGTAACAATGATTTTATTTTCTTGATCATCACATTAAAGCTATTTGCCAAATCAGCAATTTCATCGGAACTCTCATTTACAACTTTAACGTCAAGATTGCCTTGTGAGGCGAGCTTCATGTTTTCCTTCAAGTTTCGAATCGGACGAATGAGCTTAGATGAGATAAAAAAGTAAAGTGTAATGGTAAAGATGATACTAAAACCAACACTAATCATAATTAAACTTCGGATTTCATTCGCATCCTTCATTAACTCCTGTAGCGGTGCTTGGCCAATGACTTTCCATCCAGTAGATTCAACAGTATCAAATACAGTGAATGTTGATTGTGAATTATTCGTCATATAACCTGAATCTTTCTCACGTATCGTACGCCAATTTGAGATTAGATGCCGACCTGCTTGATTACCAGATAGATAGAGTGATTCTCCTGCAGCTGTTTCCACATAAAAGCTACCGGTTTCACCTAGTGTTGCATTGCCGAGAATTTCCTCAATGACCGTTGCATCGATAAGGATGTTAATAAAGCCGATTACTTCACCAGTAATTTCTAATATGACAGTATCGGTAATTGAAATCATCGGTTGATTGTTTACTTCAGTTTGCTGAATAAGTGTATCAGTTGGATTTTTTAATAACTGTGTATATTCGGGGTTCTCTCTAGGGGAGGTATCTAATTGATGAACACCCTTGTCTTCACTAATGATTTTGCCATCAAGATTAAAAATAGAAATAGACTGGATGTTATCACTTGATTGATAGATTTCTCGATAAAAGCTAAATAGGTTCAAAATATTTTTCGCATCTTCATAAGTATTTTCATCATTTGTTAGAAAGTGTATCGTACTATCAAGTTTGCTGATTTCGGTAAACCGTTTCGTATCTTGAAAAATAACATCGATGTCTTGGCTAACTTGACTTGCTTGAAGCTGTGTAAACGTGTGGGTATTTTTTGAGATAATATTAATTGATTTTACATAAGAAACGACACCAACAAAAATGAGTGGAATTGCCGTTAAAATAACAAACATGATTAAAAGTTTCGTTCGTAAACTTGAGAGCATCAATTTTTTGAAATTCATGATCATTTCCCTTTGGACTCGTAATAGCAAGCTTTTATAAAAGTTGTAAGATTTCTATATTTCTAGATTATATCACAAATGTAAGCGATTTCTAGATGGTGTGAAGCGTCTTTTAAACATCAGGACGTATAAAAAGAACAACTTTTTACCTAGAAAATCTAACTAACGTCTGTTTTAGTAGAACAATTGAACGAGAAGCTTTTTTCGTAATTAGCCCTTTTCCTATCTTTCTACCTAATTTATTCGTAAACAAGTAAAACATTCAAACTTCATAAAAATTTCTAGGAATCAAAAATTTTTCTACTTTTCGATGATTTTTATAAAAAAATCCAAAATATTTTGTAACTTAATCAAAAATCATTCTATTCAATCAGGTATGAAAGCGTTTTATAATCAGGATACGCTAGAAGAGTTCAATAGCGAAACATAAGGGGGAATTACATTGAAGAAACGAAACAAGTTACAACTGCTTTTGTTCGTATTCATGTCAGTCATGCTTGTATTAGCAGCATGTAGCTCATCAGGCAGTAGTGGCGGTGGTGGCAGTGAGTCAGGTCAAAAAGAAGGTGGAGCTGAAGATAAGGGTGCGGGAGGTAAACTCGTAATCGGGTTTTCTCAAGTTGGTGCTGAAAGTGAATGGCGAACTGCAAATACAGAGTCAGTGAAAAAGGCAATTACAGATGCAGGTCATGAGCTTAAATTCTCGGATGCACAACAAAAACAGGAAAATCAAATTAAAGCGATCCGTTCATTTATTGCACAAAAAGTAGATGCAATTGTATTTTCACCGGTTGTTGAGACTGGATTTGAAACAGTACTAAAAGAAGCAAAAGATGCAGGTATCCCAGTATTTTTAGCAGACCGTGCTGTAGATATTGAAGATGATTCTTTATGGGTGACATTTTTAGGATCTGACTTTATTGAGGAAGGAAGAAAGGCAGCAAATTGGTTAGTGGAAGAAATGGGTGACGAAGAGGAAGTCAATATCGTAGAGCTACAAGGTACAGTAGGCTCGGCCCCTGCAATTGACCGTAAAGAAGGGTTTGAAGAAGTACTAGCGGATCATCCGAACTTTAAAATCACAAAATCACAAACAGGTGATTTCACACGTGCAAAAGGTAAAGAGGTAATGGAAGCTTTCTTAAAGTCAGATGGAGATAACATTGATGTTCTTTATTCACATAATGATGATATGGCGATTGGTGCGATTCAAGCGATTGAAGAGTATGGGTTAAAGCCAGGCGAAGATATTAAAATCATTGGCGTAGATGCAGTTAAAGGTGCGTTTGAAGCGATGGCTGCTGGGAAAATGAACGTAACAGTTGAGTGTAACCCGTTATTTGGTCCTCAGCTAGTTGAATTAATTGAAAAGCATATTGCAGGCGAAGAGTTAGAAAAACGAATTGCTGTTGAAGAAAGCATCTATACAATGGATCAAGCGGAAGAGCTTTTACCAACACGTCAATATTAACAATGTTTACAAAGGGTCTGTCTCCATCTTTAAGGGGAGACCCTTTTACACCTTTTTTTAGGTTATCGATTGTTAGAGAAGAAGGAGGGGAAACACAATGAATCAGCAAACTCCGACGCTTGAAATGACTGGAATTACGAAAGAATTTCCAGGAGTTAAAGCATTATCAAATGTACATTTTCGTTTGTTTCCAGGCGAAGTTCATGCGATTATGGGCGAAAACGGCGCTGGTAAATCTACATTAATTAAAGTGTTAACTGGGGTCTACTCATGTGATGAAGGCAGCGTGACTATGGATAATCAGCAAATTATCATCACAAATCCGCTTGAAGCACAGGAACATGGCATTAGTACTGTTTATCAAGAGGTTAATTTATGTGCGAATTTGTCTGTCGTTGAGAACATTTTTATTGGAAGAGAAATCATGAAAAATGGCCGAATTCATTGGAAGGAAATGAATCGCAGGGCTGAAGAGTTATTGGCAAGATTAAATTTAAAGCTTGATGTTTCAAAAACACTATCATCCTACTCAGTTGCGATTCAACAAATGATCGCGATCGTACGGGCATTAAATGTTTCTGCGAAGGTACTTATTTTGGATGAGCCAACTTCAAGCCTTGATTTAAATGAAGTAAATCAGCTTTTTAAAGTGATTCGAAAGCTTAAAAGTGAAGGAATGGCAATTGTCTTCGTCAGTCATTTCCTTGACCAAATCTATGAAATTACCGATCGAATTACAGTGCTCCGCAACGGAGAATGGATTGGCGAGTATATGACGAAGGAACTGCCAAGATTAGAATTGGTCTCAAAAATGATTGGAAAAGAAATCTCTGAATTAGGTTCATTTTCTTCAACGAAAACGGATACTTTGAAACGTGAAGAAAATGAGTCAATTCTAGAGGCAAAACAATTATCGAAAAAGGGAAATATTGCGCCATTTGATTTAACAATGCATAAAGGAGAAATCATCGGTTTAGCCGGACTATTAGGTTCGGGCAGGTCGGAATTAGCAAGACTTCTCTTTGGTGCAGATAAAGCTGACGGAGGGGAGCTTTATGTTAAAGGTCGAAAAATACAGCTGCAATCACCTAAACAAGCGATTGCGAATGGAATTGCCTTTTCCTCTGAAAATCGCAAAACAGAAGGAATTATTGCTGATTTAACGATAAGGGAAAATATGATTCTTGCGATACAAGGGATCCATGGCTGGTTTCACTATATCCCACGGAAAAGACAAGATGAAATCGTGGAGGAATATATCAAGCTATTAAATATTAATCCGCCAAATCCAGATCAATTAATAAAAAATCTAAGTGGCGGCAATCAGCAAAAAGTTCTGTTAGCAAGGTGGTTAGTGACAAACCCTGAGTTATTAATCCTTGATGAGCCAACAAGAGGGATTGATATTGGTGCAAAGACAGAAATTCAAAAGCTGATGCTTTCATTAAGTGAAAAAGGGATGTCGATTTTGTTTATCTCATCAGAGCTTGAAGAAGTGATTCGGACGTGCAGCAGGATTGCAGTTTTACGTGACCACGAAAAGGTAACGGAAATCGAAAATAATCAGCACATTACCCATCAAGACATAATGAAAGAAATAGCTGGAGGAATGGGATAACATGATGAAATTCAAACTGTTTTGGCCATTACTAGTATTGTTGTTAATCCTATCTGTCAATCTATTTTTTGACCCGAAGTTTTTCATTATCGAGGTGAAAAATGGACATCTAACAGGTAGTATCATAGACATTTTGAACCGTGGTGCACCATTAATGCTTATTTCTTTAGGGATGACACTAGTCATTGCTACGAAAGGGATTGACCTTGGTGTCGGTTCTGTTGTGGCAATGTCGGGAGCAATTGCCGCAATGACGGTTAGTCAATCTACAGGTATCTCAGGTGATAGCTTAGTTCCATTATTTACTGCGATTGCATTTGCACTTGGACTATCTTTACTTGCAGGACTATGGAACGGAATACTTGTCTCAAGGATCGGGATTCAACCGATTGTTGCGACATTGATTTTAATGGTGGCTGGGCGTGGGATTGCTCAGTTAATAACTAATGGACAAATTACAACGATTTATTATGAGCCTTATTCATTTATAGGTGGAGGCTATTTGTTCATGCTTCCTTTTTCGATTTTTATCGTGGTCGCTGTCTTATGTCTGGCTCTCTTTTTAACGAGACGTACGTCGATTGGCTTATTTATTGAATCTGTCGGTTCGAATCCTGAAGCAAGCCGTTTAGCAGGGATAAACTCAAAAAATATCATTTTAATGGTCTATTTATTCTCCGGATTTTGTGCTGGAATTGGCGGTTTAATTTTAAGCTCAAATGTAGCGAGTGCAGACGGAAATAATGCCGGACTTTGGTATGAACTTGATGCAATTTTAGCCGTTGTTATTGGAGGAACCTCACTTATGGGGGGAAGGTTTTTCTTAATGGGTACAGTCGTGGGAGCATTGATTATTCAAAGCTTGACGACAACAATTTACTCAATTGGAATCCCTCCTGAAACAAATTTAGTTGTAAAGGCAATCGTCGTATTAATCGTTTGTTTACTTCAATCACCAGATTTTCGCAAGAAAGTATTAGGGAGAATGAAACGCACGAAACAACTGTCAAAGAATGATAAAGGAGTGACATTATCATGAAGAAGCTGTCTTTCAATAGTAAACATTACCCTGTATTTGTCACTCTTGGACTTTTTCTTGTCATGTATTTATTCGGTTCAGCAAAATACACTGGTTTTTCTTCACCACAAGTATTTTTTAACCTATTCATTGATAATGCATTTTTAATTATTGTTGCCGTTGGCATGACATTTGTCATTTTATCAGGTGGCATTGATTTGTCTGTTGGATCAGTCATTGCATTAACTAGTATGGTGACAGCAAGTCTTATTGAGAATGCTCAACTATCACCATGGATCGTCCTGCCAATCGCATTACTGATTGGTACAACATTAGGCTTGATAATGGGTTGCTTAATTCACTTTTACAATCTTCAGCCATTCATCGTCACACTAGCAGGAATGTTTTTGGCTAGAGGATTAAGCTACTTAATTAGTGTTGAAACAATTGCGATTACGAATCCGTTCTTTCAGTATGTTGCAAGCACGAAGCTTTACTTCGGTGAGTTTTTCATTTCAATAAGTGTGATTATCGCAATTATTGTCATCCTAGCAGCTGTTTTTATCGCACATTATACAAAGTTTGGTCGGACGATTTATGCAATTGGCGGGAGTGAACAGTCAGCACTATTAATGGGTTTACCAGTTGGTCGAACAAAAATATTAATCTATACGATGAGCGGATTTTGCTCCTCATTAGCAGGGATTGTCTTCACATTTTATATGCTCTCAGGCTATGGCTTACATGCAAATGGACTTGAATTAGATGCGATTGCTGCCGTTGTTATCGGAGGCACACTGCTTACCGGAGGTGTTGGTTACGTCGCGGGTAGTGTTGTAGGTGTTCTCATACTCGGCATTATTCAAACGTTAATCGTATTCGAAGGTACGTTAAGCTCATGGTGGACGAAAATTGCGATTGGTGTCCTTCTACTTCTGTTCATTGTTTTCCAAAGAGTGAGTGTACTTAGAACTGAAAACAAAAAAGTCACAATATCACAGCATTAACAATGACAAAAAAGCACTGCAAACAGAATGGATAATCCTATCTGTTAGCAGTGGCTTATGAATGAGTTGGACAAGAAGTAGAAAGCTAGCTAGATAGGTTTACATAAGAGTTAGATTAATTTAATAGACTATACCAGTTAATAGGAGAGTGCAATATGAAACATAGGAAAAAGCTTTCCATCGTTGTATTAACAGTTCTGTTTTTACAAACGATTATAGGTGTTTATCCACAGTCACTATTTGCTGAAGAAATCCCTGAGAAAAACCCTAGTCTATTACTCCATTACGATATGAAAACAACAAATCAAAATGGTGGACAACTTATAATGAAGGACGTGTCACCACAGGCAATGTTTGATGGAAAAGTGGTTAATCAGGAAAATGGTCAAATTCTAAACAACAATGAGGTTGGTTACATCTCATTTAATGGAGGGAACTCAAACTCCAAAAGTGCATACGTCGAAATTCCGAAGGCGAATGATGGCACCGATTTATTAGCCGGCTTAGAAGATGTTACGATCTCGACTCTTTTTAATTGGGAAAATGATGGCCAAAATCGGTGGTTATTTGGTTTAGGGACTGTAACTGATGATGCAGAAAATGGCAATAAATATTTCTTTGTTACCCCACGCCATGGATCTGGGGATGTTGTAGCAACAGGCATATCAAAAGCAGGCTGGCGGAATGAATCACTTGTCAAAGGTACTGCAGCAATCTCTGCAAATGAATGGCAAGTCGCAACAGTTGTGTACTCAGGAACGACAGATACGATTACTTTATATGTAAATGGCAAGAAGGCAGCAACCGGTTCAGCCGGTGGAAAGAAGTTAGCTGAAATTATTGATTCGAATTCGGGTTATTCTGGCTTTATCGGAAAGTCCATTTTTAAAAATGACCCATTTCTACAAGGGATGGTCGGTGATTTTAAAGTGTTTAATGGTGCGCTAACGGATAAACAAGTAGAAGCAGTCTATCAAGAAACAGCCTCGAAAATAAATAAACTTAATCAACTTACATTAGAAGATGCGGTCACATCATTAGAACTCTCAAGCTATGTCTCAAAAAATGACGAAGTATCTAGTATTACTGGAGATGTTGCACTGCCGCAAAAAGGAAAGCATGGAGTAGAGATAAGCTGGTTATCAAGTAATCAGGAAGTAATCTCAAATGAAGGAAAAGTAACAAGACCACTTGAAAAAGATGCAAAGGTTGAACTGACAGCTACAGTTACTTATAAAGAGCTAACAGCAACAAAAACATTTAAAGCAACTGTAAAACGAGAGTCTTCAAATAAGGAAAAGGTGAAGCAAGATGCAAAAAGACTCACCATTCCAAATCAAAATCAAATAAAGGGAAATATCCATCTCCCAACAACGGGAGAACATGGTTCAACCATTCAATGGACATCATCACATCCGGAGATTATTCAAGGCTCTGCACAGTCTGAAACTGATGACAAGAAGCTAGGCTGGGTTTCTAGGCCGGAAAAAGATACAAAAGTTACCTTAACAGCAACGGTCACAAATGGTGATGAAGTCGCCGAAAAGAAAATCAAGGTAACAGTCGTGAAGAAACCTGGTAAAAAAGAGTATGATGCCTATTTCTTTTCATATTTCACAGGAGAATATGAAGGAGGCGAGGAAATTTCTTTTGCAATTGCAGAGGACCCATTGAAATGGCGTGCTTTGAATAATGGACAATCAATTCTGCAATCCTCTATGGGTGAAAAGGGACTGCGTGATCCGTTTATTATCCGCTCACCTGAGGGTGATAAATTTTATATGCTTGCAACAGATTTGAAAATGGGTGAGAGTACAAATTTTGACCAAGCGCAAATAACTGGAAGCCACTCGTTAATGATTTGGGAATCAGATGATTTAGTAAATTGGAGTGAGCAACGAATGGTGGAAGTTGCACCAAAAACAGGTGGAAACACTTGGGCACCAGAAGCAATTTACAATGAGAAGACAGGTGAATATGTTGTCTTTTGGGCATCATCAATGAAAAATTCCGAAACGTATGGCAATTATCCAAATGGTAGACCACAAGGACAATATAATGTCATGTACTACGCGACAACAAGAGATTTTCATACCTTCTCGGAACCGAAAGTCTTTATTGATGAAGGCTTCCCAACGATTGACACAAGCTTTGTTCAGCATGACGATACATTTTATCGCTTCACTAAATCAGAGGTCAATTACAAAGTTTACTATGAGAAAGCCTCAGACATTTTTTATGACGCAGATGGTATCGAAGAAAACGGCTTCCAATTTGACGAAATTGCCGGAACAAAATCTGGAAACACTGGATTAATTGGACATCAAGGTAATAATGAAGGACAAACTGTTTTTAAAGATATTCATGAAGACAAATGGTATATGTTCCTCGATTCATGGCCATATCATGTTAGATGGTCAACTGATCTTGAGGATGGGGAGCAATTTGTGAAAAATCTTCTTCCAGAATCAGAATACGCACTACCACCAGGACCACGTCATGGAACTGTTATCCCGATCACAAAGGACGAACTGAACGCACTCGAAGCTAAATACGGTGTGAAAGGCCCTGAGCAATCAGATACACCAGTCGTCCATTACACATTTGATGAAGACGATGTAGAAGGAACAGTTGTAAAGGATGTTTCTGAAAATGGCTATGATGCTAAGTTAGTAGGTGGGTCGGTAATCGATCAAACGAATACTGTCGGTAAATCTAGTGGTGCTGTCAAACTTGATGGAAAGACTGGTTATGTCGAATTACCGGAAAATCTTATTAAACAATTAAACTTAGAAAAAATGACCATGTCTACATGGGTACAGATTGGTCAAGACCAACCGAATCAACGAATCTTTGATTTTTCATCAAATACAGGTCGTACCGTCAACCGTAACACGATGTACTTAAGTACAAAGGGAGACCAAGGGAATCTTGAATTCGCCATTGTCACACCATTTACAGAAAAATTTGCGAATCAAAACTCCCTACTAAACAGCAATTATAAATATGCTGTTAGAGCACCACAGCTGACTACATCAACATGGCACCATGTGGCCATGACGATTGAGGATTACGATGCGGTTTTATACGTTGATGGAAAAGAAGTCTCTAGAAGCTCAACATTCAATGTTGAACCAAGAATGTTACTTGAAACAACAATGAACTATTTAGGAAAATCAAGTAAGGATGGACATCCATTTTTTAATGGTTCATTTGATGATTTCCGCATTTATAACCGTGCCCTGCCAGCAGATGAGATTGCTAGTTTAGCAGATGCGGAAGTTCCAACAACTCCACCAGAAGAGGAGCCTGAGGCTGTTTCATTAATCGTTGACTATGATATGACGAACATTGATGGCACAGTTGTAAAGGACAATACAGGAACGTTTGACGGGAAATTAATTAATCCTAATCAAGCTGATGTTATGAAAGGAAATGATGCAGGTGCTCTTCATTTCAAAGGTGGTAGTACAGCATCATACATCGAATTGCCAGAAGGTATTTTAGATAATCTTGACAGTGTGACCATTTCTTCTTTAGTGAATTGGAAAGGTCAGCAAGAAGCAGAGTGGATTTTTGCTTTAGGTCAAGACCAGAACAAATATTTATTTACAACACCGAGCAGGAATTCAGGCGATCGTTCTGCACGTGTAGGCTTAGGAGTGACAAGCTGGAATAACGAGGCAGGAGCAAATGCTACGTCAGGTCCGGTAAAGGCAGATGAATGGAAGCTCGTAACAGCAGTTATGGATGGAAAAGAAGAGACGCTAACATTATACATTGACGGACATGAGGTTGGGAAAGGCCCAACGAATGGATATACATTAGATGCGATAAAAAATCAGGATGGCGTTAGCGGCTTCATCGGAAAATCATTTTACTCAGCTGACCCGTATTTTGGTGGGATGATTGCAGATTTTAAAATCTATGACGGTGCATTATCGCAAGCAGAGATTAGTAGCTTACAAGCTGAGGCAAAGACGAAAATTGAGAAAATGGATGGAATTCTCTTGCAGCATCATGCAAAACAGCTAAACTATGATGATTTTTTAGGGGAAAACATAAGTAAGGATGAAGTGACAACAAATCTAGATTTTTCAAACAAAGGTGAGAACGGGATTACAATCACATGGGATTCACAATATCAAGATTACATTTCAAATGAAGGTATCGTAAAAAGACCAACATTTGAATTAGGCAACAAATCAGTTGTCATTACCGCAACGTTATCAGATGGCAAACAAACGATTAAGCGGGAATTTCCTGTAACTGTCGTAAAGAAACCAAGTGATGAGGAAGCAGTTAAAAATGATGCACGCCAACTGATTGTCCATAATATTGATGATGTACGAGGAAACATTACTTTACCAACATCAGGTTCTGAAGGCTCAACAATTTCTTGGAAATCAAGTCATCCAGAGGTTATTACCTCAACAGGTGAAGTAACCCGTCCAGCTAAAGGTGATCAGGCGGTCAAACTGACAGCAACGATAACGTTGAATGGAGCTGTCGTAACAAAAGGCTTCATCGCAAATGTAAAGGAGCATCCTAAGCAAGAAAAGTATGAAGGCTATGTGTTTAGCTATTTTACCGGTGAAGGCTACGAAAACGGTGAACAAATTTACTTTGCATTAAGTGAAGGCAATAACCCGCTTAAATGGCAAGAGCTTAACAAAGGGGAACCGGCCTTAACGTCTGATTTAGGTGAAAAGGGATTACGTGACCCATTTATCATTCGCTCACCAGAGGGAGACAAATTTTATCTAATAGCAACAGACTTAAAAATTTATGGAAACGGCAATTGGGATCGCGCCCAAAGACAAGGAAGCCGTTCCATTATGGTTTGGGAATCAACCGACTTAATCAATTGGTCTGAACAACGAATGGTTGAGGTTTCTCCGGAGGAAGCGGGCAATACATGGGCGCCGGAAATTTTTTATGATGATTCGACAGGTGAATATATTGTGTTCTGGGCTTCTAAATTATATGAGAATGACCAGCATACCGGTGATAGCTATCAACGGATGATGTATAGCAAAACGCGAGATTTTTATACATTTACAGAACCACAAGTATACATGGATACGGGCTATTCAGTCATCGATACAACGATGATCGAGGATCAAGGTAACATCTATCGCTTCACAAAAGATGAACGCGGGAACTCAACAGAATCACCGAACGGCAAATTTATATTTCAAGAGGTAGGCAAATCCGTACTAGACCCAGATTTTACGATGATAAAAGAAGGCATCGGTAAAGGAGCTATTGCTAGAGGGGAAGGTCCAACGATTTTTAAATCCAATATAGAGGAAAAATGGTACATGTTTATTGATGAATTCGGTGGAAGAGGCTATGTACCGTTTGAAACGACAGATTTACAATCAGGTGAATGGACAGTACCTAGCGATTATCAACTGCCAAAACGTCCACGCCACGGCACAGTCATTCCTGTCACAAAAACTGAACATGAAGCATTACAACAAAATGTCCCAACGGTTAAAAAACCAAATCCTGAAAAGGAAGTGGAAGAAATTTCATTGGAACAGTCAACTATACAGCTAATTGCTGGAGAAAAGCTGAAATTATCTGTAAACATCTCTCCAATAGACGTCTCGAATAAGGGCATGGTTTGGACTAGCAGCAATGAAGATGTCGTAACAGTTGACGACAACGGGACCATAACAGCACTTAAAGAAGGTGAAGCCACTATATCGGTAGCTTCAACGAGTGGAAATGCGGTTGCATTTACAGATGTCATGGTAAAACGGAAAACAACTGATGAAGAAGAACCGCCTGTACCAGGGGAAGGTGAAGAGCCGCCTGTACCAGGGGAAGGTGAAGAGCCACCTGTATCAGGGGAAGGTGAAGAACCGCCTGTACCAGGGGAAGGTGAAGAGCCGTCTGTACCAGGGGAAGGTGAAAATCCTCCAGCATCAGGAGAAGAGGAAGACCCGCCTACACAAGGAGAAGGAGAGCTGCCGGCATCGGAAGACGGGGACCCAACAACAGGAGGAGATGGTGGTGCAACTCCCAACATTGAAAATAATGAAGAGCATGTAATGTCAAATGACAAATCTGATACATCAGTACAAGAAGGGACGAGACAATCATCATCGATAAACAAAAATAAATTCTTCAACAAGCTCCCAAGTACAGCGACAAACGTATATAACCTGATGATGATTGGCCTCGCTATTGTAGCAATAGGGTTTTATTTAAAAAGAAGAATACAAAAACAATAGAGTAATATAGGATGCTAGCTTCTAAGATATTGCTTGGAAGCTAGTAAATTTCTACTAATAACAATCTGTAAAGGAGGAAAATCATGAAGAAACTATTATTAATAGTAATTTTATTTGTATCCGCTTATCTTTCGTTCTCAGCCATTTCACATGCGGATAATCCTGTCATTAAAGATAACTTTAGTGCAGACCCAGCAGCACTTGTCCACGACGGGAAAGCTTATTTATACGTCGGGCATGACGAAGCAAGTCCGAATGGGAATTTTTTTGTGTTAAAGAAATGGAGTATTTATTCTTCGTCGGATATGGAAAATTGGGAATTGGAGGGGTCACTCCCACGTACAGCTTTTGAATGGGCAAAAAATGATTCAGCATGGGCATCACAAGCAATTGAAAGAGATGGCAAGTTTTATTGGTATGTTACTGTCCTTAATGGTGACAGTGACGACCCTGGCTATTCTATTGGTGTCGCTGTTTCGGACCATCCAGTTAATGGCTTTAAAGATGCAATTGGGAAGCCGTTAATTAC
This sequence comes from Metabacillus malikii, assembly GCF_030813355.1. Taxonomy (GTDB): domain Bacteria; phylum Bacillota; class Bacilli; order Bacillales; family Bacillaceae; genus Metabacillus; species Metabacillus malikii. The sequence goes on from NZ_JAUSUD010000010.1 coordinate 115,377, forward strand.
GAATAAAATGACGAAAAGTCCAGAAAGTATGGGAGCAGAGGCTTGGGATGATATCGACCCGACAGTTTTTATAGATGACGATGGACAAGCATATTTATATTGGGGAAATACGCATCTTTATTATGCAAAATTAAAGGATAATATGATTGAAATAGATGGGGAAATACATCAAGTTACGATCGATAACATGCCTGGTACTTTTACAGAAGCACCGTGGTTACATAAAGCGCATGGCAATTATTATCTCTCGTTCGCAATGAATTATCCTGAAGAGCTTGGTTACGCAATAAGTGATAGTCCGACAGGCCCGTGGGAATATAAAGGGAAGCTTATGGATGCACTTGCGAGTGATAGTAATGACAAGGCGGCGAGTAATACGAGCCATCAAGCATTCTTGCAATTTAATGACGAGTGGTATTTTATTTACCATACAAGTGCTCTGCCAACAGGTGGCCAATATCGTCGTTCTGTAGCGATAGAAAAATTTCAATATAACGAAGATGGGACGATTGATAAAATTATACCGTCAGCATCAGGGGTTACAAGTCACAGCTATGCGATTCAGTCTTTTGATGATAAGAAGCGATATATTCGACATTTAGCAGGTGATGTTCGCATGGATCCAGTTGGTTCAGAGGTGTTGGATTCAAAGTGGCATCTTGTTAAAGGGCTAGCAAATGACGGTGAAGAATACATTTCATTTCAAGCTGAGCACAAACCAGGCTTTTATTTAAAGAGAGAAAATGATGAGATTGTATTGGCCAAGCATGATGGAACGACAGAATTCATGGAGGAAGCGACCTTTAAAGCTGTACCAGGCTTGGGTGATAAAGAGTGGACTTCCTATCAATCGTACACAGATGAGACATTATATTTAACAGTACAAGAAAATTATAGATTAGGCTTGAGTACAGCTACATCTGAAAAGCAAAGAAATATCGCCACCTTTACGGTTGTGCAAGCTGATATTGAAGGAATTACATTAAATAAAAGTTCGTTATCGCTTATCGAAGGAAATGTAACAACGATTCAAGCAACAGTAAAGCCAGCAAATGTGCTTCAAAATAAGTTAGTCATTTATTCAACAAATCCTGAAATCGTTACGGTATCATCACAAAACGAAAAGGAGGGTGTATCAACCTTCACCGTTAAAGGACTAGCCTCAGGAGAAACAGATATAGTGATAGAAACAGAAGACGGTCGGTATACAGAACGAGTAAAAGTTCAAGTGAATCAAAAAGAGGCAGTTCCGTCTGAACTGAAAAATGTTGAGATCTCGACAAATACAAAACAAAAACAAGTACTTGTTACAGGAGAGCTCATCGAAGGTGAAGGAAAAAATGTCACGGTCAAGGTCATATCTCCTAATGGTGACTTGGAATATATCGATCAAGCGCTAGTAGATGATAAAAATCATTTCGCTTTTCAATACACAATAAAGTCTAAACAAAATGGAAAATATCAAGTGTCAATAGGTGCAACAGATTTGAGTGAAATCTATCAAACAAGCTTTATGTATACGAAGAAACCTGAACAACCTGACAATGACGGGAAACCGATAAAACCAGATGATAGTGATAAACCATCGAACGATAAAGGTAACGACGAGGCTGAGAAGGACAAGGATTCTGAATCACAAGACAAAGACAATGAAACAAACGACAAGCATAAAAATGATGGGCAGCAGAAGCTACCTAATACAGCGACAAATCTATTTAACTACATGCTAGCAGGTCTCGTTATGCTATTGGTAGGTACATTCATCTATATTAGTCAAAAAAGAAAAAAGGTGTAGAGGAGGCATTAGTGTGATAAAACTAAAAAAATATCTATCGCTATTAGTGATTTTTGTAGTGTTCGTAAGTATTTTACCAACAGGCTACCCACAAATTAGTCATGCCGAAACGAAAGAGATAGACGATGAGATACTATTGTGGTATCCATTCACAGACGCTGAAACGACTAATGTCATAAAGGATGCATCAGGTCATGGGCATGATGGAAAACTAGTCAATGATGCGAAAATTACAATGACTGAAAAAGGCGGTGCTGTTGAATTAGATGGAAATCAAGACTATGTTGAATTACCTGCTAATATTTTGGATGGCTTGACAGATGTGACGATAAGCAGCTGGGTACATCTCGACGAGCTGAAGGATTGGGCTTCATTATATAGCTTTGGTAACTTCAAAGGTAATGAATCAAATTTTACAGTATTAAATTTTGCTCCAAAGGGTGGAACAAATGCCAGTGTTCTAGAACTCATTACAGGTAATTTCACAACCTTTCACACTGCAGAATCGCCGGTGTTAAAGGAACAGGAGTGGGTCCATGTTACAACAGTGCTATCGGGTAAAGAAAAAACAATGTCAACATACCTAAATGGAGTACTACAAAAAACTATTGATTTCCCAATGAATGTGAATGACATCAACTCGGCTCAAAACTATATAGGTTGGGCACAGTTTCCTTGGGAGCAAGAAGAAGGTAAGGGACTGAATGGAAAGGTTGCAGATTTCCGTATTTACAGCAAAGCACTAAGTAAAGCTGAAATAAGAAACTTAGCAGAAGTCGAGCTAGTGATCGAATCTGTTGAAGTAACCAATATCATCACTGTTAGAGGGAAGCAGCCTAAATTACCTGCAACTGTTTCGGCACAATTTGCTGACGGAACTAAAGAACATGTACAGGTAGAATGGGATGAAGTAACGGAACAGATGCTAAAAAATCCAGGTGAACTAACAATTCATGGGACGATTGAAGGCACTGCAATCAAGGCTATTGCAAACATTATGATAACAGAAGAAAACACGATTACTTCATTAGAAACTGTTACATTATCAACGGTGGAAGGTGAACTTCCGAAGCTACCAACACATGTGCTAGCAACTTATCTTGATAAAAGCACCGAAGAAGTGGCTGTTAATTGGGAGAAAATTGACCGTGAAGAATTGAATAGAGTAGGTACAATGTTAACTGTCCAAGGCACTGTCGAAAACACGGAATTACGAGCGCAAGCTAAAATCTATGTAACTTCGAAACTTTCGGGTGAATTAGTTACTTGGTATAAGTTTGATAGCATTGAAGGGAAAATTGTTTCCGATTTATCTGGTAATCAACAAAATGCGCAAGTAAATAACGGAGCGACGATTAGCGAGACTCAAACAAAGTCAGGAATTGATTTAAAAGCAAGTGACAAACAATATGTTACTTTACCGAAAGGAATTGCAAGTGGTTTGAATGATTTCACGTTAACGACATGGGTTTACTTGAATTCAAAAACAGGTGACTGGGCTAGAATTTTTGACTTTGGTAATGGGGCAAATGCTTCAAAAATGTTTTTAACACCAAATCTTCGCCTTGATATGGACGGTTCAATCTTAACGGCTACATCGGGTTTACCGAAAGTTGGAGAATGGACACATCTAGCGATTTCGAAAACAGGAGATCAATATCGACTATACAGCAACGGAATCGAAGTAGGGAAAATGAGTGCAGCAACAAAGCCGGAAGATTACGGTGATACCCCGCATAATTTTATCGGTCGTTCAAACTATGCAGCAGATCCCTATTTAGATGGCAAAATTAGCGACTTTAGAATTTATAATAGAGGGTTAACAGAGGATGAAGTTGGCAAGGTAATAGCAGAATCGTATACAGACGCGGAAGCTGTAGCAAAAGCAAAAGAAAGCCTAGAAATTGGAGATACAACGAATGTCATTGCAAATATTGATTTACCGACAGCAGCAACTAATGGTGTAGCAGTTAAATGGGAATCAAGTAACGAAAACATTGTCTCAGCAGGTGGGAAGGTAACACGTCCAAAGAAACATGAACAAGATACAACGGTAACCTTAACTGCATCGCTAACGAAAAATGGCTATACAGACACAAAGGAGTTTCAAGTAACTGTTCTCGCAGATAATATTATATCAATAAAGGAAATAGATGTGATGACACCACTTTACTTTCCACCAAAGCTTCCAAATGTTGTTGAGGTTCAGCGCGCAGATGGAACGAATAAAGAGATGAAAGTATCGTGGGAAAAGGTTGATGAAAAGAAGCTTTCAAAATATGGTACTGTGAAAGTAAAGGGTAGTGTTTATGCGACAAAGCTAAAGGCTGTCGCAAATGTCCATATTGCAGAATTGGAGAAAATTGAGGACGTCCATGTTACTACAAAGATTGGCCAACAACCAGAATTGCCAGCTACTGTAACGGCGCATTATAGCAATGGTTTAACAGGAGAACTGAACGTAAACTGGAACAAGATAGCGAAAGCGGATTATACGAAAAAGGGAACATTTACTGTTGATGGTGTTGCAACAAACTATAGCTATTCTAATCCACTCATTGAACAGCGGGCAGACCCTCATATCTACAAACATACAGATGGGTATTATTATTACACAGCATCTGTACCTGAGTATAATCGGATTATTTTAAGAAGAGCGAAAACAATACAAGGTCTTGCAACAGCTGAAGAAGTTGTTATATGGGAAAAGCATTCAACAGGTGAGATGGCTGCGCATATATGGGCACCGGAAATTCATTTTATCGATGGGAAATGGTACATATATTTTGCAGCTGGAAGCTCTGATGACATTTGGAACATTAGACCATATGTCCTTGAAACTGAAGATAAAAACCCGTTAACAGGTACGTGGAACGAAAAAGGGATGATTCAAAAAGATGAGTCCGATACATTTTCATTTACAGATTTCTCACTAGATGCCACAACGTTTGAAAATAATGGAAAACGCTATTTAGTATGGGCGCAAAAACAAGCGGGGATTTCTAATTTATATATAGCTGAAATGGAAAATGCTTGGACAATCAAAGGTAAGCCTGTGATGATTTCCACCCCTGACTATGACTGGGAGAGGCAAGGTTTTTGGGTTAATGAAGGGGCAGCTATTATCAAGCGGAATGGAAAAATATTTATGACCTATTCTGCTAGTGCGACGGACGCCAATTATGCAGTCGGCTTGTTAGCGGCAGACGAAACTAGCGATCTATTAAATCCAAAATCATGGAACAAATCAACGCAGCCTATTTTTAAAAGCAATGAGGAGACTAGCCAATATGGCCCAGGGCATAATTCTTTTACAGTTGCGGAGGATGGTGTAACAGATCTTTTCGTTTATCACGCCCGCTCATATAAGGAGATTGATGGAGACCCTCTTTATGACCCGAATCGACATACACGTGTTAAAGCAATCACATGGAATCAAGATGGAACACCTGAATTAGGTATATCTCACGAAGATGGTGATACACAAGGTGTGAGCATAAATGTTAAAGCACATGTTACAGTAATGGATAATAGTCTCTATACAGTTGAAACAATATTTAATCAAAAAAAATTACAGGCAAATAAAGATTTAAATGCAAACATCCGAGTAGTAAATCACGGAAATGAGGAAGAAGAGCTAATTGGCGTCATTGCACTCTATAATGAGAAAAATCAACTTGTTAGTAATAACACCGTTACGAAAAGAGCACTTCCTAATCAAGAAACAATTTTCGATGTGAATTTAATGCTTCCAGAAAAACTTAGCGGTCATAAGGTAAAGGTATTCGTGTGGAAAGGATCCAGCATAGATAATACGACGATGGAACCAATCGCGAATGTGAGCGAAATGACGGAACAAGGTTCAAAAAAATAAGTGAAAAATTGATGTAGGAATAAATAACTGTTTATTCGTGAAATTTCTACAAAAACAATGAAAAACAAACAAAAGATATGCACTGCCGAAAATCGGTAGTGCATTATTTTTTTATTTAAAATATTTTTAAAAATTACTAGGTTATAATATCCTTGAAGTATATCTGTTCCTTGTAAAACAAAGGTTTAATGACATCGATTAGTATAATGTATTACATTTTTTGTGCCGAAAAGTAATTTGTCCACCTTCGAACATCTAATTTAAAAAAATATAAAAACTAAAAATAAGATATGTTTTATATGGATTTGTGAATTCTCATCAAGTTATTTAGTGGAGTAATATTAGGTTGTACACAGTTTGTAGAAATATAAGAATGTCAAGTTTTTTGCTTAGGGGTTAAGAGTGTGTAAAGTAACATTATTGAAACACCAAATGTAAGGGTTTTCATAAATGTTATTTTGATAATTAAAAGAAAAAGAGGGGAGTGTAAGGAACAAGATGAGAAGATTTACAAAAATGGCTTTAATCACTTTATTGAGTACAACGGTCGCATTATCTGGCTGTAACAACAATGCAGAAAAAGTAGAAACGACAGAAGATGGAAAGGTAGTATTAAAAGCACTCATCACAAAACATCCATTAACACAAGACTTAAAAAAGATGGAGTGGCTACAAGAAGCTGAGGAAAGAGCTGGTGTTGAAATTAAGTGGGAAGAAGTAACCGCTGACTGGGACCAAAAGAAAGGAGCGATGTTAGCGGCAGGTGATGTTCCTGATTTAATCGTTGGACCTAATGCAATTACTGATGCTGACTTTGTTAAGTTTACAGGGCTATTTGAAGATATGACACCATTAATCGATGAGCATGCGCCAAATATAAAGAAGATGTTTGAGGAAAAGCCAGAATTAGAGGCGCTTTCGACACAAAAGGATGGAGAAATTTTTGGCTTACCGAAATACCAACGATATTGGCCTGAAACAGCAACGAGACAGTTTATTAATCAGCAATGGTTGGATCATTTAGGGCTGGAAATGCCAACAAATTGGGATGAATTGTACGAGGTCCTTGTTGCATTTAAAGAAGAGGATGCAAATGGTAATGGCGATAAAAACGATGAGATTCCAATGGATTTTTCCCCTACATCAACAGTAGGATTTGGTCAGTTTCAACCGACTGTTCTTTTAGGAAGCTTAGGGATTACGTTAACAGATGTTAGTGGAGATGGAATTTTTGTTGAGGACGGCAAGGTGAAGAACTTCTTAATTGATGAACGGTATAAAGAGGTTGTTTCATTTTTAAATAAGTGTTGGGAAGCAGGGTTAATCAATTCGGAAGTGTTTACGCAGGATTATACGAAATATCAATCAGTTGCTCGTGGCGAAGGTGAAACGGCAAAGGTTGGATATACATATGGATGGGAAGTTACCGATCGATTTGGTAATACATTAGCACCTCAATATGCTTCAATGGCACCATTGCAAAAAGATGCATCATCTAACGAACAAGTTTCATGGAGCTATGACTATAACATGTTGAACTACGGCGTGAACTTTGTGCAAATGTCAGCGAAAAGCCAAAATAAAGAAGCAGCAATGAAGTTTATCAATGAGCTATATGACCCGAAAGTAAGTATGCAAGTATTATTCGGGTCGTTAGGAACGAATATTGCTGAAAATGAGGATGGTTCGTATGCTGTTCTACCTCCAGAGGATGAAAACATGGATCCAGGAACGTGGAAATGGACATCTACATGGGCGGACCATGGTCCAATGTATATATCAGATTCACTAAACTTAACGTTAGGTACAGATATGCAATCAGTTGGAGAGCAAACGAAACCGTTAGAAGAAGCGTTTAACAATATCGATTTAGAAAAGGACATCTTACCTAGAATGTTCATGAAATATACAGACGAAGATAACAATGCTTTAAGTTTAACAAATACAGAAGTTATGAATCTAGCAATGGCAAAGTATTCGGAATGGATTACAAAAGGCGGAATTGATAAGCAATGGGATGGATATGTTGAAGAGCTTAAAAAAATCGGTATTGATAAAAATACAGAAATTATCCAAAAATACTACGACGACTACTTAAGTAATAAATAAGCAAGCTGGTCAAATGTAGCCCCCTTATGAATTTGCAACTCGACGCAAGGGGGGTTCTTTTTCAAATAGCTCATAAAGGAGTTGAGATTAGTGGGGCTAGTTAACTCGCAAACGAAGCAATCGGATCCGATTGCGAATATCACAATTGAAAAAAAGCCAACAGTATTTAATACATTTAAACGAGATTATCAGTTGTGGCTAATGATTCTACCTGCGATTATCGTTGTCATTATCTTTAACTATATTCCAATGTACGGTGTGCAGCTAGCGTTTCGGGAGTATGATTTTACAAAAGGATTAACAGGTGGAGAATGGGTCGGGCTTCAATATTTTAAACAATTTATTGAAAGTCACATGTTTTCAGATTTAATGAGAAATACAATTTTTATAAGTCTAGCAACGATTATTCTTGGGTTTCCAGCTCCGATTATACTAGCTTTACTTATCAACCAAATTAAATGGAAGCGTGGTAAGCGGATTTTACAAACAACGGTATATTTACCTCACTTTATTTCAATCGTTGTTTTAGTAGGCTTACTAAACGTCCTCCTCTCACCAAATACAGGTATTATCGGTCATCTCATAAATGCACTAGGATTTAAAGATGTGAACCTATTAGCTTCGACAAATACGTTTGTGCCTGTTTATGTGTTATCAGACATATGGCAGCATGTTGGCTGGAACAGTATTATTTATTTAGCGGCACTATCAAGTGTTGATCCACAGCTATATGATTCGGCTAAAATCGATGGTGCAAATCGTTGGCAAATCATTCGGAATGTCGAAATTCCGGCAATTATTCCAACGATTATTATTCTCTTAATTTTAAATATGGGAACGATTATTAGTACAGGCTTTGAAAAAATCTTTTTAATGCAAAATCCATTGAATTTACCAGTTTCAGAGGTTATTGAAACATATGTCTATAAAATAGGGATTATTTCAAATCAATTTAGTTATGCTGCAGCGATTGGCTTATTTAATACATTGATTAATTTTGCACTTCTATTAACAATGAATTACATTGCAAAACGTTTTTCAAATATTAGCTTATGGTAAAGATTGAGGGGTGATTTGATGGAACTCGTGACGAAAAAAGGGAGAAAGGTGTCAGACTTACTGTTTGATATCGTTATCTATTTCATCTGTGCGGTCGTTTTTCTCGTAATTGCTTATCCATTATATTTTGTCATTATTGCTTCAGTTAGTGATTCAACCCTTGTCTCCACAGGAAAGGTATTGTTATTTCCGAAAGGGTTTAGTTTATTCGGATACCAAGAGATTTTCCAAGATGCAAGGATTTGGAACGGTTATAAAAATACGATGATTTATTCATTATTAGGTACGTTTGTAAATTTGCTGTTAACATTACCTGCTGCATATGTTTTATCGAGACAAGAATTTCGTGCGCGACGAGTGTTAATGTTCTTTTTCGTCTTTACGATGTTTTTCAATGGAGGATTAATTCCTACATATTTATTAATGAAGGATTTACAGCTCATTGATACGATGTGGGTGTTCATCATTCCATTTTCAGTCAATGTTTTTAATTTAATCATTACGAGAACCTTTTTTGAAAGTAATATACCAAAGGAAATGTATGAGGCAGCTTCAATTGATGGCTGTAGTCATTTTACATTTTTCTTAAAAATTGTACTTCCATTATCGAAAGCGGTTGTTTCAGTTATTGGTCTTTACTATTTAGTTTGGCATTGGAATGACTTTTTTACAGGATTGATTTATGTAAGAGATTATAGTATTCAGCCGCTGCAAATTGTGTTACGTGATATTCTCATCTCGAATCAAGTGTTCGCAGAAGGGGCTGGTAGTGGTGGTTCGGCTGGCGGCTATGCACAACGATATGCTGATCAAATTAAATATGGTGTCATTATCGTTTCTACTTTACCAATATTAATCGTCTATCCATTTATTCAAAAGTACTTTGAGAAAGGGGTTATGATTGGTTCTGTAAAAGGATGATTCCAGATTAATAGAAAGCTATTGAATGCTTGCGTCAGTAGCTTTTTGGCAAATATGTAGGAGGAGAAAAGGGATGGCTAATATAAGTGAATGGTATGTAAAATTAGGAGATTGGAGTTTGCGCTTATTTATCTTAAATCTTTACTGGATTTTCTTTACGATTGCTGGATTGGTCATGTTCGGTCTTTTCCCTGCTACGGTTGCATTATTTACCGTCACTAGGAAATTACTATTTGAAGAAAAGGAGGTACCGATTTTTCGGTCATTTTATCAAGCGTATAAGAAGGAATTTATTCGAGCGAATGGGTTCGGATTGCTCTGGTCCGTTTTTGGAATCTTGCTCATTATAGATTTAAGGGTACTTTATCAATTAAATACTACATTCCTGCATCAATCTCTATTAATTATTTTATATGTAATAATAGCCTTGTTTGTACTGTTGTCAGTATATATTCTACCAGTCTATGTACACTTTAATTTAAAGAAGCTAGAGTATATTAAGTATTCATTTGTATTGTTAATCGGCCGGCCAGTTCAGACAATTCTATTAATCGCGGCTTGTCTTGGGGTATCGTACATTATGTTTAGCTTTCCAGGGATTATTCCGGTGTTTGGTGCAAGTATCTTTAGTTTTATAACGATGAAGATTGCATCGCTATCGTTTCCGAAAATCAATCAGTTGGGTGAACATGAGCATCTTAATGAAGATTCATATAAAGCTACGTAAATCTTGATAGACAAGCTTGCGATGCCGATAACTTGAGAAAGGTTAATGATAAAAAATAAGAGGGGGAAATCCCCCAGCTACTTATTTTCTTTCGCATATTTCGCAGCATTCATTCCTGCTAATCTACCTGTTACGAGGGCTGATGTAATATTGTATCCACCTGTATAGCCATGAATATCTAAAATTTCTCCACTGAAATATAAGCCCTGTTTAAATTTTGAGGCCATTTCTTTAGGATGGATTTCCTTTACGGAAACACCGCCACCTGTTACAAATGCCTTTTCAAGTGGGAGGGTTCCGTTTACGGTGAATTCGAACCTTTTACAATCCTTCACAAAGGAACGGAGCTTTTCATTTGAAAGATTATCATACGTAATAAGTGGGTCGATTTGGTTTTTTTCTAGTAAAAATAATAAATAGCGTTCAGGTAGTAAGCCCTTTAAGCCATTTTTTATTGCCTTTTTGGAATCTTCTTTTAAATCTTTCACGATTTCTTGGAAAAGCTGTTCTTCGTTTTTATCAGGGATTGCATCGATACTAACGGTAATTTTGTTTGTTTTAAATTTTTTCATCGCTTTCACGACATATTGGCTGCATCGTAAAACAGCAGGTCCAGATATACCGAAATGAGTAAACAGCATGTCCATCTTGTGGGTAATAATTGGTTTCCCTTTAGGATTTAGAACGCTAAGTGCAACACTTCGTAAGGAAAGACCTTGCAATGCCTTTTCTTTAATAAACGGTTCATTTGATGTGAGTGGAACCTCGGTTGGGAACAATTCCGTAATCGTATGTCCTGCTTTTTCTGCCCATGGATAGCCGTCACCAGTACTGCCTGTATGTGGTACGCTTTTCCCGCCAACAGCAAGAACAACAGCTTTCGTTTTTAATACTTCACCACTTTCTAGTTCAACCGAAGTGACACTTGTCTCATCGTACATAATATCTTTAACCGGTTCATTTGTCCGAATCTCTACATTTAGTTTCTTTAACTCTGTTAGTAATGCATCAACGACTGATTGTGCTTTATCTGTAACAGGGAACATCCGGCCATGGTCTTCTTCTTTTAATTGAATACCGAGGTTTTCAAAGAAAGCAATAATATCTTCATTACTAAACTCTGAAAAGGCACTATAGAGAAATCGTCCGTTACCAGGGATATGTTTAATGATTTCATCAACAGGTAATCTGTTCGTGACATTGCAACGTCCACCACCTGAAATCGCAAGCTTTCGTCCGAGCTTATTTCCTTTATCTATTAAAAGGACACGAGCACCGTGTTCACCTGCAGCAATCGCCGCCATTAAACCAGATGGTCCTCCGCCAATGACTAATACATCATATGTCAACATTCATTCACTACCTTCATCATTCATTTATCTTCCTTATTATATCTGAAACCTTTGAAATACAAAAACGTCATAATTGAATAATATTAGAGTAATCTTTTAAATAGAAGAAACTTAACTAGGAGTTACCGCTATTCGGGGCAACATATGCTTGTCGTGGCTGAGCAAGGTGCTTCCGCTTTTCTGATTTGTCTAGCTTCAGCACCTAGCCCCTCGAGTCATAAGCCACAGCAGAATTGAAGGTAAAGAGCACCTTCTATTCTACTGCGTCTTATGCTTGTCGTGGCTGAGCAAGGTGCTTCCGCATTTCTGATTTGTCTAGCTTCAGCACCTAGCCCCTCGAGTCATAAGCCACAACAGAATTGAAGGTAAAGAACACCTTCTATTCTGTTGCGTCTTATGCTTGTCGTGGCTAAGCAAGGTGCTTCCGCTTTTCTATATTATTCGACAAAATCATCCCTTTTTTGGAAAATCAGGTATAGTTACTTATGGTATATGCATAAGATTGTGGTAAAATAGAAAAGTTGAATCTTCATAGAGAAGAATGGTGAGTAAGAAACATGTCGAATAGTCTATTAAGAGGTACATTTGTTTTAACGTTAGGTACATATTTATCGAGAATATTAGGAATGATTTATTTAATTCCGTTTGCGGCTATGGTTGGAACAGATGGTGGAGCCCTCTTTCAAACTGGATATGCCCAATATACAATTTTTCTAAGTATAGCAACAGCGGGTTTCCCTGCAGCTGTCTCAAAATTCGTCTCAAAATATAATGCAATCGGTGATTATAAAACTAGTCGAAAAATGTTTAAGGCCGGAATTATGGTCATGCTTTTGACTGGGCTACTTGCTTTTATCCTTTTATATTTGCTCGCACCTGTTTTTGCAAAAAGTGCTTTAGCAGATCAAAATATAAGTTCTATTACAGTCGATGATGCAGTTTTGGTCATTCGTATGGTCAGTATTTCGTTAATTGTCGTTCCGCTTATGAGTTTAATTAGAGGCTTTTTCCAAGGGCATCGCTCAATGGGGCCGACAGCAGTTTCTCAAGTAATCGAACAACTTGTACGGATTATCTTTCTATTAGTTGCGACATATCTTGTTTTAAACGTTTTTAAAGGCGGGCTTGTACTAGCTGTTGGTTATGCAACATTTGCTGCATTTATTGGGGCTATCGGTGGCTTGCTCGTTTTGTTTGGGTATTGGGCAAAAAGAAAGCATACGTTATTAGCGATGCAAGAAAGCCAAGTGTCTACTCCTGCGATTCCAATTGGAAAAATGTTTAAGGAAGTTTTTAGTTATGCAGGTCCATTCGTATTTGTTGGGCTCGCAATTCCTATTTATAACTACATTGATACGAATACGTTTAACCGTGCGATGATTAATGCCGGTTATAAAGATATTACAATTGCGATGTTTTCCGTATTATTGCTCTATGTTCCGAAGCTCGTCATGATCCCGGTATCACTATCGACGGCATTTGGTCTAACATTAATACCGTCTGTAACAGATTCATTTACAAAAGGTAATAATAAGCTGTTACATCATCAAATTAGCCAGACATACCAAATTATTATTCTTGTGACATTACCAGCTGTTGTCGGGTTATCGGTTTTAGCAGGCCCGGCATATAGTATTTTCTATCACGGTGTGTCAGAGGAAATTGGAAAGAACATCTTAATGTGGTATGCACCAGTTGGGTTGCTGTTTTCATTGTTTACAGTAAATGCGGCAATACTGCAAGGAATTAATAAACAGAAACTAGCCGTAATAAGCTTAGTACTTGGAATTATTGTGAAACTAGCCTTAAATACAACACTCATTGAAATGTTCCAAGGCGTTGGTTCGATTCTGGCAACGGCAGCGGGCTATGCTGTTTCATTACTATATGGTTTTGCGATGATAAAGAGACATTCAGGCTTTTCATTTAAGCTACTAGTAAAGCGGACACTTCTTATTTGTATTCTTTGTACATTTATGGGCTTGCTCCTTTCTGTTGTACAGTCGATAACGTCCATTTTCGTTCAGTATGAAGCTGGAATGATTGAGGCAGCGATAGTAGCCGGCATTTCCATAGCAATTGGTGGAGCTGCCTACTTATATTTAGCCTATCGTTCACACTTACTTGAAAAAGTTTTAGGGAACAAATTGAATCGTTTTTTACCTAAATCACGGGCAAGAGGATAAATCCAAAGTGAAGATGGTTACAATAAGAATGCTTACAAAAAGCTCGGTGCGACTACCGGGCTTTTCACGCATTTATTCCGGTGTAACCGTCTCGTAAGACTACTTACTCAAAACATGAAGTGAAAAGCAAAGGTGTTTTAGGTGAGGGATACTCAACTAACAAACAGTGGGGATGAACAAAATTCTCATTGAGTGAAGTTTCACTTTATCGATACATAACATTTATTAAGTCGAGGGGAGAATGGATTGTGAGAATAGATAAATTATTAGCAAATGTTGGCTTTGGAACACGCAAAGAGGTAAAAAAACTGTTGAAAACAGGTGTAGTCATCGCAGACGGTACTGTTGTGAAGGATGCGAAAACACAAGTTGATCCAGAAAACCAGCAAATTACTGTAAATGGTGAACCAGTTGTTTATAAAGAGTTTGTTTATTTAATGATGAACAAGCCCGCGGGATATTTATCGGCCACTGAAGATGACTATCAAGAAACAGTGATTGATTTATTGGAAATGGAGGATGCAGTATTGCAGCCATTCCCGGTTGGGAGACTTGATAAGGATACAGAAGGGTTGCTGTTGTTAACAAATGATGGCCAGCTTTCACACCAATTGCTTTCACCGAAAAAGCACGTCCCGAAAACATATTATGCAACAATTTTAGGTGAAGTCACAGAAGAAGACATAAACGCATTTAAACAAGGTGTCGAGCTAGATGATGGCTATGTAACAAAGCCTGCCCGCTTGGAAATATTAGCAGCAGGTAATCAATCAACGATACATGTCACGATTACAGAAGGAAAGTTTCATCAAGTGAAACGGATGTTTGAAGCAGTGGGCAAAAAAGTAACGTATTTACAACGAATTTCGATGGGGCCGCTCACTTTAGATGAAGCAGAGTTACGCTTAGGTGAATATCGTGAACTAACAGAGGAAGAAGTAGAAGCATTACGAAATGCAGAACCAATCGAATTATAAAAGGTAGTTTGGCAGGGAGACGCAATCGTTACCTCGGCGCAAATTGCCAGGAAAAATTAGATAGCGATAGAAAAAAGAGGAACCATTCATGAAGAAAGGTTCCTTTTATGTATGAGTAGCTTTTCAATTTTCATTCTTAAGAAGACATCTTTACCTTTTTCTTTGTAGTGGCCCATTTACCTCTTGTTGGGCTGTGAACCAAATCGTTATATGCTAACACATTTAAGTCACGCTGAATGGTTCTCGGTGTGATACCAAATTCATCAACAAGTTGCTGTGTGGTCACAGTACCACGCTCATTAATAAACATGTAGACAGATTTGATTCTGGTTAGCATACGGTTTGTTGAAGGTTTCAAAAAACCACTCCTTATCGTTTGATCGCACTGGCTATGCCGACTACAACCTTTCGATGACTGCAACTTCAGATGTTCTTCTAACATATTTTAATGATTGGTAAAGCGTTATAACAATATTTTACACGAATTCGACATGAAAAATCCAGAGAAAAGAGTAAATTTACAAAATATTAATAAATCTTCCTCCTTTTTCTCAAATAACTTGTATTACTGATACAATTCAATTATATGAGGATAGTTCAGAATTGTATGACAATAAAATGAAGAGATTTTACGAATTTGTATATTATTTTCATAAGCATAGTGGTGAGGAAAAGTTTTCTTAATATATGAAATATTTGAAACTTTAGGCTTGATGTTTCGTATAAAGTTGTAAGGAGTGACAGCGATGGAAATATTAAATGTATCAATTGAAGAAGCAGGCTATGAGGATAAAAAGTCGGTCATTAAGGAAGTGAACTTTTCGTTACAGCCTGGGGAACTAATTGGCATTATCGGACCAAATGGTGCGGGGAAAAGTACAACAATTAAGACATTACTAGGTGTTATCGAATATGTAAAAGGTGATATTCAAAAGCAAAAATTAAGTACATATGCGTATATACCAGAAAGACCAATTTTTTATGACCATTTGACATTATGGGAGCATCTGGACTTATTGGCTGCAATAAATGAAATCGATGATGAAACCCTTGAAAAAATGGGAACACATTACTTGGAAATTTTTAAAATGGACAAGGTAAAACATGATATGCCTGCTACCTTTTCTAAAGGAATGCAGCAGAAAGCAATGATTATTCAAGCATTACTGCTTAAGCCAGAC
Source organism: Metabacillus malikii (assembly GCF_030813355.1). Classification (GTDB taxonomy): domain Bacteria; phylum Bacillota; class Bacilli; order Bacillales; family Bacillaceae; genus Metabacillus; species Metabacillus malikii. Next base: position 131,558 of record NZ_JAUSUD010000010.1, read on the forward strand.
TATTATATTGTCGATGAACCATTTATCGGTTTAGACCCAAGTGCTATAAAAAAGTTTATCTCATTAATGGAGGAAGAAAAGCAGCGGGGCGCAGGTATTCTTATGTCGACACATGTACTCGATACCGCTGAAAAAATATGTGACAGGTTTTTATTAATATCAAATGGTACAATTTTTGCTCAAGGTACGTTGAACGATATACAAGCAAAGAGTGGTTTACATGATGGTTCCTTGCTAGATTGTTTTTATCTAATGTCAGAAGGCGGGTCAAATGAGTGAGTGGGTTACAATTATTTTATATACGATTAAAGCAAGACTATCGTTCACAGTGGAAAATTGTCAGGTCTATATTTGACTGGACAATTATCATTTATTTGGCTGTTCCTGCCCTTGTATTTCTAGCAATCTTTTATCGTTCATGGTGGCAACAAGCTCCCGAATGGCTAGCTACTTTTCCAACGATCAGCTTTGCTATGCTTTGTTATATTCTTGCTTGGCAAGGGAACTGTCGCACATATATGGAGGAAGCCGATCAGCTTTACTTGCTGCAACACAAGGTGAAAATCGTGAACATGCGCACAATGGCCATGGTCTATTCCGTTTCCTTAACATTCTTGAAATGGATTGCGCTATTTATCCTTTTTCTTCCGATTACGAGACATTTTCCGGAATGGAATGCAGGTAATTTTACATCTGTTTTTCTTTACTTTTTGAGCTTGAATATTGCTTTACTTTCATGTAAACAAGTTTTCAACCAATACCGGTTTTGGAAAAAGTGGAGTTTTGCCACAGTTACGTTTATTTGTTTAAGTATATTGACATTTATCGTCGTTCATCAGCTTACGGTTACATTCTTTCTAGTCCTTTCAATTATTTTTTTAGGGTTTTCAGTTCGCCAGTTAACAAGTTATCAAAGACAATTTAAGACCTTTTACAAGGATGTTGATGATGAAAAGAAACGGAAAGTGCTGCTAACATCGTTTGTCTTTTCAATTAACCCTGAAATACACATGCATAAGCAAAAGCCCAAAAAACGCTCTGTCTTATTATGGAGAAACTCAAAAAGGATTTTCAAGAAACGAACCGCTGCAAATGGTGTTACAGAACTATTCATAAAGGCATTTTTTCGAGACTCCTCATTAATCTATAACTATCTGCAAATGCTATCATTAACAACAGTATTAATTGTGTTAACACCTATTTGGATGAAATGGCTCTTCTTCATCGGCTTCTACTTTTTCTTTAATGAATGGTTAAAGCTAACCTTTCAAGATTTAATCAAGCAAAATCCGTATCTATTAATAGACCGGGAAAAGAAGCAATATTTATTACAGGCTCAAATAAAAAGCCAGAGAATAATCGGAGCTCCGGGTATCGTATATATGCTCATCATTACTAGTCTTGCAACATGGCTGTCTAGTATTTTTTAAAGGACTGGTTAGTATAATCAGTCCTTTTTTAGTTTTATGAAAGTTTAATAGCTAAGCTTATTTTCTATTTCAGTTGTAAACTAGTGATAAAAATTATGGTGTTCATAAGTGTGCCAACCAAATGAAAGGAGTTCAAAAAATGCGTTCATTGTTATTATACGTCTTAGTAGCTACCCTAATATTCGCAGGAGGCTGTACGATGAAAAAAGAAGCAGAACCAAAGGAATGGCCAAAAACACCGGCATTTCAGGATGAAGATACTCGTGAAATGTTAGATTCAACAGAGGAAGTGCAGGATGGATATTATTTGTATACTTCGAAAACAGGCGGGTATTCGATGCTGTGGCCTGTGGATGCGATTAAACATAGTTATCAGAATAATGGAGACAGCTATGAAAAAATAATATTTGGAGCAAGTAATAAGAGAGAAAATTATACATACGAAATCAGTACAACCTACGAAAATGCTTCTCCAGAACATTTAATCGATAGCTTTTTGAGTATTTTATCTAGTTCATTGCAATATAGTGGAGAATATGAAGAAATTAAAGAGAGTAATAAAACCCTTTTTTTTGCACAAGAAAAGGACACACTTGAAAGTACTGATGGTAGAAGAGGAACTTATTATTCGTATTTTGGTTATATAAGAGATAATGTAACTGAACAAGGTGTTCGGTATATATATACGGTTAGTTGTTATGACGACGAAAATGTAAAAGAGTGTAACATAGATGAAAGTAAGGAAAAAGAACGTACGTTAATGTTAATGAAATCAGTTAATTTTAGTAAAGTGGATCTTGAGGGTGAATGACAAAGAATTACAGAATTAATCAAGCTACTGTCTGAAAATTATTACTAAGGAATATGCTTTGAAGCACATCCGATTAGGTAGTCGTTAATTACTCTTTTCCTTCTAATCACTTCTTCTTGTTATAGGCAAAATTCAGAGTTGAATAGAATATTCTAATCAAACAATAAACAACCTTCAAATTATTCGGTCATGATGTCTAACATACATCTCTATATTCCTGTACTGAAATTCTCTTAATTTCATCAAGAAAAACAAATTCTCTATTGAAACTTAAATGGAAAAATATGATAGTTATAAGTATACTAACCAATGAAAGGGGTTCAAAGAATGCGCTCATGGTTTATATACGTCTTAGTAGGTACCCTAATATTCGCTGGTGGCTGCACGACGAAAAAAGAAGTAGAACGAAAGGAGTGGCCAAAAACACCGGCATTTCAGGATGAGGATACTCGTGAAATGTTAGATTCAACAGAGGAAGTGCAGGATGGATATTACTTGTATACATCGAAAACAGGTGGGTACTCGATGTTGTGGCCGGTTGATGCTAAGTTAGATAGTTATGATAATAATGGAGATACATATGAAAAGATAATTTTTGGTGGCAGTAGTAAGGTAGATAATTATTTCTACGAAATCAGAACGACTTTTGATAATTCTGCCCCTGAAACATATATTGATAACTTTTTGAGTAACCTCTCGACTTCATTAAAATACGACGGGGAATATAAAGAGTTAAAAGAGGAAAATATGAGTATTTACTTCGCTAAGAAGAAAAAAACATTAAAATTTAGCGAAGATCGAACAGTACATAGTTTTTTTAGCTATATTAGAAATAATGAAACTGAACAAGGGTTTGAATTTATTTATTCAATTCGGTGCTTTGACAATGATAATTCAAAGGATTGTGCAATTAATGAAAGTAAGGAAGAAGAGCGTGCATTGATGTTAATGAAATCAATTAGTTTACAAAAGGTATATATTAAGGATGAGAAGAATGGGTAATAAAGAATTATTAAATACGGATATTTTAAAAACTCGGGTGTTGAATTAATTGAATCTCCATTTTAACCATATTAATCAAGCTGCTAGTCTAAGTTATCCCCGTTAAATATGCCCTATTAAAAATACACCCTGATAGGCGGTCGTAAATCCCATATTTCCTTCGATACACTTCCTCTTGTTATTGGCAAACTTCTTAGATGAATCGAATATTATCCTTACAATAAAATAATCAATCATACAATAAAAGTCTTCAAACTAGTCAAAAGGTCATATCATTTAATATATACATCTATATTTATATAGTGAAATCCTCTTAATTTTATCGAGAAAACAAATTCTCAGTTGAAAACTAAATGGAAAAATATGATAGTTATAAGTGTGCTAACCAAATGAAAGGGGTTCAAAGAATGCGCTCATGGTTTATATACGTCTTAGTAGGTACCCTAATATTCGCTGGGGGCTGCACGACGAAAAAAGAAGTAGAACGAAAGGAGTGGCCAGAGACACCGGCCTTTCAGGATGAGGATACTCGGAAAATGTTAGATTCAACAGAGGAAGTACAGGATGGATATTATTTGTATACTTCGAAAACAGGCGGGTACTCGATGTTGTGGCCTGTCGATGCGATAAAGCAAAGTTATCAAAATAATGGCAATGCTTTTGAAAAAGTAATATTTTCAGGAAGTAATGCGAAGGAAAATTATATTTATGATGTTTATACCACTTTTGATAATTCGTCCCCAGAATCGTATATCGATATTTTCTTAAGTAATTTATCGAGTACATTAGAATACAATGGGGATTATAAAGAAATAAGAGATGATAATAAAAGCATCTACTTAGCAAAGAAAAAGACTCCTATTAAAACCAGTGATGAAAGAGAATATTTAGTATATTCCTATTTTAGTTATATTAGAGATAACAAAACAGAACAGGGATTTGAATATATATATTCAATTGGTTGTTATGAGGATGCAAATGTTAGAGATTGTGCTATTGATGAAAATAAGGAGGAAGAGCGTGCGTTGATGTTAATGAAAACAGTAAACTTTAATATAGTGAATAGTGAGGATGAGAGAGAATAGCGAGTATAATATTAACGTTATACTTTTCCTTCGATACACTTCCTCTTGTTATGGGCAAACTTCAGAGATGAATAGAATATATGAATCAATCAGACAATAAAATCTTCAATCTTATTAAAAGGCCATATCATTTAACATATACCTCTATATTTCTATAGTCAAATCCTCTTCATTTTATCAAGAATCAAATTCTTAAAATAAATGGAAAAAGATAGTGGTTAAAAGTGTGTTAACCAAATGAAAGGGGATCAAAAAATGCGTTCATGGTTATTATACGTCTTAGTCAGCTGCCTAATATTCGCGGGAGGCTGTACGATGGATAAAGAAGCTGAACCAAAGAAGTGGCCGAAGACTCCCGCATTTCAGGATAAGGATACTCGAGAATTGTTAGATTCTACCGAGGAAGTGAAAGATGGGTATTATTTGTTTACTTCGTATACAGGCGGGTACTCGATGCTATGGCCTGTGGATGCAATTAAGCAATTCTATGAAAATAACGGAAATTCATTTGAAAGAATAATATTCGGAGGGAGTAATAAACAAGAAAATTACAGCTATGAAATTACTACTACATTCGAGAGTCCTTCCCTTCATACATCAATTAATACCAATTTAAACAGCTTATCTAATTCATTAAATTATAATGGGGAATATAAAGAAATACGATCAAATGGTTTAAATATACATTACGCGAATAAAAAGCAAGAAATAAATACTCAGAATGGAAGTTACTCAGACTATCATTTCTTTGGATATATACATGCTGAAGATAGCGAACAAGGATTAGAATTTATATATTCAATTGGATGTTATGAGGTCAAGGAAAAAAGAGCATGCAAACTAGATATTACTAATGAGGAAAACCGTGCTTTAATGTTAATGAAGTCAATTAAACCAAAATAGAATAAATCGTATAGAAAGATAATTTATATGGAATTCAATCTTCAAAAGTATTCGCTTAAGAGTAATATTAAATACAACATATGATTCAATCAAACAATTTAATCAAAAGGACACACCATCTAACAAATACCCCTAAACTTCTAGCCAAATCCTCGTAATTTTATCAAGGAAACAAATTCTCCTTTGAAAACTAGATGGAAAAATATGATAGTGATAAGTGTGCTAACGAAAAGAAGGGGGTTAGAGAATGCGCTTATGGTTTTTATACGTCATAGTAGGTGCCCTAATATTTGCAGGTGGCTGTACGATGAAAAAAGAAGTAGAACCAATGGAATGGCCAAAAACACCCGCATTTCAGGATGAGGATACTCGTCAAATGTTAGATTCAACCAAGGAAGTACAGGAAGGATATTATTTGTATACTTCTAAAACTGGTGGGTACACGATGTTGTGGCCTGTGGATGCAAAGCTAGATAGTTATGATAATAAAGGGGATACTTATGAAAAGATTATTTTAAGCGCGAATAGTATGGTAGATAATTATTTCTATGAAATCCGAACAACTTTTGATAACTCTGCCCCTGAGTCATACATAGATAACTTTTTAAGTAACCTATCGGAGTCATTACAATATACCGGTGAATATAAAGAAATAAAAGTGAATAATTTTAGTATTTATTTTGCGAAGAAAAAATCACTCATTGAAACTAGTGATGGTAGACAATATACTATTTATCATTATTTTAGCTATATTAGAGATAATCAAACAAACCAGGGATTTGAATATACATATGCAATTAACTGTAGTGACGATGAAAGGATAAAGGAATGCAAAATAAATGAAAGTGAGCAAGAAGAACGTGCACTAATGTTAATGAAGTCAATAAGTTTAAAAAAGGTATATATCGAGGATGAATGAACAATAAAGAATTATTGAATACTGATATTTTGCGAGCGTGGAAAAAATATGATAGTCATAAGTGTGCTAACCAAATGAAAGGAGTTCAAAGGATGCGTTCTTTGTTTTTATACGTCATAGTAGGTACCCTAATATTCGCAGGAGGCTGTACGATAAAAAAAGAAGAAGTAGAACCAAAGGAATGGCCAAAAACACCAGCATTTCAGGATGAGGATACTCGTAAAATGTTAGATTCAACAGAGGAAGTACAGGATGGGTATTATTTGTATACTTCTAAAACAGGTGGGTACTCGATGTTGTGGCCTGTGGATGCAACGAAAAAAACATTTCAAAATAAAGGGGATGCTTACGAAAAGTTAATTTTTGGAGGTAGTAGTGAGAAAGAAAACTATTTTTATGAAATAAGAACATCATATAACAATATTTCCCCAAAATCATATTTAGAAAATCATTTAAGTAATTTATCTAGTACATTACAACATGATGGGGAATATAAAGAGATAATAGACGGCGATAAGATTATTTACTTTGCAAGAGAAAAATACACACCAAAATATAGTGATAATAGAACGATTTATTATTATTTTAGTTATATAAGAGATAATAAAAAGGAAAAAGGGGTAGAATTTATATATTCAATACGATGTTACGAGGACGAAAAGTTTAAGGAATGTGAGATAGACGAAAGGAAAGAAACAGAACGGGCATTAATGTTAATGAAATCAGTGAACTTTAGTAAAGTAGATATAGATGATGAACAGACATAGAGACATAGAATTACTGAAGACAGAATTAATCAAACCGCTGTTCTGAGTGTCAAAGAGAAATATGCCATTTGAAATACATTTGATTAGGTGGTCCTCATTCCCCATTCCTTCAATTACATCCTCTTGATTTTATCAGTAAAACAAATTCACAGTTGAAAACTAAATGGAAAAATATGACAGTTATAAGTGTGCTAATCAAATGAAAGGGGTTCAAAGGATGCGCTCTTGGTTTATATATGTCATAGTAGGTACCCTAATATTCGCAGGAGGCTGTACAATGAAAAAAGAAGCAGAACCAAAGGAATGGCCAAAAACACCAGCATTTCAGGATGAGGATACTCGTAAAATGTTAGATTCAACCAAGGAAGTACAGGATGGATATTATTTGTATACTTCTAAAACAGGTGGGTATTCGATGTTGTGGCCTGTGGATGCAACAAAACATAGTTATGAAAATCAGAAAAATAATTATGAAATGATAATCTTCGGTGGCAGTAGTGAAAAAGAAAATTATGTATACGAGATTAGGACATCATATGACGCTTTTATTCCTGAGTCTCTACTTGATAGTTATATAAGTATTTTATCAGATTCTTTACAATACAGTGACGAGTATATAGAGATAAAAGACAAAAGTAAAACTATTTATTTTGGAAAGAAGAAAGAGCATTTTTTAAGCAGTGAAGATAATAGAAGAACATTTTATTATTATTTTGGTTTAGTTAGAGATATTAACACTAATCAGGGAATACGTGTTATATATACAACTCGTTGTTTTGACCCGGAAAATGCTAGAAAGTGTAGTATAAATGAAAGTAAAGAGGAAGAACGTGCATTGATGTTAATGAAATCATTGAAATTTAACACAGTGGATATAAAGGATAAGAAGAGTGAATAAAATATTTATATTATATTTTTCCTTCAATTCATTCCCTCTTATTATTTGCAAACTTTAGCGATTAATAGTCTTATTAAAATCTATGAATCAACCAAACAATAAAAGCCTTCGAACTAGTCAAAAGGTCATGATGTTCTAACATATACCTCAATATTTCTATAGTCATATCCTCGTAATTTTATTCAGAAAACAAATTCACAGTTGAAAACTAAATGGAGAAATATGATAGTTATAAGTGTGCTAACCAAATGAAAGGGGTTCAAAGAATGCGCTCATGGTTTTTATACGTCATAGTAGGTACCCTAATATTCGCAGGAGGCTGTACGATGAAAAAAGAAGAAGTAGAACCAAAGGAATGGCCAAAAACACCAGCATTTCAGGATGAGGATACTCGGAAAATGTTAGATTCAACAGAGGAAGTGCAGGATGGATATTATTTGTATACTTCGAAAACAGGCGGGTATTCGATGTTGTGGCCCACAGATGCCACGAAGGGACATTATGAGAATAATGGAAATACCTTTGAAAAGATAATATTTGTGGGAAGCAATAAGAAGGAAAATTACTCTTATAATGTTTATACAACATTTGACAATTCTTCTCCAGAAACATATATCGATATTTTCTTGAAAAATTTATCAAGTTTAATGAATTATAATGGTCAATATACAGAAATAAATGAGAAGAACAAAACTATTTATTTTGCAAAGAAAAAAACGCCTATAAAAACCAATGATGGTAGGATAAATACAGTTTATTACTATTTTGGCTATATTAGAGATAATAAAACGGAACAGGGTTTCAAATATCAATATTCAATAAGTTGTTTTGACGATGAAAATGCAAGAGAATGTACTATAGATGAAAATAAAGAAGAGGAACGTGCATTGATGTTAATGAAATCGGTTAATTTTAAAAAAGTGAAACTTGGGGAAGCTAGGTATGAATAATAAGGACCTATTAAATACTGATATCTTAAGAGCAAGAATAATGAATATTGAATATGAAAATTATAACGAAAAAGAATTGGAAAGTGAGATTAAAAGGATATATTTTGAGGAGACAGGTAAGGAAATCCCTGCTGAAGTTACTGTATATTTGTCGGATGTTGAATTAATCGAGTACAAAAAGAAAAGTATAGATTATGGTCTCGATGGGACAATTATTCATTTTTTAAGTGTCGAAAACCAATTAAATCAAGCTATTACAATAACAAGAGGAAGTGAATCAAGGGAAAAAGATAATTGGAGACCACTTGATTGGGGATATAATTTAAAAGGTATTTTTGTTGGAGCTAACTCAGCGCAATTTAATATTGCGAAAGAATTTGATGAAAAGGTTACAACAAAGATATTAAATCAAATAAACAGTAAAACTAATTTGAAAGATAGACTACCTAAACTTAAAAAATTGGGGTTTGGACACTCTCTAGGTGGAAATAATATTGTTCTTTTACAAATGATGTCACCTGATGATTACAACCTAGCAAATCATTCTAATGATACAAATTTCATCAATCAAAGATTTGAAGATGTGTATGTAATAAATGGAGCTCCTCCGAGTATAAATCAGCTAGTAAAAATTGATCAGATATTTTTAAATAAATTAAGGATGAATTTTAATATTAATTCACCGAAAGAAATAAATACCATCCCCACAGAAAAACTCAAAAAATTCACCGAAGACTACTACAAAAACAAAATCGACGAGACTACAATCCATCATATTACTGCAGAAGAGGACATGCTTTACAATATGACACGTGTCAGGGGTTTTATTGATATTGGAGTTAGAGAAGACTTTTTAGATACAGACCCTAAATTTGGTGGAATCAAAGATATTATCGAAAAAATACCAGATGAAGAGATTATAAAGATACAAGATTTTATGTCAGAGTATTCAATGTCCTATAATAAAGATGGCTTTGATGGGTTTATCAAGGAGTTCACTGGTTTTGATCCTAAAATTGTTGATTTAAAGGAAGAGTATTCAGCTGATGGATTAAATATAGTAGAACGTGGTCTAATTTTAATGAAAATGGGCCCTATGATAAGCGATATGTCAAAGAAGGTACCTAAATTTCTTGAACAATTTGATACATTAAATAAAAATGCAGATGTTATTTTACAGGAGCTAGTAAATACTGACTATATTACTTTAGATGACAAGAAAGTCATTGAAGAATCATTAAATGAAATTCGAACTAGTCTTCAAAACATTGACAAAGCTCTATTGATTGAAGCCTTGGATTTTCTAGATAATAAGAATAATAGTAATGCCCTATTAGATAGTATTATTAATATTCTTAGTAACAAAAACATCATTGAACAGAGATTAAAGAAATTACTTGATACTTTTCATGTCAATGTCGACGCACATGGACTTGGAAAAGTAATCAATACCTTAGCAAAGGATGGAAGAGTCAGCTACAGACGACATGATATGTACCTCACAAAAGGTAGCATTAAGGTGAACCTTTCCTCTGCAGTACGTATTTATCAAAAAGGGATGTTAATACTCGAGGAAAAGCGAGATGCCATTCAACGATTAAAAACACAATTTCTAATAGAATACATTGATGATTATACATCCAGAAAACAAGGACTAATGAATCGGATACATAGCATGGAAGCAAATCCTAAGCAGCAAACACACTTATTGAAAAAATTATACTTACCAAGTGATTACTATGAGTTAAAGAGAGTAAATATTCATGAATACATCCCAGCAATGCCGGCAACGATTTCTCAAACATTTGACCAAATGATCATGACAGCAGAGCAAGATTTGGAAGAAGAATGGGAGCTTGTTAAAAAAATGAGAGAATCAATCGAGGAGCTTTTTGAGCGTGAGGAAATGATTACAAAGATTTTTGATATAAAGTAGAGGTGATACTAGGATGGAATCTTACAAAATGGATATTGACCTACATCCGCATGTAAATCTTCACTATAAGACTAATTCTTTTGCAACCAGTATAGCGAGGCTAAGGGAATTAAGTCAGGAATTTTCATCATTTATGGAAAACGAAATGAAACATAGCAATGGTAAATTGGTCGATAAAATAAATGAAGAGATTAAGAGAAAATTAGATGCACAGCATCGTTTTATTGATGAATGTGACATCGATTTTTCAAATATGGCTAGCCAATACATGGATCACATCAACGATATCCGTACACAAAGTGTAACAATTTATTATGAACTGAAAAAAATAGAAACGAAGTGAATTCCCATTGTAAGTAGCATAAAGATGGGATTTTTTTATTTTTGGTCTTTTTAAGCAAGTATTGCTGCTTAACATTGTAGTCGTTTTGTTTCTGAAGTACCGCGTTTTTATGAAATACCTGTGTAAACACCTCTCTATGTAATTGAAACTACCTCTAAGTGTCCCTCCAATAAACTTACCTAATTAGATAGAGCTACTATGCAACTATGTCAATCGAAGCTCAGTTTTCATCTTGATATGAAACGAAAGGCGCGATTGTTTTTCTTGCCTGTCATTCATGTTATCCTTATTGTATATACTAATCCAAGAGTATTTTTACGGAGGGACACCAGTTGATTACATTAAAAAGCAAACGAGAAATTGAGTTAATGGGAAAAGCAGGTCAATTATTGGCCGATTGCCATAAACAAATAGCAAAATTAATTAAGCCTGGCATTACAACATATGAAATCAATTCATTCGTTGATAAATACTTAAGTAAGCATGGAGCAACGCCTGAGCAAAAGGGCTATAAAGGCTATGAATATGCAACATGTGCTTCAATAAATGATGAAATATGCCATGGGTTTCCTAGACATACCCCATTAAAAAAAGGCGATATCGTTACAATTGATATGGTAGTGAATCTAAACGGATTTTTAGCTGATTCAGCATGGTCATATGCTGTCGGCGAAGTATCTGATGAAGCAGCACGACTTTTACACGTAACTAAGGAAGCGTTAAATCGAGCAATTGCTGCATCTGTCATTGGAAATCGTCTCGGTGATATCGGTCATGCGATCCAATCCTATGTAGAGGGAGAAGGATTCTCTGTTGTAAGAGACTTTACTGGTCACGGTATCGGAAAAACAATCCATGAAGCTCCAACGATTTTACATTATGGTGAACCAAATAAAGGGCTTCGCATTAAAGAAGGCATGGTCTTTACAATTGAACCGATGGTGAATGTTGGTTCATGGGAATCGAAAATGGATGATAACGGCTGGACAGCCCGAACAATCGATGGAAAGCTCTCAGCTCAATTTGAACATACAATTGCGATTACGAAGGATGGACCGATTATTTTAACAAAACAATAAACATAGGGCTAGTAAAAAGCAAGTGGATGAATTTATCGGATTCCACTTGCTTTTATGTTTATATAAATTTTTTATTTGAATTTCTTAAATCCGTAATTTTCGATAGAGCTTAATCACGAAACCACTAATTAGTGCAACTCCTATGAACGTAAATAAAAACAACAGCGGTGAAAAGACCATCCCAAAAGCCACTTCATTTTGGAGTGTTTCAATCGTTTCCAAATTAGACACTAAATCAGGCTTGTAATTCCTAGTTTTAATATAACCTACTACGAATGTCCCAACGAAATAAATCAAATGAATGACAAAGGAAATAACTAAAGATTGTATTATTGGTTTCTTCATTTTAGAGCAACCTCCATATCTTACCTTCCATAATAAATCATAAAGAGTATTTCGGTAAACAGCGTTCATAAGAGACTAATTAACAAACTTTGACTGTAGACATGATACGTCATTGAATATAAACATTGGGCAATCCTGCGTCAATAGTCTTGTCCAAACAATAATGAAAAGGTATGATATTTGTAGAAATACATATTGGGGGCCATTATGGAACTAGATATATCAAAACATTCATTGCCAGTATTTGAAGCGCTTGCCAGCAATGTGCGAATAAATATCATTCATTTATTAGCGGATCAACCAAGAAATATGAAGGAATTAGCGGAAGCATTAGGTTTAAGCAGTGCAATTATTAGTATGCATGTGAAAAAGCTTGAAAAGGCGGGTATTATTCGTACTGACCGAGTCCCTGGTAAAGGTGGGGTACAGAAGCTTTGTGTCCTTTACATGGACCGGATGGAGATTGTTTTTCCAACGAAGAAACCGGTGAGCCGTGATTTTCATCAAATGGAGGTGTCAATCGGCCACTTTACGGATTTGCAAATTCGTCCGACATGTGGGTTGGCGACACCTGAAAAAATTATCGGTGAGTTTGATGACCCTCGTTATTTCTTTGAAGGTGAACGGGTCAATGCAAAAATTTTATGGTTTTATCAAGGCTATATAGAGTATCGATTATCCAATTACCTATTAACGAGTCAGCATCCCCAAGAACTGGAAATTTCACTTGAACTTTCATCAGAAGCACCGTTTACAAATAGTAACTGGCCGTCAGATATTGACTTTTACTTAAATGATGTCCATTTGGGACAATGGACAAGCCCTGGTGACTATGGCGATAGTCGCGGGAAATTCACGCCAGAATGGTGGCCAAGTGTCGTAAATCAATATGGTCTGTTGAAAAATATCCGGATTACAGGTGAAGGGACATTCCTTGATGGGAATCCGTTATCTGCAGTCACTTTAGACGATATTCATGTACGAGAAAAGCAGTGGACATTTCGAATTGCTGTACAGGAGGATAGTGATCATGTCGGCGGGGTAACCCTTTTTGGGAGTGGATTTGGGAATTACGATCAGGATATTGTTTTTAGGTTAGCTTATAAAGAAAATGAACAGAAAAATAATGAAATATAAAAAACGACTTCTGCCTTAAATACGGGCAAAAGTCATTTTTTCACACTCACACTCTAAGTAGAATAGATAATGCAGTCTCACTAAATGAGCACGAGTTGTTTATGGTGAGATCATACAAAAGCCGATTAATAGGAGGATGGACCTCCCTATCAATCGGCTTTCTCATTATTTACATTTCGTATTAATGTCCCCCGATAAAGGCGAGTTGAATAAAGAACAGAATTGCGAAAATGTATACAAAGAGATGAACTTCTCTCCATTTCCCTTTTGCAATTTTTACAATTGGATATGAGATAAATCCAAGGGCAATCCCTGTTGCAATGCTCGACGTTAATGGCATGCTAAGTACAACAAGAAATGCAGGGAATGCTTCATCAAGCTCTTTCCAATCAATTTCGGCGATTGCCCCCATCATTAAGCTTCCGACGATAATGAGTGCAGGTGCAGTAATTGCGGAAAGATTCGATACCGCAGCAACTAGTGGACTAAAGAATAGAGTGAGTCCAAACAATATTGATACGGTTAAGGTTGTTAGACCTGTCCGACCACCAGCAGCAACGCCTGATGATGACTCAATATAGGCACTCGTAGGACTTGTCCCGAACATTGCCCCTACAGTTGTTGCAGCCGAATCAGCTAATAATGCTGTTCGTGCCTTCGGTAATTCATTACCTTTCATTAAGCCTGCTTGTTGGGCGACACCGATCATAGTACCTGTCGTATCAAATATCGTTACTAATAGGAATGAGAAAACGACAGCATATAGTCCGTGTGAAATCACATCTCCAATTGCAGTAAATGGATTGGCAATAATGATTCCATCAGGAAGACTTGGTAATGACGTAAAACCTTCTTTAAACTCAAGTTGTCCTGTAAAGTACGCAATAATTCCTGTAATAACCATTCCAATAAATAATGCCCCATGAACATTTAAACTCATTAATATTAATGTCACCGCAAGCCCGATAACCGCTAATATTACTGGTGCGGAGTGAAGGTCACCTAACTTCACTAAGTTATTCGGGTCAGCTGTTATGATTCCGGTAAGACGTAATCCGATAAACGCGATAAACAAACCGATTCCCGCTGTAATTCCATGTTTTAAATTACTAGGAATCGCTTCAATCAATTTTTTACGGAAAGGTGTTAATGATAAAATGATAAAGATAATCCCTGCGACAAAAACGGCCGAAAAGGCTGTCACATAATCTATGTTTTCATTTGCGCCTACAACAGAGTAAGCGAAAAATGCATTCAAGCCCATACCTGGTGCAATCGCAATCGGATAATTTGCTGCTAGCGCCATCCATAGTGTTCCGACAATTGTCGCAATAATCGTTGCTGTAAATACTTGATTGAATGGAACTCCTGCATCAGATAACACAATTGGATTGACAACAACGATATAGACCATCGTTAAAAAGGTCGTAATCCCTGCTAATACTTCTGTTCTGACATTCGTTTTATTCTCTGCTAACTTAAACATATGTACCCCCGTTTTTACGAACGTTTTTAAAAACAACTCTAATAATATTCGTTTATTATTTATATTGCAATAGTTTTTTGGCATTTCGTTTAATTCTTTTGAAGAAATTTAACTATTGAGATTTATATGGTAAAAAAGTTTCTTAATCATAGTATAGAGCTTATTGTTCATTAGAAACTTATGGCTTCCCGAGAATTAACCGATAAATCTGTCTATACTTTAGTATGTACGATCTCATCATTCATAAGCCGTTAATTTGGTTCGTTTAAGAAACTTTTTAGCATACTAATATAGTTAGCAATAGTTGTGATACATTTATATAGTAGGAGGTTTTCACAAATGAATTGGAATGAAGAAGTTACAAAACGTAAAGAAGAGCTAATCGAAGATGTACAAAACTATCTTCGAATTAAAAGTGTGTTAGATGAATCGACGAAATCAGAAAGGGCACCTTTTGGAGAAGGGATTCATAAAGCATATCAACACCTACTAAAACTAGGTGAGCAAGAAGGTTTTAACGTGTTAGACCTTGATGGGTATGCAGGACATATTGAAATGCAAGGTAGTGGTGAAGAGATTGTCGGGATTCTTTGTCATGTTGATGTCGTTCCAGAAGGTGATGGCTGGACGAGCGACCCGTATGCAGCAGAAATAAGAGACGGAAAAATATTTGCCCGCGGAGCATTGGATGACAAAGGACCGACGATCGCTGCCTTTTATGCAATGAAAATCGTTAAAGAGTTAGGATTACATTTATCGAAACATGTTAGGATGATTATTGGAACGGATGAAGAAAGTGATTGGCGTTGTGTCGAGCATTATTTTAAACATGAGAAAATGCCCACATTAGGCTTTGCTCCTGATGCAGATTTTCCGATTATTTATGCCGAAAAGGGAATTATTGACGCGAAACTAACGATAGGTAATTCTGAGGAAAAAGAATCAAATGGGCTCGTGTTAAAGTCCTTTGAATCTGGCCGTCGGTATAATATGGTGCCTGATTATGCAGAAGCAGTCATGACAACGGACAAAGAGTTATTAAATATGAATGAATTATTCGGTGAATGCTTAACGAGTTCAAACGTAACGGGTGAATATAAACTCGTGAATAATGAGTACATGTTTACGATTAAAGGAAAGTCAGCACATGCGATGGAGCCGAATAACGGTGTAAATGCAGGACTTATCTTAGCTTCTTTCTTACATAAGTTAGATTTAGACCATAGAGGAGAGCAATATGTAAAGCTCATTCAAGATTATTTTCATCATGATACAAGAGGGGAAAAGCTTGGAATCGCTTATGCAGATGACATTAGTGGCGATTTAACAGTAAACGTAGGGATTATCTCTTACCAAGCAGAGGGAGCTTGTGAAATCGGCATTAATATACGCTATCCTGTCACAGGTTCTTCTGACGAGATCAAAGCAAAGCTTGAAGGAATAAGCGGTGTTGAGTTATCAACTTTCAATGATTCAAAGCCACACCATGTCGATGAAAAACACCCACTCATCCAAACGTTACAAAAGGTTTATGAGGAGCAAACTGGAGAGAAGGCAGAACTGATTGCAATTGGTGGTGGAACGTATGCAAGGTCATTGGAAGCAGGTGTTGCCTTCGGACCATTGTTCCCAGGCAGACCGGACATTGCCCATCAAAAAGATGAGTATATTGAAATTGAAGATTTATTAAAAGCAACAGCGATTTATGCACAAGCTATTTATGAACTAGCTAAGTAAATATGAAACAAAAGGGCATTCTTTAGTTTATGTGTGACTAAAGAATGCCCTACTTAAAAATTTAATCTTCAAATTGAAAAACATCACTAGATAAATACCGCTCACCAGTATCAGCGATCATACACACAACAACATCATCAGGAGTCAATCGCTTCGCAACCTCAATTGCTGCGTAACATGCTGCACCTGAAGATGGTCCTACTAAAATTCCTTCTTCACGGGCCATTCGTCTCGTAATATCATATGCTTGTTCATCTGTTATATTTAAGATTTCATCATAAACCTTTTGATTAAGCACCGATGGAATAAAACCCGGACTTGTCCCAACTAATTTATGCTTACCAGGTTTACCACCAGAGAGAACAGGGGATCCCGCTGGTTCAACAACGTGAACACGCAACTGTTTAAAATGCTCTTTTAATGCTTCACCAGTACCTGTAATCGTCCCACCTGTCCCAGCTGTTGCGACAAATGCGGATAATGGCTTGCCGATTTCCTCCATCGCTTCAATAATTTCCTTTGCGGTAGTATGGCGATGTGCGTCAGGGTTTGCTTGATTTTCAAATTGCATAGGTACAAATGAATTTGGAATTTTCTTTGCAAGCTGTTCAGCTTTCCGAATTGAGCCAGGCATTTTTTCATCCCCAGGTGTTAATACGACCTCAGCTCCATATGCCTTCAAGATGTTAATACGTTCCTCGGTCATCGTATCAGGCATTACGAGAATCGCTTTATAGCCACGAGCCGCTGCGTTCATTGCTAATCCAATACCTGTATTTCCACTAGTAGGTTCTATTATTGTCGCGTTTGGTTTTAATAGACCTTTTTTTTCAGCTTCAATGATCATATTATATGCGGCACGGTCTTTAACGCTGCCACTAGGATTAAAATATTCAAGCTTAACATACACAGATGCTCCGTTTTCTGGATTCAGTCTGTTTAATTTAACTAATGGTGTCTGACCAATAAGGTCTGCAATGTTGTCTACACGTTTCATTCTGTCACTTCCTTTGATTTAACGAATCATATAAAATCATAACATAATGAGATTTAAAATCCTATCCGCATGCTAGGTTTATCATTGAGTTAAATCTAGCTAATCATGTAACCTGAGAAAAATAATATTTGTTTCATTTGATACAAGTCAATATTTCTACTAATAACAATAAGCTATTCAGCCAAATGAATAAGAAGTAATAGTCGGTCCATTGTAGGATAAACTAGTAAATACAGTCGAGTTAAAAGAGAAAGGTGATTATGATGAATCAGCACGCACACTTTTTTATTGCAGTACCGATAAAAAAGGCTCAAAAACAACAGCTTCATAACTGGATAATAAAAAATAAAGAACAATTAAAGTTTCAATCATTTGTTCATGAGGAAGATTATCACATTACCTTGGCTTTCTTAGGCGCTGTCCCTTCACGTGAACAACTCATTAACCTATCAAATCGTGTCAGGGACATCGTTTCAAAAATTCCTCGATTTGAATTGAAAATTGATATGATTAATGTATTTGGTAAACGGGAAAGACCTAGAATTTTTTGGGCAAGTGTAAAGGAATCATCCCACTTACAGTATTTACAAAGGGAAGTATTTCATGCCTGCTTAGAAGAAGGTTTTTCACTTGATAAAAAACCATTCAATCCTCATATAACGTTGGCGCGTAAATGGAAAGCAGACGAACCGTTCTCGTTAACAGATTGGCAGCAAGAGTTTAATTTAGATATCTCACCCTTTACTGTTGAAGAGATTCATGTTTATCAAACTCATTTAAATCGAATACCAAAGTATGAAGCAATAGAAGTCCTACCTTTAGAAAATTAATAGTAAAATAGTTCAAATAGATACTATAATTATTTTAAATTTTAACGATATATATAAGTAGAGAGTAAAAAGCAATTAATCAATTGCAGGTTAAGTAGCAGTAGCGATACATATTTGTTTGAATAGATGCAGTAATTGTAAAGAAGGAGCTGATTAACGGTTGGCACAATTAGTAAAACTATATGATTATATTTCACGTTATGAGCTCGATGCATACCGTTATCCAAGTCAATTTATCCGGTTTAAAAGAAAGCAATGGAAAAAAGTCTATGCTGCTTGGAGCACGAATCAATTTCATAAGGTAATGAGAGTAAGTGAACCAACAATTCCACTTCAAATCGAAACGGAAGAAAAAAAATCGATCCTTGAAAAAATTAAGGGGAGACTAAAAAAAGAAGAAGAAATTGAACCAGTTATTAAGCCACTAATAAATGAATCAGTTCTAGAAGACGATGAACTGCAATTTCAGTTTACAACGATTCCTCGGACAGAAGATGATTTAAAAAAATTATTTTTAGATTATATTTTCCGGTTTCAGGTCCGTTGGGCTAGCTCAACCTTAAGAGAAAAATCTGAAGTCGACCGTAAAGTTTACCGTGATCAGTTGTTACAATACTACATTCAACGCCTCCCAGACCAATATTTATTATTATATCGGCCTGTGTTTCAACTGAAAAACGCACCTATCGAGCTTGATATCATTTTAATCAGTACGACAGAAGTATTTTGTATTACGATGATGGAACAGAGCAATGAAGCGATTTATACTGGTTCTAAGGAAAAGTTTTGGGACGCCCGAAGAGGAAAAGACGTAAAGAAAATTTTAAATCCTTTAATCGGCTTAAATCGAACAGGGACAGTAATTGAAAAGGTTCTCGCAACAAGTGATATCGAGCTGCCGGTCAAAAAAATGCTAATTAGCCGAAATGGTTATATTGACTATCCATTTGTACCACATGATATTACGATTTTAGATAAGCGGACCTTTAAAGATTGGTTTCAACGGTTAAGGAATTCTTCAGCTCCATTAAAGCATGTTCAATTGAAAGCTGCACAGCAATTACTTTCTCATTGTTTAACTAACTCATCGTACCGAAAAGAATGGAAGGATGAGGAAGATGAGACCGGGATTTAACATAATATAAATAGAAGTATATTTAAAATAGGACAAGTACGATTCTGTCCTATTTCTTTTTGTAGAATGCTTTTTGGCAATCGATATATGCCAAGATATTAGGTAGTGTCTTTAAATAAGGCTCTTTTCTAAAAGTTTGTGGCTTTTTGCACTAACCTTTTTAAGGGTTTGTTGGAGTGGAAGTGCGAGACTCCTGCGGGTTCGTGGGAGAGGTGAGACGTGAGCAGGCGTTTACGCTGAGGAATACGAAAAGCGTAGGCGGCTTGCCCATCGACGTACAAACTGGAGGGGCATCGACTAAAGATTTAGGAATCACGATGAGCCGAATGGCGAATCGATGATGACTTATCGTAGGGAGGTGACCTGAAGTTTGCTTGTTCGTGCCGCAAGGAGCTATGAAGCTCACCACCCACCCCGCGGAAAGCGAGTACTGCAAGAGGAAACAAACCCTAAACGACAACGCAGTTAAAAGCAACAATGTTTACGAAAACAGCCTTGAATAAAGTAAGTTTTCACAGGGGGATTTTCACTTCAGCAAAAGTTAAAACGTTCGAAGACAACCTTTTGAATATATGGATGGACATGAACAGATACAGTACAAATATCATAAACTAGTAAAGATAACGGGGAATAGATATGAATAGTTTATTGTTTTTTATTATAAATCCAGTTGCTGGAAAGGGAAAAGCGGTCCGTACATGGAATAAAGTAAAGAAAGAACTCGACCGGAGGAAGGTAGTTTATCGTTCTTTTTTTACAGAACACCCTGGACACGCCGAAGTGTTAGCGAGACAGGTCGCTACAATTCAAAATTATCATCTCAAGACCGTTATCGGTATCGGTGGAGAAGGTACAAGACACGAAATCATTAATGGGTTAAAATCGTTCCAAACTATAAAAATAGGGTTTATTCGCGTCGGAAACGGAAATGATTTAGTTAGGGAATCTCAATTTGAAGGTCATCCTATAAAAGCGCTTAAAGAAATATTACAAAGGCTAAACAAAAGAGCACGTTATTACGACATAGGTGAATTTCAAATAGATGGTAAAACTAGCAGTCAATATTTTTTTCGTTCCATAGACATCGGCATTCTCGGAGATATAAGAAAGCAAATTGGAAAGTTTTCAAAAAATCCATTGCTGAACATTCCACTTTTCCGACGATTCATGTTTATGACAATCTTTTTCAAGGTATTATACAATTACAAACCATTCACATTAGAGATACTTGTTGATGGAGAATCAATACAACTAAACAATGTTTGGTTGATGGTCATTTCAAACTTGCCGAACCGAGTTATCCAATTAAACAATAGTAATAAGATTAAACCTAGTGATGGTTTGTTAAACGTAACAATTATCCAGAATATGAGTCGTGTCCAAATTGCAAGCCTTTTACTTTTGAATATTCGTAATAACATGGAACAGGCACTTTCCGATACTAATTTTAAAGAAATGAAACTTACGGTTGATGAACCATTATCTATCTATGCAGATGGAGAGGATGTTGGTGAAGGGTTTGTTACAATATCTGTGAAAAAATCGGAACTTACGATGATTAACTAAGACACGGTTTTCACTGTGGGGGTGGCTAATAATGTTAAAAATAAACAGGGAATATGAAGCTTATCTAGACCACATAAATGAAATCGTCATCCTATTGCCTATAGAATTAGAACGTGAAGAGAAAGCGTTTTATATACGAGATATAAATGGGAAGCGTCAATTAGATATACAAGATAAAATGAATATCGGTTCCCATATTAAATATATTTGTCACGCAGATTGTTCAGATGCGTTTGGCCGACTTTGCTCTATTGTCGATGAAAATGGCCTTGAGACAGATTTGCAAATAGGTGCTGTTATCCGCACGAAACAATTTGATGAAATGTTTAAATACGAAGGTTCTGATTTAGGTGTTACCTATTCGAAAGTATCTTCAAGCTTTAAAGTATGGGCACCTACAGCAACATCTGTAAAGTTACGTATTTACAATAAGCAAAAACAAGAATACTCGACAACGTTGATGGAACGCGTGCAGTCAGGTGTTTGGTCACTTACACTAGATGGTGACTTTGATGGATATTTATACACGTATCTAGCTTGTGTTAATCTACTTTGGAAAGAAGCGGTTGACCCATATGCCAAAGCCGTAACCATTAACGGCGAATATGGTGTGATTTTTGATGAAGAATCCTGCAAGATTACGAAGGAGACGATCCCGCCATTTCCGAATAAGAATGATGCGATCATTTACGAAGCACATATCAGGGATTTTTCAATTCATGATAATAGCGGTATGTCACATAAAGGAAAATATAAAGCTTGGCTAGATATCGATACAGAGAATAACAAAGGTGATTCAACAGGAGTCTCCTATTTAAAGGAACTTGGCATTACTCACGTGGAACTCTTACCAATTAACGACTATGAAGAAGTTGATGAAACCGAGCCAAATCGACAATATAACTGGGGGTATAACCCTCTACACTTCTTTGCACCAGAAGGGAGTTACAGCTTAAATCCAGCTAACCCACTCGAACGTATTAAAGAAGTGAAGCAATTAATTCAAGCACTGCATCAACAACAATTACGCGTTATATTGGACGTCGTTTATAACCATGTGTACGCAAAAGAGGATTCTCCTTTTGAAAAGTTAGTTCCAGGCTATTATTTCCGCTATGATGAAAATGGTATTGCCTCTAACGGTACTGGTGTTGGAAATGACCTCGCTCCGGAACGATATATGGTTAGGAAATTGATTGTTGATTGCGCAACTTATTGGATGAAGGAATATGATGTAGACGGCTTCCGTTTTGATTTAATGGGTATCCTTGATGTCGACACAATGAATGAAGTGCAGCATAAATTACTTGAAATCAAGCCAGATGCCTTTTTATTAGGTGAGGGCTGGGATTTAAATACACCGCTTCCATTTGAACGAAAGGCAATTATTGCAAATGCAAATAAAACCCCAATGATAAGTTTCTTTAATGATGAATCTCGCGACGTCATAAAAGGGAGCACGTTTAGTATTCATGACACAGGCTTCGTTTATGGAAACCTTAATGTCAATGAGCATATGAAACAAATAGTGTCGGGCTCTCCTCATAAATTTAATCGACCGTCACAGTCAATAAATTATGTTGAGGCACATGATAATCACACGATGTGGGATCGATTCCTCCTTTATGCACCAAATGAAGGAGATGATGTAAGAAAGGCGCGACACCGCTTAGCAACAAGTATTATACTCCTTTCACAAGGTGTACCGTTTCTCCATGCAGGCCAGGAGTTTTTCAGAACAAAAAATGGGGTAGAAAATAGCTACAATGCACCTGATGAAATCAATAGGTTAAACTGGACTGCACGTTCAGAATATAAAGAAAATGTGGACTATATAAAAGGATTAATAAAATTAAGAAAGATGCATCGTGCATTTCGATTAGATACAACACAATTAATCAATGAGCATTTAACATTTCCAAACCTACACGAACAGCTTTTAGCATACCAATTAGAGAATGTTGAAAAATTTGGTCCATGGTCTTCAATCATTGTTGTGCACAACAATCGACTAAATAACCACCTGACAATCACTCTTCCAGAAGGAAATTGGTTGCAAATCGTTACACCGGATACTGTGCAATTAGACAACAACGAAGCAATCATGAAGAATCAGGAAATCGAAAAGATAGGAACGTATGTTTTTTGTAAAAACTAGGATTTTAGTTTTGCTTGACTATCGTTATCATATGGAGATAAAATTTATAAGGATGGCTATTGTGCAGTTTTCATTAATCACCATAGCTATCCTTTTTATTTCAAACATGAGGTTGGTTATGCCTCAATAATACTTATATGAAATGTTGGGTTGAAATTGAATGTGAACTGGTTTGAACAAGTATTAGGTAGTGAATGGAAAATTACTCCTGCTGGTGGAGCGACAGGTGATGCATATTTTGCAACGATGGATGGACAAGAGCTTTTTTTAAAGCGAAATAGTTCACCCTTTTTAGCTGTGCTTTCTGCAGAGGGTATCGTTCCTAAGCTCGTATGGACAAAAAGGATGGAAAATGGGGATGTCATCACAGCACAACACCGTCTCATCGGACGAGAACTTAAACCATCCGATATGAAAGGTTCAAATGTGGCTGAACTCCTAAAAAAAATTCATCAGTCAAAAGAATTATTAAATATGTTAAAACGTTTAGGGAAGCAACCGCTTACTCCTAACTCGATACTCGATGATATCCAGCAAGCAGTTGCATTTGAAAAAATTAATCAACCCGTAATAAACAAAGCAATAGAACTGTTAGAAAAACAATTACCAGAGGTACAATGCAATCAACAAGTTGTCTGTCATTGTGATGTGAACCATAACAACTGGTTATTATCGGAAACAAACCAACTTTATTTAATCGATTGGGACGGAGCGATGATTGCTGATCCTGCAATCGACATCGGCATCCTATTATACTGGTACATAGAGGAAGCAAACTGGAAAGATTGGCTTAACGCATACGGACTAGAGCTCAATCAGCAGTTAAAAACAAGAATTTATTGGTACGTGCTCTTACAGGCAATCACATCATACCTATGGTACTTCGGCAAAAACAGTGAACAAGAATTACAAAATTGGATTGAGCATATTGACCACATCTTAAAGAAAATGTCACACCTTACGTAAGGTTGTCTATATCTTGAATCCATTGTGAAAGCTGATCTTGATGTGATTCAATATGTTCATCAAGAGATGCTGAATTTTTTCCGCTTTGACTATAATAATAAATATTCTCAAATACATTTTTTGCTTGAGCCTCTGTCTGTGAATTGGCCATTAAAGACTTAAGAACTCTTTCCAACTGTTCACATTCAGCTACAGTACCACAGCATTCACTTTGATGGTCAGATAAAATATCCTTTAAAAGACTAACTTGGTCTTGATATTGAATCGGCATATAACAACTTCCTTTCTTAATACGGAACTTAACTAATCAATCATGCATTCAGACGAGAAGAAGAACCTATATAGATATAAGTTGCCTTGATTGATAAAGAAATATACAGATAATTGCGGGCTGTCTTTGAAGGGGAAAGCTTCTTCTAGGCAGTCTTTTATAGTTGTAACGGTTATGCGATTTTTATCTTAAGGGGATGAAGCCCAAAATGAGTAGAGAGCAGAGCCGAAATATCCTTCATAAAGTGTATGAGGCCCAAAACGAGAAGAGAGCGCACCCGAAATGTTCTTCATAAAGTGTATGAAGCCCAAAATGAGAAGAGAGTGCACGAGAAATGTCCTTCATAAAGTGTATGAAGCCCAAAATGAGAAGAGAGCGCACGAGAAATGTCCTTCATAAAGTGTATGAAGCCCAAAATGAGAAGAGAGCGCACGAGAAATGTCCTTCATAAAGTGTATGAAGCCCAAAATGA